>NZ_JAMAUZ010000009.1:0-193726 GCF_023714095.1 Paenibacillus sp. MER 99-2 | reverse complement strand
CCCCCCTCAAGATGAGATTTCCCAGTATGTAAGACCCCTTGAAGACGACGAGGTAGATAGGCTGGGGGTGGAAGTGCAGTAATGCATGGAGCTGACCAGTACTAATCGGTCGAGGGCTTATCCAATTGCAAGTTCTAAATCGCAGACTTTCGTTTCGAATCTAGTTTTCAGAGAACAACACTCTGAGATGTAAGCTACGCGTTTGGTGGCGATGGCTGAGGGGTTCCACACGTACCCATCCCGAACACGACCGTTAAGCCCTCTAGCGCCGATGGTACTTGGACCGCAGGGTCCTGGGAGAGTAGGACGCCGCCAAGCGAACTCTTTCATCATACATAGAAACAGGCTCTGCATGTGGATTTGTACGATGAATTGCATTTGCTCATGCAAATGCATAACATTCCCTGATAGCTCAGTTGGTAGAGCACTCGACTGTTAATCGAGTTGTCACAGGTTCGAGCCCTGTTCGGGGAGCCATTTGCTCTCATAGCTCAGTAGGTAGAGTGCATCCATGGTAAGGATGAGGTCACCGGTTCGATCCCGGTTGAGAGCTTTGGTAAGTGAGGCCCGTTGGTCAAGGGGTTAAGACACCTCCCTTTCACGGAGGTAACAGGGGTTCGAATCCCCTACGGGTCATATAGATGGAGGCTTAGCTCAGCTGGGAGAGCATCTGCCTTACAAGCAGAGGGTCGGGGGTTCGATCCCCTCAGCCTCCACCATTTAATTATTGGGGATTAGCCAAGCGGTAAGGCAACGGACTTTGACTCCGTCATGCATAGGTTCAAATCCTATATCCCCAGCCATTTTATTTTGAGTCATTAGCTCAGTTGGTAGAGCACCTGACTTTTAATCAGGGTGTCGAAGGTTCGAGCCCTTCATGACTCACCATTATATGCGCGTGTGGCGGAATTGGCAGACGCACTAGACTTAGGATCTAGCGTCTTTGACGTGGGGGTTCAAGTCCCTCCACGCGCATCCTTTATTTGCGGAAGTGGCTCAGCGGTAGAGCATCGCCTTGCCAAGGCGAGGGTCGCGGGTTCGATTCCCGTCTTCCGCTCCATATTTGCGCCCTTAGCTCAGCTGGATAGAGCGTTTGACTACGAATCAAAAGGCCGGGAGTTCGAATCTCTCAGGGCGCGCCATTATTTTTTTTTATATCGGGATGTAGCTCAGCTTGGTAGAGCACCTGGTTTGGGACCAGGGGGTCGCATGTTCAAATCGTGTCATCCCGATTTTATCGTATGCGGGTGTAGTTCAATGGTAGAACTTTAGCCTTCCAAGCTAATAGCGTGGGTTCGATTCCCATCACCCGCTTATATTTTGATGAAAAGTCCTGCATTTGCAGGACTTTTTTGTTTTCAGTACATTAGTTTTATTAGGAGTTACCTTATGTTTAACCCGGGTCTACCTAATGGCCTCCTTTTTAGCATCTTAAGTATTTCAATATGGCATTATGAATTAGCTATAACAGACAGAAGCCCTCTCATAAGAGAAGGGCTTTTGTCTCATTCATCTCGTTAAAGTGGATGCAGCAGTCGTAACACTTTTGAGCATTCGCTCATGAAGATGAATGGCCTAGACCGTGTACAGCGCTAACACTGTATTGAGCCACGTATTTTAACGGTGATCGTGGTCTGTTGCTCTTTTACGCATGCCTGCCAACCCTAGAAGTCCAAGGAGACCTAGCCAACCCCAGTCCATCCCTCTGTCACGGTCTGTTGTTGCAGCATTCGTACGAATACTGTTGGTACGGTAATCCCCATTGCGTACGTTGTAAGCATTGGGATTCGTGTAATTGTTGTTTCTGTAGTTGCTATTCTCGTACTCCGTAATTTGCTTCTCCGTGTGGTTCATACTATTTGTTGTGGTATGAGCAGAAGCGGATCCCGCAAGTGATACCGCCAATGCAACAGAAGCAACGATTGTGCAAACTTTTTTCATGATAATGTATCCTCCCTTCAGTGATGTGCTGCGTGTTTAATATCCCCAAAGGAAGCCCTTCATTATGTAGTAATTTCATACGTTAATAAAAACCAATTTTTTAATGGGGATTTGGATAAGTTAAGATAGAGCATGGGTTTGGGCGCAAATAATTATTCGAAGCAGCTCCTTCGAATAGATGTCTGTAGGTGATATCAAGATATAACACAGAGAGGAAAGTTAAAAAAAATCTAGAATTTATTGCGTCACTGTGATAAAGTATACAAAAGCTTGCTTTGCCGGTCATGTTTCTTTGTGCAGTATCTTGCTTATACAAACAATAGTAAGTGTATCGATACTTTTTATTCCGTACCAACACTCAACCATCTAGGCTGTATATTTATGAATTTTTAAGTATAGGTATTAGTTTTGGGTGATGAGGAAAGTACGTGAAAAAGGTATCATGCAGTAGCTATTGTCCATTAAATGAAGCAGAACAAGGAAATGCATAATAAAGCGCGTTTTTATGATCAAAATCGGGGTTAATCCCCATTTTTACTAGTAGAAAAATAAAGATTTTCGTACCATTTTATTGTATGATGTTATGAAGGTGTCAAATTTTCGTGTACGAATGCGAACGATCAGATGGGAGGATAAGCATGACTGAAACTATGGTAACCGCCAGCAAAAGCCAATCGAACAACCTGCTTCGGAGAGACGTGCGGTTCCTGGGTAACATACTCGGAGAAGTTCTAGTCCACCAAGGGGGCACAGAGCTTCTCGATATCGTTGAGAAGATTCGGGAAACGAGCAAGTCGTTACGTGCAGAATTTTTGCCTGAACTGTATACAGAGTTCAAAACGATGATCCAGGAATTAGACTCGGAAAATCGCCACCAGGTTATTCGAGCTTTTGCAATTTATTTTCAATTAGTTAACATTGCTGAACAAAACCATCGGATCCGGCGTAAAAGGGATTATGAACGCTCTGCGGGAGATACTGTACAGCCAGGATCCATTGAGAAAGCCGTACAGGATCTGAAAGAACGTGGGTTGTCTCATAAGGAAGTAGAAGAGATTCTAGATGAATTGTCACTGGAACTGGTTATGACTGCTCATCCAACCGAGGCAATGCGCCGAGTGATTCTGGACATCCATAAACGGATATCAGAAGATGTCATGCTTCTTGATAATCCTACGCTAACGTTGCGTGAACGTGAGCAGTTGCGTGAGAAGTTGTTGAATGAGGTTATTACCCTCTGGCAAACAGATGAACTCCGTGACCGTAAACCGACTGTACTGGATGAAGTACGGAACGGGATGTATTACTTTCATGAAACGTTGTTCCACGTACTTCCGGACGTATATCAGGAGCTTGAACGCTGCCTGAACAAATTTTACCCTGACCATGACTGGCATGTGCCGACGTATTTGCGCTTCGGTTCCTGGATTGGTGGAGACCGGGACGGAAATCCTTCGGTAACTTCAGAGGTAACATGGCAAACGCTTCTGATGCAGCGCAAGCTCGCATTGCGTGAGTATCAGCGGATTATGATTGAATTGATGGGACATCTCAGCTTCAGCACCAATATTATTCATGTTTCCGATGAGCTGGTGCAGTCGATCGAGCAGGATCGTAACTGTGTCACATTGAAGAAAGTGGATATTTGGCGCAACGAGAAAGAGCCTTATCGTATCAAACTTGCCTATATGATCGCTAAATTAAACAATGTGCTTGATGAAAATAAAGTAGGTCAGCCAGACCGCTATAGTGGCGCTCAGGACTTGATTGATGATCTGATGATTATTGATCGCAGCCTGCGTCATCACTTCGCAGACTATGTTGCAGACACAACCATTCGCAAAATGATTCGCCAAGTTGAATTGTTCGGTTTCCACACCGCTGCACTTGATGTGCGTCAACATAGTAAAGAGCATGAAAATGCAATGTCAGAAATTTTGGCTAAAATGAACATTGTAGAAGATTATGCTCGCCTCACAGAGGATGGCAAAATCGATTTGCTTGCTCGATTGTTGGAGGATCCACGACCACTGACTTCTCCTTATCACCAATACAGTGAGGGAACGAAGGAATGTCTGGATGTCTTCCGTACAATTAAACGAGCTCAGAACGAGTACGGTTCAACCTGTATCACAAGTTACCTGATCAGTATGACCCAAGGTGCAAGTGATCTTCTCGAGGTAATGGTATTTGCTAAGGAAGTAGGCTTGTTCCGTAAAGGACAAAATGGAGAGATCGAATCTACGCTTCAAGCAGTTCCTTTGTTTGAAACGATCGATGACCTTCATGCTGCTTCTGAGATCATGCAGAAGTTGTTCAACCTTCCGGTATACCGCGCAAGCGTAAGTGCCCGAAATGAACTGCATGAGATTATGTTGGGTTACTCGGACAGTAATAAGGATGGCGGAGTAGTTACTGCGAACTGGGAGTTGCGCGTTGCGATGAACGCAATTACTGCAGTGGGTAACGAACACGGCGTCAAACTGAAATTCTTCCATGGACGTGGAGGTGCTCTGGGGCGTGGAGGTATGCCACTCAACCGTAGTATCCTGGCACAGCCACCACACACCATTGGAGGCGGTATTAAAATTACGGAGCAGGGTGAGGTTATCTCATCACGTTACTCCCTCCAAGGGATCGCTTACCGCAGTTTAGAGCAGGCGACCTCAGCGCTACTTACAGCTGCACTCAACGGTTTGGAACCACAAGAGTCAGTATCTGAGCAACAGTGGGATGACATCATTAGAGAGATCTCTGAAGTATCACTCACGAAATATCAAGATCTCATTTTCCGTGATCCAGATTTCTTCAATTTCTTCAAGGAATCAACACCTCTGCCTGAGGTGGGTGAGCTTAACATTGGTTCACGCCCATCCAAACGGAAAAATAGCGATAAATTTGAGGATCTTCGAGCAATCCCTTGGGTATTCGCTTGGACTCAAAGTCGTTACTTGCTCCCGGCATGGTATGCGGCAGGAACGGGATTACAAAGCTTCTATCAGGATAAAGAGGAAAACCTTGCTGTTCTGAAAGAAATGTATGCTAACTTCCCATTCTTCCGTACATTGATTGATACGGTGCAAATGGCGGTTGCCAAAGCAGACCTTGTCATTGCCAAGGAATACTCTGCGATGACCTCCAACAAAGAAGCACGGGATCGCATCTATGGCCAGATTGAAGCGGAATTTAAGCTTACGAAAGAACTTATCTTGAAGATTACGGGTGAAACCGAGATCCTGAATGACGTACCCGTTATTCAAGAATCAATTAGGCTTCGTAACCCGTATGTGGATCCATTGTCCTATATGCAAGTACAGCTTCTGAGTGAACTGAGAGATATGCGTGAACGTGGCGAAGATGACACAGAGTTGCTTCGCGAAGTGTTGCTTACCATTAATGGTATTGCTGCAGGTCTCCGGAACACAGGCTGATATAGCAAGTTAGAGGAATATTCGGAATGAGCTATTCGTTTTGAGCGCCGGATGTTTGTACAGTAAAATAAACCATTCTCTCATCAGTTTCAGCGAGAGATAAGACGGGACTCCAACTGGAGTTCCCGTTTTTACTGTTTTTGGCGGATATTTTGTGGCACAGTCTTGATTTTTGACCAAAGTTGATTTACGATTTGATTGGTGAATCACAAGTGTGGACGGGTATCAGAAGGCGGAAGACCCATCAGCATGTCTGGGGGAATTAGAGGTGGACAATTTAGAGAACAGGCTACTTAAGCTGGTACTTAAGGGTGATCAGCGAGCCTTTGCAGAGATCGTTGAATTATATAAGGACAAACTGTTTCATTTGGCATACCGGATGCTGAACAACCGTCATGAGGCTGAAGACGTTGTGCAGGAGACGTTTTTGCGTGTGTTTCGAAATATGGAGAAATATGATCCGAATCAGAAGTTTTCCACCTGGATCTACCGGATCGCGACGAACTTGTGTATTGACCGGTTACGTAGGAAGAAGCCTTCTTACTCTTTGGATGCGGAGCTGAATGATCAGGAAGGATCTGACGGTTATGCGATGCTCCCAAGTGATGATCGTACTCCTGAGAGCGAAGCGCTTCTGTCAGAAACGCAAACACTCATTCGTGAGGCCATTGACAGTTTACCTGCCAAATATAAATCAGTGATGATTTTAAGATATTTACAGGACTTGTCGTTACAGGAAATCAGTGATGTCACGGGCATGCCCGTAACAACGATCAAAACACGTGTGCACCGTGGTCGTGATTTTTTAAGGAAAAAATTAGAATATAAGCTGTAATTGCTCATTTAAAATTTTGGGCGAAATTATTTGAAACATATCCGAAACGGATGCGTATGTAATGTATGCAAGTCTTATGTATGCTTTTTACAGATGCAAGGACTAAGTGATTGAAGAAAGGATTGGCTCTCATATGGATTGCAACTCGGCCGTCTCTTTAATGCATGAATGTTTGGATGAGTCGTTGTCCCCGGCACAGAAGATTGAACTGAAAGGTCATCTTGTGACGTGTCCGGAGTGTCGCATGCGCTTTAAAGAGTTAGAACAGACGGAAATGCTCCTTTTTGCCATGAAACATTATTCACCGTCTGCCTCGGATGAGCTGACCAATCGAATTATGAACGCTCTGCCCCAGCCCAAGAAACAGCAGTTTTGGCTCAAATGGGTCAAAGGACATCCCGCGCTGACGGCGGCAGCCTTCTTTTTGGTCGTGATGCTCTTTAGTGCTTGGAGTTTCTGGGATCAGAATAACGAAATGGTCGTTAAAGGCAATAATCTGGATCAGATCGTCATCGAAGGAAATACGGTTATTGTTCCGGCAGGCAAGTCAATTGCGGGCGATCTTACTATAGAGAATGGAACCGCCCAGGTATACGGTGACGTAGACGGCAATTTGACGATTATCGACGGACAATTGTTTCAGGCATCAACAGCGCATATTTCTGGTCAGGTAAAAAGTATCGATCAGGCGCTAGATTGGTTCTGGTACAAAATAACCAATATGGTGAACGAAGTAGCTTACCGCTAATACAGGGTGAATTCTTCAATGGTCAATACCAAGCAGGGTACCTCAAGATTGCATGGGGTACTCTTTTTTTATATGGATTAACTGTATTCGTTGAATTTGCATGGTTTATGTAAAGTTTGTGACCCCGTAACTTGCAACCTGAACGTGAACGTTATAACCTAGATACTAAAGAGAACATACTACTACATATAGATAAGCATTTGCATAAGTCCTAAGAACTTCTCTCCATTAGCCAGATCTAGATCTTTGGGTAGCATATACCTGCACGCTGGTGGAATTAGGACACTTCTTACTATTCACTTCAATACTTGAAGCGAACAGACGGAATATTGCAAAGTGCAGAGATAAAGGATTACTTAAAATCCTAATGGGTTAATATGAGATCAGGGTTTTACTCATCAATGGGGATAGCGGGGGCTGGCTTATGAATTATTTTGCTGACTTAACGTGGAAAGAGTCCATTAAGGACGTTATCGATATATTGATTGTTACCTATATTATGTACAAACTGATTCTGCTTGTACGGGGTACGCGTGCGGTTCAGCTTCTCAAAGGGATTCTGTTCCTAGTGCTGATCTGGGCTCTAAGCACATGGCTAAACCTGTACACACTCAAGTGGCTGATGAACCAGATGTTTACGTTTGGTGTTGTTGCGGTGTTTATTATCTTCCAGCCGGAGCTTCGTCGTGGTCTGGAGCAATTGGGTCGAGGTAAGCTGTTTGGACGATCAGCCGCAGCGAGTGATGAAGAATTAACTGTGTTAATTGGTGAAATTATTAAGTCTGTGAATTATTTGTCACGACGTAAAATCGGTGCACTCGTTGTATTTGAACGGGAAACCGGTCTCAATGACTACACCGAATCAGGTATACAAATGCAATCTCTCGTCAGCTCGGAGCTGATGATTAATATTTTCATTCCGAATACACCATTACATGATGGTGCGGTCATTATTCAGGGTAAACAGATCTCCGCGGCAGCCTGTTATTTGCCTTTATCCGAGAATCCGTTTATCAGCAAAGAACTAGGCACTCGTCACCGTGCAGCAATCGGTATTACCGAGGTTGCAGATGCGATATGTTTAGTTGTCTCTGAGGAGACTGGCCAAGTATCGCTGGCGATGAATGGACAAGTGGTGCGTGACATCAAGGAAGAATCACTTATTGCCAAACTGTACGAGGAGCTGCGCCCTACATCCAATCTGAACAAAAAGAATGGCTTGACTACCTTCTGGAAACGGAAGGGGGGACGTAACAATGGATAAATGGTTCAATAACAATAACTTTGCGAAAATTCTTGCACTAGCGGTTAGTTTGCTACTCTGGTTCATGATTCATCTCGATGAGGTTCCAACGACGCCAACCATTGCAACAGGTTCAACGAGTCGCATTGTGGAGCGTACGGTACCTGTGCAGCCTTATGGGCTAGACAGCAATTCGTATGTACTTACGTCCTTGAGCACGGATGAAGTTCGTTTGGAGATCAAGGGACAGCGTTCTATGCTGACATCAATATTCACTAATGATGATTACAAAGTGCTTGTAGATCTCAGCGAGGTCAAGGATGGTTCGAACACCTTGCCACTGGTACCCGATCTGCCATCCGGCGTCGAGGTTGTCAGCATGGAGCCTTCGATGGTCACCGTGAATGTTGAAAAGCTGGGCACCAAATCCTTCAATGTGAATATTGTACCCGAAGGAGAACCTGCCGCTGGATACAGCGCTGGGACGCCTGTGGTTGAGCCTTCAGGTGCAGTTAAGGTCACTCTCCCCGAAGGACAGTTGGAGGCTGTAGCGAAGGTACAGGGCAGTGTGAGCGTGAAGGATGCGAAAGGTGATATCACTCAGAAAAAAGTGAAGCTTCAGGCATATGATGCGGAAGGCAAGGTAATCGATAATGCAGTGGTTTCACCAGAAACGGTGGAAGTGCGGATTCCGGTTAATCAGCCCTATACAACTGTGCCCTTGAGGATCAAATATTCGGGACAGCTCCCGGAAGGATTGGTTCTGTCCAAGGTAGAACCTAACGTGAAAGAAGTCTCGGTTTATGGTACAGAGGAGGCGCTTGCGGGTATCCAGTCCTACGACCAACTAACCCTGGATCTCACTCAGTTTGAACAGACTGGTGAATCGACAGTTAACCTGGACTTGACGCCGCCTCCCGGTTTTGAGAAAATCGAGCCTAGTTCGATTCAGCTTAAGGTAACTGTAGCACCGTACGATGAAAAAGAAGAGACGACCAAAGTCTTTCCAAACGTACCCATCACCCTCACAGGGATCGGAAACGGGTTGGAAAGCGAATTGGTTACACCCAAGAGTGGCGGGTTGAATATTACGCTCAAGGGTTCTTCAAGTATGCTCGAAGGTCTGAGTAGTGATGATATCAAGCTATCCGCAGATCTTCGTGGTTTAGCGGTGGGCAATCACGAGGTTGAGGTATCCGCCGATCTGCCACGATTTGCTGAACTCGATGAATCTTCCGATAATTTGAGTGCCACGGTCAAAATTACGGAAAATGCGGATGAAACCACAGTTACTCCTAGCGAGGATGCTACGGATGAAGATACAGTGGGACCGGAGCCTTCACCTGCAGAAGTGGAGAACGGTAATACGGAGCCAGTTCCTGAGGAGGAAGAAACCGAATCGAATACGGAAACACAGGAGCAGAATCAACAAGGCAACGTACCGAATCGGGGAAATACGAATAGCAATAGTAACGCAAACAGTAGTGGATCGAATCCATAGTGATTCGAATCGTCAATTTGAATATTAGTGCGTGTTCAAAAAGGTAGATGCCGAGGCATCCTTCGTAATTAAAAGCGGACTTTTTGAATAACCTCTATTACATTTTATGCTCTTATATGATGCGAATAAAAGGAGTTAGATCATGGGGAAATATTTTGGTACAGACGGTGTAAGAGGGGTTGCTAATAAAGAATTAACAGCAGAACTTGCATATAGCATTGGACGATGCGGAGGCTACGTGCTTGCAGGTGGCGTGGAAAGACCTAAAGTGGTAATCGGTATGGATACTCGGATCTCGGGGCTTATGCTTGAATCCGCACTTGTGGCAGGTCTGTTATCCATTGGAGCGGATGTCATTCGAATTGGTGTTGTATCCACTCCAGGTGTGGCATATCTTACACGTGTATTGAAGGCCGATGCTGGCGTTATGATCTCTGCTTCTCACAATCCGGTTGAGGATAACGGAATTAAATTCTTTGGCGGAGATGGCTTCAAGCTATCTGATGAGACGGAGAACCGAATCGAAGAATTAATGGATGCTGAGACAGACGAATTGCCACGTCCTGTAGGTGGCGGTCTAGGTACAGTGACTGTTGATGAGCAATCCAGATTCCGATATTTGGATTTCTTGAAAACAACCGTTAATGAATCGTTCTCAGGACTCAAAGTTGTACTAGACTGTGCGAACGGAGCTGCCTATGAGCTGGCGCCAAAATTGTTCAGCGAACTAGGTGCCGAAGTCATTGCGATTGGTGCTGAGCCTAATGGCCTGAACATTAATGAGCAATGTGGCTCTACACATCCAGAGCATTTGAAACAAGAGGTGCTCAAACATAAGGCAGATCTTGGTCTTGCTTTTGACGGTGATGCGGATCGACTGATTGCGATTGATGAGACAGGTGCAGAAGTGGATGGGGACTTCATCCTGTGTATCTGTGGGGATGCGATGAACCGTGCCGGCAAGCTGAAGGATAGTACTGTTGTATCCACGGTAATGAGTAATATCGGATTCTACAAAGCCACAGAGAAACTGGCACTCAAAACAGCTAAGACAGCAGTAGGTGACCGTTATGTAATGGAGGAGATGCGCCGCGGTGGGTACAATCTGGGCGGAGAGCAGTCTGGTCACGTTATTTTCCTGGATTACAACACAACAGGAGACGGCATGCTGACTGCGATTCAACTCGTGGACACACTTAAGGCATCTGGCAAAAAGCTTAGCGAACTGAAATCACTTATGACTCAGTACCCACAGGTGTTGGTCAATGTGCGTGTTCAGGATAAGAGTAAATATGAAGGAAATACTGCAATCGGCGAAGCTATTGCCGTTGTTGAGAAGCAACTTGGCGATAACGGCCGCGTACTCGTTCGTGCCTCAGGTACCGAGTCATTGATTCGTGTCATGGCGGAAGGACCGGATAAGGTAGAGCTGGAACAATTTGTAGCGCAAATTGCTGATGTCGTGCAAAAAGAATTAGTATAAGTCACAGCGGATATACGATTACTGGGGTATTTTGATCAATATATGGATCTAAGCGTATAGTCCCTAAGTATCGTCCATATTGTGATAAAATAGAGTAATACATTCATAAACTCACATCCTAGACCGGTGAGACCATCGGTCTGTTTAACTGGTCTGGCATGTGGGTAAATATGCTGAAATTGTTACAGGTACTTTGCTCCATTGCAAAATGAACCTGACCTGCATATAATGAGTGGAGTCGTCATTCAGACACAGAAAGTGAGGATCGTAAGGTATCAGTTACACAAGCGCCAGAGCTTGAAGTTGCGCGGGAAGCATCTTGTGTCACCATATCTATTTGAACATAGAGAATGGATGAACAGGATCAACGGCAATCAAGCTGACGAGGTGGAGGTGTTCGGATTGTTCGGCGGGGACCTCCCGGTGATGCATCAGAGCCGTGAACCGGATTTTGCGGAAAATGGATGGGTGACTGTCCACACAACGCGTCGGTGGGTGCAGGATATAAATAAAAATACAAATGAATGTGCACGAAGAGCACTATGGGTGCGCGCACGGGAAAATGATGTACATTCATGATTGCAGTTATAACATTCATAACAGCTTATGATGACAGCGGAGCGGCAAGAGGCTGCTCTGATCATTGATAATTGAATAAGTAGCGAGTATTCATGAACCGTTAGGCAATCATTCATTTTTCCGCTATGCCGCGCCGAGGAGTCTTTCTTCGTGACACAGTATTCATATACAATCGGAGGAACTTAAATTATGTGCGGTATTGTTGGATATATTGGTAATAAGAACACTCAATCGGTATTGGTCGAAGGTCTGAAGAAGCTCGAGTATCGTGGTTATGACTCTGCGGGTATTGCTGTATTTACACCTGAAGGTCTGCAAATCACCAAAGCGCTTGGACGTCTTGCAAATCTTGAGGCTAAGCTGGATGGTGCACCACTGGTAGGTAATGCCGGAATCGGACACACGCGTTGGGCAACTCATGGTAAACCATCGGATGAGAACTCCCATCCACACACGGATGTAAGTCAGAAGTTCTCTGTTGTGCATAACGGTATTATTGAGAACTACTTGGAGCTGAAGGACGAATTGATGGCTCAAGGCCAAACGTTCACTTCTGAGACAGATACTGAAGTTATCTCTCACCTTATTGCACGTGAATACAATGGTGATATCGTTAAAACAGTGCAAAAAGTGATCACGTTGTTGCGTGGCGCATTCGCACTGGGTGTTTTGACAGAGCATGAGCCTGAGAAACTCGTAGCTGTACGTCAAGCTAGTCCATTGATTATTGGTATTGGTGAAGGCGAGAACTTCATTGGTTCCGATATCCCGGCAATTCTGGAACATACACGTGATGTGTACATTCTGAATGATGGTGAAATGGCTGTTCTGACACATGATGCTGTCGAATTGATGACGATTGAAGGTAACTTTATTTCTCGGGAAATGATTCGTGTCGATTGGGATGCTGTAACCGCAGAAAAAGGCGGATTCGAGCACTTCATGCTGAAAGAAATTCATGAGCAACCAAAAGCATACCGTGATACAATGCTAGGTCGCATTGACACAGACGGCAAAAAAGTTCAACTTCCTGAGCTGAGCATGACGGAAGAGCAAATTAAAAATATCCGTAACATTCAGATCATTGCTTGTGGTACTGCATACCACGCAGGTCTGGTTGGACGTACAATCATTGAACAACTGGTACGCATTCCGGTAGAAACAGATGTTGCTTCCGAGTATCGTTATCGTTCACCAATCGTGAACAAAGATACATTGGTAATCGTTGTGAGCCAATCTGGTGAAACTGCGGATACACTGGCTGCACTTCGTGAAGCACAGTCCAATGGTGCACACGTGTTGGCCGTAACAAACGTTGTGGGCAGCTCCATCGCTCGTGATGCCAATGATGTTATTGCAACATTGGCAGGACCGGAAATCGCGGTTGCTTCCACAAAAGCATACACATCACAATTGATCGCGTTCAATCTGCTTGGTCTGTACCTGGCACAAGTACGTGGTACACAAACAGCAGAAGAAATCGAGCATATGCTTGCTGCAATGCAAGCCCTGCCTGAGCAAGTAGAGTCCATGTTGGAGCAAGCTGATGCAATCAAAGGATATGCAGAGCAAATCTCGAAACATCAACATCTCTTCTTCATCGGCCGTGGTCTGGACTACGCTGTAGCACAAGAAGGTTCGTTGAAACTGAAAGAGATCTCCTACATCCACTCCGAAGCTTATGCTGCGGGTGAGTTGAAGCATGGTACGCTCGCATTGATCGAGGATGGAATCCCTGTTATTGCCCTGGCAACACAGGAGAACGTGCTTGAGAAAACAGTGAGCAACATCAAGGAAGTTAAAGCGCGTGGCGCAGATGTACTGGCAATTACGTATGAAGAGCATGTAGCAAGCTTGCTGAAATCCGTGGATCAAGCATTTGCTATTCCTAAGACGTTGCCATTGCTGAGCCCAGCTCTGTCCGTTGTAGCTCTGCAATTGCTTGCATACTACGCATCTCTTGCACTGGGTCACGATGTAGATAAACCACGTAACCTGGCGAAGAGTGTAACGGTTGAATAATTCGGTTTAAATTTTAAAGGGACACGATGAGCGACAAATGGTTGCTCAGTCCCATGTAGGTATATAACGAAAAGCTCCTTACGACATTTGTTGTGAGGAGCTTTTTTTGTGAGTGTAAGGAGCTGTCCAGAGTCATTTGATAATGACTTATAGGGATAGCTTTTAATTATATATGACATAACGTGAAATAATAAAATTTTACAAATTATCTAATTGTAAGATAAATGAGGGGGACTCATTTTTGCAATAGTTATATGAGTGTTATTCAACTTTTACATTAACCATAAGCTAGGTTACGTTCCTTGTTTTCGATAGTGACAGTAGGTAATAACACTGTTGGAAAGTACGTCTGAATCAAGACTAGCCTTGATCAAGAGCTCCTTTTAATCAAAAGTAATCTTGATTCAAGCCCAAGTTGTAATCGTATCAACGGGGAGACGATAGGAAGGATAACCTGCTTTGGCTGCTTTACCGATGGAGATTAGCATGACAGGTTGAAATCTGGCTTTGTCTAGGCCGAAGACTTCGGCGATCTGATCTTTATCATAACCAGCCATAGGGTTGGTGTCGTAACCGTGAGCACGGGCAATAAGCATGAGCTGCATGGCAATGAGTCCAGAGTCAATCAGGTTGATATCACGCAGATCAGATGCGCTCAGGCTATCATAATACGGTTTTGCCTGCCCCATCTGCATCTCCTTGATCTCTTGCGGCATATAACCAAGCTCCACAGATTTACTGAAAATTTCTTCCATGTATTCGGTGTTGTGGGCATCATAAAATACGGCGATAAGGGCCGAAGAGGTTAGTGCCTGCGTCTGGTTAAACGAGGCTAGGGGTGCAATTTTCTGTTTCCCTTCAGCACTGTCGATGACAAGGAAACGCCATGGCTGCATGTTAATGGCGGATGGAGCGCGGGAAGCCTTCGACAAGATTTCCGTCATTTCTTCGCGGCTAATTTTTACTTCGGGATCGTATTCTTTCACTGAACGACGTTCTAGGACGATCGCATTAAAATCATTTGTTTTGCTAAAGTGGTCAGTCGTTGTATTCATGTAGGTTTCTCTCCTCTATACGCATAATAGTGAGGTGGTTACTTTGTAATTATCTCACTATGAGGAGTCTAAACTATGAAGTATACTTTATAGCAAGCAAAAGAAATGAAGGTGACTCAAGTGAAGATTAATGAAGTTTCTAAAATAATAAACCTCCCCATATCAACGATCCGTTACTATGAGAAGGTTGGGATTATTACCGATGAGTATGTGCTGAGAGACCCGAACAATTATCGGATATACACGCCAGGCATCATTCAGCACTTGGAAGTGGTTAAGCAATGCTTGGCCGTTGGCTTTACAATTCAGGATATAGAGTCCATGATCTCGAAGAACGGTTTCTCCGAAAACGAACAAAGTGTTATCATTCAGGGGAAAATATCTGAAATCGAAGAGGCTCAGCAAAAATTAGAACATGCGAAACAAAGTCTTAACGAAATTCTTAGATCAAACATTACGTGTGAGGATGGCTTTGGGAAACACTAACGATAGGCATGTATGACTCATTGACTAAGATCTGCGAGGACTTTCCAATCGGGTTCATCGGCTTGAACAAGCCATTTGCCGTCCACTTTCATCATCGTGAGCAGTCCTTTGCTCGGAACCCGTTTAACCTCGTTTCCATCCTGATCAAGCAATACAAAGTCTAATGTATAATGCAGGTCATAGGTATCTTCAGTTGGCTGATTAAGCGGTTCGAACGCAATATTTTCAGGCTCTAGGGATAACTGTTGTTTTTGTACAATGAGAAATGGCATCGTTGTGTAACGGTTAAGCTCAGCCTTGGCATAATACTCTTCTGTGAGGTACGGCTTAATTAACTTGTTTCGTTCAAGTACAGAATGCTCTGAGAAAATATCCTCTTGATAAGTAACGGTGTACTCCACGCTTTTGTATGCTTCGCCGGCTTGGATTGCCTGGTTCACCTCTTTAGAATTGTCGCATCCCGTAACTACGGTAAGCAGTACGATAAGCATCGCCAATAAAGCCCCTTTTAATTGGAGTATCATTATAATCTCCCCTCTCATGTATGTATAGTTTAATTTTACCATATTTGATACTTATATTATTGTTATTGATGAATTCACCAAATGAAACAATAAAAAATCCCCTGCTCCATAAAGGTAGCAGAGGGGATTTTGAGATAAGTTACTTGTTGTTCAGGCTATTCGCTACTCACATCAGTATCTGATGCATATTCTAATATTTCTGTATTACTCTTTGGTTAATATTCTGCTATGTTGGTCTCTGTTTACTATATTACTCTCTAAATTACTCTCTAAATTACGTCTGTTCCTTAGCTTAGCGATTACGGTTGCCTGTATTTATGTTCCCACTTCCACCTTCAATACTGATGGACTTGCCTGAAGTATCGGTAATATTGTTCTTAATTTCATTCGAGCTAGAGTTGGTAAGACGGATACCGGTAATGGAGAAACCGGAGTGGGTTGTCATCTCATTACCAATCACTTTATTCTGGTTGGAGCCATCTAGACGAATAACAGCATCTGGTTTAAGCGAAGTATTCGTTTGAATAAATTCATTGTCTGTAAAGGTATTGCCACTTGCTTGCACCAGCAGACCTTGAAGAGAAGCATTTTTGATCGTATTGCCGTAAACATGATTTCCGGTTGCTCCTGTCAGTACAAAGATACCCCGCGGATAGTTTTCAATCACATTGTTTGTAATGGTGTTGTTGGCACCGTCATTAGGAATACGAATACCAGCATAGCCGTCTGATTGGTGGGTACGGTTAATGATCTGATTGCCAGACACGGTGGTATTGGTTGCGCGAGATAGATTAATTCCACTACCGCCGCCCGAATTCGTAATTTGATTGTTTATAATTTGAACGTTGCTAAACTCACCAGCAGGGAAGCTTTCGTGTCCTGTGGCAATGGCATGTCCATTGTTTCGGTCAAAGCGACTGTTGGTGATCTCGGAATCTTTCGTTCTACGTAGCAAGGCTCCAATGGTGGTATCCCGAATCTCGATCTGGTCAAGGATGAGGTGGGAGACAGGAACATCAATAATGATCCCACCTACCTGACTAGCACTGCGAGCTTCCCGATTTTCACGATCGGCATCAATCGTCAGATTAGATATCTTCACATTGATTCGATTGGATTGATTACGAAGAATTGGGTTACCGATGACATATTGGCTAGAAGAGCCTGTCTTTTTGAAAATGGTTTGTCCCATTCCATCACCGGTTAGACTAACACCAGCGTATAAACGAATAGATTCATCGACATAGTATGTACCTTTTGGAAAATAAACGGTTCCTTCCATTCCTCGGTCATAGAAATACTTTAATGCATTTTGAATTTCCTTGGTTTGAGCGCTTTTTGAATTCGCTTTGACTCCCAAATCGGTTGCTTTAATCACATTGTCCGCTGCCTGAACTACTGGAGTCCCAACTGTAGCTCCTTGAACAACAAAGGCAGTAGAGACAAGAAGCAGCAAGCCAAGCCGAACGGTTCTCTTTAAACCCTTAAACATATACCTATTCCTCCTGACCAAAAAGTGAGATTTATCACAGAAATCCCCTTTTTTTATTGTCGGTTATTCTCCTACATTATTTAAGAGAATGTGCGAATTAAAGTATGGTACAAATCGAAATGCTATTGTATGATCAAGCCAATGATTATTTATGTTCGAATTAGTGATCCAAAAGTCCCGAATCCGGGTATCATTAATATAGTTATCTTGAATTAATAGAGATACATATTATATGAAGTGTTATTTAGCCTAGCCTGTTATTGCAAGAGGTTTCTATCATGGGTTTAGAGTGGGGGATATGGCGTGTCTATAGTGGATGTAATGAAAAAAGATGTTGTGACAGATGACTTGGTCATCAAAGCGATGGAGAAAAGTTTGGCGATTATTCGATTCGATATGAAACGCAAGGTTACGTATGTGAATGATGTATTTGCCACAACGATGGGCTATCAAAAAGAAGAGATGTACGGTATGCAGCATGAACAGTTTTGCTTTGATCACTTTGTGAACAGTGTGGAATATGAAGCGTTCTGGAGCAGTATTTTTAGTGGAGTAAGCTTTCAGGATAAGGTAGAACGTAAGGATGCAAATGGCAATTCCGTGTGGCTTGAGGCTACGTATATGCCTGTTTATGATGAAAACAATCAAAAAATACTCGGTGTTTCCAAAATAGCGACCAACATCACCACTCGTCAAACGAATATATCTACAGTTGTGAATGAATTGAAAACGATGTCTCATGAGCTGAGCGAGCAAGCAGACGGGGGAATTGGACGGAGTCGGGAATTAATGTCCAGTATTTCAATCATTTCAGAGGTGTCCGCTCATAATCGCACAACGTTGACTCATTTGCAGGAACAAGCTGGATCGATTCAAGGGGTGGTACAGACGATCCGGGAAATTGCATCACAAACGCAGTTACTCGCTTTGAATGCTGCGATTGAAGCTGCACACGCGGGGGAGTATGGGCGAGGATTCGATATTGTTGCCAAAGAAGTGAAAAAGCTATCCGGGATTGTAGAGAATTCGATTAATGAAATTCGTGATAGCGTTACTGGAATTACCAAAGAGATCGGAAATATCTCGGGCGGTACACAAAAGGTTGAGGAATACGTGGGACAGAGTAAAGAGCGGATTGAGATCGCTTTGAATGACTTTACGTCTATTGCTGCAGCTGCTCAGTTACTTGATGCCAAGGCGCAGCAAGTAACCAAAATCGTGTGATGAATTGCTGGCAGTGTCAGATTGCAGGTTGAATCATGCCATATCTTATATCTGGGGTTCCTATGAGCTACATAAATGAATTGCATAAATGTATATCCGTTTAAAGTTGGATGCGGTTCCTTAAGGGGAACCGTTTTTTTGTTTACAAAAACGGGAATGTTTGTGTGGAAACGGGGAAACAATACTCTCGAATACCTGCAGCTAACGATGCAGAGAAATGTTGGGGTGAGAATATGTGGTCTACCATCGTTTCCTATGTACCCAAATGGCCAGTATGGATTCAGGCCTTCTTGGTCATTATCATTCCCATTGGCATTACCTTGATCACACGATGGATCAATACTTCAATCAAGCGTGGTAGCTTCACTCGCTCCACCAAACCGTTGATATCCCCAAAGGACATCTCACCAGCCGCTGCGGGAATAGGAAGCGGAACGGAGACAGGGCACTATGCCAACATTAAATTAACCGGTAAATACGATACGGATCTGATTAGCATTAAGGAAACATTCGGTAAAAATGCAGATGTGCATCTTCGGGAATTTACGATTAGAGGCACCAATACGCGGGCTGCCGTGATGTTTACCGAAGGTCTGGTAGATGTGAATTTAATGGATGAGTACCTTATTAAATCATTGATGTTCGAAGGTGTGCCTGAGCAGACTCAGGGGGAGTTCGTGCAACATAATAACGCTGACTTCCTGACATCGTATTTGAAGGAACAACTGCTTCCTGTAAGTCAGGTGCAGGAGACACAATCTCTTCAGGAGCTGGCCATTGCTGTGCTGTTAGGCAAGAATGCATTATTGGTGGATGGGTTACCTGGAGCGATGTTAATTGGCACGGCTAAGGGAAAAACGCGTGGTGTCGATGAACCTTTATCCGAAGGGCTACTTCGTGGCCCCCGGATCGGTTTTACAGAGGAGTTAAGCGATAATACAGGGATTTTGCGTCGCCATGGCAGTAATCAGAGTTTATTTATTGAAAAATTTGAAGTTGGCTCACGTGTCAAAAAAGATTTGGCGATTGCCTATATTCAGGATATTGCTGATCCTAAGCTCGTAGCAGAAGTGCAGAAGCGAATTCAAGAGATGGATATGGATGATATGCTCGAATCGGGTTATGTGGAGCAATTAATTGAAGATAGTACCCTTAGTCCGTTTCAACAGATCCTGAATACAGAAAGACCTGACCGGGTAATGGGCGCTTTGCTTGAGGGTCGGGTAGCTATTTTGCTGGATGGGACACCTTTTGTATTGGTTGTGCCTGTGACCTTTAGCATGCTGCTACAATCGCCTGAGGATTATTACGAGCGGTGGATTCCGGGCACTTTTCTAAGAATGCTGCGTTTTATGTCTGCAATGCTTGCTTTGCTCGCTCCTGCTCTCTATATCTCTTTTATTTCATTCCATCCGGGGCTTATTCCAACCAAACTGGTATTGACGATAATTGAGACACGGACAGGGGTACCATTTCCTTCTCTAATTGAAGTATTGATTATGGAGCTCTCCATTGAGATTCTGAGGGAAGCAGGAATTCGTTTACCTAAGCCAATTGGACCTGCGATGGGAATCGTAGGAGGTCTAATTATTGGTCAAGCTGCAGTACAGGCCGGAATTATCAGTCAGTTCCTCGTCATTGTTGTAGCGGTTACGGCGATATCGTCCTTTACGATTCCTGTGTATAGTGCAGGGTTAACACTACGTATTCTAAGGTTTGTGGCGATGTTTAGTGCAGCGGTACTCGGATTATTCGGGGTGGTTATGTTCTTTTTGCTTGTGTGTACACATCTGTCACGTCTCTCAAGTTTCGGGGTACCTTATGTTGCGCCAGCCGTCCCGTATCACCTGGGTGAATGGAAGGATTTCTTCATCCGTGCTCCGTTAAATATGATGAGAAAACGTCCGATTATGACTAATCCTATAGACGAGGATCGTAAAAAATAGGTTCATTTACAAAAGGGCTGGAGGTGAATTGCATTGAATGGAGAAAGCCCTCTAGGCAAAATTACGACGACACAGGCCGTTGTAATTATTGTCAATTACATGCTGGGTGCCGGGATCTTAACGTTACCTCGAACAACCAGTAAAGCGGTCGGAACACCAGATGTCTGGATTTCCATTATTTTGGCTGGGCTGATCGTTACAGGCATTGGCATTATTCTGGTCACTTTGTGTCGTCGCTTTCCAGGGAAAACCGTTTTCCAGTTCACCCGCGAGATCACGGGGAGCTGGATTGCTTACATATTGGGCTGTGCCATGATTGTGTATTTCACGGTTATCGCTGCATTCGAAATTAGAGTTATGGCGGATGTAACGGGAATGTATCTGCTTGAGCGTACGCCGACTTGGGCGATCGTAATGGTTTTTATGTGGGTAGGCATCTATCTGATTACTGGTGGACTTGCCGTTATTGTGCGTGTGTTTGAGATTATATTGCCAATTACGCTGATTATTTTTGTGATGGAAATTCTGCTTAGTAATCAGTTGTTCGAGATTGGCAATCTACGCCCTGTACTCGGAGATGGGATTATGCCAGTGCTTAAAGGGTTGAAGCCTTCTTTGCTATCGTATACCGGCTACGAGGTGATGCTGGTCATAACGGCATATATGCATAATCCGAAAAAAAGCAATAAGGCAATGACCTGGGGATTGATGACTTCTACCATTGTTTACTTAATCACCGTTGTTATGGTTGTGGGTAGCCTGTCTCTGGATGGTATTAAGACGAGAACATGGCCAACACTGGATTTGGTGAGAAGCTTCGAGATCCAAGGTCTAATTTTTGAGCGTTTCGAATCCTTATTGCTCGTGATCTGGATTATGCAAATTTTCTCGACAACAGTTATTACTCATTACTGCGCTTCGGTTGGGATACGTGATTTATTTCGTGCGAAGAAGATGCCAGTTATTATGTATGCACTGCTTCCATTTATCTATATCACAGCATTGATGCCCAAAAATGTGGATCAGACCTTTGCATTAGGGGATATGCTGGGCAATGCATCTGTATTCTTGTTTGCTATCTTACCTCTGGTGCTGCTGGTATTAAGTCTGATTCGCAAAAAAGGAGGCAAACATGCATGATTCGATTCCGTATGTTTGTACGTACAATAACTAGCTTATGCATTCTGTTATTGGTATCTGGTTGTTGGAGCAGTAGAGAAATTGAGGAGCTAAGTCTATATGTGGGTCTAGGCATTGATGTCGCCCAAGAGACAGAGTTTGAAAAGAACGTCGCAGCTCAAGGGGGCGATTATGCTAAGGAGAAAGTTGTCACTGCAACGGTTCAGATCGCCCCCGGGTATGCGAGTGGTCAAAAAAGTGGACAATCGGGCTCTCCCGCTGCGGGTAAAACTTCGTATTCCAATGAACAGCTAACAGGGGATTCGATGTTGCAGATCTTTCGTCAGTTTGCATTACGGCGAGATCGTCCGCTCATCGGACATCATCTGAAGGTCATTGTCATATCGAAGGACATTGCCAAAAAGTATGGCCTGGACCAACTGCTTGATTTTGTACTGCGGGATAATGATATTCGCCCTAATTGCCTGGTATTAATTAGCCATCGACGTGCTGTTGATGTGCTTACGTCAGATGATCCCACACGAATTCCAGCTTTTTACCTCACGGGCATCAGTAATAACTCGTACTTGTCCAATAAAATTATGGAGCCTGTTCCGTTAACCAAGTTAGATGCTCAGATGCAATCGGGTTCTAGCTTTCTGTTACAGAATGTACTTAGTTTTAAAGGCGAGGACAAATTCTCTGGAGCTAGCATTTTTAAGGGAGATACAACGAAGTTCATTGGTGAGCTGAACCAAACAGATCTGGAGGGATTATCGTGGCTCATGGCCAAAGAACGCGGTGGTGTGGTCAAGACATACAACAAACAAGGTTTCACTGTGTTATATGAAATCAAGAAGAAAAAAACCAAAATCACACCTAAAGTAGTTGGTAACGAAATTTCATTTGACGTAAAGGCAGAATCCGAAGGTTGGCTGATGGAGGATTGGCGTGCACCTGAAGAAGAAGAGAAGGGAGCCTACCTTAGAGAGTTAGAACAAAATTTCACGGATATGGCGGAACAACAAATTGGTCAGGTGCTCCACAAACTTCAACATACCTACAAAGTAGATGTTGCCGATTTCCGGGATAGTTTACGGATCAAATATCCGAAAGTGTGGAAGAAGGTCAAGGATGACTGGGATGAAATCTTCAGTACCGTGCCGATTACGTATAAGGTGAAGATCAATATTACGAGTCCTGGTTCTTCAACAGAGTAGATCATACGAAGAAGCCCTTTCGTTCCTTTTAAGGAGACGAGAGGGCTTCTTCTGTTTTTGTTCCGTTCTTTTATCTCTTCTCTTCTTATTCGATAACCAGATTGCGCGGAGAGGAATGACGGATAACTCGGGAAGATACCCAAGAACCATATGCTGCAGCAAGTGCGGTCAGGCAGGCGAATAATAGGATTCCAGCCCAGTTCAGAATAAGGGGAAGCTCTACGATTCCGTATCCAGAAAGGACAAGCTCCAGAAGGACTGGTAGCACATATATGCCTATGACAATGCCTAATAAAGCACCAATGAACGACAACACCACAATGCCCATCGCAATCGACCAGCGGATTTGGTTTGACGTCAAGCCAATGGATTTGTAAATACCATACGTTCTGCTTTCCTTGCGAATGCTGATCCGGCAAGTACTAAAGATAATGATAAACGTAACCAGAATAAACAGCAGTCCGATCAGAGCCATCGGATAGACCAGAATGCCAGCGGCTTCAGCATATACTGAATCAAGCAGCGTTTTCTGGGTCACAACAGAAGTAGAATCCTTGAATTGCTCGTTCAACTCATGCACAACAGGTTCTACCTGAACCGAATCATTCACATTCATAAAAGCAACATCCACATCATTGTAGTTGGAGTTCACGCTATGCATCGCATCCATAGTAATTCGTCCGGAGACGGACATGTTGGCAATGGCTTGATAGATACCTGTGATCACAAAAGTGCGCTTCTGTCCTTCAATGTTGAGTTCAATGAGATCACCGAGATCCTTATGATACGTTCTGGCTATGTTTATCCCAATCGAAATTTCATTCTCCAGCCGTGGATTAGCTCCTCTTAGATTTTCAAACCCAAGCTCATCATAGCTCCCGTCCAAGACACTTAGAAACAGACTCGTGGATTGACTTTGCGTATCGACTAAAGTGTCAGGATGGATGACGCCGGAGGTATTGCCTTGCCAGCCCACATTCTGAATGCGGGGATCTTGTTCTAAGACTTGTTCTAGTTGTTCTCTGGAAAAGCTACCCTTATTGACCACGACGGCTGCGATGTTGGCATTATCATAACCCCATTTAGCGGCTGTCTGATATATTCCGCTGACACTCGTCACAACGACATAACCAAGAACGAGTACAGCTGATGCCATCATCGTGAGCAGCAGGATAAGAGCAGAGCTACGGATATTCTTCATCAGGTTGCGAAAGGCAATAACGACCGATACAGGGTATCGTGAGAACCCAATCGAATTGAAGAACGGTGTATTCATTCGATGAGCAGTACGGATATGATCGGCTTCAGACATTCCATAACGAATGGCCTGCACAGGTTCGATATGTCGTGCTTTGTTGGCGTACAGGATAACGAACAAGATGACCATAGCGAAGAGCAAGGCTCCTACAAGCAGTGCTGCGCCAATTCCCTGCATTGGAATATCACCACTATCAGCTCTGAGCGAGGATACAGAGATGCTGATTAACGGTTTGGATATCCATATACTTAACATAAGCCCAGGAAGAATGGCGACTAGCGATAACATAGCGTACTGTATAACATATGTGCCAATCATCTTATGGGAAGTCAAGCCTAGTGATTTGAGGATCCCTATCGTTCTATAGTTAGCCAAGATTGCATCGGAAATTGTGAACCCAATCGTAACGAGAGCGATGACTAGCATCACTACGCCGAGGAAAATCATAATGAACCCGATAATCTGATTAATAATTAGATAGAAGGAGGATATGCTCTCAAATTCCATCTTGGTCTCCAGAAAAGGGACATCATGTTCAAGATTATACTTCTCCCAATACTGTGAATTCGTACTGTAATCGTCAAAATGAATGCCGAACATATAATTGTCATTTCCTGCGAGTGTCTGAACATCATGTTGATAATCCGTTGGATTCATCCAGACCCGTGCAGTATTGGTAAATGGGGCACCGTAAGGAACATCTACGACAATATCGGAAACCGTCAGATTGAGGTTAGTGGAGCCTGCTCTGAAGCTTATCGTATCGCCAATGGCGATATGGTATGAGTTCGCCATGGAGGTAGGGATCCAGACCGAACCTTGTTCAGGCAAAGTTGGTTGCAATCCGCTGGCAAAAACGAGTTGATCCACATCCCATGGGGGAGCAGGCGTATCTATCATGTAAAGATAGAGATTTGGAATATCCAGTCCGTCAAACGTAATCCCTGACAGTGTCCTGTATTTTAGTAAAGGGGAGACATCAACGTGTTCTTGTGCTTGCCACCAACGATACACAGCCTCAGGGTCATTCAGGTTTTTCTCAAAGCTAAGAATCTGGTGGGAGCCATGGGTACGATCATGCATTTCTTTGAATAAATTGCCGGTATTCGCCAGAATAATGACGGCTGTTGCTACAAGTAGTGTGGATAAGAGAATGAGAAGCGTGCTAAATCCATTTTGCGTTTTGTTTTGTCTGAGGTAAGAAAGGCTCAATCGCCACATGATCGCCATAGTCCTATTCCTTCCTCGACACAAAATTGAAGATCATCGATTCACGATCGTGGATCTGCTCTTCGTCATATTTGCTGAATTCAAGAATACCTGCTACCTTACCATCTCGGATAAAAATAAGGCGGTCTGCACGACATGCAGCCTTGATATCATGAGTGACCATAACGACCGATTGTCCCTTGCGGTTGATATCGGTCAAGATATCAAGGACAGCCTGGCCGTGCTCATAGCTCAAACTACCTGTAGGTTCATCAGCAAATAACATATCTGGTGAGTTAATTAGTGCGCGTGCAATGGCTGCTCGTTGTTGCTGTCCACCGGAAGTTTCAGAGGGAAGGCGATGATGCTGTTCATTGATATCCATGGCTGTCATCAATTGACTAGCTCTGGCGGCGACCTCACTCCTCTTGGAACCGGCGATGTAGCCAGGTAATGCAATATTTTGTTGAATGGAGAGGTCTGGGACAAGGTTGATACTTTGATAGATGTAACCGATTCGGCGGGTGCGGAATTCAGACATTTCCCGTTCCGTATAAGCGTCAATGCGTTGATCCCGGAAATAAACTTCGCCTGCGGTTACCTGATCTAAGCCGCTTAACAGGTACAATAGGGTAGATTTGCCTGAACCCGAGTTGCCCATGATTACGGTAAAATCACCTTCGTATATATCCAGATCAACATTACGTATCGCATGATACTGCTCGCTACCCGTATTGTAGGTTTTACATAAGTTTTGAGCGCGTATAATGGCTGACTTGACCAAGAAGATCACTCCCTATGATTCATATTAGTGTCAATTCTAAGGGAGACACCTTGAGGAAACCTTATCTAATTATGAATAAAGTATTACATGGTCAGCAGGTTAACAGATGGGCAGATGAATCTGAAAAATCGTACCTTGTCCTTCTTTACTCGAAAAGGTGATCTGACCTCCATGTGCTTCAACAATGCTTTTGCAGATGGATAGACCTAGACCCGTTCCCTCCTGCACATACGAATTAGAAGGTGAAGATGCGCCCTTAAAATATCGTTCAAATATAAAAGGCATATCCTGAGGCTGAATACCTTGCCCCGTATCGGCAATAGTCAGTATAAATTGTTCAGCATTCAGCTCGGTCATAATCCGAATCGTATCTCCAGGAAAGGTATGTTTAAGGGCATTGAATACGATATTGGATAGAACCTGCTCCATTCTCGTTGAGTCAATCCGCATAAGCACATTAGGGATCAATGCCGGTTCTTCATAATTCAGACCTCGCATCTCCACCATGTGTGCAATGGGCTGTAACATCTGTTGAAAGGTGGCAAGGCTATACACTTCGCGAGGCTCGACCGAGATCTGACCTAGCTCCTGCAAAGCGTGAACGAGCAGATCTTCAACCAATCTAGCCGTTTTATCCGTATGTGTTCGCATGATCTCCATATACTCCATCAACGTTTGTTCATCAGAACATAAACCTTCGAGAATTGCCTCTATGTATGCCTTAACTGTTGTAATGGGTGTTTTGAGATCGTGCGATATATTAGTGATCAGTTCTTTCTGTGCTTGTTCCTGCCGGATACGCTCTGCACTCAGATGCATGATCTCCGCGCGCATCAGATCAAGTATGGCGTATAATTCACCCATTTCATCTACTCTGGTGTATTGAATGGGCTGATCGTACTTCCCTTTGAGAATAGACGCTGCGTGTTCTTTCAATTGATTGATCGGAGAGAGCAGGTTCTTCTTAACCTTTCGTTTCATAGCGATCAGACAAGCGCCTAACACGAGGGAGACACCAGCTAATGCAAGCATGACCCAAAAGGCGAAAGTGAGCGGCTGCTCAACAACAACCATAGATAGGGGAACTGTAAAGATGGCATTGCCGATCTGGCTTCCTTGTCGTTCATCGATGACTGGAAAGGCGATGTGGAGTGATTTGTTTTCATCCCTAACCTGTGCCGCTTGATTCAGATCATAATGCAGTACAGATTGCAGATTCAGCCGCGTGCCCTCCAAGGAAGGGCTAGAAGATACGACCACAACACCATCTAATCCAACATAGGTCAGCTCAATCCCATTTTCTTGCGCGATAGATCGCAATTGATCCTGCGTTGCCGGATCCGTTAATTGCTGCTGTTTTTGTCCAAGTTCAAGAAGAAGGGGATTAACCGTAAGCCTCACCTGACTAATAGATAGATTGGAGGTGTTGTTTTGCCTGTCCATAAGCAGATTCACGAAAAGCAATAGACTGCATGTCATCAAAATTATTAGCAGAATGAAGGATGTGCGTAGCCAACGTTTGGACCACATATGTAGTGACATTTCGGTGCCTCCTTTGGCTTACTCATGGTTGAACTTGTAGCCGACACCCCAAACGGTTTTCAGTAGAAGCGGCTCGGAAGGGTTTGCTTCAATTTTCTCTCTCAATCTGCGTATATACACGGTAACGGTATTCTCATCTCCATAAGCGGTGTAACCCCAGATCGCATCTAGAAGCTGTGACTTCGAGAAAACCTGATTTTTGTTGCTTGCCAGATAGTGAAGTAACTCAAATTCTTTGGCGGAGAGTGAGATCTCTTGATCATCTAACGTTACTTTGTATCCCTTCTTATCAATGACGAGGTTAGACAGCCTCAACAGATCGGTAGAGACACGTTCCGTTGTCAGACGATCATATCTGCGGAAGTGTGCGTTGATCCGAGCGAGTAACTCACTGAGCGAGAAGGGTTTGGTCATATAATCATCAGCGCCAAAGCCTAACCCCAGCACTTTATCCGTATCGCTGCCCCTCGCGCTTAATATTAATATCGGAATATTGTTACGGCGCCGAATCTCACGGCAGACCTCGATGCCGTCGAGATCTGGGAGCATAATGTCTAGAATGATGTAGTCTGGCTGCAGCATATCCATGATGTGCAATCCATCTTGACCGTTACTCGCAATCGCAGCTTCGTAGTTGTTCTTGATCAAATAGTCTCGCAGAATGCGTGAAATATCCTGTTCATCTTCAATAATGAGAACTTTGCGTTTAGATTCCATGGCTATCGCTCCAGTTCAAAAAAATATGGAATGGCTCTGCTATGTACAAAAGAATTAATCAGAGGTTGGTGTTAGCGTACTATGGTTAACTATACAGGTTTGTTGAAGAGGCGTCATGGGGGAGTTTGAAGACTTCAACGTTCGCGCAAAGGAAAAACCACCACCTGTCGGAGTTGGTATCGTAGATACATTTTCCGAGGAGATGGCGGCTTCTCTAACGATATTGCTAATTCATAACTTGTTAGTAATCTATTCGTGTAAGGTCATAATTCACGATCGATTTTCCCGTATAGTCCACTACAATAAAATGGGTTCTGTTATTGAGGAGCTCGTAGTTTGCATTACTATAGAAATCTCGTTCTGTTTCAGAGAAGGCTTTAATTACATTCAGATTGGTTGAATCCAATATGTTGATTTCGTAATCCTTTCCTTTTTTAACGGTGAACATGATACTTTGCTGATCCTTTGAAACCTCGATCAGTCGCATGAAACGGTTATAACCTGTAGCGATGGGTTTGTATGATTTGCTTGCCAGCAGTTTACCATCTGAAGCGTACAGCTTTAATGAATTGTTTTTACCATCCATAAAGAGCAGACGATCCTGGAGTGTGTAGGTCTCCGTCCGTTCGCTTACATATGGAAGCTTTTTTGTCCATTTTAACTGCCCTTTAGGATTGTAGGCTTTGAGTGTTACCGCATTTTTGACAACGTTTTGAGTAACGAAAGTACCATCCCCTAGTACATTGACGGGAATGTATGATATTCCGTTCTTCACCGTTACGATTTTTTTTCCTGTAGCAAGATTTAAAATATATGTATTAGGGTCATCACTATAGGTTTTGGCAAATACATAATCACCTTCTATGCCAACGATGGAGTACGGCAATGTATATTTTTTGGTTCTCCGGCCATTAGAATCATAGTGATATAAGGTGGCTTTATAATCTTTTGAATGCGAAGCGACATACAGACTTCCGTCCTTACCCGGATACATGTCACTCTCATAGGAATGATATGCAACATCTTTGTTGAAGGGTAGAGTACCCGTCCATGTTTTCTTACCGCTTGCTAAGTTCATGGCACTGACTTTGTTGTTCTTGTCGAACATGAAAATGTACCCGTCTTCTGAAGGGACAAAATCAAAATTTTCAAGGATAGACCATCGGAGAGTTCCCGATAAGGGATCTATATTTTCTAAATAACGTTTCCCTCCAACCATTTTATAACCAAGTAGGCTCTGATTGCCTTGGGAATCCACTACGACCCCAGGGACTATATTCCAAGGGAGACTCCATTCCCCCTTATCAATGTTGTACACCCATTCAGGCTCTGGAAGATCTTTTGCATCAGCGGAATTGCCTAGTACCAATAGTGGGCTAATCAGACTGGCAATAAGCAACGATTTAATAAACGTCCATTTCAACATGCAACAACTCCTCTAATATAGGTATTTTATACTATATCACATAAGGAACATTTTGGAATTATATGTCGAATTATCGCGTTCTATTTCTTGGACAATTGTAGAACCGCATACTTTTGGCGAAAATAAAGATGATATGTTCTACCTCTATAGAAAATATCAATCTAAGAATAGAAACAATTAATCATCAACTGTGAAAGATGCATGCTACAATGACGAAAACATATAATCCGTAGTTGATAACTAGGATTTTTAAAGTTTTTATGAGAGTACTCTTTTTTTAATCTGGAACTTAATCACGAATGAACGATGAACGACTTATTGATCCTGTGTAATTATAGAGGGGGATTAACATTGACAATCAACATAACTGTGGAGCTGGCGCATGAGAAAGATTATGCGGAGATTGTAGATGTGCTTGTGACGAGTTACACCGAATATGAAAGTGCGTTTAACGATAAGGAGCGCTGGGATAAGTATATTGGGGAAATTAGAGAATCACTTCATAACCCGTCTATTGCACAATTATGGGTAGCTCGAATAGAAGAAAGCATTGTGGGCACAGTCCAATTGTTTGAGACGGCTCAAAAAGCGTATGCCGGCTTCGAGTCGCCAATTGATTACCCGTTTATTCGCTTACTTGCTGTTCATCCAGACTGGCGGGGGCATGGTGTTGCGCGGGCATTGCTTGATCGTTGCGTCGAATCTTCCAAAGCGTTCAATCGTGATTATGTTTATCTGTATACAAGTCCTAGTATGCTTAATGCCGTAGCGTTGTATCGACGATTTGGTTTTGAAGAAGATCCGGACTACCATATTGGGAATGATGAGTTCGGTGCGATCTGCTTCAGATATCCTACACATGTTCAACAAGTGGAGAGTGTGTAAATATCTAGTTTGAGAAAGAATTCAACTGGAAAAATATCTAATTCTATCGTTAGAGTGAGCGCTATAACAATAGGAGAAGACGACACCTAGCCCTGCCCTTCTAAACTTTAGCTTATGTGATTAAGCCAGGTCTAGAGGAGTAAGGCTCCTTGGTGTGTCCGAAAATATGTTTCTTAACCACTTCATTCAAACGTGCTCTAGATCCATTGGTGGATGGGACTGCGATTCCCGATATTCCGCAGGTGACATCCCGAAGTGTGTACGGAAGACCCGATGAAAATAGGAATAGCTTGCAAATCCACAGGATTCAGCAATATGTTCCAATGTCATTTCACTGTATTTCATACGCTCCAGCGCAGCATTCAGACGAATTTCGATGGCATATTGAATCATAGTCTGACCATAGTGCTCCTTGAACAAACGTACTGCACGTGACAGGCTTAGTCCTGCGTATCGTGCTGCCTCTTCCAGTTTGAACGTTACGGTGGCATGCTCCTCGATGAAACGTTTCAGCTTCAAGGCCGAGGAGACGGCACGGTCGGTCTGAATGTTTTCTTTGATCGCTCGGTCAATGTATAAGCACAAGCCACGAAGGAGTGCATCGTTAAGCTCTGCATTTTCCTCCAGGGGGCCGCGGCGCTTCTCCAGCAACATGTTCCGCCATAGACTAACCAATTTGTCATCTAAGCCGATGCGGCTGAGGGTAGGACGTGCAGTTTGCCCCCACCATTGTTCAATCCAGCTTCCCTCGCAAAATAAATAATAATCCCCACTCGACAAACGTCCCTCTTTATGTGGCTCTTCTACGACAAGACGATAATCATCCCCAGGCTTAAGTAAGAGGAGATCCCCGCTGGTCATGGTAAATTCCTCATCTTGGATATAGATCTTGCATGTACCTTCGGTCTGGAGGCGGAACAAAAAGCTCTGTAGGTTGCCCCTCATATTATGATTGAATGCTTTGTAATGGTAGGAGTAGTCGCAGATCAGTACTGTAGTTTCCATTGGATGTAATCCTCCTGTATGTAGGTGTAGCATGATGCTCAACAATACGATTCATTCACGGTCATACCGTATATTTCATGATTGGAATTTAACATGGAAATTCATGTTAACCCACGTCAGAAAAATTTGATCAAATAGTTCATGGTTTGACGATATTGTATATGTTCATTCTAGCCTGTTTTGCGGTAGGATGAAACCAGATAGAGCAATGAAAGCAAATTCTAGAGCAGAGGTGTAGATATCATGGGAAAACGTAATATTGGATTGCAATTGTTCACACTCCGCGATGAGACTGCAGCAGATTTCCGTGGAACTTTGCGCAAAGTAGCTGAGCTTGGTTATGAAGGCGTGGAGTTTGCTGGATATGGAGATATTCCTGCCGAAGAAATGAAAGCGCTACTAGACGAACTAGGTTTGAAAGGATTCAGCAGCCACGTTTCACTGCATGCAATGCGTGAGAACCTACAACAACAAATCGATTACCTCAAAACGATTGGGGCTCAATATATGATCTGCCCTTACTTGATGCCAGAAGATCGTCCAGAGGACGCAGAAGGCTGGAAGAAGCTGTTTGCTGAACTTCAAGGATATGGGGAAGAGGTTACAAAACAAGGCTTGATCTTTGGTTACCACAACCATGATTTTGAATTCCACGGCCAAGTTGGCGATGAGAATGCCTTTGACGCGATGTTTACTCAAACGACGCCAGAGTCCGTACAGGTTGAGATGGACGTATGCTGGGTTCAGTTTGCGGGACAAAATCCAATCGAGTATATTAATAAATATGCGGGACGTTTGCCGCTGCTTCACTTGAAGGATTTCAGCAAAGACGAACAGGGTCAGATGAAAACACTGGAACTGGGACAAGGTTCAGTTGATCTGCCAGCCGTGATTGAGGCAGCTACCAATGCAGGCGTAGAGTGGCTGATTGTAGAACAGGATGTATGTCAGAATCCACCTCTTGAAAGCGTAGCCAACAGCTACAATTGGCTGAAACAGAACTACTTGAACCAATTTTAATCAGAGCATTAAGCATTCATAACAGAAGATGCAAAGCTAATCTACTTGTCAAAGGAGACATTTGTACATGAGTAAAATTAAAGTTGCTGTATTCGGCTGTGGAGCCATTGCCGAGCGCAGACATATTCCAGAATACGCTGATAATGAACATGTTGAGCTTGTCGCTTTTGCCGATCCGATTGTGGAGCGTGCAGAGAAAATGGCTGAAACTTACGGTGGTAAGGCATACTCCAGCTATGAAGAATTGCTTGCTAACGAAACGGTTGACGCGGTAAGTGTATGTACACCGAACTACCTGCATGCTCCGATGGCTATTGCTGCGGCGAACGCTGGTAAGCATGTATTGGTAGAAAAACCGATGGCTGTATCTACTGAAGAAGGCGAGCAGATGATTGAAGCTGCTAAGAAAAATAACGTATTCCTTATGGTTGGACACAACCAACGTCTGATGCCTCCTCACGTGAAAGCGAAGGAAATTCTGGATTCCGGTAGACTGGGTAAAGTATTGAATTTCCGTACTTCCTTTGGACACCCTGGACCAGAGGCTTGGAGTGTGGATGGCGCTGAAAGCTGGTTCTTCCGTAAAGAAGAAGCGATCATGGGTGCGATGGGCGACCTGGGCGTACACAAATCCGACTTTATCCGTTACTTGCTGAGTGATGAAGTATCCGAAGTGGCTGGATTCATCAGCACATTGCACAAAGAAGGTACGAAAGTAGACGATAACGCAACATGCCTGCTGCGCATGAAGAGCGGTGCAATCGGTACTTTGGTAGCTAGCTGGACGCAATATCGTGCAGGAGACAACAGTACTGTACTTTGGTGCGAGAATGGTGTGATGAAGATTGGTACAGTCGATGGTGACGAGGTTATCGTTGAATTGACAAATGGTACAGTTGAAACTTACAAAGTAGGTGCTATGGCTACGAATGAGAAGCAAGTACCAAGTGGTGTCATTGATGCATTCGTAGAATCTATTGTTACGAACACACCTCCAAGCATCTCTGGTGAAGAGGGCCTGCGTTCCCTACAAGTCATTCTGGCTGCCTTCGAATCGGAGAAAACAGGTCAGATCGTAAAACTGTAATACTGTAAATACGTTATAATAGCTGAAAAAAGAAAAAGGCATTCATGATCGTTTATCCCCTATATCATTTATGTCCTGAAATATATCGAAAAGGCTCACTTCCAGTAGATCTGGGAGTGAGCCTTTTCGTTTCAATAGATAATCTTTACAATGACACAACTACAGAGATGAAGGCTTCTCATCACTGCCAAGATCTAACCAATTCACTTCTTGAGTGGATAGGGAGATGCGTGATCCTTCGTCGCAGGACAGCAGTTCTGCCTGGTTTTGAGCGCCGATCAGCGCACACGTTGGGAAGGATTGATTCAAGACATACGCAAGGGCAATCTGAATTGGTGTTGTTTTCTTGGCTGCAGCCAGCTGTTCAGCTCTGTGCAGTCGTTCCCAGTTGCCATCGCTATAGAACACACGCACCAGATCTGCATTATCCCGCACTTCTGGTGTGAAGCGACCTGTGAAGAAACCACGAGCCTGAGAAGACCAAGACAGCAAAGGCAATTGTGTGCGTTCGTGCCAAGCCAGCGTCTCTGCATCTGCGGATACACAGCCTGCCCAGAACGGTTCATTTGCTTTGGCAAGACTGAGGTTCGGACTGCTGAATGTAAATCCTTTCAGACCATGGGCTGCGGCATAGGCATTGGCTTCTTCTAAGCGTTGCCAAGTCCAGTTGGATGCACCAATCGCACCAATTTTGCCTGCTTCAATATGCTCGTTCAGCGCTTCAAGAATCACACCAACGGCAACATTCGGGTCATCGCGGTGCAAGGCATATAACTCGACATGAGGGGTCTGGAGTCGTTCCAGGCTCGTCAGTAGGTCGCTGCGAATGGCATCAGGATTAACCCGTGGGCCGTCCTGGTTGTGGTGAGCACCCTTGGTCAGAATGACAATTTCATCACGATTGCCGCGCTCCTGCATGTAACGTCCCAGCACTTCTTCACTCTGTCCTCCGCAATAGATATGAGCCGTATCCACGGTGTTTCCACCGATGGACAGGAATGCATCCATATTCGCTGCAACTTTCTCATAGGCGTCATGTACAAAATAGTCCGTGCCTTTAATTAACCGGGAGATGCGTTTACCTGCACCATCAATCGTAATATATTCCATATTTACACACCGTCCTTATATATAGTTCGTGTTCTGGCTAAACCCATATCGGGCGCTGATCATGCCGTTAGGCATGCTACGTAATCAAAACCGCCCTTTTTGAACAACCTCTTAAAGTGTGATTCGTGTACGTTCTTCTGCTGAGCGCAGGCAAGCTTCAAGTACCTTCATGTTGGATACGGCATCTTCAGGTGCGAAGCGAAGTGCCTCACCATGTAGTACAGCACGTGCCATATCATCTCCCTGAAGGGAATAGTGATTCACTTGCGGAACAACAACCTCTCTACGAGCTCCACCAGAAGTAACGTAGAAGTTAGATCCTGCATCTGGATTGCTTATATAAGCAGAAGGTACTTCAATTAGACCATCTGATCCGAGAACCTCCAGCGTATTACGGAATGCAGCCCACATGCTGCTGTCAAACGTGACACCAACTTGGCCATCGAACTCCAGCAATCCTGAAGCCATCATATCCACATGGTCATGTTCAGGAGAGAACAGGCCAATCACCGTTGCTGCAGTAGGCTCTTGCCCTAAGATTAGACGTGCAGCACTGATGGAATAACAGCCGATATCATATAGAGCTCCGCCGCCCCATTCCCGTTTGAATCGAACGTTACCATCCGAACCGGAATTGTTGAATGAAAATGTACTGTGAATTCCGCGAACTGTACCAATTTCACCGCTAGCGATAATCTCTTTAATCTGATCATAACGAGGGTGATGGCGATACATGAGTGCTTCCGCAAGTTGTACCTTAGCATCCGCACATGCTTGAACCATTTCCTCGGCTTCCTTCGCAGTCAGCGCGAGTGGTTTCTCGCACAGAATGTGCTTACCTGCTTCTGCGGCGCGAATTGTCCATTCCCGGTGCAGATGGTTTGGAAGGGGGATGTATATAGCATCGATGGAGTCATCAGCAAGTAATGCTTCATAACTGCCGTATGCTTGATCTATACCTAGTTGGTCGGCAGTCTGTTTCGCTTTTTCTTCATCCCGACTGGCAATGGCAGTGACTACGTTAAGCTCGGATTGTTGCAGACCCGGAATAACGGAGCGTACAGCAATGCTAGCGCTACCAAGAATGCCCCAACGCAATTTACGATCTGAATTCATAGTTGTATTCCTCCTGTATATGAATGTATATTGTGATTATATGAGATACATGAATGAATTAAAATGATAATATATTGATTATAGTTAACACAAAATTGTTAAGTAGGGAGAAACGGTTTATGTTAAGACAAACAACGCTGCTGACCCTTCAAAATATTCCTTATTTTTGTTATCCCGAGTCGATTGGACACTATACAGAACACATCCAACATAACGTTTGGCGTGAAGCAGGTGCGCTCAACAACTTCAACATTCACTACGTTGCCGCAGGCAAAGGATACGTTGAAGCAGACGGTGTCGTGCATGAGCTTCGAGCTGGACAGGCTGTCCTGTATTTTCCGCAGCAGCAGCAGCGATACTACAGTAGCGAAGACGATCCATGGGATGTGCGTTGGGTTCATTTTTATGGTGATCGGTTGCATGATTATATGATTGAGCGAGGTCTGCACCGTAACCTGTTATGGACGCTGCGTCAGCAGGCCCCGTGGGAAGAAGCACATCTGGCACTGCTCACGGAAGCGGAACAGAATCGAATGCTGCGGCCAGCCCAGTTGTCCACGCTCACCTATGCAGTATTGGCTGAGTTCGTTCAGCATGCGGTTCCACTGAAAAACACACGTACAAGCAACGCCGAAAGCCGTGTGCTAGCCTTACTTCCACAGATGCAGCAGGAAGCTTGTCAGCCATTCTTGCTACAGGATTGGGCTGATCTGGCGGGAGTAAGCTCGTACTACTTTTGCAAATTGTTCAAGAGCGCTGTAGAGATGACACCGATGGAGTTTATTACACGTTCCCGGTTACAGATGGCGAAGCAATGGTTATTGGAGCGGCCAACAGCTAATATTGGACAGATTGCAGAAGAGGCGGGGTATCCGAATGCCAGTTATTTTAACCGTCAGTTTATGGCAAGAGAAGGCATGACACCTACAGATTACCGTGGCTTGTACCACAGTTAGGATCAAAGAGGTTGTCCCAAAATGTCTGTTTTTGATTACGAAGGATGTCTGCCGGCATCTCAGCGTCGAATATAGAATTCAGCCGAAATAAGTGAGTGCTAGCTGGAGTAGATGAGAAGTTTGACACTGCGTCTAATCAGGTCTATTATGGATAAATTAAATCCGTATATAATGAGGTGCCCTCATGAAATATTCTAAAGCTACGAATTATGCCTTGCATACGATGCTGCATCTTGTAATTACCGAGCCAGAGCAGTTGGTTAGCGTACATCAGCTCGCAGAGCTACAGAAAGTATCGCCTACTTATCTGTCCAAAATCCTGACCAAACTCGTCAAAGCAGGTATGATCGAATCGACCTCGGGAGCGAATGGAGGCTATCGTCTGAGTCGTAAAAATCCAGACCCTTCTTTTCTTGAGATTATCCATGCCATTGAAGGAAAGGCTTCTTTGTTTGAATGTACACAGAACCATAACAGCAGTTGTTTGATCCAAAGGGTGATGGTGCATGCGGAAGAGCAGATGGAGGATTATCTGAATAATCGCAAAATGTCTGAGCTGGCTGCTGAGATGAAGGCATGGCATTCTTCCCACACAGAGAAGTAGAGTCTGGACAAGATGGGTCGTTGATTACAAACCAATACAAGTCCTAACAAACAAGGTCTAAACAGCTAAAGTGTGCTGTTGCCCTTGGACTTTTTTTGTAGGGAAGATAAGGTGTTTCAATACGTACCTCAGATGGGTAATATTCAAACGTATGGTCTGTCGTTGTGCCTGGTAAGAACAGGATGGTACAATGAATTAGAGTTTTATTGCATACATAGCACGAAGTATTTACGAACATATCTTACATCTCTGGAGGAACAACACATGAGCCAATCAACCATCACTGGACTGGAACGACTGCTTGCACTGGAGAGCATTAGAAACACCAAAGCACGTTATTGCCGCTTTATTGATACAAAACAGTGGGACGCACTGGGCGGGGTTTTCGCTCCAGATGCTGTAGCCGATTTTAGTACAGAAGGTAACCCTATTCCTGTATTGAACGGCCGCGACACGATCGTACAAGTATTTCGTGATCTTGTCGATGTAGCGGTGACGGTGCATCACGTACATAGCGCCGAAGTAGAATTTGTATCCGAGAACGAAGCCAAAGTTATCTCTCCGATGGAGGATTGGGTAACTTTCCCTGAAGGTAATGAAAATACATCCTTCCACGGGTTTGGGCATTACCATGAGACATTTGTGAAGATCGACGGGGAATGGTACATTCAGCACACAAGTCTGAAACGCCTTCGTCTGGATATGTTTGAATAGGTTCAATATCTAACCTTCATTTGATTGTTCAATTGAATTAGGAAAATAAAGACGCCATGAGTGCATGATATGTACTTATGGCGTTTTGTTATGGATATTTCTTACGAGCGATAACCGCGCTATATCGCAAAAAGCCAGGTGAATTCCTACGTGGAATTCCCTGGCTTAGGATATATTGTGCTGTAATCGTGCTCACCTGTGAACACATTCTAGAATCAAGCTGTCGTTTTCTTGCGTGATTGCATCCGTAAGTACAACTGAGAGAATATAACCGCTGCAAGTGCAACAACGGTCATGCCCCAGAAAATACTGCTATATGCTGAGGACAGTGTCCATTGTTGCATAGCCGTCAAGGCAACACCCGTCACAGCTACGCTGAAGGCGCCGCTAAAGAACTGGCTTAATTGGAACAGCCCCATGCCTGCACCAACCTGATCCATCGTTAGATTGCCTGACAGTTCATTGGACACGCTGGTTGTCAGAGCGGAGAAGCCCACACTAAGCAAAATGTATACCGCCATGATGGCGTAAATGCTGCTATGTGCAAATAGGGCGAACAAGCCAGCGGCCGCCAACAACAACCACGGTGCAAATCGCAGCAAGAGTGTATTTCCATGTCGGTCAATCATGCGGCCAATTCGATTGGACAGCAGCATCGATACAACTGCACCCGGGAAGATAACTAATCCAGATTGAGCAGGAGTCAGTGCATATAAATGAGCCAGAATCTGCGGCAATAGGAACAAGGTCGAGAAGTTATTAATGTACGATACAATGCCTAGTGAGCTGAGAACCATATATTTTTTGTCACGGAACAGTGCAGGCTGTACGAATGGATCCACTGCACGGCGAATCCGTAACCAGAATAGCAATAATGCAACAACCCCAACGACAATGGTTATCCACTCTCTTGAGGTGAGGAATAACAGAATGCCTGTTGTCCCAATGGCAAGTAGAAGCGCACCGAGTAAGTCAAACGAACCTTTTTTCGGCATCTCACTTGGGAGCAGTCTGAAGAATACAGGGATTAGGAATAGAGATAGTCCAGTAACGATAAACAGATCATGCCAACCTAAAAACTGCGTGATACTTCCGCCGATGACCGGCCCAAGTCCAAGACCAAGAGAGCTGGCAGACATAATAACAGCCATCGATTTACCACGGCGGTCACTTGGGATATAGCGAGTAATAAGAACGATAGCCAGTCCCGGAATGGATGCCGCACCCATCGCTTGAATCAAACGCGCAATGAGTAGCACGATAAAGTGGTTACTGAAAAAACCGAGAACCGACGCAGCGCCGAGCAATGTAAGCCCGGTTGTAAACAAGGTGCGAATCGGCACAAAATCCGATAGGCGTGAGAATGTAATGGAAGAGATGGCAAAGACAATAGAGTAACCTGTAACAATCCAGGAAGAAGCAACGGATGAGAGCGTGAATTCGGCTGCGATCTTGGGCAGTGCCAGATTGAACATCATCGTGTTCATCACGACGAGTACAACCGTGAAGCCAAGCAAGCTGACGAGTAACCTTTCTTGTAGTCCGGAGGTTTGTTCTCCGGATGATGCAGTGACCGTGCTGTTCATAAAAAACCTCCTATAAATTAGTATTTCGCAATATTTCAGAAACTACATGTAACATTTGCAAAATGTGATATGATGTTAACCCCTGCCTAACAGCATGGGTACATTAACGTAATGAATAAATAAAGTTCGATTGGTATCGAACTTTAGAAATATATCATGAATCTGTGCTAAAATACAATGGATAGTCTGAAAAAAGGAGACTACAGTATGAAAATATTGCATCATCCTCAAGTGGAGGATATCGAGCTTTCTTCCGTGTTGTATGCCTTGAGTGATCCAACACGACTTGGTATTGTCGCAGAGGCAGCGAGAAGTGGAGAACAGCCTTGTAGTCATTTCCATGCACCTGTTGTGAAATCGACCATGTCGCACCACATCCGAACGTTGAGAGAAGCGGGCGTAATTCGAGTTAGAGTACAGGGAACGCAGCATTTCCTGACCTTAAGATCGGAAGATCTGGAACAACGTTTCCCAGGGCTCTTAGAGCCTTTATTACAGGCAGCAGCTCAAACGAATAGCGACCACGCCTAGAATTTGTCCTTTCTTCAAGCTGAAGAGGGGGCATTTTTTATTGCATCTAATCAGGGCGTGTCTTCAATCTCGCTTAAGGGCATCCTGCACCGCGTTTTCACAAACTGCTGCGACATTCTGTGTCGTACCATGACCTCTATAATAACGGTGAACACACCAAAACTTATTGAAAAGAGGTTCACAAACGTTGGCAAAAACCAAAAGAGGACGCGTGCTGTGGAGTCTTCCATCCAGAGGACGCGGAACATGTCCGGTATGTAGCAGTACACGTATCAAATTGTTGTATTCCCAAACCAAGACAGATGGCACAATGTTGAAAGTATGCAAGAAATGTTCGAAAGCAATACAGTCCAGAGTGGATCAGGTGACTGTATAACGCAGCACAGCCTGTTCAATTGAACAGGCTCTGTTGGTGTACCAGACAGGATTGGAATTCAGCGGAATGCTCTTATAATAGAAGCAGTGAGCTTAAGTGAAAAGGAGGTGGGAAGATGAGCAATATGCACCGTATTCACTGGTTTGACGAGCAGATTCGGAGTGGGCGTTTTCCTAATAGTGGCTGGCTCGCAAGAGAGTTCGAAATTTCGCGTCGACAAGCGCAGCGGGATATTGAATATATGGCGATCTCCCTACGTGCTCCTTTGCTATATATGGCGAAGTACCGTGGATATTGTTACGAGGATCAGACTTATCGTCTGCCCCATTTATATATGACAGAGGAAGAGCAGCAAGTGTTAAAATATCTGGCACATCGTTATCGGCATTATGATTATGAGCAGGCAGAGTCAGTGAAACGTGTCGCACATCTGCTTGAGCGTTTTACGTTGGAGGAACAATCTATGGGGAATAGGGAACTTCCCGTATTTGCAGCGCAACCGAAACAACTGCAATGGGTTGAATTGTTAACCCATGCCATAGCCGATTCATGCCGAGTACACATTCATTATAGGGATCATGCCGGAGAAAGGCAGCTTTCTTTGTGCCCTCTCAAATTGATTTCACAGTTTAATGCCGATTATGTGATTGCTTATGAAGCAGACCCTGTGCAGCAAATGAGCATTCGGTTGGAAGGCATCGTTCATATGTCAATCTCGGAGGAGAGGTTCGAATACAAGGCGGATGCTCTGCTTGGTGGGTGGGAAGAGCCATTGCCAGTCCGCAAACCGTTCGTAGCGAAGATTCGCATGAAGGAAATACAACAACTTGAACTGTGGCATGGATATGCGATTCGGGATCGACAGGATCAGATTTATTTTATTGAATTTCATGATACCGAAGCGTTCCTCCAGCATTTGTTCCGTAGCGAGTGGGAGGAGCTGTTGTCGCCAGGTTGGCTCAGGAGAAAGCTTCAGCAACGCGCAGAGCACTTATTGGATAGATTAGCGGTTCAGCGGGAAGCAAACGTGGAATAGACAGCGTAGAAAGGAGGTCGTGTCTTGGCTGAAGTCATATTAGATAAACTCATGATGAAACGGGAATCCAAATCGTATGTGGATAGCCTGCATGCCATATTGACTCATACGGGTCAGTTTCAAGGCCCAAAATATATGCTTGCTGGATACACTGGCATGGCTTTTAAACTGGCGGTGCATCAGAAGTTACTTCCTATGTCGGTAACAGCCTACGGACAGTGGGGAGAAGCGCATCGTCCTGGCATTGATAACCTGGGTACCTTCACCATCTGGGATGGTGGACGTACACGACATTCTACGTTCAGTTATTACCAACAGGATGCTGTGAATTGGGTGAAACGTAGTCTGGATGAAGGTAGAGGTGTGATCTACTGGATTCCTGAATTCGGTGTCATTCACGGTTATGATGACAATGACCGAATCTTCTATGTGCAGGATGGGTGGAGTGAGGAATCACAAATTGTATTGTATGACAATTTTGGGCTGAATTTCACTGGCTTCTGGTATTGTCAGATATTCGGAGATCAAGTCCACATTGCAGAACAGGAGATGGTGTTGGAATCCTTACGAATAGCGATAGAGGATTGGGATACTCCGTATCGTCTGCTGCCAGATCGTAATATTGCTTCTGGTAAGTTGGCTTACGATGTGTGGGTGCAGGCGCTGCAACGTACAGATTATGATGCATCAGGAGCGGCTTATATTTTGGACACCTATTGTCAGTCCCGCACTGAGATTCAGATGTATTTGCATGATGTACGAGAATTATGGAACGAACTGGATCAGGCTCACGCATGTTATGACCAGATTGGCGTATTAATCCACGAGATGAAAGTGTGCATCGTTCAGCAAGAGGGTAGACGGATCTTACGCCAAGACACTACTAATGAACTGGCACAGCTATTATTGAAGGCGAAGAGGCTGGAGGAGCAAGCCATCGATTATTTTCGAATGATCTCATCCCAATACCCTGATCGTAAACGCTCTACAGTACCCAGATGGGGAGCGCATTCAGCCAGATAGGAGGGAGGTAACGGTGATGGAATCAAGGGTCATATTGGACGGATTAATAGATCATTCACAGCAACGGCATATATCAGATGATCAGAGACGGTGGCGGGTCAAAAGCTCATATTCGGATGTGTTATATCGAATTTTGAAGCATCAACGATGGATTGATTTCACTCATGATATGATTGCGGGAATGACAGCAAGTAGTTTTCGATTGGTGGTTGATCGGCGTCTAACCGCAGAATCAATCTCGGCATACAATTGGATGGCAGAGAATTTTGTGGCTGCTGACTTCATAGGTGTAACGGCGAGCCAGGCGGCAGGTTTTTCGTTTGAACCCACCTTTCCGCTATATCAGAAGCAGGCGTTGCATGATATCAAGGCAAGTATTAACCGCGGCGTGGGAGCTATTGTGTGGCATAATCAATTTGTCATTGCTGCTGGGTATGATGATACCGAGCAAGTGATCTATATTTGTAATCGTGAGGGACAGGAGATGCTTCCCTTGCCATATCATTCTTTTGGACAAAATGAATCCCCTTATTGGTATTATCAAGTACTGGAAGCTCACCAATCGGTGGATGTATGGGAAGTCTGCAAGGAATCGTTAATCCAGGCTGTCTACAAATGGGAAACCCATGATTACATGCTGCCACCCCAAGATTATGCCTGCGGAGCAGAAGCCTATACGACCATTGCTGCAGCGCTTCAGTCAGGAACGTATGACACCGTTGAGGCGGAAATTGTCCTACGCTATTACGCCAAGTCCAGACAGGATATCGCGTTATATGTTGCAGCGTTGGAGCATCTGTCGGTACATATGGATCGGGTCATTCGGGAGTATGCCTTGCTGGCTGATCATTACTCCAACATCGTTGAGGTGATAGATGACTCAGCCGCTTGGGATGCAAGAGAACCGCAAAGTGTACAAGAGGTAATTGAGCAGATTCAGCGGGCAGGGCTCAGAGAGCAAAGGGCAATTGATGCCATTAAACAGACCTTCCCCGAAACGATTGGTAATCGTTTTGCGGATATTGGATTGAGATAAACAGATTCGTAAGCAAGAACAGATAGGCATAAGCGCCTATCTGTTTTTTTATTTTACACTCTACAGCCAATGTACATATTTAGTGCGTATTTCGCCCTTAATAAGAAAAATAATACAAAAATTCGATTTTGGGGTAATCCAAAACGATCAGTATTCCGAATATTATAATAGATGGTCTTTTTTGGATGAACAATACTGAAGGACAACAGGGGGCGGGAGTATGGTGCAGAATCCGGAAACCATTCAGGAATGTATTGAAAAAGCGAGACAGCGACTCTATCAGATTGCGAATCAATACCCGGATCTATGGCATCCCGAGGTGATTCGCCAGTCTATGGTCTTGGATGAACTAATCAATGAATATAACCAGGCGACCCGTATGAAAAAAACATCGAGCACGCTTCCTCATCATGAGAAACGTTGTAAGAACAAACAGACGAGCAGGATGTGCAGTTCGCCCATTTAGGTCTAATCTGAATCTGGCTGGTTCGAACGCTGCCGTGGGACAAGCTTAAACCCTGAAGCTGTAATTCGAATAGGAAAGAAGCATCAAACGTCATCCCTTCCCGGTTCCATAAGGGGCAGCATGCCGGTGGAAAGAGAAAGCATACCTATTCATGAAAATAAATGTAAGCGATATCATTATTGATTCAATATATAAGTTGAACTATATCTACACGAGAATGGAAAGGACAGAAATAACCAGAAGAAGCGAAGCGTTCGCCTAAAACAACCGTTCGTAAGTCTCATTGTTTCGATCAGGCTTGTACTAGTAGAATAATAGGTGGTAGACGTATGTTAACACGCAGATATCAAGGATGGCCTAGGGCCAATCTGATTGTATAGAGGAAGTAGATGCTGTAATAAAAGAGTACATAACAGATAGCGAAAGGCAGGAGAACAAGTGACTACAACAATTAGTGAAGCTGTTGAAGAGATGGTTGCGGAGATACATGAATGGTTCGATGAACAGGCGAAACGCACAGATCTGGACAGCATTGTGCAACGAACTACGTTGCAAGTGGGTATTTTCAACGATATTTTGCTAGATTATAAACCTGGGCGAACAACGATAGATAGTGCAGACTTGGACTTGGACGATAGCTTTACATCGAAGAATGCAGGCTTCTTTACCCCGGAAGAGGTACGTTCGGTGATTCAACCGCAGCTTGTGGAGGTGGTCAAAGGCAAGTTGGAGCAATGGGTACATACTCCGATGATTGATTACCATTTTACCTTTCGCGGGAAATTCCCAACAACCGAAGGCAAGCTGCACTTAACGTTGCTGGACTACCTCCATGAAGAGAAGAGACAGCAATTACTTGAACGTGTGCATTCCTATGTAGTCAATAAGGTGGAGAATGGTACATATCCCACGAAGCCACTGGAATCGTTCTTCTTGACACGGCATCTTCTTGACGTGAACTTGTTTCCTGAATTAGATGTAGCACGAACGATAGCGATCTATAATCGGATTCAGGAGTTGAATAAGAGCCGTCCGGAGGCACTCGCGGAGCATCGTATGAACATGATTCATGCTCTAACCGATTGGGCTGAGAATCAATTTTTGCCGAAATATTATGATATTCAAACTTCTACCTACCGTGCGAATGAGTATACGCTCAAGCCAGGTGCAGTTCTTGAGCAGCAGGAGACCCGTCAACTGGATGAAAATGAAAACCTAGAACAGCTCTCACAACCGATTGATCTGCTGTTATATGGAGCGGTTATGATTCTTCGGTACGAACCGAGCTACAGTAAACCTAGAGGTCTTACCTTCATGGAGCTTGCCGTGCAATTGGGCAGTAAACGAGCAGTACATATGATGGATGAAGGTAGTGGAACTTTTGATAAGGAAGAAATCTTTGTCAAAAATAAACAGGTTGAGGGCAAAGCAAACGATGTATATTCGCTCATCACCATCCACATACGCCAGGAAGAAGCATCTGCCTATGAACAAGCTCTTACATTTATTATTCACTTACTGAAACGGGGATTCCCGAAACATTATAAAATCAAATTGAAATCTAGTGATAAGCAATATTTACCGATCAAAGGACTTGCCAAGTCCGATACACATCGCTTCTTCGCTAATGCCCTGCAATATGCAGGTCTGCATTCGCTTCTTGAACAATATGCTCGTGTAGCCATCGAACAATTCGAATTCTATGCAGATACAGAAGGGGAAAAGAACTGTATGACGGGCAGCTACGCAACTTTTGGACTGGGACTCACGGATGAGCAGTGTTTTCCATTGGTAGCGTACTACATGAATCATGTAGATGATGAGCACCAGCTGGTGCAGGATAAATTCATCACTGCGTTTGCCGAGAAATATGGTGTAACTACCCACTCTGCACCTATATTAGTTGATTGTCTGCGCCGTGCTACGGATAGCTTAAAGCTGAAGATTCTTCCTGATCTGGAAAGTGAAGACAAGCTGGCTCTGCTTGTGCAGCAGATGAACGGTCTAAAGCCTTATGAGGTTGAGCATGTGCTGTATCCAATCTGGGGCAAGGTGGAGAAATTAGCCACACTGGCTCGTAAGGCGGATGGAAGACGCAAAGAGTTACTGCTTGAACTGTTGCAAGCTGCGGGAAAATAAACGGTTAAGCTTGCCAACCAAGGAGGATGAGAGAATGGAATCGTTACAGCGAAGCGTGTGGGAAGGTCTATCTGCTCTAGAGAAAGAGGAATGGATGCACACAATTGCTCGTCAGCTACCAGAGCAGATGAAGTATGACGGGCTACAGACATTTGAACGCTACGGTCAGCGAACAGAGACCGGTGTATTCGCCTGCGGTGGGCAACAGTTTGTATTTGTGCCAGGAGATCGGGTAACGCTTGGTTGGGATGGCTGGCAGGAGGGGATGAACGAAGAAACGTCTGCCGACATGCTTGAAACGGTGAGTGAGTATGGCGTAGAGGATGTAGACTCGTTTCTGAGCGATCAGATGTCGCCTGTAAGGGAGGTAAAGATTGCCCCGATGCTGGTAGAGTGCCGCACTCATTCCCTTGGCTGGACCGAAGTGACAGAAGAAGAGGCAGTAGAGCAGGACGATACTGATTTTGCAGCAGCGTTGGAGGGGTTCAGGCACGGTAAGCTGAACGAATACGAACAATACCAACAGTTTCGCTTAGTTCGCCAGGGTGAAGATATCCGGATCTTTTGGTTCAATGAGGATTTGGCTCTTGAGGAACTACTGGAGGAAGAAGCGGAAGCGGGGTTTGGTGTGCTAACTGAGGATGAGTGGGAGTATTTGTATGGAGGCGGATGCCGTACGTTATTTCCTTGGGGCGACAGCTTCGATTACACCTTAAAATTAAAACACTTTGGTGACTTACAGGAAGCGGACGACCCCATGGATGATTCCACTGAACCTCTAACTGCCTTAGTAGATCAGTCTGACAGACCTTATGATCTGGAGCTACCCAACTTTTTTGGCGTGCAATTTGTCGGTGATCCATATACGTACGAACTTACGCTGGATGACGATGGAGAGATGCAGCCAAAAGGTGGAGACGGTGGCTCCATGATCTGTGGAGGTATGGGGCCATTAGTGGGCTTTCTTCCCGCCGCTACCGTATTTTATCGTGATGCCAATGCGAGTGATCTGGACTGTGAGGATCTGATGGATTGTATGCACTACAGGAGAATGATCCGTTTAGCAGAGGTTGCTGAGTCCTAGTCTGGCTCTAGATGGTGTAACAAGGCAGAATATACGTAGCACCAACTGTACCTAAAACCTAAATCTAAAACAGAAGCCATACCCGAGAAGGACATCATCCGTTCCTAAGGGTATGGCTTTCTATGATTCTATTTCGACAAGGATAGCCTTGTATCGAATATCAACCCAAACTTATTTCAGCTTCTGCACAGAGACTGCCATTTGCTCCAGTTGAGCGTGAGTTAATTGGTTGTTCGGTGAGCTTACCGTTACATAACGATCATCCAGTTGGAAGGTCAGTAGATCGGTTTGATCAGGAGTATACCACTTGGCAGATACGCCATTTGGTAATTTTACCGTTTTGCCATCATAGCTGAATGAATAGTCTTTGGGTGATACCGTTACGTTCATGCGATTGAATACAAAGTTCACACCATCACCACCAGCGCCTACACTCTTGAATGCATCTCCGGCAACCATATGCTGCGGCGCATACGCGGTTTTGAATCCGTCGAACTTCGCAAATGCCTTACGGATGTTATCCAGTTGTTGCTTGGTGTAATTCACATCTGCGAAGGCCGTGATGCCTTGATCATTGTTGCTGTTGGTTTTCTGAACAGAGACCGCAACTTGTTGCAACTGCGCTTGCGTTAACTTGTGGTCTGGGGAGCTAATGGTAACGTAACGATCATCCAGTTGGAAAGTCAGCATATCGGTTTTGTCTGGAGTGTACCATTTAGCAGTAACTCCGTTGGACAGTTTCACATTTTTGCTCGAATAGCCGTCTGAATAATCTCTTGGTGAGATATCAACCTTCATATGATTGAATACAAAGCTGACACCGTCGCCACCAGCACCTACGCTTTTGAACGTGTCGCCTGTAGTCATTTGTTGTGGTGCATAAGCCGTCTCGAAACCGTCAAATTGGGCAAAAGCTTTCTGGATCGCTTCTTTTTGCGCTGAAGTATACGTTACATTGGTGAGAGCTGTTGGATTGTTAGTCGCTTGACCGATAATCACTTGTCCTTTTTGACTGTCATAGGATACGGGTACATGCAGTGCATCAGCCAGTGCGCGTACAGGCAGATACGTGGAATTGTTATATGTGATTGGAGCCAGTTTGTTACCATTGCCATCTGTAGGTGAGTAAGCCGCACCATCGACGTTGAAGCTGATTCCGTGGTTAAGATAGGCGGAGATTTTCTCCAGTTGTGTACCTGCAAATACTCCCGTTGCACCAGTTAACGTCATTCCCAGTACCATCATCGTTGCTACGGATTTCTTCATGTTTTTTTTCATCATCTATCTCTCCTTAGAGTTGAATTTGGTTGGTATCTTGTGGGCTCGTTGTCCCTTATGGCTTTATATTAAACCTCGAACATATCCAGAATAATTCTGAATTATCTCCAACTTGTAAACATATGCGTCATGGTTAACGATGAGGGAAAGGTTATGATGATCTTAAAGAGAGAGCAAACAAAACGATGAACGAAAGGAAGAGGGGAATATGATCAACATGGATCTGAGGTATATAGCGTCACAGTATGTGATGGGGGAGATTATGAATTGCACAACGATGCAGCAAGGAACAAGTTCAACGGCCATGTTGCTGCAGACCACGTCAGGTAGCTATGTGTTGCGCCAGCTTAGGGATGAACGACAGGCTTTGGCTGAATATGAAGTGTACCAGGCACTGGCACCTGCAAATATATCACCAAGCATCCAGTGTACAAAGGAAGGTCTACCCTATATTACCCACAATCGCATGATTTATAATGTTCAGACTTATATTGAAAAAGTAGTGCCACAGCACTCGCTAAGCCTGAATTATGTTGAGTTAGGTGAAGTGATTGCACGTTTCCATCAACGTATTATGCATCTGGATATGACGAGACTTGGTCAGGAGGATCGGTTTGCTCTAGCTTTATTATGGGAAGCGGTAAGTGGGGAAGTGCTGGATTCATCATCAGAGATAATACGGCGATTGGCAGATCATGTGGAGGAGTGCAGCGTGTATCAATCGACGCATACGGCTGTAATACATGGGGACCTTGGACTGTGGAATGTGCTATTCACGGAGAGTGATATGTATATCATTGATGTCGGAGAAGTACGGAGTGGGAACCATCATTTTGATCTAGCAGCTATACTGTCTTCTACTTGTTCTTCCTCAATCACAGTGTGCGAGCTGGAGGAGCGAATGGTTCAATTGGAACGTGGATATCGCTCTGAAGGGCGCGACGTTAATCGGGTGATTCTATACGAACAGATCCATCTATGGGTTATTCGTGGATTGCTAGCCATTATAAGAGAGAAGGGAATCATTGCTCCAACAATTCCCTATGTCGAGCGGAATCTAGCGTTTCTCGGTAAATGTCAGATGGTAATGAGTTGAATTCAGAGTGGTAGAGAGAATCAATTGCTGGCTGAGAAAGATTTAGTTCACTAAATAAAGGATTAATCCACCTACGCCAAACACGATTGCAAAAACATATACATACGAAAGCCGGCTCAGATTTTGCTTGGTTTTGCGGTCATAATCCGGATTGCTAGTTTGATTCGCTTTCGAATTACCAATAACCAGCGTAGCAATTCCACCAAATAAAGCGATCGCAATAACTAAGATATAAGGCAACAACGTATGCTCGACCTCCCTTTCGAAATAATAGATATGAATCAGTACATATCGTACACAGGGATGAATGGTTTCTATATGTATTGCAATGTTGAAGGCAAGCACCTTTCGGGGGCGCTTGCCTTTTTTTCGGATTACCTATGAAACGATGAGGCAGATAAGTCGGGAAGCTATGGTAAAGTAATACATGATCATGCGGCGGGATTTGCTAAAAAGTGAATCACATTCACAATTATCGTTATACAAATAAAACGTATGTTGCATAAGCCGCAATAACTAAACAGGCAGTCCCACCGATTCGAACGGAAAATCTATAAACAGCAGAAGGTTCCGTAGCGTCAGAAGATTTCCACTTTTCCGTGATTACCCACAGAACAGATGGAGCAATTAACATAAGTAAGCCAACAAGACTGAAGATAATGGCAATAGTTAAAATCAATTGAAGGCTCCTTTCTTGTTTTTGTCATTACATTAATTGGATATTAAAGGGGTGTCTTAAGTATAACACACAAAAAAAGGAAGAGGGAGATCCTCTTCCTAATAATTATTGAATTTGTAATGGGAAGCTTGGATTGACAACAGAATATGTCAATTTGGCTGAACGATCATGGTTGTAGAATGTGTAGGAAGAAATAAACGATCTTGTCTGTAGGCTCACACCGGTGAGATAGTCAACTGCTCTAGAGCCGCTTGCATAGTTGTCTGCATATACTGTATTTGTTTTATCTTTTGTTTCTGAGTACGGAGATCCGTTGTTATATCCAGCCAAGGTGTGGCTAGAAGCTACAGTAAACATATTGCTAATCCATCCTAAATTCTGATATGAATCACTCTGCCCCGATTTTTTTACATATGTGAAGCATACTGTGGACAGACTTCTATGAGTCACTACATGGCTATTATTGGTTACGTTAGTATTGCTACTAAACAATAATTCATAAGGAAGCCATTGTACCACTGGAATCAATCCCACAGCTTTTTGAGCATACATGGAAGCGATGTTTGTTACGTTCCTAACTAAAATTTGTTTATTTGTGTATAGTGTACTGCCATTTGCGCCTACAGCAAGCTTTGAATTGCCGTTAAGACCTTGAGCATATAAATCTTGTAAATTATAGGTTATTCCATTTCTTGTTATAGAATAGTTGATTTCATACCATTTTATGGCACTAGTGGAAGGTGGGACAGTAACTTGAGGTAAGACAAGATTGGGGTCACTGAAACGTTGGTTTACCTCATCATTAGACAAAGAGGTGACTCCCAATTTTTTTAGATCCTGCTCAAGTTTTAATTCTAAAGGATCTTGATATAGGATTTGTAGGCTACTAGACATTGCCTCGGTAGACTCTCCTTTTGCCTCTTCTAAAAGTTTATTTGCACGGTGTTCATTTAATTTCTCCATTGTTTCAATAATTTGTTGTTTATTTGCTTCTACTTGTGCATTTAATTGTTCTTCGTTAGGAGAAATGTCGGCTGAAGCAAAAGATGTAGAGGAGAACGACAGTAATAGAGCAAAACTTAATATAGAACTTACTAATCTTTTTCTCAAAAAAAACATTCCCTTCTTAGACAATTTTATTAGTTACATTAGTAAAGTAAATAACAAAACTATTAACTAGATTCTATCATCTCCTTTTTTTAAAAAAAATGGTTGTATAATACATTTATTTGCTATTTTATAGTACATTTTATGATAAAATTTGTCAAACTATAAGAGTGATATAACAACAGTTCGGGAAGAAAGCAAATATATTATCTTAAATTGCTAGTTTTAATTCTTGTAGCTTTTGTCATGCTATTGAATTTAAAGCTTTTACGGAGATAAACTTTATGCAGCTTGATATACAATTTATAGATCAATGAGTGCATGGAGTCACCTCAAAATCTTATATTTTTAAATTATTATTAATCCTTGTCCTGACGGGCTTTCGCGACTCTCTTTTATGGGGGTTGCGATTTTTTTTTGAATTTGGAGTGATCCGAATCTGCAATCCTTACGTTACACCCTATGAAGATGACGACAAGGAAAGAAATAATACCCAAAACGACACTAGGAGTGAATACATGATGAAGATGAAAATGAAGAAGTTTATCGCACCTGTACTTAGTTTGACACTGTTGATGCCAGGGATTGCAGGAGCCGCTTCCGCACCACAGACACCAATGACAATGATGAAAGCATCGGTGAATACACCTGCCGCTGACCTTAGAGCGAACCTGGATCACCTATTGTCTGAACACTTTGCACTCGCCGTAACTGCAATGGCCAAAGCCTACGATGGAGCAAAGGATGCCGATGCAGCATACAAAGCACTGGATCAGAATGCATTGGATATGCAGCCAGCGATCGCTTCCCTATACGGTGAAGCTGGTGCGAAGGAATTCGAACGTATCTTCCGTGCACATAACAAATACACCGATGATCTAGTGAAAGCAACCAAAATGGGTAACCAAGCTGGTATCAAGCAAGCTCAAGCAAACATCAACGGTTTTGTGGATGAATTCTCTACATTCCTCAGTACAGCCACTGAAGGTAAATTGCCAAAGGCAGCAGCCAAACAGGCTTTGCAAGTTCATGAAGATCTCGTGCAAAAAGTATTTGATGAATACGTAGCTGGAGATTATAGCGATGCCTATAAAGCATATCGTGAAGGGTTCAAGGAGATGTTTGATGTAAGTAAAGCACTTTCCACTGCCATCACGACCCAAATGCCTGAGAAATTCAATAACACCAAAGCGGATACAAAAGCAGCTGATCTGAGATCTGCACTCAACCACTTGGCATCCGAACACTTTGCGCTCTCTGCTCTGCAAATGCAAGAAGAATACGATGGACGCACAGCAGCTTCCAACGCACTGGTTACAGCTGAAGCTGGAAACACCGCTGATTTCAAAGCAGCCATTGCTTCCATTTACGGAAACGATGGTGCCAACGCGTTCGAGAAAATTTGGGTAACCAACCATGTTAATGCACAGAGTGATTATGTAAAAGCCGTTAAAAACAACGATGCGACGGCTCGTGCAGCCGTACAGAAACGTATTGATGGATTCACAACCGAGTTCGCATCATTCCTGGATTCTGCAACAGCCGGTAATCTGCCAAAAGCAGCAGCACAACAGGCTCTAACAACCCATGAAGATCAAGTGCAAAAGGTCCTCGACCAATATGCAGCAGGCAATTATGATGCTTCTTACACCACGAATCGTGAAGGCTTCAAAGTGATGTTCGGTGTAGGTCAAGCGTTGGGTAACGCGATTGTGACTCAATTCAACGATAAGTTCCAAGAGCCAGCAGCCCCAACAACGCCTGCACCAGCTCCAGATATGACAACGGTATGGATGCAAGTGAACAGCAAAATGCTGAAAATTAACGACAAAACAACCAATATGGATACAACTCCAGTACTTTGGAAAAACACAACCTACATTCCACTGCGTTTCCTGAGTGAAGGTATTGGTGCAACCGTGAAATGGGATAAAAAAGCACAGCAAGTCACGGTCATGGCTGGCAACGATACGCTCGAATTCTGGGTGAACAACAATGTGATGGAAGTTAATGGTGTGAAGAAAAACGTAGGGTCCACCGTATTTGTCAACAAAGATGGTCGTACGCAAGTACCACTGCGCTTCATTGCTGAGTTGCTGAACTGGGACGTGAAATGGGCACAAAAAGACGGTTCCATTACACTGACCCAATCCATGTAATTCTGAAAAGTGAAACAAGAACCTTAGCTGGTAATCATCATCTAATATTATTGTGCTGCCCACTACATGCTGCTCTAAGATGTAGTGGGCAGTTTTGTTATATACCAATTTCGTTTCGATGATAAACTATGGAGTAGGATGGACCTATTCAATGTGACCACGAATAAATCCAAATAAATTCAAATATTTGGTATAATCATCAAGTAATGACTTACATAACAGCTTGGATAGCCGATGTAGCCTACAATGATGTATGATCTATTTAGTATGAGCAAATTCAAAGGGGGACAGTTGGAATGAGTACATCTTCCAAACCGGAGCGTTCGGCGAGAAATGTGGACACGCGGTTATTTATTGCTTGGGCCGTTTCTGTCATTGCGACAGGCGGCAGTTTATATTTTAGTGAAATTAAGGGGTACATTCCTTGCGATCTGTGTTGGTTCCAGCGCATTTTCATGTACCCGCTAACGATTGTGCTCGGCATTGCTTACTTCAAGGATGATGTGGGCATTGCCAAATATGTACTGCCGCTCAGCTTTGTTGGTGGCGGAATATCGTTATATCACGTTACGATTCAGCGTATCTTCTCGGCTACGGGCAATGCCGTGGCTTGTGGTAAGGTTCCTTGTTACACCGATTATCTGAATTGGTTCGGCTTCATTACGATTCCATTGCTCGCTCTGATCGCCTTTATTATCATTATTGTAGCGCTATGGGGCATTGGCAAAGCATCCAAATCTTCTTTGTAAGTGTGTGTTCAAAAGGAACCTTTTGAACAACCTCTGTTAAGAAAGGGTAGATAGTTAATGAGCGGACGTTTTCTGAGGTGTATGTCTTTTATCATGTTAATTATACTGACCGCGGGTTGCTCTTATCAGGAGCAGAATGCATCGGGCGAGATGCCAGTCATGATCAAAGTACAGCTTATGGTTCCGGAACAGGCATCACCTAATGAGCCTGTGTCATTACAGCTGAAGCTTACACAGGGCGATGCACCAGTTAGCGATGCGGATCAAGTGCAGTTCCAGATCTGGAACAAACTTAATGAGCCTGCTCAGGTGTCACCGGAAGAAGGTTATATGACCGTTGAGAAGCTGGAGGAACAAGGGGCTTTGACGGCTAGCGAAGTGGAAGATGGCATCTACGAGGTAGAGTATACATTTGAAGAGCCCGGCTCCTATGTAGTTCAAGCTCATGTAACACATGGGTCCATGCACAGTATGCCGAGAAAGAATGTTGAAGTGAAATAATGCGGGTGTAGCAGTCATTGGTTCAGGGCGCGAAATGTGTTTATACTATTTAATGATATTAATGAACTTAATAAAGTTGTAGGAAAAGAGGTTGTTATGGCAACAATTCATGATGTTGCACTCAGAGCAGGAGTGTCCGTAACTACCGTCTCGCGTGTATTAAATAACCGGGGTTATATCAGTCAGAAAACCCGGGATAAAGTGTATCAGACGATGAGTGAATTGAATTATCGCCCGAATGAGATTGCCCGTTCTCTTTTGCGTAAGCAGTCCAATGTCATCGGTTTAATTATTCCTGATGTATCCCATCCGTTTTTTGGTGAGATGGCCAATTATATTGAGTATTATGCGTATCAGCATGGGTTCAAGATTATGCTATGTAACTCCCATATGGAGCCCTCCAAAGAGCGAGAGTATGTGGAAATGCTTAAAGGAAACCGGGTAGATGGCATTATTATGGGTAGCCATACGCTTGAAGTAGACGAGTATATGAATCTGCATTCGCCTATTGTTACCTTTGACCGTCAGATTGGTACGGATATTCCGTTTATTTCCTCCGATAATTATCAGGGAGGGGTTATGGCTGCTGAATTGCTTCTTGCAAAAGGCAGAAGGAAGGTGGCGCATATCTGCGGTAATCTAGGATTGCAGATGCTCTCCAATCGTAGAACAGCAGGATTTGTGGACAAGCTGGAGGCACACGGCATCAAACCAATCGCTACACATGAAACGAATCTGAACGTGTTCAGTCAGGAGCAATATACGGAATTGGTTGAACAATTACTGGTGGAGCATCCTGAAGTAGACGGTTTGTTTGTGACTAGCGACCTGATTGCAATTCATGCGCTAAAACAAATTATCGCTCGTGGGCGCAAAGTTCCAGAGGATATTTCCATCATTGGATATGATGATATTCGCGCGGCGAGTTATGTGCTGCCAGGCATTACGACGATCAGGCAACCTGTGGAACGCATGGCTGAACTTGCGGTGGAGCTGATTCGTCGTCAAATTGCAGAAGAAGAAATGACAATCGAGAACATTTTGCCAGTGACCTTGGTGGAGAGAGAGACGACCTAAGCGGGTCGTTTTTTTATTTATGTCAAACGATTGACATGTCAAACCTTTGACATTATAATCAGTCCTGTAAGCGGTTTCTTTCATGCATACTCATAAACGGGGGGAATAACAGATGAGAAGAGAGCGGAAATGGGCGAAGTTATCCATATTATCACTAGTTATGGTGGTCATTCTTTCGGCATGTGGCGGTACACAATCAGGATCGGGAACAGATGCATCCAGTGGATCTGGTGACAACGTGAAGATTACGTTTTTGAATTCTAAGACAGAGATAAATAGCCAGCTAGAGCAGGCGGCAAAAGACTTTCAGACAGATAACCCTAACATTACGGTGGAGATTGTACCTGTAGGTAACGGACAGTCGCCATTCGAGAAAGCATCCGCTTTATACGCTTCCGGCAATCCAACAACGATGATGATGCTGGATACAGGGGATGTAGAGAAATTTAAGGACCGTGTTCTGGATCTTACCTCTGAAAAATGGATGAAGGATGCCGTTGAGAACAGCACAGCAGCAACGACATTTGATGGCAAAAACTATGCCTTTCCACTCTCCATTGAGGGATATGGTTTCATCTACAACCAGAAAGTGTTGGATGAGGCTGTAGGCGGCACATTTGACCCACAAACGGTACAAACGACTGCACAGCTTAATGAGCTGTTCCAGAAAATTGCAGCGACCGGCAAATCACCTCTCATTGTTTCACCAATGGATTGGTCGCTTGGAGCGCACTACCTTGCACTTGCTTATGGTGGACAGTCGCCGGATCGTGCCAAAGTCGATCAATTCATTCTTGATTTGAAAGCGGGTACAGTGGACTTGGCTTCCAATGCGGTCTTTAACGGCCTGATGGATACGTTTGATCTTATGAAAGCCAACAATATCGACAAAGCTTCTCCACTCTCCGGTACATATGAGCGTGGACCTGAAGTTTTAGGAAAAGGCGAGGTCGGTATCTGGTTCCAAGGGAACTGGGCATGGCCACAGATCGACAGTTTTGATACAGCAGACGGACAGTATGGCTTCCTGCCAGTGCCTGTGAGTAACAATCCAGACGATTTTGGCAATAAACAAATCTCTGCAGCCGTATCCAAACGCATTCTGATCGACAAAGAAAAGAATACACCCGCACAGCAGGAAGCAGCGAAGAAATTCCTAGACTGGATCGTGTATGAGTCGAAAGGACAGGATTTCCTTGTGAATCAGGCAAGTATCATTCCGGCATTCAGCAATATCACACTGGAACCGGCTGACCCGCTTGGTAAGTCTATTAGTGACTACATCAAAGCTGGCAACATTGAAGAATCCATGAGTACGCTACCAGCCGATCATTGGTCTAAACTGGGTGCTTCCATGCAGAAATATTTGGCTGACGTGATTGATCGTGATGCACTTGCCAAAGAAATTCAGAGCTACTGGACTAACGTGAAATAAATAGGAGCTTTTGGGCAGAGCAGAGAACGGTGTGATTTCTCTACCTCTTTGTCGCAGAGCACCTGATTGACACATAGAGAATGGTTGGTATGCCTTGGACGATTCAGGTGAGGGGTGATCTATGCTCACTTGGATTCGTCTTAGGCCAACCAACGGTAAACACCTTGGGATAGAGTGGAGGATGACGATGCTGACCGAAAAAGGATTATGGGCTCGCTTGCGCACCCGGCTCATCTTTACCGGCCCGACGCTGTTTGCGTTTGGTACAGTCATGATTATTCCGTTCTTGTATGGGATATATCTGACGTTTACGAACTGGGACGGGATTGCTGTTGAGCAAAGTCTCGTGGGCTGGGATAACTATATCGGCGTGTTCAAGGACACGGTGTTCTGGAAATCATTTGTGATGACGCTGGAATACGTATTTATTACCGTGGTGCTGACTAATGCTGTTGCATTTCTGCTCGCTTATGCGGTAACTCGTGGAATTAAGGCACAGGGCTTGTTCCGGGCGGGCTTCTTCCTACCTAATCTGGTCGGCGGAATTGTGCTGGGCTTCATTTGGCAGTTTATTTTCAACCAGGTATTCGTATTTGCTGGACAAAAGATGAACCTTCCCCTGTTCCAAGCCTCCTGGTTGGCAGACCCGGACAAAGCTTTCTGGGCACTAGTGATCGTGACGGTATGGCAATATGCAGGTTATATGATGGTCATCTACATTGCAGGCTTGATGAATGTACCCAAAGACGTGATGGAGGCGGCCAGCATAGACGGGGCAAGTAACCGCAGGATGTTGGGACGTATCGTATTGCCACTCATGGTACCATCGTTCATCGTATGTATTTTCCTATCGCTCCAGCGTGGCTTTATGGTCTACGATCTCAACGTCTCGTTAACGAGCGGTGGACCATTCAAAAGCACGGAAATGGTATCCATGCATGTGTACGAGCAAGCATTCCTGGCACGGGATTACGGATTGGGTCAAGCAGAAGCGTTTGTACTGTTTATTCTTGTTGCCACCATTACATTGCTCCAGGTGTATTTCAGTAAGAAGTTGGAGGTGGAGGCATGATGGCTGGACAATCTCGTATGCTGGGCATGGCTAAATTATGTTCCTTAATCGTAGCGATGATAGTCTTCATTTTCCCATTTCTACTACTGATCTCGAATTCATTTAAGGCTAATCAGGCCATTACGTCAGATCCGCTGGGTCTACCCGCATCCTTCCAATGGGATAATTACGTGAGCGCTTTCGACAAAATGGGGTATATATCTGCATTCGGCAATTCATTGCTGATTACGGTGTTGGGTGTAGTACTGATTGCGTTGTTCGCAGCGATGACGGCTCATTATTTTGTACGGCACAATAGCAAGCTGAATCAATACCTGTTCTTCCTGATGGTTGCAGCGATGATTATTCCTTTTCAGGCAATTATGATTCCGCTCGTAAAAATCTATGGTTCCTTGAGCTTGCTTGATAACAAATGGTCACTTATTTACATGTATATCGGTTTTGGTAGCCCACTTGCCGTATTTATCTATCATGGGTTTATCAAGAGCATTCCGCTGGAATTGGAAGAAGCGGCACTCATGGACGGGTGTGGACGAGTACAGACCTTCTTTCGCATCGTGTTACCGGTGTTACTGCCAACAAGTGTTACGATTGCGGTGCTAAATGTTCTGTGGATCTGGAATGACTTCCTGCTGCCTTCCTTGGTGCTAACTTCTTCCGAACAGCGGACATTGCCACTATCCACGTTTTATTTCTACGGTACCTACACAGTCGATTACGGCCCGCTGATGGCTGGACTTGTACTGACATTGTTGCCTGTGTTGGTCGTATATCTGTTTGCACAGAAGTATATTATTCAAGGTGTAATGCAAGGCTCCATTAAATAAAAAACCACTGCAACACTGCCCTTTTGGAACAGGCATAAATAGACATCAACGTATATATAAATTGAACTTAACATTTACACGAGAACGGAGAGGACAGAAATAATCTGAAGAAGCGGAGCGTTCGCCTTTATCCCCGGATTTCCCTTTAGGAAAGAAGAATCAAAAAATCTGGGGATAACAGCGATCGGAAGATTGTTCTGTCATTGGAGTGGCAAGTGTAAATATTCTTTAGTTCAACTTATATAGATAGAGACAGGAGTGACATTTAAGATGGATAAAGAGCAGGGACGAGAAACGATGCAGGAGCCTAACCATTCAACAACAGAAGTGAAATATACACGGGAACGGGCGAATACCTACATCAAGCAGCATCAACATGAGGTTGACCCAACCTACAGACTGGGATATCATCTCATGCCTCAGGTGGGGTGGATGAATGATCCCAACGGATTCATTTATTTCAATGGAGTGTATCATTTGTTCTATCAATTCTATCCTTACGCGCCGGTATGGGGGCCAATGCATTGGGGACATGCGGTAAGCTCTGACTTGGTCACATGGGAACACCAACCTGTAGCACTTGCACCAGATCATACGTATGACATCGATGGCTGTTTCTCGGGTAGTGCGATCATTAAGGATGGAAAGCTTGCGCTGATGTACACCGGTCATGTAGTCACCGGACCTAACAAGGATCATGATTATTATCAGACGCAAAATATCGCGGAATCTGACAACGGCATTGATTTTGTGAAAAGCGCACATAACCCCGTCATTCCACTGGATCTGATCCCAGCACATACGAGTAAGAAGGATTTTCGTGATCCGAAAGTGTTCGAACGAAACGGGATGTATTACTGTGTACTCGGATCAAATGATGCAGCAGGAAATGGACTTATACTTTTGTACCGTTCAACAGACTTACAGCAATGGAGCTTCGTCAACGTGATGGCGCAAAGTGACGGAACCCTTGGCGATAATTGGGAATGTCCTGATCTGTTTGCCATGGGAGACAAAGATGTATTAATCATGTCCCCGCAACGGATGCCGGCTCAAGGAGACAATTATCGTAATTTGCACTCTACAGTTTATATGATGGGAACGTTGAATGAGGAGCAGGGTGTACTGGACTACGAACATTATTATCCGCTTGATTGCGGATTTGATTTTTATGCTCCGCAGACTACGGTTGACGCGCAGGGACGGCGAATATTGATCGCTTGGATGGAGACATGGGAGACGGACATTCCAACACAGAACGCACATCAGTGGGCTGGGGCGATGACGTTACCACGTGAGCTCATTCGCAAGGGAGACCGATTGACCTTCCAACCGCTGCCTGAGCTTAAACAATATCGTTTAGATGGTATGGAGTACAAAGATATTCGTTTGTTTGATGGAGAGCATGATCTAGCAATTAGCGGGGATTGTTATGAATTACATGCTGTATTTGAAGCAGAACAGGCACAGCAATTCGGGTTGAAATTGCGTACTGGCGAGAATGAGGAAACCATCATCTCTTATGATGTGGCTCAGAGCCGACTTTGTTTTGACCGAGAACGTGCGGGGAAAGGTCCTGGAGGTGAACGTGCTATTGAGGTTGAACTGCGTGACGGGAAACTGGAACTTCAGATTTTTGTAGATGCCAGCTCGGTCGAAGTATTCATTCAGCAGGGGGAGCAGGTGATGACGGGGCGTATTTATCCTGATCCGAATTCAACCGGCATTAAGGCATTCTCTTCTGGAGTCTGCACACTGACAGAGCTTCGTAAATGGGATTTGCGTGTTTAATATTGAGGAAAAATGAAATAATAACCTTGACCTTGAAGTATACTTCAAGGTTTATTTTATATGTATCCCAGGGATGATGGAGGAGAGGTTCATCTCAAAAGTATCAGAACTAAGCAAGAGACCGCATCAGTGCAAGAGTATACTCGTGTAAAAGGACGATGAAGTTGAGATGAGCATGATGACGAGAGGAGAGCTAGCCAAGCGTACTGGACTCAGTATGGCGACTCTCCGGTATTATGAAGATAGCGGGGTGCTACCTGCACCGATCCGTGCATCGAATGGATACCGTAAATATTCAGAGGATTACGTGGTCAAAATTAAATTTATTAAGGATGCTCAAGCGCTGGGTTACTCCTTGAAAGATATAAAAGAAACGTTACACTTACTCAGCCAAGAGGATATGGACAGTGAGACACTGAGAGTGCTGGTTCGCGATCAAATTGCAGATATTCAAAAGCATATTAATAACCTAAAGGACATGCAGACGCTTCTAGCTTCATTGCTTTTAACGCCAGAATCCGAAATCCATACTTATATAGAATCTTTCCGCAATAACTCGGAGGAAGAGAACGATTCTCCCAAGCCGGAAGAATGACATGGATACACTGCATTTAGATAGAAATATCGAGAAGAACCCCTTTGCCAACGTTCTGGAGAAGAGGTTCTATTGGTTTGCATTACAATACGATGCAGAGTTCATTCACATCAGACCCGCTTCCCGCAGAAAATGATGTACAATCTCGCGCTGATACTTGATCCGCACGGAGCGTTTCAAGCTCCAACATGTCTCCACAGTGACGGTGCGCGCCTGCAGAAGCCTTGCACCAGCTGTGCGTGCCGATCCTGGCAATTCATGCTGCTTCAGATTAAAGTGTCTGTTCTGGATCGCGATAGAGCGATTCATTTGTTTAATAATGCGTTTGCATACCGGAACGGCACGACTGCCTGGATTAGTGATCAGCGTTTGTCCAAGAACACGGGAACTGAGCTGGGATAACCCATTGGCTTCGTGCAGATCTAACCACCAATCGGGTTGATATTGACGGGCCAGATGAAAGACTGCTGAAGCTAGAGGGTGCCTGGCTTTACCTGAAATTTGGCGTGGAAAGGTGCGATTCAGATCTGGTTTGCCTCTGATCTTCTTCCGATATGCCTGTTGGTGCACCCGTGGAATGATGATGAGAAGCCCGCGCTGAATGATGCGGCGACCTGCAATACAATCATCCACGAGCTGCTGTGCAGCAGCCATACTGGCTGTTTCATTGCCGTGAACTCCTGAGGTAATCAGCATTACCGGGCCAGGGTTCACTCCACGCACAACATAATAGGGGGTAGCATGAACGCTGGATGAAGCAAGAATATGTTTATTGACAAGCATGAGGCTCACCTCCGTTACTACCATACGTCATGTCCTCCTTGTCTGTAACGGCATTTGAACAGCCTCCTTGGCTATCTATTGCAAAATGGGTAGGTCACCAAAGACCCCATCCTTTCAAATACCAATTAATCCCTTCACAGGGAAGACATTTTTTTGCCACAATTCGGCATTTATGCCCCTGTTCAAGAGTGCGTCACAAGACAACAGGCTGTCTGTTCCTTTATAATTAAGAAAGTAATGTCGTAAACGTTTACAACTTAAACTATTTAAATTTAAAATATTAAGCCGGGCATGTGCCTGACCAATGGAGATACAGAACGACCAATCCGGCAAGAGAGAAGGATGTCATGAAGAAAATTGCATGGGTCACCGATAGTACGAGTACACTGGATCCTGTTTTCGCTGAGCAAAATCATGTTTATATTGTACCGCTGCGTGTTGTATTTGGAGAGGAATGTTATCGGGAATCAGAAGATATATCACCGGAACTATTCTATGAAAAGCTGGAGACAGCATCCAAAGCGAGCAGCTCACAGCCGCCAATCGGCGAGTTCATTGAATTGTATGAGTCATTGAAGGATCAATACGATGAGATCATAACCATTCATTGTTCCACTGCGCTTAGTGGTACATTACACACATCGATGCAGGCCGCGGAAATAGCAGGTGTGAAGGTGACTGCAATTGATTCGATGGCAGGTGCATATCCTCATCGGGAGATGATCCTGCAAGGTCTGGAATGGCAGAAACAAGGCGCTAGTGCAGCCGAGATCAAAGCTAATATTGAACAAATGATTGAGAATATGTCCTTTTACCTCATTCCGGCCAGCCTTCAGAATCTTCATCGTAGTGGGCGAGTATCCGGAACGCAGCTTGTGTTGAGTCAACTGTTGAAGATTCATTTGCTGCTGCGATTTGAGGAAGGCAAAGTCGTGGTGAACGAGAAGATTCGTACATTCAAACGCGCGAAGCAGCGTATGCTGGATGTGTTGAAGGTGGATATGGAGAAAGTGAAGCATGTATGCATCATGCATGCCAACAATCCAGATGAAGCGGTGACGATCAAACAGCAGATTTCCGAATTGTTACCACGGCTTAAGACTGAGATTATGCCTTTTATCCCTGTAGTCGGTATTCATGCAGGCGCAGGCACGATTGGTCTATGCTGGTTCAGAAACGAGCACGTTTAGATTAGATTCTAGATAACATGTATTCCTAAGATCAGATCAGAAATAATCATTAATTCATTCCATATACCGGTAGGAAGCCCTTGAGGTACAGCAGTAGTTGCGATGTAATGCTGGATCAAGAGGTATTCTGCCGGTTTTTTTCGATGTTTGAGCAGTGATGGGGAGGTGTTAGCCCTAAGTATCCTTTCATTGCCAATTGAAACAAAATGTGAGGTAATAAAGATAAATGAACATGTTGGAGGGGAATGCTGTGTCAAGTCACCGATTGTTGCTTGTTGAAGATGATCGTTCAATTAGTGAGATGGTAGGGCCATATTTGGAAAAGGAGGGCTATGACGTTTCATATGCCTATGATGGTTATGAAGCTGAAGAGCAGTTCAAACAGGCTACGCAAGCATACGATCTCGTTATTCTAGACCTGATGTTGCCTCGCAAAAATGGCATGGAAGTGTTACAGACGATCCGCTCGGTCAGCTTGGTGCCAGTACTCATTTTATCGGCCAAGGATGGAGAGGTAGACAAGGCGCTAGGGCTAGGATTTGGCGCAGATGATTATTTAAGTAAACCCTTCTCACTAATTGAACTGACTGCTCGCATCAAAGCAGCAATCAGGCGTGCCAACTATACAGTACAACCTGCAGAAACCACCAACGCACCCGTGCAGCATGAACGTCTGGAGTTCGGAGGGTTGGTAATGAACATGGACACCTATGAGGTGGAACGAGAGGGCGCTGCAATTCGATTGACCTCTAAAGAATTTGGTATTCTGAAATTGTTAGTGACCCATCCTGGCAAAGTGTTCACGAAGGCTCAGATCTATGCTGCGGTATGGAATGATCAGTATTATGGGGACGAGAACATTATTAACGTACATATGCGCCGTCTACGCGAGAAGATTGAACTGGATCCTTCAGCGCCTCAATACATTAAGACGTTGTGGGGAATTGGATATAAGCTGGAGGTGGATCAGACATGATGCTCGTCCTTTTGGGCATTTCTACGGGAGGGTTAGCAATTGTTGTCGCGATCTTAGCTATCAAATTGGCCGGGCGTAGTCAGCAATTGAACTATATTCATCTTAAACTGGAGCATATATTGGATCAGGGGACATACGAGCGCCTGTTGGTGTTCAGCAACGATGCTCCAATTCAGCAGCTTCTCCGTGATATAAATCAAGTTCTAGATTACGCCCACCTAACTGGGGCGCGTTATGCTAATCAGGAGAAAGAGATGCGTAATATGCTGTCCAACATCTCACATGATCTGAAAACACCGCTAACCGTTGTACTTGGATATAGTGAGACACTACTACATAGCCCAACATTGACGCAGCAAGAGCGAGAGGCCATGATCGGCAAAATCCATGATAAAGCCCAAGAGGTGCTGCGTTTGATCCACTCCTTCTTCGATCTGGCGAAGCTGGAGTCGGGTGATATGGAGCTGCCCATGACGCGGGTCAATCTAAGTGAGCTATGTCGACTGAAGATGATTTCTTTTTATGAGATGTTAACTGGACTTGGTTTGGAAGTAAAACTGGACATCCCTGAAGGGGATATCTTCGTGCAAGCGAATGAGGAGGCACTCGACCGTGTGCTGAACAATCTCATTACCAATGCCATGAAGTACGGCGCAGACGGCAAAATGTTAGGACTCTCCCTTCGGCATAATGAGAAAGATGGTGTACTGTTGGAAGTATGGGATCAAGGCAAAGGCATTCCCGAAAGTGAGCACAGCCGCGTGTTTGAGCGAATGTATACGCTGGAGGACTCTCGCAATCGACAGTATCAGGGGAGCGGTCTAGGTCTCACCATTACCAAAAGGCTGGTTGAACACATGGGAGGTAACATTGAATTACGGAGTATTCCTAACCACCGAACGGTATTTTCAATCTCTTTAAATACTTGTTAGAAGAATAATTTCTGAAATAAACCAAGATTAAGGTTTTTGTAAGAAATGATTAATAGAAAAGAAGACATTTCTCTTTACAATACAGATATCAGAACCCGGTAGTGATTGTTCATTTAGAGCAGTTTCATCAATAAGACTGAATGAAGCTGCGTATGTTCAACTAAACTTTTTTACACGAGAACGGAGAGGACAGAAATAACGTGAAGAAGCGAAGCGTTCGCCTTTATCCCCGGATTTTCCCTTTGCAGAAGGGATTCAAAAAAATCTGGGGATAACAGCGATCGGAACGTTATTCTGTCATCGCAGTGGTAAGTGTAAAACTCTTTAGTTGATTCTATATAGATTCTTGAGCACCACAAAAGGGATCGTAAAGGAGAACAAGAGATATGACTTATATTGCACGTACGATAGGTGTGTCCAAGACATATGAGGGAATAGAAGTGGTGTCCGACGTTAACATGAATATTAAGCAAGGGGAAATATACGGTTTCTTAGGGCCGAACGGTGCGGGCAAAACGACGATCATGAAAATGCTGACGAACCTGGTGAAGCCAACCTTTGGCGAGATCGAATTGTTTGGAGAAAAGCTAACGCCCACCTCCTACGAAGTGTTGAAACGGATGGGAAGTATTATCGAATACCCCTTTTTCTACGATAAATTGTCGGCTAGGGATAACTTGGAGCTGCATTGTGAGTATATGGGTTTCCATAATAAGAAAGTGATCAACGAGATGATGGAAAAGGTGGGACTGAAGGATACCGGAAAAAAAGCAGTCCGTGACTTCTCACTTGGGATGAAGCAAAGACTCGGTATTGCCCGGGCACTCATTACAACCCCTGAACTGCTCATTCTGGATGAACCGATCAATGGGCTTGATCCTGTAGGGATTAAGGAGATGCGAGATCTATTCAAACGTCTCAGTACGGAATATCGAATTACCTTATTGATCTCAAGCCATATTCTTGGAGAGATTGAGCAGATTGCCGATACGGTAGGCGTCATTCGCGGAGGAAGGCTAGTGGAGGAAGTGTCGATGGAGAGTATCCGAGGACGCCACAGCGAGTATGTGGAGTTACAGGTTGTGGATATTCGCAAAGCAACGTATGTCATTGAACATCAGCTTGGGCTCCAAAACTTCAAGCTGGTAGATGAGCAGACAGTACGGATCTATGATACAGGTCTTGTTCCTTCGCAGTTAACCAGCCAGCTAATCGAGCATGGCGTACAGATTGAATCCATCTTCAAACGATCACATTCATTAGAAGAACACTTCCTGAATCTCGTGAAGGGAGATGGGGACGTTGCTTAAGCTCATAGAACTGGAGATGCGGAAACACCATTTTTCTAGAAATCTGATTGCAGCGGGCGTTGCCAACATTGTTATTCTGGGATTCCTAGTCATGATTGGTGTACTCGACCGGGGGGCGGAGGATTATGCTTACTCGAATTATTCCGTATCCTTTATGCTCATTGATGTATGCGCACGAGCGACCTTTATCGTATTTGCCGGGGCGCTGTTAGCGAAGTTCATTATCCAAGAGTATCGAAATAAAACGATGAATGTGATGTTCACCTATCCGATCAAACGCCATAAAATTATCGCTGCCAAATTGATTATCATATTCGGATTTACCTTCTGTATGATCATGTTCACCAATCTATTGATGGGTGCAATCCTACTGACAGTGAATCACTACTATCCTTTTATCGCAGATGTATTAACGGTGAATGAAGCATGGAGATTGTTATTGAAGTATAGTATTAGTTCCCTCTCTGCTGCGGCTATGGCGCTTATTCCATTATATTTCGGGATGCGCAAGAAGTCGGTTACAGCCACGCTGGTCTCTTCGATCATCCTAGTGTTTATTGTCTGTTCAGGAGGTGGTGGGCCTTCCGTGACAGTGAACTCCATTATTATTATCCCTATAACCTTGGGGGCAATTGGTATATGGATTGCATCGTTGTCGATGCTTCGTCTAGAGACAAAAGATGTGAACTGAAATCCTGCTCAAAGGCATACCCGGTATGGCTTCAGATGCCATTGACATCCGCTCGTACAAGGGATAGGATAATGTCAACTGAGACATGAAGGAGAATGCAACTACCATGACGATTCCAAAAACTTTGACGATAGCTGGTTCAGACACAAGCGGCGGTGCAGGAATTCAAGCCGATTTGAAAACTTTTCAGGAGTTAGGTGTGTACGGGATGACTGTATTGACCACTGTAGTGGCAATGGAGCCTGAAACGTGGGATCACCAGGTATTTCCTGTTGAATTAAATGTAGTGGAAGCACAACTTCGTACGGTTCTAGACGGTATCGGATTTGATGCCATGAAGACGGGCATGCTGGGTTCTGTAGACATTATTGAGCTTGTGGCGAAACATATTCGTCGTAGCGGACTTCCACAGATTGTTATCGATCCGGTAATGGTCTGCAAAGGAACGGATGAAGTGCTGCAGCCTGAAAATACAGAAGCGATGATTGAGTTTTTGTTGCCAGGCGCAGATCTCGTTACTCCGAATCTGTTTGAAGCTTCACAACTCGCGAAAAGTGGCCCAATTCGTTCGAAGGAACAGATGGAAGCTGCTGCATCCATTATTCATGACCAAGGGGCGAAACATGTCCTGATCAAAGATCGTGGTGTAATCAATCCGGGTAAAGCGATGGATCTTCTCTATGACGGTAAAAACTATGAATGGTATGAAGCTGATGTTGTTGGCTCTGGTTACACGCATGGAGCAGGATGTACAACCTCTGCAGCGATTACCGCAGGTTTGGCGCGCGGTCTGACCGTGAAAGAGGCTGTTCGTGAAGGGAAAGCCTTTATTACCAAAGCGATTGCGGGTGGATTCCCACTGAATCGTTTTGTTGGCCCGACACTGCATGCGGCACACCGCCTGGAGCATCAACGTTAATTCGCGACAGGTGCGATTCATGCCAGAGACGATAGGTCTTTAAATTTCATGGTGGTTGTCAATGAGCGGTGAAAGGCTCATTGATGGCCACCTTTTTGTGTTATTTTTTAAAAATAGTAACATTTGGTATGGGTTAGGCGTATATATCATGGCACAAACAGCCTTTAAGAGGAAGTTGGACACATGAACGACACACCGAATCGTTATGTTATTATCAGAAATTAAAAAGGAGAGTCGGCCATGGTCAGAACAGTGCTTCTGGTGGAAGACGAAAGCCGCATTCGTGAGATTGTGGCCGATTATTTTATAAAAGAACAATGGAATGTCCTAGAAGCCGAGCACGGATTCGAGGCACTTGAACAGTTAGAACAGCATGAAGTGGATTTGGTTATTCTAGATGTGCTGATGCCGGAGATGGATGGATGGACACTTTGTGGTCATATTCGATCTCAATCGACCGTACCTATTATCATGCTGACTGCGCGATCGGAGGATGATGACAAGATTCACGGTTTCCAGCTTGGCGTGGATGATTATGTAACTAAGCCGTTTAGTCCTCGAGTACTTGTGGCTCGTGCGGAGACATTAATGAAAAGGGTCGAAGGTGCCGTTAGTAAAGATCAGAGTGTCATTCAATTTGGACACGTTACGTTGGATCCTTGGGCGAGAAGGCTTGAGCGAAACGGGGTAGAGATTGAATTGGCACCGAAAGAATATGAACTATTACTCTACCTAACTCGAAATCAGGGGCTTGTGTTATCCCGTGATGCAATACTAAACCGTGTATGGGGCTATGATTTTGATGGGGATTCACGGGTGGTTGATACACATATTAAGAAACTTCGTAGCAAGCTTGGTGAAGAAGCCAAATGTATCCGAACGGTAATTGGTACCGGCTATCGATTTGAGGCTGAGGCATGAGACGTACGGGTGTAACGATGAAGCTGTTTCTGGTGATGGCGGGGTTCTTGCTCCTACTGTACGGAACCACGGTGATTGCTCAGCTCGTATGGTTCCCGGATTTCTACCAACACCAGAAGATTACCAGCATTAAGAAAAAATTGTCGAGATTTGAACAACAGTATTCCACAGGGCATTGGAATGATATTCAACTGGCGAAGGAAACCGGCAAATTCATGCGTCAGAACCAGTCTCATCTGGTCATCCTGACCAACACTGGCAAGTTAGTAAATGACCCATTTCACATTACGTTGCTGCAAGAGGATGGTTCTGAGGTCGAGGTGTCGCTGTCCCTTTTTATCAACAGTGAAAATGCGGGCTGGATTGCTTCCCACCTGAAGTATGGACAGCAATTAACCGTAACGGGATCAGCTAATGGATTGCATGAACCGATGATCTATCCTTTCAAGATCAAAGACAACAACACTTCGGTATGGGGTACAGGGAGCTTCGAAGAATTGAATGAACCTGTGCAGGAGTGGTCTGGCATATTGACGAAAGTCGTTCTTCCCAACCTGGGGACTTGGAGTCAGCGACAAGGTTTGCTTGTGCAAGCATTGGATAGTTTCTTTCCCCTATCATCAGAGAATCAGCTTAGTCTGAAGAATGGGAAGATGTTAAACCAGGAATGGACGGATAGCTGGAGTGGAGTACGAAATGTAATCGCCATAGCTCCGGTTCGTAATGCTGAATCAGGGGAACAGCAGCTCATTTTCTCGCTGACATCTCTGCAGGAGATGCGTGAAGCCAATGAAGCGACAAGGTTATTCTATGGGTATTTCGGAATTGCTGCATTTGTACTCATCCTGTTCCTGGCGCTGCTACTGTCCCGTATTGTTACGAAGCCTTTATTGGCACTGAATCATGTTGCGAAGAAGATGTCAACGTTAGACTTCACTGTAAAATCACCCATTCGGCGTAATGATGAGATCGGTAGTTTGTCTGAAAGTCTGAATGCTCTATCAACGACACTTGGACAGACGCTGGAGGAACTAAGGCAGGCGAACAGTCAGATGCGCACAGATATGGAGATGAAGCAGCGAATTGAGAAGCGACAGCGTGAATTTTTCGCAGATGCTTCCCATGAACTCAAAACGCCAATCAGTATCATCAAAGGATATTCTGAAGGGCTGAGAGATGGTGTAAGTGAGAACAAACGTGAACGATACATCGAGATTATTGCAGACGAAGCTGTAAAAATGGAAACGATGGTTGAAGAGATGTTGGATCTTGTTCGGCTAGAATCGCAAGCTATTAAGTTGAACACCGATGCAGTAGCTCTCGGAGATATGATAGAAGATATTGCTGGACGTCTAAGTCCACAATTGAAGGGAAAAGAATTACATGTCGTGTTGGTCTCTACAACAGAACAGACGGTTGAGGGAGATCGAAGTAAGCTGGAGCAAGTGATCTACAATATGCTGATGAACGCGATCCGCCATGCTGTACCGCAATCAGATATCTTGATTGAGATCAGCCGATTGGAAGGGCAGGTTCGTATCTCCATTGAGAACAAAGGTGAAGGGATATCGGAACCTGAACGTCAGAATATATGGGAACGATTCTACCGGGTAGAACGTTCGCGTAATCGCAAAATGGGGGGAACCGGGCTGGGCCTGGCCATTGCGAAGCAGATTCTAGATCTACATGGATGTCGTTATGGTGTTGAAAACACACCAGACGGAGTCCGCTTTTACATTATTTTTCCTAATGCTTAGTTAGAAAGGGAGTTAAGTCTTATGAAATCTTTGCCATCTATTTTAACCTTGGGTAATTTAACTTCGGGTATGCTGGCAGTCATTATGGCAATTCATGGGGAGTTTGCACTTGCTGTAACGCTGATTTGGGTTGCGATGTTCTTTGATTTGTTTGATGGTTATGCTGCTCGTAAATTGCACTGTGAAGGGGAATTTGGTAAAGCACTGGACTCCCTTGCTGATGTGATCTCATTCGGTACAGCTCCAATATTGATTCTGTATCTGAACGTTATGAACGGAGGAAGTATTTTGGGGATGGCACTTACAGCTCTGTTTCCGATCTGTGGTGCTCTCCGACTGGCACGCTACAACTGCCAGAAGACAGCGAGTCATGGTTTTGTCGGTATGCCGATCACATTTGCGGGCGGTCTGATGTCCTTTTTCGCTCTATGGAGTCCTTATTTTACTCTTGGTGTAGCCTATCTCGTCATCGTAGTGTTATCTGGTCTAATGGTTAGCCAAATTCGATTCCCTTCTCTCAAACAGGTGTTGACCCCTCAAGAGAAGGATATCGTGGAGCCGAAATAAGGAGCGAGTCAGTGATGGAATTTGCAAAAGAATTTATTGGTCAGTACGGCTATTTCGCAATCTATGGACTACTGGCTCTGGGTGTAATCGGTATGCCTATTCCGGACGAGGTGATGATGACATTTGTCGGTTATCTTGCCTCGATCTCGGTTTTGAATTATTCAGTAAGTATTGTTGTCAGTTTTGGTGGTGCGTTCACCGGTGGACTACTCAGTTATATGATTGGTAAGAAGGCCGGAAGGCCGCTAGTCGTGAAATACGGTAAATGGGTGGGGGTAAACGCCAAACGGCTGGGAAGGGTAGAATCCTGGTTTATGAAGTATGGGTACTGGTCGATCATTCTAGGCTACTTCATTCCCGGGATTCGTCACCTGATGTGCTGCTTCTCAGGAATCAGTCGTATGGCTATGGGGAGATATATCCTCTTCTCCGGCATCGGTGCATTTCTGTGGTGCGTCGTGTTCATATCGATTGGATTCTATGTTGGTGTGTTGACTTAAAATCGGACAGCCTGTCGGCACGATGGGCAAGCTAAGCTAAAGACCTTTTGTGTGCGAAGGGGTCTTTTTTTGTTTTTTTAAATACAATTGATCAATAAACTGAAAACTAAAGCAAACCCATTATAATGAATATGTATTTGGTTTATAATAAACATATAAACATAAGTATATGTAGAAGGACTTTTGGGTACTTTCAAAAAAGCAAAAGATTATCAGTATAAACTACCATATAAAAGTGGGGAATTTAAGGGGGCTTCATATGAGGAAATTATCGGATGTACTAAAGGGTACAGAAAGTTCTTCTAGGTTCTTTATGTCCGGTACGTTTATGGAGAAGCAACCTGATACCAAACCAAGAGATAGACAACAACGTGAAATGCTTATAATGACCGATATTAAAATAATCTCGAATAGACTGGGAAAGTCAAAGCTTATGAGAGACGGCAAGCTCATAAGAGTAGGTGATCAAGTTGAGAAATTTAGAATATCTGTATGAGGCTACAAAAGCAACGCATGATCTGTTTGAACGTAGATTAAAGATAGTAGCTATTCTAACAAAAATGATTGAAAAAGAGCATGGTACCGTTCCCGTAATAGTAGGTGGATCAGCTGTAGCTATCTATTCTCAAGGGCTGTATGCCACAAATGACACTGATTTAATTTTGTTGTCGTATGTTGATGTACAACCATACATGTTAGAATTGAAATTTAATAAATTTGGTAAAGATTATTACAATAATGATCTTGATGTTCTCGTAGAATTTCCTTCAGGAAATTTAGCTGGTAGTCCAGAAAAAATAACAGTTCATGAAGTATGGGAAAACTATCCTGTCTATATTCTAGGTGTTGAAGATCTTATATTAGATCGAATCAATTCTCATGTTTCTACTAATGATACTGGTTCCAAAGAATGGGCACTTAGGTTGATGGGAGCTTTATACGATAGCATTGACTGGTCATATATTCATAAGGTTGCTCATGAACAAGAAGTTCTTCAAACGATAGAGAAATTTCAAAGAACAGTGAAGCGTTACAGGCGTAACCTTGATAAATTATTCTAAAATTTTGTTGTATTTCTTTGATAAAGTTTTTTATAAAATTGAAAATAAAAAACACGCTCAAACCTTAACTTGTAATTAAGGAGAGCGTGTTTTTTAATTGTTATTAATAAATGACAGCTTAAATTAATTAAAATGTAAACTTAAGCAACCTTGCTGTTCCCAGCGTATGTGGTGCCCCGATCAAGACTCAATCGTTTATCCAGAAATATTGGGATCTTGAATCTCCTGTTCAATCCGGCGTTCGCCCTTTTTGCGACTAAACGTGATTTTGAGCAGTGGTGGCGTCACCAAGGTCGTAATAATAACCATAATTACAACACTGGTGAAATACTTGGAATCCAGCAGCCCAGAAGCAAGCCCTGTTGAAGCGATAATAAGTGCAACCTCTCCCCGAGATATCATACCTGAACCTATAGCTAGGGACGACTTACGATCAAACCCAGTGAGCAGAGCACCGGCTCCACCGCCGAGCAGCTTCGTTACAATGGCGATCAAACTGATTACGACAATAAACCCAATTTGGGAGCCAACTCCGTCAAATTGTACATTCAGCCCAATACTCACGAAGAATACAGGAACAAAAATACCGTAAGCAATCGGTTCTAGCTTGGTCTCCACTTCATGCTTGAAGCTTGTTTGGGAAATAGCGATTCCAGCAGCGAATGCACCGATGATACCAGCAACGCCCATCCATTCTGCAAAGTAGGAGAATCCGAAACAGATGATTAGCCCTGCTGTAATGACGGTTTCGGTTACCTTGAGCGGTTCCATCCACTTCATAATTCGTGGAACCAGGAACCATCCGGCAGCGATGATCATTACGAAGAACAATAACTTCTTACCAATAAGTAGACCAATTGAAATGTCCCCCGCACCTGTTCCAAGCAAGCTCATCATGACAGCCAATAACACAACAACCAGTACATCATCTACAACAGCTGCTCCCAGAATCGTCGTTCCTTCACGTGAACTGAGCTGATTCATGTCCTTCAACGTTTGCACCGAAATACTCACCGAGGTAGCACAGAACAGAAGTCCGAAGAACAGAGCATGGGTCTGGGACATGCCAAAACCAACAGCCGCTCCATAACCACCGATAAAAGGAAGGATTACTCCACCTACAGCAACTGCAAATGCCGACTTCCAATTTTTCTTCAATTGATCTAGATCCGTCTCCAAGCCTGCGATGAACATCAATAATAGTACTCCGATCTCGGCCATATAGTGGATGAAATCGGATTTGGGTACCCAGTTCAGCAGAGCAGGTCCAAGGATAACACCGACGATTAATTTCCCGAGCACCGATGGTTGACCTAGCCTTACGGATATGTGACCCGCGAGTTTGGTGAAAATTAGAATCAAAGCAAGAGATAAAATAAATTCCATACATATACTCCTCTCCGACAATAGCGTTTATAGGTTGCCTCACCAAGGCGGCTTCATACCAGCGTATAAACAAAAAAATGGCATGTTAGGGCAGTGATAACCGCACCCTGACATGCCATTAGAAGACAAGAAGGGGCCTTGGTGACAGGCTCCTCCTTGTTAAACGCGTATGTGATTAATAACATTAATTATAACAGGATTACAGTCTACGGTAAACAAGCAGCACCCTGCATTCATTAGAATCTACGGCATGGGGCACCATAACATCATGTGGTGGACATTTTTGTTCAGAGTGTTGTCACTTAACAGCCGACAAATGCCGAGATATAATGACATAGAACATAGAAGTTAGGATATGAGGAGGATTTTACATTGGGCAAACAGGCCAAAGGGGACCCGAGCAATCAATCGAACCAAATTACCCCGACCAGTAATAAAAATTTTGCAGGTATTATCATCACCATTTCCATTCTCGCCAATGTCATTATTTTATTGTTGTTCTTCGCGCCATCGATCGGCTATAAGGGAAGTGTCGACTTTGATATTACCATACTGCCGCGTTTTAATGCTGTATTCAACAGCTTCACCTTCATCTTCTTGCTAGCGGCACTAATTGCCATTATCAAGCGAAATGTGAAATTACACAAACGGTTTATTATTGCTGCATTTTCGACGACCATGTTATTCCTTGTAACGTATTTGTCATTCCACTACCTCTCCCCGGAAACTTCAAAATATGGTGGAGAAGGCATCATTCGTTCCATTTATTTCTTCATCCTGATTACGCACAGTATTTTGGCGGCGTTGATTGTGCCATTGGCTCTATTCACCCTGGTATGGGGCTGGACGAATCAATTGAAGAAGCACCGTAAAATTGCTCGTTGGACCATGCCGATCTGGCTGTATGTCAGCTCTACGGGTGTTATAGTCTACCTGATGATGGCACCATACTATTAATGTCATAAACAATGTTCATTGAAGGATAAAGAATATCCTATAGAACTTGCGGGTAAAGGTTCCATGGAAGGAGGTTCACGGTCATGTATAGAGTTGTATTGATTCGCCATGGACAGAGTATGTGGAATGTAGAGAATCGCTTTACGGGCTGGACGGACGTTGATCTGACAACAGACGGGTACGGAGAAGCTCGTAAGGCGGGTAAGATCTTGAAGGAGCAGGGGTTTGATTTTGACTATGCTTATGCCTCTGTACTGAAACGTTCCATACGAACATTGGATATCGCATTAGATGAGATGGATCGCATGTGGATTCCTATTACGAAGACATGGAAACTGAACGAACGCCACTATGGCGCTCTGCAAGGGTTGAATAAACAACAGACCGCAGTCAAGTACGGGGAAGATCAAGTGATGGAGTGGAGACGCTCCATTAGCGTGTCGCCCCCGGCTCTAGATGAGACGGATGAACGGTACGTACAAGATCAGGACAAGTATGCCCGATTGGGCTGTACGATTCCTCGCACGGAGAATTTGCTGGATACCTCGAAGCGGGTTCTGGATTATTGGGACAACGAGATCAAACCGGTTGTATCGGCTGGTAAACGAGTGCTTATCTCGGCTCATGGCAATACGCTCCGTTCATTGGTTATGCACTTAGATCAGATGTCTGAGGCGGATGTCATGGCACTTAATATTCCAACGGGTATTCCGCTTGTCTACGAATTGGATGAGGATCTTCATCCGATCGGACACTTTTACCTGACAGCCGATGGTTCAACGTATAAGCATGAAGAAATGACTCATGTGGCTACACCATCAGATTGACGTCAAAAAAGACCCCTGCATTCACATGTGGGGGTCTTTTTTGTGCATTTATCGAATTAACTTCATTTCATAAATTAACACTTTAGCTGGGTTTTAGATCAGGACAAGCTATGGATCATACCCATTCGATTAGCCTATATAACTACTTGCATAATTTATGTCTTAAGTGACACAGGAGAGAGATTCAACGTATTTTTTTTATTTAATCAATGGCTTATTCTGGACGTTTCGAATTCGGCACAACGGGTAAATTTCAAACAAGACACGATGTACATTTATCCTAAAAGGAGGAAGAACACATGTCTAAACGTAAAGGAATTATCATGACAGCTATTGGTGCAGGCGTAACGTATCTGATGAGGAACAAGCAGGCAAGGGATAAGTTATTTTCGACAGTCTCAGGCATGATGAAAGGCTCAAGCTCGTCTACTGGCAAAAGACCACAACGTATCGATATTAAATAGATCCAGCAAATTAACATGCAATGTCAAGCCCGGAGCTTCTTAGTCCGGGTTTTTGTCTGTTCACTTTACTTTCTGTTCGACGTTAGTTGCTGAGCTAGATGTTGAACTAAACATTTACACGATAACAGGGATCAAAGGTTATTCTGTCATCGGAGTGGCAAGTGTGAATATTCTTTAGCTCGACATATAGATGGTTACTTTTCAAAGGGCAGGATGCGATTTTTGCAATGAAGAATGATACAATGGATACTTGCAGAAATGTTGAGAGGTGGTGCACATATGAAAAAAAATCGTCTAGGTTCATCCGAACTGATGGTGGGAGAGATTGGTCTTGGCTGTATGTCACTTGGAACTGATGTGGAGCCTGCTGTAGCCCTGATTCATGAAGCGCTGGATCTTGGTGTGAATTTGCTGGATACAGCGGATCTGTATGATGCAGGCCGCAATGAAGAGATCGTAGGACAAGCCATCAAGGGACGCCGGGATCAGGTGATTGTAGCTACCAAGGTGGGAAATCGCAGAATTCCGGGTCAAGAAGGTTGGGCATGGGATCCATCCAAGGCATATATCAAACAGGCGGTACATGACAGTCTGAAACGTCTCCAGACCGACTACATTGATCTGTATCAATTGCATGGCGGTACCATTGAAGATCCAATGGAAGAGACGATTGAGGCTTTTGAAGAACTTAAGCAGGAGGGGCTCATTCGCTATTATGGCATTTCGTCAATTCGACCTAATGTCATACGGGAATATGTGAGAAGAGCTCAGATCGTAAGTGTCATGAATCAATACAGCCTAGTGGATCGCCGAGCGGAAGAAGAGGTATTGCCGTTATTGGAGCAAAAGGGAATCAGTGTTATCGCCCGTGGACCAGTGGCAAGTGGCGTGCTTGCTGATTCTGGCACAGCTAAAGTTGATAAAGGCTATCTGGACTATACGCCGGCTGAGCTTCATAGCATTCGGGAAACGCTGGGACGTTACGTGACGGATGGACGCAGCTTGACCCAAACGGCAATTCGTTATGCCCTGTCTCATCCAGCCGTAGCGGCAGTTGTACCCGGAGCAAGTTCTAGAGAACAATTGCTGCATAATATCGCTGCATCAGCATCAGCACCACTCACAACGGCAGAGATCCAACAAATTAAGGAGTCGAATCCGGCTAACCTGTACAAGCAGCACCGCTGAGACGAGAAGTCCTATTTTCAAATGTAACCAATCAAGGTACAATGAAATAAAGTTAAAAAATGTACTATTCGGTTCAACTGCACATAATACTGTTGTGGCTGAACATAAATAGACAAGGGAGAGGACACCTATGGAAAGAATTCAAAGTGAACAACAATATCGTGACACCATTAACTCCGACGGCCTGACGGTTATTAAATTCGATACGACGTGGTGCGTAGACTGCAAAAACCTGGATCGCTTTATCGGAGATGTAATTGACCAGCATGCCGACAAAACGTTCTATGCTATGGATGCGGAAGAATTACAGCCGTTAGCTGAGGAAAATGGTGTACGTGGGATTCCAAGCTTGCTTGTTTTCCAAAATGGCAAGAAAATCGCGCATCTGCACAGCAAATGGGCAAAGACGCCTGCTCAAATCTCGGAATATCTGACTACGTTGGAATCCAAAGTTTAACTAAAACGTAGCGTTTGGTTCTAAACGAATCTAAGCCAACATAGACACCTTCAATCATACCCATGATTTGAAGGTGTTTTTTTAATGTCCTACTCCAATTCATAACTTTCTATTGGTGTTCAGAATTTGTTTAGACCCTAGCAGTACAATGTTAATGCGACATAAGCTGAACACAGGTTCAACTCATGTAGTAAATTTAATACTGGAGTGAACAGAGATTACTATGAGCAAAGCTATTTTTCAAGAAATGCATCAACTGAGTCGTAATGATGAACTAAGATATCAATTATTGATGCGAGGAGTGAGAAGGCGGCTGGAGGAGCAGAAGCAGAATAGATATAATTTGATTGAGCAGATGAGATATCGGAAGAAATTAAGAGAAATTCAAGTGAAGCAGTGGTACTAGATCTATAGGTTTACCCAAAGTAAAAAAAGCCTCTATGTCATCTATACATAGGACTCGATTTATTGGATTTAGCACAGAGCACATGTAACACATAAATAAAATGGCGGCTCCGTTCCAGAGGAACGTGAGACCGCCATTTATATTGCGCTACGATATTTGACTTTACATGAGAATGATAAAGAATACGGCTGCTAGAACGAAGCGGTAGACCGCAAACACCGTAAGACTGAGACGTTTCAGAATGGACAGGAATGTTTTGATGGCAAGCATCGCAACGATGAAGGCTGCGATAAAACCGATAGCGAAGATCGGGAAGTCACTGCCGTTCAAGTGATCGATACTTTTGTAAAGATCATACCCTGTAGCACCAATCATGATTGGCACGGATACCAGGAACGTAAATTCGGCAGCAGCTACGCGGCTAATCCCTGCGAATAGGCCACCAGAGATTGTTGAGCCGGAACGGGAGAAACCAGGCCATAACGCCAAAATCTGAAATAGCCCGACTACAAAAGCTTGTTTATACGAAATATCGTCTACATCATGGGTAGTGATGCGCTCACTACGGTGGCTCCAGCGTTCAGCTACAATCATCAGAACGCCCCCAATGACAAGGCTGTACAGTACCGTCTCAGGGCCGAATAAATGTGCTTTGATCCAATCCCGGAAGACTAGTCCAATGACTACAGCAGGAACCATAGCGAGAAAAATGTGTCCAAGGTTTAGACGGCGGGAATAACTACGTTTTCCCCCAGTGAAGCGGAACATGTCGATAAACTTGTTCCAGTACAACACCACGACTGCAAGTACAGCTCCGAGTTGAACAACCACCTCAAACGTTTTGACTGACTCGTTGTCCTCCGATAAACCCAGCAGGTGGGCGGTCAGAATCATGTGTCCTGTTGAGGACACGGGCAAAAACTCAGTCAAACCCTCGATGATGCCCATAATAATAGATGATATAAAGTCCAATTCTCTTCCTCCTTGAAATGCAGATGGCAGAAGTGAGCTGCCCTGCTACACAATGCCTGTCCTCTAGAACATGGCTATGCTCTATTATGATCAGAAATGCATACAACTTCAACTTCTCTCATGAATCTATTGTTTAAAACTATATTGACAAAAACCTAGTTATCCCATAGGATATACATTAACTGACTGACTGATCAATCGGGAGGGTTAAACGTATGAGTAAAGGTAACACTTTGGAACCTGGCGAAGACCGCCGGAACCAGATTATACGCATAGCACTAGAGCGTTTTGCAACGCAGGGTTATCATCAGACCAAAATTTCCGATATTGTTCGGGAAGCGGGTGTCGCTCAGGGAACCTTTTATTGGCACTTCAAAAGCAAGGAAGCCATTGCCTCCGAGATTGTACTTACAGGCCGAGAGAAACTTCTTGAAGCGATTGGACAAGGATACCGCAAGGATGCCGGGACGGTAGAAGATATGGTAAAGGCTTCGGAACGACTGTTTACCGATTTGTTCTCTTTTGCCGCAAACAATCGTTACTTCATGGAGTTGCTCCTCAAAGGCATCGTTACCGAAGATGCAGTTCGCCGTCTGGTGGAGGAGACACGCAATGCGGTGGAAACGGCATTTCGTCACAACATGGAGAGAGCCATGGAGCTGGGAATGTTGCCAAAATCGATGGATATTCCGCTCAGAGCAGCATTGCTTGTCAGCATGATTGAAGGCATGATCACGCGCTGGCTATTTGGTTCAGAGGATCTGCACAACGAGTTCTCTTCCATGACAGCATCGTCGCTCGCGGCGGAGGCAGCAAGCTTTGAATTTTACGGATTGTTAGGCACATGAAGTATTGCCTGATTCCGAAGCATTTATTTTGAAATAAGGATGAGCATAGGAATGGGAAAATAGAAGTACGCCCTACCACATGTTTCAGCCACGAGCAGGGAATAATGGGGATAACTACTGTATCGATCTGCATTAGGTACCACATATAACATGCTTCTGTATGCACAACCACATAACGACTTGAGAGGAAGAACACAACATGAATACTGGATTGAACATTCGTAAGAACAAAACTCGCAAAGGCTGGACACTAACCGCGTTGCTTCTGATTACCGTGCTGGTACTAAGCGCTTGCGGCAGCAAAGCAACAACAGATAATGATGGAAATGCTGCGGCACCAGCGAGCAATGAACTGGAACAGATCAAGTCGGCTGGCGTTATTAAAGTAGGGATGATGGGAACGTATCGTCCGTACAACTTCCTGAATGATAAGAAAGAAATGGATGGGTTCGATGCGGATATCGCACGTGAGGTAGCGAAGCGTCTGGGCGTTGAGGTTGAATTTGTATCCCAAGAGTTCTCTGGGCTGACACCAAGTCTGCAATCCAAAAAGCTGGACGCGATCATTAGCCAAATGACGATCACCGATGAACGCAAAAAGGCACTGGATTTCAGTGATCCGTACATTACCAACTCCGTAAAAATCATTGTGAAAAATGATAATAACGATATTACTACGCTAGAGGATTTCAAAGGTAAAACGATTGGTGTAGGTCTGGGTACAAACGATGAAACATATCTGCGTAATGAAGTGCTGCCCAAAGTTGGCGATTTCACGATCAAAACGTATGACGATGTCATCTCATCACTGAAAGACCTGGATGCAGGTCGTATTGATGCAACAATCAACAACCTGTATGCGCTCAAACCTATTGTCGATGCGAATGGGTTCAAGATCAAAGCTGTAGGCGAACCAATCAAGAGCGACCAAGCCGGAATCGCGGTTCGTAAAGACAACCCGGAACTGGTGGCTGCACTGAACGATGCGCTCAAAGGCATGAAGGACGATGGCACATACAATACTATTTTCAAAAAATGGTTCAATGAAGAGCCTGCGCAATAATGAACCTGCAAGGCGAAGGGAAGTCTGATCCATGGAACTTGATTTGATACTTGAGAATGTCCCCTTCTTTTTGAAGGGGGCGTATTACACTCTTTATGTAACGGTAATTTCAATGTTTTTTGCCTTTATCATCGGGGTAATCGTCGCTGTAGCTCGTCTGAAAGGACCGATGTGGCTCCGGCTGATTGCCCGGTTTTATGTATCCATTATGCGAGGAACGCCGTTGCTCGTGCAATTATTCGTTATCTACTACGGGTTAGTGGACTACGGGGTAACCTTAGGCTCACTCACCGCGGCTTGTCTTGCACTCAGCTTGAATGCAGGTGCCTTTTTGTCTGAAACCTTCCGTGGAGCGATCCAGGCTGTTCCCAAAGGACAGACAGAGGCGGCATATGCAACAGGCATGACACCGGCTCAGACGATGAGACGTATTGTGTTCCCGCAGGCTGTCCGGATTGCTATCCCACCGATGGGTAATACGTTTATTGGGATGTTGAAGGAAACGTCCCTTGTGGCCGCAATCGGGGTAACCGAGCTGCTTCGTTCGGCACAATTACTGGTCTCTCAATATGCGCTGAACATGCCGTTTTATCTAGCAATCGGTGTGATCTACTGGATCATGAGCATCGGCTTCTCGGCCATTTTGGAACAAGTGGAGCGTAGGCTCGCTCGGGCTTACTGATCGAAGGAGGAGAACCGATGATTACAACGACAGGGCTTAGCAAGCGCTTTGAGAACAATGAAGTACTTAAAAATATAGATTTACACGTGAACGCCAAAGATATCGTTGTACTGCTTGGACCAAGCGGTTCAGGCAAGAGTACATTGCTTCGCTGTTTGAACGGTCTGGAGCAACTGTCTGGTGGACGAATCGAAGTGAATGGTACTGTGGTCGACAGTGCTGATTCTCTGCGTGTACAGCGTGCGAGAGTATTAGAAATACGTCGTCAGACGGGCATGGTATTTCAGCAGTTTAACCTCTATCCGCATAAGACGGTACTCGGCAATGTGATGGAGGGGCTTGTCACCGTCAAAAAGATTAAGCGTGATGAAGCAGCCGAACGAGGCAAGCTCTTACTTGATCGTGTGGGTCTTTCGGATAAGCAGGATGCTTATCCTTCCCGTTTATCCGGTGGACAACAGCAACGTGTTGCTATTGCTCGTGCACTCGCGATGGAGCCTGAGGTGATGCTGTTTGATGAACCTACATCGGCACTTGACCCTGAGCTCGTAGGTGAAGTGTTGTCTGTTATGAAAGAGCTGGCTCAGGAAGGCATGACGATGCTTGTGGTGACCCATGAGTTGAAGTTTGCCCGCAATGTAGCGAACAAAATCGTCTTCATGGCTGACGGATCGATTGTGGAGGAAGCAAGCCCTAAGGCGTTTTTTGAACAACCTGAGCAAGAACGCACACGCAAGTTTTTACAACAAATCACTGAATTTTAAATATGAAAGAAGGATAACATCATGAATGTAACTACGGTATGGAAAGGCAAACGCGCGTTTACGTCAGAAGGACCATCCGGCTACGCTGTAGGTATGGATGCAACGGCTGCTTATGGCGGAGATAGCCAAGGAGCTACACCAATGGAATTGCTGCTGGCAGGTCTTGGCGGCTGCATGGGCATTGATATTACGATGATTCTGGACGCTTTTCTAGACAAAATCTCATCGATTGAAATTGAGGCACAAGGTACACGTAGTGAAGGGATGCCAAAAGGCTTTACTTCTATTGATCTGGTCTTCAAAGTCGATGGAGATATCCCGGATTACCGGATCTGGAAAGCGATCCAGATGGCAGAAGAGAAATATTGCGCGGTATCCGCTTCACTAAGTGCAGACATTCATCCGCAATTGATTCTCAATGGTGTAGAGACACCACGTCCATAATTACTCGGATTCATTCGGTGCCTCAAGCTGAAGAGCCGCGCCGAACCATTGGGATGCAATCGTAAAACAGATCCAGGCACACAGCTCACTGAGCTGAGCGTCGGTAAAATGTTCACGTAGAACGGGGAAAACGGCAGAGTCCACATTGCCACCCGTCTGAATAAATAACTCCGCAAGTCCGGTCGCCATACTGATGGCGGCCTCTTCGGGTTTCGGATCAGGATTCCCTTTGGCACGACAGTACATGCAGCCATTCCGATGAGCGAGTGTGCGCCGTACCTGCTCTTTTAGCTCGGCTGATAACAATTTGTCCGCAGCTAGGGTATCTCCCAATGCGTTCCAGTGCAGCATAATCGATGGATCGTGGCCAAGTAGGCGTTGAAATGACGTGTCTCCATGAGATGAATAAGAAATCATAGGCATACGATGCGATCGCTCCTTTAGAGAAGTTTGGGTTTACATAGCAAATGTAATAATAGAAGTAGCTCAAAAATTCAGCTTTTGAACACCCACTAATCATGACTAAATTACCGCTGTAACTAAATTTTATCGTATGGTTGGAAGTGCCCTCTACTGCAAATGATTGCAAATGTATGATAATCTAAGACAAATGTCTTGAAAAAAGGAGCATGGGTAGACAAATGAACCTGGATCGCACAGATTATCATATATTGAGAAAGCTTCGGGAAGATGCTCGTCTGTCCATACGGCAATTAGCAAGACAGGTTAACTTATCTCCTTCCTCAGTGAGTGAACGAGTACGCAGGCTGGAGGATGAAGGTGTCATTAAGGGATATCGAGTGGATATTGATCGAGCCAAGCTGGGATGTACGGTGCGGTGCATGATTGAGGTAACCCTACGCAACGGCGAGCATGAACGCTTCGCTGATTATATTCGTCAGTTGCCTTGGACAGAGTTTGCATATCGGGTGGCAGGCAAGGCGTGCTTTATGGTCATGTTGTGTACACCGAGTATGGCCGAGGTGGAAGCCTGCATTACAGAGCTCACTCCGTATGCTGTCACGGTGACCCATGTGGTCTTTTCCGAGGTGCAGCTATCAGATCTTATTTTGAAGACTGAGCAACTTTTTTCAGGTTGAAAAGTAAGATTGAGCCCTGATTAAGGCTTTTTCCGTGGTATGATAAGATATATAAGAAGGTGAGGTTGCCGTAAGCCTGCCCTTATATATGTAAGCGCTTGTACAAGATGACGGAAGGTGCAGACATGTTAAAGAGGTTAATACAAATATCGAACAATCTCAAAATGAAGCATAAATTGCTGATCTCCTACGTACTCGTCGTCATGGTTCCGGTCTTGATCGTTGGTCTGGCTGTCACGGCATATTTCCGCCAACAGGCGCTGGATAATGCCATCGAACAGACTATTAATAACGTGGACAAAATCAAGAGTCAAACTGCTACGTTGCTGCGTGTGCCAACAGATATATCCAACATTCTAATGTTCAACAAGGATCTGGAGAAGATCGTGAACACACGATATGAATCGGTGATGGAACTGACGAGAGCGTATTTGGCATATAAGGATTTTGAGGAATACAAGCGTCAGTACCGTGAGGTCGCGGGCATTCGTTTCTATTCGACCAACCCCACGTTAATTAACAATCTGGAAATTATTCCGGTGGATCAACAAACGAAGGATAGCTACTGGTATCAGAAGGCGCTCACTTCAACCAGCATCGGATGGTTTTACATCCCTAACAAGGAAGACAATCCAGTACACAAACTGAGCTTAGTTCGTAAGGTTCCCTTTCCCGAATACCGAACCGAAGGCGTTCTTATGATTGGGATTAATCAGGATGAACTCAATGAATTATTACGCCAAGAACCGTTTGAGACGCTGATTACGGACGAGCAGGGTTATATCGTTGCAGCCAAAAATACGGAGCTAGTAGGTCAAACGCTGAACCAGCTTGATTTTGGTATTGATCTTCAGAATCAAGCAAAAGGCACGTTGGAGGCTGACTTCCAAGGAGAACCTTCCAACATTGTGATTGATGAACTGAACCCTATGTACAGTATCAATAGTCTGAAGGTCATTTCAGTGTTTGCAACCAAAAATATAGTGAAGGATGCCAATAAAATCAGCTTGATCGGTATGAGCTTTATGATACTTGTACTGGTAATTGCGTTGTTGCTGGTGTATATCATCTCATTCCTCACGTCTAACCGCTTGTTGCGGCTTAGTAGACATCTGAATAAACTTGCGCTAGGAGATCTGAATGTCACGTCACGCATTGACGGCAATGATGAGATTGGACAACTTTCTAGACAATTCAATTATATGGTAAAAAGTATTAATGATCTGATGACCCAGGTTGTGGAAACCTCTGAGCAGAATACGCAATTGGAAATCGCCCAAAAAGAGATTAAACTGAAAATGATGGCAAGCCAGATCAATCCTCATTTTTTATTTAATGCCTTGGAATCTATCCGTATGAAAGCCCATATCCAAGGAGAAGCGGAGATCGCCAATATCGTGCGGTTGTTAGGCAAGCTCATGCGCAAGAGTTTAGAGATTGGTAGCGGCAAAACAACCCTTAAGGCAGAACTCGAAATGGTACGTTCTTATTTGGAAATACAGAAATTTCGTTATGGTGATCGTCTCGCATTCGTCATTGATATTCATCCAGAGGTAGAGAAAATCTCCATACCTCCATTAATCATCCAACCCCTTGTGGAGAATGCCATCGTGCATGGTTTAGAGAATAAAGAGGGTACGGTGCGTGTGAATATTAGCATCTATCCGATGGATGAGGTAATTCAGGTTCATGTAAAGGACGATGGAGCCGGCATTACCCCAGAACGGTTGGTTGAGGTTATGCAGTTCATCTGTGGACCTGAGGAACAGGAGAAGAGCCGAATCGGTCTACGTAATGTACACCAGCGGTTAACGCTGACTTACGGCGAGCCTCATGGATTACAGATCAAGAGTGTGTACGGGGAAGGAACAGAGGTTTCTTTCACCTTGCCAGCAGGAGGGAACCAGAATGTATAGAGTGTTTTTGGTAGATGATGAACCCAGTATTCGAGAGGGATTAACGACAATTATTAACTGGGAAGAATACGGATTTCAAGTGATCGGTACCGCAGCAAGCGGTCGTGAAGCGATAGAACGTTTTGACGAGCTGAGGCCAGATCTGACGATTATTGATATCCGGATGCCTGGCATGACGGGATTAGATGTCATTGAAGAAGTTCGCCAGCAGCATGGAAATGCACATTTTCTCATCTTGAGCGGGTATGCGGATTTTGATTATGCCAAAAAAGCGATCAGCTTCGGTGTAGATGGTTATCTGCTTAAACCGGTAGATGAGGAAGAAATCATTAGCGAGCTTCAACGTATATCTGTCGTATTGAAACGGGAACGTGAAACACATGCGCGCCATGCGGGTGAGGATACAGCATACCGTGAGCATCAGATTGAAGCGCTGCTTTTTGATAATCAGGAAGGTACTGGCACTATTGAAGAAGATACACTCGGGCTGAAGTGGCCTCAATATCAGATTATTTTGTTGGAGATTCATGCTTCACCTGATTTGCAACGTGGGAGTGCTCTTAAGCGCAAACTGGTTGAAGCCTTTGACCAGCAACAGCGGGGTATCGTATTTTCGTTCCATTCGGGATTAGGGCTGTTGTACAAAGAAGCGGTTATTTCTATTGGCGGAGCCCGTGATCTTCATAATGAACTGAGTGGTCTATTAGAGGAATGGAATATTTACATGTATGTGGCGGCAGGTCAACCTGTTTCATCTACAGTAGAGATTGCTAAGTCCTACCGTCAGGCCAACGCTATGTTGGCTGATCGGTTCTTGTTCTCCGAAGAACGAATGATGCTCTGGAATGATCAGGTCATTGGTGAGAAGCACATCAATTCAATCGAGGGTTCCGAATCAGACGGTTTTGAACCAGATGAAGCTGAACTTGCGGACAAAATGTACTATGCACTCGATATTCGAAGTCATGAATCGGTGATGAGGGTTCTGGCCGAAATGCAGGATCGGATCGTGCCGTATCATCGGACAGAACAAGCAATCAAGACCGCGTTCTCCCAAATATTCTCTTTGGCGATCAATAAGCTTGCTGCTGCCAATCAGCAGATGCAGTCTATTCTGCAGGAGCATTCAATATTAATTACCGAGGTGTATCATCAGCATACACTAAGGGATCTGCAAGTGATGGCTGCTGAGCATTTGAACCGGCTTACTCAGCGTATGGGTGGGGGCAGTACGGATACGGTGTTGAAACAAATGATTGAGTTTATTAGACGCAACCCCGGCGAGAATTTGAAGCTAGAAGTACTCTCTGAGGTATTCAACTACAATAGTAGTTATCTGGGGAAACTGTTCAAAAATCATACAGGTGAGTCGTTTAACGCTTTCCTGGATAAAGTGCGGATGGAGAAGGCAAAGGAATTGCTGAACGAGGGATTAAAGGTACATCAGGTTGCCGCAAGAGTAGGGTATGCCAATGTGGATTACTTCCACGGAAAGTTCAGAAAATATGTAGGCGAATCTCCGTCAGCATATAAACAGGCCAGAGAACATGCTAAATTACAATCCAAAGAGAAGCCTGGAGAGACTACAAGCGAGTAGCGGTTAGACATATAGAAATGTTAGTACGTATTCAGAATTAATAAAACGTTTTCAGTAATATTGACTTGAACACCTGCAGGTTACGCTGTAGGTGTTCTTATCATTTCATGAGATAGTCCATGTTCTTCCGTGTTTATGCAATGGTGCAGGCCAGAACGTACCTCTTAAACTGAATGTAAATCATAAGGTGAGGAGCGATAAAGCAGATGCAATCATTCGATCCTAATGCTATTCGTCAAACATATAACCTGAACGGAGCTTGGCAATTCTGCCTTGCTGCTGATTCTTCAAGTCTAGTTGCACCATCCTCTGATGATCCTGCATGGGGTGAGATTCAAGTCCCCGGCTCGTGGGAAGAACAGGGATACGGCGAAGAGCCAAGCTATCAACGTGTGGATACGTGGACTAAGGTACGTGAGTACGAAGGAGCTGCCTGGTACACGAGGAATTTTGAGATCGCTTCCACGGATACAGATTGTGCCTATATATTGAGACTAAAGGGAGTGCGCTGGACAACGGATCTCTGGGTCAATGGCCAATATGTCGGTGAGCGGGACAGTTTGGTTAATGTACAAGAATGGGATATTACGCCTTGGGTTCGAGAAGGATCAGTAAACGAATTGAAGCTGCGTGTGGATAACACGATGAAGTATCCTCTAGCGGGTAGTCATATCCACTCCCTGCACACAGCTACTGCTTGGGGTGGGATTACAGGTGGAGCAACATTAGAGTGCATACCAATGAACCGTATTAACCAGCTAAGCCTATTTCCTGATACCAGCCAGGAGACCTTAACGGTTAAAGGAACGATAAGTGTTGCTTCACATTTTACAGCATCAGCACTGCGGTTACATATTGATATTGAGCATCCTGATGGAACTTGGCTCGATTGTCACAGCTTTAAGGTGGAGTTACAAGATCATCAGGATGAATTAAGACAAGGAGCAAGAGAGTCAGAAGGGCAACGGATCGTAGAGATACAACCACTGCAGGTAAACCTTGCACAGAAACAAGGTCTTGCTTTATGGTCGGATGAGTCACCTTCACTTTATCAAGCTAAGATTCGTTTATATGACGGGGACTTGCAGCTTGATCAGCAACATCGAACATTTGGGGTTCGCTCTTTCCAGGCTAATGGACAGAAGCTTATGCTGAATGACATTCCGATTTTTCTGCGTGGTTACGTAGATTGCTGTATTTTCCCACTCACAGGTTATCCAGTCTGGGACAAGCAGCACTATGTCCGGCAATTTCAGATTGCCAAGTCTTACGGGTTCAACCATGTACGTCTGCATGGCTGGAGCGCACCGCAACCTTTCTGGGAAGCAGCAGATGAAGAGGGAATGTTGGTGCAAGCCGAACTTCCGCATTGGTCAAGATTATTCGAAGATCGAGAACAGCCTGCGCCAGCAGAAGTGTTGACCTATCTAACCCACGAGCTCGAAGGTCTGTTATCGTCGCTGCACGATCATCCTTCGTTTGTACTCTTCTCGATGGGAAATGAGTTGATTGGATCTAACGGTCATCCGGAATTAAATGAACTGGTGAGAAAGGCACAAGCGCTTGACCCGTCTCGCCTGTATACAGATAACACAGGATTCGGTCAGCTCCCAGCTCAAGGTCGGGAAGGGGACTTCTATATTCAATCCTTGAACTGGCATCCTCCACTGGAATCGGAATTGTCTGCCGTGCCGGATACAACACTTGATTATCAAGCTGTGACCCGGCTGACAGATCGTCCGGTAATTGGCCATGAACATGCACAATACACGATGTATGTGCGTCCACAGGAACGTGAGAAATATACAGGTGTTCTTCGTCCTAGCTGGTTGCCACCGGTTGAAGAATCATTAACTCGTAAAGGCATGGCAGCGGAGCTGGAGCCCTACCAGCAAGCGAGCGGTGCACATCTGGTGCGATCACTAAAAGAAGCGATGGAGCGCGTGCGCCGTACCCCGAATGCAGCGGGTATACAGCTGCTGGATATCCGTGACTTCCCTGGACAGGGGCATGCCACGACAGGTATTCTGGATGTGTTCTGGGATAGCAAAGGGATTGCAGAGCCGGCAGACTTTCAACAATTTAACGAGAATACAGTCTTACTTCTAAGCTGTAGAGAGCGAACGTTTTATGCTGGGGAAGCTATACAAGTCGAAGCACGTGTGTCCCATTATGGACAGCAGCCTTTTCAGAACGCATCCGTTCATTGGAAGCTGATAAGCAATCAAGTCGTTTTAGAAGAAGGACATTGGCACTATGGAGAAGTAGATCGAGGCGTCGTGTGGCCTCTTGGATGCCTATCGGTACATGCACCTTCTGAACATGCGGCAGCCTTTAAGATCGAAGCAGAGATTCGATCAGCGGATGACGAGGTCATCGCGACGAACGTATGGCACGGCTGGTCATTTCCACATCACCGGATCCATGAGCAAACTCACCGAATCTGGAATAGTGTGACAGAGCTTCAGCCACATTTTCTAGGCGCACATCAGGATCACGTGGACAATTTAGATGGAAATACGCTACGAAGAGGCTCACAATTCCAGCTCGTCATTGCTAAGTCTCTTACACCAAACGTACTGGATTATCTAGTGAATGGGGGGCATGTGTGGATTCAGACTCCACCAGAAGGGCTATATGATCCGGTAGAGACGAAGTATTTGCCTGTGTTCTGGAATTATCTAATGTTTGCTACTCAACCAGGGGCAACGATGGGGTTAAACTTGAAGGAGCAGACCGCGCTGTTAGGGCGTTTTCCTTACGATCATGCCTCGGATTGGCAATGGTATCATCTCGTTAACGGTATACCTGCGATCTGTTTGGATACGCTTCAGGGAGTAAGCCCATTGATTGAGGTTATCGATCACTTCCACAGAGCGAAACGTCTCACCTATGCCTTTGAAGCGAGGGTTGGACAGGGGAAATTACTGGTGTCTTCTCTACCATTCACTGAACTGTCTCTGATGAAACGCCCTGAGGTCGCATATTTGTTCCAAGAAGTCGTATCATACCTGCTGAGTGATCAATTCGAACCAGAATCTGCTATTTCTGTGGGTGAGCTGTTGGGCATATTGAAGTTACAAACGATACGTTTTGCACTCTAATTCAAAGAGCCTGAAAGGGCTCTTTTTTATTATAGAAATGTAAAGTAAACGATTTCGAAAAAACGTTTTCGGAAATTGTAATTATGGCGTGTAAATTCCTTTATATTTCATATATTGAATTTAAAATGCTTAAAATGAACTGATTTTGACTCAAATATGTCGGATTCTATAGGGGGATATCTAATTTTTATATGATTTTCTCTAAAATCAAGATGGTATTATGAAAACGCTCTATCTAGTATGATGATTTTATAAAAACAGAGGAGGGGGAACGGAGATGGAAACGCTAACAGAAAAATCCGCTTCCGCGAAAAGAAGCAGTGACCCCAATCCGCCTACCAAAAAAGGCCGGAACGGAATTTGGGACAGCATTAAGCAACAAAAGTTTCTCTATCTCATGTCATTGCCATTCGTAGCTTGGGTATTTGTATTTAACTATCTACCTTTATGGGGATGGACGATGGCATTCCAAAACTATAAACCAGCTAGATCGTTCGGTGAACAAGAATGGGTTGGTTTTAAACACTTTGTAGAATTGTTCAGTGACGAACGCTTCTATCTTGTACTACGAAACACACTAGCCATGAGCATAATGGGTCTAGTTGTAGGTTTTGTCGTGCCTATTTTCTTCGCGATTCTCTTGAATGAACTAAAAGGTGTGTTCTTGAAGCGCACAGTACAAACCGTGTCGTACCTTCCTCACTTTGTATCCTGGGTCGTTGTTGCCGGGATCGTTACGAAAATGCTCTCCACCGATGGAGGCGTAATCAATGACATCTTGATGGGTCTTCATATTATTAACGAACCAATTCAATTCATGGCGCAAGGTAACCTGTTTTGGTACATTGTAACCGCTTCAGATATGTGGAAAGAAACCGGTTGGAATGCGATTATCTATCTGGCGGCTATTACGGGTATTGACCAAGAGCTGTACGAAGCCTCTCGTGTGGATGGAGCCAACCGCTGGAGACAGATGTGGCACATTACATTGCCTGGTATTCGGACAACCATGTCAGTCCTGTTCATCATGGCTATCGGTCACTTGACTAGTACAGGCTTTGAGAAGCAACTCTTGCTCGGTAACAGTCTCGTCACCGACTATGCTGAAGTATTAGACTTATATGCATTGAATTACGGTATATATCTAGGACGATTCTCGTACGGTACAGCCATAGGGATATTTAACTCCGTAGTTAGTATTCTTCTTCTGTTTGCAGCGAACGGATTGTTCAAAAAAATCACTAAAGAAAGCATCATGTAGGGAGGGGACGACATTATGGCGAACAAAGCATTCAATGCAACACGGGGCGATAAAGTGTTCAATATATTTAATATCCTCGCGATGACCATGGTGCTGATTGTAACACTGTATCCATTCCTGAACGTACTGGCGATCTCGTTTAATGATTCAACAGATACAGTGCGTGGCGGAGTTTATCTGTGGCCGCGGGAATTTACATTGGAGAACTACAAAACCATTTTCCAATATGAAGGATTGCTGACAGGTTTGAAAATATCCGTACTACGTACGCTAATCGGTACGTTCCTCGGATTGCTGAGTTCATCGATGATTGCGTACACGCTCAGTCGGCCTGATTTTAAAATTAGAAAATTTGTCTCTGTATCACTCGCTCTGACGATGTACTTCTCGGGTGGTCTGATCCCGACATATATCCTCATGCGCGACCTGAGCTTGATCGGTACGTTCTGGGTATACATTTTCCCATTGATGATCTCTGCCTTTAACGTGTTTGTCATTCGTTCATTCATGGACGGTCTGCCATATGCACTGCAGGAATCAGCTAAGCTCGATGGTGCAAACGACTTCACCATTTACTACAAAATCATTCTTCCGTTGTGTAAACCTGTACTTGCTACCATCGCGTTGTTCTTGGCGGTAGGACAGTGGAATCAATGGATCGATACGTACATCTACAACAACAATAAACCTAACTTAACGACGCTCCAATACGAGCTCATGAAGGTACTACAAAGTACACAACAGGGCTCAAGCGCTGGACGTAACGCCAATGACATGGCGCAGCAGATGGCACAGATTTCTCCGGAATCCATTAAGATGGCGATTACCATCGTCGCTACAGTTCCAATCCTGCTTGTCTATCCATTCCTGCAAAAGTACTTTGTAGGTGGTATGACACTCGGAGCTGTTAAAGCATAATGTATCGACTCGAATAGGATGGGTAGATGACCTGCGATACACAGTGTAAGCGTGGCTGAGGAGCTGCGCTTACCGTATCGGGGGATCATCATATGATAAGTTTTCATTTGTCCAAAACCGAGTTGGTGTATGGCTTGAAATCTAAACTTGGTTTCGATCATCCCATTAATAAAGTGTTACAGATCGCATGAATATGTTCAAAGAAATATAACAATTATATCGGTTTACGAAAAACGTTTTCTGTAAAATAAATTCACTATTGACAAGGTTATTAACAACATTTATGATTCAGATATGAAAGCACTTTCATTAACAACTTGTTTGATTGCTAACCTGCATGATAATGAGTGAATGGTAATAAACTGAATCAGGGGATAACGACCTGTCGTTCGTGGATTTACCCAAAAAACAGAAAGCGCTTTTACAACAATGTCTCTAGCCAGAGGGGTCACATCGAGTGCAGTCAGCCACGTAAAGGTATGTGCAGGGCAGCCTGTTATACAAAATATAGCTTCATTATATCCATAAGGGGGATTACACATGAAGGGCAAAACACCAAAAACGTTTGCAATGCTGCTGTTAGCCAGTGCATTAGCAATCACAGCCGGTTGCGGAGGCAGTACAGCATCAGAAACACCAGTAGATACAGGGGATACAACATCTCCAATGACGATCACATTCTTCGGTGCAGATGCAAGTCCTAACTGGAATAAAATGCAGGATGCTATCGGTAAAGAAATCACTAAACAAACCGGTATTACGATCGAAGCTGAGTATGATGTAAATAATGGTGGCGATCAGAAGGTTGCCTTGATGGCAGCAAGTGGCGACTATCCTGATCTGATCTATCCAAAAGGCAATCTGTCCAAACTGGTTGATGCAGGGGCGATGCTGGATCTGACAGATCTGATCGAAGAGCATGCACCGAACCTCAAGAAAATATATGGGGATCAGATGAACCGTCTGAAATATAGCTTGGAGGATCAGGCCATTTATACCATCCCAACAAATATGGGGGTTGGTAACGTTGCATTTGATGCTACGGGTGGATTCGAAATTCAACAACGTGTGTTGAAAGAATTAGGATATCCTGAAATCAAGACGTTACAGGATTACGAAAATGTACTCAAAGAGTATGTGGCTAAACATCCAACCATTGATGGCCAACCAACGATTCCACTGACGCTGAATGCGGATGACTGGAAAATTATGATTACGGTAACGAACCCAGCATTCCAAGCTACAGGCGGGCCGGATGATGGTGAGTATTACATCAACCCTGAAACGTATGAAGCACAGCTTCACTACAAACGTCCAGAAGAGAAAGAATACTTCCGGTGGTTGAACCACATGTATGCTGAAGGTCTGCTCGACAAAGATACATTCGTGCAAAAGGATGACCAGTATAAATCCAAAATTGCCAGTGGTCGTGTATTGGGTCTGATTGACCAAGAGTGGAACTATCAAGATGGGGAGAACGCGCTGAAAGCAGCGGGTAAAGACGATGCGACTTATGCTCACTTCTCCGTATCCTTGAACGATGACATCGTGGATCATACGTTCCAACCGACTGGTTTCGATGGTTACGGAATCGGGATCTCAACAGAAGCTAAAGATCCAGTACGTATTATTAAATTCATGGATTGGATGGCTTCCGATGAAGGTCAGGTTTTGAGAAACTGGGGTATTGAAGGCGAACATTATAAAGTGGAAGATGGCAAACGTGTTATCCCTGAAGAAATTCAAGATCGCAAAACAAATGACAACACTGCTTTCACCAAAGAATCAGGTGTTGGATTGTATAACGTATTTAGTGCAAGATATGGTGACGGTGTGAAAGATTCCACTGATAACTACTACACAACGAACTTCCCTGAGCAGATCGTAGCAGGCTACACTGCGGCTGAGAAAGAAACGTTGAAAGCATACGGAATCACAACATGGAAAGAATTCTTCCCATCTGAGGAAGAACTGCCATTGAAACCTTGGGGTGCAGCGTACAACATGCCTGTTCCTTCGGATACAGATTACAACGTAACATTCCAAAAAACACAGGATATCGTTCGTAAACGTATCCCAGAAGCGATCCTGACTAAACCAGAAAACTTCGACAAAGTGTATGATGATTTCCTTGCTGAGCTTGACAGAAATGGTGCAGTCGAAATGGAGCAACAATATACGGTGTGGATTAAAGAGCGTGTAGCACTGTGGACTGGCGAAGAGGTTAAGTAATTCGGAATGGAAGACCGAATGATATAGGGATTACCTTGAAGAACCCCTGCGAAGGGGTTCTTCTACAGATTGATGAGAAATTTAAGATCACCTATAATTTTATTACAATCATTTTCAGCAAACGCTTTATTCTGATGAGGATAAGGTTAGCACTAATTCAAAGCTCGCCTAACTAGGAGGATATAGACAATGAGAGGCAAAATGAAAAGCAAGACACCAAAGACATTTGCAATGTTGATGCTGGCAAGTGCGCTATTGGTTACAGCAGGTTGTGGTAACTCAGGTAGTAAAGAGTCTTCGTCCGAAGGTTCAACAGGCACGGATCCAGTTACATTTACATTTTTTGGAGCCGATGCTAGTCCGAACTGGAATAGAATGCAGGACGAAGTAGGTCAAGAGATTACGAAACAAACAGGTGTTACGATTGAGGCGGAATATGACGTTAACAATGGTGGTGACCAGAAGATCGCCTTGATGGCAGCAAGTGGAGATTACCCGGATATCATTTATCCAAAAGGTAATTTGTCCAAGCTTGTTGATGCAGGAGCTATGCTTGACCTGACCGATCTGATTGAGGAGCATGCTCCCAACTTGAAGAAGATCTATGGCGAACAGATGAATCGTCTGAAGTATAGCTTGGAAGATCAATCGATCTACACGCTCCCAACAAATATGGGGGTAGATAACGTTGCATTCGATGCTACCGACGGTTTTGAGATTCAGCAAAAGGTATTGAAAGAGCTTGGTTATCCAGAAGTGAAAACCTTGCAGGATTATGAAAATGTACTGCGTGCATATGTTGAGAAATATCCAACGATTGATGGTCAACCAACCATTCCACTGTCGCTCAATGCAGACGATTGGAAAATTATGATTACGGTGACCAACCCAGCTTCCGCAACAACAGGTGGTAGCAATGATGGAGAATATTACATCGATCCAGAGACGTATGAAGCGATGCTGCATGTTAAACGTCCAATCGAAAAAGAATATTTCCGCTGGTTAAACCATATGTACAATGAGGGACTGCTCGACAAGGATACATTTGTGCAAAAAGAAGATCAATATAAATCCAAAATTGCGAGTGGACGTGTGCTTGGTCTCATCGATGCAGAGTGGGGATATTCAGACGCTGAGAATGCGTTGAAAGCCGCAGGCAAAGATGACAGCACATATGCACACTTCTCTGTCATGTTGAATAAGGATCTGAAAGATACGACGTTCCAACCGACAGGGTTTGATGGTTACGGTATCGGAATTTCGACATCAGCAAAAGACCCAGTGCGTATCATTAAATTCTTCGACTGGCTTGCTTCAGATGAGGGTCAAGTGCTTCGAAACTGGGGTATCGAAGGTAAGCATTACAACGTAGTTGATGGCAAACGTGTCATTCCTGAAGAGATCCAAGATCGCAAAACGAATGATAATGCTGCATTCACCAAAGAAACAGGTGTAGAGCTGTACTCCATCTTTAGTGCAAGATATGGTGACGGTGTGAAGGATGCAACGGACAATTATTACACAACGAGATTCCCTGAACAGATCATCGCGGGTTATACTCCAGCTGAGAAAGAAACGTTAAAAGCATACGGAATTACAACTTGGAAGGATTTCTTCCCTTCCGAGGATGAGTTCGAAGTTAAAGAGTGGGGCGCGGCTTACAATATGCCAGTTCCATCAGATACAGATTACAACGTACAGTATCAGAAAACACAGGACATCATCCGCAAACGTATTCCAGAAGCGGTACTTGCTAAAAAAGAAGATTTCGATAAAGTATACGATGATTTCCTCGCAGAACTTGATCGAGCAGGTGCTGTAGAAATGGAGCAACAATATACGGTTTGGGTCAAAGAACGCGTTGCGCTCTGGACAGGTAAAGACGTTAAGTAACATGTCTTAGTTGAAGGCATTGAACCGCAGAAAAGACCCTGAGATGAAGGGTCTTTTCTGCGATTTACTGTGATGTTTTACATTGACGCTAAGGATGAAATCTCCTATAATTTTGTTAGTGTAAGCACTTTCATTATGACCTAAAATGAGCTGGAATGTAGTAACAATGAAGGTGAAATAACGGATAGATTGCTAGTCATTAAACTATTTTTCGAAAACGTTTTATGACATGAACGACTAGAATAACATTACTTCAAGAACAGGAGCTATGTAATGACCTCATTAACGAAGAACATACAGCCGAATCGGTTATGGTATCGTCAGCCAGCAACCCGCTGGGAAGAGGCTCTTCCTATTGGTAATGGGCGTCTTGGGGGTATGGTCTACGGCGGCGATGTGGAAGAACGCATTCAGCTGAACGAAGACACACTATGGTCAGGATACCCGCGCGACACAGTACAGTACAGCAGTCAGCGATATCTGAAGAAGACGCGTGAACTCATTATGGCAGGGCAGTACAGTGAAGCGGAAGAACTGCTGAACCGTGAAATGTTGGGGCGTGACGTTGAAGCTTATCAGCCGATGGGGCACTTCCTATTGAAGCAGGAGCAACTGATTGGAACCCCTGTTCAGGAATTCGAACGAGAGCTTGACCTGGAAGCTGGAATTGCGACGACAAGTTATAGCTGTAATGGTATCCGTTATAAACGTGAAGTATATGCGAGTGCTGTGGACGATGTGATGGTATGTACGCTCTCAGCCGATCAAGAAGGAGCAGTGAACGTCAGCCTTTCACTAGACAGTCCACACCCGTATACATCGCAGATTTCAGAAGATGGCATGACATTGTTCAGTCGCTGTCCGAGTCATGTCGAATCGAACTATTTCCGAGATCATCCTGAATCCGTCATTTATGAGGATGACCGTGGAACCGCCTATGCTGTTAGAGTAAGTATCAGTATAGTAGGCAGCGAGGCTCGGGTTGTGGCTGAAGAGGACAGCCTGCGTGTTCTAGGAGCGGATCAGGTGGTGTTCTACCTGGCGGCTGCAACAGCATTTGAACGTTATGATGTCATGCCAGTGAAAGAAGGCGTGTTGTTAGAGCAGACATGTCGTGAGACCATCGCAAAAGCCAAGTCCTTCAATCCAGAGCAGCTAAGGGAACGTCATGAGCAGGATCATAGAGCGTTATTTGCAAGAGTTGATCTGAATCTGGGCATGACAGGCAATGGTGAATTGCCTACAGATGAGCGATTGTTAGCTTACCAGGAAGGGGCGGAAGACCCTGGACTGGAGGCGTTATATTTTCAATATGGTCGCTATCTGCTCATGGCAAGCTCACGTCCTGGCACGCAGCCAGCTAATCTACAAGGCATATGGAATCATCAGGTGGAGCCCCCGTGGCACAGTGATTACACAACGAACATCAACACGGAGATGAATTATTGGCCAGCGGAAGTCTGTAATTTGAGTGAATGCCATGATCCGCTGTTTGCGATGCTTGATGATCTGAGCCAATCCGGGCGTAGAACGGCTCGTATCCACTATGGGGCTCGTGGCTGGACTGCACATCACAATGTGGATATATGGAGAACATCAACACCTACAGGAGGGGATGCTAGCTGGGCATTCTGGCCAATGGGTGGTGTATGGCTGACCTCACATCTGTGGGAGCATTATCTGTTTACAGGAGATCAGCAATTCTTGGCAGAGCGTGCATACCCCATCATGAAGGAAGCGGCTCTGTTCTGTTTAGATTGGCTTATTGAGGGGCCAGGTGGTTATCTGGTTACGGTTCCGTCCACCTCGCCGGAGAATAAGTTTTTGACTGAGGAAGGGGAGGCACGAAGCATATCCATGGCATCAACGATGGATATGAGCTTAATTCGTGAGTTGTTTGACCGATGCATCACGGCTGCGAATCAGTTTGGGCTAGATTCGGAATGGGCACAGGAGCTCGCAGAGGCGAAGAGCAGACTGTATCCTTTCCGGATTGGCAGAGAGGGGCAGCTGCAAGAGTGGTTCCAGGATTTTGCTGAATCTGAACCAGGACATCGCCATGTATCGCATCTATATGGACTGTATCCGGGGGATCAGATCAACAGAGTGCATACACCTGAGCTTGTTGAAGCTGCACGAGTATCGCTTGAGCGTCGTATTTCACAAGGGGGAGGGCATACAGGGTGGAGCTGTGCCTGGTTGATCAATCTCTACGCACGTCTACTGGATCGTAAGCATGCACATCAATTTGTACGTACTTTGCTTGCGCGATCGACCCATCCTAACCTGTTTGATGATCATCCTCCGTTTCAAATTGATGGTAATTTTGGAGGCACGGCTGGCATTGCTGAGATGTTACTGCAGAGTCATATGGGTGAAATCCATCTCCTGCCTACACTGCCTGAAGCGTGGGCGAGCGGTAGTGTGAAGGGCTTACGCGCACGAGGAGCCTATACGGTGGCTATGGTGTGGGAGAACAGTAAGTTGGTGACGGCTGAAGTTACCGCTGATCACAGTGGTTCATTAACGCTTCGTAGTACTTGTCCTGTACGTATTGAAGGTCATGAGCAGAGCTTGTCAGAGCGTACAACGCAAGGGGATTATGTAACGACAATAGGGGTGACAGGCGGGCAGACGGTTCGTGTGTCAACAGAGACGGAGGAATAAACGATGACTATTTTTCAATTTCCGAAGGATTTCCGCTGGGGAACGGCGACCGCTTCTTATCAGATCGAAGGGGCGGCTCAGGAAGGTGGACGTGGGGTATCCATATGGGATACGTTTGCGCGTACACCTGGTAAAGTGTTTAACGGAGATAACGGCGATGTCGCGTGTGATAGCTACCACCGCTATGAAGAAGACATTGAACTGATGAAAAAATTAGGTATCAACACGTATCGCTTCTCCATTGCCTGGCCTCGTATTATTCCGGATGGGGATGGAGAGATCAACAGAGAAGGGTTAGATTTCTACCATCGGTTCGTGGATAAGCTGCTTGAAGCGGGAATTGAACCGTTCTGCACGCTGTATCACTGGGATCTGCCACAAACGCTGGAGGATGACGGGGGTTGGGGTAATCGTAGAACGGTAGATGCTTTTGTGAAATACGCGGAAGTGATCTTCAAGGAGTTTTCCGGAAAAATTAATTTCTGGCTGACCTTTAATGAACCGTGGTGCATTGCTTTCTTGTCCAACCTGTTAGGGATCCATGCGCCAGGGAATCGTGATCTGCAAACGTCAATCAATGTTGCTCATGGATTGCTCGTTGCTCACGGCAAAGCTGTCCAATCATTCCGTCGCATGGGAATCACCGGACAGATTGGTATCGCTCCGAATGTGTGCTGGGCAGAGCCTTACAGCAAGTCTCCTGAAGATCAGGCTGCGTGTGACCGTTCCATTGCACTGAATACAGATTGGTTCCTCGACCCAATCTACAAAGGCAGTTACCCTCAGTTTATGGTGGACTGGTTCGCTGAAGCTGGTGCTACTGTGCCGATTCAGGAAGGCGACATGGAGATCATCTCACAGCCAATCGACCTGCTTGGCATCAATTATTACACAATGGGACTCAATCGCTTCAATCCGGAAGCAGGGGCGCTGCAATCGGAAGAATTAAATATGGGACTGACCAAAACGGATATTGGCTGGCCTATCGAATCCCGCGGGCTGTATGAATTTATGCACTATCTTCAAAAGTATGGAAATGTGGATGTGTATATTACAGAGAATGGTGCTTGCATCAATGATGATCTGGATAATGGAAAAATCAATGACGATCGCCGGATCTCTTATTATGAACAGCATCTGGCTCAGATTCATCGGATCATCAATGACGGCATCAACCTCAAAGGTTACATGGCTTGGTCGCTGATGGATAACTTTGAATGGGCTGAAGGGTACCGTATGCGTTTTGGACTCGTTCATGTGGACTACCGCTCGCTAGTAAGAACACCGAAAGAAAGCTTCTATTGGTATCAAAACGTGATTAAGAACAATTGGCTGGAAATTCGCAGCTAAATGCAAGGAACATGAATCAGACTGGAACTAGAATGGATTCGGTCTTGATATGCAATCAAATGAAACGGTGCTCCGATTAAATGGAGCACCGTTTTTTTATTTTTGGAATGTGTATATAACGGTTGGTTTCGGGTCATTCACGAATGTTTCAAAAGCTTGTTTACGATTTCTGTTATGAAGCAGTCATTTTTGGGTTATACATAACAAGAAGATAAAATATCTATTTTGTCAACAGGTAAACAATAAATAAAGTGTCCAAATTGCGAATAAAATTTGAACATTTGTTGACTAAAAATCATACTAATGTGGTATATTGGTATCAGTAAATAACTTACAAAAAGGGAAAAGGAAGTGTTTACTATGGCATCGAAGACAGCAATGGTAAGCCAATTGGAGCGCAAGGATAAAAATATGCGGCGCGCAGTCTTAACGATGACAGTTTTTGCCTGGATCGCGCTTATTACAGGTGTAGTGATGTGTTTGATCAACTTGAATGAATTTAATGACCGTAATCTTGGCTTGATGGTGGGTATTGGTTTCCTGGTTGGTAGCGTATTCATTTACGTTATTGCTAAAGCGATCGGACTAGTTCATACACGTCATGAAGACGAAGGTGCGGATTAATTATAATCTGCAGGATATTCGTCCATACTAAGACTGGATAAGTAATCGGAATCCAGTCAATATAGCCCTTTGCGGATTCGTTGACCTATTCAACGAGACTGCAAAGGGCTTTATTTTTTTACGTAACATGTGATGTTTTATTATACGGAAATATCAAGTGTGCAAGTAATTTGTGAGAAAAAATTCACACATTTAGGGTGTAAAATCGACAAATTTGTTAACAAGAACAAAAAAGTTGCTCATTTCTGATATCTTTAGAAGGAATAGAGTAGTATACTGATTTTTCAGTATGAGCGAATTTAAGGAGAGGGGATCAAGATGAACAAGAAACCTAGGTCGCTAGCCCGGATTATTATTCCGGTTGTCCTGACGTTGGTTACCATCGCATTGATTGTCTGGCCAATGCTGGCAGGCGGGCAGTACGTTGTTCTGGATCCAAAGGGACCGATTGGCGCTTCACAGAGAGATTTGATCGTAATTTCAACCATTCTGTGTGCTGTCATAATCGTACCTGTGTTGATTTTGTCTGCAGTAATCGTATGGCGTTACCGCGACAAACCGGACAATAAAGCTGCATATGAGCCGAACTGGTCTCATAGTACCAAAGCTGAGGTCATTTGGTGGACGGTTCCAATTATTATCATTGGAATACTCGCTATTGTAACAGTTCGTTACACTTATGATCTAGAGCCTTCGAAGCCACTGGCTTCTGAGAAAGCACCTGTGACGATCCAAGTATCATCATTGGACTGGAAATGGTTGTTCATGTATCCAGAGCAAGGGATTGCAACGGTCAATACGTTGAATATTCCGGCAGACCGGCCCGTGAAATTTGAACTTACCGCGGATTCACCAATGAACTCGTTCTGGATTCCGCAACTTGGTGGTCAGATTTACACAATGTCGGGTATGGCGATGACCTTGTACCTGCAAGCTGACCATGAAGGACAGTATTGGGGCTCAGGCGCCAACTTTACAGGTGAGCACTTTGGCAAAATGCGTTTTGATGTGAATGCTACATCAGACGAAGAGTTTGACAATTGGGTTCGAGAAGTGAAACAAAATTCCCAAGAGCTGACACAAGAGGGCTACGATGCGCTTACTGAGCCTGGAACAAGCAATGTTGCTTATTACTCAGCCTTCCCAGAAGGTCTGTTCCAGAAAATCGTAACCAAGTATGTTGTAGATGGTAATGGAGCTCATAGTAAGCACGAAAGCTCAAGTGAAGCTGCTGGAGCTAATCAAGCCACTCAAGAGTCCAAGCAAGACGAGGACAAGAGTGCTAACTAAAGATTCGAAAGGAGAGCCCAATGTTAGAGACAATTAAAGAGTTTGCATCGGAGTTTTTCGTAACTGGTGATCCACTCATCTATGGTGCGATGGTATCGATCGGGATTACGATGATTGCTATTGTAGCGGTGCTAACTTATTTTAAAAAATGGGGCTGGCTCTGGCGTAACTGGTTAACTACTGTCGATCACAAGAAGATCGGTATTATGTATATCATCGCTTCCATTATCATGTTGTTCCGTGGTGGTGTGGATGCGCTGATGATGCGTCTTCAGCTAGCAATGCCTAATATGGATTTCTTACACCCTGAGCATTATAATCAGGTCTTTACAACGCATGGTACGATCATGATCTTGTTCATGGCGATGCCATTTATGTTTGGTCTATTTAACGTTATCGTGCCACTTCAGATCGGAGCGAGAGACGTTGCGTTCCCGTTCCTGAATGCACTGAGCTTCTGGTTGTTCTTCCTAGGAGCGATGCTGTTTAACCTGTCCTTCGTTATTGGTGGTTCACCTGACGCAGGTTGGCTGAGTTATCCGCCTCTATCGGAGCTGTCGCACAGTCCGGGGGTAGGACAGAACTTCTATATATGGGGTATCCAAATATCGGGTATCGGTTCCCTGGCTACCGGTATCAACTTTATGGTTACCATCATTAAAATGCGTGCGCCAGGTATGCGTTGGATGAAACTGCCGATGTTCACTTGGTCAGTATTCTCCACTTGTATTATTATCTTGTTTGCATTCCCGATCTTGACTGTGACACTTGCATTGCTCTTCCTCGACAGGTTTGCCGGGGCGCACTTCTTCACACTTGATCTGGGCGGTAACCCAATGATGTATATCAACTTGATCTGGATGTGGGGTCACCCTGAGGTATACATTGTCGTCTTGCCGGCATTCGGTGTGTTCTCCGAGATCGTAAGTACGTTCTCGCGGAAAAAACTGTTTGGTTACAAATCGATGGTATTCGCGATGTTGATCATCAGCTTCCTGTCCTTCTTCACATGGGCGCATCACTTCTTCACGATGGGTTCCGGAGCGGACGTTAATGCATTCTTCGCGGTTACGACGATGTTGATTGCCATTCCAACAGGGGTTAAGATATTTAACTGGCTGTTTACGATGTATAAAGGAAGGATACGCATGGCCACTCCGATGATGTGGACACTTGCCTTTATCCCGTGCTTTATCGTCGGGGGGATGACGGGCGTTCTGTTATCCGTTGCTCCTGCTGACTTCCAGTTCCATAACAGTTACTTCCTGATTGCCCACTTCCACCAAGTATTGATCGGTGGCGTTGTCTTCGGATACTTCGCAGGTCTGTACTACTGGTGGCCAAAAATGTTCGGTTTCCAATTGGAAGAGAAACTGGGCAAATGGGCATTCTGGACTTGGAATATCGGTTTCTATGTCTGCTTCATGCCGCAGTACGCTGTCGGCCTGATGGGTATGACGCGTCGTCTGAGCACTTACGGCTGGGACACTGGCTGGTGGGAACTGAACTTCGTTTCTACGATTGGTGCGTTCCTGATGGGTGTCGGATTCTTGTTCCAAGTTGCACAAATCGCAGACGGTATTCGCAAATACAAATCACTCAAAGCTTCTGGCGACCCATGGGATGCTCGTACGCTTGAGTGGTCGATTCCTTCACCAGCTCCTGAATACAACTTCGCTGTTACACCTCGCGGAGATGATATTGATGAGTGGTGGGAAGAGAAAGAACGTCGTGCTAAAGGCATTCATCCGCCTGAGCCTGTATATGAGCCAATTCATATGCCGAAAAATTCCTCGATTCCGTTCATTATGTCTGTCTTCTGGTTCGTAGCTGGTTTCGGCTTCGTCTTTGGATGGCTATGGATGGCAATTCTCGGACTCGCTGGCGTGGGTATCTGCATGATCGCCCGTTCATTCTCATACGACACGGATTATTACATTCCGGTTGACGAAATTAAGCGTACCGAAGCGTCGTTAAGGGGGTCGGTATAGATGGCTCAAGCAGCCGCTAAGCACGGTGAGAATCATGCACATGGTCATGATCATGGCCACCATGATCCACAGGAAATGAAAATTCTCGGTTTCTGGTTCTTCCTGATTTCCGACGTAATCCTGTTCTCCGTATTGTTCGCAACCTTCATTGTGTTGCGCGACAATACGGCGGGCGGACCAATCTTGTCTGAGTTGATTAAAATGCCTGGCGTAATTGCTGAAACATTCCTCTTGCTCACAAGTTCATTTACGAGCGGACTTGCTGTTCTGGCAATGAACCAAGGTAAAGTTAAACAATTGATTAACTGGCTTATCGTTACAGCCGTTCTCGGTGCAGGCTTCCTTGCACTGGAGATTTATGAGTTTGTTGAGATGGTTCACGAAGGATTCAGTTACACGACGAGTGCTGCTTCCGGCGCATTCTTCACCTTGGTGGGTACTCACGGACTTCACGTATCGCTCGGTCTGATCTGGATGATTGGATTGATGTTCCAACTGAAAAAACGTGGGATTACCGATGTTACTCGCGGTAAAATCAACGTAATCAGCTTGTACTGGCACTTCTTGGACGTTGTATGGATCTTCCTTCTGTCCATCGTCTATCTGATGGGGGTGATGTAGATGGCAGAGCACAACACGCATGACTCCCATGGCCATGAACAACATGGTTCGCTGAAGTCCTATGTCATCGGTTTTATTCTCTCTATCGTTCTGACGATCATCCCGCTGGTGGTTGTTCTGAACGACATGATGGGTAAAACAGGAACAATGGTTGTTATTCTTGGTACAGCCGCACTTCAGTTTGTGGTTCAACTCTTCTTCTTCATGCATATTCGTGAGACAGAGAAACCACGCTGGAATGTTATGGCACTCATTTTCGGGCTTCTGATGATGATGACCATCGTTATCGGTTCGATCTGGATCATGCTTAACAACGCAGTTGCACATTAAGTTTCAGATTACAAAGGGATTTCCCGGTCTATCCGTGGAAGTCCCTTTTTTGTTTGGAGTTTTGCACCTAGAACTCGAAGCATGCTGGAAAGCTCAATGGAAGTCAGCAATCAGATGGCTTGAGTGAACGAGCTGGCTATGCGAGATTGTATCGATATGAGATTATGATACAAATTTGAATGCAAATGTACATATTTAACTACATAGAACGGTTTATTTTTAAAAAAAGGTACACAAAAGATATAAAATGAACTAAAATGAACTTATATGAACATCATTCAAATGACGAAGGGAATGGATTAAACATGCAAAACCGTTATGCTGCACACCCTAATGAAGTAAAAACATATGATACATCCCGTCTACGTGAGGAATTTTTGATGGAGCAGCTATTCGCTGTAGATGAATTAGTGACAGTATACTCCCATGTGGATCGTTATATTGTAGGAACAGCTGTACCTCAGAGCAAGGATATTGCGTTAGAAGTGAACCTCAAGGATATTGGAACGGACTTTTTCTTAGAGCGTCGTGAAATCGGTATCATTAACGTAGGCGGACATGGAACGGTAACTGCTGATGGTCAAGGCTATGAGATCGGTGCAAAGGAATGTCTGTATATCGGCCGTGGCGTTAAAGAGGTTCTGTTTAAGAGCAGCGACAATGCACAGCCAGCACAATTCTACTTCGTATCAACACCAGCACACCATACGTATCCAACGGTAAAAGCTACACAAGAGCAAGCACAGCCTAACCATCTGGGCAGCATCGAAAGCTCTAATGAACGCACAATCTATCGTTATATCCACCAAGGCGAAGGTGGCATTCAGAGCTGTCAACTTGTAATGGGTATTACAGAGCTCAACAAGGGTAACATGTGGAATACCATGCCTGCACATACCCATAATCGTCGTTCCGAAGTATACTTGTATTGGAACCTGCCGGAAGATGGCGTAGTGTTCCATATGATGGGCGAACCAAACGAAACACGTCATCTCGTTGTTCGTGATCGTCAGGCGATCATTTCACCAAGCTGGTCTATTCACAGTGGCGTAGGTACAAGCAACTATACGTTCTGTTGGGCGATGGCTGGTGAGAACCAAACCTTCGAGGATATGGACGGCGTAGCAATGAAAGATCTGAAGTAATCCATTGTACGTGAGACAGGTTATTTATTTTAATTCAGTTATATAGGAAGTTGATTGTGATGAATCCATTGAAGCGACATGAAAAAATTATGGAGGCGTTGTTACAACGTCAGGAAGTGACCGTTAGTGATCTAAGTGAACTGCTACAGGTTACGGGTAAGACGGTAAGGGAAGATCTTGCCAAGCTGGAGAGCATGGGTTTACTTGTCCGTGTCCACGGTGGGGCAATGCTGGCTCAGAATGACCAATATGGTATTTTGAACAGCCGCGGAGTCATTGAGAAACACCATCCGGAAAAAACGGAAATTGCCGAACGGGCACTTGCTTATATACGTCCTGGAGATATTGTTGCATTGGACGGCGGAAGTACGACCCTAGAGATGGCTAGACGTATGGATAATCTCTCTTTGACGGTAGTCACGAATGACCTGTTTATTATTGCAGAGTTAACGAAGAAGGAACAGGTTCGATTGGTTGTGCCAGGGGGAGCGCGAGTTCGAAATATGCTGGTAGGGGACGATACGGCTGCTTTTATTTCGGGGCTAAATATTCACAAAGCATTTATCTCCACCACTGCACTTCATCCCGATTTCGGATTATCCATCTATACAGGTGATCTCGTCCCGTTGAAAAAAGCAATGATCTCGGCATCTCAACAAGTGTACGGCGTTGTGGATCACCACAAATTTGGACAATTTGCACTGCGAACCTTTGCGAATTGTTCAGAGCTTGATTGCATTATCAGCGATCATAAACTAGATGAAGAGACAGCGGCGCTATATAGTCAGAGTGGTGTCAACGTGGATTATCAAAGTTAACTTAATTACGGTTTGCATATCATAACATGCGGAGGAATCACATATGAACTCATTTGATTTGAGTGGACAAGTTGCTCTCGTGACCGGAACATCTGGAGGGCTGGGACAAGGTATGGCGATCGGGCTGGCAGAAGCAGGAGCCGATGTTGTACTGGTGTCTTATTCCAAACCTGCGGAAACAGCGAGTGCTATTGAGGCTTTGGGACGCAAAGCTTATGTTATCGAAGCGGATCTGAGTATTGAGGATGAACTGTCTAAGGTGTTCGAGGAGGCACTATCCTTTCAAGGTAAAATTGATATTCTAGTGAACAACGCTGGTATCATTCGCCGTACACCGGCTGCAGATCATGGGCATCAGGATTGGCATGATGTCATTGCCATTAACTTGAATAGTGTATTTTTCCTGAGCCAATTGGCAGGTAATCATATGATTGAACGGGGTAGCGGTAAAATCATAAACATTGCATCTATGCTGTCCTATCAGGGTGGCATTAATGTGCCTGGATATACAGCTAGTAAACATGGTGTTGCCGGCCTGACCAAAGCACTTGCAAATGAATGGGCAGGTAAAGGTGTACAGATTAACGCAATCGCACCAGGCTATATGGAAACGGACAATACAACGCAGATCCGGGCAGATGAGAATCGCTACCGTGATATTACAGCGCGCATTCCGGCTGGCCGTTGGGGAACACCAGAAGACTTGAAAGGACCGGTTGTATTCTTGGCATCTTCAGCCTCAGACTACTTGAACGGTCATGTACTTAATGTCGATGGTGGCTGGCTCGCTCGCTAAGTTTCCACCCATCCGATGATAAAGGAGACATGAATGATGAAACTTGGTATTCTGGCGCATACGTTCGGTAAGCAGCCTACAGCACAGCTTGCGCAGACGATCGCAGATAACGGGTTCAATTCGGTGCAGCTTGCGCTTGCCAAAGCTCTCTCCGATGTTGATTCTGCGAATGGTAAGCTAAGCCCTGGGCTGGCGAATGAGATTGGAGACCAATTTGCACAACGTGGTGTGAAGATTGCAGTGCTAGGCTGTTATATTAATCCGATTGACCCCGATCCGGTGAGTCGGCGTGCAGATATTGATCGATTTAAGGAACATCTAAGGTATGCTAGAGATTTTGGGTGCAGCATGGTTGCAACGGAAACAGGTGGTTTGGACACGTATCTCAGTACACATCCGGATACGTATGAGGAACATGCATGGAATATATTACGGGCAACCGTAGAGGAGATCGCGGAAGAGGCTGAGAAGTGGGGCGTTCATGCTGCGATTGAGCCTGTGTCAACGCACACGCTGCATACGCGTGAACATATGGTACGTTTATTTGAAGAGATTCCTTCCTCCAATCTGGGGATGTTGTTCGATCCATGTAATTTGATTAAACAGCATCACGTAGCAGATCAGGCAGGCTTCCTACGTGAAGTCATCGAGACGCTGTACCAGCGGATCATTGTAATTCATGCCAAGGATGTTGCTTTTAACGCCCAAGGGAAGAAGGTTAATCCTGTACCTGGTGCAGGCATTTTAGATTATCCGTTATTTTTTGAACTGTTGAAGCAGTATAAGCCGCATATCGATATTTCATTAGAAGGTGTGACAGCGGAAGAGGCAGTACCTGCAGCTAAACATCTGCGTGAAGTATGGAGTAGTATACGGGTATAAACGCTAATTCTTGCTGATTCGCAGGTTGAATGAAGCGAGTAAAGATAACTATGGAACCTTTGCATTAGCAAAGGTTTTTTTAGTATACCAAGATGATAAATTTTATATTTATAATTTCTTATCGGAAAAATCGGAAATAATTCTTTTCAAATGCGACATCTTGTGAGAGAATATGGAAAACATACGCCACCAAGTGAGTACATCCAGAGATTCAGAGACGTATACCTAAGGGAGGATTCAGATTTATGTCAAACGAACGTGAGCTTTCATTTGAAACATTGGCAATTCATGCGGGCCAGGAAATAGACCCAACAACTCATGCACGTGCTGTACCCTTGTATCAGACAACATCTTATGGTTTCCGTGATACTGAACATGCTGCCAATTTGTTTGGATTGAAAGAGTTTGGCAACATCTACACACGTCTGATGAATCCAACGACGGATGTATTTGAGCAACGAATTGCAGCACTGGAAGGTGGGGCTGGGGCTTTGGCTACAGCTTCAGGTCAGGCGGCAATCACCTTCTCACTGCTCAATATTGCTGGTGCGGGGGATGAGATTGTGTCCTCGGCAAGTCTCTATGGAGGCACGTATAACTTATTTTCCACAACACTGCCGAAGCTGGGAATTGACGTGAAGTTCGTGGATTCCAGTGACCCTGAAAACTTCCGGCAAGCAATTACGGAGAAAACAAAAGCACTGTATGCTGAGACAATCGGTAACCCCCAAGGGAATGTGCTAGATATTGAAGCTGTAGCGGCGATTGCACATGAGCATGGTATTCCGTTGATTGTAGACAATACGTTCCCAAGTCCATATCTGCTGCGACCGATTGAGCATGGCGCGGATATCGTTGTGCATTCTGCTACCAAATTCATTGGGGGGCATGGTACATCCATCGGTGGCGTTATTGTGGATAGCGGCAAATTCGACTGGAAGGCAAGTGGGAAGTTCCCAGGTCTGACCGAGCCAGATTCCAGCTACCATGGTGTAGTATACACGGAGGCTGTTGGACCAATCGCCTATATTATCAAAGCGCGTGTGCAGTTGTTAAGAGACATCGGTGCAACGATCTCACCTTTTAACTCATGGCTGTTGCTGCAGGGGCTGGAGACACTTCATCTGCGCGTAGAACGTCATAGTAGCAATGCACTGGCGGTTGCGGAATATCTGGAAAAACACGACGATGTATTGTGGGTAAGCTATGCAGGTCTTCCAAGTCATGCATCGTATGAACTCGCACAGAAGTATCTACCGAGAGGTCAAGGTGCGATTCTAACCTTTGGTATCAAAGGCGGAGTAGATGCAGGACGTAAACTAATCGAAAATGTGAAGCTGTTCTCTCACCTTGCGAATGTGGGTGATTCCAAATCTCTCATTATTCACCCAGCAAGTACAACACATCAACAGCTGTCAGAAGATGAGCAGACGGCGGCTGGCGTTAATCCGGAGCTGATTCGTTTATCGGTGGGTACGGAGAATATTCAAGATATCCTGTATGATCTGGAGCAAGCAATCAAAGCGAGTCAACAAGCAAGCGTTAGTGTATAAGTTGGTGTGAAGTTTAGCTTCTCATGTAGACTACATGTGAAGATGATATCTGGAAGCTCAGATGAACTAATATGTCGTATTGACCTTTAAGACAAAGACTCTAAATTTAAGTCACCATCCTTATGGATCGGTGGCTTTTTGCTTTTTTTCTTCGAACAACTTTGCAAATACTTATTTACAAATGTTGATCACAGGCATATAATAATCAAAAGTTGGTTGAGGTAAAAATAATTGCATAAGTACAAAAGATGATTATCATTCTCATTTGATCGCCATGCTGCTGCGGGATTCCCGCAGCAGCATGTGTCATTTTTAGGGCATTAACAATGGATCTCATTCTCAATACAACTCATCTTTGGAATACGAAATGGCGAAGTCAGCCAGAATATTCGTTCCAACATTCAGAAAGGACAGTGATGAACATGCAAGCTATCCATCAACCCATTCATAAGCAAGTTAAGGCAGAGAAGAGCTCAACGAATTCGCCTAACCCCAACCGCGGCCGTAGGCCAAACTTTCGAGCGATGCTCCACAACAAGGAGATGCAGGCAGCACTAGGCAGTGGACTCTTGATGTTAATTGCTTGGAGTACGGCTTCGTGGTCTCAGCCAGTATCCATCAAGTTATACATTGCGGCGTATGCTTTGGGTGGTTGGACAAAGGCAAAAGAAGGAATAGAGACGCTCGTCAAAGATCGTGATCTGGACGTGAATTTGCTTATGATCGCCGCATCGCTTGGCGCTGCAACGATTGGATACTGGAATGAAGGGGCAATGCTCATCTTTATTTTTGCACTTAGTGGAGCCTTGGAAAGTTATGCGACAGAACGCAGTCATAAAGATATTTCATCCTTACTGGCGCTGAAACCTGAAACAGCACTCCGCATCGAGGAAGGACAAATGAATCTTGTTGCGATTGATGAGCTACAGCCTGGCGATTTACTGTTAGTCAAGCCAGGAGAACTGATTCCTGCTGATGGGGTCGTGTATCGCGGAAGTTCTTTTATTAATCAGTCATCGATTACAGGGGAATCGTTGCCAGTAGACAAAAGTGCGGGTGACGAGGTGTATGCTGGGACAGTGAACGGTGAGGGGGCATTGTATGTCGAAGTTACCAAGTCGGCGGAGGGTTCTCTCTTTGGCAAAATTATTAAGTTAGTGGAGGAAGCGCAAGCGGAAGTGCCTGATTCACAACGTTTCATTGAACGATTTGAAGGGATTTATGCTCGAATCGTTGTGGTCGTGACATTGCTGATTATCGGAGGAACTCCGGTATTGCTTGGCTGGACGTGGGGGGATGCGTTTTATAAAGCGATGGTATTTCTGGTTGTAGCTTCTCCTTGTGCTCTTGTATCTTCCATTATGCCAGTGATGTTATCCGCAATGTCCAGCAGTGCCCGTCGAGGAATTCTATTTAAAGGTGGGGCACATGTGGAGAACCTGGCACAGACCCAAGTGGTTGCTTTTGATAAAACAGGGACATTAACGATGGGTACTCCTCAGGTCACGGATATCATAACGGCAGAAGCTTACGACCGTGCACAAGTGCTTGCTGCAGCAGCAAGTATTGAGAATCTCTCCATGCATCCGCTCGCTCGCGCAATTGTGGATCAGGCAATTCTGGAGAATATTGCAATTCCAGAAGCGGAGCAGGTACAGGCACTAACCGGTTGGGGCATTGAAGGTAAGGTGGATGATGTACATTGGAGAATTGGGAAAACAGATGAGATCGATTCAAATAGGGACACCCATTGGTATGATGAACGTGCTCGTCTAGGAGGTGAAGGCAAGACGGTGTCGGTCGTGACAGCAGATAGGGAAATTGTAGGTCTGATCGCAATGCGGGATACGGTTCGTCCACAGGCAGCAGCGGCTGTAAGAAGGCTTGAAGCGATGGGTGTCCGTGTAGCCATGTTAACGGGGGATCGTGCAGAGGCTGCTACTGTCATTGCACGTGAAACCGGCGTAGGTATCGTCTATGCTGATCTGTTCCCAGAAGATAAGGTGAAACAGGTACATGCTTTGCGTAAGCAATATGGCCAGGTGTTGATGGTCGGCGATGGAGTTAATGATGCCCCTGCACTTGCTGCAGCGACGGTAGGCATGGGCATGGGGGTATCCGGGAGTGGCACGGCACTAGAGGTAGCTGACGTTGTGCTGATGAATGATCGCATCGAGGAGATTGCATGGGTGATTGCACAAGCTCGACGTGCGCAGCGAACCATTAAGCAGAATATGGTGTTTGCGATTACCGTTATCCTTGCATTAATAGCTGGAAACTTCCTTCAGGATGTAGCATTGCCGCTAGGTGTTGTAGGACATGAAGGCAGTACGATACTGGTCATCCTGAATGGTCTTAGACTGCTACGTTAGGCCATCAAACGGTATTATCCTTTCAATGCTGATTCGATGTTCTGTAGGCACTTACAATGAATTCCAACTATTTCATGGAATCTTCATTTATGGCCAAAAAGAGAACCCCATCGGCAGCGCTGAGCTGTTGGATCGGGTTCTCTTTTTGGATCTCATATATACATTGTGCGATATGGTATGCGTTATGTGTGGAACTAAAAAAGTTCAGTCAGACCAATCATGGTGATAAGACCGAGTAGGAATGAGACGGTTGCCACTCGTGCATTACCATCCCCGTGGCTTTCGGGAATTAACTCTTTGTAGACAATAAACATCATTGCTCCTGCTGCAAATGCCAGACCATACGGTACAAGACCCTCAACCAGGCTGCTAAGCGTGTATCCGATCATTGCTGTAATAATCTCAACGGCTCCCGTGAGTGTAGCAATGCCTAGGGCTTTGAAGCGACCAATGTTCTGATTAACGAGGAAAAGCGCGACCAGGAAACCTTCAGGTGCATTTTGCAACCCAATGGACAGCGCAATCAGGTTACCTAAACTGGCATCGTCACTGGCGTAACTAACACCAACGGATAGTCCTTCCGGCAAGTTATGCATTGTAATGGCTGCGATAATCATGAAGGCTTTCGCTTCAATTTTGAATGGCATCTTCTCGGGATTTTCCAGATCCACATGCGGAATCTTCATCTCTAATACGAGTAGAACCATACTACCGAGCAAAATACCAACAGCCAGTACAAAAAGGTTCGATTGACCGAGTGCTTCGGGAATGAGATTGTACACGGAGGCAGAGGTCATAATACCTGCTGCGTAGGCAAGCAAAATATCACGGAGTCGATGTGTTACTTTGCGCATAAATAAAATCGGTATGGCACCAAGGCCGGTGGACATGGCTGAAATAAAGCTGCCAATGAGTGCTTCGTTCATGCTTCTATTTTCCCTCCTGATGAAGACTTCTTCATAATCGCTGCAGAGCATTGACACCTTACACAAAAGAGATCATAATGAACAACAGATTAGAATGATTATAAATTAGAATTCCGTTTCTGCATAGGGCAATTGTCATAACTGTCCAGTCATATGGACATGATCTGGGCTCTCATTTTAGTGTATGCAAAGGCGTTTGCTTTTGATGCTGGAGAGTCGAACCTTTTTGTAGAAACCGGGGGAGGAACTATACATGTATAAATCAATTATTATTGGAACAGGTCCTGCGGGACTGACAGCAGCAATCTATCTGGCACGCGCCAACTTGAGCCCACTCGTTATTGAAGGACCGCAACCTGGTGGTCAACTGACAACAACAACAGAAGTTGAGAACTTCCCAGGTTTCCCTGACGGAATCATGGGTCCTGAGTTGATGGATAACATGCGTAAACAAGCAGAACGCTTCGGTGCAGAATTCCGCACAGGCTGGGTTAATAACATCGACATGAGCGAGCGTCCATTCAAAATCCAAGTTGAAGGTATGGGTGAACTCGTATCGGAAACACTGATCTTGTCTACAGGCGCATCCGCTAAATATCTTGGCATTCCCGGTGAAGAAACCAACGTTGGACGTGGTGTAAGTACTTGTGCAACATGTGACGGATTCTTCTTCCGTAACAAAGAAATTATCGTTATTGGTGGCGGTGACTCCGCGCTTGAAGAAGCAAGCTTCCTGTCCCGTTTTGGCTCCAAAGTAACGTTGGTACACCGTCGTGAAGAACTGCGTGGTTCCAAAATCATGCAGGATCGTGCACGCAGCAACGAAAAAGTAGAGATGGCTTTGAATCGTACTCCGATTGAAGTGCTTGCTGGTGAGAATGGTGTAACTGGACTGAAAGTGCTGAACAACGCAACAGGTGAAGAAGAAGTGATCCCTGCGAGCGGTGTATTCGTAGCGATTGGTCATACGCCTAACACAGGCTTCTTGGGTGGACAGATCACGACTGACGAGCATGGTTATATTTTGACAACACCAGGCACATCCGAGACGAACATCCCAGGTGTATTCGCTTGTGGAGATGTACAGGATACTCGTTACAAACAAGCAATTACAGCGGCAGGAAGCGGATGTATGGCTGCAATGGATACAGAGAAATATATCGAGAGCTTGGAGCACACTGCAATTTCCTTGTAAGAGTCTGCTGAATGAAGCAAGATCGCTAGACCAATAAATAAAAAATAACTAAACTATATGAGGTGAATAAATCATGGAAAACGTAATTGTATACACATCGACGAACTGCCCGAACTGCAAATCAGTGAAAAGTTTCTTGGCTGACAAAGGTATCGCTTATGAAGAGCGTAACATCGAAACTAGCGATGAGTTTGCACAACAAGTATGGGATATGGGCGTACGTGCTGTACCTTTGACTGTTATCGGCGAACATCGCATCCTGGGAATGAACAAAACACAATTCGCTAAAGCATTGGACGCATAAATCGGACGAATCGTCTGAGCACCAATGGTGAAAGAATTAAGATAATCTATAGCTATTCCGGTTCGCGCGAGCCGTTTGAATATAAATATGAAAGAGGCCTTAGTCCAGATTAGGATTAAGGTCTTTTTTTCGTTGGGCTAACGTAATTTAGCATCCTCATAATTGTTGAATAGACAGAAGTACGATATGCTTTTTCATAGATCAAGTTGCTAGCAGGGAGGTGAGTAGACAGCATGGACATCGATCAACAGGAGCATTTTCGTTTCTGGGAACAGGTGAGATTACAAGATATCATGGTGAGAAAGGCGCAGCTTGTAAAGGGTGAACGCGTGCAAAATCGGATGCACTCCAGCTATTTTTTGGGTGTTAGAAAAGGCAGTGTGTTAGTGGTGCTCAATCAGAAGACATATTCTATGAACTCATTTGAGATTATGCATGTGCCTGCCAAAAGCTATATTGAGGTTCACGCAGGCTCAGAGGGAGCGGAGTATATTTTTATCTCGTACCAAGCAGAGTGTGCGGCAAAGGAAAGCGATGCGCCATTAATTTGGGACAAAAGTAGATATCCAACGCACATTACATATCGTGTCATCCCAGCTCAACCCATGTTGTTGTATGACCTAACAGACCGAATGCTGGAATTACAGCAGCAAGGGCAGGAGCCGTCAATTACATTTCAGATTAAAGCATTGTTCTACCAGTGGATATATCACATGGTGGATCAATTTCATTCACAGCTTGCACTTGTAAAAACGGCCAATCCTGTCGAGCTAGTCACACTGACTTTGGAGTATATGTTGGAGAATTACGCCAAACCCCATACGCTGGATTCTTTATCTGAGGTAATGGGGCGTAGTCCGGGACATCTCTCAAATTGTTTCAAGCAGGTGCTGAATCGGGGGCCAATTGACTGCTTAATCCGTTTGCGTATGCAAAAAGCGTGCACGCTTTTGACAGAAAGCAAGCTTCCAATACGCATGATTGCATCCACTATTGGATATCAGGATTCATATTATTTCAGTAATGCCTTCAAAAAATATTATGGAATCTCTCCACAAAAGTACCGTAAACACATCATGGAGGAAGATATTATATCCTTCGGAGGAAGAAATCACATTGTTGGCATTTCAGACCCATGTTATATTCCTTTTTATGATAATGATAATTATTATCAATATTTAGATGGAGGGTCTGACGAAATGATTAATCGTATAAAGAGAGTACCCATGGCGTTGCTCATGGCTTTTGGGTTGCTGTTAAGTGCATGTAGCGGAAGCTCTTCAGGAAGCATGGGGGCTTCAACCGGAGAAGGAAGTACAGCTCAATCGCAAGCTCCAACTACGCAGACGAATAATTCAAGTGAGAATACTACAAATGGGACGGATCAAGCGATAACACGTATGGTTCATACCTCGATGGGTGAAGTTGAGGTGCCCTCTAATCCAAAGCGTGTCGTAACGGATTTCTTTTTGGGTCACATTCTGGCTTTGGATGTGAAGCCTGTGGGTAGTAATGGTTTATTTATGCAAAATCCTTACCTGGAGGAACGAGTTTCAGGGATTGAGGATATTTCGGATAATTTAGAGATGATTACGGGTCTGAATCCAGACTTAATCGTTACTGGAGATGCCCAGACGTATAGTGCTTACTCAAAAATTGCACCAACCGTATATCTGGACAGTTCGGCTCCGGTTCGTGATCAGGTGAAGGAACTTGGAATCATTTTGGGCAAAGAAGCTGAAGCTTCGGCGTGGTTGGTGGAGTTTGAGGAAAATTTGGCAGCAGCCAGAGAACGCTTGAACCGAATTATTAAGGAAGATGAGACGGCAACGGTATTCGCTGGAGGAATTGTCAAGAATATTACTTTATACGGTAATGCATTTACGGGCAGAGGTATCCACGGTGAATTAGGTATTCCCATGAATGAGAATGTAAAACGAGAGGTTGATCCCAAAGTAGGATGGGCTACCATCTCAAACGAGGTTGTTAGTACTTATGCAGGTGATCGTGTATTTATGGCCGTGGACGCTAAGGCGGAATCATTCGACTATGCCAGCGATCCAGTATGGAAGACGTTAGATGCGGTCAAAAACAATGAATTGTACGAAATTGACGGTTATAAATTTTACTTCTCCGATCCAATTTCAGTTATGGGACAGATTAAGGACATTGTGGACATGATGGAAGAACGTGCTCAAGAAAACTCCGCTCGAAAGTGATTTTCTCACAGCTCTGTAATGAAATTTCAAAATGTAAATAAACAAAAACCTGAAAAATCCCCTTTGATCCGTACTTCAGAGTGTGTAGCCACATGAACTCTGTACAGTACTGCAAAGGGGATTTTTTCATCTATTCCAGTTGTTACGTCTAGAAAAAAATACTCATAAAGGTCTGAAATATTACATACACCACTAAGCCTGACAGCATGTACATGAAACCAGCCTTCTTTTTGCTCTGAAACAATCGGAGGATGCCAAGGCTGAACATTGGCGCAAGCACGATCAGGAACAGGAGTACGGTGACAAACATTTGCGCCGAGATATCTGAAGTATCTACGTAGGTCACAGGTGTTCACTCCGTTTCGTTATAGGGAATAACACAACGACGTACATGTCGCCATGACAAAAATCACATATATTCATTATACCTCTGGATTTCTTTAACAAAAAGGGAGGAAATGGGGCAAAATGATGTCAATTTCATTAGTTATTAAACGGATACTCTGATTCTACCTAAAAATTGGGAAATGGCAGAGTAAGCAGCACCAACTCGGGTTGAACGGCTGCCTAGAGCAGCCCATTCAATCTGCAAACTGCGGCGATGATAGGGTAGTGTTCGCTCCTCAACAACTTGTCTTAATGCCGTTTCAATCCATGGTCGTGCTTTGGATAATCCTCCACCAATAATGATACGCTCTGGATTGAAGCTATTGACGATATTGGTGATGCCAATGCCTAATTTACGGCCGATGCCTTCGTATAGTGCCAATACAGCCTCATGCCCCTCAGCGGCATATTCAATTAACTCTTTGGTTGTGTGGGCAGGCAGATGTAGTTGATCATCGGGATGTTCATAGGCTCTCTCGGAAGCGTATAACTCCCAGCAGCCGCGATTGCCACATGAACAAGGTCTGCCCTCGGATTCAATAGACATATGACCGGTTTCTCCGGCGTAACCCCAAGCGCCTTTGTACAATTCGCCATCTACCATAATGCCTGATCCAATTCCGATGCCTGCGCTGATGTAGATTAGATGCCGGACACCGATACCTGCGCCAAAATTCAGTTCGCCATGAGCGCCAGCATTGGCCTCATTATCTATCGTGACAGGTAGTTGAAATGCTTCCTCTAACATAGCGCGTAGAGGAACTTTCTCCCACTGTAAATTGGGTGCGTACAGTACAGTACCTTCCTCATCGACCATGCCCGGTACACCAATGCCAATGCCAATTACACCATGTGGTGAAGGCGGTGCAGTTTGAATTAAATGATCAGCCGCAAGCGTCAACTGCTCGAATACGGACGACACATCATGATGCTCCAATTGCACGGCATATTCAGTAATAATATGGCCTTCCAGATCCGTAAGTACACCTTTCAAATGTGTGACACTGAGTTCCAAGCCAACCGCGTAGCCGGCTGCGCCTCGAAAGAGTAGCATCAGTGGTTTGCGTCCGCCACTTGACTCCCCGGGGCCGATCTCCTGAACCAACTCGTCATTGATTAAATCAGCGACCAGATTAGAGACCGTGGCTTTGTTAAGCCCTGTCACCTCGGACACTCGCGCACGAGAGAGGGGGGCATGACGTCTAATGGTATCAAGGACAATCGATTTATTTATTTTTTTGACCAGCATCTGGTCTCCGGTAATTTTCATATTAACAAGGCACTCCTATTCTCTCTGATAAAAGAGTTCACAATGATATCCGTAACAAGCTATTCGACTATTATAGCGTAAACAAACGTGTAAAAAACATTTTTATTTAACTTTGTTTAATGGATAGACAAAGTAAAATCGATGTGATAGGATAACGGTGTAAACGATTTCTTTAAAACTATTGAGGAGGCATTTTACACATGGCCTATTTTGAATCCGTTAATAAAATTGCATTCGAAGGTAAAGATTCCACGAATCCATTTTCTTTTAAACACTATAACCCAGAAGAAGTTGTTGCTGGCAAAACGATGGAAGAGCACTTCCGTTTCGGTATGGCTTACTGGCATACATTAACTGCAGGCGGCAGTGATCCGTTTGGTGCGGAGACAGCTGTTCGTTCTTGGGATAGCTACTCCGGTCTGGATAAAGCGAAGGTTCGCGTTGAAGCGGCTTTTGAATTTATGGAAAAAATGAATCTGCCGTACTTCTGTTTCCACGATGTGGACATCGCTCCAGAAGGCGCAACGCTGCGCGAATTCTACAGCAACATTGATACGATCGTTGATCTGCTGGAAGAGCATATGAAAGCTAGCGGCAAAAAGCTGCTCTGGAACACAGCGAACATGTTCTCCAACCCACGTTTCATGTTTGGTGCAGCATCTACTTGTAACGCTGATGTGTATGCTCATGCGGCAGCACAGATCAAAAAAGGTCTGGAAGTTGGTAAACGTCTGGGTGCAGAAAACTATGTATTCTGGGGTGGTCGTGAAGGTTACGACACATTGCTGAATACAGACATGCAACTGGAGCAAGACAACATTGCTCGCATGTTCCACATGGCTGTTGATTATGCGAAGGAGATCGGCTTCGACGCGCAATTCCTGATCGAGCCTAAACCAAAAGAGCCAACGAAGCATCAATACGACTTCGATGCAGCTACTTCCATCGCATTCTTGCAAAAATATGATCTGGACAAACAGTTCAAGCTGAACCTGGAAGCGAACCACGCTACACTGGCAGGCCATACGTTTGATCACGAGATCCGCGTAGCACGCATCAACGGCATGCTCGGTTCCCTGGATGCAAACCAAGGTGATCTGCTGATCGGTTGGGATACAGACGAGTTCCCAGTGGACATGTACGATGCGACATTGACGATGTACGAAGTATTGAAAAACGGTGGTATCGGCCGTGGTGGCGTGAACTTTGACGCGAAAGTTCGTCGTGGTTCCTTCGAGCCTGAGGATCTGTTCTTGGCACACATCGCTGGTATGGACACATATGCAAAAGGCCTGAAAGTAGCTGCGAAACTGATCGAAGATCGCGTCTTCGATGACTTCATCGAAAAACGTTACAGCAGCTTCAGCGAAGGCATTGGTGCAGATGTAGTTGGAGGTAAAGCAACACTTGCTTCCCTTGCTGAGTATGCGCTGAACAACGAAAACCCACGCAAAAACCAATCCGGACGTCAGGAATTGCTGAGAGCAAAACTCAACCAATACATCCTGGCTGACTAAGATAGTCATAGAGCAAGAGGGATTTATGCTCTGTTGGTGTCGCCTATGAGCAAATCATAAGCGAACACACAGTAAGCATAAACACCTCTTCCTACTTGGTGCAAGGACAGACATCTTGCACCCTGGACGTTGAACAAGCGTGACATTCAAACCGTCCCCGCTTTCCTCTGGGAAGGCGGGGACGGTTTTTTTTGAAACGTGAGCAGCGTGGTCATATGGCATGCCGAACGAAGTGGACAGAAAGAACCCGTAGAAACGAAGTGCTCGCATTTATCCCCGGATTTCTCCCTTTTCAAAAGGGAATCAAGGAAATTCAGGGATAACGGCGATCCAAGGCTCTTCTGATTATGGAGTGATCTCACATGCCAAGGTTTAAATTTCTTCAATCCTGCTACAAACGAAAGGAGTATACTTATGAGTTATGTAATTGGTGTCGATCTGGGTACTAGCGCAGTTAAAACTGTGTTGGTTAACCGTGAAGGTAAAGTGGCATTTGAAGCTTCTGAATCATACCCGCTCTACCAACCTAAGGCTGGATACAGCGAACAGAATCCAGAGGATTGGATAGAGCAGACGATTGTGTCGCTTCGCAAATTGCTGGAGGTATCTGGCGTACAGCCTTCCGAAATTGAGGGATTGAGCTTCTCTGGACAGATGCATGGACTTGTATTGGTGGATGCCGCAGGCAAGCCACTTCGCAATGCCATCCTATGGAATGATACACGCACAACGGTACAATGCCGCCGCATCGAGAAGGTGCTTGACGGTAAGCTGTTAAGCATCGCCCGGAATCGTGCGCTTGAAGGATTTACACTACCGAAAATCTTGTGGGTTCAAGAAAACGAGCCTGAGCTCCTGCAACAGGCTGCTGTGTTCCTACTGCCGAAGGATTATGTGCGTTATCGCCTGACCGGAGATTACGCGATGGATTATTCTGACGCGGCGGGTACGTTGTTGCTTGACGTTGCGGGCAAGCAATGGAGCCAAGAGATTGCAGAAGCGTTTGAACTGCCGATCTCACTCTGTCCACGACTTGTGGAATCCTTCGAGGAAGTGGGGACACTGTTGCCGGAGATTGCGGATCAAACGGGCCTGGCAGCAGCGACCAAAGTATTTGCAGGTGGTGCTGACAATGCCTGCGGCGCGATTGGCGCAGGCATCCTGAGTGAAGGGCAGACGATGTGCAGCATCGGTACATCTGGGGTTATTTTGTCCTACGAAGAGCGCAAGGATCTTGATTTCGAAGGGAAAGTCCACTTTTTTAACCATGGGGAGAAGGATGCCTTCTATATTATGGGGGTAACCTTGGCGGCAGGATATAGCTTATCCTGGTTTAAGGATACATTTGCAGCGGACAAATCATTTGATGTGCTCTTGCAGGGCATTGACCAGGTGCCGGCTGGAAGCCAGGGTCTATTGTTCACGCCATACATTGTAGGGGAGCGTACACCGCACCCTGACGCTAACATTCGTGGCAGCTTTATTGGTATGGATGCTGGGCATAAGCTGGAGCACTTTGGGCGTGCAGTAATGGAAGGCATTACCTTCTCACTTCGCGAATCAATTGATATTCTGCGTCGGTCTGGTAAGACCGTGACAGAAGTCATATCCATCGGCGGTGGTGCTAAGAATGAAGCTTGGCTGCAGATGCAGGCAGACATCTTCAACGCAACCATCGTGAAGCTGGAGAGCGAACAGGGTCCTGCGATGGGAGCAGCGATGTTGGCGGCATATGGATGTGGCTGGTTCCCATCATTGCAAGCATGCGCTACGGCTTTCCTTCGCCCTGCGAAATCCTATGATCCTAACCCAGAAACAGTTGCTGTATATGACGGGTTATTTGCATTGTACCAAGAGGTCTATGGACAGACACGCAGTCTGAATGATCGTTTGGCTCAATATCGCTAATCAAAGAATGAGTGAATTCATACATTAATACTTTTTGATACCCTAAGCATCCGCGAAAGCGGGTGCTTTTTTGCCATATACACTTGCCAATCGCATAGCACATAAACGGCGTAGTACACACAGCTCATATACGAAATAAGCAAGCCTGACATAACTTTATTCCTTGAGCGCATACAGTAGCTATAGGGACACGATTGGTTTCAATGAACAATGATGAATGGCGTACAACATGATTACAGCATGAATGGTTCATCTGATAGATGATTCAGCCTGTTAAGAAATAGAGCCAATTCTATTACGCAATGAACGAGCATACATACATGGTCAGAATTAAAGGGTGGGGGGTGAAGCATTGACAGATCATCAGGACGACAGAAGACCGCATATGACCTTATCGATGATTGTTCGTAATGAGGAGCAGCGTTATTTAAGACAGGCGCTTGAGACTCATCGACCCTGGATTGATCGGGCAGTCATCATTGATGATGGCAGTACAGATGGCACGGTTGCGATGTGCCGGGAGATACTCCAGGGTATACCTTTATTATTAGTAGAGAATTCTAGACCTCGGTTTGCGGATGAAGTCAGTTTGAGGAAACAGCAGTGGGAGGCAACCATCTCTACCAATCCAGAGTGGATTCTGAATTTGGATGCGGATGAGATAGTAACATCTGATTTTGGAGTGATACGAGATCAATTATTAAGTGGAGAAGAGGATGCGATCTACTTCCGCTTGTTTGACATGTGGAGCGAGACTTCATACCGAGAGGATCAGTATTGGCAGGCTCATGCTTACTATCGCCCATTTCTCATTAGGTATCGTCCTGAATGGGACTATGAGTGGAAGGAAACACCTCAGCATTGCGGCCGTTTCCCGCTAACGATTCAGCATTTTTCCTACGCTTGTCATGCACCTCGGGTGAAGCATTATGGCTGGGCACGGGAAGAAGACCGAATTCGTAAGGTGGAGCGTTATCAGGCACTAGATCCGGATGCGAGATATGGGTGGAAGGAACAGTATGAGTCCATTTTGGATCCGGAGCCAAGACTTCTACCATGGTTAGAATAAGGGAGGAGGAACAAGATTGAAGAAGGGAAAGGCTACGCCAAACATACTGATTGCGAGTCCAGTGCGTCAAACTGCCGCCGTACTTCGTGAATTTCTTGAATCCTTATGTACGCTGGAGCGAACGACGGTAAGAACAGATTATTTATTTGTGGACGATAATGAGGAAACGGCTTCTTCGGTTATGCTTCGAGATTTTGTAAAAGAAAACGAAGGTACCATTATTACCGTTGACGCGGTGTTGAATGAAGATGAGGATCTTCTGGAAGGGTCATACACCAAAGATGAGGGTGGACACTATTGGCAGGATGAACAAGTCTGGCGAGTAGCTCGCTTGAAGAATCAGATTTTGAAACACGTCTGTGAACACCAGTATGATGCCGTATTTCTGATCGATTCTGATTTGGTGTTACATCCCCGAACGCTGGAACAACTCGTTTCCACGGAGAAAGAGATTGTATCCAATATCTTTTGGACGCGCTGGCAACCAGGCGCAAGGGAAATGCCCCAAGTTTGGCTACAGGATGAGTATCAGTTGTACCGCCGAGGTGTGAAGGTAGCTGAGGGAACGGAAACCGATAATCATACGATCCAGACAGAGCTTTTTTTGCAGCAATTGCACAATCCAGGCTGTTACGAAGTAGGTGGCCTCGGGGCATGTACGCTCATACGCAGGAATGTATTGGAGGCAGGTGTTACTTTTGATCGAATTCCGAATATTTCATTCTGGGGGGAGGATCGTCACTTCTGCATTCGCGCGCAAGCACTCGGCTTTTCCTTGTTTGTAGATACGCATTATCCTGCCTATCACATCTATCGTTTGTCTGAACTGCCAGGGGTAGCCGCTTATAATCGGAGGGTTCGACGCGAAGAAGAGACGATTACGATAACGCTATGTATGATTGTGAAAAATGAAGAGAATTCCCTTGCACGCTGTCTGGACTCAGTTAACGGCATTGCTGATGAAGTGGTTATTGTCGATACGGGTTCGACAGATCGTACCCGTCAGATTGCTGCAAGGTATACAGAGCATATTATAGATTTTGAATGGGTGGATGATTTTGCGGCTGCGCGTAATTTTGCCTTTGATCAGGCGACAAGTGAATATATCCTCTGGCTTGATGCCGATGATGTGTTTGAACCTCAAGACCGGGCAAAGCTCATTGCCCTGAAACGATCCCTTGATCCAGCAGTGGACAGTGTGACGATGAATTATAATCTTTCATTTACAGCAGATGGTCAGGTAGCATACAGTCTGAGGCGGAATCGACTGGTGCGTCGGGATCGTCATTTTCGCTGGATTGGTGCAGTGCATGAATATTTGGAAGTGAGCGGGCATTTGCTGCATAGTGATGTGGCTGTCACACATAAGAAAGATAAAGTATATACCGATCGCAACCTGAAAATTTATCGCAAACGGGAACAGGCAGGTGAAGACTTTTCTCCGCGTGACTTATATTATTTTGGGAATGAGCTTAAAGATCACGGACAGTATGAGGATGCGGTATCCTATTATACGAAGTTTCTGGATACTGGGTTAGGCTGGGTAGAGGATCAGATTACTGCATGTCAAAAGATGGCCGATTGCGAAGCAGCACGTAAACGTCCGGATCAAGAGATTGTGGCGCTACTAAGATCGTTCGTTTATGACTTACCGAGAGCAGAGATATGCTGCCGTCTGGGGGGCTATTTTGCCGACCGTGAGGATTATCGCAAAGCGGTGTTCTGGTACGAACAGGCGACTCAGGCTATACGACCTGCTGACCCCATCGTACCGGTGAATGAAGCCGCGTGGACATGGATGCCTCATTTGCAATTGTGTGTGTGTTATGACAGGTTGGGTAATCGGACAAAGGCGCAAGAACACAATACGATTGCTCTGGCTTACCATCCGACACATCCAAGCATGCTGTATAACGAAAAGTACTTTCGAGAGATGGATGAGGGCAGTGTATTAGAAAATGCATAAAGGAACGATATAACGTTAATATCCAACGACGGTGATCGGGACAACTCTCTTAGGAGTGTTGGAACGCTTATCGTCGTTTTTCTTTTTTATCCAAAAGTTAAATTGGAGCTCCGTCACATCCTTTTCGTAGTTCAACCAGGGGAAGATATGTTTTACAATAGTTATATTCAGCCGAATTGATGGAGCGAGGGGAATAGGAATATGAATTTAACGGAAACATTATTAGAATCAAGGCTGGTCGCGATTGTACGCGGAATTAGTCGGGAAGCTGCTGTTACTGCAGGCCAAGGGATGACTGAGGGCGGCATACGTCTAATGGAAGTTACGCTCAATACGGCAGGTGCGCATCATATTATCGCCGATTGGCGAGAGCGACATGAAGGACAAGCCTATGTAGGCGCCGGAACCGTATTAAATGTACAGATGGCACGAGAAGCGGTTGCTGCAGGCGCACAATTTTTGGTCTCGCCCAATGTCGATCTATCCGTTATTGAATATGCTGTAGAACAGGGTGTAGAGATCTGGCCTGGAGCAATGACACCCACCGAGATTGTTGCTGCCTATGAAGCAGGTGCCAAGGTAGTGAAGCTGTTCCCTATGGCAAGCCTAGGCATTCCGTATTTGCGGGAGATCAAGGCGCCATTGAATCATATTCCACTGCTTGCGACTGGTGGCGCGAACCTGGACAACATAGCAGAGTATTACGCGGCAGGTGCAGCAGCGGTAGGCTTGGGAAGCGCGCTTCTCCCCAAAGAGGCACTAGCAAGTGGGAATCATGAGCAGATTGCGGCATGTACACGTGCATTCGTAGATGCGGCTAGCATAAAAGTATAGTGACAAGCCATTTGTAAATTGGGTAAATATAAGAGGTTGTTCAAAAAGTCCACTTCTGAACATGCACTATAAGTTTAACGAAAGAAAGTATGGGTGGGTAAGAATGATCCATTTCACCGATGAACCTTAATGTGTAGTTAATATTCCTATCTTATGATGAAGGTATGCTAAGAGCCGGAGAGGAGAGATGCCTGTGAAAACGAGAACGATGGTTGGGGGAATGATTGCTTTTGCTGCCTTAACTGCAGGAGGGCTGTGGAAAGCAGCGGTGAACAGCCAGACACCCAAAAAAATTCCGATCACGTTGACGCCGCCTATGCCCTTTGAAGATGTAACCTTTGATAGTGGTGGAGGGAGAGTGCATGGCTGGTTTATTCCTGCTGCTGCACATCTACCGAAGCCGTGGCCGCTGGTTATCATTGCGCATGGCTGGGGTTCTAATCGCTCCCGTGTACTCCGCTATGCACGCCCAATCTGGGAAGCAGGATACGCTCTATTTATGTATGACGTTCGCAGTCATGGAGAGAGTGATGCCGTTCGAGCGGCTTCAGCTTATCTATTCCGTGATGATCTTAACTCGGCGTTAAAGTATATGTCTACTAGACCTGAGATTGACCCCGAAGCCATCGGGGTGCTGGGACATTCACTTGGAGGGTTAGGTACCATTCTGGCTGTAACGGAGAATCTCCCTGTCTCTGCAGTGATTACAGACTCGATGCCATCTCAATTTGAGGTTATCGTAAGTTCGGAACTAAGACGGCGTCGTCTCCCTTTATTTCCACTGGCTCAGCTCATACCCCGAATCTGGTTCTGGCGACTGGGAGAGTCACTCAAGTCCTATCGCCAGCGCGATCCTGTCATGTTGTTGAATGAACGACGTAAGGGGATGCAGTTACCGCTACTTATGGTTCATTCCAAAGGAGATAATTTTATCCCTCCGAGCGAGCTTGAGTATTTTATGAGTAAAGCCGATCCACCTGTAGAGCATTTATGGGTGAACAGTGGTGGACATAGCTGCTCAGAGGAAGATCCAGTCTTCTGGGAGACGGTTATTCCTTTTCTACAGAAGCATGTTCGGGTGCAAGATCAGCCCCAAGCGGCAGCTAGTGACGATTAATTTATAAATATATAAACAGTGAAACGCCAACGATGTTGGCGTTTTTCTTACGTTTGCGAATGATTTGCCAAAATTCACATTTGTAAAATTGTTGGGAAAAGGACGATTAAAAAGGAAGCTTATGGTATCATAGAATAGACTAGCAATATTCATGCGGGGTTATTTGATGTGTGTCCATGTATGAGATTGAAGGGAGAGGTACAGATTTGAGTTTTCACGTTCGATTCAAAATGATGACCGCCAAAGCAGCAACGGCTGCAATGGCAACCTTGCTTCTGGCAACGCAAGCTCCAGGATTTGCAGGCAGCGTGTCAGCCGCAACAGCGGAACAGGTAACCGAAGCTTCAACGGGGGAAGATGTATTAAGTGTCGTAAACAGTGATGTGCCGGAAGGAGCTAAGATCTCCTCTAAGCAAGCCAGTGATAACATATTGAAACTATTTCCGTTGCTCCAAAAGGCAACCATTACATCTGCCAATTTCGATTCACCGAACTCTTTTCCGCCGCCAGATTATAAAGCGTGGGAGATTGGTTTTGGAATTCGCGAAGGCAATCATTCCATGGGGTTCAGCGCCACTGTACATGCTGGCACAGGTGAGGTACTCAGTGTGCATCTGCCTTCGGAGCTGCTGGACAAACAGCGTGCTGAATCAGACCGCCAGGTGACAGAGGCCGAAGCAGAGAAGTTGGCTGAAGCATTTTTATATGAAGCGATACCAGATTTAGAGAAAGACGCATTTTTAGCTATTTCTGAATCCTATCCATACGCTGTACAACAATCATTATTCGGCAGAACCGAATATCAGTACCGTTACCAATTGAAGCATGAAGGTCTGTTATCAGAGGCTGAGACAGCTTATGTGAACGTTGATGACCAGGGAAGAATCACAGGTTACTCACGAGGCACCATTGAGAGCGACTACCCTTCATCGAAGCCGGAATTATCTGCCGAGCAGGCCAAGAAGAAATTTGACGAGCAATTTGATGTTGAGCTCGCTTATATTTCCCCAGATGGCTACTCATCCCGCAAAGGGCAGAAGTATTATCTTGGCTATTTACCTAAAAGTTCAGGCAATGGGCTGGATGCTAACACGCTGAATCCAATTAACCCGATGACTGGTGAAGAAATGACGTCCGATTCGGAGCAACTGGACAAACCCTTAAAGGGAAGTGTAGCTGCTTTTGTTCCGAATACAGGACAGAAATTGAATGCATCTCAAGCCGAGAGCTTAATTAAGAAGAATTTCGACATTCCCAAAGGATATCAATTAGACCATAGCCAGCTGATCAAAGGTTATTATGCAAGCCCTAATAGTCAGGTCTGGAGTTTGAGTTGGAGTAATCGCAATGCCAGTGCTTCATACATGTTCATGAGAGATATCTCGGCACAGATTGATGCAGTGACAGGGCAGATCTACAGTTTTAACGTGTATCAGCGCATCATGCCAGGAACGACAGAAGCGGAAGCTACAGAGGAGACAAGCAGTAAGTCTGTAACCAAGGCAGAGGCGGAGAAGCTGGCGGTCAATACGGCTATTGCACTTGCTCCAGATGCAGCGAAGCAGTTCCGCCTGTCCACAGTCATTGAAATGGATGGAGCAAGAACGTTTCTGTTCAAACGATATATGAATGGAATTTTAGTAAAAGACGATTCTCTACAGGTTCAAGTGGCGAAGGATGGTTCTATCACGGAATATTATGCGAGAGTAACTGCAACTCCAGAGCAGTTACCTACAGATGCGAAGCCTGCTATCAGTTATGAGGATGCCAAGGCAACTTATCTTAAAGAGATTCAATTGATTCTGGCCTATTCCCGTTATGGTGGATATGGTATGACGAATGGGGAAGCAGTCCCTATGGGAATCAAATTGGCATACGTGCCAACACGTAGTGAAAACTCGATCTATGGTCTGTATGAGGTACTGGATGCCAACACGGGTGAGTGGAGAAGTATGTATGGAGATTTGAATTCATCCTCCAAGACACAGCCTACGGATATTGCAGGACATGTTGCAGAGACTGCTCTTACAAGCATGGTTCAGCACGGCGTATTCATTGCTGATGATCAAGGGCGTATTCTGCCAGATCGAGTGATTACAAAAGGGGACTGGTTCAACTATCTGGCCAGAGCCATCAATCCGAGTATGGATATGTATTACGGCGGAGACAGTGATGACAAGCCTTTCGCTGACATTACGTCTGATAGTCCTTACTATCCAGCGATTCGAACGTTGCTTGATCAACGTTGGTTAGGTGGATCTGACCCGGAGAAGAATTTGAATCCCCAAGAAGAAATGACACGCGAAGAGCTGGCAGTGTTACTCGTTCGGATCTTGCGGTATGAGAAATTGGCGGGGTTCTACACGCTACCTTCTGACTTGCCTAACATCGCAGATGCAGGAGCTGTGACGAACAAAGGCGCAGTTTCGCTCAGCCTGAAGCTAGGCTTGTTACCTTCCATTGAAGGCCGCTTCATGCCTGCTCGCAAGGTAACCGTTGCTGAGGCTGCACAGGTTTTGGAACGACTTGCGAAGCTGCAAGGCAAGACAGACACGTTTATGAGTGGTAACCGTCTGTATTAAACGTGAGCAAGATGTCATAAGTACGTGCTGAATTCATAGAATAAGAATAACGGTAATCATGTTTATTTTGCTGAAGATAAGAGGGACCTTCTGTGGAAGGTCTCTTTTGATTCTTTTCGACAAAACTAGAAGCCTGATGTCAGTTGCTTTTGTGATACAATGAGGCATGAGAACTTTGCGAAGAGAGGTGGTATCCTTTCATGGGCAAGAATGGGAAACGAATCATCACCATTTTGCTAGCTAGCTGCTTGATTGCTGTGGCTTTACCGCGTACGGTTGATCTGGATCAGTTATATGCTGCTTCCGGCACGACGGACATATCTACGACTGCGGAATTGCGCAAGACGTTGTTAACGGCGATGTCTCAGCGTACAGAGGAACTAGTTTTTACATACAAGGGTAATGTGAAAGGCCTCAAAAAACAGTTGCAGAGCTCCATTGACGAAGCGATGAAGAGCGACCCTTATATTCAGTATACGGTTAAGAGTTACGCATTTAATTATAAAGGTTCCAATGTATCGGCAGAGGTACATATTAAATTGTCTTATCGGGAAACGAAGGCACAGACGGACTATGTGAATCGTAAAGTTGCGAGCGTCCTGAAGGAGATCATCGTTCCAGGCATGTCCAATCACGAGAAGGTTAAAGTGATCCATGACTGGATCGTGCTTAACCTCGCCTATGATACCTCGTTAAAGAAATATACGGCATACGACGGACTAGTGACGGGTAGCACCGTATGTCAGGGGTATTCTTTGCTGGCTTACCGCATGTTAGAGCAAGTGGGCATTGAGAATCGTATCGTTGAAGGTACAGCTGGTGACCAGCTTCACGCTTGGAATTTGGTCAAACTGGATGGGAAATGGTATCACATGGACACCACGTGGGATGATCCTACGCCTGACCGTAAAGGCAAGGTCAGCTATAATTATTATTTGCTGAGTGATACGGAGATGGCGCGTGATCACTTCTGGACGAATAATGGTAAATATCCTGCGGCTTCAACGTTATACCGTGAAGTGCTGCATGGTCTGATTACCGAGGGAGGCAGTAAAACAGCTGCTTATCAGAAGCTGTACCATACCCTGGATTATGCCTTGTATAACGAGAGTGATGCGATTCAGGAACATGCTGCCTTGAAGAAGAAAGTGCAAACGGTCATGAAGGACGGCGGAACATCGCTAACATTCAGATACAAGGGAACAGAGCAAGGCTTGGTTCAGGATCTACAGGATTTATATCAGTTAGGGATGAAGTCGATATCCTATTATGTTTCGAACATGGCAGATACCACCGATTTACGTGTGAAAATTACATGGACGATGTAATTGCTGACTATCATTTGCTAACAATATGAATTAGAAAGGATTCACTATTTCGAACGAGGACGCTTCTTGCAGAAGCGTTCTTTTTTTTGTCCGAAGGAGAAACAGTTGGCTCGAACAATCGGAGATTGCAGATCGCAAATCTCAATATAACAAAAGACAGCCTTCCCTCCGCACGGAAGGAAAGCTGTCTGTAATTTAATCTGTTGTAGAGGTGAAATCACATTCTTGCAAAGGTACCACTTTGGTTTTCTTAATCCACTTGTAGCCGAGCCACAAAATTAAGAACAACGGTACACTTAAGTATGCAACTAGCGCGCCGCTCCAATCAATATGATCTCCTGTAAAGGCTTGATAGTTCTGACCGATAATGACGATAATGCATAATACAAAAGCAAAGATCGGGCCAAACGGGAACCAGCGTGCACGGTAAGGTAGATCGTTCAGATCTCTACCCTGAGCAACATATGCTTTACGGAAGCGATAATGACTGATGGCAATACCGAGCCAGGTGATGAAACCACACATGCCTGATGCATTGAGCAACCACGTGTACACGATCCCATCTCCAAACAGGGAGGCAAGGAAGGCCAGCATTCCAACTGCAGTCGTGATGAGCAGCGCGTTCATAGGAATACCTCTTTTGTTCAATCGTGCCAGGAAGCGTGGTGCTTTACCATCCCGAGCAAGAGCGTAGAGTACACGGCTAGAGGCATACATACCTGAGTTACCTGCAGACAGTACAGAAGTCAAAATTACGGCATTCATGACAGAAGCGGCAATCGCTAGCCCGGCCTTCTCAAACACAAGGGTAAACGGACTGACACCGATATTATTCAGCTCACCTTTGAGTAGATTCGGGTGTGTATATGGAATGATTAGACTGATCACTGTAATCGCCAAAATGTAAAAAATAAGGATACGCCAGAATACTTGTCGAATCGCACGAGGTACATTTTTACGAGGATTTTCACTTTCCCCGGCAGCCACACCAATCAGCTCCGTTCCTTGGAAGGAGAATCCTGCGGCCATAAATACACCAAGCACAGTGAAGAAACCACCATGGAAGGGGGCATCACCTACAGTAAAGTTGCTGAAGCCAACAGCTTCTCCGCCCATAATACCAAAGATCATAAGTACGCCAACCGTAAGGAAGATAATAACGGTGGCTACCTTGATAATGGCGAACCAGTATTCCGATTCTCCGTATCCCTTAACTGATAGGATATTTAAGGAGAAGATCAATACGAGAAATAACAGACTCCACAGCATCGAATTACTATCTGGGAACCAGTATTTAATCAGCACCGTAGCGGCAGCGAGCTCTGCGGCAATCGTAACAGCCCAGTTGTACCAGAAATTCCAGCCCATCGCGAACCCCAGTGCAGGGTCAACGTAGCGGGCGGCATACGTATTAAATGAACCGGAGTCAGGCAAGAATGTAGCAAGCTCTCCGAGACTTGTCATGAGGAAATATACCATGATTCCTACGGCTGCATAAGCAATGAGTGCGCCGCCTGGCCCAGCGGTAGAGATGGCAGTACCACTTGCAAGAAATAGTCCGGTACCGATCGATCCACCAAGAGCGATCATGGTCATGTGCCGGGCACGAAGTCCCTTTTTTAGTGATGATCCAGTTGATGTAGTATTGTTGCGGTCTTGCATGGAAACACTCCTTCATTCAAATAAATACTGAGTTGTTCATATAGGTAAGGGATATATAACAATAACAAAGACCGCAGGCATTAGCCTGCGGTCTCTTTATCTAGTCCGCACCACATTGTCCCCGATGTTAAGATAGCTCAACACAGTAGAAATCATACTTGCTTAAAGGGATTGTTCCAAAAATTAGCCTAACCTTTCTGGACACGTACTCATAGCAATATGTGCTCTAACTGTGACAGTTCTGCACCTTTCGGCAACAGCCCCAGCGACACTGGACAGAAATAAGGAGGCGTCCAGTGAGCTTCGGCGGGTGCACCTTTCTGCTGAGATCTCAAGCGGCTCCTTCGCGCCTCCTTCAGCATACTGATCGCACCCGCGACCTCTACCTCATCATCAATGGATGAGGTGTATCTATATGTTTATGAAATTGGTTGGAAACCAAACATGACAAGCTTTGTTTGGTTTTCTAAACAGAGACTCAGTATACCGCTCAATGTTTCCCAGTGCAATAACAAATATTGGGTGAGACATTTTGACCTATTCCGTTTTTTTGTTACGACCAGCCATTTGCTGCCATACCGTACCGGCTGCTTGCTCACCTGATTCAATGCGTTCCAAGGCCATCTTCGCTTGAAGGCTTACTTCGAATTCTGGATCTTCAGCTGCTACGCGTAGAGCTTCTTCCGCTTCTTCCGTTCCAACTTCATATAAGAAACGAGCTGCACGCCAGCGTACAAGCTTGCTACTATCAGTTAACGTGGCTGTCATAGCTGGAGTTGCAGCTGGATCACCAATATCAGATAGCGTATCTCCTGCGGTACGGCGTACAGCGGGCGAGCTATCCTGTAATGCTTGATATAACAGTTCCATCGCTTCTGCTGTGCGAATGTCGCCGAGATAGACAACCGCCAATCTCCGTATTTGCATTTTCTCATCCTTAAGCGCATGAGCAACCAGAGGTAAGCGCTCGGCTGTTGGCTCCATGCCGTCAAACGCTGCATAGCGTACATTCCAGTCAGTGCTGTTCAGAGCTTCTTCAAGTTCAGCACCTTCGAGCTGACGACGACGTTCTACGAATTCCTCGGCATTGGTGCCGTGCGCAATGGCTTGCTGAATGACCTGATTCAATCGTTCAGCAGGATACGCAGCTTCAAGCTCCTGTTCCACTTCGCGAGCGATATCTGGAAGTTCACCGTAACGAACACCGTAGTCCTTCAGCTTGCGTTCTTTGATCAGCGTAGCACTGGCAACCTCAGTAACGGCTTTGACAAACCGATCTGAGAGTCCAACGCGTTCCTCTTTTGCACCTGCTTTTACCCGGATCTGCATAGGCACACCCCGGAAAAATTGTACGAATACTTGGGCTTCACCAAAGTGTTCGCCGGAATGATCTTCACCGTCAATCCAATCCAGGTCTAGACCCTGTTGTCCTAGACGGCTCTGAACTTCGCCAAGGATCACTGACCAGTCGGCATTACCTTTACGATCCAAAGCTACAAAGTCGGTGGTGTGGAACACACTTTTTACACCGGGAATGTGAAGCATTTGGCGAATAAAGGCTGGGGCAGAGCGTTCATTATCCAGCGTATATGTTTTGCGGATTCCGTCTTCCAGACGTTCATCCAGATGCAACATCATCGTATTAGGGCTGGGTGTTGGTTCAATGGAAACAATATTCATCGGTTCATAACCTCCTGTACCGGATTCATCATTAAGTTTACCGTGACTGAGCACGAGTATATCTATATTTTACATGAATGTGTCTAAATTGCGAAATCAACGCTTATGCGTCAAAGGTATATTGTAAAGAAGTACGAAGATTGTTAACACTTCTTTCACGTTCACGCACAAACATTTTTAAATGAAAAAGCTCACAATGGAAGTAATGAAATTAATGGAGGTAACATTATGGAGCCCATTACTGTTCTTTCGGATGGAAGCCGTAGCATTGCATATGACGTGATGATTCCAATGTTAAGACAATGGATCGCTGAGGCGACATGCAAGCGAGAACAAGAAGATAGAATGAATGAACAGGACGGCTGGGAGAAGTCCCGTTATTGTATCGTGGATTATAAGGAAGCCTCCTGTGCCATATCCGCAGCCAATGCGATTCGGGCATTTATGCCGCAGATTCCATTGCTCGTCATCACTGATTTCCAATCACTGATTCGCAAACGGCATTTGCAGCAAATTTCGGGCTCAGGGGAAGTTAAACTTAGTTTGTGGCATCCCGGACAATTAGATCAGTGGGTATGCGAGATTCAGCACTGGCTTCAAACCTCTCCGCAGGAAAATAAAAACGCCATTCCTTCCACCATGTCCATTCGATCATGACCGGGGAAGAAATGGCTATGTATTCATTTGATTTGATGATTCAAGCAGCTATAGTTAAGCTAGATAACATATTTATAGCCTGTTCCCCAAACGGTTTTAATAAAACGAGGGTTTTTGGGGTCGGGTTCAATCTTTTTGCGTAGGCTGGATATGTGTACATCAATCGTACGATCCAGATACGCCCGTTCTGAGCCTTTGATGCGATCCATGAGCTCATTCCGTGTAAATACTTTGCCGGGATTACCGTATAATTCTTTCATGATTTCAAACTCAATATGCGTAACCTCGATCTCTTGCCCATCTACAAACAGAGTTCGTCTATATTCATTGACACTCACATGCCCGGCCACATCGGCCGGTTTTTCCTCTTGGAGCGGTTTATCGGAATAAGTAATGGCTGATCTACGTAATAGAGCCTTAATCCGAGCATCGAGCTCTTTCAGACTGAAGGGTTTACATAGGAAATCATCCGCACCGTTATGTAAAGCCCGAAGTCGATCATTCAACATCGTGCTTGCAGAGATCATCAGAATAGGTACTGTGGATTGCTGGCGAAACGCATCTACAAGATCATTGCCATCCGTTTCAGGCAACATGAGATCAGTCACCACAATGTCTGGTTGAAACTTAGGGAAAAGCAATAATGCATCCTTCGCATGATGAACCCGTTCTGTTATGTACCCCTCCTCCTCTAGAAAGAAAGCGATCATGTCCGCCAGATTTTTCTCATCCTCTATAAGAAGTACTTTGATCATTGAGGTCACACTCCTGGGTGAATTGAATTTGTTAAGAAAATACGAAGTTCATACTTAAATATTGTTCGAAAAACTGCAAATTTTTTAATGATTTTATTCCAAAATATAGGGTGCATGAATCTATTTTATAATAGATACACATATGTATAAAACCTCTTGATGGAGCTAAACTTTAATATTTTATCATGAGCCTAATACAATTGGCGATCAATCAATAATTGCCAAAGAGATAACATGGACTAACTACAGTATAATAGATTAGAGACGATTTAGGGGGAAAAGTGTCGTTATTTACCGTTATTTATGGGAGGAACTAGGCTTGCCATTCAAAATACATAAGAGAAACATCAGAGGGATATGTGCTTATGGCTAAGATCAAGGCAAGACAGATACTGGAGTGGGTCATATTGAAACTGCGTGTGCCCTGGATTGGAACAGCAATCCTTATCCTTTTGGGTACAGCGAGCAGTTTTTTTCCGGTGACGTTATTTTGTGGCGTAAATCTGGTACTGGTAAGTGCAGCGGTGCTCGTTGCCTTGCGTTTACATGGTGGTATCTATGGATTCGTGGCTATGACCGTTATTCTTATCTTGAAACTTTTGTTTGCAGGAGTACAGCCTGAAACGATGATCATCGCTATGCTACGTTATGTTGAACTCATATGGATGTTAGTGTGGCAGATTCGTTGGAAGAATGGCAGTATCATTAAAGCCAATGCGGTATTTTGGTTAGTGATGTTGTTGCCAATAACAACGTATGGCTACTTCATTCAGGGCATGAGTCTGGAAGATGTGAAGTATACCTATATGCACATTGCTGTCATTAGCATGGTAAATGCACTGATTGCGGGCATTGTGGTGGATTTTTGGATTACGACAGGAGAGGATAAGGCGAAAAGAACGGGCACAATTCCACTTTCTCGGATTGCGTTCAAATATGTAGTGGCTTTTGTGGTAATCGTATCACTAGCCTTGTTATCGGCAGATAGCCGTAGACAACTCGATCAGATTAATGATGCCATTCGTTCGAATCTGGAGCATGCGGCTGTGGCAGTTGTTGAGGATTTGAACAGAGGATATGTAACGGCAGGCAATTTGACTCAGAATGTGGAGCGATACCATCATCTATTAGGTGTGAATGTAATACTGCTTCATGCAGATGATGGCAGGGTGGCTGCTTCGGGATTAGGCAATCTGAGGAATGGAGATGTGCTCGATTTGGAGCAGTATCGACTGATCCAGGCAGGAGAAAATGAACTTTTAATTCATTCTGTTGAATCACATCAGCGGAATGTGCTCGATTTCTGGAAACAGATTTCGTTCATCTATGAAGCGAATCAGATACCAGGTTTCCCTTATCGGGTCATCATCGAGACAAGCTCTGAAAATTATTATAATCGTATTGAATCGGTCTACCTGACCACGCTCCAGAGTCTGTTTATGATAATCGTTACTTCCATGATTGTTGCTGCTCCGCTCAGTCGCAAAGTGGTAAGTCCGATGCAACGACTTACTCGTGTGACAGGCTCTCTGCCGCGGTTGTTATTCCGCAATAATGGCAAGATGGAGTGGCCAACAAGCCACGTCACTGAAGTACAGATTCTTATTGGTAATTTGCGTAAAATGGCTGATGTGCTTATTGAACAATTCGAACAGATTCGCCAAGACAAACTTACGCTGGAGGATCGAGTCAGGGAAAGAACCAAAGAGTTGAAGAATAGCGAGGAGATCAAGCGCGCCATTATCGATTCTTCCATTGATGCCATTATCGCAGTGGATTCCAATGGACTTATTATCGAATTCAACCCTGAAGCCGAGAGAATGTTCGGTTTAACGCGGGAAGAGGTCATTCTGCAAACGAATGCCCCGTCTCTATTTCAAGGCGCAAGCTGTGCTGAAATCAAAAAAATGCTTGAGCAATACGAGTATAAGCAGGGCAAGCGATATACCATCGTCGATGAAATTTCCGGTATTCGCCGGAACGGGGCGTTGTTTCCAATTGAATACAAGATTGTGGAGATTCGTCTGGGTAACAATGAGTCATTATACAACCTCTTTATTAAGGATATTACCGAACGAACGAGAGCCGAAGAAGAACGGGTGAGGCATGCTCTTGCTCTAGAGCAATTAAATGCTGAGTTATTCCATGAGAAGAATGCGATTCAGGAGCAGCGGGACATTAGTGAGCATTTTATTGAATCCGTCCGTGAAGGATTGGTCATGTCTGACCGTTCAGGCACGATTACAATCGTGAACAGACGAATTGAAGAGATGTTTGGCTTAGGAAATTTCCTAGGCAAGTCGATTGAAGATTTTGCCCAAAGAATTGATCAGATCGTCATAACCGATGACTTTAATCTGACAGAGCAGACCCAAGCGTTCCTGAACGGAGAACGTTCCTTTGTGGAGACGGAGTTCTGGTTTAACGATGTGGAGAAAAGTGTGTTCTCTCTATATATCAAGCAGGTCGATGTGCCAGGTAAAAACCATGGATTTTTGTTGGTGTTCCGAGATCGAACACAGGAAGAAAATTTGAACCGAATGAAGAATGAGTTGATCAGTGTCGTATCCCATGAGTTGCGTACTCCGGTAGCGACCATTATGGGATATGTAGAGTTAATGATGATGTATGATCTGCCGGCATCCCAGCGTCAGGAGTTTATGGAGACGATCTCATCTGAGGGGGCAAGGCTCAGCAGTTTACTTGATGATGTTCTGGATATCCAGCGACTGGATAACGAAGGGTTAACGTATCACAAAACATATGTACCTCTGCTTGAATTGGTGGAGGGTGTCGCCGAGCAATGGAACATGAAGTCGGTTCAGCGTATTGAGGTTCATGCATTTAATGGTGATTTCTTCGCTTATGCGGATCAGAATCGAATGGTACAGGTGATGCACAATCTCATAGGCAATGCGGTCAAATATTCTCCAGGTACGGATCGTATTGATATCACTCTGTGGGAAGAAGAGGAGTGGTTATGTATTGATGTCCGTGATTACGGCATTGGTATCGCAGAGAACGTGAAAGATCTGCTCTTTACGAAGTTTTACCGTGTGGATAATTCGGATCATCGCCAGATTGGTGGAACCGGTATTGGACTGTACATCTCGCGGAAAATAGTGGAGGATCATCAAGGTACAATTGGCTTCATATCTGCACCGGGTAAGGGAAGTACATTTAAGATCAGGTTGCCTAAACAGAATGAACTCTTGTAGTAATTGACATTAGGAATTCATTGCCCATCATAAAAGCTATAATTTAAGGTTTGTTCAATGAAGTCTTTACCTTTCGGTGCGCGAGGCGTACTGCGAAGGTAAAGGCTTTTTTGGTATTTTACATTTTTCGGGATAAAAAAAGATGAACTTTTGCAAACTGTCTATAGAGCCAATTTTTGCAATTCGTGAATAAGGAGGATGGCTGGGATATGTTTCGTAAACAGGAGAAAACGCTCATCATCGTCTGTCTGGTAGCTGCCGTTGTGGTGTTATATGCCGTTGTGAAAAGTATCATTCGGATCATGAGTTATTGAGAAAGGCTTCTCTCATGCCTAATAACCGAAGCTTAGCAATACATACTGACTATGCTGAAGAGGAGTGTCACCCATGTCATCGCTGGATCCCGTTCTATTAAGTCGTATTTTGACTGGTCTTACTCTGTTTGTTCACATCATTTTTGCATCAATCGGTGTTGGCGTTCCGCTAATGATTGCTCTGGCAGAATGGCGCGGATTGCGTACCAATGATATTCATTACACATTGCTAGCACGGAGATGGGCGCGTGGATTCGTCATTACCGTAGCCGTTGGTGTAGTAACAGGTACATCCATCGGGTTGCAGCTCAGTTTGCTCTGGCCGATGTTCATGCGTGTTGCAGGTCAAGCGATTGCGCTGCCACTCTTCATGGAGACATTTGCGTTTTTCATCGAGGCGATCTTTCTGGGTATCTATTTGTATACGTGGGATCGGTTCAAAAAGAAATACACACATATGCTGCTGCTGATCCCGGTTGCGCTAGGATCATCGGCATCGGCCATATTTATCACAACCGTTAATTCATTTATGAATCAGCCTCAGGGATTCACGCTTGTGAACGGCATTATGAAGGATATCCATCCGATTGCCGCGATGCTGAATCCAGCTACGCCAACCAAAGTATCTCATGTACTGGCTTCTTCTTACACGCTGAGTGCAGGCGTGCTTGCTGGAATTGCAGCATTCAGTTTGCTTCGGGGAAGGGATCATGTGTATTACAAAAAGGCGCTGAAACTTACGACAGTGAGCGCGCTTGTCTTTGCGGTAAGTACCGTCATGATTGGAGACTCTTCTGGTAAATTCTTAGCCAAGTACCAGCCTGAGAAGCTGGCGGCGGCTGAATGGCATTTTAAGACGATGAAAAATGCACCGTTAGTCTATGGGGGAATTTTGGATGAGAACAACGAGGTAAAGTATGCATTGGAAATCCCGTATGCACTTAGTATTTTGGCAGGGAACCGTCCTGATACGGAAGTGAAAGGGCTTGAAGAGTATCCAGCAGACCTTAGACCCCCATTATCCATTCACTATATGTTCGATCTTAAAGTCACCACAGGAGTGATCATCTTATTGATACCGGTGCTCTATGTGTTTCGTCGTTGGTTACCAGGGCGCAAGCCGTATCCGAAGTGGCTCTTATTAGGCATTGTTCTACTCGGACCACTCGCAATGATTGCCATAGAGCTCGGTTGGATGTTTGCAGAGGTGGGAAGGCAGCCATGGATATTACGGGGATATATGAAAGTATCCGAGGCGGCAACGACATCTTCATCTGTAGGTTGGATGCTGGTGCTGTTCATTGTGCTGTACCTGATACTCTGCTTCTCTTGTATTCGGGTGCTTAGCAAGTTATTTCGTAACAAGGAAGCAGAGAAAGAGCTGGACTCACTGGGGCTTGAAGGAGGGATCGTGCATTGAGCTTTGAAATTGCAGGCATTGCGATCTTATGGACGTTTCTATTTGGATATCTAATCGTAGCCTCTATTGATTTTGGAGCAGGCTTTTTCAGCTTCTATAGTCTGCTAACTGGTCACGAGAATAAGATTCACAACATTATCCAACGATATCTATCTCCCGTGTGGGAAGTTACGAACGTATTTCTTATCTTTTTTGTTGTGGGTCTGGTGGGGTTTTATCCCGACAGTGCCTTCTATTACGGCACGGCACTCCTAGTGCCCGGCTCACTTGCGATTGTATTGCTGGCGATCCGAGGTGTGTATTACGCCTATAATACCTATGGTAACCATGGTAAGAACAGTCGGATTTATATGGCCTTATACGGAGCGACAGGGCTATTGATTCCGGCGGTGTTTTCCACCATTTTGGCTATATCCGAAGGAGGCATTATTGAGCAGGTTGGTGAGCAGGTATTTTTTCGCTGGAGAGAGTTTCTGACGAACCCCTACACTTGGTCTGTTGTATTGCTGGCACTTGTGAGTGTGCTATACATTTCGGCGATGTTTTTGTCCTATTATGCCAAGCGGGCAGGGGATGAAATTGCTTTTGAGGTGTTGAGAGAGTATGCGCTGTTATGGAGCTTGCCCACCATTTTTGCGAGTTTTCTTGCGTTTTTGCAAATTAACAAACAAAATCCGCTTCACTTTGAACGGATGCTCGATATCTCGTGGATGTTTATTGCCTCGTTTATTTGTTTTGTCATCGCCCTGACACTTGTGTGGAAGCGAAAATATTTGGGCTGGTGTTTTATCGCCGTGATGCTGCAATTTGCCTTCGCATGGTATGGATATGGACGTTCCCATTTGCCGTACATCCTGTATCCGTACATTAATATATATGATAGCTTTACGAATCGAACGATGGGCATTGCGCTGATTACAGCGTTCAGTTTGGGACTACTGGTGCTCATTCCATCACTGGTTTTGATTATGAAATTGTTTCTATTTGACGCGAATTACGTCCGTGGATATTCGGGCAAGAAGAAGGGATGAATTTCATGTATCTGGAGGGTGTATCCGGCATTCCCGGGATTACAGGTTTGAGTTTTTTTGAGACATTCACGATCATGTATGCTCCACCACTGATTATCGTAGCCGCGATTGCCTTTTTATTCGTGTACTTAGCGATGTGCAAAAACCCGAAGGACTAACAGGCTTTTTTTTCAAATGGGCTGATCCTGGGTTAAAATAGTAGGAAGGGAGGAGGACCCTTTCATGCCGAAAATTCGTTATAACAATATTGATAATGTAAGCACGGATAAGACGTTGAAGGAATTCAAGCAGTGGAGGGAAGAGCGGCGCAAAAAGGTAAAGGATTATTCGTACACTGTACCTAAGCACCCACCGGAGTTAGACTACTTGCATGCCAATCGGGAGGAGACGACCCTTACCTGGATTGGTCACTCCACTTTTTTTATTCAATACTACGGTTTAAATATCGTAACGGATCCGGTATGGGCAGAGAAAATGGGATTTCAGCGTAGATTGGGTGCCCCAGGTATTCCGATTCAGGATATTCCACCGCTCGATATTATTTTGATCTCCCATTCCCATTATGATCATCTGCATCTGGCTTCCTTACGGAAGCTGATTACAGCCAAAACGCTGTTAATCGTTCCAGATGGACTCAAGCGGAAGATGATCCGTAAAGGCTTTCACCGGTGTCATGAGATGAAATGGTGGGAACATATTACATTGGGTGGTGTCAAAATAAGCTTTGTACCTGCTCAACACTGGACTCGTCGTACTTTGTTTGATACTAACAGCTCTCACTGGGGCGGTTATGTCTTGGAGGTGGTTCATCCCACATCTTCTGAAGCCGCTGAAGAAATGGCTGCTACGAACACGCGAAACAATTCAGCAGATACAACAGGTAACACGTCTCATGTACAACAATCCGAAGCTTCTGCATCGCAGCACTTAGCGGCGCAGGAAAGCGTAGAGAAGCCACCCGTTGTTTATTTTGTCGGGGATACGGGGTATTTTCCAGGGTTCAAAACGATCGGTGAACGTTTCGATATAGGCGTTACGCTGATGCCGATTGGTGCATATGATCCAGAATGGTTTATGACCTCTCAACATGTGACACCAGAAGAAGCATTGCAGGGATTCGTGGAGTGTGGCTCCCAGCTTATGGTGCCTATGCACTACGGAACATTCAGACTGGCCGATGATACGCCTAAGGAGGCGCTTGACCGTCTGGAAGCGGAACGTGAGAAATTAGGGATAAGCGCGGAGCGAATTCGTGTGCTAGGTCACGGAGAGACATTACGTATCAAGCATGAGACACATAAACAGGACTAACAATAGCAAGCCAAATATGCTAATGTAAGGTTATATCCGCATGAATAATTCATTACCAAATCTTTAAGAGGTTGTTCAAAAAGTCCGCTTTTGATTACGAAGGATGCCCGGGTGGCATCTCTGCGTCAAAGATGGGATTCAGCCGAAATGTCCGTTGCTCACGTAGGTTTCCCTACGCTCTGCTACTCCATTCTATCTTCATCCCATCTTCTCGGTACTGAAAACCGTCCTTTTTGAACATGTATCTTAATGTAAAAAGCGGCCAATTTTCGAATTTGCCGCTTTTTTGTGTTATAATATGGTGCCAGAATAGGCTACGGGATATTGAATCCAAGATTAATGCAAGTTGCTATTCATGCAGAATGCAGATTAATAAATAAAGGATGGTAATGCTTAATGATTAGTACAAGCGGCATAACGCTCCGCTACGGAAAACGTGCACTTTTTGAAGATGTGAATATCAAGTTCACACCAGGTAACTGTTACGGCTTGATCGGTGCCAATGGTGCTGGTAAATCAACGTTCTTGAAAATTTTGTCAGGTGAAATTGAAGCAAACTCGGGCGAGGTGCACATCACCCCGGGCGAACGTATGGCCGTTTTGAAGCAAAACCATTTTGAATATGATGAGTATGCAGTTCTCGAAACTGTAATTATGGGTCATAGCCGTCTCTATTCCATCATGAAGGAGAAGGACGCTTTGTATGCCAAAGCTGACTTTACGGAAGAAGATGGTTTGCGTGCAGGTGAGCTTGAAGGTGAGTTCGCAGAGTTGAACGGTTGGGATGCTGAGCCAGATGCTGCTGCACTCTTGATTGGTCTCGGTATCGACCGTGATATGCACGAGAAGAAAATGGTTGAACTAAGTGGTAACGAAAAAGTACGTGTACTCTTGGCACAGGCATTGTTTGGTCGCCCAAACAACCTGCTTCTCGATGAGCCTACCAACCACTTGGATCTCGAATCCATTCAATGGCTGGAGAACTTCTTGATGGATTATGAAGGTACTGTTATTGTCGTATCCCATGACCGTCACTTCCTGAACAAAGTATGTACACACATTGCCGATATCGACTTTGGTAAGATCCAGTTGTATGTAGGTAACTATGACTTCTGGTACGAGTCCAGCCAGTTGGCACTTGCATTGCAACGTGATGCGAACAAGAAAAAAGAAGAGAAGATTAAAGAGCTACAAGCCTTTATTCAACGTTTCTCAGCAAATGCGTCGAAGTCCAAGCAAGCAACTTCTCGTAAGAAACAACTCGACAAAATTACATTGGACGATCTTCGTCCATCGAACCGTAAATATCCGTTCATCAACTTCAAGCCTGAGCGTGAAGCGGGTAAACAGCTGTTGACTGTTGATCGTGTAAGCAAATCGATTGATGGTGTAAACATGCTGAATGAACTTAGCTTTGTCGTGAACAAAGGCGACAAAATCGCATTTGTGGGACCGAACGGTAATGCCAAATCCCTGTTGTTTGATATCCTGATGGGTGAGGTTGAAGCTGATAGTGGTGAATATACTTGGGGTGTAACGACATCACAAGCTTATTTCCCGAAAGACAACTCCAAATACTTTGACGGTGTCGAAATGACTTTGGTTGACTGGTTGCGCCAGTACTCCAAAGATCAGGATGAAACCTATTTGCGTGGATTCCTGGGTCGGATGCTGTTCTCGGGTGAGGAATCCTTGAAGAAAGCAAGCGTGCTATCCGGGGGAGAGAAAGTTCGCTGTATGTTGGCGAAAATGATGCAAACCGGTGCTAACGCATTGATTCTGGATGAGCCAACGAATCACTTGGATCTCGAATCCATTACAGCGCTGAACAATGGTATGATTGATTTTGACGGCACAATGCTGTTTACATCCCATGACCATCAGTTCATTCAAACGATTGCCAACCGTATTATTGAAATCACGCCAACAGGCATCATTGATCGTCAAATGAGCTATGATGAATACCTGGAGAGCGACGAGATTAAGGAATTACGGAATAAGATGTACCCGGTTGAAGCGTAAATAAAAGATATAGATATATAAAAAGAACCGCGAAGCTTCCTTAGAGGAAGTCGCGGTTCTTTTTTGGTTGCATCATACATACATAACTACCTAGCATAGAGGCCGTTAGAGGTCACCCTACAGCGTGCCTTGGGAAATACCCAAAGAGCCTAGGATCCGCCAGTACGGCGGCGCTGATTGTTAGGTTTTTTGTTGTTTTGACTCTTCATTGCTTTTGGACCGCCTTCAAAATAGGCGCTGGATTGGTTACCGGATTTTGATTGTTCCTTCTTTTGCGCCAATTTTTGACGTATCGCATCCTGCAAACTGATTTTTTTCTGTTCAGTATTATCGCTCATCGTTATTTCCCTCCCGGTCTTACAGTTAAGCCGTCCGATTTGGACGGGATGTCCTTATTTTATACGTTTTACAAAAGCCCTACAAGGGCAACCTGATAAAATGCGATGAATGAGCTTGAAGATGTTGTGGAGCACGGACTTCAATATGAGAGATCGTAAAGGGGGAGCACTGGTTTGAATGTTTATGAAGAAATTCGTAAGGGGGAGCGGGGAGCCTGGATTAGCATAGCAGCTTACCTCGTCTTGTCTGCTTTTAAATTAATCAGTGGTTATATTTTTGATTCTAGTGCGTTGGTAGCCGATGGATATAATAATGTTACCGACATTGTAGCCTCTGTCGCAGTGCTGATCGGCCTCCGGATTTCACAAAAGCCTCCGGATTCAGATCATACATATGGTCATTTTCGGGCAGAGACGATTGCGGCACTGATTGCTTCATTTATTATGGCTGTGGTGGGACTTCAAGTGCTAGTTGAAGCGGTACGATCCTGGTATGTTGGCAGCTTTGTTGCCCCTAATCTCTTGGCAGCGGGAGTTGCGATTATAAGCGCGATTTCAATGTTAGGTGTGTATCGCTATAACTCTCGTCTAGCCAAGCAAATTAACAGTCAGGCACTTATGGCAGCAGCCAAGGACAATCGTTCGGATGCGTGGGTCAGTATTGGAGCAGCAATTGGAATCATCGGTGCACAATTCGGTCTACCTTGGCTTGATAAAGTCGCAGCTATCGCTGTAGGATTGCTGATCTGCAAGACAGCTTGGGAGATTTTCAGAGACTGCACACACCGATTGACCGATGGTTTTGATCAGAAGGAATTAACCGATCTTCGCTCTTCTGTTGCCCGTGTTCCTGGCGTAGAGACAATTAAGGATGTCAAGGCACGTGTTCATGGGAGTCATGTGTTAGTGGATATCGTCATTGAGGTAGACGGGAAACTTAGTCTGATTGAAGGTCATCAGATCTGTGACAGGGTGGAGGAACGATTGAAACGATCGCACAACATTATGCATGTACATGTACATGTCGAACCCAGAATAGCAAACGCTACTCCAAAGAATGAGTGAAAACGATACAGTAAGCTAAGGATTAACGATCATGATATTTCAGTTTCCAAAATAAAAAGAGGGCAGTCACGGGTTCACGTGCTGTCCTCTTTACTTATGGCTAGAAGGATTATACGATATTACTGAATAGCAACGTGAATCCAAGCTTTACCTTTCCAAGTGTACACTTGTACCCACTCGCCACCATCAAAACCATCAACAACTTCACCTGTGGTGTCGATTACTTGTGAACCAAGTGCACCGATTGGCTTGCCGTTTGGAGCATCATAGAACCAAGTGCGCTCTAACAGGTTAAGCAGCATCGTAGGCTCAAGAACCTCGTCTCCCGCTTTTACAACAGGCTCATCGAACATTTTGTCAGGTGTAGTTGTTGAAGTTTCAGTTGTTGTTGTACCTGTAACGCCCTCAACCGTGCCTTCTACTGTTTCTACAGCCGGTTTGTTAACTTCAACAGCCGGAGTTGTGGTTGCTGGTGTTGTTGCTTCAGTTCCAGTTTCAGGAGTTACTGTTCCAGTAACCGCTTCCTCAGCACCTGCGGCAGCAGCCATCGAACCCATCAACGTTAAAGCAGCGGCAAAACTTACGATTTTTTTCATTTGTAATTCCTCCTCGGTAGGTATGTAATTTGTTGTCCTGTGTTAAAAATAACCAAGCAAGCTCACCTATGAATCACAAATTATAACAATATTTTCTTGCATTCTCCAGAGTCAACTGGAGCATTTGTGGGTATTAGGGATGCTTGTAAAAATCATACTTCAGTGGGATAAATTCAGGTTGGCTATGTCAAAAAGGTCCTATTTACGTTGTAATTTTATAACTGCCGGGAGAGCGGTTCAGGAATAGAGAAGAAGGGAGTGTAATACATAATAGAGGATAGTGGCTGCTTCGCATGTCAAACCATGTATTCATCTGTATACAACGAACAAAAGCCTACCGGCTAATGTTAGCGCGATAGACTTTTGTATGTACTGCGTGATTTTCATTGCGTTGCCTCATTCATCGCATTCGGCTTCGTCCCGTAATGAGGGAGATTACGAACAGTACAACAAAGATGAAGAAGAGGACTTTAGCGATTGAAGCAGCTGCTTCAACGATTCCGAAAAATCCGAAAATACCTGCGACAAGTGCAATAATTAGAAACAATACAGACCATTTCAACATGAGTTTTCATCCTTTCGTTTAGGAATTTTGGAGCGAGAATTGTTCACCTCGCAGCCTTGTGTAGTTGTTCTTTAACCGAGGACTTTTAGGTTGAAACATTCATCATTTTTCCAAGAAAGTGAATATATGAAGTGGGTTTTATCATTTGTTTCGTCCCGGAAATGGTCGGGTAACTATAGCAATAACAATTCAGATAGTATATCGAAAGCGAGGTTCTTCTATGATCTATCAAATTAGCGTGGCTTTAATTGCGGTGGCCTTTGCAGTCTTGGTTTTCTTTTTAATTCGTACTCTAAAATCCGCTCAGAGTTCATTGGACAATGTATCCCAGACGTTACAGGAAGTCCAAAAAACGATTGATGAACTCAGTTATGAAGTGAAACAGACGGTAAGACATGCAAATGATATTACGGCGGATGTGCAACACAAAATGAAAAAGATTGATCCGGTTATGGAATCTGTTCAAAACCTAGGCGAAGTGCTCAACGAAGTAACTGCTGCGGCGAAACAAGTTTCCTCTACGATGATTGCTAAATTCCAGACAAAACGCTCCAGTCAACAAGAAGAACAAGCTGTTGAACCAATCCATGTACAGGCAACGCCAGCCACCAAGACGGATCGTACCCTGCAAAGCTATGATGCTACATATAATGATGCAGCAAATGGTGGGAAGAATTGGTTGAAGTATGTGGATCTTGCGGCTAACCTGTGGCAACGTGTTCGTAAATAATTAACAATATAAGGTTAACTTGAAGGAAGTCATTTAGAGCGGTGACGAATCTGAACTTCATGAAAGGGTGAGAATCATGATGAAACTATTGCTTGTAATGTTTAGCGTAATTTCTCCCTTTTCCGTTCAACCGGCAGCGACAACCGCTGCTCATGATCTGCCATGGACGGTATTGGAAGAGAAAACGCCAGAAGTTAGTCTGGCTGTAGATCGATCCGAACCAGTTGAGGCATTTCGGACTCTAAATGATATTTCTTTGGATGACGGCATGCATCAAATGTTGTATCAAAAGGGCCAACCGATTGATATAAATGAAGATCCTTATCTAGGATGTCCTGAATTTAATTTTCAGGATGTGAAAGTGGGATTTTGCGAAAATACTGGAGAGATTCAATATGTTCATATTGATGCCTCTCAAGAACGATTTAAGTTGAATCAAGAGTGGATAGAGATGGATCTTAGATCCATACAAGAGGAGCTTGGTGAACCTTATGTTATTGCAGAGGATGGAGAGGTGTACCTTCGCGGAGATGAGGCTTTGAAAGTTTATTTGAAGCCAGGAACTGATGAAATTGAGGGGATCGACCTATTTGATGCAAACTTGTCCTAGGGACAAAAAAACATAAAGCGTTTCATCCCTAAATGCTATGGTTATATATTAAAAGTAGCTTGAGAAAGAAGAATATCAGAGGAGAGTGGAAACGATGAATTCAACCAATGCGCAAGCTTATGCTAAAGTGGTAGAAAACGGAGTCCAGGCGGTAGAAGCAGTGAAAGAGCTGCAAAATACCGGATACCTTGCTGATCATATCTTCGTTCTTGCCCATGAAAAGGATCGCACGGATCGAATTGCAGACACAGCGGATGCGAATGAAATTGGCATCAAGGAAGAGGGATTGTTTGATTCCATGGCTAATCTGTTCCGTTCTCGTGGAGATGAGCTCAGAGCCAAAATCGTATCAATGGGATTCACTGAAGCGGAAGCGGACTTCTACGAAAGTGAATTAGATAAAGGTAAAGTATTAGTGATTGCCAAAAAGAAAGATTGAAGCGTACAAGCTTCCGGTGGTTACGATCATCTAATGTATCGTATTGAATCAAAAACATAGATAAGGAATGGGGATTTCCCCATTCCTTATCTATGTTTTTGCAAGTTTGGAAGCGGGTCAGAACCGCGGCAAAAACAGGGTAACCAGCGGGGGAATTTCCTTCTGATGGTGCCATTTACAGATAGCAGTTTTTCATTTTTACGCTTATAGTTATAGTAGGAATTATTATGTCTACCGTCGTGTAAAATGCAGAAAATGTAACATTAGGGTTGTTACATGTTATTACAAAAACCAACGAATCGACAAACCCGGAACGCCACAGATAAGGAGATAGAAATGAAAATACTTATTGTTGACGACAATCCGACGAATGTCATTATCATTCGAGAAATTCTGAAAAAAGAGAACTATCGTGACATTGTAACCGCTAGTTCTGCGATGGAGATGTTTGAAATCCTCGGAATAGGTGGAGAAAGTGATGAACTTCGTCCGAGACCGTCGGATATTGACCTTATTTTGCTAGATATGATGATGCCTGAAATGGACGGGATCGAAGCTTGTAGCATCGTGCAAAAGTTTGAGAATCTCAAGGACATTCCGATCATTATGGTTACGGCTATTGGGGATTCCAAAAAGCTGGCGGAAGCGCTAGATGCCGGTGCCTCCGATTATGTAACGAAGCCAATTAACAAAGTGGAACTGATGGCTCGCATTAGGTTGGCACTGCGTCTGAAGCAGGAGAAGGATTGGCATAAGGAGCGCGATCAACGTATCCAGGATGAGCTTAAGCTTGCGGCCATGGTTCAGAACGCTGTACTTAGCCCAGCGATTGAAGATCCTTTATTTCATGTGAATGCCATCTATAAACCATCCTTCGAACTAGCAGGTGATCTGTATTCGTGGTATCCCCTAGGTGAAGGGCGCTATGGTGTAATACTGCTGGATATGATGGGTCACGGTATTTCTTCTTCATTATTTACGATGTTTATCGCCTCCGTATTGAAGGACACGGTGACAACGTATGTAGATCCAGAGAAGGTAGTTCAGGAGCTGAATCGGCGATTCAATCAGCTTCATCTAGGCAAACAATTGGTACAGTATTATTTCACTGCGATCTACCTAGTCGTTGATACGCGGAAGAAGCGGATCGACTATGTTAACGCAGGGCATCCACCGGCTTTATTTTTCCGTGAAGATGGTTCGATCACAACATTTGACAGCGTGTGCTGCCCAGTAGGTCTGTTCGATAAAATGGATATTGAACCTCAGACGATTCATTATGAGGGTGAAGGTCATATTGCCCTATACACAGATGGATTAACGGAAGCTGTCCCAGGAGATCAGGAGGAACAAATTGAATTTCTCAAGGAGCAGTTGAAAGGTCCACATGGGTGGAACGAGCCTTTGATGCAAACCTTGTTCTTTGATGACGAAATTCCTCAGGAGCGGGATGACGATAAATGTCTGGTATGGATCACGTTAAGTGAAGGGGCGGAAGCGGAGTGAAAATCAGGAACAAACTGCTGATAGGTTTTACCGCTCTGATGGCAATCTTAATTGTTCTTACATTTATAAGTTATGAGCGGCTAAACAACAGTAATCAGCAATTGGATCAGATGTATCAGGAGCGTTATATGAAGGTGAGATTTACGTCGGCTGTACGCGGAGAAGTGAACGATATGGCCAAAGTGCTGGCTAACTTGTTGCTCAACCCGACCAATTCGATTAGCGCGGCTGACGGTGAACTCAAGGAAATGATGGACAAAGCCAAGGGATATCTCACAGAGGTGCGTGAGCGAGCCGACAGTGCGTCTGAGCATCAGTTAGTTGACCGAGTCAATACGGCTTGGGATGCTTATGCAGCTTATGGTACGAGGCAGCTCAGCCTGATGTCGCAGGGGCGTGTAGAGGATGCGAATAACTACCGTAATTCGACGGGGCTCGCTGTTCAGAAAGAGGCGGTAGATAGCCTCAATGCTCTTTCACGCTATCAGGATCAGGAGATTGATACAGAAATAACTTCGGCCAATGAAGCTTATACACGAGCTGTGCAGATCACATTTGGCATTATGATCGCTGGGGTGTTAATGGCATTAGGTGTCATCATGTGGGTACTGCCAAGCATTACTCGTGGTCTGAACACGGTATCCATGATGATTACAAGCTTTGGCCAGGGACGATATCGAACCATTCGACGGATTAAAATCAAGTCGACAGATGAGATTGGTCAGATCGCGACAGTGTTCAAAGAAGTATCGGGTGACTTAGAAGAGAAGATGGAAATCGAAAAAGCTTATGTGCAAGCACAGCAGGATCAGAATTGGATGAGTTCTAATATTGCAAGAGTTCCCGAATTGTTGAGAGGGATCGGTTCGATTCGCCAGATTTCGCAAATGTTCATTAGTGAATTTACGCCTGTGCTTGGTGCACAACTAGGTGTCGTTTATTTAGTGGATGAGGAGAAACATCCAGATGAATTAAGAAGATATGGAGCCTATGCTTTTGAAGAGAATGGGAGTGTCGGTAAAGAAGTTTACCGGATCGGAGAAGGGTTGATCGGTCAGGCTGCTCTGGATATGAATCCGATTGTTGTAGAGAATACACCGGAGGATTATGTGCATATCGGTTCCGCATCGGGATCATCGCGAGCTACCAGCATTATGATCTATCCCGTTGTTTTCGAGGATGAACTTATTGGTGTAGTTGAACTGGCTTCATTTGATGGGTTTACCGATCTGCATAAACAATTGTTCTCTCAGTTGATTATGAATTTGGGTGTCATCCTTAACAACGTTCGCCGTCGTTTGCGTGTGGAAGAATTATTGCGTGAATCTCAGGCTCTCACGGAGGAACTCCAAGTGCAATCCGAGGAACTCCAGACACAGCAGGAAGAATTGCGACGCTCTAATGAAAACTTAGAGGAACAGACTGGCGCACTCAAACGTTCTGAGGAGTTACTGCAGCGACAACAGGAGGAGCTTGAGCATTTTAATACCGAGTTGATTGCGAAGACGCGTGCTCTTGAAGAACAGGTGCGTGAAGTCGAAGAGAAGAACGACGAGATTGAGAAAACCAAAACGCAGTTGGAACAGCAAGCTATGCAGTTGTCGATGACAAGCAAATACAAATCAGAGTTTTTGGCTAATATGTCGCATGAATTACGTACACCGCTGAACAGCCTACTGATTCTCTCTCAGTTATTGTCTGAGAATAAGGATGGAAATTTAAGTACGAAACAACAAGAGTACGCTCAAACGATCTATATGTCCGGTGCAGATCTACTGAAAATGATTGATGAAATCTTAGATTTGTCAAAAGTAGACGCAGGTAAAATGGATATCAACTATGAGACCGTTCGAATGGAAGAGTTGACTCAATTTGTCGAACAGAATTTTGGCGCCATGGCGAACAAAAAAGAGCTTGATCTCCATATTGATTTCGACAGTAATCTGCCAGATTGGGTATATACAGACAGCCATCGTGTGAAACAAATTCTTCGTAACTTGCTGTCGAATGCCTTTAAATTTACGAACCGGGGATCTGTAAGTATTATTGGACGTAAAATTGCCCCAGAAGAACTTCCAGGGTACCTGAACAATAATCAGGAATACGTAGGATTTACTGTGAAGGATACAGGGATCGGAATTCCATCCGATAAGACAGATCTGATCTTCGAAGCTTTCCAGCAGGTGGATGGTACAACGAGTCGTAAGTATGGAGGCACGGGACTAGGATTATCCATCAGCCGTGAACTTGCTCGCCTGCTCGGTGGAGCCATTCAGGTAGAATCTTCTGAGGGTGTAGGTAGTGCGTTTACATTGTATTTACCTGATAATCACGAAGATGAAGCTCCCTTAGAGGAGTCACTCGCTGAGGCAGCTGTTACTTCTGAAATGCCTACTAGACAAAGAGAAGCTCGAATGATGCGTTCAAGCAGACAGACTGTCATCACGCCAGATCCTGACAGCAATGCACTTATTGAACTGTCAGCACCAGAGGCTACAGCATCAACAACGGTAGAGGATGATCAAGGTGAAATTGCAGAAGGTGACAAAGTTCTCTTGATTATCGAAGATGACGTGAAGTTTGCCCATATCTTGATGGATATGGCGAGAGGAAGAGGCTTCAAAGCGATTGTAGCGCTGCAAGGAGATAAGGGGCTTGAAATGGCTCGTGAATATTTGCCTGACGCGATCATTTTGGATATCCAATTACCTGTGATGGATGGCTGGGCGATTTTGGGTGAACTGAAAAGCAGCTCGACTACTCGTCATATCCCGGTACATGTTATTTCAGTCATTGATGACATGAAGCAAGGGTTGATGATGGGTGCGATAGCCTACCTGAAGAAGCCTTCCAGCAAAGAATCGTTGGATAAAGCTTTCTCACATATCGAATCCTATACAGAGAACCAATTGAAGCGTTTGTTGATTGTGGAGGATGACGAAACTCAGCGTAAAGCCATTATTGAATTGATAGGTCATGATGATGTGGCAATAACAGCCGTCTCCACAGGACAAGAAGCTTTAACCGAGCTGCATAGCCAGCGGTATGACTGCATGGTGCTTGACCTAATGCTGACCGACATGACCGGATTCGAGCTATTGGATCAGATTAGGGATGACGAATATTTGAGTGATCTGCCTATTATTATTTATACAGGAAAAGAGCTTGATAGTAAGGAAGAGACGAAGCTTCGTAAATATGCGGAATCCATCATTATCAAGGATGTGAAATCTCCAGAACGTTTGTTGGATGAGACCACCTTGTTCCTGCATAGGGTAGAAGCGAATCTTCCTGAAGATAAACGACGGATTCTGCAGAAGCTGCACAACAAAGAAACGTTATTTGAAGGTAAGAAAATATTGCTTGTCGATGATGATATTCGTAACGTATTCGCTCTTTCCAGTGTATTAGAAGGATATCGCATGGATGTTACCTTTGCTGAGAATGGACGAGAAGCAATAGAGATTCTGGAACAAGATCCGGAAATTGACCTCGTATTGATGGATATGATGATGCCAGAGATGGATGGTTATGAAGCGATGACACGGATCAGACAGATTCCTAAATTCGAGAAATTGCCGATTATTGCGTTAACGGCGAAGGCAATGAAGGATGACCGTGGCAAGTGTATTGAGGCTGGCGCATCTGATTATGTGAAAAAGCCGATCCAAACGGATCAATTATTATCATTAATGCGTGTATGGCTGTATTCGTAAGCCACTAGTTTGGGTAATGAAGGACAATATGATATATAAAATGAATAATTATTACACGGAAACGAAGAGGACAGAAATAGCATGGAGAAGCAAAGCGTTCGCCTTTATCCCCGGATTTTCCCTTTGGAGAAGGGAATCAGAAAAATCTGGGGATAACAGCGATCGGAAGGCTGTTCTGTCATCGGAGTGGCAAGTGTAATCATCGTTTGTTCATTTTGTATAAACGTAAGTAACAAAAGAAGAGTGGAGAGAATTTATGACATCGTGGGAACCTACCGAGGCGGGGGTAGAATCAGACCGCTTGGCACAAGATGAAGAGCGCGAACTGATTGAAATCGAATTGCTGTTGGAAGGTATGCACCGTCTATATGGATATGATTTTAGAAATTATGCCTTGCCTTCTTTAAAACGAAGAATTTGGCATTATGCACATGCAGAAGGTGCAAAAACGATATCTGCTTTGCAGGAGCGTGTGCTTCATAATCGCTCAGCCTTCGAACGATTTGTGCAGAATCTGTCTATTCCTGTAACGGAGATGTTTCGGGATCCATCGTTATTCCGTACGTTCCGAGAACAGGTCATTCCTGTGTTACGAACCTACCCTTATATCCGAATATGGCATGCGGGTTGTTCTACAGGGGAAGAGGTCTATTCGATGGCGATTATGCTTCATGAAGAAGGATTGTATGACAAAGCAAGAATTTACGCGACAGATATGAATGATCGCTCATTGCAACAAGCCAAGGAAGGCGTATACGGCATTGAGAAAATGAAACTATACACGACTAACTATTTGGAGGCTGGAGGAACTCGAGCCTTCTCAGAATATTACACAGCTAAGTACAATTCCGTTATATTTCATCCTTACCTGCGGAAAAATATTATTTTTGCCGAACATAACCTGGCTACAGATCGTTCGTTTAACGAATTTAATGTGATCTTCTGCCGCAATGTCATGATTTATTTTAATGATGAACTGCGGAATCAGGTGCACGGGTTATTTCATGAAAGTTTAAGCCACTTCGGTGTCCTAGTTCTGGGGTCTAAAGAATCGATACATTTTACGGAATTCAGTGATGCCTACGAGCCGTTAGACCGGACGGAAAAAATATACCGGAAGATAAAATAGGGGGTTAGGCAAGTCATGGGGCTTAATGAACCAATCCATATATTGTTGGTAGATGACCGCCCCGAGAACCTGCTTGCTCTGGAAGCGGTTCTGGAATCGGAACGATATAAACTCGTCAAAGCAACTTCAGGTGAAGAGGCACTTCGTTGTTTGCTGAAAGACGAATTTGCGGTCATTGTGCTTGATGTGCAAATGCCTGGAATGGATGGAATTGAGACTGCAAGGCTAATTAAAGCCCGCGATAAGTCTAAGGATGTGCCCATCATATTCATCTCTGCAAACAGCAGGGAAGCCGAGCATTTGTTTGCAGGCTATTCAGCCGGAGCTATTGATTACATGGTTAAACCGTTTATTCCTCAGATTTTGAAATCGAAAATTGAGGGATTTGTTGAGATGTTTATGACGAATAAAAGATTAAAGACCCAGACCATGCTGCTGCATCAAAAAACGCAGGAACTGGAGAAGATGAACCAGCAACTCATTCAGGCTAAGGAAGAAGCAGAGATTGCAGCCAATGCCAAGACCGAATTTCTCGCCATGATGAGCCACGAGATCCGTACACCGATGAACGGAGTCATCGGTATGGTTGACCTACTGATGGAGACGGAGCTTAAGGAAGACCAGAAAGAATATGCGGACATCGTTCGTCGTAGTGCCGATGCTCTAGTTACGGTAATTAATGACATTCTCGACTTTACGAAGATGGAATCGGGCAAAATGGAGCTGGAGGAGCATCCGTTTGAGTTGGTTGCTTGCATTCGGGAGGTATTAGGTTTATTTACGGTGGAAGCAGGGAAAAAAAATCTCGAACTGGACTATTTCCTGGAATCTTCCGTTCCCCAGCTTGTTTATGGAGACATGGCAAGATTGCGCCAAGTATTAATGAATTTGATTGCTAATGCGGTAAAATTCACGGATCATGGCGGGGTTTATCTTATCGTATCGGTCAATGAGGAGAAGGACGGAAGAATGACACTGGAGTTTGCCGTAAAAGATACTGGCATTGGTATCTCTGCTGACAAAGTGGATCGTCTGTTCCAGCCATTCTCCCAGCTTGATACCTCGATGACACGCAAATACGGCGGAACAGGGCTAGGGCTCGCTATTTGCCGTACTCTCGTTGAGATGATGGGTGGTCACATCTATCTGGATACATCGGAGAAGCGCGGAGCTACGTTTGTATTTACGATCCAGGCACAGCGATATGTGGAAACCGAGTTTGTGGTTGGCGGTGGTGATGAGCAACCGTCTGATGTGAAAAATTACGAGCATCAGCCAAGAGTGTTAATTGTGGATGATCATCCTATTAATCAAAAGCTGATGTCGATCATGCTGAGCAAGCTTGGATTTGTCTCAGATCTGGCTGAGGATGGGCAAAAAGCACTCGACATGGTTCTAGAACATCCAAAATACGATTATATATTTATGGATCTGCAGATGCCTGTCATGGATGGACTGGAATGTACCAAAATCATTCGTGAACGTCTTCCCCAGACGCATCAGCCTGTTATTTTGGCCATGACAGCAAATGTGATGGATGGTATTCAACAACGCTGCTCAGCAGCAGGGATGGATGATTATATCAGCAAGCCTGTCAAAATGGGCAGTGTGAAGCAGAAATTATCGCGATTTCAGGAACAACGAAAAATGTTTAAACCCAGATCGTCAGCCATGAATCACGCCAATTAAAAACTTACCAATATTTGTTTTGTTTCACATGGGCTCAAGTTGGGTTATTAGTAAGGAAACCATTGATCAGGAGAGAGATGTCTAATGAATACAAATAAAAATGAAAAATTCAACGCAAAGACCGAGACACACGAAGGCGTATGCACGGTGTATCTGACTGGCGAGCTGGATTTGTCGGTTGCTCCTGAATTCCGTTTGGTCATGGAGCCGCTTGTGGACAACAAGGAACAAGATCTGATTATCAATATGAAGGACCTCAAGTATATCGACAGTACAGGGATCGGAATCCTGTTATCTGTTCTGAAGGCACGACATGGAATGGAAGCACGCTTCGAAGTACAAGAAGTTCCTGCACAGATACAGAAGCTTTTTGATATGACGGGTATTGCCAAATTCTTTGTCTCACAGAAGAATTCCCAATAGGAAAGGATCGAAAAAGGAATGAATGCAGAAGTTGAAAGAATTACCCTTAACTTACCGGCAACAGCTGATTATGTGGATATCGTAAGACTTAATCTTTATGGGGTAGCATCCAAAATGGGATTCTCTTATGAAGATATTGAGGATATGAAAGTGGCTGTATCCGAAGCTTGTAACAATTCTGTACTGTATGCCTACTCCCACGAAGGCGGCATGGTTGAAGTTGTATTTGAGGTGGATGGCGAAACGCTCGCGATTACAGTAAAAGACGAAGGTGCAAGCTTTGACCACATCAACCCGGCAGCAACACGTGCTGGCCTGCATGACAAGGAACTGTCAGATGCTCAGATCGGTGGACTTGGGTTCTATCTGATGCAAGCGTTGATGGATGATGTCAGTGTGGAGAGTGAGACGGGCAAAGGTACGAAAGTAGTACTCGTTAAACGTCTTGCAAGAAGTGAGGAGAAAGTATGAATGAAAAAGTGACTCCCCCAGAGTCCATGTCTGAAGCTGTAGGTTTGATCTGGGAATACCAGCAGACCAAGGATAACGAAATTGCTACTGTTCTTATCCGCAAATATGAACCGATGGTAAAAATGGCAGCAGGCAAGATTGCCCGAAATCGTCCCGATCTGTATGAGGATTTATATCAGACAGGACAGATGGCGTTGATTCGATTGCTCCAGCAATACGATATTAACCTAGGGATTCCTTTCGAGCCTTACGCGATGAAGAGTATGATCGGTCATATGAAAAACTACCTTCGAGACAAATCTTGGTACATTCAAGTACCTAGACGGATTAAGGAAAAGGGTGCTCTCGTTCAGCATGCTATCGATGAACTAACCGTGAAACTGGAACGTTCACCTAGTGTAGACGAAATTGCACATTATCTTGACCTTACCCCAGAGGAAACCATTGAAGTATTGGCTGGCCGTGAGTGTTACCATTATGTTTCCCTAGACTCCCCGCTATCACAAGATGAGAGTGCGGCGACATTAGGTGAACTTATTAGTGCGGATGTCAATGACTTTGATTCGGTTGAAAAGCGGATGGATCTACAGCAGGCATTAGGACAGTTGAAGGAACAAGAGCAGAAAGTGCTCATCTTGGCGTTCCAAGATGGTCAGTCTCAGCGGGCGATCGCGCAGAAATTGGGTGTATCTCAAATGAGTGTATCCCGGATTCAGAAGCGAGCAACCGAGAAATTAAAACAGATTATGTCAAATGCTTCGATGCTATGAGATGTAATTTTTTGATGAAGTTGAGCTCGGCATAATGAAGGACACGTGATTCCACTGGAATGCATACGTGTCCTTTTTTGAATGGATTAGTGAGTGATGGGAGTGCTGTATGTAATAGGATGAACGTATGCTGGATTGGAGGAATTAGAACTCGTGGATGAGGTCGATTTGCAAGTTAGACGAGATCAATTGTCTTTCTCGAATAAGTGGCAATGGTGGGACTGGGTAGCACCAGACAAGCAGGATATGGATGAGGTTTTACAAGAGCTGATGGAATCATTCCCTGAAATGCAATATTGGCTTCGCAAAATTCCTGAAGTGCATTCCAATTATTTATCTGTTCGATTTATGAATGGCGATGAGCCCGTTATATTTGGTTCTTTATTATATGCAGTGAAGAATGAGAAGGATAGCGAACGAAAAGAAAATCAGATGTTTTTTTATGTGGACCAGAGCACACTTGTTACGCTCAACATGGACAATAATACAAGAGGCATCATGAACACCGGAGAACGTGCTGCCATGCTGAATCAGTGTGATGAGGCAAAAGACGGCATGTTTGTTTTGTTTCGAGCAATTTTGCACTACTATCACGTCGGAATGGATCATTTTGAGATGAACCTGCGCGAGCTGGAGCGGAAGATGGAATCACGCAATGCACGCACACTGATGGATCAGATCCTCGTATCTCGTTATGAACTGCTGTATTGGAGCAATCTGTTTATTCCTTTTTCGGAGTTAATCGCAGCCTCCAAGGAAGCTTACCTGGATGAAATACAGGATAATCGGTTTTTTCGACAGCTTCAGCACCGAATTGAACGAATCGAACGACTCTTTCAGCATTATGAGAAGGAAATCGACACGTTAATATCTATCGACAATGCAACATCTGGTGTGCGAGGCAATGAGATCATGAAGACACTTACCATCGTAACCTCTGTGTTCACGCCCGCTACTGCAGCTGGTGCGATCTGGGGAATGAATTTTGAGAACTTACCTCTAATTGATAAAACTTGGGGAGTAGTTCTGGTCATTGCATTAATCCTGGCCAGTATGTCTGGCATGTACATTTGGATGATGATGAAAGGCTGGACAGGGGATCTGTTAAGAGTGAAGTCCTCCCAGCCTCCAGTTGATGAGAACAAACGTCCCACTTCCGTTAGGAAAGGATAGGCTAGGAAATCACTCTCCTAATTTTTGTAGTCTTCAATGTAGCCCAGCAGATCCGCAATGTATTGTCCAACAATCGGCATGTTCACAAATTGACTCAGGAGATAACCAAGAAGACCCAGTACTACAAATGTTCCAACAGTCAGTCCTAAGCCACGAGCCATACCTGCTGTGAAATTGGTGATGATTCGTTTCTTAGGATTGGTATAGTTCTCGATGATATCCTTAATCTGCGCCTTTTCAAGACTATCTGCAATTTGATCGAGACGGGTATTGAGCTTTTTCACCTCATGTCGTAATTCAAAAGGATGCTCTGACGTATCATATTGCTGTCTAGGAGGGTCTCCTGATATAGGCGAGTTGCCGTTAATTGTAACTTTACTCATGTTCATTCCTCCTATAATGAGATGGGAAGAGAAATAGCCAGCTAAACTCAGCTGGCTATTTTACATTCAATTAGCCTTACAGACTGGTTGAATTCAGCTCTTTACGTGCATCATCCTTTGCTTCTTCAGCCGCTACAGCGACCTCGCTTGAAGCTTTGGACGTTTCATTAGCAATATCCGTCGAAGCTTTGCGAACGGAATCCATAACGTCATTGCGACCTTGGTTCACGGTTTTTGCAATATCAGACGTTTTAGATGATACCGTTTTGGCTAGTTCAGACGCTTTATCACCTACAACGCTTGCCACTTCCTTGGTACGATCAGTAACCATACCTACTTTTTCGGAAAGGTCACCACGCAGTTCACGTCCTGGTTTAGGAGCAAAGAGCAATGCTGCTGCTGCACCTAACAAACCTCCGATGAAAATACCTTTTGCGAAAGTAGAACCCGTCTGTACAGGATATTGTTCTTCTGCTTTATTCATGTTTAATCACTCCTTCTTTAAATTAAGAAACGGCTAACGAAACAACGAACACCTTGTTGACCGATCAGGCAGCCTGTCTGAACAGTCTGGACACAAGCCCCAGCAAGAACACAAAGAGCGCTGTACCAATGATGGCAGGAATTACTGCAAAGTTACCGATAACTGGTCCCCAGTTACCAAGCAAAAGTGCCCCTAACCAGGCTCCTGCAAATCCGGCAATCATTGCGCCGATGATACCTCCGGGCATGTTGTGACCGGCAAGTGCATCTCCGATCAAACCAATAATGACCGCCATGATTATGCTGATAATAATGCCCCACATAACAACCGCCTCCTTTAAACTTGATGTAGGATGTTGTCTGTTCGCGTTTGCTTACTTCGTATATAAACGCGGTGCTTCGAGGTGAAACAGTTAAACTTGTCGTTAGAGAGTTGGAAATTTATATGTGATGTATCTTGGACACGCTCTTAGCTCCGCTGTCTAATAGCAGGAATCATGCAGAAAATCCATGCTAACCCCGCCATGAATCCAGTGAAAACATCGGATGGGTAATGAACACCTAGCATGATTCGACTTAGACCAATCAACGTTACAAATACGATGCCACATAAAATAGGAATTCCTGGCCTGGATGTCCGCAATTGTTGTTCAATAGCCCAAATGACGAAGAGCATGCCGTAAAAACCCATAGATATCATGGCATGTCCACTTGGGAAGCTATAACCGTGAACAACCAATAGATGCTCAAGCTCGGGTCTGCTTCGTTGAAAAATCTCCTTCAATCCAGTATTCAGCGCCCACATGATGGCGAAACTGCCCAATAACGCATATCCATAGAAGTAGAACCTGGGAATACGTTGCAGGAAAAAAAGAATCGAGAAACCTATGGCAGCAAGTGCTGAAATTTTGAAGGATCCGAGTGCAGTAATAAACGAGATGATGGGAAACAATTGAAGGCGAGTTTCAGAATGCAGATAAAATAAACGTTGGATCTGATGATCCCATTGCACAATTACATCCGTCCCCAGGATCGAGGCGAGAGCAACGAGAAGAAATACAACGACAGAACTCATGGCAATGCCTGCCATGCTCCAAATAAGTAGGGCACGCATCGGTGAATTCGGTTTAGCCAAAAAGCTTGATGAGGATTGGGTGTTACGTAGCATGATGAGTATCTCCTCCGTTGATGTAGTTAGGTATGAATATGGTTAATGCTTTACCCGAAAGATATGTCGAAAAAACTGTAAAAATGAAGTTTTTGTACTATACTAATTAAAGATATCCCATGCGGCGTCGTGACGCAAAGCAGATATGATAATGGGAGCATAAAGGAGAGAACTCGCATGGAGAGTGCCCTGTTAGTTAAAGAATACCGTGCTGGCGAGATGGAGTGCGCCCACTACGGTCACATAAGTATTACGGATGAACACGGTGAAGTGGTTTATTCTGTGGGTAATCCACATTTTAGAGCGTTCACTCGTTCATCAGCCAAACCGTTTCAAGCTATTCCAGGCATTCGTGCAGGAATGGCGTCTCACTATGGGTTGTCTGCTCAAGAGATTGCTATTATGGCATCCTCACATCGATCGGAACCAGCTCATATCCAAGTATTGGAGCAGTTATCTGCCAAAATCGGACTGGGAGAAGAATGTCTAGTCTGTGCGGCGAGTTATCCTCTAAATGAGGAGAGTCGAAACGAATGGTTGCGCGGTCATGGAGAAAAACGCCGGATTCTGCATAACTGTTCTGGGAAACATTTAGGCATCCTTGGTTACAGTCAGATGAAGAAAGTTGATCTAAGCAGTTACGCTGAGCGAGAACATCCTGTACAGCGCGAGATTTTGGAGACAATGGCTTATATGGCCGGGATTGAGCAACATGAAATTCAACTTGGGACGGATGGCTGCGGCTTTCCGGTATTTTCGTTGCCTTTATCAGCATTATCGAATGCTTATCTGAAATTGGCCTGTCCGGATCTGATCGAGGATGCTTCCACACGCAGTGCGGTAGAGACCATTACAGCGGCAATGAACGAATTCCCACTCATGGTTGGTGGAACTCATCGCGTGGATTCTGTTCTATTAGAAGACGACAACATCGTAGCTAAGGGCGGATTTAAAGGCGTATTCGGTTTTGCGCTCAAAAAAGAAAGATTAGGCATCGCCTTTAAGATCCTTGATGGTTCAGAGGAAGAATGGGCTTGGATTGCCCAATCAATTCTGGAGCAGATTGGTTATGCGAACCGAGCAACAATTACTAGGTTAAGCGAAGTATATCCACCGGATATCCGAAATGATGCTGGCACAATTGTAGGACGTGCAGAGAGTGAATTCGTTTTACAATCAACTGAAAAAAGCGTATAAACTGAACTAGTTCGTGTCTAAAGTACATGATTAGAATAGTCTCACCAAGGGTAAAAATGACATACCAACTGGTATGAATCAATACAATGCGTTTACACGAAGGACTGCTGGAGAGATACTGGCAGCTCTAACCCTTGGAGGTGGATGAACATGATTAAAGTAGTGACATCGGAAGAGAGGCACACGTCGGATCGCGGTTGGATACACAGTGAGTTTAGCTTTTCTTTTGCAGATTATGATGACCCAAGCAATGCCCATTTTGGCTGCCTGTTAGCTCATAATGACAACACGCTGATGCCGCAGGAGGGCTTTAAACGACATCCACATCATGATCTAGAGATTGTTAGTTATGTCATTTCAGGAACGTTGAAGCATACAGATACAATGGGAACAGAAGAATTGCTGGAACCAGGAACCGTGCAGGTTATGAGTGCGGGGACGGGAGTGGAGCATTCAGAAACGAATCCTTCAACAGAGGAGCCAGTACGTTTTCTGCAAATGTGGTTCTTGCCTTCAGAACGGAAAGTAAAGCCAACATATACCAACCGGCGTTTTCAGCCAGAGGATCATCTGAACCGGTTATGCCCTGTTGTGTCAGGGCAAGGTGGGGAAGGCACTGAGGGTGCATTGCCGATTCATCAGGACGTTACATGTTATTTGGCCAAATTGGAATCTGGCAAAAAGCTAATGTATCCACAGCATGAAGATAGGCGGACACATCTTTTCCTGATCAGTGGTCATATCTCTATTGAATGCGCGGATGGCAACTTTGATCTTAAACCGGGAGATGCGGCACGAATTCGTAAGAGCTGTGATCTGCAGATCACGGGAACAGGTAGCGAAGCTGCTGAATTTGTACTGGTTGATCTACCATAAGATGATCTATCATGAGAATTATGTTCGTAAACATTATTGTTCAGGATGATACGAATCTGTATATAACCTGTTCATATGAATATTGGAAAATAAACAAACAGAAGAGGATCTGTTCCCACAATGATGTGGAGAATAGATCCTCTTCTGTTGCACAGCTTCTTTCGCTACAATCTGTGATGTAGGATCAGCTTCAGTCAGTTATCAAACTGTCTGACAAGCTGACAGTAGAGAAGGTTACTTGCGCAGGTTACCAAGTTCAGAAGCTACGGCTTCAACCTCAGAGATGCTCAAGTGTTCTTTTCCCATGACCATCTCATACAGATCGTGTAGGTCTTCATACTTTTCCAGTGGAAAAGACGATCCTTGCATTGCTGCTCCACTCGCCATCCGCAATTTGGTTTTGATTGCCTCAATCATATATTCCATGTTGGCAGTGCTTGCTTGTGTTAAATCCATCGTTATGCCCATCCCTTCCCTATCGGAAACTGTTGTCATTGTATCATGATTGGACAGGCTCAGGCGAATGCTTTTGCGGGAAAAGAAGGCATCAGGTAAAATGATGGATACAATAACAGTCCACATGCAAGCGATGTGTGAAGGAGGAAATGGTTTTGGCAGCATATAAGCGGGAATTGGTCCGCAAACAGAATCGAGAAACCCGCAGAAGTGTGCAGGGAGAAGAGCTGGCTTTGTTTTTTCACAACATATATCAGCTTCACTCGCCAGATGAGATTACCTTTGTATGTATTGGTACGGATCGTTCCACAGGTGATGCACTTGGGCCATTAACAGGAAGTTTGTTAGAGGGAAAAGGGGCGGGGCATGTTATAGGAACAATGCCATATCCTTGTGATGCAGACACGCTACAGCAGAAGCTAGCATGCATCCCACCACATCATGTCATCATAGCCATTGATGCATGTCTTGGGCCGAAGGCTGCGGTGGGCGACTTTTACCTTTTCAATCAAGCCTTGACCCCAGCAGAATCCGTAGGGGGCAATCTGCCGTCTGTTGGACATTATAGTGTAGCCGCTGTGGTGAATGCGAACGGGCCAAGACCATATACGGTGTTGCAAATGACGTCTCTTCACCAGGTGATGAACATGTCCCAGATGATCGCAGAAGCCGTGTTGCAAGCAGCAGTTTCGGGCCAAACGTTTCATTCCTGATGGGAATGCTTAATAATATACAACCTGAACCAGATTCATTACAATGAACGCAAGTGCATTTATTATGTGTAGAGAGAGGGATACATATGGAAAAAGTGATGTGTGATGGAACGACAATTTGTTATGCTGAGCAAGGTCAAGGAGATACGTTGATCTTACTCCACGGATACTGTGGCAGTTCCTCTTATTGGGATGAAGTTGTCCCCGAGCTTGCACGGAGCTACCGCTGTATCGTACCTGATCTGCGTGGACACGGGAAAACAGATGCCCCTGTAGGTAGTTATACGATTGATCAGATGGGCAATGATGTGTTGCAATTAATGGATGAGTTAAAAGTAGAAAAGGCAACCCTGCTGGGTCACTCCATGGGAGGTTACATTGCTTTGTCTATTGCTCAGCGACATCCGGAACGTCTTCATGCCTTTGGCTTGATTCATTCTACGGCTTATCCGGATAGCGAAGAGGGGAAAGAAAAACGACTTCGTGCTGTGTCAACGATACAGACAGAGGGAATCGTGAAATTCGTGGATGGCTTGGTTCCCGCGTTATTTGCTCCAGAGCATGTAGAGTCCATGTCGGCACAGGTTACACGTGTGAAGGAAATCGGGTATCAGACAGCACCACAAGGAGCTGCTGGCGCCGCGCTCGCTATGCGTGAACGTCCAGATCGTCGTGATGTATTGTCAGCCACACCATTACCTGTATTGTTGGTTGCGGGAGAGAAGGATGCTGTTATTCCACCAGAACGCACTTTCACAAGTGATAAGCCACATATCGTACAAGCGGTAATCCCTGGGGTTGGTCATATGAGCATGTATGAGGCACCAGAAAAGTTAATTCAGGTGATTAAGCAATTCATGGATGGATTGTCTTCATCGAAATAACGCATGGAACTGAGGAAGATTGCTTAGCTTCATTGACAGCTTGAAGTGATGATCTGTCTAATTATTTAACAACTACTATGATTCACATATCAACCCTCTGCCAAATTCCCTATTCGGGAAGGCAGGGGGGTTCTTATGTTGAGGGGACGTTGGAACTACGTACTTTGGCTTTTTGATAGTACATGCATTAAAATAATGTTCATAGAGGTTGTTCAAAAGTCCGTCCTTTTTGAACACGTACTTATAGACTGCTAGGCCGAGGTTTGAATCGACAAGCGAACGTTAAGGGGGGGGCATACTGGATGTTTAGAAAGGACTACCTGCTCCGTATGATGGAGGAAATGACTGAAGCGATCGGCAAAGTGTTTACATTGAAGCAACAGCGGAAACATGCCGAGGCACTGTCTGAACTGGATGAGCTTTTGCGCAGAAATTTTGGCTTGAATTCATCTTTGCTGAATTCATTGCCTTCAGAGGATGTTATCGAGTTATTCCGTTTTCGTGGCATGATTGAAGTCGATAACTTACAGCAAGCGGCACGCCTACTTGAAGAGGAAGCTTATATATATGGTGAAAAAGCGAGGGTTGAAGGCATAGATGATGAGGAACGACAGCATTCATTGGATGAAAAACTTATTCGATTAATGAAATCACTTCATTTTTATCTATATGCACTAAATAACGGAGCTAATCCAAAGCTGCTTGATGCGTCTGATCGTACCGAGTCCATTCTGGAGTTAACGAAAGAATACGAGCGACCTGCACGAACGGAGAAGCAGCTTGCCCTGTACCGTGAACAGCAAGGAAGGTATGACCAGGCGGAGAACAGCTGGTATAGGCTGTTACATGTTGGTGAGGAGCACCCTGTGAATTATCGTCATGAAGTGCAGGCATTCTATGAACGGCTAAGTGAACTTGAAGATACCAAGCTTGCGGCGGGAGGACTCCCTCGTGAGGAAGTGGAAGAGGGGCTTGCTCAGTTACATCGGGAAGTGGCGAACGGATAGGAACACAGCTTGTTAGATGTCCTTGCTTGGAGCGGGGACGGAATTGTGGTATGGTAACGGTTGACCAAACCAAATCGAAAGTGAGATGTACCCCCGTGGATTCATTGCGAAAGCTTATACAAGACATCTTTGAACAGAACTCGCTGATTACGGCGACCTGGAGCCAGCTGCGCAGACGGGACAATGTCTCGTATACGAAAGTGCAAGTCAAGCCGGTAACGCTCAAAAATCAGTTGCATTATCAATTCGCATTTCATTATAACAACAAAGTGTTGCATGAGAATTTGACTCCGGCTGAAGCGACTGAACGCATGACTGAACTGGCCGAAGAGACGTTTCGTCAAGGGCTGCTCTGTACTACAGAAGCAGACTATCAGATTTTGATCAGCAAAAAATATAAAGTGTCGATTCTAACCAAATCTGCATCCAAAACGGCTGTGGATCTGTCCCACAATCGGAAGAAGCAATATGTGCTGGAGGATGGAGTACCCGTTTCCTTCTTAGTTGAATTAGGAATTATGAATGAAGAAGGTAGGGTACTCGCTCGTAAATACGATAAGTTTAGACAGATCAATCGTTTCCTTGAGATGGTGCAGGATGTAATTCCCCACCTGCCTGAAGGTCGCCCGCTGACCATTGTTGATTTTGGCTGTGGTAAATCGTATCTGACCTTTGCTCTGTATCACTACCTGTCCGTACAGCAACGCAGATCCTTGAAAGTTATAGGTCTGGATCTGAAAGCGGATGTCATTGAACATTGTAACGATCTAGCGAACAAGCTGCATTATGGTGATCTTAAGTTCTTGGTTGGAGACATTGCAGACTATGATGAGCTGAATGCAGTAGATATGGTTGTAACACTACATGCCTGCGATACGGCGACAGATGCTGCACTGGAAAAGGCAGTCCGTTGGGGAGCCTCCGTTATTTTATCGGTTCCATGCTGTCAGCATGAACTGTTTGACCAGATCGAGTCTACGGTTATGAATCCGTTGTTATCCCATGGTATTCTCAAAGAGCGCTTCTCCGCGCTCGCGACAGATGCCATTCGTGCTAAGTTGCTCGATCTAATGGGATACAAAACGCAGTTGCTCGAATTTATCGATATGGAGCATACGCCCAAAAACATTCTCATACGAGCTGTACGGGGCCAAGCAGGTCCAACGAAGCAGTTGTGGGATGAATACACAGCGTTCCGTGATTTCATTCATGCCGATCCGTATCTGGAACGAGCTTGTGCAGACCTGTTGCCAGGAGGCGCTTCTCGGGAAGCATCTGGTACAGATGAGGGTACGCCTTCTTCAAGTGATTGTAAGGACTGTTAATGAATATTTGTGGAGGTCAGCCAGAATTGTTCTGGCTGGCTTTTTTGTGTTTTCAGGTCAGTCAGTAATTGTTGGTTGACCTTTTTTGTGCTTTCAGTGCAGTGACTCATTGGGTGGATGAGATCGTCAGCATCAAATTGTTAGAGTTTAACAAACGAATGGATAGAGTCGAATGATGAAACGTGGATATGCTCGTTTATGTTTCATAAACATCCTGACCATACTGATAATGAGAATGGAAAGCTTATGGAAGTGTATCGGAATTGCTACGTCACGTAGATTGCTTATATAAGGCAGTTTGACATAGAGGATCTCACGACTCAATAAAAGTGCGTGTTCAAAAAGGTCGGTTTTCAGTACCGAGAAGATGGGATGAAGATAGAAATGGAGTAGCGGAGCGTAGGCAAACCTACGTGAGCAACGGACATTTCGGCTGAATTCCATCTTCGACGCTGAGATGCCGCTCGCGCATCCTTCGTAATCAAAAGAGGACTTTTTGAACAACCTCTAAAAGGGTTTAAGCACTACAGGTAGGAGGTGTCATGTGTTGGCAAAGAGGGATACGTCCAAACGAAAAGGGAGAAATTCGCTGGAATCATGCTTAACCGCAGCATTGGGGTTGCTCGTTTGTATGCTTTTGTGGATGGCATCTCTACGCCAGGGATTGTTTTATGCTACTGATGTCTATGAAACTCTTTTGATGGCTTGTGCAGGGGCACTACTCGCATTCCTCTTCATTTTCATCTTCTTGTTGTATCATGCAGATCAAACGAATTCTAAACGAGGTTTGCTGAGCATAAATGGATTAGATCTGACCCGACCAGAGGATAAGTCAATACAGTTATCTTTCTTGAGATGTTTTTCGTCGACGATGTGGCCGCTAGGTATGATGGTAGGGTTTGCCATGCATGCGTTAATCGGCTCACACAGTACACAGGGCAGTTTAGATGAAATGCTCCGGTGGAGCTTGCTAGCCATTTTTGCTCTGTTGGTAGCAATATTGGCTTGGCTCCCGCAAGGAGCAGGATGGTTTAATCTCGGCTGGCAGATTACAGGCGGCGTGCTAGTGTTGAGCGGCATCTTAACCGTGTGTGGTGTCATACCGCTGCCTTTTGGGGTCATGCGAACAGCCGACCCTGAGATTAGCTCTGCCGGAGCACGGCTCGGCGGATTGCTGCAATACCCCAATGCGTACGGTGCCGTAGTTGGCATGTACACATTGGAGCGGCTAGGCGCCGCCGCGCGCGTCATCGGCTGGCGACCACAGCAAGGCGTGCGGCCGTTGCCAGCCGTGCATCCGCCGCGCGCCGCGCAGCTCATCGCGGCTGCGGCGCCGCTGATGCCCGCGATCGCCGCGCTCCTGCTGAGCGAGTCGCGCGGCGCCTGGCTCGCAACCGGCTGCGCGGCCGGTTGCGCCTTCGCCCTACAGCGGCGCGCATACCGCCTGCCGCTGCTGCTGGCCACGGCCGCGCCTCTGGCGAGCGCGGCGTGGCTATATCGCCAGTTGGCTGCTGCCCAACTGGCGCCTGCACCTGTGCCCGGCCTGCTGGCACTGGCCGGGGCATGGGCAGCTGCGCTGCTCGGCACGCTGCTGCTGTGCCGGTTATGGCACGGCCGCGCGGGTTCGCGCGCAGCCGCCATAACGGCCACGGCGCTGGCGGCAGTTGCCGCAGCCGCGCTGGCCGTGACCTCCACCGCCGAGCGTCTCACGGCAGGTGTCGGCACAGGGCTGTCCCGCCTACGGATGTGGCAGGACGCCCTGAAGCTGTGGACCGAGGCCGCATGGCTTGGCCACGGGGGAGAGACCTGGCGCGGCATGTATCGCGCCATACAATCCTCGCCGTATGTCGGCGGCGAGGTTCACAGCGGCATCCTTGATCTTGCTCTGGATACTGGCATAATCGGACTAGTGCTCGTTGCGTTGTGGTTTATCTCTACACTACGCATCGCATGGCAAAATGCCACTCACCTGATTCCTTGCATCCTGGTTTTTGCTATTCATGGTGCAATCGACTTTGACTGGAGCTTCACGCTGCTGTGGATGATGTTTATCTGGCTTGGTGGCTGGGCATATGCCTTGCGATTTAATTTGCAACGAACGCTGGAAGCACAGCCATCTGTGCACCGTGCCAAAGGCAGTAACTTGGAACATAGTCCTGTTGTTTCACTGTTCGATTTTAGCACTAATCCAATTCCTTCAGGGCAGCGTGAATGGCGGAGATCGACACATGAGGAAGCTTATTCGCAAAAGGCACTCTCGGAATGCAGGTATGAAATAGGGGCTAGTGTACATAAGTATCAAGTGGTGGATATATGGACTAGATCCGGTTTGATTCTACTCACTGCGTTCTGTTGGATTGGCGGAACAGCTTGGCTTGCTGGGCAGCAGGTTGCAGCGGAGATGCATTATCGTCAAGTTGTACAATCACCGAATCTATCAGAGGAAGAAACATCGATACTTATTCAGGCCTACCGAGCGAATCCATACCGTCCGGATATCGCTATTTCGCTAGCTCGAATACTTCCTGCGGTTGATGGAGAGAAGATGCTGCGACAGAGCTTGTCCCATGTCCAATCCGATCCCAGAATGTATTTTGAAGTAGGAAGACTTGAAGCCCAATCGCTTAAGAGCGAACAAGCCATACATTACTTTAATGAGGCGATTGCATTGAATCGGTATGATTCAATGCTTCATTCCGAGGCTTTATATTGGATGGAGCAGATCGCGCGGCGAGAGTTGAAGGCAGGACAACTCGATCAAGCCAGGCACACTGCTGCGGCTGGAGTGCATATTGTTGAACATTATAGGCAGTTGGTTGAAGAGGTGGCGATAAATAATGATCGTAATGACCGCCACTTCGTGTTTCATCCAGAGGTGACCGCGTATGAAGCAAGCCTGCGCACAATAGCTACAATAGCTGCCAATACTTATTCCTCTAAAGATTTCAGTATCGATCGTTAACGATGTACACAGGTTCACCTAACCATGGATGAGAGAGGAGCAGAGAGAGGGCAGTAGAAAAGAAGCTGCTCCCGCTCTCTTGCTTCCACTTCTCTATAGACGATAACCACCAAACGCCTGTTGAAATGCACGCTGAAGAGGCTCTAGCTCTACGCTCCATAATGCAGCAAGCTCTGAGCTTACATCTGCGTTCCACCAATCACACAGTTTTTTGCGATTATCACGATTTTCCCCGATCCAGAGCAGATTGCCAATCACTTTACCGTAATATAGCTCTTCTGCTTGTTTCATCAGCTCCGGGGAAACATACAATTTAAGTCGTTTGGCTGTACGATATAGCTCCTTGCTACAAGCTCGCCGAATGCCTCTTGCCGAGGGCAGCTTCTGACCAGGCATGTTATGTTTTACCGGGGGAGTGCCGGGTGTGGTTTTGCTTGACATCTCATCACGCTCCTCTTCCGATACCATATGCGGAGTTCCTCTTACAGGACACAATCCCAGCCGGGCAATGTAGCAACGTCTACAGCCCTGTGATAAAATAAGGACGAACATCCATCGTGCGAACGGGCACTGCTAATCAGGATGAAGAAAGAGGGTTGAGATGGACGCTATTCATAATATAGTCAGCCAATTGTTCGATTGGATTCAAAGTCTTGGATACTTTGGAATCATGCTTGGATTAATGCTTGAGGTCATTCCGAGTGAAATTGTGCTGGCGTATGGAGGTTTTCTCGTATCACAGGGAAACATCAACTTTTTCGGTGCTATGATTTTCGGTACAGTGGGCGGTGTGATCGCACAGCTATTTATTTACTGGATCGGTCGTTATGGTGGCAGACCTGTACTTGAACGCTACGGGAAATACATACTCATCCAGAAAAAACATATTGACCATTCCGAAGAGTGGTTCCGCAGGTATGGTACAGGTGTCATTTTCACGGCGCGGTTTGTTCCGGTGGTAAGGCATGCAATCTCTATTCCGGCTGGCATCACGAAAATGCATACAGGAAAATTCATCTTGCTTACTACCCTCGCTGTTATACCTTGGAGTGCTTTGTTTATATATTTAGGGATGATTCTTGGAGATCAATGGGAACATATTGATGAGAAAGCGGCACCGTACATTATGCCGATTTTGCTTGTAGCACTGGCACTTATGATTATTTATGTACTAATTAAATGGATGAATGCTCGTAAAAAGAAGGGAAGTGTTGAGTAATGAGTAAACCTAACTTATCTCACAAATTCGGTAAAGGTCTGCCTCCGAAAGAATTTATTGAGAGTATGACCAAGAACCAAAGTGAATTTCAGGCCAACTATGATAGCTTTACTTGGGCTAGCGAAGAGGATCGTGAGTTTTTCGAAAGCCTTAACTTCCGTGACGATCTGCGTGTTCTGATTCTTGCTGCTGACTGGTGTGGCGATGTTGTACGTAATATCCCAGTTGTGTTTCAGGCTCTAGAAATCTCTGGTATACCGACAGAAGTGCTTATTATGGAGAATCACCCGGAAGTAATGGATGAATTCTTGACTATGGGTGGACGCTCTGTGCCGATCGTTATTTTTGCAGACACAGGTGGTCATGTGCTTGGTCAGTGGGGACCACGTCCACAGCATGTACAAGAAGTCATGGTTGAGTTCAAACGTCTCAATCCAGATCGTGAAGCGGCAGATTATCAGGATAATATCGCTGTGGCACGTCAGGAAATGGCTAAACGTTATGGGGAAGGGACGGAATCACATGCAGTTATCGTTAGCGAGCTGCGTGAACTGATTTCGGGTTATTGATTCGATATGTTGAAGATTCGTACGTTTACACTCGGCCCGCTACAGACCAACGCTTATCTTGTGCAGGGGGAGGATCCGGGCAAAGCAGTCATCATCGACCCAGGAATGAACCCGAGTGCACTGGTGAAGGCGATTCAGGATCTGGAGATTGAAGCAATTTTGTTGACGCATGCTCATTTTGATCATATGGGTGGTGTAGACGAAATCCGCAAATTGAAGGGTTGTCCTGTTTACTTGCACGATTTGGAGAGCGAATGGTTGTCATCTCCGAAGTTAAATGGGTCGATGAACTGGCCACAAGCAACACCGCCGCTTTCGACAGATCCTGCCGAATATGCGATGGACGAGGGACAGAAACTGAACTTTATCGGTCATACATTCAACGTATTCCATACTCCAGGTCATTCACCTGGTAGTGTGAGCTTGTTGTGTGGTGAAGATCTATTTGCTGGAGATGTTCTATTCCGTATGGGTGTAGGAAGAACCGATCTAACAGGTGGACGTGAACGCGATCTGATCGATTCGATCCAGAATAAGCTGTACACCTTTGGCGATGAAGTTAGAGTGCACCCTGGTCATGGACCAAAAACAACCATCGGATATGAGAAGCAGAATAATCCTTACGTATCCGCAAGGTAATTCGACAAGCTTATGGGCGAATGATAACAATCTGTCATTTTGATGAGAAGAAAGTCTGGACAAGTGACATTTTTTTCATTAGAATAGCAATTAGTTGTTACAAGCTGTACAGCATCATCTAACTGAAGCGTTAATCAGAAATACCCAACCTTGCGAAGCACGCAGACTGTGGTCTATACCCGGTTTGCGTTCTTTTTTTGTTTATAGACATTTTATCACTGCAATTCAGTAGAAATTAGGAAGTAGAGATTGTTTAGAATGATGATGAAGATAGCAAATAGGAGATCATGAGAGTGAGGAATCTAGAAGTGGAGAAAACAAGAGTTATTCCAATGGCACAAAGTTTCAAGTATCCGGTCATTGAAGAGAGCTGTCGTATAATAGAAAGTGGAAAAAGAGAAGTAGGAACCGAACAAGATTTAATACATAATCCTAGCGTGAATAATGAAGAGTTGAAGTCTGAGCAGAATATATGGATAAGCCATGTGTTAAGAAACAAAGCGCATAACCAACCGTGGTTTGACAAGTTGCAAGATTACAGGAATCCAGTCTGATTGCCCGGGAAATTGTCAGGTTTAAATTTTAATGGAGTTTTTTGAGGTGAATTGCGGTTAGACAATGTCATTTTGCTTCTCTTTGAGTCTAACGTGGTCGATTAAGTAAGAATTGAAGAATAGTTGATGGAGTTGGATTTTCAAGCTCAGATGCTTGTAGCCAGGGGATTCGATACGATTGCTTGACTTACTGCTGGAAATGAATGAGGTATGGAATACACTACTCTTAATTAACCTGTTCATGCTATAATCACTTTTCATTTAGTTTGTATGTAAGTTGTGTAGTCAAAACAATAAAGTTTTATCATGTGGACTCTGGTCACTGGATCAATTGAGCCTTGCGATAATGGGCAGAACACGGCAACAATCGTTTAAGGAATGACCTTCCAAAAAGATTTTGCACAAATATGTTGTATAATTCTAGTATTCCTAGACATCGCTATTCTTTTCTAGTAGACTATACAAATAATTAAAAGTTAGACTACCAGGAGGTTAGACGATGCTACGTTTAGGAGAGAAGGTTGTCATCGTCGCGGATGCGTTTGAGCAGAATCTTCCTGTGGGGGAATATGGATTCATCATCGCTTATGACCGGAATCCGGACAATGCGTTCGATTACGTGCTTCGAGTGCCGCAAATGAACCGGAACTTTTTTGTTCCAGCCGGTGACGTTGATCTGGAAGAGGTTCTGCTGAAGCAAGAAGCTGAGCGGGTCGAGCGAGAAGCGTTGATAGATTACGCCCTTGCGACACACAATGAGAAGCTGTTTCATCATCTGATGAACGGAGATTTTCAAGCTGTGGAAGAGGAAGAGGAAACCGCGGACGAAGTGATGTCACAGGCGGATTTTATAAAGCAGGTTAATCTGCGAGCATGGATTTAGAGAGTCGGCTGATGCCGACTCTTTTTTATTTTCTAATATAATGATCAATTTGATAAATCTTTAGCTACTTTAAGCAGAACTTGATATAGATCGGACTCATCAATAAATTGATATCTATTTATATAATGTTCAGAATCGGTTCAGAGATATTTGATAGAATATCTTCCGTTGAAGAAGGGTAATCCCTATCAATCTTACGTAGGTGAGAGAGGAAGATATGAATATGAGAAGGATTCATCAGAATGGTAAGAAATTCATTATGATGTTGTTGGCTTGTGTAGTCATTTTGGGAGGCGTTCCAATCTTTCCGACATGGGTTGCAGACCAGGCATATGCTTCTGTTGATGAAGAATGGACATCGCTCGGGAATGCTGGTTTTTCTGAAGGAGAAGCTTCTGCTCCCAAGCTGGCGATGGATCAATCAGGTAATACATATGTGGCTTATACGGATTTAGGTGACAGTTTCAAAGCTACGGTGATGAAGTATAGTGTCTCCGATGGCTGGCAGCTTGTTGGTGAGAGAGGTTTATCGAGCGGTTCAGCAATTGGAATTACGCTTGTACTAGATCAACAAGGTACTCCGTATATCGGATTTCAGGATAATAATGCGGATGGTAAAGCAACAGTTATGAGATATAATGTGGTCGATGATGGGTGGGAACCGGTAGGACAAGCTGGTTTTACACCAAATAGTGCGAACTATCCTTCGCTTGCGCTGGATCAGGCGGGCAATCCTTATGTTGCTTTTAAAGACGGTGTTAGTGGAAAGGCATCAGTAATGGCATATAACAGCGATTTGATGAGATGGGATTTGGTCGGAACAGCCGATTTCTCCCCAGACGTGAATAGCTCTGTGTCATTGGTGCTTGATCAAGCAGGAACACCATATGTAGCTTTTCAGGATAGTTCCTCCAATACGACGGTTATGAGATATAGCGCTGATACTTGGGAATTGGTAGGACAAGCGGGCATCTCACCAGGATATACTTCTTCACCATCGCTTGCACTGAATTCTTCAGGTAGGCCATATATCGCATTTAGTGACGATACATCTAAATTGACAGTAATGAGATTCAAGAGTGAGACAGAAAGCTGGGAAACCGTTGGTGAATCGGGGTTCTCTCCAGGTTCCATTGCTTCACCGTCAATTGTAGTAGATCAGATGGGTGTAACTTATGTTGCCTTTAAGGATGGTGCAAACGGTCATAAAGTAACCGTTATGAGTTATAGCCAAAATGGTTGGCAGTATGTAGGACAAGCTGGTTTCTCAGCAGATGTGGTAGCTACGCCTGCACTTGCACTAGATCCTCAATATGGCAAACCCTATGTGGTTTATCAGGATACATCTGAGCAATCCAAAGCAACCGTGATGCGTTTTGGATCTAAACCCCTGTACACCATCACTTACGATGGAAATGGAGCTCAGACAGGCAGTGCACCCATCGATAATCAGCAATACCATGAACAAGCAGGTGTAACTGTTCAAGACAACACAGGCGCTTTGGAAAAAGCGGGATATACATTTACTGGCTGGAATACAGCAAGTGATGGAAGTGGAACGAGCTATGAGGCTGGCGATCCGTTAATCATGGGTTCTTCCAACGTAACACTATATGCGATTTGGACACCGTCTTCTTCTGGGGGTACAGATAACCCGGATCTGGAGGAGGATAAATGGAATATTCTTGGTCAAGCAGGCTTCTCAGAAGCAATAGCTTCAGACCAGGATATTACCGTTGATGGGAATGGTACGCCATATGTTATATATTCGGATAGTGCTAAAGACTATAGAGCGACTGTAATGAAATATACCAAAGATAACGGATGGATTGCAGTAGGCGAACCAGGCTTTACTCAGAGTTTTACATCCAAAAACAAAATAGCAATTGACCAGAATGGAACAATATATGTTGCTTATAGTGATGGCAATCGTATTGGCAGTGCCACCGTCATGAAGTACACGGAGCATGATGGCTGGGAGGTTGTTGGATCACCGGGTTTCACTCAGAATAGTTTAAGGACTCTTGATTTGAAACTCGATCTAAATGGTGTGCCTTATGTTGCACCTAATACGGGTTATGATCTTAAGGTGATGAAATATAATGACGAATCGGATCAATGGGAGTACATCGGTAACCCGGGCTACGACCTGGCAGCCGCGGCGGGCGGAACACTATCTATAAGTCCAAACGGTACTCTGTATGCTGCATACAGTGATACTAATGCAGGCTTCAAATTATCCGTAACGAAATACAACGAAGCCGATGATTCATGGTCGTTGGTTGGTGAACGTGCATTTTCTCATACGGATGTAGCTGAAATTGCGCTCGCAGTGGATCAGAACGAAACGGTGTACGCAGGCTATACAGATCCACGAGGTGGACTTAAACCAACCGTAATGAAATTTGATGATTCGGGCATATGGAAAAATGTTGGAGAGCCTAATTTTTCAGAGCACCAAGCCAATTATTTTTCAATGGTGCTTGATCAAGAAGGAAATCCGTATGTAACGTTTATGGACTTTGCCAATATGAACAAAGCAACGGTTATGAAGTATAGCGAGGTTAACGGTTGGGAAGCGTTAGGGGGAGCTGGAGTCTCAGAAGGAATTGCAATGGATACCAGACTGGCGATTAACAAAGATGGAGCCCTTTACCTTGCGTTTAGAGAAGGAATTAGTGCACCCAAATCAACAGTGATGTCTTATGTTCCATCTAAGAGCTATCAAATTCGGTATGACAGTAACGGGGCTATATCAGGAAGTGTACCTTTAGATGACCAGATGTATAAGTCACAATCGCAGGTGACCATTTTGGGTAACACAGGCAATCTAGTGAAGACAGGACATACTTTTGCAGGATGGAATACGGCTGCCGATGGTAGTGGACATAACTATGGTGCAGGGGATATTCTGCTCGTAGGAAAATCTAACGTTATCTTGTACGCGAAGTGGACTGCTTCGAATAATGGTGGATCTGGAGGCTCCGGTGGATCTGGAGGTTCTGGCGGATCATCCGATGGAGGAAGTGGTACGACTCCGGGTAGTGGTAGCAATTCTGGAGGTTCTGGAAACGCAGCGACAGGTGCATCACCATCTGGCGGAGGAGCATCATCTTCTGGTGAGGGTGCAACCAACTCGGGTGTCACGATCTTAGTAAATGGAAAGCCGGAAACAGTTGGAACCTTGAGCAAAACTCAATTGAATGGGCAGAATGTGTTGACTTTGACCGTTGATGAGCAAGCTGTTATGCAAAAATTGCAGGCAGAAGGCAAGGGAGCCATAGTGACCCTTCCTGTGCAAAGCGGCGATAAAGACCAGGTTAACGGTGAACTGACTGGAAGATTAGTGAAGTTCATGGCAGATCAAGAAGCTGTATTTGTGCTACAGACAGATGCGGCTACGTATTCCTTGCCTTCGCGTTTGGTGGATATTAGTATGCTAGCCCAACAACTTGGCGTGGATAACCATCTTGAGGATATGATTCTTCATTTGCAAATTTCCCCTGCTTCAGCAGATAGCGTATCCGAAGTGGAGGAAGCAGGACGTGTAAACGGCTTTAGCTTGATTGGTTCGCTGTTGGAATTCAATATCACGGCCACATATGAGGGTAAATCTGTGAGTGTAGACCAATTTAACGAGTATGTGGAACGAGCAATAAAACTAACTAGTGAGATCGATTCCATGCAGGTGACGACAGGAGTAGTTGTTGAGAAGGATGGCAGCATACGTCATGTACCAACCAAGATTTCGAATATTAACGGTGTGAACTATGCGAAGATCAATAGTTTGACCAATAGTGTATATGGTCTGGTCTGGAATCCACGAACTTTCACGGATGTTGCGGGACACTGGGCAGAAGCAGAAGTAAACGATATGGGCTCACGTATGGTTATTCGTGGAGTAACGGATACAATATTTAACCCAGATGAGCGTATTACACGTGCTGAATTCACGGCTGTTCTGGTAAGAGCGTTGGGGCTGCCAAGCAATACAGCTAATGACCAGTTTAGCGATGTGAGTCCAAGTGATTGGTATGCAGGTGTAATTAGCGCTGCGGCTGATTATGGTCTTATCGATGGTTACACAGACGGTGGGTTCCATCCTGCACAGGATATCACTCGTGAGGAAGCGATGATGATAATTCATCGGACGATGAAAATCACTGGCTTGGATCGTAAGCTGGATATAAATGCAAGCCAAGATTTTTCACGGTTTACCGATATGAATCAAGTGTCCGATTGGGCCAAAGAAGCGGTGGACATCAGTCTACAATCTGGAGTTGTATCTGGTCGAAGTAACGAGAACATTTCTCCGAAATCTATGATTACTCGGGCAGAGACAGCTGTGCTTGTTCGACGGCTGTTGCAGCAATCAGGTCTTATTTAATAAGGTAATTCCAAAAGTCCAACCTTTTTTTGAACACGCACTAGTATTAATTCTAAACAGGTTGGTAACCAAGGGCAGTGCGTTTAGCGCTGCCTTTTTGGCAGTTATGAACAAGAACGAATATTGGATAGTATGGAGAACAGGTCATTTGCATTGAATTGTCGAACTATCTCCCCTATAATAAAAAAAGTTATCTTGGGACTTTAGCCCGTTAAACGAGCGATTCGTTTTAGGCGGTTTCGGGAAGTTGAACGAAATGAAGGAGGCCATCCGAAAATGAGTATTTCAAACAATGACGTTCAGCATGTGGCCAAGCTGGCTAGGCTCAATCTGACCTCGGATGAAGAGCAGATGCTGACAGGACAGTTGAACGCGATTTTAAAATATGCAGAGAAGCTGAATGAGCTGAACACAGACGATATTGCACCTACCAGTCACGTTCTGCACGTAAGCAACGTGATGCGTGAAGATGAGACAAAAGAAAGTTTGTCAATCGAACAGGTCATGCACAATGCACCGGATGAAGAAGAAGGCCAATTCAAAGTGCCTGCTGTAATGGAATAACCGATAACCGGAAGGAGGACGAACATCGTGAGTTTATTTGAACAATCGTTGCCGGAGATACATAACAAGCTGCACGCCAAGGAATTGTCGGTCAGCGATCTCGTGAATCAGGCATATGAGAACATTGGTGTACGTGAAGATAAGGTAAGGGCATATTTGGCATTGGATGAGGAACGCGCTCGTACCCGTGCACGTCAGCTGGATGACCGTCTCGTTAGTGGAGAGGAGAAAGGTCTGCTCTTTGGATTGCCAGTAGGGATCAAGGACAATATCGTTACGAACGGATTGCGTACGACATGTGCTAGCCAATTTCTGAGTAATTTCGACCCGGTGTATGATGCAACGGTTGTGGAGAAACTTAGAGCGGCAGATACTGTGACGATCGGTAAATTGAACATGGATGAATTCGCTATGGGCGGATCAAATGAAAATTCAAGCTTCTATCCTGTTCGTAATCCATGGGCACTGGATCGTGTACCTGGTGGATCGAGCGGTGGGTCGGCAGCAGCTGTTGCAGCCGGCGAGGCATATTTCACCCTTGGATCAGATACAGGTGGTTCAATTAGACAGCCGGCTTCGTATTGCGGTGTAGTCGGTCTGAAGCCAACGTATGGCTTAGTATCTCGATTTGGTCTGGTAGCTTTTGCATCGTCATTGGATCAGATCGGCCCATTGACCAAAAATGTCGAAGATTCTGCTTATGTTCTGCAAGCTATTGCTGGTTATGATGCCAAAGATTCGACATCTGCCAAAGTCGACATTCCTGATTATTTGAGCGGTCTTACTGGTGATGTCAAAGGTCTTCGCATTGCTGTTCCGAAGGAATACATCGGTGAAGGTGTTGATCCAGCGGTTAAAGATAAGGTTATGGAGGCACTCAAGGTATTGGAAGGACTTGGAGCAACTTGGGAAGAAGTATCACTCCCGCATACCGAATATGCAGTTGCTACCTATTACTTGCTCTCTTCCTCCGAAGCTTCATCGAACCTTGCTCGGTTTGATGGTGTTCGTTATGGTGTGCGTGCAGAGAATCCTGAAAATCTGCTCGATCTGTATCATCAGTCCCGTAGTCAGGGCTTTGGACCAGAGGTGAAACGACGCATCATGCTGGGTACGTATGCGCTTAGCTCCGGATACTATGATGCTTATTACCTGAAAGCACAGAAAGTACGTACATTGATCAAGCAAGATTTCGACAATGTATTTGCTAAATATGATGTGATTATCGGACCAACTGCTCCAACAACCGCGTTCAAACTAGGTTCTCAAGTGGACGATCCACTGACAATGTACCTTAATGATATTCTGACGATTCCGGTCAGTCTTGCTGGTGTACCTGCAGTTAGCATTCCATGTGGCTTCTCAGATGGACTTCCTGTTGGGTTGCAGATTATTGGTAAAGCCTTTGATGAAACAACCGTACTGCGTGTAGCGCATGCGTTTGAACAAAATACGGAATTCCACAAGCAGCGTCCGCAGCTGTAGACTGCCCGGAACGGAGGAATATAGAAATGTCCGCATCTAAATATGAAACGGTCGTTGGACTTGAGGTCCACGTCGAGTTGCACACGAACTCCAAAATTTTCTGCGGTTGCTCCACAGCCTTTGGAGCACCGCCTAATACGCATACTTGCCCTGTCTGTCTCGGACACCCAGGTGTATTGCCGGTATTGAATCGTCAAGCAGTTGATTACGCGATGAAAGCGGCAATGGCTCTGAACTGTACGATTGCTGATGTCAGTAAATTTGACCGTAAAAACTACTTCTACCCGGATTCTCCAAAAGCGTACCAGATCTCCCAATTTGATCAGCCTATTGGTGAGAACGGTTGGATTGATATCGAAGTGAATGGTGAAACGAAACGGATCGGCATTACACGTCTCCATTTGGAGGAAGATGCAGGTAAGCTGACTCACGTTGATGGCGGCTATGCGTCATTGGTGGACTTCAACCGTGTAGGAACACCGCTTGTCGAGATTGTCTCTGAACCAGAGATTTCTTCACCTGAAGAAGCTCGTGCTTATCTTGAGAAGCTGCGTGCAATTATGCAGTACTGTGAAGTGTCTGACGTGAAGATGGAAGAAGGTTCGCTTCGTTGTGATGCCAACATCAGTTTGCGTCTACATGGACAAGAGAAGCTGGGTACACGGGCTGAGCTCAAAAACATGAACTCCTTCCGTGGTGTTCAGCGTGGTTTGGAATATGAACAATTCCGTCAAGCTGAGATCCTGGATGATGGCGGTGAAGTGGTGCAAGAGACTCGTCGTTGGGACGAGGCTCAAGGCAAAACACTAACGATGCGTGGCAAAGAACAAGCGCATGACTATCGTTATTTCCCAGATCCAGATCTAGTTAACCTGCATATTGATGATGCTTGGAAAGAGCGGATTAGAGCTTCAATTCCTGAGCTTCCAGACCAGCGTAAAGCTCGCTATACTGCGGATTATGGGCTGCCAAGTTATGATGCTGAGGTCATTACTTCATCCAAAGCGATTGCAGATCTTTTTGAAGATAGCTTGAAATACACACAAGATGCCAAAACGGTATCCAACTGGATCATGGGTGAATTGCTCGCTCACTTGAACACCAGTAACTTAGAGTTGTCTCAGGTTCCACTGACAGGACAAGGTCTTGGTGAGATGATTGGACTGCTTGAGAAGGGCACAATTAGCAGCAAGATTGCCAAAACAGTATTCAAAGAAATGCTGGAAAGTGGCAAACTTCCACAACAAATCGTAGAAGAGAAAGGTCTTGTCCAAATTAGTGACGAGGGAGCTATTCTTACGATTGTTGAGCAGGTTGTTGCAAACAACCCTCAATCCGTTGAGGATTACAAGGCTGGTAAACAAAAAGCCATCGGTTTCTTGGTTGGTCAGGTTATGAAAGAAAGTAAGGGGAAAGCCAATCCAGGCTTAGCCAATAAACTACTGACAGACGTACTGAACCGCTAATCCAGCCGGTGAGACCGGATCGAAAGAGGCTCGTCCCTGTGACAGCCTCTTTTTTGTAAAAAATATACTAAGGATAACGACGATAGAAGCATGTTCTATCTATGGAGTATCCATGTACATGTTTTTTACAGCTGGACACCTTATTCACAAGGGTTTACTTAGATTACGCAGGAGGGAGATGAAGAAAAGTGCATATCCAAGCATTGGCACTGGACGATATGGAGACCGTGAGCCAGCTTTGGCGGCTTCAGCATGTGGCATATCGCTTAGAAGCTGAAATCATCGGATTTCAAGAGATTCCTCCTCTGATGGATACGATCGAGACACTCCAGAACTGTGGGGAGACGTTTTATGGTTGCATAGATGCTGATGGTGAGCTTCTCGGAGCTGTCGCAGTTGCTAAAGAAGAGGAAGATACGTTGACGATCACACGAATGATGGTGCATCCGGATCATTTTCGTCAAGGAATCGCTGCTACATTAATGTCTCATGTGTTTGAGCAGTATCCCCATGTGCCTCGATATATCGTGTCTACAGGTACTTTGAACCAGCCCGCAGTGAATCTGTACACTAAATTCGGCTTCAACCCCGTAGAGACTGTCCAAATTGCACCTGGCGTGGAGCTAACGACGTTTCATAAGAGATAGTCTCATCTCAGCCACCCTAGGTATGAAACATTAATTAGGGAATAAATATTAGATATTAACGATTAAAGCTGTTAACAACTTGGAGGGGGAACACCGGCTTTGGGTAATCCTTGGTTTATTGATGAGTGGCATATTTTGTTAAGGTTATTACTTGCGATGTTATTGGGAGGGCTTGTAGGATTAGAACGAGAACGTTCGAATCATGCGGCTGGTTTGCGTACGCATATCTTGGTATGTCTTGGCTCTGCACTAATTATGATGTTATCTGTTTATGGATTTAAAGATTTTGCAAATGAATTAAATGTACGGATCGATCCGGCGCGTCTAGCGACGGCGGTTATTACGGGTGTCGGATTTCTAGGAGCGGGTACGATTCTTTTTACCGGAAAATCAATCACTGGTTTAACGACTGCAGCATCAATCTGGGTGGTTGCAGCCATTGGGCTTGCCGCAGGCGCAGGATTCTTTTTTGCATCGATCGTATCCACAGTTTTAGTTCTGCTTAATCTTTGGGTGTTTAACAAGTTGGAGTTAAGGTACATTCGGGGCAACAAGCTTCATGTCGTCACACTTCATACGTTATCTGAACCCGGCTTTCTGGAGCAGATCTCTGCCTTTTTGGAACATGAGAAGATCAAAATACGCAAAATTACAGTAAATGAACAAGATTTGGCTTTTGCTGAAGTAATCTCAGTCGAGCGTAAAATTGAAGTTGTACTGCATGTCCATGTACCGCATGATTATAGTACAGTACAGCTTGTATCCAAATTGAGACAACGAGAGCATATTACCAAGGTATCTGTAGAATAAATGAATTGAACCCTCCCCAGGCCAGTAGTGGCGGAGGGTTTTTGCTTGTATCCATTTTTCTTCCAGTTACTCTTCTGTCGCTTTAGGGTACTATCTAACCAAATGCACGAGAACGTGAGCATCATTTTTTGAGGAAAGGGGCATGTCATGGTAAGCAAGAAGCAACCCAAACCCGTTCGGAATCGAACACATAAATTCCTCGCGGGGTTATTAAGTGCGATTATTCCTGGCATGGGGCATATCTATTTGCGCCTGTATATGAGAGGTCTTACGTTTATGCTGCTCATTCTACTGGACTTGTCGGCGCTTTTGTATTTCTCGTCGATTGGCATACAGATTAATGTACCACTGTTGATCCTTCTGGCTTTGTTCATCCCGATTATTTATTTCTACAATGTGTATGATGTCTTACAATCTGCAGACTGGGTTATGATGCGCAGGCGTAGAGTAAGTGTGCTTGGGGGTTCGGACAAGCCTGAAACGAATGAGCGTGCTGCAGGAGAGGCGCTTATGGTCTGGGAGAGAGGGGTATCATTTGGATTGTTGCTCATTGTAGGAGGAGCACTTATGGTACTTTTCTTCCGTAAGCCTCGTTGGTTCCAAGAGATTTTGGCGCTGTATGGGGGATATGTGTTTGCAGTTTTATTAATTATAGGTGGCCTAATTTTATTCGGTCGTGAAATATGGGTTATGCTGCGTAAAACGAAAGTATAGATGACGTTATTTTAGGAGGGGAAACGATGAACCGTAAAATCCGAGTGGGTCGCTATACGGCTGCCTCCTTAATCATAACAGTTGGTATTTTATTGATAATGGATAAGCAGTGGGGAACCGACTACTTCTATGAAATCGTGGATTGGTGGCCATTGCTGCTCATTGCATTTGGTTTTGAGTGCATCCTATTATTTCTTTGGTATCTTCGCAAGAGAAAGACCTTAAACGAGGAAGTAAAGGGCGAGAAGGTGAAAATGCGTTTTAGACCTGATGCAAAAGGCATTCTGGCCTCTCTTGTGCTTACCGCTTCTGTGTTTATTGTGACAGAGCAGGATCACTACATGCATTTATGGAACAGGGTGAGTCTTAATCTCGGAGCTGCATCAATGGACTATAGCCAAGCTGCTGGATACATGCAAGATAAAGGAACCATACGTGTGCCAGTAGAGATGGAGACGTCGGATATAGTCGTTCAGGGCGTGAATGGAGATATTGCCGTTCAGCGCGGAGACACTGACGAAATTGAAGTTCGTACGGTTGTCTGGGTGGACAATGCTTCAGAGGTACAGGCTAAAGCTGTAGCAGATGCTTCTTTTGTTGAGACAGAAGGCACGAAGGTTATTTATGTCAGAGCTACGGGCAAGACTTATGGAGAAAATGAAAAAACACAGCCACGTATGAATATGACCATTACTGTCCCTGACGACCGTCGTTTCAATCTGGATATTCGTACATCCAATGGAGCGATCTTATTAAATCGTCCTGAAGCGATTAGCACGATTTTGGCTGAGACGGGAAACGGGCGTATTCGAATTACGAATGCGGTTGGCGATATTTCTGGTAAAACGCTTAATGGTGATGTGATTATAGCTAATGCAATCGGCAATGTTGATTTGGACAGTAATCGTGGAGATATGAAAGCCCGCGGGATATCTGGAGATGTGGATCTAACCACACAAGTTGGCAGCATCAGTATTACCGATTCTGTTGGTGAGTTTACGGCGGAGACTAGGAACGGAAATATCACCCTAGACAATGCGAATCTGGGAATCAGAGCTCAATCGTTAAATGGAAGCATTAGTATTACTTCGACCAAGATAGGCGGCGATTGGGAAGTGTACAGTGCGGTCGGCGCAATTAATATATTGATACCAAATTTAGGTGACTATAAATTGAATGGTTCCAGCAGCTATGGCGACCTAGTAACAGATTTGCCGTTTACAGTGCGGAACAAAACGATTGAAGGTCAATTAGGCGAAGGGGAATATACGGTCAAAGTTGAAGGAAACAGCGATCTAACGATTAATGAGAATCCTGAAGTCATGACACCCAGTGTAGATGCACAAGATGTAGATAACACAGGGGATGACGTGGAACAGGTGAATGAGAATGAACAAAATTCCCAGGACAATCCACCGGAAGTTCCGTGACTGCCGCGTTGACAACAAACTTGTAGTCGCCGTACAATAACTATCATAAGGTAAGGTGACACGGTAGGATAGACGGTTGGCCGTTGTTCCTGCCTAAGATCAAACTCTGAATGACGTTACATGGTAATGTGATCTCCCTTCAGAGAACGAAAGGTAAGGCGGTGGGTTTTATGGCAACACGTGTCCAACATGCGTTGGAGCATCTGAAAACGACCGGTGTCCGTATTACACCCCAGCGTCATGCCATATTGAATTATCTGATGGAATCTATGGGGCATCCAACAGCCGATGAAATTTACCGTGCGCTTGAACCCCAATTTCCCAGTATGAGCGTGGCGACTGTATATAACAATTTGAAGATGTTTTTGGAAGCCGGCATGGTTCGGGAATTAACATACGGAGACAACTCAAGTCGCTTCGATGCCAATGTCACGGATCATTATCATGTGATATGTGATCAATGCGGCAAGATCGAAGATTTCAGCTATCCTTCTTTAAAAAGCGTGGAGCTGCAGGCGGAGACAAGTACTGGATTTGAAGTACATGGTCATCGACTGGAAGTGTACGGTGTATGTAAAAGTTGCAGGACTTAAGAGAGTTGAATTACAATATTAACGTGCGGAATTCGGTTGAATTCTTCACGTTTTTTGTTTTTAAGGCGATTAGATGATGTTATGTATGCATAGTGACTAAGATTCAGCATGAATAACGGAGGTAGACTGTTGAGTAGAAAAAACAGATATACACGACAGAAACGTCGCTCGTTCTGGCCTGGTTTACTTGGGGCTTGTATCGTTGCGGGCGCTGCGTACTGGCTCATTACGAGTGTATGGCTTAATCCAACCTATGAGGAACCCGATTGGATTGGGATGAAGCAACCTATTTTTGTAGAAGGACAGCGTATGGAGGGGCAGGCTTCAGGTACAGGCAACGAACTCAAGTTACCTGTCAGCGTTTTGCAGGACGTAATTGATCCAGGCATTCGTTATGAAGCGGCTACAGGTGATATTATTATTGCTTCGCCTCAACGAGTGCTGCATATGAAGGTAGGTAGTACACAAGCAGAATTGAATCATAAAGACTTTCCGATGTCGGTAGAGCCGGAGATAGTGGGGGATGAAGCTTACATTCCGCTTAAACCTCTGAAGGAAGTCTATGGCATAGCGATACAAGAAGATTCAACAACCGGTGCAGTTCTACTCATGCGCGGGGGAGATACGATTCAATATGCCACAGTGAATACCGGCTCAACCAAAGCAGATAAGACGGTTCCACTCTACAAGCAAGGGGAAGAACGTTCTCCTATTATTGCGGATATGCTGCAAGACGACCGGGTACGGGTATGGCAGACGGGGGATGAACAAAGTTTTGTACAGCTCGACAATGGGTATGCCGGTTACATGGACAATAAAAATATCACCCTCACTGAGCAAAAGGAGCTGGACAAGCCCCAGTTCACACTTACCGAAGCCGAGAAGAAGTGGCAGAGTAAGCCTGTAAACTTGGTTTGGGAGGCCGTGTATAATCGGCAACCAGATATTGCGTCCATTGGCAAGTTGCCAGGAGTGAATGTAGTTAGTCCAACCTGGTTCCACATTACAGATGGCCAAGGCAGCCTGAGAAGCAAAGCAGACAAAAGCTATGTGAACTGGGCTCACCGCTCTGGTATGGAAGTATGGGGACTGATGGACAATAGTTTTGATCCGGATATTACGAAGGAAGCAATGGCATCGTATGAGACACGGACACATATTATTGAGCAGATGTTGACATATGCGCAGACCTATCAGCTAGATGGGATCAATATTGATTTTGAGAATGTCTATACGGATGACGGTCCTAACATAACTCAATTTGTGCGTGAAATTAAAGCGATGGCACGTATTCATGGTTTGATGCTCTCTGTTGATGTGACACCAAAATCCAACAGTGAGATGTGGTCGGCTTTTCTAGATCGTCGTTCGTTAGGTGCTTTCGCAGACTATATTGTTGTGATGGCTTATGATGAACACTGGGCTGCAAGTCCAAAGGCGGGATCAGTAGCATCACTGCCATGGACAGAGGCATCTATGCGTCGTATTTTAGAAGAAGACGAAGTGCCTGCCAATAAACTAATTATGGCTGTGCCGTTATACACACGGATATGGACTGAAGAGAAGAATGAACAGGGAGAAGTCAAGGTTTCTTCGAAGGCAGTAGGTATGAATACTGTTACAGATCTGATTAAGGAAAAGAAATTAAAGCCTGTGCTGGATCAAGCCAGTGGACAGAACTATGTGGAATATGAGGAAGATGGCGCAACGAAGAAAATATGGATAGAAGACGCTGTGTCGCTCCAGGCACGTGTAGATCTGATTGATTCGCTGGAACTGGGCGGCGTTGCTGCGTGGAATCGCAGTTTTGCAAACGCCTCTGCATGGGAAGTATTGAAACAAGCTGGTTATGGCAAATGAACTTATTTTAATTTATCATCGGTACACAATTAAGAACCTAATGAACAACGCAATAAGATTATAATCTTCGTTTCGTTAATCCCATTGTTGAATTCAAAAAGGCCCGGAGTGATTATTCCGGGTCTTTTTGTTATTGAAATCTTGTGGGCACTAACAACGGTCGCGAATGAGGGGTATCTAAGGAGTTGAGTTTATCTTTCTCGTCTGTTTAATTCCTAGTCTGTACTCGAAGGAGAAGGCGCTTTCAGTTGTGGGGCAATTGTATTGGCCTGTGTGGGATCTAGGGTGAGGATGGTATGACAGAACATGCAACGATCCGTCTTACCTAGCATTTTGGTTAACTTGCCGCACTCTGGACAATCAACTTGCACAGCGCTCGTTGACAGCATCCCTGCCCAAAAGTAGATCGCCAAACTAGCTAGCATAGCAACTAGCCCAATAACGAGTCCTACAGCAGCAAATACCTTGCCAGCATGTCCCCAGAATACAATTCCGGCCGTACCCAGGACCATTAGACCCATACCTAGCATGGTGAGCAACAGTCCCCAAGTGCGAAAAGCATTAATTTTAGCTGATTTAAAAATCATGAAAAATGCTCCTAACGTATGAGTAGTATCGTACCTGGAAAAGAAGGAAACTTCAGCCTGCTTGTAGAATTATATTATAACTGACTTGGCGCATATCTGCCATGAATTGTATGGAGGGACTCGTGGAATTAAAGAACCTAGCCTTTTTATCCGGACAGTCGGAAGAGACGGGAGCAGTTGGGGCTATCGCTTATTCCCACCCAGGAGAGCGATTCCACGGCTCCCTGATTCAGGATTTCGAATTGCTTGTACTTATTATATGTGAATCAGATGAGGTTGCATCTAAGGTAGGGCACTATAAATATGGTGATCTGCGTTATCAGATCATGTATGCAAGTCGACACGAGCTGCGAAGCAGTGTGATCACTGGTGACAATGACAACATGATGCAATGCCTTATAGAAGGAGAGATCATCTGGGAAGTTGACGGTGCCATAAGTGCCCTGCGAGATGAGCTGTCTACGTTTAGCCAAGAATTGAGAGAGCAGAAGCTTCTGCATGAATTTGCTAGCTTTCTTAGAATGTATGTGGAGTCGAAACGCTACATTCAGGAAGGGCATGTGGTGGATGCATATTACAATGTACTTGAGGCTCTAGGGAACTGGGCTAGAATCGTATTAATCGAACAGGGAATATACCCGGATCATGCTGTTTGGACACATGTACAGAGCTTGGATCGGGCATTATGGAAGCTATATCAGGAGCTTACCGTCAGCTCAGAGACACTGGAGCAACGTGTGGAGCTTGTTCTACTAGCTTGCGAGTTTTCTGTCATGTCTAAAATGAGTGAAAGCTCGGGATTGCTACTACGTGTGCTTGGTAGCCGGAAAGAACCTTGGAGTATGGACGAACTTGTTCATCATCCTCAATTAAGGTTTGTAGCCAAAGATCTTCCACTTGTCCTGCGTAAGCTGGTTTTCCGTTCATTAGTGAAGGAATCACCTGGCTGGCCTTCCTTGATCGGGGGAGAAGGGCGCGAGATCCGCTACTGGATCGAGAGTTAAATGACTGCTGCACTCTACAGTTTAACTGTGTAAAAAGAGGAGGGGAAACCTTCCTTTTTTGTTTGTTTAATAATTTATAAAAAAATGTTGACTCTTAATTATGATTTATGATACATTATATTTCGTTCCTCAAACGCAGAATGTTGTAACAAACAGTCAAATTCTGCTGGAGAACATCGAGAACAAAACGCTTCAAAAAAAGAAATAAAAAAAGTTCTTGACGAAAATAACTGAAATGTGTTACATTATAAAAGTCGCCGCTGAAAACGTAGTTGACACAAAAATGAGTAACATGATTCAAGTTTGATCTTTGAAAACTGAACAACGAGTGAGTAACGATCTTGCTTGCAAGATCGACGCTAAGAAATTGGCACATGTCTTCGGACTGGATGATTTCGAAGCACAAATGAGATTTTTAATCTCGTCAGATTCAAAATGAGCTAATCGCTCTTTTCAATACTTTATTGGAGAGTTTGATCCTGGCTCAGGACGAACGCTG
>NZ_JAMAUZ010000008.1:0-202839 GCF_023714095.1 Paenibacillus sp. MER 99-2 | reverse complement strand
ACATTGAGTTCTATTACAACCGCAAGCGAATGCATGGTGCGCTAGGTTATCTTTCCCCTGCTCGTTTTGCGAAGAAATTTACGGACAAATCCGTCGCGTAAGTGTCTACTTTCTTGACATAGGTCCACTAAAGCTTTAGTGGACTTAATATCCATTTCCATAAGGGGCTGTCTGCTAAAATTCCGCTCCGAAATCCTTCCCGCAGACCAAGACTCCGTTAGGATTCGCAACTTGAGTACTATGTTATAGGATATCCATGACATCTATTAATCACCCTAGTACGCTTTCTATTTGTTTCTTATGGTGTTCATCATGATTTATGAATATTTTTAGGTATCTTTGATATGTATAAGGTCGTTTATCATCTCCTATAAAAAATCGAATTTCTGAATGATCTACCTTACGGAATTGGTTTACTAAATGAGTTCGAGTTTCAATAAAGGTTTTAATCATACTTTCTCTGTCTGTAAATTCCTTAGCCTTCTCTATTGCTTTTAAATTATGAGTATCATGATCGACGAACTCTGGCAGCATCGCTTGATCTTTTATGTGTGGGAGCATCGTATTTAAAGTAAATGTATCCCAATTCCAAAGGTGAGCCACGACTTCCTTCACCGTCCACTTTCCAGGGGCGATCGGCTTTTGCCAACTCCGATCATCAATTACTTTTACAAATTCATTAAAATTTTCAAATTGGTCTAATAGTTTCTTGTTCATTTTCTTTAACCCCTCCTAAATTAACTTCACATGATTTCCTGTAACGTTTGGAATTCGAAACCGAGAGGCTTAAGATTCGCTAGGATCGGTTGGATTCACAGGCTTGTTCGCTGAATCAACTTCTTTGCTTACCGCTTCTTGCAAACCAAGAGCGAATCCCGCTACGTAGATACTTTGTTAAACGATGTGCTCTCTTATTCGAATCATGTCACTATTTCAGACCAGAACGTTATATATTTGATCTTTTCATAATTCATTTTGTTATATGATTTATCTTTAAACTCTACCTTGAAATATTCCTCTATGTTCTCACCATAATATATTATGTCTGTTTGGTGCACTGAGAAGATTGGATTTCCGCATTCAAGTGGATTAGCTGGAACATATCTGTGTGAGTAAATCGGTATGAGTGTTGGAACTTCAAGGTATTTAAATTTACATAATTCTTTTGCTTCATTTAAATCGATGGGTCTAACACCCCAGCCATCATACCAGAATGAATTATGTTCTATATCAAACAGCATACCTTCCAATGGCCAATTTAATCTATCGAATATTGAATTAACATTTCCCTCTGTGCTATCTCTCCAATTAATGAACCCTTTACTTATAGGAAGAACACTTCGAAGCAGTTCACTCAGATCTGGTGGAAATTGTATATTGAACGTGTTTTCGATCTTTGCAATTTCGTATTGAGATAATCCGGAATCGAGTAATATATTATGTTTTTTAAGTCTTTCAACTATATTTTTAATATTCATTTTTATCTCCTTAAAGCATTTCATCTAACGTTCCTGTATTCATGAACCCCAACGGGGTTGTCTGCTGAAATTCCTCTTTGAAATGCATCCAGCAGACCAAGGCTCCATAGAAGCCGCTGCTTGAATATTATGTTATGGGTTTTAGCGCCTTCTCGAATTACTTATAAATCCCCTTAATTTCTTTAATATTCAGTATTTATTCTAAATTTATTGTTTTAATGAGTTCATCCATTGTTCCAATAATCCTTTTTACTTCGTCCAGCTGATAAAAGGTACTTGTAGTCTCAATTTCATTCATCTCGTTGGTTTCAGAATATAAATAAATCTCTTTCATTGCCCCAAGTGCTATCCCGAGTTCAATATGGGCACCTTTACCAGCTGGCAACATTATAATAAAAATGTCTGAATTCAAAATTGCATTCTTCTCTAGGTAACCAATCTCTCGTAGATCTTTTAGTGAATTAACATTTTGGTTTTCTATCCAGTCATAGGTTTGGATAAATCCATTTAATTTCAATTGATTTGCAACAGTTCGGACAGCTGTAGTATTACTAAAACTTGAAGCTATATAAAATTTCATATTCGCCTCCACATTGTTCTCTAAATTTCAATTATCATTTTTATTTATTTGTTTGCGGTTTTTATGTGATGTACCCTTCCTTAATAAAATTACTTCAGTTCTCTTACTTGAATTTCTTTGATTTTGTTTCCTTCAATTTCAATTCCTGCCCCTAAATCAAACAAAAAGTATTTAATCTCATCATATTTGCGGCTCTTTCTCATCGTTCTAAAATCAAAAATAAGCCTTTTATCTATGTATTGAAATTCGAGCAGTTCAAAGGCTTTTATTCGACGATCTTCCCCCCATGTCCATGACTGTCCAAACGATTTCAAAATAGACAATTCTGGCTCTTCAATGTTCTCTGCAATTAATACATCTATTCTAAAAGTAGTGCCTTTCTTATTTGGAAATTCTGAACCGAGGTATAGGTTCAAAACCCCAGTCCATTCAAAATCTTTATCTGTGTAGTATTCAAAATCATCCGAGGTCATCGGTTTTTTATCCCTCAATTTATGTTTCTGAATTTAGGTATTTCACATAACGTTCCTGTATTCACGACCCGACACATGTCGGGTGTCCGTCGAATGCCGAACAAAGGACGAATGTCCACTGCGTGAATATATTGTTATAGGATGTCAACGACTTCTTTGTAACTGCTACATGCTCTAAGATTTCATTTCATTTATTATGCTTTGAAGACCTGAACGATGTCCTCTACCTAGTGTTGAATAATTTACATGTCTTTGTGACGCTTCTATAATTGATTGATTCACCTACAGATTCATTCAAGTGGTAGTATAACTATAAAAATCATCTTCTCTCACATCAATTTTATTAGTTCTTGATGGCACATGCTTTTCCAACACTTTCAATATTTCTTGAAATGTAGTTTCTACATCACTACTTGAATTTATTATTCGATATTCATTCGGGAGTTTGTTCCTTCCCCTAATGAGGGAGTTCATTTTTATAGAAGTTTCCCAATCAGTGTAACTATTCCCGTTATCTCTATTTAGAATTCTATATTTAATCACTTCATCTTGATCACTACAAAGTGTCAAAATAGTATAGTTATACCCTTCAAATTCTTTAGGAATATCCAACATTCTAATATCATTAAGATCTGTAATAATAATATGCTTAAACCCATGACGATTATAGTTTTTTACGACCAACATCAAATTTTCAAATGCTAATTGTTCTTCTTCTTTTTGAGTGATCTGAACTGAAGGTGCTAGAGCGCGAAATTCTGGAATCCAACCAAATTCAAAATATGGAGTCCTAAAGTATTCATGTAATCTCTGGGACAATGTTGTCTTTCCATTCCCAGGCGAACCGTGGAGAATAATAAAATCAATGTTCAAAGTCTTCACCTGCTTACTAAAGAATTTTCGTCTTTATGCTCTAACGCTGATTTCCTATAACGTTTCTGTATTCACAACTCGACGCATGTCGAGTATCCGGCGAATGCAGAACCAGGACGTATACCCGCAGCGTGAATATTATGTTAGATGATGACACCGACTTCTTGAATTACATTCAAAATTCTTTATTGTTCTTTAATGGGACCTCCAACGTATTCTGTCTTCCCGTTCCAAAAATCAATTAAATTATTCCACCAGATTTTAGATTCAGATCTTAAATACTTTTCAAATTCACCATACTCTACATTCTTATGTTCTAATTTGTTCTGAAGAGTTTCTAATCCCCCAATTGTTGCTAACTCTTTAACAAACGAATTCCCATTGATATGCAATTCTTCTATGGCCTCAAATACTTTATCAAATTCATTGGTCTGTTTATTCTGATAGCATTCAATTACATGTTCGAGAAAGTCACTTATGTCTAAATAGATAAGTTTATCTTCATCTGTTGTATAGTTTTCTTTTACATATTTTTCATATCTCTTATTATAAGATGGACATGCGTTTAATAGCATGTCCATGACTTGTTCTTTATCAATCATTTTGAGATTTATCTTTCATTTGTAGAGTCTTGAATCCTGTTCACGGTGATTTCATCTAACGTTCCCGTTTTCACGACCCAGCATATGCTGGGTGTCCGCCGAATGCCTGACCTAGGGCGTATGCCCGCAGCGTCAATATTATGTTATACGTAGTTACCGCTCTTCCTGAATTACTTTCATTGTTGTTCTATGTAAGGTTCCCATCCCATATGGTTATAATATTTTTTTAGAGCCTCATTGTAATTTATCGCATGGATCTCCCAAAGTTTTTTATACGAGTTACCCACCAGCTCTCCTTTAATCAATTCATTAATTGTTCGTTCAGAAGCAAAAAAACGGTTTTGTCCTTTTTCTTGTACTTTTATATACATGTATCGTTCTAATTTATTTTTTCTAGCAGGTTTTAATGGTGGTAGTTTATATCGTTTTCTTTCTTCACCTTGTTTCCACCAAAAATTACTATGACCCCAGTAATAAGTCTTAGCCCATACTTCAGGTACGTCATGATAATAAATTTCGTCCTCAGCAAATCTTTCACGGAAGTATCCGTTATGTACGATTGTTTGTACAGATTCACTTACCGAAATGGTAAATCGAGAAGTCATTTCTAGAACGATTTCAAGAAAACATCTATATTGTTTCTTTGATGATTGTGTTTTTAAACGTTCTTTTAAGATCCTCATGACTTGCTCCTTTTACAGTAATTACGTATAACGTTCCTGTATTCATGAACCCCGAAGGGGTTGCCTGCTGAAGTGCCTCTTCGAAATCCTTCCCGCAGACCAGGGCTCCGGAAGGAACCGTTGCTTGAATATAATGTTAGATGGTGTAGACGTCTACTTTGAAATACCTTCAGTTGTTCTTACAAAAAAAGAACATCAAGCCAATTTACACTTGATGCACTTCTATCCACTTTTGTATGTTCTCTTCTATGAATTCACCTTCTGCGGTCTTGAATCCCAATTCAACTAATTCTTCTTGCTCGTACTTTACAGAAATCTCATTTAAACGTATAAAAGCAGCATAGTTGCTACCCCTATACGTTTGTTCCCGTCAATAAATCCATGATCCTTTATTGGAGCAAATGTAGTAACAGATATTTTCTTTATATTTCCTTCGTAAAGTTCCTGTCCATCAAAAGTTGCTTCCGCTTTCTTAAGAGCACTTTCAATTAGCCCAAGATCTCTAACTCCATCGGAGCCGCCTGTTGACTTAATAATCTTAGTATGGAATTGAAGAATCTGTTCCAGACTAAGATACTTCATTTCGATAATTCCCTAAGTGCCTCAATATTCTCGTTTATAATATCGTCCATGAGCGAATCCATTTGCTTATTATTACGATTCTTTAGAAATTCAACAAAATCAATCACTTCAATTTTCTTGTCACCAGGCAATGTCAAAAAGTCTTGAATAAGTTTCTCTTCAATACTCACTCTGCATACCTCCTACACTTCTTTGTTTTTATTATACACTAAAGTTTGAGTGGACTTAACATCCATTTCCAATGTTTGTTTGGTTTTGCGGCTATCTCATCTAACGTTCCTGTATTCACGAACCCCAAGGGGGGTGTCTGCTGAAATGCCTTTTCGAAATCCTTCCAGCAGACCCAGGCTCCAAAGGAGTCGCAGCTTGAATATTATGTTAGGTGATTGTATTACTCTTCAATGAGTTACCTTCATAATCTTCTTCGGTATACCATCATTCTCATCCGGATACCCCAAAGAGGCATTTATGAGTCTACATCCTTCATTTATGTAATCTTCTCTTCTATGAATATGACCAAAACACCAGATCTTTCTATTTAGATTATATAATAACTCCCTACCGTTAAAATAATAAAAGCTGTTGCTAATATCATTTATTTTATCTAATGGAACCTTAGTCCAATCGGGTGAGATATGAGTAACCACCACATCTGAAGTATCAAGTATCTTCTTGAGTTTTGTTAACTCTTGCACATACATTGCTTCCACCAATCGCGGTAATCCCTCTATTAAAACAGAATCATTTGATATCGACTTCCAACTGTCATAGATTTTATTTACTTCTATGTTTAGTTGATATATTCCATATTGAAAGTCATACCACATTCCAGCACCACCAAAATTAGTTCCACCAATTTCAATTGTATTTCCATCTAAAAATAATACTCCAGGTATGTTTTCTGCCATTATTTTCATTTCTTCAAATCTATGTATTGAGTTACGTTTGTATTTATTTTTTATTGATTTAGTAACTAAATAGTAGTCGTGATTACCTGCTACCAGCAGAATATACTTATAATGTTTCCTGAGTTTTTCGAGAAATATGAAATTTTGTTTGTTATAGTGACCTAGATCACCAGCTATTGCCAAAACTTCTGCAGGCTCTTCAGGAAGAATTATTTGCACAAACTTATCTAATCTTTGATTTTGCTTTTTATGATTGCTTGAATATTCCACCCAAAAATCTAAATGAATATCAGATATGAGATCAAATTGAATTATTGTCTTCACCTCGTTCTAGTCATATTTCACCTAACGTTCCTGTATTCACGAACCAGCCCATGCTGGGTGTCCGGCGAATGCCGGACCAAGGACGTATGTCCGCAGCGTGAATATATTGTTAAGTGATGTTCCTCTGAATTACCTATCAAATACGTCTTGAAAATATTTATCCATTAATCCTTTATTCTTAAATCTGTCTTTAATATGTTCTTTTGCTCTTAAACAAGCATTTTTATAACCTTCACTTTTCATACTATCCGCAAGAAAAACCATTTCAATTATTGGATCACTTGGTTCCAACTCGTATGCTTTTGACAGCATGTTTTTCCCTATGCTTTCCCAATGCTCATAGTCTCCAAAATGTTGAGGAAACAACGTAATCATATAACCGAAAATCAATAAAAACTGCGTTTCTGTAGAGAAATTATGTATCCCTTTCTCTGTAACTTCGTTTAATGTCACTTCAATCATCTCATAATCGTTTTCATTAAGCCCCTCAGTAACAAACGTATTGCCAGATTCGACACTCAAATACCAGGATAAAAAACCTAAATTCAAGCATATACTCAAATTACGCTTCCCTTTGTCCCACTCTCTTCTCATCGACAGAAAGGCTTCTTGATAATTTTTTGCAGTCTCAAATTCATTGAACTGATCTCCATCAAACATCACTTACCTTCCTTTCAATTTCGCCTCGGAATTTCACCTAACGTTCTTGTATCTACGAACCCGAGAGGCTTAAGGCGCAACGCGCCGGGTCCAACGGACTTAGCCTCGCAGGGTTGTGAGCTGATTCAACCACTCCGCTTATCACTTCTTGCGAACCAAGGGCAAAGCCCGCTGCGTAGATACATTGTTAGTTGAAGGTCAGGCCTTCTTCGATATATCCTGCAACTTTAATTTATCTCTAATGATCAATTCAATAACTTCTATCTCTACTTCTTCCGTATATTGAATTAATGGATCTTGTATAGATATAAATTTCTTAAAGACGATGAGTAATACTATGGGAAGAAAAGAAATCAATAAGCTTATTGAAAAAACGAGAGTACCTCGGAAAAGAGCTACAAATAGATTATCGTTAACACTACTAATCAATAAACCAAATTTGCTTATGTTATTAACAAAGAGCCCGGTAAGTATACCAGTTGCAACAGCAATACCTACATTAGCTAGATAATTGCTCTGGTTTTTAATTTCCTTTCGTCTTAATAAAAGTTGCTCTAAATAGTTCAAATTCATGTTTCGGATTAAATCTTCAGCATTTTCAAAATAAAACTGTCTAATTTTATTAAGGTAAACCTCATGTTCGAAAACAAATACATCATTTTGCTTAACATAAGATTCCTTTCTAAATTGTTTAATATTTGTACCTATAACTGTCGAAGATTTTGCATACATCCGTTCATGTAGACCTATAAAAGATTCAATAGCTTTATTGCTAAATTTTTTAATTTTTCTCGTTATTTTTTCTTTTAGATTTTCTAGAAAATTCTTCATTGTACTCTCCCAATATAATTATCATTACCTGACTTTCATCTAACTTCAAATTTACGAACTTCGTACATACTACAAATTTCTGAACTATTTCCGACTAAATCTAGTTTAAACCATATTGTTCCATTTGCAAGTTACAATCACATATCAAAGAGCAGCCTTTACATCCGGCTGCCCCTCGATTTTGCCAACATATTAATCTAACTATCTTATTCAAACGAACAATAGCTTCTATTTCGCTCCACCGCTCCAGATGACTCGTTCACTCATCGCTTTGTGCTGGGCAATCAGGCAGATCTCAGCTGCCTTAAAGGCATGCTCTTGGGTCATCGCATTCTCTGTCCGAGCCAAGCAATCGCGAATCAGATCGCCGAAGAAGGGATACCCCACCTGCCCTTTCACACTATAATGGTACTCACCTTCGTGATTGACTAGATAAACTTGATCCCCTTGAGATTCACGACCTACATCAATATATTTCCGCAATTCAATGTAACCATCTGTCCCGAGGATTACGGTACGACCATCGCCCCAGGTGCTGAGTCCATCTGGTGTAAACCAGTCTACGCGGAAGTAGCCTGACGCTCCATTGTTACCAATCAGAGACGCTTCTCCGAAATCCTCCAACTCAGGGTATTGCGGATGGTTGAAATTATGCACCCGGCTGAATGCCACTTCTGCATCTGTACAGGAGGCAAACGTCAGGAATTGTTCGATCTGATGGCTACCGATGTCGCAGAGGATACCACCATACTGTTCATGACGGAAGAACCAGTCTGGCCGAGCTGGCGCATTTAATCGATGTGGCCCGGTGCCCATGACCTGAACCACTTTTCCAATCGCACCTTCATCAATTAATTGACCAGCATAGATCGCACTCTCCACATGCAGACGCTCACTATAATAGACCATGTATTTCTTCCCGGTACGCTTGACCTCTTCACGCGCACGAGCCAGTTGATCCAATGTTGTAAATGGTGCCTTATCCGTAAAATAATCTTTGCCTGACGCCAAAACTCTCATACCGAGTGGTGCACGTTCGGAAGTAATTGCCGCACTAGCTACCAGCTTGACTTCATCATCAGCGAACACTTGCTCTTCAGATTGCGCTATCTGAGCCTGGGGAAACTGTTTACGAAATGCCTCAACCTTGAGCGGATCCGGGTCATATACCCATTTAAGAGTCGCTCCCGCCTCAACTAATCCACCAACCATACCGTAGATATGTCCATGATCCAACGCTACAGCAGCAATGGTGAACTCGCCTTCGCCACATACGACCTCTTTTTTTACACTTTTGGGTGCATAGAACATTCCGTCTTTTGCCACGTGATTCCCTTCTTTCCGCTTTTATTTTGAATATAGTTAATTAGCTTCTATCCCATTTCACTTAAACGTTTGTGTCAGGTCTGCTGGTTGATTCTTGCTATAACCCGGATCCTTCTTCATGACGGATTGTGAGATCCGCTCTTGTAAATGTTCGTAGAACAGCTCTTCATCCATCGGCAAATCAACCCAGTGATCCGTCCATGTCGAGAGTAGCATCGCATTAGACAGTGTAAGTCCGTGAATGCCCTCTTCACCTGGAGCGATGAGAGGTACACCTGTCCGGATTGCATCGACCCAGTTCCGAATTAATCCTGGGTGACCTGATTCGACCCCGGTAATCGGAACATCACATTTCCAACATTCCGGCTGTCCAAAACCACCGGTGAAACGTTGATTAAACTCAGGCTCGGATTCACGCAGACGCCAGAACGTTAATTTTCCATCCTCAATTACGATTTTCCCACGATCACCATTCACTTCGAATCGATTCGTACCCGGTGCTTCGCCTGTTGTAGTTACAAAAACCCCAGTTGCGCCGTTAGCATATTCCACATATGCGGTCACATCATCTTCGACTTCAATATTCCGGTATTTCCCAAAAGAACAGAACGCCCGCATACGAACAGGCATCATCCCGATCGTCCATTGCCACAGATCCAATTGGTGAGGGTCTTGATTAATCAGAACCCCCCCACCTTCGCCCGCCCAAGTCGCACGCCAGCCACCAGAGTCGTAGTAGCTCTGAGATCGATACCAATTCGTAATGATCCAGTTCGTCCGTCTGATCTCGCCCAGTTCGCCTGAAGCGATGAGATCTCTAAGCTTGATATATAACGGATTGGTCCGTTGGTTGTACATAATGGAGAAGCATTTTCCGCTGGCACTGGCTGCCTCATTCATCTCCCGTACCTGCTTCGTATACACACCTGCTGGCTTCTCAATCATGACATGTAAGCCATGACGAAATGCCTGGATGGCCTGCTCCGGATGGTCGTAGTGAGGTGTTGCGATAATTACTGCATCAATGGTGCCTGAACCCATCATCTGCTCTGCATCCTGCCAATACACAACGGATGCAGGAAAGTTATCCGATACCCACTTGGCCATCTCCTGTCTCACATCACACACCGCTACAAGTTCTGCACCGGGCACCTCTCCAGCGATTAACGTTCTGGCATGTGCTGCTCCCATGTTTCCGATTCCAATGACTGCTACCCGAACTACACTCATACGCTGACCTCCTCCTCAAGTTGTTCCTTAATAGCCTGAAAAACATCTGTAAAATGCTGTAACATCTTAGCGGAGCTAAAAGCACCACTGAAATCCTCAATACCGTAATAACCATCGTATCCAACCGCTCGTAAATCCCTTACAACCTGTACCCAATCCACCACACCTTCTGTCAAAGAAAGCCATGGACAATTCCATTTCGTTGTTAATGAGGATCTCTGATCTTCACCCCGTCGTTCAGACGAAAACGTCGCAACAGCCTCCTCCTGAAACCATCCTGCATTTTTAACATGCACATGTGCGAGATAAGGACCTAGTAACTCTAGACCCATCCGATGATTTTCGTACCCCTCATGCACCAGGTTGCCCGGATCATATAACACACCCACATGCTCTGCATCCAATGATTGAACCAGTCGATAGGCCAAAGAAGCACTTGGTGCAATCGTCTGATGGTGTGTCTCTACTAAGGCCTTCACCTTGTATTGCTTAGCCATCTCCTGAACTTCACTCAGATAACGCACGGCCTCCCGATATAACTCAGGATAACTTGTGGTGCGATTATATCCCGGCACACCGACACGCATCATGGATGCACCGAGCGAATGAGCAGCCTGAAATGCCTGTTCGGTTGCTGGCAAGTCACCACAGCTCAGATAAGGTACAAGCGCAATGGATTTTCTTCCATGCTTGTGTGCTGCTTCACGGAATATCGGAGTTTGTTCCTCCCATGAGGCGGGATCTATGGAGCACCGATTGTTCCGCCAATAGGACGGCTCTTCCTGCATAGCATCTTCCGGTATTCCGCGAAATCTCCATTCAATCCCATTTATTCCGGCTGAAGCTACTGCTGCTGCTAACTCTTCCGCATTGAGATCAGGAGTTGCCACCGTAAATACTGACCATTTCAAAACCATCAGCTCCTTATGTAAACGTATTCATTTTATGGTTGTAAGCGCATTGTATCACTCCCGGAACTGAGTCAACAGGGCTTTTCGTTAACAGATGAATGAGAGATAACAGTTAGACCATTTTCCCCATTCAGAGATAACACTTTGTCATCAAGAAAGAAGTAAGCGTGGGTTTCTCATGTAAGATCACATTATAAAAAACAAAAAAAGTGCCAATACTCTCTGCTCAAGAGAATATCGGCACTTGGTCTAATCACAAAATGAATAGCATTAGAATATAAACTAGCTAATCTCACAGCCCTCTTACTTCCGATCAAAAAACACATGCTCTGCCTGTAGCTTGCCAAGATGTGTTTTCATGATGCCGAACGAATACTGTTTCTGAAAACGTCGATCCGTCGGAGAGCCGGGATTGAATACTAACACGTCATCAACCGTATGCATAACCGGAATATGTGAGTGTCCGTATACAATGGCGTCTACTTGCTGTCCCGCAAAGGTCTGAATGGCATTTTGTTCTGTCGATTTCGAGCCCTGATGACCGTGCACCAGCCCAATCCGAAGTCCATCTGCTTCGACAATACGAGAAAAACCCAGCTTATCCGCAATTTCTGCCGGGTCCGTATTGCCTGTCACGCCAGCTACTGGCGCATAGGTGCTCAGCAGCTTGTACACATTCCAGTCAGACCAATCACCTGCATGCAAAATAAGATCAGCATCGGACAGCTCTTGTACAAGCGGCTCAGGCAATTCACGTGCTTTTCGGGGTAAATGCGTATCCGAGATCACGATAATTTTCATGTTACAGCACACCTTCCTATCTCTGTACCTCGAATGGGTTCTTCCATCACTGCGCGGGCGTCGACACCTCGTCCATGTCTAAACAAGAGCGTTCCATATCTTCTAGAGTAATCGATGCAAAAAACTGATGCACCTTCTCTTCTGCTACCTTATATAGATTGTTAAGCAAACCGTCGATCCGTACACCCACATTACAATCTGGGTTGCAATTGCCGTGAATCGGAAACAGAGGCCCTTCATCCTTCGCAGCGTCGTAGATCATGGCTAGCGTAATTTCGCTGGAAGGTTTCGCTAGATAGAATCCTCTGGTACCTGGGGAAGAATCAACAAGACCTGCCTTTTTCAGCCCACCTAGAATCCGTCTAACAACGACAGGGTTCGTATTAATACTACCTGCAATCTCTGCAGAAGTGATTCGTTCAGGGGCATCCAGGGACAATAGTAACAAGCAATGCACACTGACCGAAAAATGAGTACTCATGATTAACCACCTTTTAGAGGTTGTTCAAAAAAAACGCTTTTGATTACGAAGGATGCCTGTTGGCATCTCAGCGTCAAATATGGAACTCAGCCGAACTAAGTTGGATGCTTACGAAGCTTGTTTCTGTAGGAAACATGTAGTTGCTCACGTAGTTTATCCTACGCTCCGCTACTCCATTTCTAGCTTCATCCCATCTTCTTGGTACTGAAAACCGTCCTTTTTGAACACGCACTTTTATTATTAACATTTCCACACATTTAGTTTCAGATGCTCATTCAATTCACAACAATTTAGAAGTTCAGCTTGCTGTTTAGTTATTCGGGAAAAAGGTTCTGTTCAGGACGTGCCCTGATTTTGAGTTGCCGAACACTATATTCAAGTTGCTTCACGATATCATCCAGTTGTTTACGGTCAATCTTGGTAGGATCATCTATGGGCTTGGCTGTCGACTTCAGATCCCGGATGACAATCTGCTGCTCCTGCCATTTATCCATCAAATCCGCTATGTTGGCATAAAACCGCTCATAATCCTTAATAACCAAGTCAAGGTAAGCATCTACCTCGTCAGGGTCATATCCGCGAAGTTTATAGTTAAATTGTTTCTCATGAATTGACAATGCATCGAGCTGCACGCCAAGTTGCTTGAACAATTGTCTTTGTTTATCCAATCTTCGTTTCATATGTTCATCCATAATGACAACCTCCATTATATCAAATGCGCAGCAACTTCCATATTATTTTTATGGGTCTGCGGCATTTCTCTCTCTATTTTTTATAACACATTATCGTTCAGATATGAAACCAGCGCATCCTCTATTTCAAGCGAAACATGATTGCTTCTCGTTAAAATCGGGTAAGGACTGACTACACACCCATTACGGGAAAGGAGCAAGTCGATATGAGTACACTAACGAAAGATCAACTTCACCAATTAAAAGATGCTCTTATAGAGCAACGTGAAAATTTACAGCGTCATTTCGAATCCAGCATGGAAGATGGAGCTCCAGCAGAATCTCTCAAAGATTCAACCGGTGAGCTGTCATCATACGATAATCATCCAGCAGATGCAGGTACAGAAACGTTTGAGCGTAGCCGGGATCTCGCCGTAGACGACACCTTGAAGGATGAATTCGATCAGGTGAGCGAGGCGTTGGAACGAATGGAAGATGGTTCTTACGGAACCTGTATCACCTGTGGTAAGGATATTCCGTTTGAACGACTGGAGGCCATCCCATACACCGCTTATTGTATTGACGATACCCCGCAGCGTGATCTACGCAACGACCGCCCTGTCGAGGAAGAAGTGATGACCATGCCTCCAACTGGCGCTGGTGAGGTCAGACAGCGCAACGCAGGTAAATTCGATCATGCGGACGCTTGGGAAGCGGTCAGCGAGTATGGTACGTCCAACTCCCCGGCAACAGCAGCCAAACGCGAAGTGAGAGATTATGACGAGAACATGTAGTTCTCAACTCCAATGAACGAGATAAATTGATTAACCGGTCTGTTGATCAGCAATCAATTCCTAACGTTCAGTGTCGTTCTGAACACGCATGAAAAAGCCGCCAATGGCGGCTTTTTTCTACGTTCACATCACTTGTGTCAATATATCCCCCGCTTATCTTAAAATAACGTTAGAATAAGTTAGTCGGTAGGCTTAGATCATTCCGCTCCCTCTAAGGCTGAACCAAATCATCGCTTCGGTTTAGAATTAGAATTGGACTTCTTTCTCTTAGGTGATTTCACTTCAGTCTCTGAATCCAGCTTATCCTCCATTTGTTTCGACAGGCTAGAGAATAAACGAAATTCTTCTTGACCAACTTGTTTCTTGTTATCTGTAAAATAAGGCTCGCATAACTTCGTAATCTCCTTAAAGAGCTGCTCTGCTTCTTCATTCGTTGCATATAAGGTCATATCAGAGATAAACATCCGATCCCCTTGACTGGCCTGTTTCATGAACCTCTCACGACTCTGCTCATACATTTCATTTAATAATTTCAGCGTTTCCGATTGAAAAACCTGCTTGAGTGGTGAATCCTCCTCACCTTCATGACGAAGATGAATCTCGCCTTCAAAAGGGTCGTAGTATTTAGCAATGATGCCATTAATTTCGCGTGTGGAGACGAGGGTAAGCAATCCGATCTTCTCCAGCTTCTTCACATGATAGTGTACCTTGGCAGGTACTTCTCCCATCAAATCAGCTATTTCTTTTACGGTAGAGGGTCTCCCCTGTTTACGAAATGTGTTCATGATCTGTATACGATACGGATCGGAATATACTTTAATCTCTTCAATTGTTGATAGTACGATGTGCTGCATCCCTTATATCCTCATTTCCGGGCTTATCTCTACATTATACCGTTCCAACAGGACTTTGGTCAAAATGCTCCGGAATATAAAAGGATCGAACATTCATTAGTATTGCTAAGTAGACGAATACGAACTTTCACAACATAGACTTTGGGAATCGATGTCGTTCTTTCACGTCATCTGCCGAAAACTTTTGCTGAATAGGATCATAATAACGGACATCGCGAGCAGCAACCCAAATACGATAAACAGCACAGGCAATGCAATCCACTCTGCCAACGCGCCTGCAGCCAAACTGCCAAGTGGAACTACACTGAGACATAACATACTTTGAAGAGCAGATACTCTGCCGAGCATCTCAGAAGGGGTAACCTCCATCAGATAAGAGGCAAGGGGCGTAGTCGCGAGTGGAATCCCGAATCCCATCAGTAAACAGCAAGCGGCGGCGGCGGGCAGTTGAAAGTCCGACATGTAGGCAGGAATTGCAGTTAATGCATAACTGAGACCCAGCATGACAATGCCACTAACGACCAGCATACTTTTACGATAATTCGCTCCTGCATGTGACATCCACACTCCACTAAGCACCATTCCCGCTACCATCAGTCCACTAAGCAGACTCAATCCACCCGCTCCTGCCTGAAGTGTCTCCATGACATACGGCGTTCGTAGAACATTGAAGGGCATAAGACAGAAATTTACGAAGGCAAACAAAATGGAGACGATGAGTAGAAGAACATGTTTACGAACAAAATGAAAGGCTTCCATCATTTCAGCAAATATACTTGTGGCCTTAACAGATGGATTCACCGAATCATCATGTATAGCTATATTATCTTGGGTAGATGATGTATTGCTGGTTGGATACACAACACGGCTCATACATATTGCGCTTAAGGCGAACAATACCGCATCGATAAAAATAGTCCATGCAATTCCTGCTGTTGCAATGAGCGCCCCGGCCACCGCAAGTCCTGCAAGCTCCGCTACCCTTGATGCTGAAGAAGACATCGCATTACCAGATAGCAACATGGATTGGGGTAATAGTCTTGGTACACTGGATACCTCTGCAGGCGAAGTGAAGCACTCTAGAAGTGAGATCAGAATTGTCACAACGAATAGATGCCATACTTGCAATTGTCCCAAACCGAATAACAACGCTGTAATACCAACGAGTAATCCCCGCCCCACATTGGTAAGTACAATCACTTTTTTGGGCGACATTCGGTCAACCAGCGCTCCAGCAAACAGCCCCAGCACAATATTAGGTAAGAAATTAACCGCGAGCAGTGTGCCCATGAGTAGCTTCGAACCCGTTAACATATACACCATCCAACTATAAGCGATTGAATCAATCGAATCACCAAACCTTGCAATCACCTTGCCCAGCATGAACTGCACATACGGCCTAATACGTAACAATTCTCCTATTCCCTGCTTGCGTATCAATGTACCTTCACTCATTGTAAGTCCGCCCCTCAACGTTAAAATATTTTTAATGTTAATATTATTTTAACGAATCTTTAACGAAAAACAACCCCTTCGTGAAAATATTTTTATCGTTGCTTTTTAGAATGTTTGTTTACACGCTTTCCCCAAAAACACTACCTCCTTACCACCTCTCTGTAACTAGACGTTAATACACATTAAAAAAGACCCTCATCCGAAGGATGGAGTCTTTATAGAGCTATATGGTGATGGTAGCGCCAAGATCATGTGCGCAAAGGTAGCATGTGATATGGGATCTAAGCTTTGTTGATCTGCACCCGCTGACGTGTTCTTGCCGATTCCAGACAGGCATCGATGACGCGCATATTGTTCACTGTATTCTCAGGTTCAAAAGGTAATGGCGTACCTTCAAGCACAGCCGAAGCAAATGTCTCTGCTTGCAGAACAAACGAATTAGAGACGGATACACGTTCTTCACGACTTACGGAATCGGTATGCACAATGATCTGTGGTGGAATATCACTGTTCTCCCAGCCAAACACCTTCGGTAATTCAATCCGTCCTTCTGTACCGAGAATCTCCATCTCAGCTCGTCCAGAAGCCCACATTCCACAATCAAAGGTTAAGGCTACACCTCCAGGAAACTCAATCAAGCCTGAGGCCATCATATCCACACCATCATGTTTATCGGAAAATAGAGCATGTACCGTAACCGCTTCTGGTTCCTGCCCAAGATACATACGAGCTGCAGAGATGGGGTACACACCTAGATCAAACAATGATCCGCCGCCCATCTCACGTTTAAATCTCACATTTTCCTTATCATCTGCGGTATTGCACGTAAAGTTCCCATGAATGGCTCGAACCGTTCCAATCTCGCCACTGGCGATGATCTCCTCTACACGTCTGTGCTTCGGATGATAACGATACATAATCGCTTCAGCGAAGACAACACCATACTCTTTGCATACTTGTATCATTTCGGAGCTTTCATCTGCATTTAATGCTGCAGGCTTCTCACATAGTACATGCTTTCCAGCCTTGGCTGCTCGGATTGTCCATTCCTTATGCATATGGTTCGGCAGTGGAATGTACACCGCTTCAATCTCAGGATCCGCGATAAGCTCTTCGTAACTACCGTAGGATCTAGGAATGTCCAGTTCTTCCGCAATAGCCTCAGCCTTCTCCCTACTACGACTAGCAATGGCAAGCACTTCGCCACGTTCAGACTGCTGGATTGCCGGTATAACCGCATTTCTTGCAATCGTCGAGGTTCCCAGTATGCCCCACTGTAATAGCCTGCTCATGCTCATCTTCCTTTCGTACCGTAGTTATCCTGCTCTGCCTTATGAAGCATGCCGAGACAGCGATCTAAGTCTGTTTTGACCTGCTTTTTGTACAAATCAGCCTTCTCAGCACCGTCATCTGTAAAGTGATATAACACAATTTCCTGAAAATCAACTTTGGGGTCGTTACCCTTCAGCTTTTTCGTTCGATAAAAAATTCCCTGCTGTACCAGCTCATGTAGTGCTCGATAAACCTCGCTCTGAGGCGGTACATAACCGTAATCCTTGAATTCTTGCTTCATCGCCTCTAACATTTCATACCCATATCCTCTATGCTGCTCTACCATCGTTATTAAATAAAGTTTGATAAATGCTCGTTGTGCAATCATAAACGCCACGTTGGTTCCTCCTCCTATCCATTAACCTTTCTGTGTGTATTATAAAACTTATGTTCGGTTTCTGCCATCTCTCTCCGTTAGTCCATATGTCGTTCGGAAGAAAGAATAATGAAGAAATAGAGAGGCACCGGGTAAGAAGGAACGGTTTACTGTTATGAATTTTTCAGGTGTTGAATTTTTGAAATTTTAATCTTAATATCCCTGGCTTCCCTAAATGGATGGTGGAAAATCCAAAATTGCAAAAGTTCGAACGTTATGCAGAGAGCTCATTTGAATTTCCCACGATGTAGCCATAATTAAACTTTATCATGAATTTTTCATATGTTGTTTTATTCGGATATTATTCTTACCACCTGGCACGGTACCAACGATCCATTTTCCCCAACTGATTCGTGAAATAAGCCATGTGAGCACACAGGATAGAGCCAGCGCAAGGATCCAAGTGAGTACCATACGAATGGTTGGGTTAATCCCCCAAGCTGCATACAGTCGTTCATCCGGAATGTAGCTGTATCGTAGCATGAGCATGTGCATCAGATACCCGCCGTAGGATACACCACCAATCCACCCAAGCCACCGCACGGCAAATGGGTTCTGCAGCTTGCCCGCTAGTTGGTACATCACCATAATCGAAGCAATAAGGAATATCGCCATATCAGGTCTGATTAGACTCACGGTGTAAAAGGTGATACGAATGCCCTCCGGTTTTTGATATTCGAGCATTAGTAGATATGTAAACCGCAATCCGAGTATGATAAACACAATCCAGTACACCCAGCGTAACCGTGATATCCACATATTCCAGTGTTGTACAGAGAGCCCAGCCACCGCACCTAGCACAAAATAAAAAAAGAAATATAAGAAATTTCGGTCTGCATAGGTCGTAAACGCTTCGGTCAATACAGGAATGTGCAGTCGCTCCATGAAGGCAGCGATGTTGCCAAGTTGATCAGTAAGGATAAGATATACCACGCCAGTAAGAAGTAGCGCTATCCCCCGTCCTCTCGATCCAAATCGATTGTATACGTAACGAATGGCGCGCAGGAATAGTGGAAACAGCACATAGAATTGAATCAGCATGATAATGTACCAGAAATGAGAGGTTGTTTTTCCTGTTAGTATTTTTAGCCCCAGCTCCGGGAGCTCCTGCAACCCGATACCTCTAATTCCATTTGGCGTAAGGACAAAATAAATCAGTGTCCAGACAACGTAGGGGATGATCACATCCGTCAATCGTTTATTCATAAAACGACCGTAGTTCAGCTGATCTCCTGTGTTATAGAAGAGCACCATGCCTGTAATAAAAATAAATAAAGGTACTGCGAACTTCGTGAGCATTAATAGGATTGCTAATAATACGCCATCCTCTAGCCTGGTTTCTGGGACAATTGAAAAGTGTGCAATCGAATGTTGTAAAACGACGGCCGCAAAAGCCATCCCCCGAAGGGATTCAATTTCCACAATTCGTTCTTTTCTAGGCATAACGTTCAGCCGCCTTTCTTGGTTTTGCAATTGATTCGAAATATGTACAGCATCTAGCGAATGAACGGACTTTTCTAGCTTGGGTGCGAACTGGGATTGCCTTGGTCGGTATAGATTTTCTTGCTGCTGGATTCAGCCCATCCCTTTATGATCAGGTCGCTCATATTGCCGTAATCATTAAAGGAGTGACGTCTCTGATGAGCGGTATTCTCATTATTCACACTTCAGCAAGCTCCTATCATCGCAAACGCAAACAAATAAATCAACAAACGTTCCAAGCTACTACGCATTTACTTCAATTCTTAACCATTCCATACTCGTCATCAGACTCGCCTTGGCCGTTCTATTATATGTATTGTTATCCCCTAATGAATAGCGTTCACAGCCTCAATTGCAGACACTGCATTCCCTATACAGGTTCAAAAGCCGGCTTCCGTGGAGGAAACCGGCTGATGCCTATCTAATGAATCTTAGAAGCCATAGCAAATGATAGATTCACTACAACCTCTTACAGGAATGTATTATTGCCAAAGCGTGCTGCCTTAGTCTGAGCTTCAAGTCTACGCTCTTCCATATCCAGGTCTGCTCGTTCAGCAGGCACATCCGTGCGATCCGCATAGTACCGATCACGGTTCAACTGGCTGTGGTTATTGAATACGTCATAGACATGCTCATCTCGATCCGATGAGTCAACGAGAAGCAGGATTTTGCCACCTTGCACATATTCCTCGTATTGCTTGGCGTCTTCTTCCGGAATACCCAGCCCTACAAGTCCACCTACAAGACCGCCGGCTCCTGCTCCAACAGCCGCACCCGTAAATGCCGCCGCGATTGGTCCAGCTGCCAGAATAGGGCCAATCCCTGGTATAGCGAGCGCTCCAATACCTGCAAGCAATCCGGCAACACCACCGAGTACACCACCTGTTGCAGCTCCTGCGGCTACACCTTCCGGTGCTTTGGTGCCTGTCTCTTCGCGAATGGCTTTCAGATCATCCCGGTCCTGTGTAACGACGGAAATCTCATCTGAACTGAATCCTTGAGCTTTCAGACTCTCAATAGCCTGCGATGCCTCACGTTCTGTATCAAAAACACCTACGATTTTTTTCTGCATAGTGAATCCCTCCTCATTGGTTTGAGTGGTTCGCTATGTTATTACCCGCCTTCATTTCTTTCAAACGTTTCCGTCCAAAATAATATGTGTTCATATGATAAAAAAACAGGTTCATCCACTGCTCTTCCAGTGAGATGCTGAACGTTTAAGTACCCCGAGGTTTTGCTCGATTAGTAGCCATCGCTTCTAGCGGGTTGTCTGGCCAATAATGCTTCGGATAACGACCTTTGAGATCCTTTTTTACTTCGAAATAGGTCTCACGCCAGAAATTCGCCAGATCCCGTGTCACTTGTACAGGTCGCTGCGCTGGTGACAGTAAATGCACAGTAACAGGTACACGTCCACCACCGATACGTGGCGTCTCCTGTTGTCCAAACATCTCCTGTAGTCTAACCGACAGGGTAGGGTCATCAGGACGACTATAATCAATTGGAATTCGGGAACCACTTGGAACCTGAATATGCGTGGGAGCCTCTTGATCCAATTGCTGACGCTGCTCCCAACTCAGTTCACTCAGCAATACATCTTGGAGCGACAACTTTTTGAGATCAGCAACAGATCGCATTCCACTCAAAAAGGGGCGTAGCCGTGCTTCAAAATCAGGGGTTAGTTCGTCAGCAGACAGGTAAGGCCAAACGGGTAAGTGGGTATGCAAAAAGCGTAATCGATCTGCCAACTGCCGAGACGATTTATTCCAAGGCAGACAAGCTAACCCTTCCAAACGAATCCCACTAATCATCGCTTCCATGACCTGGTCTTCCGCAGGATGAGCAATTCCCCCCTCCTTTACAACAATTGCCCCAATACGGAGGGAGCGGTGTGCTCTTACACTCCGTGTGCTGCGATCCCACACGATTCGGTCTTGCTCATGCAGCAAATGTGTGGCATGATCCAGCAAGAGCTGCTCCTGCACTGGCGCAGCTAACAGGATGCGTGCATCCGCACCCTGGTCGTCTGCCTCGGCTGCGACCAGCCAAGCTGAACGGCTCAGCGATTCTGTCGCTGCAAGCCGTACACCCCGGCCGCTGCTCAGCAGATAGCGGCCATCCTCCCGGCGCTGCCCGATCCGATCCGGGTAGGCGAAGGACAGTAGCAATCCGCAACTGTCCTCATCCGCCCGGAGCGCATGCTGCGCCGGTTCGAGCGCCGAGCGTAGCTGGCGGCTCTCTTGGAGCATGCGCCGCACGGCAGCCGCGTCTGCCACAGACGCTGCCGCCTGCGGCATGCCGCTGCTGTCAGCCGTCAGCAGCGCTTCTACGCGCGGGCGCAGATCTGTGCCCGCGCTTGCACTGCCGCTGCTGCGCAGGCCCGCGGGCTCCTGCAGCAGCGCCGCCAGCATGCTGGCGTAGCTGGCCAGCCCAAGCTCCGCCGCGCGGAGCAGCATGCTGGCCAGTCGTGGATGAACACCCAGCGTGTTCATCCGCCGCCCAAAGGGCGTGATGCGGCCTGCGTCATCCAGGCCGCCCAGCTGGCGCAGCAGCGCCTGTGCCTGGCCGAAGGCCGCGGCAGGCGGGATGTCCAGCCACTGCAGCTCTGCAGGGGACTGGACTCCCCAAGCGGCAAGCTCCAGCGCCAGCGGCGCGAGATCCGCGGAGGTAATCTCTGGGCGCGCTGCCTCAGGCAGCGCCCCATGAGCCTCCTCGCTCCATAGCCGGTAACACACCCCTGGGGCAGTTCGCCCTGCACGCCCCCGGCGTTGATCTGCCGATGCCTTAGATACTGGCATCGTCACAAGCCGGCTCATTCCCGTGCGTGCGGAGAATACGGATGCCCGGCTAAGCCCGGCATCCACAACCACTTTAATGCCTGCTATCGTAAGACTTGATTCGGCTATGGAAGTGGACAACACGACCTTACGCATGCCTTGCGCTGCTGGCCGTATCGCTTCATCCTGTCGTTCTAATGGCATGCTGCCGTATAACGAATAAACGAACACGTTGGCAGGAAGCTTCATGCTTTCAAGCACTCGTTCAGTCCGATGAATTTCTCTCGCACCTGGCAGAAAGACCAGAATATCGCCTTCCTGTTCAGCTACAGCATTACCTATTGCACCCGCAACGAACTCCTCAAGCTGTGCAGAAGCTGGCCTATGGACGTATCGTGTCTCCACTGGAAAAGTTCGCCCAGGACAATCCAACCAGCTCGTCCCTTCACCTAGCAATGTGCAGACAGGACCCGGGTCAAGCGTAGCCGACATCACAAGTAACTTCAAATCAGGACGCAGCAGCGCCCTAGATTCCAGTGCCAGTGCAAGACCCAAATCCCCATGCAAATGGCGCTCATGGAACTCATCGAAAATAATCATCGCTGTATCCTCTAGACCTTGATCTTGTTGTAACATACGTGTTAATACGCCTTCTGTCACAACCTCGATCCGTGTAGCCTGGCTGACTCGTGTATCCATCCGTACCCGATAACCAACGGTCTCCCCCAAGTTTTCTCCAATAGAAGCCGCCATCCGTGCTGCGGCAGATCGGGCTGCCAAACGACGAGGCTCCAGCATCAGAATCTTCCGACCCTTAACCCATGGTTCACCCAATAGTTCGAGCGGAACAACGGTCGTTTTACCTGCTCCCGGCTCTGCGATCAGAACAGCTGTATCCTGTTCCCGCATTCGCTGTTTCAATTCGGGAATAATCTGTTGTATCGGTAATTCTATCTTCATATCATCGCTCCCACTTGATGTAACAACCAATCCCTCATGAAAATCCCTTCAAACTATGTCTCACCTAGACATACATAGTCGCATTATAACAAAAAAAGCCGTTCCCAAGGAACGACCCTAATACAAACCGTCTTTAACTTTGACAATTGATCACATAACTAACGTACCCAAAAATGATTTTAAACTAGTCATGCTTCAGCTAGACAGAAGCAACTGGATCTAATCATTTTTGGATTGCTTCAATTCGCTTGAGACTGAATTAGCTAAATCTACCGTGAAATGCATTTAGCTGAGCAGTGATTCCGCGCCATCGATCACAATCTCTGCACCTGTAATATGCTTCGATTCCGACGAAGCTAGAAAGGCAACCAGATCGGCAACATGTTCCGGCTGACCCGGCCCATCTGCAAGTGGCTGTTGTCCTTCTGGGAACTCAATTGGAATGACAATTTGCTGCAAATCATCTGTTTTGACTGTACTTTGATCAATATTGGTCGCAATTGCACCCGGGCAAATCACATTTACACGAATTTTAAATTTAGCGAGCTCCAATGCAGCCATCTTGGCAAAAGCCACTTGTCCCGCCTTGGACGTGCTATAAGCCGACATGCCAAAGCTTGAGAAACGTTGATTTCCGTTAATGGAACTCGTAATAATAATGCTGCCTCCACTGCGTTTTTTCAAATGTGGCAATGCATATTTGATCGTGAAGAAAGTACCGTCCAGATTCGTTGTAATGATCTGTTGCCAATCCTCAACCTGAATTTCTTCAATGGGTGCAGACACACCGTTAATGCCAGCGTTAGCAAATACGATATCCAGACCTCCAAATAATTCAACAGTCTCCAGTACAGCCTTTTCCACACGGGATGCGTCAGAAATGTCGACATCGAAAGCTCTCGCCGCTCCTTTATAGACTGAATTAATCGCATCTTCTGTCTTCGAGATGCGATCATTGACCAGATCAAACAAAGCAACGTGAGCCCCTTCGCTAGCCAGCTTAAGCGCCGTAGCTTTTCCAATGCCTGAGCCTGCTCCCGTAATAATAGCCACCTTGCCAGCAAAGCGTGATTTACCGTTATGTTGAGTCATGATCTATTCCACTCCTTTTTCTCAGCAATTATGTAAGAATGTACGTGTTGCTTCACAACGTTCATGAAGCATATTCTTCACAAGATTACCCAAAAAGAGTGTCTTTTAAATCAAGCATGACCTATTTTTTTACATATCAGCATGCAGTGGAAAATCACGGTACAGATCGTTCTCGCTGAACCCTATACTCTCGTTACCATTCCAGTTCAATGAAAGCGGCATCATCTTCAAGCCCTCCGGTATGACTAGAATCAAGCAACACTTGAATATGCTCGTCCGGAATGTAGGCTTGTATTGCATCAAGATCGTTTAAACCGTCCGTATAGAGCTGTAGGCGAACATTTTCATTCCCAGACATCTTGGCCTCGAAAATATGCGGTTTGCCACCAACTGTCCCTTCACGTGTAGACCACCGTTCATTGGTACGGCAGTATTTCTGAAAAGTAGTCGATTGCTCTTGTCCGTTTCGCCACAGACGAATACGCGAATCCCCTTGCCAGGCAATCCAGACACGACTCCTTCTGGAAGCACCAGACAATATGATTCGACCGCACACATACATGGCCTGACTACCCCTACTTCGTTTCTCCATTAACACTTCACGTAGAAGCAGTGGCGAATTATCTAGGGGCTGCAATTTCTCTAGCTGCTCCGATGCAGGAATCGTAAGATCTTGAAGAAGCTTCTCGATCCCCTCTGCACTCGGCACAGATGTGGTTTCCAACCAATCGAGCAGTGAATTACCTAGAAACCTTGCAGCGAAATCACCTAGGTAACTCATACCCACTCCATCGCATAAAACAAAGTTACATACATTGCCGTCCATACGAACAGCAGCAAAATCTTGACCTGTATCTCCTTGATTCACGGTTTCAGCCGCTCTCCCATATCCATAACGGCATTGAAGAACACCTTGATATCGGGTTAACGGCTGTTCTCCCGTCTGAACACTCACATAACGAAAGTCGCCGCGCCTCTGCTTCGCTTGCACTCTCTGATCTCCTTCGGGCAGTGTTGCCAAACGCATCGTCCTCAAATGAAACCCCCTCCTATCTAACAGGCGTAGCAGCGGACATCTGAAAGCCGATGGATACCAGCTCTGCACACGTACCTGGAAGCATCATCAACGCACCAGGGGCAAGCAGGTAATCGGCTTCAACTAGCATCTCACGGTAACTCTCTGGCAACACGGAAGACATATTCCGTAGCTTCTCCCCATGTTCATCCTGCAGCACCGTTTCTGAAGAGATCCCTTTCCAACGTCTTGGCTCCGAGATCGGAGTTTCCAGCAAATGATCGGAAATGAAGATATTCTCCACCAGGACATTGCCATCTGGAACACTCATGCCCATGATTCGTTTAGCGATCGGCTCAGGATCTTCACCTGTTGCCACGCCATCTGTCATATGGCAAACGAGTGGCGCTGGACAGTCCTGCATATTAGGAATCTCAGCCTGAAGAATCTTCTCCGCTTGTAGAAAAGCTTTGGCCGAATCCGAGAAGCGCTTAGGTGTAAGATCAGGCAACGAACCAACGGCAGCGATCTCGTCGATCCCTTTAATGCCGTTAAGCAAGTCATACACATCATCACTGTACGCAAGAATGGCAATACGGTAACGAGGTGTCAATCGATTGCCTTTGGTGGAACGAAAGACCATTTGGCGGATGGCTAGAGCCAATGCATCATAGACCACATCAATCCGTCTACGATTTTCCAGAACCATGTTCATGGAGGCGCTAATATCAATTAAATAGATAATCAATGCAGGTGTGCGCTGGGATGCTTGAATTGTATAGTTCATCTGGGATGAGGTCACCTCCGTCGTTGTTCACATTTATAATTACAGGTTCGGTAGCTTATAATCGCTGTTGCTGAGGAACTTGTTAATAGCGCTCATTCGCGCTGCCACTTTACCTACCCCTTTGAAGTAGGCAGCATCGGTATTATACAAATTTTTGAAATCCCGAGCATACGATAGAGCATTATCCGTCTTTTTACCAATTTGTGCGTTATACGCTTTGTTGTAGTGTGCAATTAGTGTGACTACGTTCTGAGCACGTTTTTTCTTAAGCGCAGCTTTTTGGGCAGCCTCTTGTTTGCGCTGAGCTTCAGCTGCGGCTTTACGAGCAGCTTCTTGCTTTGCAGCGAGAGCATCCTGCTCTTTTTTCCAAACTAGATAAGCTTCATACTTTGCTTGTTTATCATATTTCTCCTGCTGTGCCTTACGCTCAGCTTCTTTTTTCTGCTGCTCCTGCTTCGCAAGATACGCTTCGTACTTGGCCTGTTTATCATACTTGGCTTGGAGCGCCTTACGTTCTTCTTCCTTCTTCTTGGCCTCAGCAAGTTGTTTCTCTGCTTCCTCCTGCTTTTTCTTCTCATCAGCCGCTAGTTTTGCTGCAGCAGCTTCTTGTTGTTTTTTCTCTTCTTCCTGCTGTTTGAGAGCTGCAGCCTTTGCTGCCTCGGCATCTTCTGCCGCCTTAATCTCTGCCAGTCTAGCTGCCTCCTGTTGCTCCTTCTGTTTCACCTCAGCCTGATCAGCCAATATTTTAACGGTTGGCACAGAGCCTGCCAGCAATACAATGAGAACTGCTGAAGCAATCATGAATTTTTTGGATCTATAGAAAGGTAGCCGAACGGGCTGTCCTTCGTCATCCTTAGGATTCAAACGTTCATCCAACTCTTTGATTGCTGCTGCAACCTCGATCTGCATTGCACTGTTGTTCGGTATAAAGTGGTGCAATGAACGATACACCTCAAGTGCAGCCGCAGGTTTACCCTCTTCTTCCAATGCTCGTGCCTGAAGAAATAAACGTTGAACCACTGCTTCTTGACCAGGTGGCGGAGTCGATGCTTCTGAATTTTGGTCAGAGCCTCCGTCAGATGCCAATGTGCCACTTATGCCACCTGCCACGGTTGTCTCTTGATCATTTGGCACATGAGACTGAACAGCAGCATCTTCCTCCGCAACGGTAGCTATAGCAGGTACTTGGTTTGCGTCTAGTGCAGCTAGTGCAACATACCATTCTCCGAACGTGGGACAACTACTAAGATCATGACTTTCCCATGCTCTGACGAACAGATCCGCCATTTTGGAACCCCAGCGCTTATTCAGTGAGTCTCGCATAGCATAATAACGCTCACTGACTGTCTGCATCTCATGTTGATCAAAATAACTTTCGCCCCAGGCCTTCTGCACGATTATCGGGTCAGACCAGCTGAGCATCTCCGCAATAATAACAGCCCCAGCAAAACGATCCGCATAAGAGCTCCACAATCCGCTATGCACTGTCCGATGTGCTGCATAACCAGGTGAACCTGCTAAGAGCGCATCCGGACGATCCATCTTGGAGCTGTACATCTGCTCTACGTCTACAAGTTCAACGGCTGATCCTCCCAAGTTCTCCACTTCGGAAAAAAACGGAATCATCACATTGGGTGCGGATAAATCGCAATGAGCAAGCCCACGCTGCTCCATGGCTGAACCTGTTCCTGCTAGTGCTCTCGCTAACTTCAGACTTTCCTCTGCCGTTAGCTGTTTCTGATCACTGATCACATCAAACCAGGTCAGACCTTGCACCCACGGCATTAATACCGCATACAACAAATCAGGGTGCTCTCCAATGAGCGCTCCGTTTCTTTCCGGAGTGAGCACATCACGCTTGCATACTTGCAAACCTGGCAGTTCACTATAAGGCTCCATATGCTCAGACTGATAGACCATAGCTGGAATACGGAATTTAGGAAAAAACACTTTTAGTGCTTTGGCACCATGAATGGCACCATTTCGGGGAATCAATTGGTAGACAATCCCTTGCCTTCCGGCTTGCGCATAAGCCAGACCTGGCGCAGCAGGATGCTGCCCAATCGTATAGGCTATATCATTGATTACAACTTCATCCCCGGGATTCGGTTGAAAAGACATACTCATCCCTCTCTCTGTCAGTTCTGTCATAGTGCAACAAAAACCGGGTGTCGTAAAACGCCCGGTTTTTGTTGCAGTTTCACATCTTCAACTTGCTGCCTGCATATATTCAGGGCGAACTCAGACAACGTTTCGGCCTGATTATGTAAAGCAGATTAGCGAGTTTGGTCAGCCGTACGGAATTTGTTAGCAATAGCTGTCAGTTCCGCACTAATGCTATTCAGCGTTTGAACGAAAGATTGCATTTGTTTGCTTGCTTCTTGGAATTCTTGGAAGAAGCGTTGCTTCGTCATACCTTCCCATTGTCCTTCCATGCTAGTGATGGATTGAGTCAATGTAGATACGATTTGCTGACTTTGCTCACCGCTTTGTTTAAATTGGTTGGAAACCTGATCAAGCTGTTCTGGGGTAACTAAAATACGTCCTGCCATGTGTAAATTCCTCCTTGGTTTGTGCAATTAAATTTTTGCTTGTTCAAATTGTACTATACCAGGATCGATCGGACAAAAGCCGAAGGACCTACTCCTATTTACCCCATTTTTAGGCAATGAAACTTCCCCTAACAGACTATTTACATAAACAATTCACTTTCTACTGTGCTGTTCTCGGGACTCTCTATCCTGCGAGCTTAAGAAACAACAGGTTCGGTTCCTCTCCTTCCTCGAAAGGAAGGATCTGTGAATCTCCATGCTACAGGTTCAGGCTGCATAGCCTGAATTAATGTCGCTGGGGAACCAGCTGGTGGAGCGGCATCCTGTACACGATACACTGCCGCCACCGCGGAAAGGGGATCGGATACAATAGCAGTAGTTGCGGAATGATCGGGTAAGATCTCTCCTGCATGATTGTTCTCAAGCACATGGAGCATATTAACCGCATTGTTGTAAGTTGTGTTCATATGACCCAGCACCGTGCGATACTCCATATCAACCTGTTGGAATACAACGGCCTTGCGTCCCAATTGCATGCTCATGTCCATGAAACGACGCACTGCATCTTCGCCGACCCGCTTACTGTAGTTCCATTCACTCATCACAGCAGCACGAGATTCAACTTCCCAGTCTAACGAATGAATTGCCTGATCCAATACTGTCATCTTTTGCTGTATTTGCTCCGCCGCATACTGAATCTGCCTGCTCAGTGCCCGAAGCACATCCGGTTCCACACGAATGCGCATTTACCATCACCTTTCCTCTTCCCCTGCAGGCTGTTTAAGCCAGTCCAGCAGCATCTCGTGAAACTGTTCTCTAGTCGTCAGTGCTGCAACAAGCCAATCATCTGAAGCGGCTGTGCTCATACGGAATAACCAATTCGAAATCGAGCTAACGGTAAACGCCGCTGACTGTGAATTCCATTCTTCTCCGTTCCACACAAGCAAACGCAGCTCTCCATCTGATTCCTTGTTTACCAAACAGCGTGCCAGGGCAAGTGATCCATCCGAATCATTCGTCTCCTGCGCTAGCTCATCTGCCACTGCTTGAACTTCCTTGCCATTTAACTCATTCAAGACTTCATAGAATTTTTTCTTAGAGCACATAAGAGCTGGCTTCTCATCAGGAGAATGGCCACTCCACTTCATTCTTTCGATCAGACAATCAATGGCTTCACGAACATTCCCCAGATCCGATAACCGGAATGAATCCGGTTCGTCTACAACGCGAGACACTTCGACGACGCGCTCGTCCGTGCAATGAATATAACTTTCACAGGACTTGCCACTCGACGTGTAGCGAATCCAACAAGCTCTGTCAGACAATCCGGCAATGGCCACTCTGGAGAATACGGTCGGTGTCATGATCAGTTCATTGCTGTTCTGATCCTGAATTAGATATCCTTTGTCGAGCAAGGAGGTTTTGACGCGCTCCCACTCCAAAGCAATGTCTTCCGCCATATACCCGCGGAAAGGATCTTCAACGCCAAGCAATCGGTCTGAGCCTAGAATACCAGCCAGAAAAAAAAGTTCTTTTATTTGCAAAGTGACTACCTTTTGCTTGGAATCATGAACCGTCAACATTATGAGCCACCTCCCCTCAAACTACAACATGCCATCGGTCACGAATTTCAAAAATCCAATCATTCATTTTCCAGTTGTCATCACATGGAACTGCACCTTTAACCCTGGAATATTTACGTTTTACATAATAACCTTGACCTGGTGGCAGTACCTTCAGCCCAGCAGAACTGCCTCCAGACTCGGAATAAGGAATACGAAAGAACGAGAGATCGTTAGGGTCTAAAGTCCCGAACAACAATCCGCTTTGGGAAGCTTTTACATCGCTTACCCAATCAGATCCAAAGGTCGGGAAGTCAGCAGGAACACCTGATAAGATAACATGAATCCCCCGATCCCTACCTTGACGAACAATTACACCTAATTGATCCTTTACGTTGAAATCATTTAATTGTTTGGATAATGTCTCTGCATCATCAATGGTGAGCACGATTTCCGGACCACCGGCAATCTCGCCTCGCTTCAGTACTTCATCGTACAACTGTTGGATCACTGGCGCAAGCTGATCTTCCCGTGAGACATGTCCTCGGACATGGGGCAAACTGCTGATCTCACCCAGTCCGCCAGAACCATAGCGCATATCCACGGTGTATATTTGTACTACTTCTGGAGAAGCATGATACGCCAATGATAACATCCAAGTCAACAAAAATGTTGTTTTTCCACCTTCCATCGGACTCGTTACCATAAAGTGTGGTCCCTCACGCAGGTTCAAAAGGAATGGCTCCAAATCATCTGTGAGCAACCCTACAGGAACCGTTACAGAGGACTCATTCACTTGCCCATACGTACCTGTTCGAATAAGAACATCTTTCAGTTTCACTTCTTCCGGAAGTGGAGCAATCTGAGGCGCTTGCTCTCCTGTCCAAGCTTCTCTAATCTCAGCAATCGTGAGGCGTAACTCAGATGAACGTTTCCCTTCATCTGCACCTGACGACGGTAAGGCTGCCTGGAACATCAGTGGTGGAACTTGTCCCTTCACAAGCCCTCTTCCTGGCGGAAGCTGACTTGGCGCTTTAGAAGGTCTTCCGACTGCATAATAATAGTCACTTGGATCCGATAATTCAAAAGATACTGCATTCGGAATGTTACTTCTAAATTTCTCAAAAATATCAGTGACACGATTCGCCGTCAGCACAAAAGTAATGCCTAGACTTCCACCTTCACGGAGAATCGTCTCTAACAATTCATTTTCCTCAGGATAAGCATTTCGGAAAGAAAGATATCCGTCAATCACAACGATGACCTGAGGCACAGCTTCGTGAGCTGTCCGACGGTAAGCCGAGATCGTTTTGACACCAGCTTCTGAGATCATGTCTTTACGCTGTGCAGACAATTTCAATATATATCGGAACAATCGTTTGATCCGATCCTCCTCTTCGGCCATCATCACAGCACCGATCTGTGGAAGACCAGCAAAGTCCTTCATCATGCGCCCCATATCAATAATGTATCCATGCCATGATTCTGTACGTTCAGATCTAGCAAGTGACATGAGCATGGTTTGCACAAAAGTCGTTTTGCCCAGTCCAGGCATACCGTACACGACGAGATGGCCTTGATCAACTGGAAGCGCAAGAGGCTCCTGGCGTTGATTCGGTAGATCATCGAGTAAGCCGACTAGTGGTTTCAACCCGCTAGCACCACCATCAAGCAGCACTTCCCTATTCTTTTCTTCCTGCCAGTCGGTAAGGCTATCCCATTCCAATGTTTCAGGCAAAGGTGGCAACCAAGGCCCTGGCAGACGATCAATTCCCGCTTCTTCCGCGGCTTGAGCAACATAATCGATAAAGACCTGAAGCTGTTTAGGGACATCGTCTCCTTTGAGCACAGCTCTGCGTTCACCAGTCAGCAGAGGCTCCCGCTTCCCGTTCAAACGTACTTCCATGACGGGCAATACGGAGGTTTTATCTTCCTGCTGATTATAAGGTGCGCCGCTCCAAGCAAACTGCATCTCTTCGAATACTTCATCACTGCCGACTTGGAAATACCCTCGGCCCGGCTTCGTAATCCATGCCGCATTTGGAATCTTAATCATATCTCGGCTGTCTCCTTCGCTTTGAACCCGAAGACAGATGCGGAAACGGGAGTTACTCCAGATTTTATCATCGACAACACCAGCCGGCTTCTGAGTTGCCAAGATCAGATGCACTCCGAGCGTCCGGCCAATAGCTGCAATACTAATCAATTCATCCATGAATTCTGGCTGATCCCGTTTCAACTGAGCAAATTCATCGATGATAATAACGAGATGGGGCAATGGCTGTTCATGCCTTGAACGTAGAATTTTGTAATATTCATCGATATGCTGCAGATTGCCTGCATCATTTAATATCTTCTGTCTTCTAACCAGCTCGGCTCGAAGTGAAATATTCGCACGTTCAATCAGATTTCCATCTAGATTGGTAATTGTGCCTACGACGTGTGGTAAGCCAACAAACGTATTGGACATCCCACCGCCCTTGTAGTCAATTAACATAAAAGCAAGGTCGTGCGGGTGAAATTCAGCCGCAAGCGATGCAACAATGGACTGAATGACTTCACTTTTCCCTGATCCGGTGGTTCCTGCAATTAGACCATGCGGCCCATGACCCTGACGTTCAATTTTGTCATGCAGGTTAATGGCTATTTTCTTGCCACCAGCACGCACACCCATCGGTACAGGCAAGGTATCAGGATATCGAGTCTGGCTCCAGCGTGATACAACATCCAGTTCCTCCACGCGTGATGTGCTTAACATATCGAACAATGGAAGCACCTGTGGAATATCCGAAGCGGATGAACGCTTCAAACGGATCGGAGACATGTAACGTGACAACGCCTCTGCTGATTCTCTAGAGATTACGTCTGGTGTGTACGTTTGCTGTACAACATCGGCATCCTCAGTTTTCTTAATATATACGCCTTTGCCTTTGGAAGCTTCCATAATAAGCTGGCAGTGCATCGGAAGAGATTCCTTCCGATTAGCTAATATAATCGTGCACACATCGATCTCTTGAGCCGATTCCAATAGAAGCGGCAATAATGGCTCTTCTTCAATTAATTGTGTTTCCGACAAAATGACCACATAACACGGCGTTTGTACCGATTTTTTGTAACGATCCTCCTTGTTATTCCGACGCCGGTTTAACACGGAAAACAAGCTGTCCGCCAATTGATGCGCACCGCTGTGCCTGTCGGCCATATACCGCTGTCCCTGATCTTCATCCCAAATATGGGGAAGCCAGCGCAACCATTCCCATTCCTTGCTTTCTTTTTCTTCATAAAAAGCAGCAATTTTGAGCTCATCTGGAGAATGGCGCACGGTAAGCTGTGAAACGATCACACGCAGTGAAGCCAGCACTTCCTCACGATTCCCCACCAACCCCATGACCTTCGATTGGAATAACGGTAGAGTGATTGATGCATCGGGTACAGTCTCAAACTCAGAAGCAAGCTCGTGAGCAGCCTCAATTAATTCATCCTTTTCATATCCGTCTGGACGTGGCACCTGAAGCTTAATCCGAAAAGGAATTTCCCCTGTACCAATCCGCACCTGCATAAAGTCATCATCTTCTGGCGAACGTTCCCACAAGGAACTATTTCTGTTTTTTACAACTTGTAGACAAACACCCGGATCGCCGTGAATTTCATACAAACTCTTCACTTGTTCCGCTTGAGCTTCCTTCAGCTCTTCACGATGCTTGTTCAACTGAGCACGGTACATCGCCTTACGTTCTTCAATCTTTTTGCGATAATTCTTCTTGTTACTTAAATATACAAAGAATGGAATCGTATACGATGTTAACATCATCATAACGGTCATCATCTGAAACATCATAAAGCTAGGGTTATTAAATTTACCTGTTAGATTAATATATACATAGAAGCCGATGCTAACCATCGTCATCATAATGGGAATAACGATGGATATGATTGAGAATGTAGGTTTGCTAGGTTCAGCGGGAGGCCTCAAAATTTCGAGCTTATCTTCCTTAAGAACCGGCGTCATTCTTGGAGAACGCTGATATAACACATTCACGAAGAGAAGACCTCCTTAATAGTACGTGTTCAAAATCAAAAGCGAACCTTTTGAACAACCTTGTTAATTGTTGATAATATGATATATACGTTCTGAATCGTCATTCGTTGCTGTCCTGTTGGAACAGTGAGCGTCTTCCGTATACCGGCGCTTCTTCTAACGTCGTTGAGAACGCACGTTGAACTCGCACACAGCTCCCCTGTCTCAGCCCCGTTTCCATTAGTTGCTGACTATTGTGCGGTGAGAACCACAGTCCCTCTGGAAACTTAGCTTCAAGGATATATTGAATGCCATCCCCAGGTGCCTGTCCAAATATACGGACTCCCAGCAATGTTTTTAAATGTTCAATCGTACATTCATCCGGGACTTCAATGTCAAACCATTCGCCTTCCTCCCGGCCGGAATACACGGTAAGAATCATCAAATCCCTCCCATAGTCTCATATGTAAATTGTCCTAATGTCAGATTAAATCAAAAAAAAGCGGATGAAACACGGTTTCAACCCTTATTTTCTTACATAACCCCTTTGTTTGCAATGTACTTTCTGTAATTTTGTTACATATGACCCACGTTTATATTAAAATATCGTCCCATGGTCTCAGAACTTTGGAGGCAGACTTACGTTTTAATTTTGCGAGGATGCGAAAAAGGTTCAATTTATTCCATTTAAATGGGAATAACACTTCAGTACCTATCCGTTTATTCCTTAGCCCACAATTGAATTGTGAACACTTTTCAAACATTCTCCACCTTTATGTTTTCATAAGCTGATTTTAAGGTAATTTTAAGCATTGGTATTTAATATTACCTGTATGAAATAACTCCCGTGAGGTGATTTCAAGTGAGAACACTAATAACTTTTCAAAACAAATCAATCCCTGTATATTTCAATCAAGAAAACAAACAACCTGTGCAAAAAACATTAAGATTGCTTAGCAGTGCTCTTGAGCACAAAATTAGCAACGGTAAACGAGCTTTACAAAAATGTTTGCACTCTTTGATTAGTATTGAAATTATTAATGGAGAAGCCATTCTCCACAGTCGCAGTGAAAATGACTCTCTGGCCTTGTCTTTGTATTAAGTCGAGACCACATTAATTCATCTATAATGAACTTGCTGCGTACTCGTTCTATACGAACGATAAGAAAAAGGAAGCTGCCACTAAGGACAAGCTTCCTTTTTTTATGTTGAAGCACCATCTTGATCTATTTTTTAATTCACTCGGCTCACGCTGTAGCCGCTCTCACTACCTTCTGCAATCTCCGCTTTGTGAATTCGGATGACAAACAACCGAACCAGATTAGCTCGTGTATGTTCTTCCTGACAAGAATTCAACTTCCTTAGAATAAAACGGTCAATGGACATGAAATTCAAGCCCCTTTACCTTGGATTTTACGGATCTGTTCTTCCGTGTATCCATAAATAACCATATCCTGACTTCACCAAACCCTTTTTCACCGGTTTTTTTCACATGCATTCTAGGGTATGTAAAAACGTGCAAAAGCCCGTCCTTAAAGGCAGAAACGGGCTTTTGCTTATTATTGTCGATCACACACGAACAAGCTCTCATCATGCACCTGATTCATCCCCTACAGGCGGTCAGTCGACATCGCTCACACCAGGATATGTCCGATATTGATGCTGTAAGCTAATCCAGCGGGTGCGCGTGAATTTGTCTATCGCCCAGTCACCGCCGAATCGGCCAATGCCTGAAGATTTCTCTCCACCAAACATAACATGTGCCTCGTCGTTTACAGACTGGTCATTAACATGGATCATGCCTGATTCGATGCGCTTAGCAACTTGATAACCTCGCTCGAGATTCGTCGTAAATACCGAACCACTCAAGCCGTATGGCGTATCGTTGGCTAAACGAACAGCTTCAGCCTCATCCTTTGCACGCAATAAGACAGCAACCGGTCCAAACAACTCTTGTTGCACTATCTCCTGCTCAGGTTTCACGTCAGCCAGCACTGTTGGCTGCAACACACTGCCTTTGCTTGATCCACCAAGCAACAACCGAGCTCCCGCATCTTCTGCGCTTTTCACAAGCTCAAGCAGGCGCTCTACTTCTTTTTCGCGGATAAGTGGCCCTACAAGGGTATTGGAATCTGCTGGATCTCCCGCTTGGATTTGCTTCGTTTTGGCAACAAATGCATCTACAAATGAATCATAGATATCGGTATGAATGATAATACGGTTCAGCGCCATACAAATCTGGCCTTGATGCAGAAACTTTCCAAATACCGCTGCCTCTGCCGCTCGTTCAATATCCGCATCTTCCAGCACAACCATCGCATTGTTACCACCTAATTCCAGCGCCGTTTCTTTCAGATGTTCACCAGCCAGTTTACCGATGCCTTGGCCGACTTCTGTTGATCCTGTAAATGAAATGACTTTTGGGATAGAATGAGCGACGAAGTAGTCTCCAATCTCGCTCCCGCTTCCTGCAACAACATGCAGTACACCTTTTGGCAATCCAGCTTGATCAAATAGATCTGCGATTAGCCAGCCTGCGGTAATGGGTGTATCAGAAGCAGGCTTAATCACAACCCCATTACCCAGGGCAATGGCTGGTGCCACCGAACGCAAGCATAAGTGCAGTGGAAAATTCCACGGCCCGATCACTCCTATGACCCCTTTGGGTTCACGTACAACGCGGTTCTCCTTGCCAGCTGTATTCGAGGGTAGAATCTCGCCTTTCATCCGATAAGGGAATGATGCTGATTCGTCTACAATGCGCTTGGCAGCAGCGAACTCCGCTTCAGCTTTGATCCGAGTACTTCCGGATTCAGTAATGAGTAACTGAATAATTTCATCTTTGCGCTCACCCATTATCATGGATACCTTGCGCAAAATTTCTTCTTTTTGACTAGGTAATGTCTGACTCCATTGCACTGATCCCTTCTCGGCAGCTTCATAAGCACGATCAATATCTTCTTTATTCGATGACCGCCATGTGGCGATAACTTCTCCTGTATACGGATTGATATTCTCCATGGTTTTCTCACCGGAGCCTTCGATCCATTCGCCATTAATATACTGTTTAGTCCAGGTTTGCTTTGTGTCCATTAAAGTCATCTGAATACGCCTCCTAATCAAGAATTCATGTCTACATATCATGCAGTGTAGTACATCATTAACCTTGTTAAGGATTACGCAAACGTTAGTTTAGACCTTTCGAACCTGTACCTGACAGTTCGTACAAATGTTGACCCATGCCATAAAACCTCGTTATTATCCGTTCATTCCTGGCTTGTAGACCTCTCTCCAAAAAGCTGCAAGTCTTCCCACCCATAGGCAACTTCAAGCTGATCCTTCCCACCGATGGATAGCGCCTGGCTATGAATCACGGTTCCACCCATCTGCTCATAGAAACGACAAGCCGAATTCTTCTCGAGCGCCCAGATCAAAAGACTTCGCAGCTTTAGCTTATGAAGATGCTGGACAACTTGACTGGCAAGCATAGTTCCAATCCGCTGTCCCTGTGAGGCTTGCAGTAAATAGATCGCATAAATCTCCCCATCATAAGGCAACTTGCCTTCCCGCTCTCTCCCCCCACAGGCAAATCCGACAATTTCCCCATCCGCTTGTTCCGCAACCAACAGAATCTGCTCCTTTTCGCCAGAACGAATCATCTGCTCCCACTGAGGGATTCTGGCTTCAGTAGTCAAATGATCCAAAAATTCATCGGATATAATCCCCGGTATGTGGTCTTCCAACTCTCGGTATGTACATAAGCAATAGCCCTTGCATCCCCTTCACGGGCTTGTCTGATCTGCATGATTAGTCCTCCTTCTCATAGGATTCGTTGTAGAAGTTCAACATTTATACAGATTGTACATGTATTCCCTTTCTAATCCAAAATTCTATTTCAACTAAACATATGAGCAGGCAGTTAACGTGGAGATTAATGTTATAAAAAAATCCGACCCTAGGGCCGGATCTTTACCTTCGTGCCCACAGATACTTTGGAAGACAGATCCAACACATCTGAGTTATACATACGGATACAACCATGCGAAACAGACTTTCCTATAGATGAAGGGTCATTGGTTCCATGTATCCCATAATGAGGTGCTGATAACCCCATCCACAGTGCACCAAATGGCCCCCCAGGATTCACTTGTTTGTTGATGATCGTGAACTCTCCGTTCGGAGTCTGGGTGAGCATCTTTCCTGTTGCTACAGGATACCCTTTAACCACTTGGTTGCCATCCAGTAGATATAACATATGGTCTGATAGGTCAACAATGATGTTGTAATCCGGCATACTAACATCCCTCCTGACCTATCTTATGCCAATTTCATGAGAGATGCCTTCCTGATCTCAAACTTCATCCCACTCTCTGATACTTCGGACATGCTTAGGTTTGCGGTTGTTCACTGGCTTGCTCGTCGCTGTTCGACGTTTCGAAGCCTGAAGCTCCTTACGCTGCTGAAATTGCAACTCTTTCTGCATTTTCAGGTAATTATCAAGTCTTTTTCCCTCTAGTGTGCCGTTCTGTATAGCCTCTTTTACAGCACAGCCCAACTCGCGAGTATGACTACAGTTATGAAACTTGCACGAGATAGCCAACCCCTCAATTTCACCAAACGCTAGTGCTAAGCCCTGATCGCCTTCCTCCCACAAGTTAAGCTCCCGCATTCCCGGTGTATCAATCAATACTGCCCCTTGAGGTAATACAAACATCTCACGATGTGTCGTTGTATGTCTGCCTCGACTGTCTGCCTCCCTGACGGATTGGGTAAGCTGTACATTCTCGCCGAGTAGCCAATTGACCAAGGTCGACTTACCACTCCCTGAAGAACCTGTCAATGCAACCGTCATCCCAGACTGCAGATAACGTTCTAACTGTTCTTTTCCCTGATCCTGCACTGCAGACAATGCGACGACTTCAACACCTGGGGCAATGCCTTCCACTAAAGCCATCTGTTCTTCCACATTGGAGCATAGATCACTTTTGCTCAGTACGATAACAGGTTGAACGCCTCCATTCCAAGCCATGATCATATAACGTTCCAGTCTTCTGAGATTAAAATCATTATTAAGTGCGGCTACAATTAGCAATGTATCCACATTAGCCGCAATCAGTTGTTCTTTCGTTTCGTTCCCCGCAGCTTGTCTGGACACTTTGCTTCTTCTAGGCAACACACTGTGAATCACGGCTTCATCGCCCGTCGGGTCCGAAACCTCAATCCAATCCCCTACCGTAAAACCTGTACCCGTCTCTTCATGCTCGCGGCGTAATCGCCCTGTTGCTCTTCCCCAACCCTCACCATCCGCAGTAATTATTCGTTGTAAATGTCCATGATCTGCGATGATTCTAGCTGGTTTCCTCTCGGAATGATTCATGTCTAGCGTTGTACATTGCTCTTGCCAATGTGTAGACCATCCGTACTGTTCCAAGTGTTTATTCAAATTCGTATTTCCTCCCAATAGTTATAATGTGATTCGGACATAACGACAGATTGACTTGTGTACTCCGGTTCGGTATCCAAAATAAAAAACCACGAGTCGCATGAACCCGTGGCAAATCATTGTTAAATGAATTAGTGAATGACCTTTATTGCAAATAGGTCAGAGGATAATATGTTAGTGCTCCCCTGCCCGCAAATAAAAGAACATTCCTAATAGCAACAAAAAAAGCCACAGGTACGTCACCCGTGGCTTCCTTGATGCATGCAATAATACATACCCTCATAACAGACATAGCTGCCCTGTGGTTGTATAATTATATGCTCTGATCCGTTCCGGAGACGCTGTTCATATTCAAATTAACGTATAGTGCCATTAAGTTTGTCATATTACATCGCCTCCCTTGTAGATGTTGTTCAAAAAGTCGCTTTTGAACATTATCTTGTAGATTTATCCAACATATTACACACCTTACTGAATTGTTGTCAAGGCCAATTATTTAACTTGATCCCAACGCGTCCACATTTCTTTTGGATTCAGTTCGTATACTCCGTCTTCACGATACATGAACTGGTGCATGATAAACTCACGACGGATCGTTGCGAAATCCTCATGATAATTTTGAATGAAAGCATTGATTTCCTTTTCCGTGTACTTGCGACCGAATTCAAGTTGCCGGGCCAAGTGACCAAGAACAATCAGTTTTTTCTTATACTGCGCTGGTATTTGTCGAATTCGTCCATCCTTGGAGAAAAAATTCCGCATCACGGACGCCTTCAAGGTTTCGTTCACCTCACTCACATCAGTAACCTCCTCACTTTTAAAAATAAAGTCTACGGAAGCTTGTGCATGCTCGCGAATGAAAGAAGGATTTAATGAGAAAAATACAATGTTCTTCTCTCTTCTTTCTTTAATGAGCGCAGCTTCTCGTAGTTTCGATGCATGATGTGTCACCGTTGGCTGGGACAAGTTCAACCGCTCCGCGAGCGCCTGACCGTTCAATTCTCCCTGGGATAACAGCAATAACATGCGAAGTCGGGTTGGATCAGCCAATGCTTTGTGATAAGCCACTATTTTCTCCAACTGCATGAATGATTCAGCCCCATTTCAACCTCAATATATTAGATGATTATCTAATTAGATGTTAATCTTTTGTCCAATTAAAGTCAAATCTTTTATTTTGGTGTGGTAGTTCAGCCTATATCTCACCGTACGCTGGCATTAGAGTGTTATTTACGGTAGGATTATATTGCTGAATTTAAGGAGGAGTAAGAACATGGAAGATGTCATTATTATCGGTGGAGGACCCTGTGGTCTATCTGCTGCCATTGAATGTGAACGGTTGGGATTATCTGCTGTAATCATAGAAAAGTACAACATTGTACAATCTATCTATTTGTATCCAACCCATATGCAATTTTTTAGCACGGCTGAGTTGCTTGAGATCGGAAATGTTCCGTTTAGCACGCCTAACGATAAGCCGTTTCGTTATGAGGCTCTTGCCTATTATCGCAAGGTCGCTGAACATTTTAACCTTCGTGTTCATAACTATGAGGAAGCTCACACAATCAAGTGTAAGGACGATGGAACGTTCGAAGTACATACGATGAACCGACGTGGGCAGACTGTTATTCATGAAGGACGTAACATCGTTGTAGCTACAGGTTATTTCGATCATCCTAACTACCTCGGTATTCCGGGAGAAGACAAAGACAAAGTTACGCACTATTTCCGTGAAGCCCACCCTTACGCTCAGACACGTGTTGCCATTATCGGAGGAAGTAATTCTGCCGTGGATGCCGCGATGGAACTCGTTCGTGTAGGTGCTCATATTGATATGGTGTACCGTGGAAGCGGATTGTCCGAACATATTAAATCTTGGGTACGTCCACTATTTGAGAGCATGGTTCAAAAAGGACGAATTACCTTACATCTCAATGCAAGAGTCAATGAAATTTTGGATGATTCTGTTCGCCTCTTGCATCATGATGGAACAACCAGCGAATTGGAAAATGATTTTGTCTTAGCCATGACTGGGTTCCGTCCTGACCGTAAGCTGCTCACTTCTGTAGGAGTGGAAATGTCCGAAGATATGGATAAACCGAAGTACGACCCCCAAACGATGGAGAGTAGTGTACCTGGCATTTATGTCGGTGGTGTCATTGCATCAGGTCGTAATGCCAATGAAGTATTTATCGAATCCGGGCGCTGGCATGGTAAATATATTGCAGAACATATTGTGAGCAAGAATCGTAAACTTTCCGAAGGGAAATGAAATCAATGGATATAACTTCGCTGCTGTTACTCGGATTCGCCGCGCTTGGCATCATCAGCAGTAATACTCCAGTGGCCGTAGCTATGGTATTCCTATTATTGCTGCGCGTATTGAATCTGAATCAGGCTTTTCCTTGGCTTGAGAAATATGGGCTGACCATTGGCATTATCATCCTGACCATTGGGGTAATGGCTCCGCTTGCCAGCGGGAAAATAAGCTTGCAGACCATCGGAGAATCCTTCCTGCACTGGAAGTCACTGCTTGCCATTGGTGTCGGGTTGCTGGTTGCTTACCTTGGTGGCCGAGGTGCTACATTAATGAGCACGCAGCCCACTGTCGTCGCTGGACTTCTCATCGGTACCGTATTAGGCGTTGCTCTGTTCAAAGGTGTGCCCGTAGGACCACTTATTGCAGCGGGCATTTTATCCTTGCTTTTGGGCAAATCCTGAGTGAATTGGGACTTGACTCCATTCTGTCAACTGGCTGTAATTCCCACCGTTGTATGATATACTTCTATTCATATCACGAGTCCATAGCGGAGACATCAATTTGATTTTTGTTCGTCTAACATTCAACATTGATTCACCTCGCAACTATTAATGGCCGCAGGAGGATTCAGGAACCATGTCACGTCAGTTTGTTACAGAAGCCGTGATGGTGGCTATTTATGGTCAATTGCTGGCGCCACCCGCGTCTGTTGAATATATCGTGCCATACACCACCATCCTTGAATTATACGAGTTTCAAGCCAGCAGCGATCCTCTAATGGGCAACCCTGCGGATGATCAGCATGTGAAGACCAAAATTAATGAGATGATTTCTTACTTTGAGGAACCGTTAAATAAGAAAAAAATAGAGCGTGCGCTACTTACTCCATGGGTCAAAAGCCCATCGATTCTGTTTGGTGATCAAGTCTCCATTGCCATTATCAACGCTGTTGATACGGCTCAGTATGGCGAGTATTTTGACCCAATCGAAACGGAATTAATACTCACTTCACAACGTTTGAGCATTCCTATTCTTACGGATCAAGTCGAATTGATTGCTCGTATTATTGAATCCTCAGCTCCGGTTCAAGTTTATGATATTGACGACTTTGACTTTGCAATGGATTGAATATTCAACACAAAAGCCTCCCAGTCGGGAGGCTTTTATCATATTCACGTTTGCACTTCATTTGTACTCAGTACGCACTTGGTTTGTACTTCATTGCGCTCGGTTTGTGGTTAGTTTACGCTTAGATCATTCATTCCAGTTGGAGCGTGCTAACAACATTCGGGTAAACTCATTAAGGACAGGGAGAGATTCGGTGTCAAAAAACTTCAGACCGGCTTCACTATTCACACGGGACTCCACGAGGTCATCTTGGATGATTCGAGTTCGAAACAGGGCGATCACATAATAGTCTTCATCCCCGCTCGTGTGAAGCAGTCTCAGCTCTGGCCCTGAATGCAGTCCTTCTAACACCATATGATCTGTGGTCCAGCCGGTCTCCTCCCATAGCTCCCGATGAGCGGTCTCTTCAATCGATTCTCCCGGACGCATCTGACCTGCTGGAATTCGCCAGTGGCTGTGGTCTGCATGCTGGATCAACAATACTTCACCACGTTCGTTCTCTGCCCATATGGCAGCTTTTACGATGATAAACGCTCGGTTAGCAATATACTGAGCCAAATCTCGGGCTGGCGGATTCAATATTTATCCCCTCCTGTTCCAAGCCGAAGAGACGGCTTAGATCTATAGTCAGATCAGTGCAACATAGTTCTCTCCAACCCACGGAACGTTCTAAAAGCTTGTATCTATAAGTAAGGGATTATACTTCCGTATATCGGTATTCAATATCTTGACCTTCATCAACAACATCCACATGAAGCTCATGGCCTTTTAGATACCAATAATCGTGATCCTCCATAAAAAAGCGAATACCGGATGCTTCTGTTTGCTCGGCAGGATGTCTTGGTTCCTCAACAGCGATACCTAATGAAAATCCGGGATGAAGACCTCCGCCTGAGCTATAACGGGCAAAAAATCGAATGCTATCACCATCGTTCAAATTTAGCTCTTCCTTATACCAGCGCGCAGCGCGGTCGGTTACATGTATGGTACTCATGTGGTGTCAGCTCCTTCTCTGTATATATGAGGTAGTTCAAAAAGTCCGCTTTTGATTACGAAGGATGCGCGAGCGGCATCTCAGCTTCGAATATGGGATGAAGATAGAAATGTCCGTTGCTCACGTAGTTTTGCCCTACGCTCCGCTACTCCATTTCTATCTTCATCCCATCTTCTCGGTACTGAAAACCGACCTTTTTGAACACGCACTATATGTTACATCATATCGCTAGAATGGTCGGAATACAAACTATACACCAGACCAAATCACCCAATAACGTACATGATTTAGGAAATAATTTTACTTCATGGAACATAAAATGAAAAGGTGAAACCGTATCCACTTTTTGCAGTATAGGACAACAGTCATATAAATCCATAATACTCCACTACTCGTTGCTCTATTATTGGGTTCGCTAAACCAAGCATTGCTCATTTGTGAAAAAAGTTTGACAGATTGTAAAATGCGGTGTTAAGATGCAAACATACGAGATTCACATTCAATTTATTCCCAAAAAAAGAAAGGGTGATTACGGTGTTTAATAGAGATATGTTTGTTCTAACTAACTTACAACTGAATACCGGAGCAGCCCCGAAATCGTTATTTCGTTCATAATTTCTGCATCATAGCAATCTGTTGATCAGATATACTATGTTGTGAACTCACAATATAATTATGTACGGTGGTGGCTCTGCTCTCGGAGCCATGCTGCCGTATGAATGATACCTAAGACATACCGCCTGCGTGCGGTGTGTCTTTTTTTGTGGTCACAAGTAGGCACATGAACGATAATGTATTTCACAGATATGGAAAGGAAGGGATAGCACTTGTTCTCAGTACTTAAAAACCTAGCCTGGTTTTTCCGGCTAGAACGCAAAAGATACCTGATTGGTGTCATTTTGCTCATTCTTGTAGGTGTAGCAGAACTCCTGCCCCCTCGTCTTCTCGGTAATGCGATTGACGAGATTGTACGTGGGTCGATTACAGGAGCTTCACTTACCAGCTACATTTTACTTATTTTAGGAACCGTCGTTATTATCTATCTGATCACGTACATATGGATGCACAAATTATTTGGCGGAGCTAACTTGGTAGAACGCCTATTGCGTTCACGTTTCATGGATCATCTGTTACGGATGACACCGCCTTTTTTTGAAAAGAACAGAACTGGCGACCTCATGGCTCGTGCTACCAACGATTTGCGTTCCATAGCAACCACGGCAGGCTTCGGCATGCTTACGTTAACGGATTCCACTGCTTTCCTGGCAACTGTGTTGTTAGCCATGGGTTTTCTAGTTAGCTGGAAGCTGACTCTGGCAGCCATCTTGCCTTTGCCTTTTATCGCCATCGCTATGATGATCTATGGCAAAGCTGTACATCAGCGCTATACACTCGCTCAAGATGCCTTCGGTGATATGAACGACCAAGTTCTGGAATCCATTGCGGGAATTCGGGTCGTGCGTGCGTATGTTCAAGAACGTCTGGATGAGAAACGATTTGCCGATGTTACCGAAGACGTGTACCGCAAAAATCTAGCCGTCGCTCGGATGGATGCGTTATTCGAACCTACGATCCGACTTTGCGTTGGACTAAGTTATGTCATTGCGCTTGCTTACGGTATTTATCTTGTGTTCCACAATGAAATCACTCTGGGGGATCTCGTATCATTCAATATGTACCTGGGGATGATGATCTGGCCGATGTTCGCCATTGGTGAGTTAATTAATCTGATGCAGCGCGGTAGCGCTTCTCTTGATCGGGTAAACGAGACGTTATCGGTAGAACCTGCTGTTAAGGATGTTGAACAACCCGCTCACATTTCCAATCCCGATGAGATCGTAATGCAGGATGTTACATTCCGCTATCCTAGTTCTACTGTAGACAATCTTAGTCATATTAACTTTTCACTGCGCCGCGGTCAGACGCTGGGTATTGTCGGTCGCACAGGTAGTGGTAAGTCCACGCTGCTGAAGCAGTTGCTCCACGAATACCCTGCTGGATCAGGTAAGCTAAGCATTTCGGGTCACCCGATTCAGGAAATTGCCAAAGACGACTTGCATAGCTGGATTGGATATGTGCCGCAGGAGCAAGTGTTATTCTCCAAGTCGGTTCGTCAGAACATTCAGTTTGGTAAACCTGGTGCAAATGATGACGTAATTATGGAAGCGATTCGCACAGCTGCTTTTGACGGAGATCTCGGTACATTGTCTGACGGACTGGACACACTCGTTGGTGAAAAGGGAATTGCTCTATCTGGTGGACAAAAACAGCGGGTATCCCTCGCGCGTGCGTTCATCTCAGATCCGGATATTCTCATTCTGGACGATGCCCTCTCCGCAGTTGATGCAAGAACCGAAGCCAAAATCATTGAAAATATACGTAGCAAACGCTCGGGTAAAACAACGCTGATCTCGACTCATCGCCTGTCCGCTATTGAACATGCTGACCGAATCATTGTACTTGAGCACGGGAAAATTACGGAAGAAGGAACCCATCAGGAATTACTTGCCATGAACGGTTGGTATCGTGAACAATATGAACGGCAACAGGTGGAGTCCAATCTGTCCACGTAGGAGGTCAACGTTTTGAAATCGAATACAGGCAAACGGCTATTACAGTACGCCTTAAAAGCCAAAGGTACATTTATAGCCGCATTAATTATGCTTACGATCGGTGTTGCGGCAGAGCTCGCCGGCCCATTTATCGCCAAAAATATGATCGACAATCATTTATTAGCTATTGAACAGCCCTTCTACGAGACATCTGCTTCAGAAGATGCGGCGGTGTATAAGGGAAAGAATTATAAACGCGAAGGATTATTCGAACCAACGGAAAGTAAAGGTGCTGAAGTACGCATACTGCAAGCTGGACGTAGCTTTTACTTTGTAAATGAACCCGTAAGCACATCAGACGGTGATCGTTCCTATGCCGATGGCACTCTGACGGTAACTCGTGCAGGTGAAGTAACGGGGCAATATGCGGCAGTACCTCTATCGGCTGGAGAACTGTTTGCTTTTTACAAACCGGAGATGCCAAGCATTTATCAATTAATCGTGTACTACATGATTTTTCTTGTGATCTCGGTCATTATGGAGTTTGGTAAAACCTACTGGCTGCAATCGTCCGCCAACAAGGTCATTCAACGACTTCGTAATGATGTGTATGCTCACATTCAGCGCCTGCCCGTCAATTTCTTTGACAATCTGCCTGCAGGTAAGGTCGTTTCAAGGGTGACCAACGATACAGAGGCCGTTAAAGATCTGTTCGTTGCGGTACTGTCAAACTTCTTCTCGGGAATCATTACGATCACTGGGGTGTATGTTGCCCTCTTCCTGCTCGATGTTCGACTTGGACTTATCTCCTTATTCGTCGTTCCTATGCTTATTGCCTGGATTGTGCTATATCGTAAGTTCGCTACTCGCTACAACACGATCATTCGTTCACGACTCAGTGAGATTAACGCGATCATTAATGAGTCCATTCAAGGGATGTCCATCATCCGCGTATTCCGCCACCAGAAACAAACCAAGCAGGAATTTGAAGATCTGAATGATGACTATATGAAACATCAGAACAAGATGCTTAACCTGAACGCCTTTACCTCACACAATCTCGTTAACGTATTGCGGAATATCGCATTTGCGGTCGTTCTGTGGTATTTCGGATCAAGTGTGCTGGATGGCACCAGTATCATCTCGCTAGGTGTGTTGTATGCATTCGTGGATGTACTCGGTCGTCTGTTCCAGCCAATTACTGGCATGGTAAACCAGCTGGCGAACCTTGACTCCTCTCTTGTATCTGCTGGACGTGTATTCGAACTGATGGATGAAAAGGGAGAAGCGGTTACCGATGGTTCAATGCCACGATATAAAGGAAATGTGGTCTTTGATGACGTATCCTTTGCCTACAACAAAGATTTTGTGTTAAACAATATTTCGTTCCAGGCCTTACAGGGTCAAACGGTCGCGTTGGTCGGTCATACCGGTTCAGGCAAAAGCTCCATTATCAATTTGTTATTCCGATTCTACGACCCGCAAAAAGGTAAGATTACTATCGATGGTCAGAACGTGAAGGATCTGCCCAAACAGTGGATTCGTGAACATATGGGGATTGTATTGCAAGACCCTTATCTATTCACCGGAACGATTGCCTCAAACGTCAGCCTCGGGGATCAGAAGATTACCCGTCAACAGGTTGAACAGGCACTTCGTGACGTAGGCGCAGAACGTATTCTGGCTCATTTACCACAAGGTTTCGATGAACCGGTTATTGAAAAGGGAAGCACGCTGTCTGCTGGACAACGTCAACTGATCTCTTTCGCCCGTGCGCTGGCATTTGATCCAGCGATTCTAATTTTGGATGAAGCTACAGCCAACATTGATACCGAAACGGAAGCCTTGATTCAAAATGCGCTTGAAGTGCTCAAAAAAGGACGAACAACTTTCATCATCGCCCATCGTCTCTCCACAATTCGCTCAGCAGATCAGATTCTGGTACTACATCGTGGACGAATTGTTGAACAAGGAGCACATGATGAGTTAATGGCACTCCAAGGTCGATACTATCAGATGTATCAACTGCAACAAGGTGCTCAGGCTGTTCAAGCTCCAGACACAGCCCATGAAGCAATACGCACCTCTTCCTTTGCTGGAGGCAACGCCTAGAGTAAAGCATTATGGTGTTTTACATCTAAGCTAAAATGAATTTTCCGTGTGTACGAAATTAAACCGATGTGTATCGCAGACACCCCATCTGTTGATATGCACCGGTTTTTTTAAACTTTTTACACTGTCGCGATTTCCTCTTATTGACATTCTGACCATCCTCTCGTATTATACATACCAACGGTCGGTATCATTAAGGAGGTAGCTATGGCAAGAAACAAATTCCCTGAACAGACGTTAGAACACATCCTTACCGTATCAGCCCAATTATTCACCGCGAAAGGCTACGAGAAGACGAGTATTCAGGACATTATTGATCATTTAGGCATGTCGAAAGGCGCGGTGTATCATCATTTCAAATCCAAAGAAGAGATTCTTGATGCTGTAATGGAGCGACAATTTGCTTTTGCAGCTCAAATGCTGGATCAACTTGTGGAGAAGGCTACCGCAATCTCAGCGAAGGACAAATTGGTGTATATTCTTGAACACATCGTCTCTAATCAACAGGTACACTCCTTAGATCGAGTGCTATTAACCCAGATCAAAAATCCTTTATTTATCGTCAAAGGCATTCAACAAACGGTTCAAATTGATGCCCCGATCATAGCTGCAATCATGCGTGAAGGCGTTACAGACGGCTCGATCACTACGGGAAATCCTGAAGCCTGTGCGGAAATTTTCTTAATGCTGATCAATATTTGGATTAATCCAGCCTTATTCAGCCGTACACCTGAGGAAACGAAGACCCGTCTGCACTTCTTGCAACACATGATGAGCACCATCGGTGTTCCGATCGTTACTGACACGTTAATTGATCAGATTATCCACCAGCATAACGAGATGGGGGCTTATACCTATCCCGTTCAGGACACTCATCAACATACAAGAGATGTTCCCCATGAAAATTAACACACATATGATTCGCAAAGAGTGGCTTATTCAAGAACCTGTCCTCTCCCTCTCACTCGAATGGATGCAAGGTGAAGTACACATATATCGCAGTAGGGATCAGCATGTACGAATAATTCAGCGAGCATCTGTGCATTTTCCAAATAAACGATGCTTCACAACCCGTTATCACCAAGGTTCGCTTCATATTGGAGACGGACGTTCGAAGTCCTTTCCGATCGGTATTCACTTTCAGCGCACATCGTTGGCTATCGGACTCCCTCCTTCTACATTGGAACAATTGTACCTTCGGGGCGTAGGTACTCGGTTTATCGTAGAAGATGCTCAAATAAGCCACTGTGAGTGCAGTTGTACTTCAGGGCAATTACATATCTCCGGTGATACGCAGCAGCTCCGCCTACACATGGTCGGCAGTCGTGTACAATCACAGCATTTAACTGCAGAGCACATGAACATAAAAGGTACATCCTCACGCTTTCAGCTTACAGGTCAGTTCTCTCATATTCAGGCTAATACGACAGGCAGAACACTCTCCATTCATTCAGCCACCATGCCACAATCGGTAAATAGCACTGCTACCGGGTGCAATGTGAATTTAAGAATTCCTAACCCGAATGAAGGGTTCCGATTGCGTTATAAACACGTCGGAGGCACACTTCAGAGTGAGTTCCCCCTGCAATCGAATCGTGACGAGCACATTTATGGGAATGCATCTGCCTCTTTTCACGCCCAAGTTCGAGGTGGACGATTCACTCTAGGCACGTATTCACCCCATTCGTTATAGAGGAGGAACGCGTTATGAGCATCGGTTGGATTGTAGGTACTTCCTTAGCTATCATCGTATTGTTATCTGGACTCGTAGGTTTAAACCAAGCTGTACGTAGACAACATAAGGCTCGTTGGCCATGGTGGCTCATTGGGTTTAGCGTAGCAGCCCTGATCAGTGCGGCGATTAATTATCCCGGAACCTGAATACCAAGTGGATTTATCCAATAGTGATGCTTATATTCGAAAATAAAAAAAAACAATCCGCTAAAGCCTTATGGCTGCTGCGGATTGTCTATCCAACCTTTGCATACATATCCCATGTAAAGAACCGTCTCTCGCACTAGAAAAGGAAGCTTGCTGCGCCATGTCTGATAAGCTGTCGTACGTGTTGGAGAAGGTACAACATCCATGCCTAAACCGCTGGCCAGCATCATCGATCGCTTCATATGTAATGGATCACTTACAATCGTATATGTTTGGAATCCTGCTTGCTCTCCGACACCAATCGAATATGTAAAGTTCTCCTCTGTAATGTGCGACTCTGTCTCAAGCTGAATATCTGCTGGATCCACGCCGTGTGCTATGGCATAATCACGTCCAACCTCAGCTTCCGTACGCTGCTCCACACTGCCAGCACCACCAGTGAACAGCAAATGACTTACTGCGCCCTGATGATACAACAATATGGCGTGCTCAATACGTTCGCGAAATACAGGTGAAGGTTCGTTTCCTACCACTGCTGCGCCGAGTATGATAGCCGCATCCGATATACGTGTTGATGCTTGCTCGCTATACGTCATTATAAGCCAAGCTGTGATAAAAGCCCACACGAATCCACCACCAACGATGGATGCCAAGAAGATTAGTATCATTCGCTTCAACTTCGGCTTCCTCTTGTCTGACATGCCTGTCCTCACAATGCCTCATCCTCTTCGGTTGAACGACAGCACATGCTCTCCTCATGCATACGTTCAAGTCGTTGCAATGCTGCGGCAGACTCGGCATCCAGACCAAGCTGGTCAATCCATGCAGCCGTATAGATCTGCAGGGTCATTTCCAACTCTTGTGCACGGTTCTTAAAATCCTCTAATTCGCTTATCATCCTTGATCGCCCTTCAGGACTAAACGTCTCATGGATTCGTTCCTTGAAGTAGTGATGTACGATGCTGTTGCGTTGTTGCCATAGTTCATTTAATTGCCGGGTCTCGTCGTCCGAGAACGTAAAATGATGGCGAACTTCATGGATAAGCTGACCCAATGAACTGCTCATTTTCCGCTCGTATAGATCCTCCAGATCCTCATCTGTCATCACTTTGCCCTGGGACAATTTCATTAATAAAATCAGATTGACCAGCTGCTGTTCAAGGGACTGTCCGTAATAAACCGCTAATCCGTAATAAGCAAACAATTCTCTGGAGTGTTCGCTGTCCAGCATGTCACCATTCTTCATGCCTGTGTTGTGCATAAGCGAGCGCCCCCTCATCTCCGTAAATGTTACTCCATCTTCATGTCCCTCTATCGTAACCAAACCGGGACTAACATTCAAGTTAACGATGAGGACGGCTTCTAACCCCGTAAATCCCTTCTACCAGATAGCCAAATATGAATGCTCAATAACAATATTGCATACACAGCAGACCATGTGCAGACCAGAATAATCTGACCTAAACCGCCACCATCATATAACATCATCTTCTGAACAAGGTAGAAAGCGGGTGGTAGTATGTACGACATCCATTGAAGGGATTCGGGCAATCTCTCCGATAAAGACACTTGTACGAATGATGACAGTAACACAACGATGAAGATGGGTAAGCTTCGGCTGAGCCGGGATATGTATGCGTTCTGAAAGAATACACTGACGCTAAGGCCGAGTAATGCTAATACAAGATGTCCGCACCAAGCAACGATCCATTCATTGGCGCTCGGTTGCCTCTCAAACATTCTAGTAACGATAGGATAAACAATCGTAATCAAGGCCATGGCCAACTGCATAACTACTGCACTGATCAATTGCCCAATGGCTACTTTTCGTCTACTTCCTGCATGAAGCACCAATAATTGAATCTGCCCCGGGGGTTCGGCATTCATTACGGTTAATCCTAACCAGGCCGATCCAAAAAAGAGCAGCATGGCCGTTACCCCATAACTATCCGCTACTGGGTTAGGTTTATATGAATACATTAGTAACATAACGATTGTATAAAATACGACAGGCGCGAGGTATTTCTGTGAACGAATGTTCTGTTGTAACAAGTACTTGATTAAATACTTCATTGAGCGTCCTCCTTAGCAACACATGCAGCGGATAGAGCATCAAGAGAAGAAGTATTCTTTTCGTCCACTATCGCTTGGATCGGCGATTTTCCCTCTAACAAACGTTCCATCTGAATTAAACTTTTATCCTGCTGAACAGATACAATTGAACCGCCGGAAGCAATAATCTGTCCAATGATCCGGTCTGCAGAGCTGCGACTCACTCTCCAATCCCACAACCACTCGTAATGTGCTATAACCCCATGTTGTTCTATATGAGAGCTGTGAACAGATCGAACACCTGGTTGTCCAGTAACGTTCGTTATCTGATCCTCTTGTCCTAGTTCTACCGCCTGTTGCATTAAACTCTGGATTCGCATATCAGGTTCACCGATACACTCCAGATCAGACTGTCTCCAATGGCGCAGGATTTCTCCTTGTTGCAGAACGATGACATGATCCGCCATACGTTCAATAATTAAGGGCTCATGACAGGCCGTTATAATCGTGGTCCCTTGCTCTTTCCATTGTTGTAACAGCGACACGATGGCTTCCTGTGCCGCATGATCCAGACCGGACAATGGTTCATCTAACAGGATAAGTCCACCTGGACCTGGAAGCAAGGATTGAATCAGGTTCACCTTCTGAAGTGTACCTTTGGACAACAAGGGGAGCTGCTGATCAATCGCTGCACCAAGGAATAATCGTTCGCTCCATTGCTTAATATGTTGCTCCAGCACAGCGGAGCGAAGACCATGTATCCTTCCCATCGTCATGAGGTACTCTTTAGCCGTAAAAGGTAGCTTAGGTAGCCCATCAATCGCGAGCATTGTTCGACCCTTAAACGAAGATTGCATGCTTCCCGAATTCGGCAGGATCATTCCTGCTAACATTCGCAGGAGCGTGCTTTTACCTGAGCCATTTCTACCAACTAACACAGCACACTCCCCTACAGCGATATGAAAACTAATCTCTTTCAACACCTGCACTGAGCCCAGACGTTTACTTACCTGTTGCAGCAACACCCCTTCGGCTCCTGAATGATATGTCTGCTCTTCCTCTACGTTGGTTGTTTTCTTAGAACGTGTATTTGTCCTCCAACCCACCAATTGATCACATCCGTTCCGGTGCTTTTACACCTAGCAAATTCAAACTGTGTGCCAGACGTTCTGCTGTACGTTCCGTTAGTGCTAACCGGAAAGCTCTTTCTTCCAGTGGTGCGTCCGCAATCCGTTCTGCATGATAGAACCGGTTAAATGCCTGTGCAACATCAATTGCATATTTGGCTATGACGGAAGGCTCATTGCGGTGTACAGCTTTTCTCAAATATTCCGGGTAATTAGCCAGCAATTTTAACAACGTCCATGTTGGTTCACTCGTGGTCACTTTCTGCTTCATGCTGTTGTTCGCGTGATCAAGTGCTGTTAGCTCCTTTTCAAGGCCTTTCTCCGTTTCGGCAACTTCTCTAGCCTTAGCCAGCACACTGTTAATCCGAGCATACGCATACTGCACATAGGGACCCGTCTCCCCTTCAAAGCTCACCGCATCTTCCAACGAAAAATCGATATCATTCAGACGATTGTTGCTCAGATCTCCAAATACAATTGCCCCTACACCTACTGCCTCCGCAACCTCCTGCGGATTAGGCAGATTAGGGTTCTTCTCCTGAATAATCTGCATTGCACGGGAGACCGCTTCGTCCAATACTTCTTGTAAAAAGACGACCTTACCACGGCGAGTAGACATTTTCCTTCCTTCGAAACGCATCAGACCAAACGGAATATGCTCACAATTCGCAGACCAGTCATGACCCATCCGGGATAACACTGCAAAAACCTGATTGAAGTGCAGCTTCTGCTCACCTCCAACCACATATAACATCTTGTCTGTCTTCATGATATCATGCCGATATATCGCTGTAGCTAAATCCCTGGTTGGATAGATCGTTGTTCCGTCCTTTTTGATGATTAAGCAAGGGGGCATATTCTCTTCTTCCAGGCGCACCACAAGTGCCCCATCACTCTCTTCCAGCAATCCTTTCGCCCGGAGTTCATCTACGACTGCACCCATCTTATCATTGTAAAAGCTCTCACCTAGCGTATAATCAAACTTCACGTTTAAACGCTCATACATCCGATCGAATTCCTTCATGCTTACTTCAACGAAAAAAGCCCATAACCGCTTAGCTTCTTCATCCCCCTGCTCTAGCTTGCGAAACCAATCTCTTGCCTCTGTCTCCAAAGACGGATCATGCTCAGCTTCATCGTGAAAGCGGACATACAGTTCAAGCGAAGTGCGGATCGGTTCTGCCTGTAATGCTGCATCGTTCCCCCACCGCTTGTATGCTGCAATCTGTTTGCCAAATTGGGTGCCCCAATCTCCCAAATGGTTCACACTCACCGCGGTATAACCCGCTTCATTATACAAACGATATAACGCGGCACCAATGACGGTTGAACGCAAATGTCCGACGCCGAACGGTTTGGCAATATTGGGGGAGGACATATCAATCACAACACGAGCACCAATACCTTCTTCGAGTTTGCCAAATCCAGGCTGTCCCAGCTCCTGCAGCAGCTGTGTTGCCAGCTGCTCACGTTTAAATCGGATGTTAACATATGGCCCTGCTGGAGCAGCCTCTAGAATATCCGATTGCAATGCACTCGCAATCTCCGTTGCGATCGCTACGGGAGCCTTTTTCAACGACTTAGCTAACACAAAACACGGAAACGCAATATCGCCCATCTCCTGTTGTGGCGGTACCTCCAGTAGGTTCAATACTTCTGATTCTTCAAGCCCGGTTAAGGGGGCAATATGTGCAGCAGCCTGCTTTTTCAACATCTAAAACACTCCTTGATTTATTAATAAATACGTAATTAGAAAATAAAAAAAGCCCTCGTCTCCTGTAAAAAGAGACGAGAGCTGTTATTTACAGTCCCCGCGGTACCACTCTAAGTGAACAGTGTCTAGGTACACGAATAATTCGTCCTATTACTGTTCCGCTCGGTGCGATTAACGGCCGCATGCCGGATTACCCTCACACTGATGAGTTACAATACTGCAGACATGTAAACATCACTTCGGACAACCATCTCACAGGTGCGTTTCACACAGATCATTTCATACCGGCTTCCACCCGCTCCGGCTCGCTGTCATGTATGGGTCTGGTTACTCTCCTGATCACAGATATTGGTAAGTTTCAATTCATTGCCATCATTATACAGACTGAGTTCTACTTTGGCAAATGGCTTATGAATGATTATGCCACGACTAACGCCATCATGCGGCACGACTCTGCACATTTACGGCAAGCTTCCGCACAGGCTTGGCAATGATCATGTCTATGCTTCTCACATTCCGCCGCGCAGGCTTCACATGCTTTTATACATAAGTCACAAATTTCGGCGATAAAATCACTTCCACGTGTCATCGCTTGTGCAGCAAAACCACAGATCTCTGCACATTCCCGACTCAAACGAATGCAATCACGCAGCATGGCTAAATCATATTCTTTCAAACTTGATATGTAACATACGTTGCAAGCATTCATGGACTCCAGGCAAGCATCAATACATTGTTGAATTTGTTGTTGTGTCATTTAAAGTTACCTCCCAGGCAAAGTTTCCTATGCATCTTAATACCCAGCCGGGAGGTCCCTTGAATCATTACACTGTTTTTACCGCTTCTAGTGCGAGTAACTGGTTTCGGATAACCGTTTGATCAAAATGCTCACCGATGAACACCGCAACATTAGGTACATCGCCCTGAGGGGTGATTTTCATGTAGTCTGACTCACGATAAGCGTACTGGAACCAAAACCGGCTGGCTGTATCGCTAAAAGTCAAAATTCCCTTTGCACGATACACATCCCGGGGCAATTGTGACACAAACGATTCAAATGCCTCACTATTCACCGGGGCACTGAAATAATGGGTATACACCATCACATGTTCATGCGACGCGTGCGGATGAGGCTGATGATTACCGTCATGGTTGTGCTGGTTTTTATGATCATGGGAATGGTCACCGTGAGAGCCTTCGAAATGCTCATGGACGTGACGGTGTCCTACCGGATTATCCAGCGATGACTCATGCTGTCCATGGGTACATCCATGAGCTGCACAAGCTTCCGTATGAATATGGTGTTCTTCACTGTGGTGCTGCTCTGATTTATTAGGCGATGCCTTGCCGTGGACAGCAGATCCGCTGCGAAGAAGCATATCTAGGTCAACCTCACATTTAACTGTAGGCATGACCGGGGCATAGGCATTCCATTTTGCGAGTAATTTCTTCAAGCTGTCTAGTTCTTGTTCGTTCACACGATCTATTTTGTTCAATAACAATACGGAAGCGCAGCGAATCTGCTCCTGCATCAGCTTGTATGTCTGACCCTTCTGTTCCAGATACAATCCAGACAAATGCGCAGCATCTACTACGGTAATCAAACTCTTCAGCTCTATACGCATGTATAGTGACGTTTCTGTCACCGCATCGAGAATTTCCATCGGATTGGCTGCTCCCGTTGCCTCGATAATGATAACATCAGGAGATTCCGTCTGCACAAGTTCAGCAAGCTGTAGTCCTAAGTCTCCGCGCACCGTGCAACATATACATCCACCTAGCATTTCGGTCATTGGAACCGAGGAATCTACAACTTGTCCATCTAAATTCACTTCACCTAACTCATTCATGACAACAGCAGGGCGTAATCCTTGTTGCTTCCAATGTTCAATCAATTGAACGAGCAGGGTTGTCTTACCGCTTCCCAAAAAGCCTGACAATATATATACAGGGATGGATTGATCTTTTACAACAGTTTCATTCATCGTTATACACCTCTTTAGCCTGACCATCAAATCTGATCGATTTCTATCTTAGGGCATGTCTGAAAATGCGTTGAAGTGAGTCCCTCGGAGTTTTCAGACACTTCTTTGCGAGTGTACACCAAGTAGGATTCGCTTTGCAATATGCACGCAGCCCTGTGCTCTTTGCATTGCCTGATTTCGCTGGATGGTCTATGCTATGGAGACATGAAATGAGGAGGATCGTTTAAGATGATTAATTCAGTGGAACAACATCGTCAGGAAGCCCCTAACACGGTTTCATGTATGATTGTCACCGTTTCGGATACTCGGACGAAGGATACAGACACAAGCGGTCAGCTGATGCATCAGCTCTTATCTGAAGCAGGCTACCAAGTTATCGACTACATTATCACACCTGATGAAGCCGATCGGATTCAAGCGATCCTGCAGGATGCAGCTGTTCGCGATGATATTGAAGCAGTGCTGCTTAGCGGAGGAACTGGCATTGCACCTAGAGATACAACATACGAGGCTGTGTCCTCACTGTTAGATAAAGAGTTGCCAGGATTCGGTGAAATCTTCCGCTTCCTTAGCTATACAGAGGATATTGGCTCTGCAGCTATTCTCAGCCGGGCTGTGGCAGGAACGATTGGGCGTACAGCCGTGTTCTCTATGCCTGGTTCCAGAGGAGCGGTCAAGCTAGCTATGGAAAAGCTCATTTTGCCTGAGTTACGACATGTGATGCGAGAAATATACAAACCCGTCTGAGAGCTCAGACGGGTTTGTATATTTTGCTGTAATCGTTTTGTTGTAATTGTTTTTTTATTACACAGGAACGAAGAAGACAGTAATGCTTTAGTCCAATTTATTTAACATATGATCGAACACCTGCAATACTTCATCCTCATAGACATCCTTTTGCCCACCTGAAGCAGTGTAGACCATAGCTACATAACCTTTACTACGAATCGTTGTTTTGCCCAACACATTCTGCACTACAGCCTGATCCTCCGCGTTACCATACATCTCTTGCATGCGAAGTGTCCGCGTATGATCGTCGGCAAAAATATGAACTTTTACAACATGTCTTCCACTTCCGTTCAGCAGATACATGTACGTAATTCCACCCTCACCATCATCAGCAGACATGTTGTTCATCAGCTTTATACCTTTTTCGTTGAATGCTCGATCCAACTCTTGTATAAAAGCTCCGTTCAGACCATGCCCCTGCGACTTCGCACGAATATTCCCTTCGTTTGTAGCTTGCCCGGAATAGATTTTAACTTCCTGTGAAGTGGAGGATGATGAACAACCTGCGAGCAGCGAAATGCTTAATCCTAACATGAGGCTTGTTCGTGTTATTGCGCATTGCTTCACTTTAGGTGATCGACCTTGAGTTGTAGTATCCACGCTACCTCTTCCCTTCCGTCACAGTGTCGTGACATCCTATGGTAGAGTTAGCATGTCTAATAGAATCGAATCTTATTCGATATTAACCTGATGTTTCCGTTGTATTTACAACCGTGCGCCCAACCGCTTCTCCTTGCAGAATTGCTCCCAATGTCTGAGGCAACTGTTCCCATGTAATCTCTTGAATGCCTAATTCAAGTGCACGATCCGGTTTCCACTCATCGCCAAGCAGCTTCCATAACCGTTCCCGACGTTCCATAGGGCAATACACTGAATCAATACCGATGAGCTGAATGCCTCGCAAAATAAATGGAAGCACCGTCGACTCAAATGCTGTCCCCCCAGTTAGTCCCGATACGGCAACCACTCCCCCATACTGGATCTGTTTTAACCGTTCAGCCAGCGCTGCGCCTCCAACAGGATCAACTACGCCTGCCCACAATTGCTTGCCTAGTGCTCCTTTGGCTGGCATGTCTGCTTCTTCTCGTGAAATGACGTGTGAAGCTCCTAAATCCCGGAGCAGCTGCTCTTGCTGCTCTTTTTTGCCCGTGCTGGCAGTCACCTCGTATCCTAGCTTAGCAAGGATGGCTACTGCCATACTCCCAACACCACCCGTTGCACCTGTCACCAAAATTTTGCCCATCTCAGGGGTTACGCCCGCTTGAACCATAGCATCGACTGAAAGCGCTGCAGTAAAACCTGCTGTTCCAATCGCCATCGCTTCCTTTTCGCTTAGACCTGGTGGCAGTGGAACCAGCCATTCACTACGGAGACGTGCATACCGACTATATCCACCAAAGTGAGATACCCCTGGCTCAAAACCGGTACTGATTACACGGTCACCTGGGGCAAATCGTCCACTCACCGATTCCTCCACAGTTCCCGCAAGGTCTATACCAGGCACTATTGGATATTCACGCACAACGCCTCCTTTTTCAATCGTCGCAAGTCCATCCTTGTAATTGACACTGGAATATTGAACCTGTAGTGTAACGTCTCCGTTGGGCAGGTCCTCTTTTCTGAGCTGTTCTATTGCAGCCTTGACCGCGCCATCTTGTTCTTTCCTTACTACGTATGCTGGAAAAGTGTTCTCCATCGTTATCCTCTCCTAATGGTTTTCTTATTTTTTTGAAGCAACTCATTTCAAAAGCAGCTAAGTAGAATGAAATTCAATTCATGTAGTTAAATATTCATCACAAGAATTCATAAGTTTCGTTTTCCCGGTTACCGATAATCCATATCACCTTACTGCTTCACTCGATCTGCTACTTGTTAAAAGGTACACTAACGGCCCGACCAGCGGAACAACGCCAATCCACGCCCAAGCCTGTGAACGTCTGCTATTAACAGCATCTCTATAGATGGCAAACACAGATAGCAAGGACAATACAACAAAATCAATAGTCATAATGTGTACAAATGAAGATTGGCTGAACGCTTCCCAATATGCTGTGGCATTGCCCTGTTTCAGTCCATAAAAGAACGTCCCCAGGGTCAATAACAGCAAAATTCCATGCGTTAAGTTATTTCCTGCCAATCGACGAATACCTGACCTACGATCACTGCTAAAGGATAAGCTTGTGTATGCTGGAGTTAACTTGTGTGCTGAGACCCACGCAAAATAAGGCAATAGCGCAAATGCTCCCAACCCAAACGATAGTATTACAAACGGCCATGCTGGAAAGCGACTACCTCGCTCTTGAGGGGATGTCCGTAATAATAAGCAAGCGTAGATCGCGGGGAATATCCCCAGCCACGAAAATACGACAAGTAGCCACGGTTCCCTGCTCTGCATCGTAATCAGTTCTCCAAATATAGGGTCATCTCCTGGCGGCTGTCCTGGTGCCCATAACCACGCATAGATGATAAAAGCTACCCATACCAATCCCAAAACCCATCTCATATGTACACCTCCTCTATCTTTCATCCCCCACGAATGTTTGCTTGAAACAGCAATCCAGCGGCTGAGCGATGAGGTTATTTGGTAAAGAGAGGTACGATATGTCGAAACAAGAACTATGCCTATTGCAAGATTTGGCGTCTCCTGCGCTTTCCCGAGAAATAATCCATTCATTTCCGCCTACTATTACACTTATCATGAGCTTCCGTTACACGTAGTATATCGCAATGCTCCGCCTTCTTGTCCATGATGAATCACACAACTTCGATAGGAACGAAACCTCTTAGGTTCACCATCCCTAGTTCACCAATGGACCCAGAATGAACATACCGATGAAAAAAAGGCATAAGCCGAGTAACTCTCCGGTTATGCCTTACTCTATGTTTTGGTGCTATTCCTCTGTGGATTGAACATGCTCTGCAATCAGCTTCTGTTTCATATTCCAAGCTGCCGGGCTGATGTTTACGCGATAAATCTCTGGATTAAGCTTCCGTTGATATTCTGGCCAGAAAAGGTTCATCTGTTCCCGGTGGTAGCTACGGATCTCATCCAAAGTTGGTAACTCGTATACTTTACGTCCATTTACGAAGATAGGCTCCAACATGTTAATCGCTTCGTAGCGGGTCACCGTCTTCTTCAGATAAGGGTGTAGCGGGTTGAACAACTTGAGCGGCCCACCCTGCAATGGCTGCTCTTCACCCGGATAACAGATATAATCTGCGATTGCTTTGCCATGTTTCGGATCAATGATCCGGAATACTTCCTTTTTACCTGGCGTGGACACTTTTTCGGGATTGGCTGATATTTTAAGCGTAGGTAGCATCTCACCACCATCAACTTCACGTTCTACCAACTTATAGACGCCGCCCAGAGAAGGCTGGTCAGAAGCCGTAATCAGCTGTGTACCGACGCCCCAAGTATCAATACGTGCGCCTTGAGCCTTCAGGTTGAAGATGGTATTCTCATCGAGATCGTTAGAAGCTACAATTTTCACATAATCGAGCCCTGCTTCATCCAGCATTTGACGTGCTTGAATGGACAGATACGCCAAGTCACCACTATCGAGACGAATTGCATTCATTCTCTTGCCTTGACTCTCCAGCATTTTAGCTGTTTTGATTGCATGAGGCACACCGCTGTTCAGGGTATCAAACGTATCTACCAGCAAGGTCACCTGATCTGGTAACACTTTGGCATACACGTCAAAGGCCTCCTGCTCGCTCATGAAGCTCTGTACCCAAGAATGAGCATGTGTTCCCGCCGTTGGGATGCCGAACCGCTCTCCTGCCAGCATATTGGATGTAGCATGGAAGCCAGCAACGTAAGACGCACGTGCTCCCCAGATCGCCGCATCCGCTTCCTGTGCACGTCTTGTTCCGAATTCGAGTAAGGTATCTTGGCTTGCTACTTGCTTGATCCGCGAAGCCTTCGTAGCAATCAATGTTTGATAATTCATGAAGTTAAGTATCGCCGTCTCCACAAGTTGCGTCTCCATAATAGAGCCTTCTACCCGAATAAGCGGTTCATCAGGGAATACGATTGCTCCTTCCTTCATCGAATGAATTGTGCCCTGAAATGAAAACTGGAGCAATTCTTCCAGAAAGACAGGATCGTAATTTTCCTCTTGTTTGGATAAATACTTGATGTCGTCCATGTTAAAACGAAGCTGGCTGATGTAATTCACAATGCGTTCCAATCCGGCAAAAACAGCATATCCGTTTCCAAACGGAAGCTTGCGGAAATACGCTTCAAATACCGCTTTTCGCTTGTGAGTTCCATTCACCCAGTGGGCATACATCATATTGATCTGATATTTATCTGTATGTAAAGCCAGGCTAGTCGTCTGCATTTGTCTCATCCTCTCTGACTTCCGCTCATGTTCATAGGCATTACCTCTGAACACAGGTTAACATGTGGAGACTCTCTTCACGACTTACAGTGACATTAACCAAGTTCGTTGTTAATCTCAAAAAGTCTCCAGTTTATTTTCATTCACCATATTTAACGCTAATCTAACACAAATACAGCTAACAGGATTCATTAAGCTATCATGTAAGAATAGTCTCGCTTGCTTTCACAACTTGAGCCCCCAGACTAGAACGGAAATGTTCTAGTGCCCACTCATGTCCAGCAGCGTTAAAGCTGGCTACAGCATCTTCATACACCGTGATGTGAAAGCCTTTGTTGTAGGCATCCACCGCTGTATGTAATACACATATATCCGTGCACACTCCTATGAGTGCAATATCTGTAATTCCGCGTTCCCTGAGCCTAAGCTCCAGATCTGTTCCACAGAAGGCGCTATATCTCGTCTTATCCATCCAACGAATATGCTCTTTCCGATCCTCCATCACTTGGGCTAAGCGTCCATATAGTAGCCTTCCCTCTGTATCCCTAATGTTATGAGGCGGGAAAAGTGTCGTCTCCGGATGATATGGATCATTCTGCTCGTGCAAATCTACAGCCATAACGACTTCATGCTTATGATCACAGTAATTCTCAGTAATTGCAGCCACAGTCTCTTCGATCTCAACTGCCGGCCCACCAACAGGCAAAGCGCCTGTCACAAAATCTCGGGTAAAATCGATGACAATCAATGCTTTCATCGTCTGCACTCCCTTTATTTTGAGAATAGTCTGAGCCTGATTCAATCCTAAGGTTAACTTGACCAGTTACGTATAAATAGATAAGCGAGGCACAAGTTCTGTGAAACGGTAGAGCTGCGCCGGACGCTGTGAATATTGATTGGAACTGAGGAGGTTGCCCTCTTCATCTCTTACTTCTTCTACGATCCCTTTACGACTACGCGTTGAGGTAATCTTACGGATGAAATTTGGTTCTTCAAAATCAGGGACAACACTCTGAATGACCTGGTATAATTCACTTAACGTGAAATCACGTGGAAGAAACTGACGTGCAATCGTCGTTTCCAGCATCTGTTGCTGAATCCGGCGATACGCATCCTCTATAATGGTTCGATGATCAAACGCGAGCTCAAGCTCCCCGAGCGCTTCTTGGATCGTAAATAGTCCAACATCTTCTGCATCATCTGCTGCCTGACGGTGTTCCAGCATCCATTCCTCCACAAGTGCAAAGAACGCGTGCGAGATAATCCAACCCCGTGGATCACGCCCCGGCTGACTATATACATTCAGATATTCTAAATGACCACCATCGACACCGGTTTCCTCCATCAATTCTCGCTTCGCAGCATCGTAGATCGATTCGTTCTCTTGACAAAATCCACCTGGCAGAGCCCATCTTCCCGCAAATGGCCATCCTTTGCGTTTAATTAACATAACCTTGAGTTCCCGAATAGGGAGAGTCTTCGTGACCGTCTTCCGCTCTCGTTTGGTCAAGGTGAACATGACGATATCCGCAGGCACACCATCGGGAGTACGATATTTCTTGGAACTATAAGCACGAGCCGCTTGTTCATCGCTATCAGCATTTAAGTGTTCGTAGTTTTCGCTCATGGGCACCACCGACTATTTTCAATTTGATAATTTCATTATGACATAATAAATTCTTTTGTCAACCTTTGGATTCTGTCGTTTGTTTCCTAACCCCTGCAATACGGAATGTCGCTGTTGCCATGCAACCGAGTGTACCGGTAGCATCTCGAACCTCAGATTGCGTTGTAACGCTGCGTCCTGCTTGATGCAGTACCGTTGAGGCTACAATTAATTCCCCTTGTTTCATCGGAGCTAGGAAATGTACATTCAGATTCGTCGTTACACAACTGTCCACGTCCATTGCAACGGTTGCTACCATTCCCATCGCCTGATCCATCAGAGATGTCAGTACACCCCCATGGATAATGCCCATGGAATTGGTATGGTGCTCACCTGCGGTGAGTCCAATCTGTACTTCTTTTTCATCACCTTTAATATAACGACAGCCTAGGAAGCCCCAGAATCGCCCTTCGCCCTCTTCAACCATTTTGTCCAAAATACTCATTATTGATTTCCCCTTTATTCTCTTTGGTGTATTTCACTCTTGATGTCCTGTGTTTGGATGAAGCTTCTACAGCATGATCTCACACAAAATAACCCCACGAAGTGGAGCCTCTCAATATAATATCTAATTACATTCGAGTCTGTTCCCTGCTTCGTCCTATAAGAGACTGTTCCGAAAATAAACACACGTATTATACATCAAAAAGGCGCGGACTGCGTCCGCACCCTTCTACAACTTAACCGCAGCTCGTCGGAGGTGAATCCGTGCCAGCTTCTACATTTACTTTCTCTGAGACTGTATCCCGAATAACAGAAATTACAAGCTGAAGCAGATAGTTAATATCACTCTGGCTTTGCTGAAATTCAGTTACCAATGGGATGCTGTCCAGTTCATCCTGCAAATCAGTAATTTCCTGTTCAATCTTGTTTACCATATCAGCATTTTTGAAACTTTCGAAGGCAACAATCTCTTTTTGCTTTTTCTTAATTGTTGCAATCAACTGCTGAATGCGCTCATGGTCGCGAATTTTGGATTCTGCTTGTTGGAACTGCTTCACTTCCTCGCTGGTTCCGAGCATATCCGCCAATTCTTTGGCTTTTCCCATAATATCGTCGCGTATGACCAGATTGCGCGTATCGTAGGTCGGCATACCATAATGGTTGTACTGCACTTGCTCCTGCGCCACTGAAATCGCTCCATTCTATGAGATAATATAAGATGGAATACACGTTCTGCACCGAGCCACTATGACTGCTTATGTGACCGCTGCATGCTCGGATCGTTCTTTCGATCGCTGTTGTCCCTGTATTTTTTGATTAGATATTCAATGGGTAAAATACAGGGACAAAGGCGAGCGCTTCGCTTCTACAGAATCGATTCCGATCCTTTCGCTACATCCGCCGTATTAGCTCCGTGCACATCGCATCATTCCATCTTATTGGTTGTGGGTACTGATATTGATATATTACTGGTTCGCAGCTACTGGCTCGTTGAGCAGATTACCGCGAATATAGAACGTCATCGGATCTGTGATCTCTACATGTACGAAAGTACCGATCAAATCCTTGGATCCTTCAAAATGAACCAATTTATTGCTACGTGTCCGTCCTGCCAGAACATTTGAATTCCGTTTGCTTTCCCCTTCAACGAGAACTTCTACCACTTTGCCACGCTGTTTCTCATTACTGCTCTGGCTATACTCGTTGATCGTTTCATTCAACCGTTTCAGACGTTCCTTTTTCACTTCCATCGGTACATTATCCTCCATCACCGCTGCTGGCGTACCCTCACGCGGAGAGTAGATAAAGGTATATGCGAAGTCATAACCGACTTCTTGAACGAGTGACAATGTATCTTCAAACTGCTCATCCGTTTCTCCAGGGAAACCAACGATAATGTCGGTAGTCAACACGACATCCGGAATGGCTGTTTTAATTTTGTTTGCAAGCTGCAGATAGTGTTCCCGATTATACTTACGACTCATACGTTTGAGCACTTCTGTACTTCCTGATTGCACTGGAAGATGAATATGCTCAACCAAGTTACCACCTTTGGCTAATACCTCGATCAGGCGATCATCAAAGTCACGTGGATGACTGGTCGTGAAACGTACCCGTGGAATATCAATCTTGCGAATGTCATCCATCAAGTCACCGAAGCTGTATTTCAGATCAGTGAAGTCTTTACCGTAAGCATTTACGTTCTGACCTAGTAATGTAATCTCTTTGAATCCCTGTCTTGCCAGCTCTCGAACCTCAGCGATCACATCTTCTGGTCGTCTACTGCGCTCTTTGCCTCGCGTAAATGGAACGATACAATATGTACAGAACTTGTCGCAGCCGTACATAATGTTCACCCACCCGCGCATACCTTCGCGTTTTTTCGGCAGGTTTTCAATGATATCGCCCTCTTTGGACCATACTTCAACGACCATCTCTTTGCTGAACAGAGCTTCCTGAATCAGATGTGGCAATCGGTGTACATTATGCGTACCAAAGATCATATCGACAAATCCATGTTTCTGCATAATCCGGTTAACGACGCCTTCTTCCTGAGACATACAGCCGCACACACCAAGCAGTAGTCCTGGACGTTCGAGTTTGAGCGTTTTCAGATGTCCCAGCTCGCCGAATACTTTATCTTCCGCATTTTCTCGAATCGCACATGTATTCAGCAGAATAATGTCTGCCTCTTTGCGATCTTCTGTGGACTGGTATCCCATGGATTCCAATAATCCTTTGATCGTTTCGGAATCATGCTCGTTCATCTGACAGCCGTACGTATATACGATATAGTGTTTGCCTTTTCCTATGTTTTTCAGTTCATCTGGAATGGCGTTGTCGTATAGTACCTGTACGTCTTCCTTGCCCCGCTGTTTCTCCTGACGATGATTCGGCTCCGATTTGATATTAATATCCCGACCCCGAATTCGAATCTTTTTGCTGAATTCATCTTGCGAAATTACTTTGGCATCGGAGAAATCAAAATATTGGGAGTAGTCCTTTTTTGAGTCTTTAGCCATTTCCTTCGGTCACTCCTTACAGCCTCTATTCATAAAAATTCGTTAGTCCATCTCTAGTTCGCATATAAGCTTTATATTCCATGATTCAAAAGAGCATTACAGTAAATTATAACATGTATTGGGCTCTAGTTCCACCTGCAAAGCGCACACGCCCTCTCCTCTAACAGATGACGAATGAGTCTCCTGTCTGTACTTCAAATGCAACAAAAAACCCGAGCCCCGCTGGAATATCCAGCTATAAGGTATGCTCGGGTTGTTGTATTAATAGAGTGCCAAGGCCACTCCACAATTGACACATTACAAATGACTAGTCGATGATTTCAGCAGTATCACCATTACGTGCGCCAGCTGCATTTGCTTCATCAGTGTCAATATGCATGTCCAATGCAAAGGAATCAGATACACGAGCCAGTACATTTTCCAGTACCAGACCACGATCTCCGCCCAGACGAACTTTCAGCATTTGTTTGTCCTCAATGCCCCATTTAGCAGCATCAGACGTATGGAAGTGAATGTGACGAGCGGCAACAATAACACCTTTATCGATCGTTACTTCGCCAGCTGGTCCTTTAATTGTAATGCCTGGTGTACCTTCAATGCTTCCAGACTCGCGTACAGGTGCTTTAACACCAATAGCGAAGGAATCTGTCATCGAAATTTCCAGCTGTGTTTCAGGACGAACTGGACCGAGGATACGCACTTTATCGAACTGTCCTTTGGAACCAATTACAGCTACTGTTTCGTTAGCAGCGTATTGTCCAGGTTGGGACAGAGGTTTAAACTCAGTCAATTCATAACCTTTACCGAACAAAATTTCAACGTGCTCTTGGGATACGTGAATGTGGCGGGCTGATACGCCCACAGGTACTGTTTTACTCATTGTGAATTTCACTCCTTGTTTATCTATGGCCTCATTAGGCTCTTAACAATCCAATGGTATTATACTCCTTTTTGCAGTGAAATGAAAACGAACTGATGAAAATTCATGAAATACACTTATTTTACCTGAATTCAAACCTGTTTTTGGAAAATCTGCGGTTTAATGAACCTTACACTTTTCCATTAAATAGTTATGAGCTTATAACATGAGATAACATGTACTTTCCTTTCAGATGCACATTTCACTTAGATCATCATGTCCCTTAGGACTTTATTTAAACTTTACCGTTTTCCTACGGGTTCGATCTCAGGTAAGTTTTTGCTCAAATAGCTCACACCGTTACCCCAGATCCAGCCGCGAACTAAGGATTCATCGTAGTGCTTGCATAGCGTATTGATTAATTTCGGATAGTGTCCTGCGTGTTCAAGCTGTTCGATATATGTAGAAATTCCGTCAAAATCAGACCCAAGCATCAAATGATGCTGACCACCTAGAGAGCAGATCTGTTCAATATGTGGCAATAAATGCTCGATCTGAACATCACCTTCCTGCTTCACAAACCAAGGGACAAACGTGAGTCCTATTCGGCCATCCCGTGTAATAATCGCACGAATCTGATCATCCTTCAGATTACGTACATTCGGACATACCGTATAGCTGTTGGAGTGTGATGCTATGAAAGGACGTTCACTAAGATCGGCGAGCTCCCAAAAGCCCTTTTCACTCAAGTGTGACACGTCTAGCAACATCCCTATCTGATTACAACGTTGAACCAACTGCCTGCCTTTCTCCGTCAGACCCGCTCCTCGCTGTTCCATAATTCCGTCTGCCGCCCAATTGGCATAATTCCACGTTATACCCACAATGCGAACACCCATCCGATAACATATCTCCAGATAAAAAAGATTTCCCTCTAGCCCATCTACACCTTCCAACGTAAGCAAGCCCCATGGATGTGGCTGCCCTGCCTTCTGAGTAAGCTGTTCACGCCATAACAACGTCTGTGTACCTTCGGGTCGTGCGTTACTACGTTCCACCTGGGTACGGTATATTTCTAACTGGCTCATGACATGTTCAAACTTACCTCTGCCCAACACTTCGGGTAAATACACAGCAAATGCTTGCAGTCCAATGTTGCCATCCTTCATTCGCTGCCAGTTCACATCAAGCTCTGGAGCATCTTGAAAGGAAATTCCCGGCTGTGTCAACATTTTACTAAGTACATCACAATGATAGTCAGCGATGAGCCATTCCTTCATACCAATTCCCCCTCTTCCACGCTAATGTAGCGAATAGAACGCAAAAAACCTGTCTACTTCGTAAACAGGTTCATGCTAAGAATGCATGTATTATCTGGGCTCCACAATCAGCTTAATGGCCGTTCGATCCTCACCGTCAATCACAATGTCTGTAAAAGCTGGAATACAAATCAAGTCAACTCCGCTTGGTGCTACAAATCCCCGGGCTATCGCTACCGCTTTAATGGCTTGGTTCAGTGCTCCCGCTCCAATGGCCTGCAGTTCAGCATTTCCACGTTCACGAAGAACTCCTGCAAGTGCGCCGGCTACGGAATTGGGATTGGACTTTGCTGAAACTTTTAATACTTCCATGGTAAGTACCTCCCTGGGAATGTTGAATGTTTGTTTCCACTTACTAGATGTTATTCGCGGGAGGCAAAAAAATTCCTTCTTTTTAGACGGGTTTCCTTGCAAAATGGGACATTGCCCCTATTCCATGCGCCACTCGTCTTCTGTCAGGCGGATTTTTTCAATTCGTGTTGCTGCACCTGTAGATTCATCAATCTCAACCATCACGCCGTGAAAATGCCATTTGCCGTCGTCTACGACAAAGCGCACAGGCAGTTGTGTATAGAACTTACGGAGAACCGCTTCACGCTCCATACCAAGAATTCCGTCACGTGGTCCAACCATACCGGCATCTGTCAGATAAGCAGTTCCACCTGGCAAAATACGATCATCATTACTCTGTACATGAGTATGTGTACCTACGACAAGAGACGCACGTCCATCAAGGTGCCATCCCATCGCGATTTTCTCCGAAGTGGCTTCAGCATGCATATCCACGAGAATACATTTATAATCCTGACGTAGCTCATCTACAATTTCATCAGCTACACGGAATGGGCAGTCCAGTGCAGGTAGGAAAGTCCGACCTTGCAAGTTAACGATGGCAAGTTCCTTACCCTCGCCTTTGACCACCGTATACCCTCTTCCTGGTGTGCCCGGAGGGAAGTTCGCTGGGCGAATCATACGTGGTTCATCATCTATAAAATCAAAAATGTCCTTGTTATCCCATGTATGGTTACCGAGGGTGATTCCATGCACGCCCCAATTGAAAAATTCGTTAGCAATTGCACCAGTAATTCCTCGACCTGCGGCTGCATTTTCACCATTCACAATAATGACATGTGGTTTATATTTATTTTTTAGGTACGGAAGATTTTCCTTCAATGCTTTCCGCCCAACGTTACCTACAATATCACCAATAAACAGAACTTTCATGGTACTGCCTCCTTCATTCCCTACAAAACTTCAGATTCTGACACTTGCAATACTTGGTTATCAACAGGAAAAGTGGCCCATCACTGCGGCCACTTTTCCCAAAATACTCTATTTTGCGTATTCAACCGCACGGGTTTCCCGAATAACGGTGACTTTGATGTGACCTGGATAATCGAGTTCATTCTCGATCATCTTCGTAATGTCACGTGCGAGACGGAATGCCTCAGCATCGTCGATCTTCTCAGGCTGTACCATAACACGAACTTCGCGTCCAGCTTGGATAGCGTACGATTTCTCGACACCTTCGAACGATTCTGAAATCTCTTCCAGTTTCTCCAGTCGTTTGATATACGTTTCCAGTGTTTCGCGGCGTGCACCCGGTCTTGCTGCGGAGAGCGCATCTGCTGCGCCAACCAACATCGCAATAACCGAAGTCGCTTCGCAATCCCCATGATGGGAAGCGATACTGTTGATTACTACAGGATGTTCTTTGTATTTCTTCGCCAGTTCCACGCCAATTTCGACGTGTGATCCTTCCACTTCGTGATCCAGCGCTTTACCGATGTCATGCAATAGACCTGCACGTCTTGCCAGCGTTACGTCTTCTCCGAGTTCGCCAGCCATCAGCCCAGTCAAGTAAGCCACTTCCATGGAATGTTTCAAGACATTCTGACCATAACTTGTACGGAACTTCAGTCGTCCCAAAATTTTGATCAAGTCTGGGTGCAATCCATGTACGCCAACTTCAAAGGTTGCCTGCTCACCGTATTCACGGATACGCTCGTCCACTTCTTTACGAGATTTCTCAACCATCTCTTCAATACGTGCCGGGTGGATTCGTCCATCTGCCACCAATTTCTCAAGGGCAGTACGAGCAATCTCACGACGGATCGGGTCAAAGCCCGACAGAATAACTGCTTCTGGCGTATCATCGATAATGAGGTCAATTCCCGTAAGGGTTTCAAGCGCACGGATGTTACGTCCTTCACGACCGATAATCCGGCCTTTCATTTCTTCATTCGGCAATGTCACAACAGATACTGTTGTTTCCGCAACGTGATCAGCCGCACAACGTTGGATAGCAAGCGTAATAATCTCGCGAGATTTCTTGTCCGCCTCTTCTTTCGCCTGCTGTTCGATGTCCTTGATCATTTGAGCCGTCTCGTGACGAACTTCCTGTTCTACGTTGGACAGTATGATACTGCGTGCATCTTCCATGGTGAGATTGGATATACGCTCCAATTCAGTCACCTGGTTTTTGTAGATCATTTCAATTTGCTGCTGTGTCTCATCAATACGTTTCTCTTTGTTAGCCACTTGCTCTTCTTTACGTTCGAGTGATTCCATCTTTTTATCCAGCGACTCTTCTTTTTGCAACAATCGTCTTTCTTGTCGTTGAATTTCATTCCGACGTTCACGAGTGTCTTTTTCAGCCTCGGCGCGAATGCGATGAATTTCATCCTTCGCTTCAAGCACCGTTTCTTTCTTCAGTGCCTCTGCCTCTTTTTTCGCGTTCTCCACGATTTGTACGGCAGCTTGTTCCGCACTAGAGATTTTAGCCTCTGCAAGAGATTTGCGAATAAAATATCCTACTCCGAACCCAATGAATAGCGCGGCTACAACGAGAGCGATCATGATTGCAGTGTACATACTGTTCACCTCCTCGTTGATTCCTCCAAGGCATTCCTTGGGTCAATTTTCAGTTTTCAAGCCTTACATATGTTTGGGAATAAAGATTACCTACGGCGATCCCCCGCCGATTTTCATTTCAAGTGTACATGTTCACCACGTACTATCCGCTCTCAAGCGAACCCATAATCATGAATGATTGAAATCTTAAGAACCGAAACCGCTTTTTTGGAAGGAAAAAGGGTTTCCATTTCAATAAGACTCATGTCCATTTTAGTATTTGACGAAAGAAATTGTCAAGAGAATGCGACATAGAGTGTCCTGTCTCCTAATCCCACAGTAAAGCGTCGTCATCATCAGGGTCTTTAGCCTCAGTTTCTTCAATTAAACAATTAACGACACGACGCACCATATCCATCGGAAAACCACGCCGCATCAGAAAAGGAAGTGTTTTGCGTTTTTTCTCAGAAATGTCGCCTTTGACTTGGTTCCACTTCTTCCGCCCTGCGGTCAAAGCAGTCTCAAATTCTGTATCCCCACTCACAGTTTCCAAAGCTTCAGCAATTAGATCATTGGCAATACCCTTCTGACGAAGTTCTTGCCTTATCCACAGTTTTCCCTTCCGCTGACCCTCCATACGCTGACGTGTCCATTCCTTCGCAAATGCTTCATCATCAATCAATTTTTCCTGCTCCAGCCGATCTAGCACCTCTTCAATTAGCGGAGGTGCAAACTGCTTCTGGCGCAAGCGCTGGCTTAGTTCATGACGTGTACGTGGCTTGAATTCGAGATATCGCAAAGACTGAACATACGTCTGCTGACGCTCATCAGCCACAACAATTTCCTCAAGATCCTTTTTTACAAATGTGTTACCTCGGGTCAACCGATACTTAATCATTACATCTTCCAGAACAGTCATTGAGTACATCCCGAACTCGATCCGATATCGCGCGACTCGCCCTTTCAGCAACCGCTCAACCCGGGTAATGGTCAGCTCCTCATGATCCGGAAATTGAGATAACCCCGTTAACTCTGCTTCTTCAAATAAATCCTCATCATATTTGTCCATTCTTAATCTCCTTTCATCGTTGATATATAGGTTCAACTAAAGAAGTTTAGTTGAACTTATATAGCTCTGCTCTCTACAGGAGATCAGATATTATGATAAAAGGCCGGGAATTCAGCCCGACCTTATCTTATAGAGTTAGCGTGCCAACAGCCTCTGTCCCATGGGACAGAGGCTGTTGGACAATGCGAGCCACAAACCTATTTCCTGAGCACAGTCAAGTCACAATCAGACAAGCCTCAGGAGTTCAGTAAATTACTCGTTAATTTCAAACAATTCTTGTTCTTCTGCTTCTTCTTTTTGCTGATCCTCAGTTGTTGGAGCAGGAACTAGCGTCGTTAAATTGCTTGCTTCACGAATTTTTTGTTCAATTACTTGAGCAATTTCTTTGTGCTCTTTCATGAATTGCTTCGCATTTTCACGACCTTGTCCCAGACGCTCGCCCTCATAGGAATACCATGCACCACTTTTGTTAACGATATCTAGTTCTGTACCGATATCAATGATACTACCTTCTCTAGAGATACCCTCACCGTACATGATATCCACTTCAGCTTGTTTAAACGGTGGTGCTACTTTATTCTTAACAACTTTTACACGTGTACGGTTACCGATAATGTCATTGCCTGATTTGATACTTTCAATCCGACGAACATCCAATCGAACTGTGGAGTAGAATTTCAAGGCACGACCACCAGGTGTTGTTTCAGGGTTACCAAACATAACCCCAACTTTTTCACGAAGCTGGTTAATGAAGATTGCGATTGTTTTGGATTTGCTGATCGCACCCGACAATTTACGCAACGCCTGTGACATCAGACGTGCCTGCAAACCAACGTGAGAATCTCCCATTTCGCCTTCAATTTCAGCTTTTGGTACCAATGCAGCAACGGAGTCAATAACGATAATGTCCACAGCTCCACTGCGAACGAGTGCTTCTGCAATTTCAAGCCCTTGCTCACCCGTGTCTGGCTGAGACAGAAGCAATTCATCAATGTTAACACCAAGTTTACTTGCATATTGAGGATCAAGAGCATGCTCGGCATCGATGAATGCAGCTTGTCCTCCTACTTTTTGCACTTCAGCAATCGCATGGAGTGCTACAGTTGTTTTACCAGAAGATTCAGGTCCATATATTTCAACAATCCGGCCTTTAGGCAAGCCGCCTGTTCCTAATGCAATATCCAGAGCCAAGGAACCACTGGGGATAATTTCCACTTGCATGTGAGTCGACTCACCCAGTTTCATGATGGATCCTTTACCAAATTGCTTCTCTATTTGACGGAGCGCCATATCAAGCGCGGCACGACGGTCTGACAATATGCTCACACCCTTTACTGTTTATAAGATAATGATACCTTGTTTTAACACGTTTGCCAAGCTTTTTTTCGAACATACATTCGTTTTTTTTATCAAGGCCGAGGCGCCTCTTCCTCAAGCAAACCTGGAATTAAACAGAAAAAAGAACCGTAAACAAGGCTACTACGCCTGATTCTACGGTTCTTCCGTCTGTTAAAAGTATACTTGTTTTGCACTGTAAAAGCAAACCAAGCGGAAGAACTAATCTAGTTCAACCAGCTTGCGCCACAATCGATACAAGATAGACTTGGTTGAACGGATGCGAACCGTTTCCCGATTACCGTTAATACGCAGTTCATGAATTTCCGTCTCTTTGCCGCGTTCGGCTAGAGCAATGAAGACGAGCCCTGGGGGCTTACGCTCAGAATACCCAGGCCCTGCGACACCTGTAACAGCTAGTCCGAAATTAGCATCACCAATCATGCGCACCTGCTCTGCCAATACTTTAGCAACTTCAGGACTTACCGCTCCGGGTGCATCTTCCCCCTCCAGATAATCATGAGGAACGTTCAGCAGTTTTTCTTTCATCTCATTGGAGTAACATACAATTCCGCCTTTGAGAATTGCAGCACTGCCAGGAATTGATGTCAGGCTCTGCATGACAAGCCCACCTGTACAGCTCTCAGCAGCACTAAGAGTCAGCCCCATATCAGCCATCATCGTAACAATCGTATACTCAATAGGCACATCGTCACTAGCGTACAGATGCTCTGGCAAACGCTCACGAATCTGAACTTCCATCGCATCCAGCTTCACCTTCGCTTCTCCCTCATTAGGTGCTTTGGTAGAGACACGCACGGTAACCTCCCCTTCGCTTGCGTACGGTGCAATTGTAGGATCCGTCTGTCCGTCGATCAGATCAAGCAGACGATCCTCCAACGCCGACTCCCCTATACCTGCAAACTTCAGCATTCTGGAATAGATCGGCATCTCTTCTGTCAGAACATGCTGGAAGAGCCATGGCTTAACCTCCTGCTCAAACATCGGAATCAGCTCTTTAGGCGGTCCAGGCATAACAACATAATGTTTTCCATTGTCCGAGATGGCATTTCCCGCTGCAAGCCCCGTCTCGTTAGCTAGAGGCGTTCCCCCTTCGATAACAATAGCCTGACGACGATTATTCTCGGTCATAGTAACATTGCGATCCCTGAAAAAGCCTTCTATTTTGTCCATCGCTAGTCGATCTATATGCAGCTTACGACCTAATACTTCAGCCAAAGCATCCTTCGTAAGATCATCCTGTGTTGGCCCAATGCCACCGGAAAATAAAATTACATCTGCACGACCCTGAGCAATGCGGATCGCTTCACTAAGGCGACTTAGATTGTCTCCAACAACTGTTTGGAAATATACATCAATTCCGATCGCGGCTAATTCGCGAGACAAATATCTGGCATTGGTATTCACAATCTGTCCAAGCAATAGCTCTGTGCCAACCGCAATGATTTCTGCCTTCATTCTGTATCCTCCTGTACACGCTGTGAGTATTCAAAGGGCAATAGGATGTTTTCCTATTGCCCTTAGTACTAATTGTTCCTTCTAAATTACCCGTTTTCCGGAACGATTACGCTTTTGATAAATTAAGCAAATTTTTGTTTTTAATGAAATAATCAATTCCTGACCAGATCGTTATAATCGCTGCAGCCCACACTGCGATAACATCCACGTGAATCCCCGTGTAAGAGAACGGGAAATTATTCAGCAGAAGTAATACAATAGCTACAATTTGCACAACGGTTTTTAGCTTGCCCCAATTGCTTGCCGCTACAACAGATCCATCGAGCAATGCAATCTGGCGAAGACCTGTTACTGCAAATTCACGGCTAATGATTACGACAGCGATCCAGGAATCTAACTTGCCCATTTCCACGAGCGAAATGAGTACAGCAGTCACTAACAGCTTGTCCGCCAAAGGATCAAGCAACTTGCCTAGATTAGTGACCATATTGTTCTTGCGCGCCAAGTAACCATCGATTCCGTCTGTACTTGCTGCAATGACAAAAATGACAGCCGCAATCAATTGATTATAAGGAAGCGAGAAGCTTCCAAGCTGCAACGGCTCTGGATAAAATGGAAAATCCACGAGCAGAAACACCATCAAAAAAGGGATTAAGCAAATTCGTGCAAGCGTAATCCGGTTGGGTAAATTCACAAGACGCCCTCCCTCTTATCCTCCAATAACTCCAAACACTCATCTTTATCCCAGGACATCATCGAAACCTGTAATTCGTACAGTCACTTCAGCAAAATGCCTCACTATGTAAAAACGCAAAAATAAAGTCCACCGTTCAAACGTAAATGCGTTTTAAACGTTCCGGTGACTTCCAGAAAATGTACTGCTTATCACAAAGTCAGCAAACGATGATGACTGGGCTAATATGATTGATTGCCAGCAATGCACACTTAGTATAATATACGCCCATTATAGTGTCAAAAAACGCCTGTGAATTTCAAGCGTCCTGAACGCCTGGCTTATTTAAAGTTGGTATACTGCAGATCTAATGGTAGATTGGCACCATTCAACATTTGCATTACCGCTTGCAAATCATTCTTACTTTTTCCAGTTACCCGTAGTTGATCACCCTGAATCTGGCTCTTCACTTTCATCTTGGAATCACGGATCAAAATATTGATTTTCTTAGCAATATCCTGGTCAATGCCTTGTTTAAAGCTCAGACGTTGACGAACAGTCCCTGAGGAAGCTGGTTCCACTTTGCCATAATCAATGTTCTTCAGGGGAAGTCCTCGTTTAGCCATCTTCGATTGCAACACATCAATGACAGACTTAAGCTTCGTCTCGTCATCCGACACGATGGTTAACGCATCCTTGTCCAATTTCAAGCTACTCTTGCTGCCCTTGAAATCATAACGTGTGCCTATTTCCTTTTCCGTTTGTGTTACGGCATTAGTCAGTTCCTGCAAGTCCATCTTGGACACGATATCAAATGAATTTTCTGAACTCAAACCGGTCACCCTTTCAGTTATCATAATGTTCTGTGTAACATTATAGAGGATACCCTAATGAAAAGTCTAATTTTAGAGCTGATATGGAATAGAAAAAGCATTCTTGATCCTCCATAGTTGGCTGATCAAAAATGCTTTTCCGTGCTGTTGCCTAATAGCCTAATACCTGCTGCGGTTCGGTTGTCTGAACATATCAAGCACACCCAAAATCACATGCGCAAGTCCAAACCCCAAAATTCCGTAACCCCAAGCGCTCGGGGTTAAATAATACCCCAGGAGGCTGACAATAATCCCTAAACCTGTTACGATCCAGCTGACTGTCATAGCCTTCCACCTCGCTTCACCGAAGATTAAACTGCAAGTTAAGACAACGTTAGTGTCCCCCGCAGTGACTTCGGTTATTCGCCAGTGGCTGTACCTTCGCTTTCATCCGTTGATGTAGCGCCTACGCTATCCGTCGTTGTGGTTGCAGCACTGTCATCCCCAAGCTGCAAACGGATCCGATTCGTGGCTTTACCGTCAGTTACCACCTGTCCGCCTACCTCAATCGTCGTCGCAGAGGCACGACCAGATTTAATGTAAAGACCTGTGCCATCCAAATTAAACGTAAATGAATTACCATCCGCAGTCATACCGAACTGCAATTTTTCGCCACTGGAATTTTCACCTTTATATACCTCAAGCCAGCTCTCGCCTGTAGCATTAATCGTTACAGTCACAGGCTGTCCTGCACTTCCACTTACTTTGAAGTTCGTAATATTGCCTGATTTGCCATCCTCAGTCACAGCTACCCCTGTAGGTGGAGTAGTAGGCTCCTCCTCCGTGTCGCCTGGCGTTTGGCCTTCAGAATTATCGGTTTGTTCACCTGTCTCCCCGGCACCTTCCTGACCTCCACCGTTACCACCAGCAGCACCTTCATCCCCACCTGTTTCCGTAGATGGCGGATTAGCCGCCTGTCCGTTATCCGCAGGCTGATCTGGCTTATCATCAGGTTGTTGCTGACTATCCGTAATCTTTGTATCATCCAGACTTGGAGTTTCATCCCCACCCTTGTTCGAAGACCAAAAGGCATAGAGCAATACAACGATTAATAACGGGAATGTCCACATAAGAGCAACTGACATCCAACGATTGTTCCGCTCGACCGGACGACTGGAACGCTTCTGAATAACAGGCTCCATTGTCGCTTCAGTTTCCTCTGCCGGTACATCCTTTTTGTGACCCTCTAACAGCTCATCAGGGTTCAGTCCAACCGTTTCCGCATAGGTTTTAATGAACGCACGCACATAGAAGCTACCAGGAAGCACCTTATAATCCCCTGCTTCTATTGCCTCCAAGTACCTTTTGCGAATTTTAGTCATTTCCTGTACGTCGTCAAGACTCATCCCTTTTTGCAGCCGGGCCTCTCTCAACTGCTGACCCAGTTCAGACATGCCATCTCCTCCTTCAGTTTTTCTTTTTCTCTGTAGTCAGCATTTTGCATCATTCGATCCCACATGCTCAAGGGTACAAGATCTAGACGGGAAACGGAGTCCCGCCTAAATCCCATTGGTTTGATAGTTGATCTTTCGGATTGTGCAAAATGCTCTAGTTGGTGCTAATCTATTTCATGATCTTTCACGCAGCCTTACAGTTCATCGGTGTAGCTGGCCGTAAACGTATCATAAATAATTTCTTCGCCTGGATTGTTCCGAAGCTCGATGATAATGTCAAAATCATTATAATCATACTCGGATTCCTGTACAAAAATATCTGGATGCTCAATAACCTTGGTGCTTGGCATCGTCATGATATCCTGTAACAAGTTATAGTGTCGTTCACTCGAACGAATCGTACTAACAATGCCATCGATGATAAATACATTGTTTGGGTTCATTTCATCCTCGGATAGTTGACTCCTTATGGTCTGACGAAGAAGGGTCGACGAAACAAACGTCCATCGTTTCATCGCACACACACTACCCGCAATAATGGATTCCGTTTTACCTACACGCGGCATACCGCGTAACCCGATAACCTGATTACCTTCCCTCTTAAATACTTCACCCAAAAAGTCCACCAGTAACCCAAGTTCATCGCGAGTAAAACGAAATGTTTTGCGATCATCCGAATCACGGTCGATATATCGACCATGACGAACAGCCAGTATATCAACTAGCTTCGGTTGGCGCAAAGCTGACACGGTAATGCTGTTAACTTTAGCGAGCATCTCGCCTAATAGACGAATCTTCTCATCATCATCCGATTCAAGAAGCATACCACGAGTTTTGCCCTCAACACCATTAATGGTCAATATATTCACTTCAAGCATCCCCAGCATGGAGGCAATATCCCCCAACAGGCCGGGTCTGTTCTTATGTATTTTATATTCCATATACCATTGTTTAGATTCCATTTGAACACCCCGTAATGCATTATTCCACATTATTCGACAGCAACAGAACGCGTCCTTAAGACAGCAATCTGAGTCATCTTCTAAAAATGGGTCACGTTAATGATATATAAAATGAAAATGAATTACAAGAACAGGTCTGTAATCAGTCTGTAATCATTAGAGAAAAGCCCCCTTGCGGGAGCTCTCCATCTGTGAAACTTATGCGTTTTGTTTGGCCAGTTTGACCATCAGGCACGCGATCGTACGACGCTCATCTGCATCGCCGACATCCCATAGTTCCTTCAATGCCCGGTTGGAATGGTTCGCCGGGTCGACTTTCTCATCCAGAAAGTCACCGATCTCGTAGGCAAGTTTGTTAATGGTGTCTTCACTCATCCCCATCTTCTCTGCTTGCAGTACGCGATCACCCAAAAACTTCTTCCAAGTGTCAAAGTTAGAGACCACTGTTTTTTCTGTTGACATGATAAATCCTCCTTAGCTGACGCATGAGATTTAAAATCAACAGTTGTAATATGTGCTTCCCGAACATTTTATATACAGGGTAAATCCTCCAAGCAATACTTGAGCTCTAATCCGAGCAGATTACGTAAGCCAACCTCCGTTAGGACTAATAATCTGACCGTTAATATATCCTGACTCAGGTAAGGCAAGGAAATAAACCAGAGACGAAATCTCATCAGGCTGAGCAAGTCTGCCAGCAGGAATTTCCTCTTCCAGCATTTTCAACTCACTTTGATCTAGATGGTCCAACATCGATGTCTGAACTGCCCCTGGAGCTACTGCATTTACAGTCACTCCTGAAGGTGCAAGCTCTTTCGCTAACGCCTTGGTAAAGGCGTTTAAGCCTCCTTTAGTCGTGGAATACAACACCTCACAGGATGCGCCTGACAATCCCCATATAGATGACACGTTAATGATTCGTCCATACCGTTGCGAGATCATATGTGGCATCAATTCCTGCGTACACATAAACGTACCTTTCAGATTGATTGCCATCACTTCATCCCATATTTCTTCCGTAACATCTGCAAGCATTCCATAGTGGGATATCCCCGCATTGTTAACCAAAATATCAGGCATTAGCCCATGACTTTCAAGCTTCTCCCGCATACGTCCAATCTGTTCCCGGCTACGAAGATCTGCAGATACTGTCATTACCTTGCCACTGCCTTGCTCCATACATCTTCTGGCCGCTTCATTGGCTGCTTCATGTGATTTCATATAGTGAATCACCACGTTCATACCTACACGTGCAAAGCGCTCGGCAATGGCTGCTCCAATACCTCCACTTGCACCAGTAACCAGCACCGTCATTTCTCCAATCGGCTTCAACATTTGTCCTGTTCCCCTCTCCATGTTAAGGACTCACGACAAGCGATATCGCTAGTTGATCCCAACGAATATGTTCTTTTAATCTGCCATTTACCTCTTCCAAGGTAAGGGATTCATACATCGGTAACATGTTGAAAAAGTCCCCTCCACGGAATTGTTGACGCGTAAACTCATGTGCAATGTTCTCTGGGGAATTCAGCATCCGCAGATATCCACCTATTTTCTTTTTGCGAGCCCGTTCAAAATCAGATTGCTCAAACCCCTTTGCCACGATGGCATCAACCTCTTGACGGATTCGAGCGAGCAGCAGATCTGGATCTCTGGTGTCACCACCAATGGCCGAGAAAGCATACTGTGGCGAGCTGTTGTATTCAAATCCAAAACTATCCGAGATCAAATCCTCATCATATAGCTTCTGGAACAGTGGCGTACTGGAGCCAAAGAGTAGATCCATCATTAATTTGGTAGTCATGTCTCGACGCAGCAGCTCTTCACCAGTGAATCCAACCTCTGTTTCCTTGAAACCGAAGAGACATTTAGGCAAGGATACAGCAAGCTTAGCTTCTCGTCTGGCCTCCCCTACTTGCTCTGGTTCATCGTCGAACAAGCGCTCAATCTGTCCCTGGGACTCAAAGTTTTTCTCCGCTTGGTTCGTACGAACTAGTTCCATCACTTCTTCGGGGTCTACTCCACCAACGACGAACAAAAGCATATTACTCGGATGGTAGAAAGAATGGTAACAGTTGTATAACGTTTCCTTCGTGATTCCGCTTATGGATTCAACGGTACCTGCAATGTCGATATGCACAGGATGTTTTTGATACATAGCTTCAATCAAGCCAAAGTAAACACGCCAATCGGGATTATCGGAATACATATTAATTTCTTGGCCGATAATTCCTTTTTCCTTATCTACATTTTGATCTGTAAAATAAGGATTTTGCACAAAATTGATTAATGTTTGTATATTTTCGTTAATATGCTCTGTGGCAGAAAACAAATAAACCGTCTGATCGAAGCTCGTAAATGCGTTTGCCGAAGCACCATTAGACGCAAATGTGGCGAAGATATCCCCCGTCGGTTCTTCAAACATTTTGTGTTCCAAAAAGTGTGCAATGCCATCAGGCACCTTCACCTCTTCTTGTCCCTCAACCCGGAAATGGTTATCGACCGATCCATATTTCGTAGCAAACGTAGCATACGTTTTCTGGAATCCCGGCTTAGGCAGTATATAGACATGCAGTCCATTTTCCATGACTTCGTAATACAGCGTTTCCTGCAAATATTCATATCTTATGCTTTCCACCGGTTATTCCTCCTTCTCATCACGCAAGAAATAAATCGTATCCAGACGGAACTTCTCTGCTGCTTGTTGAACATCAACTTTGCTAATGGACTCCACCTGGCTCAGTAGCTCTTCAACTGTACGATCCTTGCCAGACAATTGGCGATTAAAATCATAGGCGATCATCTCGTATGCAGAATCCTGCATTTCTTTCAAAAGATTGCGAATCATCGCTTTAGTCTGCGACATTTCCAGATCCGTGATCGTTCCACTTCTCATCTCTTCTAACTGCTGTTTAATAATGGTCACAGCCTTCTCGTAATTGGGAATTTCAATCCCTGATTGAATGGTCGCGATCCCCTTATGACCGTCATAACGAGAAGAAGCGTAATAAGCTAAACTTTCTTTTTCACGAACATTAACGAACAATTTTGAATGGGGATACCCGCCCAAAATACCGTTGTACAGCAATGCAGATGCATATTCAGGGTCTCTGTACGTAATCGATGTCCGTAGTCCCATATTCAGTTTACCTTGACTGACGCTCATGCGTTCTACTACTGTGTTGACTTCATTATCTCCTAGAGTAGCCTCTTGTGCATGATAGTCAGCAGACGTTGCTCGTTCCACATTAAAGTGTCGCTCAACCAGGTTCTCCACTTCTTCCAGCGTTGTATCTCCGACCACATATAGATCCATACTTGCATCCTGCAACCACGCTTGATATGAATTTGTCAGACCCTGAGGTTCAATAGTAGAAAGGTCTTTACGTTCACCTAGTGGATGCAGACGGTAAGGCTCATGTTTACACATCTCCTCAATGCTCCGCTCTGCGGCATAACGCATTTTATCATTCACGATGGATTCCAGCTTTTTGCGCACTGTTTCACGCTCAGCTTGTACATATGACGACCTGAAATGCCCATTCTCCTGAGCCGGGCGAGTGAGCACTTCCCCTAGAAAAGCAAAAGAACGATCCAGAAGCTGCTCATCTCCACCTACAAATGAGTCATTAATGGTATCCATTCGAAATTGTACAATCTGATAGTCTCCGCGTTTATATACGTCAAACCCAAATCCAGCACCATACAAATGCTCCAGCTGTTCACGAAACTGCGTTGTTTCAGGATATGATTCTGTTCCCCTACGAAGGACAAAGGGGGTCAAAGCGACCTTTGTGACCGTCTCTTCTTGTAAAGGAACCCCGGCGTAAAGCGATATCGCGAATGTCTTGAAACGTTTCGTAGGCAGTACATGTATACGGAATTGTTTCTGACTTCCTCGTTCAAAGCCTGATGTATTCAACTGTCAAAACCCCTTTACGGCGTCATTTGTTATGCACGATTGAGTTGTGATGCTGAGTGTAGCAAACCATAAGCGTATCAACCATTTTAACCCATTCAAAAGCCAAGAAGCAACCAAAGACACGCCTTCTGGTTGCTTCTTGAGATCGTTCAAAACGTCCATAATTATGGACGTTCTTTCTAAGATCATCACATACAGAAGATGTGCTGACCGATTGTTTTCACCTGAGGGCGAGTCCAGATCCACTTCGATGTAGCTGTCTTCGGATTAAAATAGTACAGACATCCACCCGATGGGTCCCAACCATTCATCGCTTGTTCAACAGCCTTACGCGCTTGCGCATTAGGCTCCAAATAAATCTGACCATCCGCTACCGCGGTAAACGCACCAGGTTGGAAGATAACCCCTGACGGTGTACTAGGAAAGCTCGGGGAGTTCACGCGATTCAAAATAACTGCTGCTACAGCCACTTGACCTTCAAATGGTTCACCCCGCGCTTCTCCATATACGGCATTCGCCATAATTTTAAGCTCATTCTCGGAAAGTCCCATCGTGTTGGCTGAACCCATATCATTCTGTTCTTGATTAGCTGAATCCGTATTGCCTTGATTATTTCCAGCGGGTTGCTTATGCAAAGGAGGCTCGGTTGGTGACCACTTCTTCGTTGCATTGTACAGTTTCAATTTGGTCTTAGCACCAACGACCCCATCTGCCTTCATGCCGAACTCGGACTGAAACCACTTCACGGATTTTAGCGTGCTACTTCCAAAGTTACTGTCAATTTTACCGTTGTAGAATCCTAGATACTTCAACCTGCCTTGTAACTCATATACATCCTGACCATAGCTCCCATACTTGACAGCATTGGTACTAAAGGTGGGCATAGCCGCCTCTTCAGTCTGGGGCTTACTTGGGCTAGTACTTTCAGTTGCAGCATTGTGAGGGAGCAAATAACGAATTCCCAATGCGGACATCAGCAAAATAGCAGTGAAAAGCCATATGTTCATTTTTCGCATCGATTGTGCTCTACCTTTCTCTTGTGGGATTAACAGAATCGCTAAGCTTATTATGACAAGCCTGCCTGTTTCCTATGCACCAATTCTCCCGAGGATTGGACAAGATGCCAACGCATCAAACAAATGAACATATAAAAACCCTCAATCATACCGATTAAGGGTTTCGTCTATCGCCTGTTATAGCCTATAACGCTACGAGCTTATTTTATTTTGCTGGTACTGCTCCAGTGAAATTAATACTTCCCTTGGCTTACTGCCTTCATAAGGGCCGATTACACCTCGGGCTTCCATGGAATCAATCAAACGTGCAGCTCGGGTATATCCAACCCGCATTCGGCGTTGCAATAGAGAGACCGAGGCCTGTTTAGCCTCCAATATAATCTGTACAGCCTGCTCATACAGCTCGTCCTGTACTTCGTCCGCTGCCTGAACCGAGTCATCCACCTCAGGCACGAGCGATTCATCATATTGAGCTTCGCCTTGGCCACGTACATAATTTACAATGTTCTCAACTTCCTCGTCGCTCATAAACGCACCTTGTACCCGTACTGGCTTGGAAGCTCCCATAGGCATGAACAACATATCTCCACGTCCTAACAGCTTCTCCGCACCACCCATATCCAGGATTGTTCGTGAATCGACTTGAGAAGACACGCCGAAGGCAATACGTGACGGAATGTTTGCTTTGATTACCCCTGTAATTACGTCAACGGAAGGACGCTGGGTTGCGATGATCAAATGAATACCCGCAGCACGTGCCATCTGAGCCAATCGAGCAATCGCATCCTCTACATCACCCGCTGCGACCATCATAAGGTCTGCAAGCTCATCTACGATAACGACGATGTAAGGTAAAAATGCTGCTGGATTATCCTTCATCAAGTTGTTATAACCTTCTACATTACGAGTACCCGATTTAGAGAACAGTTCATATCGCTTCTCCATCTCAACTACAATTTTTTTCAAAGCAAGCGACGCCCGTTTGGGATCTGTTACAACAGGAGCCATGAGATGCGGAATACCGTTGTATACGTTCAGCTCGACCATTTTGGGATCGACCATCAGAAACTTCACTTCATCTGGCTTGGCTTTGTACAGAATGCTCGTGATAATGCCGTTAATACATACCGATTTACCCGAACCTGTAGCACCAGCAACAAGCAAATGGGGCATCCGAGCCAAATTACCTATAATGGTCTGACCAGAGATATCGCGTCCAAAAGCAATTGTCACTTTCGATTCAGCATCCTGGAAGGTTGCCGTCTCCATAACTTCTCTCATGGTCACCATAGAAACTTCTCCATTAGGCACTTCAATACCAATAGCAGATTTACCCGGAATCGGTGCTTCCATACGAATGTCCTTAGCTGCCAGAGCTAGTGCAATATCGTCTGTCAAACTCACAATTCTACTGACCTTCACACCGATATCAGGTTGAATCTCATACCTCGTCACCGCAGGTCCCCGGACGACTTCAAGAACCTTAGCCCGAACTCCGAAGCTTTCCAAAGTTGCCTCCAGCTTACGTGCTGTCTGCATATAATCCTTCTGATCCCCACCCTTGCCGTTATTGCTTGGCTTAGAGAGAAGACGGAACGAAGGTAATTTATAAGGCTTCGGTGGCGGTGGTGGTGGCTGAGTAGGCTGTACTTCTTCGTTTCCAATACCTGATGTGGGATCAAGCGGTGTAGAGTCGTTCTCCGCAGCTCCAGCAGCTAGATCGTTATCACCAGCATGAGCCTGCCCAGCACCTCCCTCAGGTACAGACCATTCTTCATCAGAACCAAGTGATTCATCCCTGATCTTAATGGCATGATCACCTTCAATACCAGGATCACTGATATCCGCTGGGAATGGATATGCATCATCCAGATCATCATCCTTGCTTGTATCCTCTGAACGGACATGTTCGAAGAAATCACGGATGATGGGAGCAGAACTAGCTCTAGATGGTACTGCTCCCGCTGGTGTAGGTGTTGACTCCGACGTAGAGCCGGATGCTTCACGCCATGTTTCTTCTACATCCTCTTGAGGCGCTCGATACAAAACCTGTTCTGAAGCAGATACACCATCATGATGCTTGCTCGGTTCAGCATCCGTCTGTTCACGATCTGCCCCCCATTTCCCGAACAATTGGAGGAATATTGGCGTCTTGCGTTTAGGAAGCTGTGTATCTTCTAGATCGTCATCTTCATCATCTTCATAAGTATCTGCCGGGACAGGTACTACTTTACGTTTGTTTCCCGATTTTTTACCTGCCGTAGCAACTCTTGCAGGTCTGGATTCAAACTTTTTGTACATCGTAGTGCCTGCGTCCCACACCTTCGTCCTAAAGATGCGAATCAGATCAACGTAGGAAAGATTCGTAATCAGCATAAAGCTGATAATAAACATGACAATCATAATTAGACGTGCTCCTAAACTGCCAAACAACCATAGGAAAAGAGCAAACTGACCTGCGCCAAGGTATCCGCCACTAATATCCTTGCCCAGCATCGATTCTCGTTCGCCTGGTGCAGGCTGAAGCAACTCAGTCTGCATATCATTATGTACCTGCGTAATTACCGCACCCGGTTCAAGCGCCCCAACGGGAATTAGCTTCTGGTGCATCGCGGAGACTGTACTCATTAAGGTTAACGCGAACACTAGAAGTACTAGTCCCGTCTTGCGCGTAGTCCAACCACTCGGCCACTTCCGGTGAATCATTACCATTAATCCGTAATAAATCCCGATCAGTGGAATTATAAAATAAAATTTGCCCAGCATTAGTCCAAACATCTTGGACAGGGAACGTCCTACTGTTGCCTCACCCGACAGTGCAATGACTGCAAGGGTAATCAGGACAATCCCGTAAATTTCATATTTTAAAACGCCACCAAACGCAGCAGCCTTTTTCTTCTTCTTTTTTCTTCTGGCCAAAATCAGGTCACCCCCAGAAGAATATTATACCATACAAATATAATCCGTACATATGTTCTTTTCTTGCTCTATTTGTCTTATTTCGTCGCGTTATGTTAATTCCTAGTTACCGGAAAGTGGCACCCTGGATCCAGGAGTATTGGAAGCATCCAAATACGCTTCGAGCGGGCAATCAAGCAAACGAATAATGACAGCCTCTGTCTCACTGACAGGCCTAACCTGCATCAACAGGCCGTTTACCTTGACCTCTCGTGTATCCTCAGCCTCTTGCCACATTCCAGACCAGAGCTGTTCAGGAGGCATTACGGTGTACATCGTCATTGCGTATAACCTCCTACCTGCATCGTTTGTTTTTTGTCCCCAATCAATTGATTCAATTGAGCAATGGCTTGTCCAATTCCACCAACAGCATCCATTAACCCATATTTAACAGCATCCGCACTGCCTACCGCAGTTCCAATATCTCGATTAAGCTCACCTGTCTTAAACATCAGTTCCTTGAACATTTCCTCTGAAATATTGGAGTGTGTGGTGACGAAACGTACGACCCGTTCTTGCATCTTCTCCATGTATTCAAACGTCTGAGGCACTCCAATGACTAGTCCGTTCATACGGATCGGATGAATGGTCATCGTTGCACTTCCTGCAATTAACGAATAAGTTGAGGCTACCGCAATAGGAACGCCGATACTGTGACCTCCTCCAATCACGACCGTAACCGTCGGCTTGCTCAGAGAAGCAATCATTTCGGCGATGGCCAGACCCGCTTCAACGTCGCCTCCTACTGTATTCAAAATAATCAATATCCCCTCAATACGTGGGTTTTGCTCAGCCGCAACCAACTGGGGAATAATATGTTCATATTTTGTCGTTTTGTTTTGTGGAGGCAAAATCAGATGCCCTTCCACCTGACCAATAATGGTCATGCAAAAAATATTGGATTCACCTGCAGGTGACTGTGTTTGTCCAAATTGCTGGATGGCCTCCGTGACAGGCGCCATGCCCTTTTCTTCTTTTTCAGGTGTTTCTGGTAGCTCTGTCTCAGGTTGATTCGCTTTAGGCATCTGTCTGTCGTTCATTTCATTATTCATTAGGCTATTCCCCTTCTCCAGTACATTTGATGTATTCCTTAGTATGGGGAATTTTCCAGCCTCCTTATACCCTCCTTGCATTCAAATAGGTATATCACGTTGCAAAAAGAATGTACCCAACACAAAAAAAGCCCCTTCTCTACGAGGAACCGTCCAATATTACTCGTAGAGAAGAGGCGACTGTGTGCCTGAATATATGTTTGTTTGTACGTTTAAACTTCCATGATGATTGGCAAAATCATCGGTCTACGACGAGTTTGCTCATACAAGAAGCGTCCCAGTGCATCTTTGACATTTGTTTTGAGCGAAGCCCATTCGTTTACGTTCTCACTCATTAGCTTCTGCAATGTGCTACTTACAATGCGATTCGCTTCATCAAGCAGTCCTTCAGATTCCCGAACGTATACAAAACCACGGGAGATAATGTCAGGACCAGATACAATTTTGCCATCCTGTTTGCTGAGCGTTACCACAACAACCAGAATACCATCCTGTGATAACAATTTGCGGTCACGAAGTACGATATTACCGACGTCGCCTACACCCAGACCATCGATCAATACGTTACCTGCAGTAACTTTACCTGCTCTACGAGCAGAGCCACCTTGAATTTCTATCACTTCACCGATGTCCGTGATAAAAATGTTATCCGGATCAATGCCTACCGATTCAGCAAGCACTGCATGTCGGCGTTGCATACGGAATTCACCGTGAATTGGCAAGAAGAATTTTGGTTTCATCAGGTTGAGCATCAATTTCAATTCTTCCTGACTACCATGACCGGATACGTGAACGCCACTGTTTGCACCGCTGTAATGCACGTTAGCACCCAGACGGAACAATTCATCAATGGTACGTCCTACATATTTTTCATTACCAGGAACCGGTGTTGCAGCAATGATTACAGTATCACCTGGCAGAATATCTACTTTACGATGCGTTGAACGTGCCATCCGAGTCAGAGCGGACATTGGCTCGCCTTGGCTTCCTGTGCAGAGAATCACAACTCGGTCAGCAGCCATTTTGCCTACTTCTTCCGGTTCGATAATCATACCATCTGGAATCTCAAGATAACCCAGCTCAGAAGCGATCCCCACTACGTTCACCATACTGCGTCCGATAACTGCAACTTTACGTCCAGTCACTTCCGCTGCATTGATGACCTGTTGAATCCGGTGTACGTTCGAAGCGAAGGTTGCTACAACAACACGTTGACTCGCTTTACGGAAAATATCTTCCAGAACGATACCCACATTTTTCTCCGAAGGCGTGAATCCTGGCTTCTCTGCATTTGTACTGTCGGACAAGAGAGCAAGTACGCCATTCGTTCCGATCTGTGCCATACGTTGGAGATCCGCATATTGACCGTTGACTGGTGTGTGGTCAAATTTGAAGTCACCTGTATGAACAACAGCACCTTCTGGTGTTTCCACGCATACACCTACAGAATCCGGAATACTATGGTTAGTGGCGAAGAATGTTGCTTTCAGCACAGAACCCAGTTGAATCTCGGAATCAGCATCGATCAAAATTCGTTTGGTTTCACCCAGCAGATTAGCTTCTTTCAGCTTGTTCTCTACAAGACCGAGGGTAAGTTTTGTTCCGTATACTGGAACGTTCAGATGTTTCAGAACATATGGCAAGCCGCCGATATGATCCTCATGTCCGTGAGTCAAAATAATGCCTCTTACTTTGTCACGATTTTCAGTCAGATAAGAAATGTCAGGAATGACGATATCGATTCCAAGCATATCTTCTTCAGGGAATTTAAGACCAGCATCTACGACAACAATGTCGTTGGCATATTGGATGACGTACATATTTTTACCAATTTCACCTACGCCGCCCAGTGCAAAAATCATCAGTTTATCGTTATTATTTTTCTTAGACAAATGAATCTAAACCTCCTATGGTAGTTGGACGTCGTACCTTATTATTTATTGTAAGTTAAGAAAAGCAGTCCTCACATCTTCAACCTAAATATTAGGTATCAATGTTAATGAACGCCTCTATTCACGATATTTGGAAGAAGTTCTTCGAAGTTATTCCCCTTCACCAACAAGTTGGATTTTTGAAATGATTCCTTCTTAGCCGTTCCTTCCCTTTTCACCGCAAAGCCACATCACCTAACGATGTCGCTTTCAATTTCAAAAAAATACCGCACCCAGTCACTTGACATCATTATACATGATTAAAAACAAAAAAAACAAGTCACTGTGTCGTTATACATAGGTTTCCCTCTGACATTGAATGTGAATCAGCCTAAAATAGGGGAATAAAAAAAGAACCGCCTTCTCATTGAGCAGAAGAACGGTTCTTGATCCATTTAACATTTTGGAAAATATTAATAAAATAATAGTCCTAAGTATTACTCACTCGCTCTAGTTAAACAGCCCGCGAATATACACTTGCTCTTCTTCCGTTGGAGCAATGAGCGGAAGGCGCACTGAACCTACGTTTAACCCACGCATTGTCAGCGCGTATTTCACCGCTACAGGGTTAGGAAGGGGCTGCGGACAATCAAATAGGCCTTTGAAAATTGGAAAGAGCTTCTGATGAATCTTAGCGGCTTGCAGAGGATCTCCTCCAATAAACGAATCAATCATCGTTTTCATTTCTGCACCAATCACATGACTTGCTACACTTACGATGCCGTGGGCACCTACAGCAAGCGCAGGCAATCCAGAAGCATCATCTCCTGTGTACACTCTGAAATTCTCAGGAGCACCTGCAGCGATTAACGTAACGTGCTCTAAGGAGGCACACTCTTTCGTTGCAATAATGTTTGGAATCTGAGCAAGGCGAAGTGTTGTAGCCGCAGTAAGGCTTGCTACTGTACGTCCAGGAACGTTATAGAGCATAACCGGAAGTTTAGTCGAGGCTGCGATGGCCTCAAAATGTTTAAACATCCCTTCCTGACTTGGCTTGTTGTAATAAGGAACCACCAACAATACACCATCAGCACCTACGCGTTCGGCTTCTTGCGTCAGGTGGATCGAATGTGCCGTATTGTTACTTCCCGTGCCGGCGATAATTTTGCAACGGCCAGCAGCATGTTTGACTGTAAACTCGAAAAGTTGTACCTTTTCCGAATCGCTAAGCGTGGGAGACTCCCCTGTCGTTCCAGAAACAACAAGTGTTTCAGACTTTTGTTCTACAATCAGATAGTCAATTAGTCGTGCTGTTTCCTCCCAATGAATCTCTCCTTGATCGTTAAACGGAGTGACCATTGCTGTAATCAATCTTCCAAAGTCCACTTCGATTCCTCCTCAAAACAGGTCTGCTCGGTTCAATTCAGCTTATAAATGAAGTTCGAATGAGGCGTGAAGCGCCCTCAATGCCTGAACCATATCTTCTTTTTTTACAAGTACCCATATGGTGGTGTTGGAATCTGCGGATTGCAGAATCTGAATATCTGCTAGCGTTAATGACTCCACAATTCTAGCCATGATCCCTGGTACACCATTAATGCCTCCACCGATCACTGATACTTTGGCACAACCGGACAAACTTTGGGGTTTGAGACCAATCTCCTGCAAAACTTGAATCGCTTTCTCAGAATCACTGTCAAACACCGTATATACGACTCCCGATGGGGTCACATTAATAAAATCGACACTAATCGAATTCTCAGCCATGGTTTTAAACACCTTAAGCTGTAACCGATCCGCACCGCCTGGAACTTCAACCGCAATCTGAGTTACATTACTTACATAGGCTATACCTGTTACATAACGGTCAATAATGCCTGTCTGTACATCCTGAAATCCTTCGGGATGTGTTACCAGCGTACCTTCACTGTCGGCAAAAGTAGAGCGAACCCGCACCGGAATTTGCGCTTGCATGGCAATCTCTACTGCACGAGGATGGATGACCTTGGCACCATGGTGCGCCATATTACAGATTTCAGCATAACTCACAACAGTCAAAGGACGCGCATCCTCTACGATTCGAGGATCGGCAGTCAATATGCCATTGACATCGGTATAAATATCTACCATCTCCGCACGTAGCGCAGCACCCAATGCTGTAGCCGATGTATCACTTCCACCACGACCCAGCGTAGTAAAGTCTCCATTCTCCGTCTGCCCTTGAAACCCTGTAACAATAACGACACGTCCCTGACCAAGCTGCTCCAGTACACGAACAGGACGGACATCCAAAATCCGGGCATTCCCGAAATTGTCGTCCGTCACAAACCCTGCCTGCGCTCCGGTCAGCACTGTCGTGGATATCCCTTCATGTTCCAGCAAACTGCTCAGTGTGGTTGCCGATATGATTTCACCACAGCACAGCAGTAAATCCTTCTCACGTGCAGATATGGCATTTCCGTTCTGGGCAGTCCAGTCCAGTAATGTATCTGTTGCGTAAGGCTCACCTCGGCGACCCATGGCGGAAACAACAACCACCAAACTTAGGCCTGCTTCAAGCTCACGTTTAATATGACGGAGCACGTGCTCTCTAGCCTGAACGGTAGATAGCGACGTGCCTCCGAATTTCTGTACCATGATGCGCATCTTTATTCCTCCATTTGTGTACGCAAGAAGACTAGACACGGGCCAAATCAACAAATGGATCAACCTAGGGAGCGTCCCGATGCGATAACTTCACCCACTGTATGACATACATGGCATCCCCGTTGGTAGAATGTTTGCACCAGACAATCTACATACGGGTCACGATTGTTACCGCCATAATATGCAAGACCTCTGAACGCATCCCGCTTGCGGTAACCTTTAAGCATCGCAAACAGGAATGCCCTTACACGACAGGAACGCGGACACAGGCTGGTGTTCACACCTGGTTGATCGTCCCCCATGATTTTCTTTGTCTATCGAACCTTATGCATCTCTTCAAGCGTATAACCGTTATCCTTGAACTTGTTCCTCTGCGAAACCGTATCTAACAGCAAACCGTGATTATATAATAAACTACATTAAGCTTGTGGAGAACGCTCAACAATCATCGGCTGCAGCTGTTTACCATCGAGTGCACTCCAGCAAGCTTCCGGAATCAGTTCCATCTTAGCTACTAACGAATTAGGTTTCTTCACCGGATCATCCTGCCCAAACGGCACAAAATACATGTATTTAGCGACAAGCAGTTTGGCAATGTTCGCCGCATTCAGACCAAGACCATCATTCGTAGAAATAGCGAGTACGACAGGACGCTGATTACGCATCTGCGCTTTGGCTGCCATTAGCACTGGACTATCGGTCATTGCATTAGCGAGCTTACTCGTCGTATTCCCTGTGCAAGGAGCGATAACGAGTACATCCAGCAATTTGGAAGGCCCTAACGGTTCCGCCTCAACAATTGTAGAAATAATATCATTACCCGTTATATCTTTCAACTGTTTCTGCCAATTCTGAGCCGTTCCAAAACGTGTATCCGTCGTTAAAACTGAATTGGAAATAATAGGGATCACATTTGCGCCTTCAGCTACGAACCGACTAATGACCGGCATAACCTCTTCAAACGTACAATGAGACCCTGTAATTGCGTAACCTACCGTTTTTCCCTGCCAGTTCATTGTTCAACCTCCCGTGCGTTTTGTTCTTCCAAAAGCAAACGGATCAACGCGTCGGCAATAATGCCGCCAGCCGTTTTGGGAGCAACTATACCGGGGAGGCCAGGCGCAAGAAGCGCCTTCATACCGCGTTTCTCAGCATACCGAAAATCACAGCCCCCAGGGGCAGATGCAAGATCGATAATGACTGCTTTTTGCGGCATTCTGGACAGGATTTGTGCTGTGATTATCATAGTCGGTATCGTATTAAAAAGCAAGTCAACTTCCCCGGTTTGAGCAGCCAAATCCGTTGTCATAAAAGGCTTCCAGCCCATAATTGTCGCGCGAGCAACATCCTCTTCACGCCTAACTCCTACCCGTACATTTGCTCCAAGTCCCTGTAATGTTTTGGCCATGGTAAACCCCGTACGACCCAAACCAAGCACAATACATTCCGACCCGTGGATCGTGAAGTCCGTTTCGCGAATCGCCATAGCGATGGCACCCTCTGCTGTCGGAATAGAGTTATAGAGCGCAATATCATCACGATCCAACACTTCGATCAAGCGCAGGCCATTCTCTTGGCAAACATTACGTAAGAATGGTTTAGCCATGCCTGTAAAGACAATGCAATGCTCCGGCAATGCCGCAACATGCTCCTTTTTTAAAAAGATTGGCAACTCACTGAATGACGTATTCACTTTACCCTGGTCATCACAACCTATTACGGGGAGAACCAATACATCTGCGGAAGCAAATACTTCATCATCCAATTCCTGAAGTTCAATTCCCGGAATTGAGCACTCCAGCTTGTCGAATCCAACCACGGTTATCGTCGCATCCAACTCTGCGCACTTTTGAATGACTTCAAGCTGCCGCGCATCTCCGCCCAGGACTACTATCCGGACACCGGTCAGCATCGGGACGTCACTCCTTTCACCACACGTATGCCTTATCGTATGCAGTTGCCTACATAGGGGTGAAGACACATTAAAAAAAGAGCCATCCCACTGTATCGGGATGACTCTTCCTTATCCGTTCACATGCGCATATCTGGTCATCGCGATCGACTCGACCAAGAATGCATATGTACTTCATTTATTTACCTGTATGACCAAATCCCCCTTCTCCACGAACCGTTTCCGAAAGCTCACTTACTTCAGATAACTCGACTGCAGGTACCGTTTGAAAAACGATTTGAGCAATGCGCTCCCCACGTACAATTGTAAATGGCTCTTGCCCAAGATTAATGAGCAGCACCTTTACTTCTCCACGATAGTCGGCATCAATGGTGCCAGGTGTGTTCAGACACGTAATCCCGTGTTTGAATGCAAGTCCACTACGTGGACGGATCTGTGCTTCAAGTCCTGCAGGCATAGCCATTGCGAGACCTGTTGGAATAAGTGTACGTTGACCCGGTTGCAATGTAACTTCTTCCTGTAATGCGGCTACTACATCAAAACCGGAAGCAAGCTCCGACATTTTTTGTGGCAGCTTAATATCTTCATTGCCCGGTAGCTTTTGAATTTGAACGTAATGCAACAAAATCATCCCTTCTGAGTCCAGCAATAGATCGATCCGAAGCCCCAACCATCGCAAGAGCAAAAGGCTCAGCAAACATCAGGTTTAGTACAGCATCGATATCGTCCATGGTTACTTGTTCAATTTTGGCAATCATTTCATCTAACGTATGATGCCTGCCCAGCATAAGCTCGTTTTTACCGAGACGGTTCATACGACTGCCCGTGCTCTCCAAACTGAGGATTAGACTTCCTTTGAGCTGCTCTTTTCCTTTGCGTAGTTCATCTTCGGACAAACCATGAACTGCCAGGTCATTAAGCACCTCTTTTGTTAGATCCAATACTTCCTTCGTCTGCTTCGGCGCAGTACCTGCATAGATTGTGAAGAGCCCGCTGTCCGCATGAGAGCTATGATAGGAATAGACTGAGTAAGCCAAACCACGTTTCTCCCGAATTTCCTGGAACAGTCTAGAACTCATTCCCCCGCCGATGGCATTGTTCAGCACAACCATAGCGAACTGAAGCGGATCACCAATTTTGCAGCCTGGGAAAGAGATACAGATATGATTCTGTTCGGTTTTTTTCTTGTGGAAGAGCTGTCCACTCTGGAATTTAGGCTCCGTCACTTGCTCGGCAACCCCGTTCACATCGAACTCACCAAAATGCTTTTCCATTAATTCAATGACACTGTCATCAATATTGCCTGCAATACTAATGACGGTATTTTCGATGGTATAGTGCTCCTTCATATATGCACGCAGATGGCTCGAATCCATCGACTTGAGACGTTCTTCCGTACCTAGAATTGGATAAGCCAGCGGATGCTCGCCATAAGCAGCGAGTGCCATAAGATCATGCACCATATCATCTGGTGTATCTTCGTACATCGATATTTCTTCAAGGATGACATTCTTTTCCTTGCTCAGTTCACCCTCATCCATTTTGGAACGGAAAAACATATCAGACAATACGTCTACTGCAATCGGCAGATGTTCGTCCAATACTTTTGCATAATAACAAGTGTATTCTTTTGAAGTAAAGGCATTCACATTACCACCAATAGCATCAAATTGCTCCGCAATCGCTTTTGCATCGTAACGATCCGTTCCCTTGAACAACATATGCTCAATAAAATGAGAAACCCCGTTGCTTGCAAGCTGTTCATTACGCGAACCTGTTTTGACCCATATACCGAAAGACACGGAACGACAGGTCGGAATCTGTTCCATGACAACCCTGAGGCCATTGCCCAGCTGAATTTTTTTCACGGTTGGCCCTCCTACATCTCTATAATTGCCCTGATCTCAATAAAATTAAATTGAAATCGACATTTGGTTCCAACTGTTTGATATTAACAAAAAAACATCGTTCACTCAACCGCCTTAGCCTTCACTCGCTCCGAAGATAAGGTTTCCGTGACCGTACCTAAGGTAAGTCCTTTGGCTCGAATAGATTCGATCATGCCTTTTAACGCGCCTGAGGAAGCAGCCGTTGGGTGCATTAGGATTAAGGTTCCAGCATCCACGTTTTTGGCAATTTTGGCTACAACCGACGCTGAGCTTGGCTTACGCCAGTCCACGGTATCCAGTGTCCATAACACGGTTTGCAAACCCATGCTGGAAGCAATATCTACCGTTTTTTGATTAAAGTCTCCAGATGGGGGTGCAAACCAACGATTTTCTACCCCCAACGTCTTTTGTAATAAATCCTGCGTCTTACTGATCTCCAGCCTTGCCCGTTCTGCACTCAATTGACTCATATTAGGGTGGGAATAGGCATGGTTTGATAACTCATGTCCACGTTTTTGAATCTCTTTTGCAAGTTCCGCATTTTTGCTTAACCAACTACCATCCAAAAAAAAAGTCGCTTTTACCTGCTCTGCATCGAGTGTATCGAGCATCGGGACAATAAATTCATTCCCCCAAGCTACATTGATCATAAAAGAAACCATAGGCTTCTCTGGGTTACCGCGGTATATCGGATGTGCCCCTAGATCCTTGAGACCAATCTCCGGTTCCGTTTGGCGATAAATATACGAAATTTTGGTATTCAGATTTCCTCCAAGCGCCTTTCGATACGTAGCCTCCACATCAATCTCTGTTCCATTATATCCGGGAATTGCTTTCCATACCCGATCTACTTTGGCATTAATTGGAGCAATTTTAGTCTCAGCTGCTTTTTCCCGTATAGCTGTTAACAAAGCATCTTCACCCGTAGCCTCTTTAAACATGTCAAATGCATTTTGAGTTCCCGGTCCATCACGAATCTCCGTGATGTATGTACGAACACTGTCTACTTGTCCGACTAATATAACCGTGATTATACCCGCCAGAACTGCAGCCAGCTTTTTAGACTTTTTTCTCACAGCTCCATCCTCCCGCCGTCTTTGTCCCCATCATATGAGGACAAGGGCAAGAATATGAATAAAACACACGGCTTGCTGTCACTTTTCTTGCAGTTTTCCGTAGATGAAACCTATTTCGGGCGTTAAAAAAAGAGCCAGAAATACAACCTTCTGTCTCTTCATTCAATGAACCTTTATAACTTAACTGTAAACTTAAGATTGAGCCGGAGCTTCTGTCGTCAATACAGCTTTACGTGACAGGTTGATGCGACCTTGTGGGTCAATTTCCGTTACTTTAACCGTAATGGAATCACCAATAGCTACAACATCTTCCACTTTGGCAACACGTTCTGTTGACAGTTGTGAGATGTGTACCAAACCTTCTTTATTCGGAAGAACTTCAACAAATGCACCGAATTTTTCTACACGTTTTACTTTGCCGACATAAATTTCGCCAACCAGTACTTCACGCACGATGCCTTCGATGATTGCCTTCGCTTTATCGTTCATCTCCTGATTAGAGGAAGCAATAAAGACACGTCCATCTTGTTCAATATCAATTTTAACACCGGTTTCTTCGATGATTTTATTGATAATTTTACCACCTGCACCGATAACATCACGGATTTTGTCCGGATTAATGTGCATTGTCGTAATTTTAGGAGCATATTGTGACAACTGCTCACGTGGAGTTTTCATTACTTCAGTCATTTTGCCCAAGATGTGCATACGACCTTCTTTGGCTTGAGCCAATGCTTCAGACAAAATTTGACGATCAATACCATCAATTTTGATGTCCATTTGAATTGCAGTTACACCTTCAGGTGTTCCAGCTACTTTAAAGTCCATATCGCCCAGGTGATCTTCCATACCTTGAATATCGCTCAGGATCGAAACGTGATCGCCGTCTTTGATTAGACCCATAGCGACACCTGCAACTGGAGCTTTGATTGGTACACCAGCATCCATCATCGCGAGTGTGCTCGCACAGATACTTGCTTGTGAAGTGGAACCGTTGGATTCAAGCACTTCAGATACAAGACGAATCGTGTACGGGAAGTCTGTTTCGGAAGGAATTACTTTAGCCAATGCACGTTCACCCAATGCACCATGTCCGATTTCACGACGACCAGGGGCACGCAATGGACGAGCTTCGCCTACGCTGAACGGTGGGAAGTTGTAGTGGTGCATGAAACGTTTAGTTTCTTCCAGACTGATACCATCCAGAATTTGAACATCACCGAGCGCACCAAGCGTACAAATGCTAAGTGCTTGTGTTTGACCACGCGTAAACAGACCAGAACCATGTGTACGTGGCAACAGGGATGTGTCACACTCAATTGGACGAATCTCAGCCAGGCCACGGCCATCCGGACGAACCTTATCATGCGTAATGAGGCGACGTACTTCTTCTTTTACGATATCGTGAAGCACTTCTTTTACATCTTTGAGCAGTTCAGGTGTTTCGATGTATTTCTCTTCAAAGTGAGCAACCGTTTCGTCATTCACTACATCAATTGCATCCTGACGAGCATGCTTCTCCGCAATTTTAACGGCTTCAACGAGACGTGCACTCGCAAATTCACGAACACTGCTATTTACATCAGCGTTAACTGCATGCAGTTTCACAGCCATTTTTTCTTTGCCAGCTACTGCTACCAGCTGTTCTATCACAGCTACAATGTTTTTGATCTCATCATGACCAAACATGATTGCTTCCAGCATGATTTCTTCTGGCACTTCGTTAGCTTCAGCTTCGACCATCATAATGGCATCTTTGGTTCCAGCTACCACAAGCTCGATCTCACTTACTTCAAGCTGTGCAATTGTTGGGTTAATGATGAACTCGCCATCAATACGTCCCACTTTTACACCACCGATTGGCCCGCTGAATGGAACATCTGAAATGCTCAATGCAGCCGACGTACCGATCATCGCAGCAATTTGTGGTTCACAGTCCTGATCAACACTCATAACGATGTTGAGAACTTGAACATCATTACGGAAGCCTTCTGGGAACAATGGACGAATCGGACGGTCAGTCAGACGGCTGGAAAGAATAGCCTTTTCACTCGGTCTGCCTTCACGTTTGATGAATCCCCCTGGAATCTTACCTACAGCGTACAATCTCTCTTCATAGTTAACCGTCAATGGGAAAAAGTCTAAATCTTTTGGTTCGCTGGATGCTGTAACGGTACACAATACAACGGTATCTCCGTACGTCACCTTAACCGCAGCGTTAGCTTGTTTAGCCAAACGACCTGTTTCAAGCACAAGCGTTCTTCCACCAAGTTGCATTTCTACACGCTTTTCCATGAAATCCCTCCTTTTAATCGTTCCTAACACAATGGATTCTGCATCTTCACAGTATTTCCTGCTTGTCCAACATTCATTAGCATCGGCAGGTTTCAACATTTCATTTACAGGGCAATAAACCCACTAGCAAAACAAAAGCTCCTTGCGGAGCTCCCATCTACAAATATATGGCAACATGTTCATCTACAAAACAACCCGGCTGTAAGTTCCGCTTGTCCTTTTAGACAAAAGGAAGGCGGATAACAGCCAGGTTGGTTTTGAAAACATGTACGATAATTAGCGACGCAATCCGAGTTTCTCGATCAATGCGCTGTAACGTTTAACATCTTTGTTTTTCACGTAAGCCAAAAGCTTACGACGTTGACCTACCATTTTCAAAAGTCCACGACGTGAGTGGTGGTCTTTCTTATGCGTACGCAAGTGGTCTGTCAAACTTCTGATGTTTTCCGTAAGGATAGCAACTTGCACCTCTGGAGATCCTGTATCGGACTCGTGAGTTTTGTGCTCGCTGATCAGTTGTTGTTTACGTTCTTGAGTCAATGCCATCCTATTCACCTCCTTCATATAATCGCCATTAGCCTCGTAACCGCCGGTGAGAGCATGCAACCAAGCTAAGGTTGTCTGTTGTCTCAATCGACAACGTAGTACATTGTATCATAGTTCGTAGGCTAAAGTAAATCTTAACCTACATTTTGTTTCATTTTTTTAGGATAACAAACGAGCAGCCGTCAATGCATCCTCACGGATCTGGCTGATCAATGCATCAATTGAGGCAAATTTACGCTCTTCACGAATATAGTGAACAAGCTCTACCTTCAATTCTTGATCATACAACTGCCCTTCAAAATCAAGCAGATGCACTTCAAATGTAGGCTTCATCCCACTTTCGTGGAAAGTCGGCTTCACACCTAAATTCATAACCCCACGCAGCATCTGTTCTCCATATTGCACTCGAACTGCATATACACCTTTGGCTGGAATCACATAACGATCCAATAGTTCAAGGTTAGCCGTTGGGAAACCAATGGTACGACCACGCTTCTCCCCATGAATCACGGTTCCTCGGATACTGTAAGGTCGACCCAGCCACTGACTAGCTTCATCCATCTGCCCGCGTTTGAGCAGCCCTCGAATGAGCGAACTGCTTACCTTATCCCCGTTTAACAAGAAAGGAGGCACTGTCTCAACCGTCATGTCGTTACCACCCAACGACCGAAGCAGTTGTTCGTCGCCTGCTCCTTGATGTCCAAACCGGAAATCAAAACCGACAACAGCCGTACGCGTCTGAAGTGGCAACAACAGATCATGAGCGAATTGCTCTGGAGTCAATTTCGAGAATTCGTCGTTGAATTCAACAACATATAATATGTCTATGCCGAGCCCCGCCAAGATTTCTTCCTTGTCTCGCAATGGAGTCAAATATCCTTCATAATCGCCTTTTCGCATGACTTCCTTCGGATGAGGATGAAAGGTCATTACCGCCGCTTGCACACCAGTTTCACGGGCAATGCGGACAGCTGACAAAATGACGCTTGCATGTCCGAGATGCAGTCCGTCAAATTGACCAATAGCTAGCACTTGGGGCTGTGTATGCAGCTCATCAGAAGTCAATGTCTGCGGATATGTTAGCATTACGGTTTTCACAATCATTCACCTGCATTTCACTTGATAGACAGAGCTTATCATCTACACAGTCTAAACTCAAGATCCGTTATTCGGGCAAAAACACCTTGACTGCTCTGACTGTCGCTTTAAGTTCGTCTCGTTCAAAAATGCCCAGAAACGTCCGATCCTGGGTGTATAACCGCAGAAGGCCAGGTTGATCTACAGGTGGCTCTAACAGACGCGCAGACAACTTCTGACCCTGAAGAGCTCCCTTGGCTAGTTCATCATTAACCGTGTGTGACGGTATAAAGTCAATTGCTTCGTCTACTGGTATGAATGCTTCGGTTATTGTATTCTCTGCCATACGCTGCTCAACCTCTTCAATTGTCAAACAACGATCTGCGGGAATCCCTGCCGACATGGTGCGTTCGAGCTGCACCATCGTGGAAGGATAACCTAGCTCACGCCCAATATCCACACATAACGTTCGAATATACGTACCTTTAGAACACAATGCACGGAATGAGATATCCGTTGTGTCTCCATGAGTCTCCATCCCGGTGAATTCAAGCTCATAGATCGTCACTTCACGGCTTTTGCGCTCAACCGTTTTCCCTTCACGAGCAAGTTCATACAGACGTTTGCCATCCACTTTAAGGGCTGAATACATCGGTGGAACCTGAGAGATCGTACCCTGAAACTTCTCCAGCACAAGACGTACCTGCGCTTCCGTCACGTTGACAGCTTCTTCCGAACGCTCAATGACTTCACCTGTCATGTCCTCTGTATCTGTCGAGAGACCAAGACGTAGTGTAGCCACATATTCCTTAGGCAGTTCCTGCATATACTCAACCACCCGTGTAGCACGTCCAAGACAAAGCGGAAGAACACCCGTAACCTGTGGATCTAATGTTCCTGTATGTCCGATACGCTTCATTTTCAGAATACGCCGTAGTTTGGCAACGACATCATGCGACGTGTAACCTGCTGGTTTATATACCGCTAATATACCTTCCAACGGTTTTACCATTGTGCATTCACCTGCTTCAGCACTTTAGCTACGATGTCTTCTAGCGTACCTTCTAATCGGCAACCCGCAGCCAGTACATGGCCACCTCCGCCAAATGTCTGCGCAAGCGCAGCTACATCAACCTTACCTGCAGAGCGAAGCGATACTTTTACGGCTGAATCATTAATGACCTTGAAAAAGATCCCTACTTCCACACCTTGAATATTACGTGGGTAGTTCACAATGCCTTCAAGATCTTCATTAGCCGCACCACAAGTAATCATATCTTCGGGCGTGATAACAACCCAAGCAATCTTGCCATCATCCGTCATTTGTAGGCTGTTCAGCGCCTGATTCAAAATACGAACTTGAGGCAAAGTAACTTGCTCAAGTAAAGCCTGAGCGAGGTAAGGGCCGTCTACACCGTGTTCAAGCAGCTTGGAAGCTGTTGTCATTACGTTTGGACTCGTGTTGGCATAACGAAACCCACCTGTATCGGTTAACAAACCAGTGTAGATGGCTGTCGCTGCATCTTTATCCAACGTCACTGGAAACAGGTTCACAAAATCAAACAAAATCTCTGCTGTTGCTGCAGCATCTGGTTTTATTATGTTCACAGTTCCGTATGCGTTATTGGTGGGATGATGATCAATATTCAAAATGACTGCATCTTCTTCAAAATAATGACGAGTCAAGCCTACTCTTGCAAAATCAGCACAGTCTACACAAATGACTGCTTTAAATTTTCGCGTTGGTGGTTGTTCGGTCATGTTCACGATGTCTTCTGCTCCCCATAAAAAGCGCATACGCCCGGGAATTTCACCTTCATTAATCATCGTGAATGTTTTGCCCAGACATGACAGCAGCCAGCCCACCGTTACCGTCGAGCTGACTGCGTCACCGTCCGGCTGTACATGCGACACGACCAGGTAATCATCATGCTCCAGCAGAAATTGCTTTCCGCTTTGAAGCGCCTGTTCATAAGTGTGCATTGCCGTCTCCTCTATTCTGTTACTGGGATTCGTTCTTGTCTGAACCAATATCGCCAAGTAGCTTCTCAATCCGGCTACCATAAGCGATGGATTCGTCGATCTTGAATATCAACTCGGGAACGTGGCGGAACCGGATACGCTTGCCCAGCTCTGAACGCAAAAATCCATTTGCTTTTTCCAGAGCTTTGAGCGAGTTATCCTTCTGTTCCTGTTCACCGAAGACACTCAGATAAACTTTGGCTTGCGACAAGTCGCCAGTTACTTCAACTCCCGTTACGGTAATAAAACCGATCCGTGGATCTTTCAGTTCTGACTGGATGAGCACACTCAATTCTTTCTTGATCTGCTCGCCCACTCTACCTGTACGAATCTTAGCCATTGTTGTTCACCTCATGCTTCCTTGCTTATCGTTGTACAGTCTCCATTACGAAAGCTTCGATAACGTCGCCTTCTTTGAGATCGTTGTAGTTATCCAGGGTGATACCGCACTCGTAGCCTTGAGCTACTTCTTTAGCATCATCTTTGTAACGTTTCAGGGAATCCAGCTTACCTTCATAAAGGACAATGCCATCACGAATCAAGCGTGCTTCCGCAGAACGTGTAATTTTACCCGAAGTAACCATACAACCTGCAATGGTTCCGACTTTACTAATTTTGAATGTGCTACGAACTTCTGCGTGACCGATAACATTTTCTTTGTAGATCGGATCAAGCATACCTTTCATCGCTTGTTCAATCTCTTCGATTACGCTATAGATGACACGATGCAGACGAATGTCTACTTGTTCTTGATCTGCTGTGATTTTCGCTTGGTTGTCTGGACGAACGTTGAAACCAATCACGATGGCATTAGATGCAGCTGCCAAGATGATATCGGATTCTGTGATTGCACCAGCACCGCTGTGAATGATCTTCACGCGCACACCTTCAACCTCGATTTTAGCAAGGGAACCTTTCAATGCTTCAACCGAACCTTGCACGTCACCTTTAATGATTACGTTCAAGTCTTTGATTTCACCGTCTTTGATGTGTTGGAACAGATCATCCAGCGTTACACGAGTGTTTGTACCCAGATCGGATTCACGTTGCGTAATCGCACGTTTGTCGGCGATGGAACGAGCTTTACGCTCATCTTCAAACACCATAAACGGATCACCCGCACCTGGAACCTCAGTCAAACCTGTGATTTCAACAGGCGTTGATGGGCCTGCTTCTTTTAATCTGCGGCCTTTGTCATTGACCATCGCACGTACACGACCGAAGCAGTTACCTGCTACGAACGCATCTCCGACTTTCAATGTACCGTGCTGTACGAGGATACGTGCAACTGGGCCACGTCCTTTATCCAGCTCGGCTTCGATCACTGTACCACGGGCACGTTTGTCCGGGTTCGCTTTGTATTCATTCACCTCTGCAACGAGCAAGATCATCTCAAGCAGACCTTCCAAACCGATTCTTTGTTTCGCAGAAACGTTAACAAAGATCGTGTCTCCGCCCCATTCTTCTGGAACGAGTTCGTAGTTAGTCAACTCTTGCTTCACTTTATCCGCATCTGCACCTGGCTTATCGATTTTGTTAACAGCAACGATAATAGGTAGACCTGCCGCTTTGGCATGGTTGATTGCCTCAACTGTTTGTGGCATTACACCATCATCAGCTGCTACGACGATAATCGTAATATCCGTCACTTGAGCTCCACGTGCACGCATCGCTGTGAACGCTTCGTGACCCGGAGTATCGAGGAACGTAATTTTTTTGTTGTTAATTTCAACTTGATAAGCACCGATATGCTGTGTGATACCGCCAGCTTCGCCGCCCGTTACGTTGGTAGAACGAATCGCATCAAGCAATGTTGTTTTACCATGGTCAACGTGACCCATGATCGTTACAACTGGAGGACGGGATTGAAGATCTGCTGGATCATCATTCTCTTCTACCGTTTCGAAACGATCATCTTCAAGCACAATCTTCACTTCAACCTCAACGCCGAATTCGCCTGCAAGCAGAAGAATCGTGTCAATATCGAGTTCTTGGTTGATTGTAGCCATAACGCCCATGCCGATGAGTTTTTTGATAACTTCTGAAGCATCTTTGTGAAGCAGCTTCGCAGTTTCACCTACAGTCATGTCACCGCGAACGATGATTTTCTTAGGCGTGTTATCAATTTTCTCACGTTGTTGGTACTGTTGTTGATTTCTGTTGCGATTGTTTTTTCCGCCACGGTTACCACGGAAGTTACCGCCACGGTTGTCATCATAACGACGACCGCCGCCACCGCTATTTGAACGGTTACCGCTGTTATTGTTACTACCCGAATTGCCTTGTCCGCCTCTGCGTTGGCCTTGGCCTTGCCCTTGGCTTTGACCTTGGCCGCCAGTACGGTTGCCACCAGTGCCACCACTGTTTGGTCCACCACTTCTTGCTTGACCGCCACCGCTATTATTTGGACGTTGTTGTCCTGAACCTTGCGGACGGGATGAAGTACTGCTTTGTCCGCCTTGAGCTGGTCTTGGACGGTTATTCGATTGTCCTCCCTGGCTGGAGCCTTGGGAAGAATTGGTTCTGTTGCGGCTATCTTGGCCGCTAGGTCTTTGGGAGCCATTGTTATTGTTGGAATTTGGTCTGTTGTTCATACCTACCTGCTTTTCCTGTTGTATTTTTGTTAGTACGGGACTACCGGATGAATTACTGTTACTCGGCGTGTTCGCTCCGCCGGCCGGCTTGTTGTTGTCCACTGTTTTGTCGCTACCCACTGCGGAAGTAGCAACCTGTTTTGCTTCATTACTTTGTTTAGAGGCTGCAGTGGATTTTATATCTTTAAAAAATTGTTCCACCTTACCCACTGATCCATTCTCCATGACACTCATATGATTGTTTACGGGAATATCCAGCTTTTTAAGAATGGTTATAATTTCTTTACTACTCATATTTAGGGACTTCGCATATTCATAAACCCGCAATTTATCCTTGTTTTCCTGTTTACTCAATATACTCCACCTCCGACATTATACCGACTTGCTTGGAGATCATTTTTGCAAACCCACGGTCCGTTACTGCAAGGACAACCCGCGTTTCTTTACCGATACTTGAACCTAAACTATCACGGTCAAATCCGATTACTAGAGGAACTTTATATGTTCCGCATTTGTCGCGAAATTTCTTTTGTGTATTGGCCGAGGCGTCGCCCGCAACAATAACCATCTTAGCTTCGGAAGAACGGATTGCTTTGAGCACAATTTCTTCACCTGTAACAAGTTTGCCTGCACGCATGGAAAGTCCTAGATAAGACAACGTCTTATTACTCATCTTCTTCACGCTCCTGTGCAGCCTTGAATGCATCCTCTACCTTAATAAAGTCTGCAGCCAATTGCTCATAAATTTCCGGTGAAACCTTGCCTTTTAGCGCCCGATCCAAAGACCGGTTTTTAAGTGCAAGCTTAAAACAGGATTCCTTACCGCATAAATAAGCACCACGTCCGGATTTTTTGCCAGTTAAATCGATCAGCACTTCATCCTCTGGCGTCTTAACGATTCGGATTAGTTGCTTTTTAGGCATCATTTCCTGACACGCCACACATTTGCGCAGCGGTACTTTTTTGGTTTTCATACGTTAACGCCCCCCCGTGCTTTACTTTAGTCGACGGAGACGGAATCTTGATGCATTTCCGAAGAAGAATCTTTTTCTCTGCCGAATTCCTGTTCCGCCTGGCTCTCGCTCTTAATGTCGATTTTCCAGCCGGTCAGCTTGGCTGCCAATCGGGCATTTTGACCTTTGATCCCGATTGCGAGGGACAGTTGATAGTCCGGAACGATAACCCGAGCCATCTTTTCTTCCTCAAACACTTGAACTTCCAACACCTTGGAAGGACTCAGTGCATTAGCCACATATTCGTCCACCTGATCGGAGTAACGAACAATGTCAATTTTTTCACCGCGCAGCTCACCCACAATGGTCTGCACGCGCATCCCTTTAGGGCCTACGCATGATCCAACTGGATCTACTTCCTCATTACGGGAATGAACAGCGATTTTGGAGCGGAAGCCCGCTTCACGCGCAACGGATCTAATCTCAACCACACCGTCGAAAATTTCAGGAACTTCCAGTTCAAAGAGGCGTTTCAACAAGCCCGGGTGTGTACGGGACAAAATGATTTGCGGCCCTTTGGTCGTATTCTCGACCTTGGTGATGTAAGCTTTAATACGATCACCATGAACAAATTTCTCGTTTGGCATCAATTCGGTCAGCGGTAAAGCCGCTTCGATTTTGCCCAGATCGATGTAGATATTGCGCAAATCCTGACGCTGCACTACTCCCGTCACGATATCCTCTTCCTTATCAACGAAAGCGTTGTAGATCAGGCCACGTTCGGCTTCACGAATCCGCTGGGTCACTACCTGTTTGGCAGTTTGTGCGGCGATACGGCCAAAATCGCGTGGCGTTACTTCGATCTCCGCAATATCTTCCAGCTGGAAGTGTGGGTTGATTTCTCGTGCAGCAGGCAATGAAATTTCGGTACGTGAATCCAGAACTTCCTCCACGATCAGTTTGCGAGCATATACCCGGATAACCCCAGTATTGCGGTTCATATCAACACGCACGTTCTGAGCGGTGTTGAAATTCCGCTTGTAGCTGGAGATCAGGGCTGCCTCGATCGCTTCAAACAGCACATCCTTACTGATCCCTTTTTCACGCTCCAACTCATTCATTGCTTCAATAAAATCCATACTCATGAATGTTGATCCCCCTTTCAAACATGGCATCTCATACGTAAAACGGCGAAAGGCTCTGAACTCCTGAGCACCTTGCCGTTATCGTGAGATGTGTCTTTTTCATTAATAAAGTGAACAAGGCACTTAAAACAAAATAGCTAGGCGCGCACTGGCAACCTTTTCATAAGAAACGGCATGCTGTTTCTTGCCTGCTTCGATGACAAGCTCCCCGTTATCAAAGGAAAGCAATTTACCTTCGAATTCCTTCATTCCATTCACCGGCTCGTAGGTTGTCACAAAGACATTTTTGCCTACGGCTTTGGCAACATCCGCCGCTTTTTTCAGTGGACGTTCCGCACCGGGAGAAGACACTTCAAGGAAATAGACGGTTGGAATCGGATCGTTCTCATCCAGCTTGGCGCTCAGCTTTTCGCTGATCAAGACGCAATCGTCGATGTCGATGCCACCTTCTTTGTCGACATACACCCGTAAAAACCAGTTGCTGCCTTCTTTGACGTATTCGATGTCAACCAGCTCGAAGCCTTGTTCATTCAAGTAGGGTTGGATCATTTCTTCCACGGTATCTTTAATGTTCGTTGTGCTCAAAACCGATAACCTCCAACTTAGGTTACACCAGCATCATCGCTGGCAGATGATTAAATACCCAAGATTCTTGTATACCAAAGACTAAAGAGTGGGTTTCCCCACTCTTCAGAAATTCGTACTATCTCGTTCACTTCAAAAATTATAACATAGTCTGGTAATAGTGACAAGTAAGCGATCTTTAAGGCAAATTACACACTAATGAAGAAAAAATTACGAGTTGACCTTAACCATGGTTGCCCCAGTAAAGACTACATTAGAAAAGAGAGAGTTGATTGCTCTCAGGAAGCCCCCGGAAACAACCCATACTGGACAACAGTTCGACAATCGTTTTAGATGCCTTAGACTTCTGCTGGAAGTCCTCAATCGACAGGAACTCACCATGATCTCTGGCACCTGCGATATTACGCGCAGCATTATCACCAATTCCTGCCAAAGCGGAGAACGGAGGAATCAATGAGGTTCCATCAACAATGAACTTCGTTGCTTCTGAGCGATAGAGGTCGATCGGCTTCAACGAGAATCCACGAGCTGTCATCTCGAGCGCCATCTCAAGAATTGGCAGCATGTTTTTTTCTTTTGGTGGTGCTTGGAATCCTAATTGCTCAATTTCTACGATCTTCTTATAGATTGCTTCATACCCCTGACATACCAGTCCAATGTCAAACTCATCTGCGCGTACTGTAAAGTATGTCGCATAATACTCTATGGGGTGGTAAAGCTTGAAGAACGCGGTACGAACTGCGGAAATAACATAAGCAGCCGCGTGAGCTTTAGGAAACATGTACTGGATCTTGAGACAAGAATCAATGTACCATTGCGGCACTTTACAATTTTTCATCTCATCAATCCATTCCTGCGGCAAACCTCTACCCTTACGCACACTTTCCGTAATTTTAAAGGCCAAGCTTGCATCCATGCCAGCCTTATAAATGAGGAACAACATGATATCATCTCGACATCCAATTACGGTTTTGATATTACATGTTCCGTTTTTGATGAGATCCTGTGCGTTACCTAACCATACTCCCGTTCCATGAGACAGACCAGAAATCTGCAGCAAATCGGCAAATGAAGTCGGCTGAGATTCAATTAACATCTGACGCACAAATTTCGTTCCCATCTCCGGTACTCCAAATGTGGCAACAGGGGAACGAATCTGTTCAGGTGATACGCCAAGAGCTTCTGTAGAGTTGAACATACTCATGACTTTCGGATCATTCATCGGAATTGTTGTTGGATCGATTCCTGTCAAATCCTGCAACATCCGCATCATTGTCGGATCATCGTGACCTAAGATATCAAGCTTCAACAAATTTTCTTCGAAAGCATGATAGTCAAAGTGTGTCGTTTTCCACTCTGCGGTAACATCATCTGCTGGGTACTGTACTGGAGTCACATCTTCAACTTCAATGTAATCTGGTACTACGACAATCCCCCCGGGGTGCTGTCCAGTGCTCCGTTTTACGCCCGTACATCCTGAAGCTAAGCGATTCAGCTCTGCTCCGCGCCATTTCTTATGATGCTCTTCCTCGTATTTCTTGGCAAATCCAAATGCAGTCTTCTCAGCTACGGTACCGATGGTTCCAGCACGGAATACACTTTTCTCACTAAATAGTACCTTGGTATAGTTATGTGCATGCGGCTGGTAATCCCCTGAGAAGTTCAAGTCGATATCGGGAACCTTATCTCCTTTAAATCCAAGGAAGGTCTCAAACGGAATATCTTGCCCTTCACCTTTCAGCGTGTTTCCGCAATCCGGACACTCCTTCTCAGGAAGGTCAAACCCGCTTCGAACACTCCCGTCAAGGAACCACTCACTGTGTTTACATTCCGAATTTATACAGATGTAATGCGCAGGCAATGGATTAACCTCAGAGATGCCGAGGAACGTAGCAACAACCGATGAACCAACCGAGCCCCGGGAACCTACGAGATAACCATCCTGGTTCGACTTTTTAACCAACCGTTCCGATATGAGATAGTTGGCAGAGAAACCGTATTTAATAATCGGGATCAGTTCTTTTTCCAATCGTGCGATAATGACCTCTGGTAGATCTTCTCCATAGATTGACTTCGCCGTATTATAGCAGGTGTTACGAATTTCTTCGTCCGCACCTTCCAGAATTGGTGTGAACAGCTTGTCCGGAAACAGCTTGATTTCTTCAAAACGGTCAGCAAGTTCAACCGTATTGGTCACAACAACCTCGTAGGCTTTATCTTGACCTAGGAACTTGAACTCTTCCAGCATTTCATCCGTTGTTCTCAAATGGGCATCTGGCTTGCGCTGATCTTTCAACGGGCTAAATCCCGTAATGCCGTGAATCGTAATATCACGATATAGCTTGTCACGTGGCTCCAAGTAGTGAACATTGCCTGTGGCAATAACAGGTTTCTCCTGCTTCGCACCGATATTAATGACTTTCTGTATCGCTGTTTTGATCTCTTCTGGGGTCGCAACTAGCCCTTTATCAACGAGGTGCATGTACATCGTCAGAGGTTGAATCTCCAGAATGTCATAAAACTCTGCAATCTCCTCAGCTTCTTCAAGCGATTTGTTAAGCACTGCTTCGAAGAACTCACCTTTTTCACAGCCAGACAAGATAATCAGACCTTCGCGTAAATTGACTAGTTTGGATTTAGGAATGCAGGGCACCCGTTTAAAATGCTCTGTATGAGAGAGAGAAACCAATTTATAGAGATTTTTCTTACCAATATCATTCAGTGCATATATTCCACAATGGAACGGACGTGTATTCGATAGATCCACACCAACATAATCATTCAGTCGATCAAGCATCGTTAGCCCTTTTAACTGAGCGGCATCATTCACCAACCCATTAAGAATACCTGCGAGCGCAATTGTATCATCAATTGCTCGGTGATGGCTTTCAAGAGCCACTTTATATTTATCTGCGAGTGTATTAAGACGGTGGTTTTTCATTTTTGGATACAACAATCTTGCGAGTTCCAGCGTATCAAGCACTGGATTCGTTAACTCAGGCATACCCAGTTGTTTTAACGAAGCCTGGATAAAGCCCATATCAAAACGTGCGTTATGAGCGACCAGAATGCCATCTCCTGCAAATTTCACAAAGTCTTGGATGACAGGTTCGAGTTCCGGAGCGTCTTTCACCATCTCATCATTGATGTTGGTCAACTGCTGGATGTTATATGGAATTCGTTCATGCGGATTCACAAACGTAGCAAACCGATCAATCTCCTTGCCATCTTCCACCTTCACTGCTGCAATCTCAATTATTTTGTTCTGAGTTACAGAGAGACCGGTGGTCTCAATATCAAAAACGATATACGTTGAGGCCCTGAGATCCAATGGCTGAGGATTCAAAACGACGGCCACAGAATCATTCACTACATTGGCTTCTAGTCCATAGATCATTTTAATCCCGTTTTTCTTAGCTGCTTTTGCTGCCTCCGGGTATACCTGAACACCACCATGATCACTCACAGCAATGGCTTTATGTCCCCACTCTGCTGCGGTTTTCACATACTTATCAATGGAGGTCACAGCATCCATCGTACTCATGGTAGAGTGCAAATGGAATTCCACCCGTTTCTCGGCAGCTTTATCCTTGCGGGATGGCGGTGCCTTTACTTCAACCAAGTCTGAAGGAATCATTGCAAGTTCAGGGATCTGCATGAAACGGTCATATTCAACACGACCACGTACTTTCACCCATTTCCCATTCGCCAACAAACTTAGAATTCGCACATCTTCTTTTGTTTTCGCAAACATTTTCATTTGCATGGAATCCGTAAAGTCTGTCAGATAGAAGGTGAACAACGTATTACCATTACGCAATTCCTTGCGATCCAGACCAAAAATCGTCCCTTGCAAGGTGACCTTCTTCTCTTCATCCTGAATTTCCTGCATCGGAACAGCGGGTTCTTTGATGTCATATCCCATCTGCAGACGGACATCCCCTTGCTCTTCTTCTTCAGGCATTTCAGGTTCTACCTCACTCATCATCTTCTCAATGACCTGACGCTCTTCTTCCTGTTTTTTAAGCTGGAACTGTTCTAATGCTTCTTTGTTGCTCTCCATCTGACCTACTTGCATTTTGACTTTCAGCGGTGTATGGAAATACTTCTCATAAAAACGGGTAATCGCTTGATCAATTTGCTTCTTCTTCGCAAGCTCCATCGATGTTGCATCACTCATGGTCAATTGCAATAAGTCCGCTTCACATTCAAATTTGGTACGGCTCATCCAGCCATTAACCGATGGAATTTCACGAGCAACCCATTCAAGGAACAAATTCCAGTACTCACTCACTATATCTGTAGACAAAACGGAATCACTATATTTAAAGCCAAACGAAATTTTGGCAATATGGTTCATTTTCTCCTGAATATGCAGGCAGAATGTACGATAGATCGGAGCAGGCACCAAGGTATCCTTGGCAATCAAAATAGTCCAGTCTCGATTACTACGGCTTGTTTCCACCTGTTCAATCCAACCATCCATAAAATAAGGCTCCACCAGCCCTGCCGGAAGATCCGTCTGTTTCATCAATAATTCAAATCTTTTTCTCTTCTCCTCGAATCCACTCATAATGTTCCTCCTCGTTGCCCCTCAAAGCATGAAAAGCCTCTGTAATCAAAAATGTCCCCGATCCGAACGGCACCGACTCATTTTATCCGACAGAAGCTTTTCATTCCTACCTTAACCAGCAAACAACCTTTTGCTAGATTGAAATTATGTTTTCATAATTTCAATGCCAATATGACGAAGCCCGTGTTACTTAGTAGGCTCTTGCAAATACGACGGTATGTTGTGCTTTTTCTCCACAAGCCAGGCACGTATGTTTTTCTTCTGCAGGCTGGAACGGGATGTTCCGGCTTGTAGCGCCCGTTACTTCTCTTACTTTATCTTCGCACGCTTCTGAGCCGCACCATCCTGCTAGCGTGAAACCACGTTTATTCTCCATTAGCTCTTTCATCTCATCCAATGTATCTACCGAATAGAAGTTGTCCGACATAAATGTACGTGCACGCGCCAACATATCGGCTTGAACTTGTGCCAGCATCGTTTGAATTTCTTCAACCAGGTTAGCCTGCTCAACAACTTTCTTCTCACCTGTAATGCGAGATACAAGAACACAAACGCCGTTTTCCATATCGCGTGGCCCGATCTCAAGACGAATTGGAACACCACGCATCTCATACTCGTTGAACTTCCATCCAGGGCGTACATCGCTACGGTCATCCATTTTGACACGAACCCCAGCTTGTTTCAATTCAGCAAATAATTCATCCGCACGGCCTACAACAGCATCACGTGTTTTTGGCGGTCCAATCGGAATCATAACCACTTGCGTAGGCGCTACTTTAGGCGGCAGCACTAAACCACGATCATCACCATGTACCATAATCAACGCACCAATGAGACGAGTACTTGTTCCCCATGAAGTCGTATGAGCAAGCTCCAACTCATTGTTACGGCTAAGATATTGAATTTCAAAAGCTTTTGCAAAGTTTGTTCCCATATAGTGAGATGTACCAGCTTGCACCGCACGGCCATCTTTCATCATCGCTTCAATCGAGAAGGTATCTACCGCACCGGCAAACTTCTCCGATTTTGTTTTCTGTCCTGTAATGACCGGAATCGCAAGGTATTCTTCAACTACTTCACGATAAATTTCAAGCATTTTCATCGTTTCCTCGCGTGCTTCTTCTTCCGTCTCATGTGCAGTATGTCCTTCTTGCCACAAGAACTCACTTGTCCGAAGGAATGGCAACGTCCTTTTCTCCCAACGCACAACGTTAGCCCACTGATTGATCAGAACTGGTAAGTCACGATAAGACTGAATCCACTTGGAGTACATATGACCGATAATCGTTTCAGATGTAGGGCGGATTGCAAGACGCTCTTCCAGCTTCTCTCCTCCAGCTTCGGTAACCCAAGGTAGTTCAGGGTTAAAACCTTCTACGTGCTCTTTCTCTTTTTGGAAAAAGCTCTCTGGGATAAACATTGGGAAGTATGCATTCCGGTGACCCGTTTCACGGAAACGGCGATCCATCTCGTCTTTGATATGTTCCCAAATCTCGAATCCGTCAGGTTTAAAAACAATACACCCACGAACTGGAGAATAATCCATCAAATCTGCTTTTTTGATTACATCAATGTACCAACGAGAGAAATCTTCACTTTGTGGTGTAATTTCAGTTACAAACTGTTTTTCATTTTCCTTTGACATAAGACTCCAGCGTCCTCCCATTACGACTACCTCCGATTTATCAGAAGATAGTCAAACCATATTATCCGTTAATTAAACGTAGTATATCATTATATGTTACAGCAAGCATCAGTACAAACAACATCGCAAACCCAATAAAGTGAACCATGCCTTCACGATTCGGGTCAACCGGTCTGCCCCGCAGTGCCTCAATTCCTAAAAACACAAGACGGCTGCCATCCAACGCCGGAATCGGTAACAGGTTAAAGATCCCTAGGTTAATACTGATCATTGCACTCCAGTATAATAAACGATCAATCCCCGATTTAGCGATTTCACCCGTTAACTCAATGGTTCTGACTGGGCCACCAATATCATCAAGCGCGAAGTTTTGTACGAGCTGTTGAAGGCCTTTGAAAATTAATTTGGATGTTTCAATGGTATATTTGCCAGATAGCGTGAAGGTTTCCACAAAACCAGCTTGTCTTGTAGGAAATCCTAAGGAGATCCCTACTTTACCACCTTCCTGGCCAGGCAATGATGTCGGAGTAACCGAAACGTCAAGTTCCTTCCCATCACGAATCACTGTCCAGTTCATAGCCTGATCCTTCGACTCAGAGATGGAAGCAATGACCTGTTGTTGGTCAACTCCAACTGGCGTACCATTAATACTCTTAATGATATCTCCCTCTTTAAATCCAGCCTTCTCCGCAGGCGTATTTGCTGAAACATCAGCTATTTTTATGTAGGAGGGATTCTCGACAGGAACACCACTTACTTGAACAAATATTGCAAACAACACAAATGCTAGAATAAAGTTCATCATCGGGCCGGCAAAAATAGCCAAGGCTCGCTGTCCAACGGTTTTACTGCTAAACCAACGATCTTTAGGCGCGATTTGCATGCTAGCATTTTTGTTCACAATAACAGCCTGAGGATGCACATCATAGGTCATGCGCTCTCCGTCAACATCAAGTTCAATTTTAAGGGCTGTTTCCAGGTCTATTTGCAAAACTTCACCTTTGATTACATTCTTGTACTTTTCAAGATTGCTCGTGAAGATTTTCTCAACCTTATCGTCCTTAATTCTAACACATATCGTTTGTCCTACATCAATCCCCGTAGTATCCGGATCTTCACCAGCCATTCTTGCATATCCACCAAAAGGAAGCAGACGGAACGTGAATTGAGTCTCACCCTTCTTATATGAAAACATTTTAGGACCAAATCCAATTGCAAATTCACGAACCAAAATGCCAGCACGCTTCGCAAAATAATAGTGGCCCCATTCATGAATAGCTACAATAACAAAGAACATCATGAATATATAGAACGCGATTTTAAGAGTCTCCAACAAACACTACACCTCCTTAACTTATTATGCATGCTCTAGAATAACATTATTCTTAATTAAATACCAAGAAGTTTTTTAAGTCCCAGTAAACGCACCAAGTACTGGAATCTCCAATGAAAGAACAGAAGGAATATCAGGATTATGTAGTCGCAGTAACCCATATCCTATGCCTGCTACCCCCGTCATCAGCCCTAATTGGAAGTCTTTCGCCGAAATACTATTATACTTCATGCATATTTCAACGCCAAGTTCTTGTAGTAAACATACGTTTAGAGTACGACCTTTAGAATGAGATTCGCCAGCAGCATTTGATAATTACCGCTAGCACAGGAGACTTGAATAAATTGTACTCCACAAATGCTCTGTTTTTAATAATACAACATAATGATCATGATAGCGATTTTCAGAGGTATGGCCTTTAGAGTTAGTAGGATGGTTGACATAAAAAGGTCACCCCTTAGATCAGCCATCGATCTTAAAAGTGACCTTTTCGCTTACTATTTCATTTTAGCTAAACTATCGCAGTCTATTATGCAATACATCCTACCGTTTTACATGAAAGGACAGACTCGCAAAAAAGAAGTGTGCATCCAAATCAGCGTTTAGAATCGCAGCTCGTTGGCTACCTTACGAGAGATTTCATCAGCATTCATTATCTCTTCTAAACTCGGATTTTGAATGTTGATATGTTTTTCCAGGATCTTCTCAATCGTATACTCTATTTGTAAAAAAGAGATGTCGCCTTTTAAAAATCTCGCTACAGCAATTTCATTTGCCGCATTGAACGCAGTTGGTGCAGTTCCTCCCATTTTGCCAGACTCATATGCCATTCTTAAACAAGGGAAGCGCTCCATATCCATCTCACGGAAATTCAGCTTGCCCACTTGAGCTAATGATAGGCGTGTAGCCTGTGACGGTAGGCGATCTGGATAAGTTAAAGCGTACTGAATAGGTACACGCATATCTGGATTACCTAACTGAGCAATAATACTCGTATCCTCAAACTCAACAAATGAGTGAATAATGCTCTCGGGGTGGAGCAATACATTAATTTGATCGTATGGAAGTCCAAATAACCAATGTGCCTCAATAACTTCAAGTCCTTTATTCACCATTGTTGCTGAATCGATCGTAATTTTGGAACCCATAGACCAGTTTGGATGTTTTAGCGCATCCTCTACAGAGACCTCTTTCAGTTGTTCGCGCGTTAAATCGCGGAAAGACCCTCCGGAAGCAGTAAGTGTAATTCCCAGCAATTGCTCACGTTTTTCTCCATTCAAACATTGGAAAATTGCAGAGTGTTCACTATCTACAGGCAGGAGCGAAACTCCCTTTGCCGCTGCTTTGGAGGTAACGATATGCCCTGCTGTAACTAAGGTCTCTTTGTTCGCTAATCCGATCTGTTTCCCAGCTTCAATGGCAGCTAGTGTCGATTCTAGCCCCAGACTTCCCACTACAGCTGTCACAACCGTATCCGCCTCTGTTCCTGCAGCAATTTCGACTAATCCTTCTTTACCGTGAAAAACCTGCGTTCCTGTAGGAATTAAGGGTGCAATATAGTCTGCCAGTTCTTTGGAGCCAACAGAAACTTTCTTCGGCTTGTAACGCTTCGTTTGCTCAATAAGCAACTCCACATTCCCACCTGCAGCAAGTCCTTCCACTTGAAATAACTCAGGATGCATATCTACTACATCAAGGGTCTGTGTTCCAATTGAGCCCGTTGACCCAAGGATCGCAATTTTTTTCATGCTGCACCTCATCTTCATTTATCCAATGCAGTTGTAATGAATGATCACTCATTACAACTGTCTTGTTTGCACAATTAATAGGGAAGTAGCATCAGTATATGTATGAACGGAAAAACGACGATCCAGCTGTCGCACCGATCCAAAATGCCACCATGTCCCGGAAGTAAAGTACCGGAATCCTTGATATTATAAACCCGCTTGTATGCAGATTGAATGAGATCTCCCATTTGACCTACCACAGCACAGGCGACTCCAATCAATATAGCTCTCGGCCAAGAGAGCAAACCGTCGGATACCCCTGCAAAAACGACCGCGGTTATAACCGCAATGATGATACCACCTAATGCACCTTCCACTGTTTTGTTAGGACTAATTGAAGGCCATAATTTGTTTTTGCCCATCATTTTGCCGACGAAATAGGCGCCTGCATCACTTGCCCAAATTGAGCCTAGCAATAGGAAAGTCCAGAATAATCCATGTTGAAGATGTCTTGATTCAGCAATGTAATAAAAGCCAATACCGATGTACAACACCCCAAGAAAGAGCATAGCAACGGTATTAACCGGAATTTTATTTTTGGTTATCACCGATGCTGTCATTAATAGCAACATCACAAGCCAGCCGATCTGAAACAGAGTCAGCGGTCTGGCTTCCCATACCATTTCCCAAGGAAATACAAGCGAAAAAACGCCTACGTATCCAATTAGAGCTACACCCGAAAAAGGCTGTACTCCTGTCATTTTCACAAACTCATAATAACCGATGAGAGCCATCACTAATACCAAGCCATGATACCAAGGTCCGCCTAGCAAGCAAAAACCCAAAAACAAAACACCTGCTATTATTCCTGTCGTTAATCGCTGTTTCAACGGCTTCATCCTCCATCTATTTCAAACCGCCGTAACGCCTTGTTCTGCGCTGATATTCGGCTACTGCTTCAATCAAATGCTGCTTGCCAAATTCGGGCCAGTATATATCCGTAAACCATAGTTCACTATAAGCAAGTTGCCAGAGCATGAAATTGCTGAGTCTCAGCTCACCGCTTGTTCGAATCAACAGATCCGGGTCAGGCATATCACTCGTTAACATGTGTCTGTCGATGAGCTCTGGTGTAATATCCTCTGCAGACAGTTCCCCCGACTGAACCTGTAGAGCTATTTTTTTAACACAGTCTGTCATTTCTCTGCGGCTTCCATAATTCATTGCAAAGTTTAGTACCAGACCCGTGTTGTGTTCTGTAAGACGTATGGCTTCACGCAAAGCGTTAATGGTATGAGAAGGTAAATGTTCCTCCTGACCCATCATCCGAATCTGCACGTTCTTTTCGATAAGCTCATCCAGCTCAATCGCCAAAAACTCTTGCGGAAGTCGCATCAGAAAATCCACTTCTTCTTTTGGACGCGTCCAGTTTTCTGTCGAAAAAGCATACATCGTCAGATATTTGATGCCCAGTTCATCCGCCGCGATGGTCGCACGTTTGACTGCCTTCATCCCATTCTGATGTCCAGCTATGCGCGGAAGGCCGAGACGTTTGGCCCATCGTCCATTTCCGTCCATAATAATAGCTACATGCTGCGGGATATTATCCTCGGATATAGTCAGCGTTTCCTGCTTTTCAGCCCCATTCCACCACGACCGAACCCGTTTGATCATTCCTGTTCCTCCAAAATCCCTGAAGTTTCTTCACCTGCAGCTTAAAAAAGAGACAAAACCCCACCGGATCGGAGGGGCTGCGCTTGTCTTACACTTCCATGATTTCTTTTTCTTTGGCAGCGAGTACCTTATCGACTTCAGCGATGAATTTATCTGTCGATTTTTGGATATCGTCTTGATGTCTCCGGGACTCGTCCTCAGAAATATCTGACTTCTCCATTTTTTTGATATCATCGTTAGCATCACGGCGAATGTTACGAATCGCCACTTTGCCCTCTTCACCAAACTTTTTAGTCAGCTTTACAAGCTCCGCTCTGCGCTCTTCCGTAAGTGGTGGAATAGACAGACGAATCATGGTGCCGTCGTTTGCTGGTGTAAGACCAAGATCCGATTTCATGATCGCACGCTCGATATCACTCATGGATGACTTATCCCATGGTTGGATCATCAGTGTGCGTGTATCCGGCGTACTGATATTAGCAAGCTGATTAAGTGGTGTCATTGCACCATAATACTCTACCTGAACCCGATCCAGAAGAGCTGGAGTAGCACGCCCTGCACGCAAAGTGGCAAGATCACGTCGTAACGCTTGAATTGCTTTTTCCATACGTTCTTCGGCATGTTTTTTAACCGCTTGTGGCATTAATCTACACTCCCTTTAACGATTGTTCCGATGCGTTCACCTAGAACAACACGCTTGATGTTACCTTGTTCAGTAATAGCAAAGACGATCAACGGAATGTTGTTATCCTTACACAGTGAGGATGCCGTCGAATCCATTACACCAAGGTCTTTGTTGAGGATATCCATATAAGTCAACTGATCAAATTTAACAGCTGTGCTGTCCTTAAATGGATCGGCTGAATAAACACCATCCACTTTATTCTTAGCCATCAAGATGACTTCTGCTTCGATCTCCGCTGCGCGAAGTGCTGCTGTTGTATCTGTGGAGAAGAACGGGTTGCCTGTACCTGATGCAAAAATAACGACCCGACCTTTCTCAAGATGACGAATAGCTCTACGACGAATGTAAGGCTCTGCAATTTGTTGCATAGCAATAGATGTTTGTACCCGTGTAGGGACTTCAATCTGTTCCAATGCGTCTTGCAGTGCCAGCGAGTTCATTACTGTCGCCAGCATGCCCATGTAATCTGCAGTTGCTCGATCGATGCCATTTTCGCTACCCGCAATGCCGCGCCAGATGTTTCCGCCGCCACACACAATAGCAACCTGCACACCTAGTTCAACAACTTCTTTTACTTGTTGCGCAATGGACGAGATCGTCTCTGCATCAATACCATAGCCATTTTGACCGGAAAGAGACTCTCCGCTGACTTTTAAGACAACACGTTTAAATACTGGCTGTTCCAATTGTTCACCCTCCACTTTAAATTGAACACCCTGCGGCATCCAACCAACAAAACTTCTCGCGCACGGCCTCCTGCTTAAAAAGAAAGGAACACAGTAGTGTTCCGCTCTTTTAGGAAAAACGTTCAACCGGTAAGGCACTGTTTTCCTGAGATATAAGGGAGTTTGCGCTTCGAAGTTTCATCATTCTTATATCTTCGAAAATCCATCCTAATTGCCGGTTTGAAAAACCGTCTTATTTGTTTACTTGGGACATTACTTCTTCTACGAAGTTATCAACTTTTTTCTCAAGACCTTCACCCAGTTCGTAACGAACGAAACGACGGATGGAGATATTTTCACCAATTTGGCTGATTTTTTCATTCAGCAATTGGGAAATTGTTTTGTCTGGATCTTTAACAAAAGTTTGTTCCATCAGGCAGTATTCTTCGTAGTATTTACCGATACGGCCTTCAACCATTTTTTCAATGATTTTTTCTGGTTTACCTTCATTAAGAGCTTGAGCTTTCAAGATTTCTTTTTCTTTTTCCAGCTCATCTGTAGGAACTTCTTCGCGAGTAACATATTTAGGATTAGCTGCAGCGATTTGCATAGCTACGTCTCTAACAAAATCCTTAAATTGATCTGTTTTACCAACGAAGTCAGTTTCGCAGTTAACTTCAACCAAGACACCGATACGTCCGCCAGCGTGGATGTAAGATTCTACAGCGCCTTCAGTAGCTGCACGACCTGCTTTGCTTGCTGCTGCAGAAAGACCTTTTTCACGCAACAATTCAGCCGCTTTCGTTACATCACCGTTTGCTTCTTCCAGTGCTTTTTTACAATCGAGCATACCAGCGCCCGTTCTTTCGCGAAGTTCTTTTACTGCACTCGCATTAACTGCCATTATAAATTCCCTCCAAATTAAGTATTGTACGTACACTCTAAAAAAAGGGCAGTGAGAGGTTATCCACCTACCAACCACCCTTTTCATTTAATTCATGAATTATGTTCGAAACTATTAAGCGGAAGTTTCTTCGCCTTGGTTAGCTTCGATAACAGCGTCAGCCATTTTACCTGTCAGCAATTTAACAGCGCGGATCGCGTCGTCATTACCCGGGATAACATAATCGATCTCGTCTGGATCGCAGTTAGTATCAACGATACCAACGATTGGGATACCCAATTTGCGAGCTTCAGCAACAGCGATACGCTCTTTGCGTGGATCGATGATGAACAGGGCGCTTGGCAGGCCTTTCATATTTTTAATACCGCCCAAGAATTTCTCAAGACGATCTTTTTCTTTGCGAAGCAAGATAACTTCTTTTTTAGGCAATACACCGAAAGTACCGTCTTCTTCCCAAGCTTCCAACTGTTTCAAACGATCAATACGTTTTTGAATAGTTGAGAAGTTAGTCAGGGTACCACCCAACCAACGTTGGTTAATGTAGAACTGACCAGCGCGTTCAGCTTCTTCTTTAACGGAATCTTGAGCTTGTTTCTTAGTACCAACGAAAAGAATAGTACCATTCTCGCCTGCGATTCCTTTAACGAAGTTGTAAGCCTCTTCGACTTTTTTCACTGTCTTTTGCAAGTCAATGATATAAATTCCGTTTCTTTCAGTGAAGATATAACGATCCATTTTTGGGTTCCAACGACGTGTTTGGTGACCGAAGTGTACCCCAGCTTCGAGAAGCTGCTTCATGGAGATTACTGCCATCTTCACACACCTCCTAGTATGGTTTTTATTGTGTCCTCCGCCGGCATCATTTTTCGCCAAGACTCTCCAGCAAGGAAAGCACCCTTAACGAAATTAGCACATGCGTGTGTTTTAACACCGTTATCTAATATAGCACAAACGCCTAATCGTTGCAACTATTTTTCAAACAAAATACGATATTTTCAGCATATTATTCTGAACTATACCAAGCCTGGATGCAAACAGACATAGGAACAATGAATCTCAGTCAAATTATAAAGAACCGTCCTGCCTGAAGCTCTCAGCGTGACGGTTCTTTGGTAATTTTGGCGATAATGGATTTAAAGCTTTCGCCTTTTTCCAGCGCATATGTGCCTACTTGTATTTTGGTGTTGATTCGTTCTGCACGGCCTGCCCGGATGAACGCTTCCGCATCGTCCACAATGCCCGATTTCTCCAAATTCTCTGCTACCATAGCCAGACTATTTCCTGAACGGACTTTGAACGATACGGTAGCACCTTTAGGCGTAACTGGAGTTGAGGGGTCCGTTGATTTGGGCTGATTAACTTGTGTCTCTTTGTCAGAAGATGTAGGCTTTTCAGGGTTCGTAGGTGTACTTGGTGTCACTGCTGTCTCCGTATCCTTAGGAGGTTCTGCTGTAGTTCCTTGTAGCTCACTGCTCTCCTGCTTTTTCTTCTGCACCCATTCTGTTTCGGTAAGTAACTCTTCATCCAGATCCACGAGTCTCATGTCCAAATTCTTCGCAGCCTCTTCCAATTGTTCTTTCGTTAGATCTGTAACGACTTGATCAGTAACCAAAGCGCTATCTGATAAGGCATTCTGTCCTACTGTAGCCAGCTGCAGCAGAATAGCTCCAACGATCATGCCACTTCCAAGTCCGATCCATAAGGAGCGCTTGTCCATCCTTTAGCTCTCCTCCCGTTCTGCGAGTTGAAGTATTAATTGAACTTCCCCACGCTGTATACCTGTTTGCTTCGTAATTGCGTCAATTGACTTACCCTCTGCATATAAACTAAAGAGTTCTGCATATCGATCTTTGATCGACTCGCCAACAGTTGGCGTTACTTCGTCAGACGGCTGGTTTTCCACTTCAGCAACTGACTCAGCTGCCTCCATTTTTACGCTCTCTAATAGCCCTTGAGCCTGAAGTCCATTAGTACTGTTTATGGTAGACAGATGGGCAACTGAATTGGGTTCAACCGCCTTGCTCTGCTCTAATAGCTCAAGACGTTTTTGCATCTCTTCCAGTTGCAACTGCATACGCTGATCGGCAGCTGTAGCCTCCCCCTTCATTTCAGCAACACGCTGAATGAGGGCGTCATTATCGCTTTCCATCTCAGTCATATAGTGTTCAAGCGTGGATTCCATCTCCTGCACCAGTTGATTCCCGTGCTCCTGTGACTTATCTTTCTTAGGCATAATCAATGCATATGCAATCGCACAGGCACCTAATATGACAATAATAATCCATGGTGACAAATTCGGTTCTCTCCTTTTGATGCAGCAGTCGATGCGCAAGACTTCTTCCATGCAAGTTTCTATTCAAACTTTATTTCTTTTAAGAGTAATCTTATGAAACTCTCTCTTCTAAACTACGTTTATAAGGAAAAATCAATATGTTTTCCTTTGTATGGGTGTTCAGCCGGTTTAATGTTCTCTTGAGCCTCAGAGGATTCTGCTGCCGGTGAGCCATTTTTCTGCTCAGCATCATTACTATGATCATCACGTAATGCAGCATTAGCTGTTTCATCCATCGCTTCACTTCGATGTCTGGCCGCCTCAGCTTCCTTGGCTGTTTGCTCTGCGAGTAAGCTCTGGTCAATGACCGGCCGCTGCTGAGTTTCATTTTGATAACGACCGGCCTCACTCGTTCTTGGTACGGCAATCTGCAACTCAACCGCTTTGAAACTCATACGCTCACCTCACGGTTTCGAATGGATTCTTGATCTGCTTGAATGCTGTACTTACACGTAAGGAACCATCGAAATATCACCATCATGATAATAAAATGAAATTCTACTCACCGGATCTTTAATAAATTTGGTGTATCTGCCGATAACTATTTTAGAGCCACCATAAATCATCTTGAGAATATCTACACGAGCCCTACTCGTATCCTCAAGTGCCTTTTCGATTTCAAAGATTCGTGTCTTTGTTTCATCATTAAGACGCATGGCTGATTTCTGTGTGGCTGTCAGTTTAATTCGCATGGACATTTTATCAGGACTTAATTGTCCTGCTGCTGCCAGCTGATCCAATAGAGTCAGAGCTTTTTTGGTTTTATCCAATGAATCCATCTGTTCTCGAATGACTTTACGAAGATCGTTCAATTCATTACGCAGTCTAGGCAGAACACCAACTTCAATGGAAGTTACGGTAGACATACCATTACCCACAATACGTGCTGATACTTTTTCACCAGCTTGAATAGAACCACCAACAATAAGTCCTTTTGTCCCAGCACAGATTACTTCTCTGCCTGCACGAATATTAGAATGCATAATACTTTGTGAAACGAGGACGTCTTCACCAGCATCAACATTGCCTTCTTGAATAAAGCTACATTTAACGTTATGTTCAGCATGTACAAGCCCTTTGTTATATCCGATAATTCCACCCGTGATTTCAACCGAACCGCCTGCTTCTAACTCAGCGCCTTCGACACCACCAACAACTCGGATATCACCTGCGGCTTTTACTTTAAAGCCTGTCAGAACATTCCCGCGTATAACTACTGTACCGACAAAATCAATGTTTCCGACGTTATAATCCACATCACCATTGATCTCATATACAGGAAATACATTTAGTTTATTGCCTTCTGTTTTGGTAACCAACCCATCCAGTGCGGCATACATTGCGGTTCCATCTGGGTTAACAACTACATTTTTCCCGACTTTAAAACGTGCTTCCTTACCTGGGCGAAAAGGGATTTCAACATCCGTTACTGCCCTACCTACTATGCCATCCATAGGAGGAATTCGTTCTGCAATAATCTGACCTGCTCGAACATTATTAAGGCGTGTCACTTCTTTGTAATCCACCGTACCATCTTCCGATTCCTGTGGTCGACGCTCATTGGAATCATCCATGCCTACGAGTACCTTGATGTATCCATCTTCTCCTGCTACAGCAGCAATGCCCTCGGCAATCTTACACTGACTATTGAGATAGGTTTCAGGATGACTTGCGAATGAAAGCAAGGCATCTCGTAAAATACCATACTTGATCCCTTTACTATCAATATATTGCTCGAGTTCATCTAAAGTGCAGGTAAAGCCCTCTTCCATTTTGGAAATTTCAAGGTAGGCCATGCTTTTATCTTCCGATAAAATAATGCTCAAGCATTGTTCCAAAGCAATCCGCTGTGTCAATGCAGTTCTTCCTCCTTTTAGACTTTCCACTCCCTATAATCCAGCCATAACTCTCTCTATTAGTCTTTACGTAGTAATAGATCCTTCTGTTTATCCAGCGTTCCTCTAAGTCTTAATATCGCCTTGGAGTGAAGCTGAGAAATTCGTGATGGAGACAAGGACATAACCTCTGCAATCTCGCTAAGAGACAGGTCTTCATAATACAAAAGAGAAACGACCGTCCGCTCTTTTACAGTCAGCTTCTCAAGACCCTGTACCAAGGCTTCTTTTAAATAAAACTCATTGACCTTATAATCAGGATTTTTCGCCTTTTCGTCAATCATTAAAGAGAGACGTGTCTCGGATTCTTCTTCTCGAATAGGGTCTTCAAGTGAGCAAAGTGACATCACGGCCACCTCCTGAAGCATGTGCTGGAAATCCTTTGTTGACACATCTAGGTAAGCACTCATTTCTTCATCACTTACAGATCTTAGATACGATTGTTCCAGTTGCTGATATGCGTCTTCAATGCGCTTAGCTTTCTCTCTCACGGAACGTGGAACCCAGTCCCCTTGTCTTAATCCGTCGAGTATCGCACCCCGAACACGCCAAGAAGCATATGTTTCAAACTGGAGCCCTCGTTCATAATCGAACTTTTCCAACGCATCAATTAAACCCATAACACCATTGCTCTCCAAATCATCTTTCGGAACGTTTTTGGGCAAACCGACTGCCAGTCGTCCAGATACATAATTGACAATATGAAGATATTTCTCGATTAAGTTTTTCTTAGCTTCAAGATCTCCATGTTCCTTCCACTTTTCCCACAGATCTGCATGGTTCAAATGTGAAGCTTTACGCTCGTTCAATTGATTTCACCCTCCTTATTTGTCTGTCAGGTGACGAACGGCCTGCGCCAATTCTTCCGGCTCTTTGGTCCGAACGAGTTTAGGCGGATCCAATGGGGCAAATCCCGTTGGAGCTTTCGTCTCAGATGGCGGAAGATCTTCCTCGGAGGAGGCGTTCTGTCCATTTTTGAGCAAATCGTTGAGCTCTTGACCATCATCTTCGAGTTTAATGTCCACCTGTGAACCTCTTAATTCTTGACCGTTTAGGGGATCGTAATCGAATCCCTTGCTATCTAAGGATGGAGTCAGCAGCAATCCCAATCCCCAGCGTAGAGCGTAAGCAAGGGCAAACCAGGCTACAAATCCGATTAACCCGCGAATTAAACTGGTCATCAACACATTGCTGCTGTAAGCTACAAAAAAAGTCAGAATAAATCCGACTATGCCTGCTCCAAGATTAATGCGGTAGTTTCCTATCATATTGGTTATAGTTCCTTTACACCCATTTGTACACTTCTAATAGTCAAAAGTCCAGTCTCACAGTCCATTTCAATAGTTCGTCCATAGTTGCCGCCCGTATCTTCAGCCAGTAGAGGAATACCGAGCTTCTGTAACCATTCCCGACAAGAATCAGCATTTCGCGGTCCAATCCGCATCGTGTCACCAGCTCCCGAAAAAGCAAACATCTGTGACCCTCCTGCCATTTTGGACACAATTCGTGACTGAGAAGCGCCGAGCTTAACCATCTTCTCCAATAACTCGGGCAATGCCGTATCCGCATATTTGGCTCTATTCAAATTCCCCTCGCGGGCAATATCTGAAGTAGGGAGCATGACATGCGCCATTCCAGCCAGCTTCAATTGTGGGTCATACATTGTTAAGCCCACACATGAACCAAGGCCAGTCGTACGGATTATGCCAGGAAGATGAGCAATATTCAAATCCGCCATACCGACTTTAACGACGCTTTTATCTTCAATCATGATCTAGCGGCACCCCTAATGATTCGAATATCTTAGCAAATGATGTCGGATCGGGAATGAGGAAGAACTGACCTTCCACTTCATCTTGTCCTTCAAAGAACGAAGTGTCAATTAGCAATGCAGCATCGCCCATTTCACCAAATTGCAGTAAACCATAACTCAGAATAGCACCTGCCATATCAATGGCAAGTCCTGGAACCGTTGGATACATGGACAGTTTCGTAAAATCTGCAAGTGAAGATAGATAAGACCCAGCCAGTATGTTTCCAATCTCAGACAGAGCAGATTGTTCCATATCCGTGAAGTCAAACCCTTCCCTCAAGTCAAAACCAGCAAGACGATTAAGCAACATCTTAGCCGCTTCAGGTGTCATCATAAAAAACAGATTACCTGGTGCTTCCCCTTCGACACGTAAGAAAACAGTAACGACGATTCGTTCATCCCCGCCCACTTTTTCGGAAACTTCTTCAAAGGGAAGCATTTGTACCGTTGGAACGCCCATGTCAATCGGTCTATTAAGGAGCTGGGACAACGCCGTTGCGGCGTTGCCTGCTCCTATGTTACCGACCTCTTTGAGCACATCCATCTGGAATCCCTCAAATCGGTTGAACATTTCCACGGAGTTATCCCTCAACACTTTCCAGCTGAACGACTTCGCTTTTATTTAAGACTTCGTGCAGGTTAAGCATGATTAGCAAACGTTCATTCTCAAGCTTCGCCACACCACGGAGATATCTAGCTTTAACGCCACCAACCACTTCAGGTGGGCTATCAATTGAACTGCTTTTGATATCAATGACATCGTTGGCAGCGTCAACGATAAAGCCTACTTGCATATCGCCTACACCTACAATGACAATACGTGTTTGATCGGTATATTCAGTTTCCGGCAATGAGAAGCGACCACGCAAATCAATGACAGGAATAACAACCCCGCGTAGATTGATAACCCCTTTTACAAAAGAGAATGTTTTAGGGACACGCGTGATTGGCATCATGCGTTCAATCGTTTGAACTCTCTCAACTTCAATGCCGTACTCCTCAGAGCCTAATTTAAAGACGATAACTTTCAACTCTTCTTCCATGTAAAAAACCTCCCTATTAAATGTAGAGCTTAAACGTAATTGGTTTATTTGATGAATGCGTTAGGATCAACGATCAGAGCTACTTGTCCATCTCCAAGAATCGTTGCTCCTGAAATGCCTTCAATCGCAGGGAGATAAGTTCCCATCGATTTGAGGACAATCTCGCTTTGTCCAATGAATTCCTCTACAGATACGGCTGCAAGTCGATCTCCTTTGCGGATAACAACAATTTCCGTTTCTTTCTCATCTGCATCATTGAAGTCTGGTACAGAGAACACTTCATTTAATGAGAGATATGGAATCAATGACTCGCGGAACGTAATCATTTTATTACCATGGATATTGCGAACTTGCTCACGCTGCACAATCGCTGTCTCTACAATTGAAGACAGTGGAATGGCATATTTCTCTGAACCCACTCGTACAAGCATGGCTGCAATAATGGACAGGGTCAATGGAAGTTGAACTGAGAAGTTCGTTCCTTTTCCCGGTGTAGAGTGAATGGTTACATTACCGCCAAGTGAAGTGATTTTTGATTTAACAACATCCAAACCAACTCCACGTCCGGAAATATCGGAGATCACATCAGCTGTACTGAAACCCGGTGCAAATAACAATTGATTAACTTCATCGTCACTCATTTTCGCACCTTGCTCCTCTGTAACAACACCTCTGGAAATTGCTGTTTTCAACAACTTCTCACGATAGATCCCCTTACCATCATCTTCAATCTCAATGAAGACATGGTTACCACTATGGAATGCACGCAGGTTAACGGTTCCCATCTCTGGTTTGCCTGCCGCTACACGCTCTGAAATCGACTCAACACCATGGTCAACCGCATTACGCAGCAAGTGAACCAACGGATCGCCAATCTCATCAATAACGGTACGATCCAATTCTGTTTCGGCTCCAGTAATCACTAGATCAATTTTCTTGTCTAGTGTTTTTGCTAAATCGCGAATCATACGAGGGAAACGGTTGAACACGGTGTCTACAGGAACCATCCGCAGCTTCAGGACAATATTTTGCAAATCTGTGCTGACTCTGCTCAAGTGAGCTACCGTATCCGACAGATCATTATTCCCCGTCTCGCTAGCTAGTTGTTCTAGTCGTGACCGATCGATCAACAACTCACTGAACAGATTCATGAGTACATCAAGTCGTTCAATATCTACACGAATCGTACGTGAAGGAGCTGCCGCTTGCTTAGGTGCCGCTGCTTTAGTTTCGGCAGGCTTCACTTCTGCTTTAGGAGGAGCTTCTTTGGCTTGAGATGCCGCAATTGCATCGTTTACAGCAACGACTTCAGCTTCGGCAGCAACGGCTGCCTGGTTCGTCATCTGCTGCAGCGTTTCTTGATCCAGCTGAATCACTTTTGCACTTTCAATTTCGGAAATACTTAAAATTCCTTGTTCAAGTTCCTGCGCTTCTTTGGTTGTTATGTAATATAACGAGAAATTGCGCTCAAACTTCTCTTGTTCAATATCCTGAACGGATGGGAATGCTTTTACAACCTCACCGGAGCGTTCTAGCAGATCAAATACCATGTAAGCACGTACGCCTTTTAACTGGCTGTGCTCACTTACCAGTACTTCAATGTAGAATACGCGGTGTCCTTCTGCAATGGATTGATCTAGTACCGAATATTGGAACTCGTCCAGTTGCACTGCAGTTAAGGTTTCTGGAGCCGTCGTTTTATCCGCAGCTGCCGCCGGAGCGTCGCCTCCAGTCCATTCGCCACTTTCAATCGCTTGAAGTGAAGTAACGATTGAGGAAACATCCGCTTTACCTTCTCCGCCATTTGTAATATCCTGAACCATTGTTTCGAGCGCATCCAAACTTTTAAATAGGGTGTCAAAGATGAAATCTTGCATTTTCAGCTTCTCATTACGCACCATATCTAACACATTCTCCATCTTGTGTGTCAGTGATGCCAAATCTTCAAATCCCATTGTTGCAGCCATACCCTTAAGGGTATGAGCTGAGCGGAATATAACCTGAACGATTCCTAAATCCTCCGGGTTACCTTCGAGTTGTAGCATGTTTTCATTAAGCGACTGCAGATGATCATTAGACTCATCAATAAACATGGATAAATATTGGTTCATGTCCATTGTGAGGCACCTCCTCCATGAGTTTCACTCCATTTATTTCACAGCTTGAACAAGTTTTGGCGCAATCTCCTGCAATGGCAGGAGATGCCGCACGCATTGCAGCTCTACAGCAGAACGCGGCATTCCATATACAACACATGTTTCTTCATTCTCGGCAAACGTTGAAGTGACACCTGATTCGTATAATTTCTTCATCATGCGAGCTCCGTCACTTCCCATCCCAGTCAATAAGACCAAATGACGCTGCAGCGATGTGTGTGGCAAAAGAGATTCAAACATCGTATCGACTGATGGTCTATGGCCATTAACCGGATGTTCCTCTGTAAGCTTCAGAATGAACTTGCCATCCGACGTTCTGTTTACTTTGATATGATATCCGCCAGGAGCAATATAGGCTGTTCCTTTTTTCAGAATCATTCCTTCTTCGGCTTCTACCACATGAAGTGGGCTGAACGTATTTAATCGCTGGGCAAGTGATCTGGTGAAATTGGGCGGCATGTGCTGCACAATGACCACAGGAGCCGGCAGATCAGCAGGCAACTGCTCTAGCAACGTTTTAAGAGCCCTTGGTCCACCTGTTGAGCACCCAATCGCTACAAGCTTATTGAATCCAACCTCCAGGGACGACACACCTCGTTGCGTAGGGGCTACTCTGCTCTCAGGAGTATTCCCGGAGGCAGACGTAGCGGCTACCTGGTCGGCAGCCACACGTTGAATACGTGCGGATCGGATTTCCTTGGGCGGAGCTGCGGGCTTGCTTGGTCTCAACTCTTTAATTTCTTTAGGTTCAAGCTTGCGATCAGAACTTTTTGAAACCTCTGTCTTTTGATCCACACGTGCTGGCTTTTGATTCAACAGCGGCGGTGTGTTCTTAGGTACAACTTTGGACTGAACAGAGGGAGTTTGTTCACTGCTCGCTCGTTTTTCAAGTTTTGCAGGCTCTATCTTTTTCTGGTCAAGCTCCCTACGCGATGGCACAGCAGCTACATCCCGCTGTATTCGCTGAGATTGATTCATCAGGTTACCCTGAGCCTCCTCTTTTTTCTGCAGGGACGCCTCTCGGTTCGCTTTTCGTTCAACTTCATTCATAGCCGCTCTCATACGCTCAACCAATGCTTTCCCTACCTGGGCAATGTCTTGATCATGTGATATGGATGGCTTACGAATGAAATCAAATGCCCCAGCCTCCAGAGCCATAATGGTCTCTTTCATGCCTTGTTCATTAATACCCGATAACATAATAACTGGAACATACGACTGCTTCATGATACCTTGCAATGCGTCAAGGCCATTCATCTCGGGCATCTCGACATCCATAGTTATAATATCGGGCTTTACATCCAATGCTTTTTGAATAGCTTCTTTTCCATTTGCTGCTGTTGCCGCCACCTTGAATTCCGAATCCGCTTCAATTAAATCTGAAACAATCTTACGCATAAAAGCGGAATCATCGACAACCAATACTTGATACACCGCCATGTTGTTCACCCCTGTTTCCTTTTTTCAAGAATCATGTTGTCTTCTTAAGCCACTTTCTCATAAATCCCCTGATTCCTGTCAAGGTTTCGGATCCGGTTGTAGCAGGTACAGCCAAATAACGAAGAGCAAGTCGCGTTATGTCTCTTGTTGCCTTGGTATTTGGGAATGCTAGGCTAAAAGGCACCTGCCTCTTTACAGCCTTTACCACCTGGATATCTTCTGAGATGTACCCTAGAAGTGGGATATCCGTCTGCAAAAAACGCTTTGCTACTCCAGCTATTTTCTCTGCCACTCGCTGCGCCTCTTGTTCGTCTTCCACCCGGTTAACGATCATTCGAAATGGTGTAGCATTTTCCTGGCCATGCATAACTTTGACTAAAGCATAAGCATCGGTTATTGAGGTCGGTTCAGGTGTGGTTACGATTAAGCATTCATCAGCAGCACCAATAAATTTCATATTCTCTCTTGAGAGACCTGCTCCGGTATCAAAGATTACGTAATCCATTTCCTGGGCAATCTCTTCTACTTGTTGTGCAAAAAATTCAAGATCTCGGTCTGACAATGAAAACAACTCTTTCATTCCCGAACCACCTGCGATATAAGGCAGGCCACCTGCACCAAGCTGGATAATTTCCTGAATGGACTTCTGCCGATACAGCAAATGATACAAATTATAAGGAGAAGAAGTTCCCATCAATACATCAATATTAGCCATCCCTATATCTGCATCAAAAACGAGTACTTTCCTTCCTAAGGATTGCAAGGCCAGAGCAAAATTCAAAGTAAAATTTGATTTTCCAACTCCACCTTTTCCACTGGCAATGGTAATGATTTTGGAGGAACGTTTCGCCCAATCGACTCCGTTTATACCATCTCGGGAAGGAACCATGCTTCTGAGTGAGGCTGCCTGGTCTTTCATTGTGCACGCTCTCCCAACAATTGTTTTGTGAGAGTGCTCGCCTCAGGCTTCAGCAGATCATCAGGAACATTTTGTCCATTCGTGACATATGCGAGTTTGAGTGGAAACTGATATAACAGGTTGAACATGGATCCACAACTGCCTGTTTCGTCCATCTTCGTGAAAATCACTTTGTCCAGACCATACTTACTAAAGTGTTCTGTGATCTGAACCATATCTGTACTTTTGGATGTCATACTCATAACCAAAAAGGTTTCACTGTTCTCAACGGGAGCCAATAGGCTTTGTAACTCGGAAACTAGTAACTCATTTCTATAGTTTCTTCCGGCAGTGTCCATAAAGATCAGATCACATTCCTGTAGCCGAGATATAGCTCGCTGAGTATCACCCGGAGACTGCACCACTTCAAGTGGAACATTTAAGATAGAAGCATACGTTCTAAGCTGCTCTACTGCCGAGATCCGGTAAGTGTCGGAAGTGATGAATCCAACTTTACGATGGTTCTTGAACATCTGCTCAGCAGCCAGCTTGGCAATGGTGGTTGTTTTACCAACCCCCGTTGGTCCAGCTACATACACGATTCGAGTGGTAGAAAGAATACCTTCAGCGATACGATCTTTCAAGAACTGCGTTATCACTTGTTCCATGGCCTCATAACTGTTTTCTTCCTTTAACTCGTCCTCAGTGATTTTCCGCTGAACAGCTTCAAACCAAGATTCCGATACATTTGGCCAAACTTCTTGCTCGTTCAGACGATCTCTTACGAGGCGCAGTTGTTCTGGTAGATTCTCTTCCGCGACTCCTAATCTGGATATCTTGGACATCATCTGTTTCAGATCTTGCAGTTCAGACATTAGTTGTTGCTGATCTAAGGTATTGCTCTTCTGTATAGAGGGAGAGCTTGAACCCGAAAAATCCGCCCCTTCCGGTCGCGGTTTATAATCGAGGTTCAAATCAGATTTGCTCTTATCTGTGTTTGAATCCAGCTGACTCGATTCAAACACAGGATTAGCATCCGCACGTTCTTCAGTTAACGAATGATCGGTTGATTTAGCAACTGGCGAATCTGAAGCCTTATCAAATGTACGGGCTGTTTGACGGTAGGCTTCAGGAACAAAAGCACGCGGTACAGGTGCAAACTGAGGTTGAGCTTGCTTCTTCGTTTCTTTTTTCTCTGCCTTATCAACTGCAGCTACAACTTCAATCCTCTTTTTACGGAACATACCGAGGACCCCGCCTACCTTGATCTCTTTGGTAGACAAGATAACGGCATCACTTCCCAAGTCTTTACGAATTTGAAGCATCGCTTCGGGCATGGTCTCAACAACGTATTGTTTTACTCTCATAAGTTCACCACCCCGACACTTTGGATTTCAACATTCGGTTCCAACTCGCTATAGGAAAGCACTGGTATGTCCTGCATAGTACGCTCAATGACTTGGCGCAAGTACATCCGAATGGTTGGAGATGTTAATACAACTGGTTGCTGACCAGATTGAATCAATCGATTCACCTGTTCTGTCAACTTTTGATAGACACTCTGTGTAGACACTGGATCTAATGCAAGATAGCTACCTTGCTCTGACTGTTGTACAGACTCAGCAATTTTTTTCTCTAAGCCAGGACCAACCGTGATTACTCTAAGTGTCTCACCTTTCTGTGAGAACTGCTGCGTAATCTGACGTGAGAGCGATTGTCTTACATACTCGGTTAGCACGTCTGGATCTTTGGTATACGTACCATAGTCAGCTAGTGTCTCAAAGATGGTAACCATGTCTCGTATGGATATTTTCTCACGCAATAGTTTGGCTAGTACCTTTTGAACATCACCAATCGCTAGAACAGAAGGAATCAATTCATCCACAAGAGCGGCATAATTTTCTCTGAGGTTATCCACAAGCGCTTTTGTTTCTTGTCTTCCAAGTAATTCATGTGCGTGTTTCTTAATCAATTCAGTTAGATGCGTTGCTACAACCGAAGGCGGATCTACAACGGTATAACCAGCAAGTTCTGCTCTATCTTTGGTCAGCTCGTCAATCCACAAAGCTGGAAGTCCAAAGGCAGGCTCTGTCGTCTCAATACCGGTTACCGATTCTTCTTCATACCCTGGACTCATCGCCAAGTAATGATTCAGAAGCAGTTCTCCACCACCAACAACATTACCTTTGATTTTGATTACATATTCATTAGGTCTTAATTGAATGTTGTCTCGAATACGAATGACAGGAACTACTAGACCCAGTTCAAGCGCACACTGTCTACGAATCATAATAATTCGATCCAACAAGTCACCACCTTGCTGGTTATCAGCAAGAGGGATCAATCCATATCCAAATTCGAACTCGATCGGATCCACTTGAAGAAGGTTAATCACACTTTCAGGGCTTCGAACTTCTTCGATCTGTTGCTCCTCCTCCAACTGCTCTTCAGCCACTTGTTTGGATTTCAGCGTATTCTGCATCCTCCAGGCGGTAAAAGCAAGTAAAGCGGCTAAAGGTAGCGTAGTAATAACATGAATTGGTGTGAAGAACCCCAGCATAGCAATGACAAAAGCTACAATATAAATGAGCGTCGGGTATGTAAATAATTGCCCCGTAATATCATCTGCAAGATTTCCTTCTGATGACGCTCGTGTAACAATCAGACCGGCAGCCGTTGAGATCAGAAGCGCAGGAATCTGACTTACCAGACCATCCCCGATGGTCAACACCGAGTAAGTAGAAAGCGCATCTGCAAAAGCCATTCCGTGTACTGTCATTCCGATAATAAATCCGCCAATGAGATTGATAATGAGGATAATGATACTCGCAATCGCATCCCCTTTAACGAATTTACTTGCTCCATCCATCGCTCCGTAAAAGTCTGCTTCTCGCTCAATCTTAGTACGACGTTCACGGGCTTGCTGCTCGTTGATCAGACCTGCATTCAAATCCGCATCAATACTCATTTGTTTACCAGGCATCGCATCGAGAGTAAAACGAGCTGCAACCTCAGCTACACGCTCAGACCCCTTCGTGATAACGATAAACTGAACAACAACGAGAATCAGGAACACGATAAACCCTATCGCAATCTGTCCACCCGCAATCCAACTACCGAAAGTCGCTACGACCGATCCGGCATCCCCTTCACCAAGGATCAATTTGGTTGTTGAAATGTTCAACGCTAGTCGGAACAAAGTTGTAATCAACAACATCGCCGGGAAGATTGAAAATTGGAGTGCTTCTTTGCTGTTCATAGCAACGAGCAAAATCATGAGCGCAATTGAAATGTTGATAACGAGTAGCATGTCCAACAACCAGGTTGGGATCGGGAGAATCATCATCAATACGATGCCGATAATACCCGCAAGGACAGCAATATCTTTAGTCTTCAATGAATGTACGGCCTCCGATCCCCTTTTATTTCGTTCTGCCCTTTAATTTATATACATAAGCCAGCACTTCGGCTACCGCTTGAAACAAATCAGCAGGTATGGCGTCTCCAATCTCAGCTCTCTGGAACAACGCCCGTGCCAGCGGCTTGTTTTCCATCGTAATGACGCCGTTTTCTTTAGCTATTTCTCTTATACGCAAGGCGACATAGTCTTGACCTTTGGCAATGATCTGAGGTGCCTCCATCTCTGACCCTTCATACTTCAGCGCTACCGCAAAGTGGGTTGGGTTTGTGATGATTACGTCAGCATTCGGAACTTCCTGCATCATGCGCTGCATAGCCATACGACGCTGGCGCTCTCGAATTTTACCCTTGATCAGTGGGTCACCTTCCATTTTTTTGTACTCATCCTTGATGTCTTGTTTAGACATCCGAATGTTTTTCTCATAATCATATTTCTGATACATGTAGTCGAAAATCGCAAGAATCATAAGAGCTACTGCAATTTTGACGCCTAAACTTAATGTAATGGAAGCTGCAAAATGTAAAATAGCATCCACCGAAAAATGTGAGAGTGAAGCAATGTCTGATTGGTAACTGATAATTGTGCTGTACACGAGATAACCAATAATCGACATCTTTAATACGGATTTGGCGAATTCTACTACTGAACGCAATGAAAAAATATTTTTGAATCCTTTGATGGGATCAAGCTTTTCTAGCTTTGGCTTAAGCCCTTCTCCTACAAGTAAAAACCCAACTTGCATATAGTTTACAATCAGAGCGATAAGAGCAACTCCCAGCAACACAGGAGCAAGTAACAGCATAACTTCGATGCCATAACGCATCATGAGTGCCATTACATTCTCACCAGTGATCTGCATGCTTAGCCGGTTGATAAAAATATCCGTGAAAAGCCGAACCATTCGTTCCTTATAAAAGTCACTAAAAAACATAAAGATCAAAAAGGTGAACAGGAGAATCGAAGCACCGGAGATCTCCATACTTTTGACGACCTGTCCCTTTTTGCGCGTTTCCTGCCTCTTATTCGGTGTCGCCTTTTCGGTCTTTTCTCCTGCAAACAATTGGAGGTCGAGTTGATATTTCATTTGGGTCTTGTCCTCCATTTCACTCAGCCCGGCCTTTGTCCAATGGTCCCAAGCAATTTTTCCATGGATCTGAACATTACTTCGAACAATTGACTAAATACAAAGGAAAAACTCGGAACCAGTAAAAGCAAAATAGCAATCCCGACAAGTACCTTAAGCGGCATACCAACAGCAAATACGTTGAATTGAGGAGCCGTTTTGGCTAGAAACCCTAATCCTACGTCTGTCAAGAATAGAGCAACGACAATCGGTGCAGACATCTGAAAAGCAAGCATAAATGTCTCACCTAACGTTCGTACTAAAAATTCTGCTATACTTCCATCTGCCAAACGAATAAAAAATGCATTGGATAGCGGTATCCATCGATAACTGTATACGATAGCGTCTAGCAAGTAATGATGACCATTCATCGTCAAAAATAGTAGCATGGCAAAAGCGTACTTGAAGTTACCTGTAAGTGGTGCTGAAGCACCAGTCATTGGATCATAGACGTTCGCCATGGCAAAACCAATCTGAAAATCGATAAACGCTCCTGCGGTCTGAACAGCAGTCATAATAAGATACGCTACGAAACCCAGCAGCAGGCCAATCAGAATTTCCCTAATGATCAGCAAAATGTAGCTTAGATCTGTAGGAACCTCTTGATTAATGCCATACACCAAGTACACGGTTAACGTGACAAATGCTGAAATTCCAATTTTAAACGTATTAGGCACATTTCGAGCTGAAAAGACGGGTGCTGTTACAAAAAATGATGCAATTCGACAAAACATAAGCAGAGCGACAGGAAAACTTTGCAACAATGTCTCCATCTGCAAAAGCCTAACCTATATATCTGTATAAATTATCGAGTATGTTGTACGTGAAATCGACCAATATATTCAATATCCATGGCCCAAACAATAGTACTGCCAGTAATACGGCAACAATTTTTGGCACAAAAGCCAGAGTCTGTTCCTGGATCTGCGTTGTCGCTTGAAATATACTGATCATAAGTCCTACAACCAGAGCAAGTATAAGCATGGGTGCGCTGGCCAACAGTGCTGTATAAACTGCTTTCCCGGCCAGACCGATAATAAACTCCGAAGTCATGACCGTCCTCCTTTACTATTCCGGCTCAAGTATTAAAACTCAGCAACAGTGACTTCACTACCAGATACCATCCATCCACAAGGACAAATAATAGTATTTTGAAAGGTAATGAGATCATAACCGGCGGAAGCATCATCATCCCCATTGCCATCAGTGTGCTTGCTACGACGATGTCTATGACCAGAAATGGAATAAAAATCATAAATCCCATCTGGAACGCTGTCTTTAATTCACTGATTGCATATGCCGGCACCATAACAGTGAGCGGTATATCTTGATACGAACTAGGCTGTTCGGTTTGATTGTATTTCATAAAAAGCAATAGGTCCTTCTCCCTAGTGTGGGAGAACATAAATTTCTTTATAGGATCTGCTGCCTTTTCCAATGCCTCGGTTTGCGTAATTTCTCCTTGAATATAGGGCTGAAGTGCTACCTGATTAATCGAAGACAATGTCGGTGACATGATGAATAATGTCAAGAAGAGCGCTAACCCGACAAGCACCTGATTGGGTGGCATTTGCTGTGTCCCCAAGGAAGTTCGCACAAAACCGAGAACGATAACAATTCGGGTAAAACTGGTCATGAGTACCAGTAATGCCGGTGCGATACTCAGTACCGTAATTAATAGGATGAGCGATAATGAGCTTGTGCTTGGTGCTCCTCCATCCCCATTTCCGATTTGAATATCAATATTCGGTATCGGTTCGGCAAAGGCGACTGTTACGGACGCCAGGCTGATCAGCCCCATCAAACAACATGCTAGCCAAATCTTTTTCTTCATGAATCCCTCGACCGATCTGTAGTATTGTCTTCTTCTTTCAGGAGCTTCTCCATCTTCTCTTTTCGGTTAGGCATCTGCCGAAGTTTGGATTCAAACAATTCGTGAAAAGAGGTTGTATCCTCTAGCTCCATTTCCCGCGGTGGTTCTTCTTTGCGGAAACGAGTAGCGAGCTTGTTGATGAGAGGCGAGAGGCTTCCGTTTGATGAAGAAGCTTCTCGTTCAAACGAATCGATGATTCGCTGTGCCTCATCCAGATCAGAAATTTTATCTACAAGTTGGATATTCTCACCTACACCAAGCAGATAAACGTTACCGCCAATTTCAATAATCTGTAGTGATTTGTTAGGCCCAAGCCCAACTCCGCCTAAAATCCGGACTGTACCGTTACGAAACCACTGCTGATTTCGTTTGTTGAGAAAACGAATCAAGTAGACGATAAGGGCTAGGATGACGGCCAGGACAACAATCACCCAAACAAGCTGCAAATAATAATTGGTACCCGCTAATGGAATTTCATCCTGAGCCATCATCATATCTCTTACACGCCCAGTGTTTTGCTGATCGCTTCGATAACGCGGTCGGACTGGAATGGCTTAACGATGAAATCTTTGGCTCCCGCTTGAATTGCATCGATTACCATTGCTTGTTGCCCCATTGCAGAGCACATAATCACTTTGGCATTGCCATCAATTTTTTTGATTTCTTTCAGAGCCGCGATTCCATCCATCTCAGGCATGGTAATATCCATCGTGATCAGATCAGGACGAAGTTCCTTAAATTTCTCAATTGCTTGTGCTCCATCCTGAGCCTCGCCAACGACCTCATATCCGTTTTTGGACAAAATGTCCCGGATCATCATTCTCATAAATGCAGCGTCGTCCACGACTAAAATTCGGTTTGCCATCTTGATTCAAGTCCTCCCTAAATTGTGCTTATTGTAATTTCTGAATTCGGTCCCATTGGCTTACGATATCTATAACACGAACACCAAAGTTTTCGTCGATAACGACAACTTCTCCCTTGGCGATCAGCTTGTTATTAACCAAAATATCGACAGGTTCGCCGGCTAGTTTATCGAGCTCGACAATTGAACCTTGTGATAGTTCCAATATATCCTTAATTTGCTTTTGGGTCCTTCCTAATTCTACGGTGACTTTAAGGGGAATGTCCATCAATAAATTCAAATTGTTTTCATCGACCTGACTGTAAGCGCCATTTTGCAAATTAGCAAACTGTACAGGCTGTACGTTTACATTCCTATTCGGCACACCGCCGTAATGCTGTGGTTCACCATAATGCGGCTGTGGTGGCATAGCATATGGTTGCTGTGGTGGCATTCCATACGGTTGCTGTGGCGGCATTCCCTGAGGCATCCCTTGCGGCATCCCCATTGGTGCTTGTCCATAACTGTTATAATCCTGCACTGGCGGCTGCGCCGCCTGCTGTGGTGGCATCTGCTGCTGTGCTGGAGGTTGTGATGGAGCTACCGGTGCCGGTGCCGCTGCCTGAGGTTCTGGCGTCTGTACAGGCTCTGGTGCCGCTGGAGCAGGTGTATTCGCTGTAGACTCCTGTGCGCCTCCAATCAGCAATTCAACCATGTGCTTCGCGAAATGAACGGGAAGCAATTGCATCAGATTGGAATCAATCAGATCACCGATCAACAACCGGAAGGATACTTGAATAAGTGTTTCGTCTTCCGGAAGGTTGCTTACCCCTTCACCACTTTCCATGTTGAGAATATCAATCCCTGGAGGAGAGATATTTACGAAACGATTAAATATCGTAGACATGGATGTAGCAGAAGAGCCCATCATCTGATTCATGGCTTCCTGCACAGCACTGATGTGGATTTCATTCAATTCCTCATCCGCAGGATTGCCCTCGCCCCCAAGCATCAAGTCAGCAATCACTTGAGCATCGCGTTTTTTGATGACGAGCGAGTTGATTCCTTCAAATCCATCGACATAATTCACATGGACGGCAACATGAGGTTTAGGGAACGCATCTTCAAACTGTGATCGGCTAATTGCCGAAACCTTAGGTGTTGTAATATCCACTTTGAGTCCTAATAAGGTGGACAAAGCGGTTGCTGCACTACCAAATGTAATATTACCAATTTCGCCCAGAGCATCTTGCTCCAGCTCGGTTAAGAAATCGTCAACCGTCTTCTCCGCTGGTTCAGAGCTGTTGATCGATTCAGATTGCCTGAGCAAAGCATCGATCTCGTCCTGGGATAAATAATCCTTACTCGTCAAATTCTTCAACTCCTTCGGTGACAATCTCGTCTATTTGTATAGCCACACGATCTTTAATCGTTCCCGGACTACCCATATACTTCAGCCTGTCGCCAACTTTAATGGATAAGCCTTCCTCAACCGGTTTGTTTAACGTAATCACGTCACCAACCGACAGACCCAAAAACTCTGAAATGGAAATTTTGGACTCTCCGAGTTCGGCAACCACTGGCAATTTAGCCTTATTGACACGTTCCCTAAGAGCTTCATATTCCTCTGGGGCTCTGGTCTTTTTCTCAGAAACAAACCATTGGTGCGTAGACAGACGTGACATAATGGGTTCAAGAACGACATGCGGGATACACAAATTGATCATGCCTGTTGTGTCACCGATTTTAGTGCTCAGTGAGATCAGCGCAATCGTTTCATTGGGTGATACAATTTGCATGAATTGTGGATTAGTCTCCAACGCTTCCAATTTGGGTGAGATATCCAGCACCGTTTTCCATGCTTCCTGCAAGCTTTCAAACGCCCGGCTAAAAATCCGCTCCATAATGGTTGTCTCAATTTCAGTCATTGAGGCTATTTTGGCTGGTGCACTGCCCGTTCCACCAAGCAACCGATCCAGCATTGCATAACCAACGTTAGGATGTACCTCCATGACCATTCGACCCTGCAAAGGCTCGGCTTCAAAAATGTTTAATATGGTCATTTTTGGTATCGAACGGATAAATTCATCATAAGGCAATTGTTCAACCTGAACGACATTGATCTGAACGAACGTCCGCAGTTGGGCTGAAAAATAAGTGGTGAGAAAGCGTGCAAAGTTTTCGTGAATCCGGGTCAAACTTCGAATATGATCCTTTGAAAAGCGCACTGCCCGCTTAAAATCGTAAGATCTAATTTTCTTCTGAGTTTCTTCCTTTTTCAATTCCTCAGCATCCATCTCACCTGAGGAAAGTGCTGCTAATAGGGCATCAATCTCATTTTGTGATAATACATCCACCATGTTCTCACCCCCTTACAGGTTTACAGCGTGTTCTGTTCATATTACATAGATACCAATAAGAAATCAGTAAAGCTAGTACTGCTGAGCTTTGGTTCTGGTAAGGCATTATTAATTAATTCTGTAAGCTTTGTGTTGAACTCAGAACGGCCTTTTGCTGTTTTTAATTCTTCTGGTTGTGTATCTGCTAGAGTCTGAATAATAATCGGTTTCACCGTAATTTCTTTGATTTTCTCAAAATCTTCTTTTGATTTAGCATCTGCTAGCTCAAAGGATAACTTCGCTTGTAAAATGTGATTGGTATCTGCTAGATTCGTTTTTATGTCTGTAATTTCTGATGTTACTTCGACAATCTCATCTGCAGTCTTCTTCTTCTCTACTACAGCAGCAGACTTATGTGCATCAGCATTGTTCCCGTTCTGAGTTTGCATAAATACAAACACAACCACCGCAATGAGTGTTATAGCAAGCAGGCTCATTGCAATCCAGGGCATCATCTTTTTCATCAGGATTCCTCCGTTTGTTGCACTTTGATGGTGGCCGCCTGAACCCCAATTTCACGGTTGTATTCTTTAATTTTGGAAATGACTTCATCCGCCTTTTCCAGCACAATGAGTCTCTTTCCTGTGACAAGAGTTATATACGTATCTGGCGTCTCTTCAACAATTTCCACCATCAGCGCATTCAACCACATGGGAGAACCATTTAACCGCGTCACCGAAATCATGCTAAGCCCCCTTATTCAGCGTGGGGGAACATACTCCCCCACACAATTAAAAAACTACTAAACCGTTATTAACGTTTCAGGTTAACAACTTCTTGAAGCACTTCATCCGATGTGGTAATGATTCTTGAGTTAGCTTGGAATCCACGTTGAGCTACAATCATCTCTGTAAATTCACCAGTCAAGTCCACGTTAGACATTTCAAGCTGACCAGCGATAATCGCACCTGTTCCATCTTCGGCACTGTTAGCTGTCAGGGGCTCAAGTGCACCATCAGGATTCGCATTGGCCGTCATACGGTACAAGTTGCCTCCGATTTTCTCCAAGCCTTCTGGATTGACTACCTTACCGATACCAAGCTGTGCACCAGCCTCAATCGTGCCATCAGCCATCGTCTGATTGATCGTGCCATCTTGACCAATCGTGAAGGACACGACATCATCTCCAAGGGTAATGTTAGCACCACCATTATCCAGTACAAACAATCCATCAGATGTCAACAGGTTACGTGCAGCATCAATGTGGAAATCACCAGCACGAGTCAAATAAGGAACCTCTTGATCCTCACTGAGGCGTACCAAGAAGAATCCATCCCCGTTAATCCGCAAATCTGTAGGATTGTTCGTTGTCATCGGGCTACCTGCCAAGTGCAACGTATCAATTGAACCAATCGATACCCCGAGTCCGATTTGTTTCGCGTTCACACCACCAGTTGCATCTCCTGGAGCAGTTACCCCAGCTGTTGTTTGGCTCATAATATCTTTGAACATGACGCGGCTACCTTTAAAACCAACCGTATTCACGTTCGCAATATTATTACCGATAACATCTAGCTTTGTTTGAAAACCCCGCATCCCGGAAACGCCTGAGTACATTGATTTCAACATTTTAGAAAAGCCTCCCAGCCATAATTTGGTTTACCGCATCAATCGGTCAGCGGCATTCCGGCTCCCGAGAAGGGCCAGCCGGTTAAGAAATAATGACAGCACTATCAATTTGAGTGAATACGTTGTTCTTCATACTTTCACTATCCATGGCAGTTACGACGGTGCGATTTTTGACGTTCACGATAAAGGCAAGATCCTGCATTAAAATCAGAGACTCTTTCGCTCCTTTGGCAGCAGCTTTGTCTAGCGCTGTACCAATTTGCTGCATTTGCTCACTTTTCAGTTCAATGCCACGTTGTTCCAATCTCTTGGCAGCGTGATTGCTTAACTTTAGAAGATTATCTTCCAAAACCTGAGCAAAGGGGCGCTCCGGAGTTGTGGATAATTCCGCTTGCTTGGATCGACTCAGCAAATTTGGTGTATTTATCCCTGTGTATAACTGTCCAACCGTTATGCGATCACTCATAACAAGTTCTCACTGTCATCCGCCCGCTCGGTTGCTTCTGGATTAACTGGGCTTTCGTTTGTGTCTGTTACGTTATCCGTAGTGTTTTGAACCTGAGGTTCACTTTGCTGCGGCTGATTCAGATCACTTGATTCCGGTTCCTTCGGATTGGTTACCTGAATAATCTCATCCAATTTGATTTCGTCATTGCCCACTTTAGCGTACTGTACACCATCACGAACAACGATTGAATCTACAATGCCCTGACGAAGCGTTCCGTTATCTGCTTTATTAGAAGAAAGCCAACTGATCTCTCGACCAATCATGCCAGACACAGCACCCAGGGATTGGTTCAAAGTCTTCAGTTGTGATGAAATGTTAACCAATTGTTCGACCGAACTGAACTGCGCCATCTGAGCGATAAACTCTTTATCCTCCATCGGCTGCATCGGATCTTGGTTCTGAAGCTGAGTAATCAAAATTTTGAGAAACTGATCCTTCCCTAACTCCTTTGTAGCAGCACTTGTCGTTGCTTTGTTCGCTGCCGAGTAGTTTGGCCAGGTATTGTTGGTTGAAACGATTTCATTAGCCATATATTCACCTCATTTCTATTAAGCTTCTGCTGTAAATGAATCCCGTTTAAGCTCTTGACCCTCTACTTGCTCGCTGCGCCAGTTACGCAATTCTTCCTGGATCCCTGCTGTTGTTATAGCATCATCAGATTGCTCTTCACGTTCACGCGAACGACGTTGCTGCTGGGAGTTACTTCCTGGCTGACGTCCACCATCCTGATACATTTGAGATCCCAGTGAGCTGTTCTGTGTAACTTCAAGTCGTTCTACTTGAATCCCTTGGGCTTGAAGTGAACTACGTAGTTGCATCATCTGTTGTTCAAGCATATCTCTCGCCATGGTATGTTCTGTCATAAAACGAGCAACCAATTGTCCGTTCTGTAACGTGATCTGAACATCCAACTTACCTAAATGCTCCGGACGAAGTGAAATCGTCGCTTCAGAGAATCCATTCTTCTGAACGATATCCAACTTGTTCACAACGAACTGCGTCATTTCCTTAGCAAACTGTGAAGCTTGCATAACAGGCTCCGCAGGTTTAGCTGCAGAAGTACCCGAAGTACGCATAGATAACTCACCAGCTGTAATTACAGTGGAATGATCCAACTCTACATCTGTGCTTGCCGTTACAGAAGAATTCGTTCCTGTCTCCATCGTAGCCTGAGTACCCTTACCTGCTGCTGACGCAATAAGGAGCTGAGAGATCACTGCATCTTGCTTATTCAGTGCTTGGCCTGTACTCGCTTGAGTGACTTGTACATTCTGATCCTTTATGGCTACTAACGTATCCACAATAGATTTAAGATCTGCCCAGCCCTTACTACTGCTTAAATCCACACCTGAGTTCTGTAAATGATTCTGTAGATTCTGCAGGAGATTCTTAAACTCACTTGTGTTTTTATTAAGAGTACCATCAGGGTTAACTAGGTTTGTCGCCATTTGTGTAAGAGCATCCTGCAACACAAAACGAGCTACTGTCGGATGTTCCGTCAGGTTAATAGCTGGTACAGCTTTCAATGCCTCTGGAGCGACATCTGTATCTGTTGTCCCACTCTCTTGCTCTGTACCATCGGTGATCTGAGCGTACATCTGCTGAATGAGAATCTGTAGTTCGGCAAGAAGTGACGGGTCTTGCTCAATAGCTTCATCTAAAGGTTCCAAGTCGCTGAATAAAGAATTCAGTATGTCCGTTAACGAGCTTTGCTCATCTTCCTCACTAGATGCTAATGCAACTACGAGTGGATTAACACTTAACATCCCTGATGCTGCCGCATTGCTTCCTTCTGTAGTTCCACCATTCAAGGATGCTGCGAGGGTTTGCATAAATTCTCCCCCTGGTGCCGTAGTAGCTCCCTTTGCTTGGGTTCCTGTCGTTGAATTTGTTGCAGTCGCTTTCGCTGAGGATGCTGTAGTCATCTGATATACGATCGACATATGTTCTCACCTCCTTTCAAATGTTCGGAAACATGTTAAAAAGATGATGCTCCGACTACTTATTTCCCATCAGTCTGTTTAAAATTTTGGCCGTTTCCACTGAATTCTCGGTAGACATATTCTCAAGCAACTGCGAACGAGTGGCATCATCCACTGAGTTCAAAATGGTCAACGTTTTGTCTGGACTGAGCTTATATGTTTCGAGCAGTAGTTTTGCACCACTTGAAGCTGACATGCTAGCAAAGGTTTGACTAAGTTGGTTTTTGTCTAAATTCTTCGATGTTGTCGTAGCCGCTGCCGTTGTTGTCGCTTCCTTATTCAATCTAGATTGCAGTGCATCGATGGCCAAGTCTCCAGATGGTTTGGCATCCTTCATCAACATGGTGACATCTGCAGCTGTCTTGGGATCCATCTTCTCAAGTACTCTAGTCCGAGATGTAGATTGCATCGCACTCAGCAGAAGAACCATTTCTTCATTCGTCATGTTTTGCAAAATCGGTGCTGCTTTACTTGGACTCATGTCTGCATACATTTTAGCCAAATCTTTGATCTGTTTTTGGTAATCAGAAGGTGTCTCTGGAGTAGCCTGTGCAGCTGTTTCAGCAGCCTGCTCAGCTTCATCTAATTTTTTTTGCAAATCGCTAGCTTTCTGTGTTTCTGTAGTCGTAGCATCCTTAGCTGCTTGAAGCTCCGTTTCCTTCGCAGCAACTTGAGATTTGAGCTTCTCGATCGTCGCTTCAGCACTTTCAACTTGCTTTTCGCTCTTCTCTAGCTTCTCTTTCTCCGGATCTAACACAGGCTCAGGAACCCAGTCCTTGACGATTGGAATTTTATTAGCTAAATCTAGTAAGTTATTGCGAATGTCTACATTAAATAGGGTAAGTAGTACCCCAAGCAGTACAACAGTGAATACAATTGGAATAGAGATCATTAGAAACTTTTCCCAGCCACCGCTTGATTCTTTTTCCATGTCCTCTGTGTCTTTTACAGCCATCGTTTATTCCTCCCTCACGAGGGCAACCTCGCTTCCAGACTTCTATTACATTGCCCGTCCGGCTTTTGCAGCGAAGCGTACAGTAGCCATCTCGTCCAGATCGTTCTGTTCACGGAGGAGCATCTCCTGCTGAAATTTGATCTTGGCCTTGTCTCTCGCTTCAAGCCATACTTTTTCGTCCACCATTTTGCCATTTAGGAACGTTTTATTTCGTTCTACATTGACCTGAGCATGCTTTACATCCGTATTCTTTCTACTGATGCATTCATCCAGGTGATGAACATATCGTTGCATTTCTTGTAGAGTAGATACGGAGGCTGTGCTTTCCGTTGTCGATTGAATCACTTGGATCAAATCATTTTTATCATTCAAAAGTTGTAAAAGATGCTCTTCTTCCGTCTGAAGTTTACCGATGGCTGTGGATAACATCCACTCCGCTTGTGTTTTCTCATTGCTCTTCAGGTCAACAACCTTCTGGAAATGATATAGAAATTTCATCGCTTACTCATTCATCTCCTTGCAAACTCAAGAATCAAACGTTCCTGTACTTCACTCAGTGTCACTTTTTCATCTACTTTTTGTTTGGTAAAATTCCAAATGTTATCAATCTGATCCATTGATTCGTCGATCGCGGCATTGGAACCTCTCTGATAGGCTCCAATGTTAATCAAGTCCTCGGATTCTTTATAGACAGCCATTAATCGCTTCATATTATTCGTTGCTTCGATCTGCTCTTGAGGTGCAATGTCCTTCATGACACGGCTAATACTCGCAAGTACATCGATGGCTGGAAAGTGGCCTTTGTTTGCAATAGCACGATTTAATACAATATGACCATCGAGTATACCCCTCACTGCATCCGCAATCGGTTCATTCATATCATCACCATCAACGAGAACCGTGTAGAAGGCGGTAATTGAGCCCGTTGGACCAGTTCCTGCTCGCTCTAGCAATTTGGGAAGGCTAGCAAAAACAGAAGGCGTATATCCTCTCATCGCAGGCGGCTCTCCAACAGCGAGTCCTACTTCCCTTTGTGCCATTGCGTAACGTGTGACGGAGTCCATCATCAGCATGACGTTCATGCCTCTATCCCTGAAATACTCTGCAATCGTCGTTGCAATGACCGCTCCCTTGATCCGAATCAGTGCAGGTTGATCGGAAGTCGCTACAATCACAACAGATCGTTCCAATCCCTCTGGTCCTAGATCCCGTTCAATAAAGTCGCGAACCTCACGTCCCCGTTCACCAACAAGTGCGATTACATTCACGTCAGCGGCTGTGTTTCGAGCGATCATGCCCATTAATGTACTCTTACCGACACCAGATCCCGCAAAAATCCCGACCCGTTGACCTTTACCGACGGTTAGCAGTCCATCAATGGCACGAACGCCAACCCCCATCGTCTCCAGTACGCGCGGTCGATCCATCGGATTGACGGGTGTATTGGAGGTTGAATACGTAGGCATTCTTGAAGGTAGAAGCGAACCATCCAGCGGCTGTCCCAATCCGTCAAGTACTTTGCCAAGCAGCTCCGAACCTACCTGTACACCGAGCGGTTTGCCAGTTCCTACAACATCACAACCCGGCCCGATCGACTGCAATTCACCTAATGGCATTAACAGTACTTTGTTATCTCTGAACCCAACAACCTCTGCCTGAAGTGGTTTAGCTGATTTTCCAGGGTAGATGTAACATACGTCACCGATGCTTGCATCTGGCCCCTCAGATTCAACCATTAATCCAATAACCTGAGTCACTTTTCCGTTAACCCGGACAGGGTCAAAACCTTTTAAGTGTTCCATATACCGCTGTGAACTAAGAACCTTCATGTTGATTTTTTCGCCCCTCATCCTCAAGTGCTAAGCGGATCAGTTCCTTTTTAATTTCAGTCAGTTGAGTATCAATACGAGCATCCACGCTACCGAAGGAAGAACGTATGACACATCCCTTGTCTTTGACGGTTGCATCAGGCAAAATCTGTAATTCAGCTTGTGAGTCAATCGCTAGCGATAACTCTTCCCGTGCTGCTTGCACAAACGAAAACTGATCTGGTGCTACACATAATGTGATCATTCCCTGTTCTCGTTTGCGCGATAGGTTTTGACGAATCAATTCAAGCATTTGTTCTGGCTCCACAGTAAGTTGCATATCAATTACTTTCTCAGCAATACCACAAGCTAGATCAACTAGAAATGGTTCTGCTTCTTGAATAATCTGATCTTTAGCAACATAAGCCTCTTCAAGAACCTCACGAGCTTCTTTCATCATCTCTTCGATCTGCACTTGGAGATCCAGTTCAGCCTGCACTTTGCCTTCTTCAAACCCTTGCTGAAAGCCTTGTGATCGCATCGCTTCAGTAAGATGTTCATCCTGCATGCGCTGCTCCTGCCACCAGGTATCAATCTGTTCACGGGCTTCTTGAAGCAAACGTTCCGCCTCCTCAGAAGCTTCCCGCACCTGCTTTTCTGCAAACTCCTTCGCATCCTCCAGCATCTCTGCAGTGAGTCGTTGTGACTCCTCGTCTACACGTGCTTGCAGCTGTTCTGCTTCAGCACTTTCATCTCGTACCTCTTCGAATTCCGCTTCCGAATCTCCATAATGATGATGATTTTCAAGTCGTTTGCGGTCATCTACCGGAACATACTGGAAAGATTTAATCAAATTAGACAATGATATCATCTCCTCCACCACGAGCGATAATGATCTCACCAGCTTCTTCCAACCTACGGATTGTACCTACGATACGAGTCTGTGCTTCCTCCACATCACGCAATCGTACAGGTCCCATGAACTCCATTTCTTCCTTGAACGTTTCGGACATCCGTTTCGACATATTCCGGAACACCGCATCGCGTACTTCCTCGCTAGCAACTTTGAGCGCCAACTGCAGATCTGCGTTGTCGATATCGCGAATAATTCGTTGAATCGAACGATCGTCGACGTTGACGATATCCTCGAAGACAAACATCCGCTTTTTGATCTCTTCAGCAAGCTCTGGATCTTGTATCTCGAGAGAATCCAAAATCGTACGCTCTGTACCACGGTCTACACCGTTCAAAATCTGAACGATTGACTCGATACCACCAGCATTCGTGTAGTCCTGCGTAACGGTTGAAGACAATTTTTGCTCCAGCACCCGTTCCACCTGTGCGATAACTTCCGGAGAAGTACTATCCATGACCGCCACTCTTCTAGCCACATCAGCCTGCTTCTCCTGTGGTAAAGAGGAAAGGATCGCTGCAGCTTGCTCGAATTGCAGATAGGATAGTACCAAAGCGATCGTTTGTGGACTTTCATTTTGAATAAAGTTCAAAATTTGATTCGGATCGGCTTTACGAGCAAAGTCGAATGGCCTAACTTGCAGTGTTGCCGTCAAGCGATTAATGACTTCAAGAGCTTTCGAAGATCCCAATGCCTTCTCGAGAATCTCTCTCGCATATGTGATACCGCCTTGAGAAATGTATTCCTGAGCCAGGCAGATCTGATGAAATTCAGCCATAATCATGTCTTTTTCCGCGGCATCCACTTTACGAACGTTAGCAATTTCCAACGTCAATTGTTCTATTTCCTCATCACGAAGATGCTTGAAGATTTGTGCCGATACCTCTGGACCAAGTGTTATGAGCAAAATAGCTGCTTTTTGTCTTCCGCTTAGTCCCTGATTGCTTGCCTTTGCCAATGCGTCCACCTCTATTCGTCAGCCAGCCATGTACGCAGCAGATTGACGAATTCGTCTGGCTTTTTCTTCGCCAAACTCTCCAATTGTTTGCGCACCTGACTTTCGTTCGTTACACTGTCCAACGTTATGGACGGGAACTCTGTTGCTACCGGAAGAGGGATTTCCTCTTCTTCTTCTTCGTTTTGTTTCCGGCGACGGCGTACAAGCAGGATCACAACGGCTGCGATCAATGCTGCAACCAGTCCACCTATGCCCCATAGCATTCCTGTTGAAAGTGGGAATCCTGTTTCCGCTGTATCTGTAGTCTGGAAGCCTTGTGAGATAACAGATACTTTTTTAGCCAGATCCGCGTCAGTGATAACCGTGCCTGTGTCAGCAAGTGAAGCACGAACGATATTCACCAAGATATTTTCAATCGCATCTTGAACTGGCGCTTGCAATTCTGTCTGACCTGCTGGTGGTTCAACAGCCACGTTAATGGTTAAGTCTTTTACAGAATATGGGCTTGCCACAATATCTTTAACAATTCGATTAACATCGTAATTCTTAGTGCTTGATGATTCTTCAGAGGTTGAATTTCCTGTTGCATCAGCCGATGGATAACCCGGAACTTCTTCCTGCCCCGTACCAGCTACGCCACCTGTAGGTGTACTCGCTCCGGTATAACTCTTCTGAATCTCTTGTACACTAATCTCAATACCTTTCATATTTTCAACATCGACTGGCTCTACTCTATTTTCTGTTCTAGTTTCCTTGTCAAAATTCAATGTAGAAACGACAAGAACGTTAACTTTGTCTTCGCCTACGATTTGTGAAAGGAATTGCTTCACGTTGTTACGAACATCATTTTCAAATTTCTTCTGAAGTGCCATGTTCTCTTGAACTTCAGATGACAAGCCACCACTGCCACCTCGGGCTGTTGGAATGAGCTCTGCTTCATCTGTATTGGTAATTGTAATATTCTCTATTGGTAGATTAGGAATAGCGGTTTTAACCAAATTAAAATACCCATCAACTGCTGCTTGATTTGGGTGATAACCCGGTTTGAATTGTAGGGCTACAGATGCGGATGCTTTGTCTTGCTCTTCTAAGCCAGCGAAGATGTTATCCTTTGGCATATTCACGAGCACCTTGGCATCCTGAATTCCTTGCATCCGTTGAAGTAATTGCTCCACTTCTCCGTTTAACGCACTGTTGTATTTCACATCAAATTCTTTATCCGTCATCCCAATTGGAGACGAGGATTCTGAGAATGCTTTGTAACCTAACGAACCGTTTTGGATAATACCTTGTGATCCGACATTCACTTTCGTAATTGCAACATCCGTACTAGGAATGGAGATCGATTTGCCATCTGCACTTAATTTGTAAGGAATATTGGCTGAATCTAGGTATGCGATAACTCCCGCCGAGTCACTAGAGTTCAGATCTCTGAAGGCGACCTCATACTCCGTTTTGGAGAGTTGCATGGTTAGAACAACTGCTGCCATGATTAAAAATAAAAAGGTAGATACCAGTAATACCTTTTGTTTTTTGCTAAAACTATTCCAGTACTGAACCGTCTTGTCTTTGTACTGGGCAATTCTCTCATTCACTCTGTCACCCCATCCGAAACTTTGCTTAGTCTGTCCCGAAGCAACTTCTGTACGTCATTCGTTACAGAATAACGTTGGCTTTTAGGAGCAGCATCACGCTGCTTGTTGTAATAATCAGCGCTGTCATCGAAGCGCAAGGCGTGCTATTTTACAATTGCGTACGCATAATTTCTTGGTATGCTTCGACTACTTTGTTTCGGACCTGAGTCGTCAGTTGCAAACTCAACAGAGCTTGTTCTGATGCGATCATCACTTGGTCAACGTTCACTTTCCCAACTAAGAACTGATTAGACATTTCATGCGCCTGGGACTCCTGTGCAGCTACAGAGCCTAGCGCTTCTTGTAAGTATGTACCGAAGCTCTCAATAGTTTCGGCTGGTGTTGAGGGTTTGCTAACGGAAGCATTTTGCATTTGGAGCGGTTGAATCCCCTGTGTGTTAAACATGTTATTCTGAATCATTAATGTCCCTCCCCTTCATCTCTTTCTTCAGTTTAAGAAGAATTTAAATTCCATTCCTGTTTAACTAGGCTCTACCAATCTCCAATGCCTTAGATATCATGGCTTTAGTTGAATTCAAAGCAGTAACGTTCGCCTCATATGACCGCGAAGCTGAGATCATATCAACCATCTCTTTCGCAATGTCGACATTAGGCATAAATACATACCCATCTGCATTTGCATCTGGATGTGTTGGATCGTAGACAGGCTTGAGCGGAGATTGATCATCTCGGATCTCGGAAACTCGAACACCTTCCCCAGTTCCACCGTCTCTCATTTGGCTTTGAAGTATGCTGTTAAATGAGGATTTGTTGGGCTCAAGAACGACCATTTTCCTCTTATAAGGAACGGCTTCCCCGTTAACTACACTCGCACGTGTTGTCTCTGCGTTGGCAATATTGGAAGAAATCACGTCCATTCGCAAACGTTGAGCCGTTAGAGCCGATGCACTAATCCCAAAGCTATTACTGATGTTCACCTTTGTTATCTCCCTTCAACGCCAACACGCATCATTTTGATCTGTTCATTGACTTGCTGGATATAAGCACTGTAGCGCAATTGGTTGTCCGCCAGAAGACTCATTTCTCTGTCGATATCGACATTATTCTGGTTATTATTCATCGATGTGGACTGATCCAAATTGACTACTGGTGTAGGTACGGAAGAGGAAGGGCCTATGACAAAATGCCTTGAATCCGTTACTTTCCCTCTAAGAACAGGCGTATCTCCATCCATTTGCTGCTGCAACATTTCTTCAAAAGCGACGTTCGAACGCTTAAAGTATGGGGTATCCGCATTTGCAATGTTGTCTGAAATCGTACGTTGTCTCATGTTCGACGCATCAAGTGCACCTTGTAACCTCCGGAAACTAATATCATTCAAAAGATTCATATTTTCCCTCCTCTCCTTAGAAATTATGGAAAAAGATTGAATCTTCTTCCTTTTAATCGCTTATGTTTTTTCGACAAAAACATTCGCTTTTACACGTTTTTCTAGGACTTAAGTAGAATTAACTCTGATGTTGTCGTATATGATAAGTTTCTTCGAGATTGGGATTTATTACAATAAGAAAAAAGCCCTATCTTTTCTGTAATAGAGGGCTTTTTGTGTATTTTCTGCAAATTATGATTTTTTTCGCAAATGATGAGGCCCAAGACAAAACTTTTCGAACATACGATCATCCTACGCTTAAACATTCTTAAAATAAAAAAAATGATTCATAGCCTTGTTTCTTACGCAACCTTTACAAAACAGCAGTAAGATTGATCGGATCATCCCTCTGTATGTTACTAATAATTGCCGTAATAATACGGTTTTTTTATTAAACCCACTTCTGCAATGCCATTTCTATGCAATGGAATTTTGACAAAAAAATGATAGTTCTTATTTCAATTCTGCGTCTATTCCACAACACTTTTTTAACAATTATCAACTTGTATGTAGATTAATTTCTCGGAAAGTAGTTTGTTATTCCAGAAATTCCTCCAAACCCACTTTTTGCACATTTGCGCAAAGTTTCTCTCATTCTTCATAAAACCTATCGTCAGACTTGGTTAAAACAAAACCCTTATATTGGAAGAGGTTCCACTCCTGATCATCACTATAACTTACTTTTAGCGAGCGAATTATGCCCGATCTGCGGCACAAGTCCTATATTGTACCTACCAAAATTCTTCATTCACCTAATTATCGGTTCGTGACCTCCATTTTATTAGATGGATTCGTTAACAAGGTCGTTTAGATTAAAACAAAATAACGGTATACCTCTGGATTGCCAGCACACTTACAAGCCAATACAGGATTGCTTATCCCCTAATAGCTATAAATGTGATAGTTTATCCGATGTATACCGTCATTCTCTCATCTATATCGAAATTGCAAGTCAGCTATAGCTGACTTATAGAATGTACTGGCTCAGATCACGATCCAGAGCAATGTCATTCAATTTCTCACGCACATATTCCGGAGTAATCACCATACGCTCTAACGTAAGCTCAGCCGCCTCAAAGGACAAGTCCTCAAGCAGTTTCTCCAGAATCGTGTGCAGACGACGTGCGCCAATATTCTCCGTATTCTGGTTCACGGACTCAGCAAGCTTAGCAATTTCCCGAATCGCTTCATCCGAAAACTCAATTTCGATATTCTCTGTACGTAATAGATCTACGTATTGCTTCGTTAATGCATTTTTCGGTTCAGTCAAAATGGATACAAATTCGTCCAGTGTGAGGCTATTCAATTCTACACGAATTGGGAAACGCCCCTGAAGCTCTGGGATCAGATCTGAAGGCTTAGCCACATGAAATGCCCCCGCGGCCATAAATAGAATATAATCGGTTTTGACAGGGCCGTATTTAGTCATTACAGTCGATCCTTCAACGATAGGCAAAATATCCCGCTGTACACCTTCGCGTGACACGTCAGGGCCACTTCCGCGTCCCTGGCTGGCTACCTTGTCTATTTCATCAATGAAGATAATTCCGGTTTGCTCTGCTCTGCGGATCGATTCCTGCGTAACGTCATCCATGTCGATTAACTTTCCAGCTTCTTCCTGGATGAGCACTTTACGTGCTTCTTTAATAGCTAATTTGCGCTTCTTAGTGCGACGAGGCAACAAGCTACCAAACATCTCCTGCATGTTCATTCCCATCTGGTCATTACCCTGACCAGCAAACATATCCATCATGTTAGGTATTGTATCCTCTACATCAATCTCTATAACATCGTCCTCTAGCTTGCCTGATAACAGATCGAATTTAATCTTACGGCGGCGCTCAGCCACATTGGTATCTGGCTCAGCTTCTTCTTGCTCAGGGACGTTATTACCATTATTCCCGAAGATCATCTCAAACGGATTTCGCTGATTTTTGGATTTGGATTGTGAAGGAGCCAAAATATGTACAATTCGCTCGTTGGCAGCTTCCTCGGCTTTATCTTTCACCTGTTCTGTCCGCTCCAATTTAACCATACGCAAGGACGTTTCGATGAGATCACGAACCATGGACTCAACATCACGACCCACATAACCCACTTCTGTAAATTTGGTCGCCTCTACTTTAACAAATGGGGCACCCACGAGCTTAGCCAAACGACGGGCTATCTCTGTTTTACCTACACCTGTAGGTCCGATCATCAGGATATTTTTTGGAACGATATCATCCTGGGTTTGCTCGGGTAGCAAGCTACGACGATAACGGTTACGAAGAGCCACCGCTACGGATTTCTTAGCTTGTTTTTGACCAACGATGTATTTATCGAGCTCTGCAACAATTTGTCTAGGTGTTAATGCTTGTGATTGCATATAGCTTCCCTCCTACCGGTATACTTGTATTTTGATTCTCAAAGAGGTTGTTCAAAACCGACCTTTTTGAACACGCACTTAAACATATCGATGACCAAAATTAGGGAGAACCCCGCAAAACATGAGGATAAATGACCGGGGTCAGGCTCCATTTTGCGGGGTTGAATTACAACTCTTCTACAATGATATTCGTATTGGTGTACACACACAATTCTGCTGCAATTTGGAGTGATTCACGCGCAATATCTTTGGCTTCCAAATTACCTGCATGTCGTTTCAAGGCACGCGCTGCGGATAAGGCGAAGTTCCCCCCTGATCCTATGGCAATAACATCATCATCCGGCTCGATGATCTCACCACCACCAGAGATGAGTAACATACCTGTTTTATCCATAACGATTAAAAGTGCTTCAAGCTTACGGAGTATCCGATCCTGTCTCCAGTCTTTGGCAAGCTCTACAGCAGCCCGTTGTAAATTACCGTGGTGCTCCTCTAGCTTACCTTCGAATTTCTCAAAGAGTGTAATCGCATCTGCTACGGAGCCGGCAAAACCAGCAACGACCTGTCCGCGATACAAACGTCTTACCTTTTTGGCGGTATTCTTCATAACAACACTTTGTCCCATGGTCACTTGACCATCTCCAGCAATCGCTGCCTTGCCATTATGACGCACTGCACAGATCGTAGTGGCATGAAATGACATATCCATCATATAGCCTCCCCCACGAATAATTTATACGCGTTCAGGAACGGTTAGACCTTCTGAAGCAGCAAACCGAGCAATTCCATCCAATGCACGCTGGGCAAGAGCTTCATTCTTTTCCTTTTTGTTGCGTATCTTTGTTTCCAGTTTCGGCAACAAACCAAAGTTTGCATTCATCGGCTGGAAGTGTTTAAAATCTGCTGTCGTAATATATTGTGCCATACTACCCAGTGTTGTTTCTACTGGCAGTACTACAAGTTCCTGACCAAGAGCCGCTTTTGCTGCATTCATACCTGCGATCAGACCCGATGCAGCCGATTCGACATATCCTTCAACACCAGTCATCTGTCCAGCGAAGAACAGGTTAGGACGGTCTTTAAATTGATAAGTTGGACGAAGCAACTTAGGAGAATTAATAAATGTATTGCGATGCATTACGCCGTAACGTACAAATTCTGCATTTTCAAGACCAGGAATCAATGAAAATACACGTTTTTGTTCTCCCCACTTCAGATGGGTCTGGAAACCAACCAAATTGTACAACGTTCCTGCAGCATTATCCTGTCTAAGCTGAACTACCGCGTGTGGAAGTGTTCCTGTATGTGGGTTAACTAGACCTACAGGTTTCATCGGTCCAAACAATGCTGTTTGTTTACCACGTTTCATCATGACTTCGATTGGCATGCAGCCCTCAAAGTAAATCTCTTTCTCAAACTCTTTTAATTGAGCTACCTCAGCCGTAATCAATGCATCATAAAACACATCAAATTCCTCTTCTGTCATCGGACAGTTCAGATAAGCCGCCTCTCCCTTGTCATAACGGGAAGCCAGGTAGACCTTATTCATGTCAATGGAGTCTTTCTCAATAATTGGTGCAGCTGCATCATAGAAGTAGAAGTATTCCTCTCCCATGAGTGCTTTGATCTGCTCGGATAATGCCGGCGAAGTCAAAGGCCCTGTTGCAACAACAACGATGCCATCTTCCGGAAGAGAAGTCAGTTCCTCATTGACAACCTCAATTAAAGGATGCTGTTGCAGCGTAGAAGTGATCTCCCCCGAGAATCCATCCCGGTCAACCGCAAGAGCTCCACCTGCTGGTACAGCATGCTTGTCTGCCGCTCCCAGAACAAGAGAGTTAAGCATTCTCATTTCTTCCTTAAGAACACCTACTGCATTGGTCAGACCGTTAGCACGCAGTGAGTTACTGCATACCAGTTCTGCAAATTTATCTGTATGATGAGCCGGCGTTTTCACAACCGGTCTCATCTCGTATAATTTTACGCGTACACCGCGACTCGCAATCTGCCAAGCTGCTTCTGTTCCCGCCAGACCTGCTCCAATAACCGTTACTTGTTGTTCGTTAGTCAAAATCATTTACCCCCATATATGCTAATCCGCTGATTCCTCGTCTGCTTCTTCCACAGGCTCCTGATGGTCACAGGACGTACATTGTAATCTTGTTCCTTGCTTATTGCGCTTCTCAATCATTAACGAACCGCAGCTTGGACATGGCTTCGCTGATGGCTTATCCCACGAGACAAAGTCACATTCAGGATACTTGTCACAACCGTAGAATACACGTCCCTTTTTGCTGCGTCGCTCTACAACATGCCCTTCCTTACATTTCGGGCAAGTCACGCCGATATCCTTAATAATCGGTTTGGTATTTCGACATTCCGGGAAGCCAGAACAAGCCAAAAACTTACCAAAACGGCCGAGCTTATAAACTAAATGTTTACCGCACTTTTCACAGATTTCATCGGAAACTTCATCTTCAATCTCAATTTCCTTCATTTCTTCTTCTGCGAATTCAAGCCGTTTCTCGAAGGATTCGTAAAATTCCGCAAGCACCTTGACCCAATCCTCAGAGCCTTCTTCTACATGGTCAAGGTCACCTTCCATGTTGGCAGTAAACTCTACATTAAGAATTTCTGGGAAAAACTCTTCCATCTGTTCTATGACAAGCTCACCTAACTCTGTAGGCATGAATTTCTTTTCCTCGATGGCAACATACCCGCGCTTCTGAATCGTTTCCAGCGTTGGCGCATATGTACTCGGACGGCCTATGCCCAGTTCTTCAAGAGTCTTAACCAGCCTCGCCTCGGTATAACGCGGTGGTGGCTGAGTGAAGTGCTGCTTCGGCTCGATCTCCTGTTTCTCCAGTACATCTCCATTTTTCAGAGGAGGAAGCAGGCGATCTTCTTCTGTTGTTCCGTCATCGTTACCTTCCACATACACCTTCATGAAACCTTGGAAGCGAACTTTGGAGCCCGCAGCGCGAAAGATCGTATCTCCGACAGCAATATCTACAGACAGTGTATCCAGAATAGCCGATGACATCTGACTTGCGACAAATCGTTCCCAAACTAGTTTATATAAGCGAAATTGATCCCGGCTCATAAATGATTTAATCGAATCCGGATCACGCAAAATGGACGTTGGGCGAATAGCTTCATGCGCATCCTGAGCATTAGCTGCCTTTTTGGAATAGTTTCTAGGTGTTTCTGGCGCAAATGGTTCACCGTACTTGCCAATGATGTATTCCTTCGCTTCTTCCTGTGCAGATGCTGCAATTCGTGTGGAATCGGTTCTCATATACGTGATGAGACCCACTGTGCCTTCTTTTCCGAGGTCTACGCCCTCATACAGCTGTTGTGCAACGGACATCGTCTTAGAAGCTCTGAAATTCAATTTACGAGCAGCTTCCTGTTGCAAGGAACTCGTCGTAAACGGAGCGGAAGGATTGCGGCTACGTTCCTTCTCTTTCACTTCTTTGACCGTAAAGTCAGCGCCTTCGATCTGTTTCAGGATCGCCTGCACTTCAGCTTCGCTACCCAGTTCGGTCTTGGTGCCGTTTAACTGATGAAATTTGGCTTCGAACGGATTTCCATCAGCTGTCAGCTTTGCGGTTATGCTCCAGTACTCTTCAGGTACAAAATCATCAATTTCATTTTCACGATCCAAAATGATTTTGACCGCTACCGATTGAACCCGACCAGCCGATAGTCCTTTTTTGACTTTCTTCCATAATAATGGGCTAATCTTATATCCTACGAGCCGATCCAGAATACGTCTTGCCTGCTGCGCATTAACCAGATCCATATTGATTTTGCGCGGCGTTTTGAACGCATCCTTGACTGCTTGTTTAGTAATCTCATTAAATACAACGCGGCAATCCTCTGTATCATCAAGTTCCAAGGCATGAGCTAAATGCCATGCAATAGCCTCACCTTCGCGATCCGGGTCAGCTGCGAGGTACACTTTTTTCACTTTCTTACGTGCATCTTTCAGTTCTTTCAAAATCGAACCTTTGCCGCGGATCGTAATATATTTCGGATTAAAATCATTCTCAACCTCAACGCCGATCTGACTTTTCGGCAAATCTCGCACATGTCCCATCGAAGCCTTAACGATGAACTTGCTGCCTAAATATTTGCCAATGGTCTTCGCCTTTGAGGGCGACTCCACGATTACGAGTGAATCCGCCATAGGTCCATCTCCTCTCAGTCATGAAACTGCTTGGTTCCAATTCATAGTAATGCTCATCATAGCCGTTAACTTCCGTTAATAATCTATATTCACACGCTGCATACGTCACAGCATCGTCATACCCTTGCATATCTAGTTCCAGGTAATTGGCTAATCTGCTTTTTTATGATTAAAGATAACAGAACTGAATGCAAATGTCCAAAATCCCAACCAAGCCGTTCAACAAGTTGATCCAAGGATTGTTCCTCTTGCTCCAGTATGGTGATTACTCTCTGCTCATCGGAGAAGAGGGTTACCGGAGGAAACATTCCCGCTGTAACAGATTGTTTATTTTGCGTCGAACGTCCTCTATTGTAAGGAACTTGTTCGGGATTTGGCAAGTCCATTTGATACTCTTCTAACAGATCGGCAGCAGAAGTGACCAATTTTGCGCCCTGTCGAATGAGGTTGTGTGACCCTCTGCTCTTCGGCGATGTAATAGGACCTGGCACAGCAAATACATCCCTGCCCGCATCCAACGCTGCATCAGCCGTAATGAGTGATCCACTACGAATGTCAGCTTCCACCACCAGCGTTCCTAGGCTCAAGCCAGCAATAATTCGATTCCGTTCCGGAAACAACCCCTGGTGAGCTCGAGTACCTGGAGGATATTCTGACAAAAGTAGACCCGTTTCGGCAATGCGTTCAGCCAAACTATTATTTTCAGGTGGATAGATGGTATCTATTCCTGTTCCAAATACCGCAATCGTTTTGCCACCTGCGCGCAAAGCCGCATCATGACACACGCTATCAATACCTCTAGCTAGTCCACTGACAATAGTTAAACCGGCCTTGCATAATTCCTCAGTTAAACGCTCCCCAACTTTACGACCATAAACGGTCGGCATACGGGTACCCACCATCGCAATGGACTTGGAATGCAGCAGCTGCATATCTCCACGACCATATAGTACCCATGGGGGCTGATCGGTTTCCTTCATTAATATAGGGTAATTGGAATCCAGATAAGTTATAACCTCAATTCCCTGTTTGTAAACGTTCTCCCGTCTTTGAGCAATCCAGTCAAGGTCAAAATGCACCGCAAGGCGATGCGCCTGATCCTTCCTCAAACCCGCCTCTAGCCAATCGGCTTCTGTATACTCTAGCAGGTCTTGGAGCCTATGCTGTCCAGATAATAACTTCGCAATTGTTTTCTTACCGACCCCGTCCATTTCATGCAAACCAAATAAAATCCATCTCTCCTCCATAAACAAAAAACCTCCCGATCCGGGAAGAAGTTCTTCCCTCATATTGTGTAGGCTGTGACAACGGATTGCAAGCGTTTACTCTAAAAAGAATCACTCCATGCTCACGAGAAACCGAGTAAAAAAACGCAAAAAAGCAACCCTTCGCCCTAAATTAGGACAAAAGGTTGCTTACCTTTTCCGTATCCACAAAGTCGGTTACCTGGAAAACGAGTTTCCTGCACCGTTTCTTCTATTATAACGGAAAAGAATTAATGTGTCGTGCACAAATTCAGAATACCGCGTTCTTCAAGCACACTGACAAGCGTAGATCCCATCTCGGCTGGCGTAGGCGCAACCTTGATACCGCAAGATTCAAGCTTCGCAATTTTTTCCTTAGCCGTACCTTTACCACCGGAAATGATTGCGCCAGCGTGACCCATACGTTTGCCTGGAGGAGCTGTAACACCACCAATGAACCCTACAACAGGTTTGGTCATGTTAGCCGCCACCCATTCTGCCGCATCCTCTTCCGCTGTACCACCGATTTCACCAATCATGATTACAGCGTGTGTCTGCGGATCTTCATTGAACCGCTTGAGAATATCAATGAACTCAGAGCCCTTAACAGGGTCTCCACCGATTCCGACAGCAGAGGATTGTCCGATACCACGAGTAGTCAATTGATGTACAGCTTCATACGTCAATGTTCCACTACGGGAAACGACACCAACATGTCCTGGCATATGGATGTACCCTGGCATAATTCCGATTTTACATTCGCCTGGCGTAATGACACCTGGACAGTTAGGGCCGATCAGGACGGTATCTTTCCCCTCCATAAAACGATCTACCTTAACCATATCTAACACAGGAATACCTTCTGTGATACAGATAACGAGATCCAACTCTGCGTCAACAGCCTCCATGATGGAATCTGCTGCGAATGCTGGGGGAACATAAATGACGCTCGCTGTTGCGCCAGTTGCTTCCTTCGCTTCCTGCACCGTGTTGAATACCGGAAGGCTGACTACTGAACCGTCTTCCAGCGTGATGTCAACATTGGTTCCGCCTTTACCCGGAGTAACACCGCCTACCATCTGGGTTCCGTAGTCCAATGCGCCCTTCGTGTGGAACATTCCCGTTGAACCCGTAATGCCTTGCGTAATGACTTTTGTATTTTTATCAATCAAAATACTCACGTTGCTTCACATCCTTACGGTTATTTTTCAAGTGCCGGACAGCTCCGGTACTAAGGAAGCTTGTTGCACTACTCGGGTGCAACCTTCCCAGGAATGAGCTTACTTCACGAGGGCAACAATTTTCTGTGCACCATCGGCCATGGAGTCAGCAGGTACGATATTTAGGCCGGATTCACCCAAAATACGCTTACCAAGCTCCACGTTTGTTCCTTCAAGACGGACTACCAGTGGTTTCGTAAGTCCAAGCTGCTTCGCAGCTTCAACGACACCATTGGCAATGACATCACAGCGCATGATACCGCCGAAAATATTAACGAAGATGCCCGCAACTTTAGCGTCAGACAGAATAATTTTAAACGCTTCTGTTACTTTCTCCGTTGTGGCACCGCCCCCAACGTCAAGGAAGTTGGCTGGGTCGCCTCCATAATATTTGATAATGTCCATCGTTGCCATCGCAAGTCCCGCACCATTAACCATACAGCCGATGTTTCCATCAAGTGCTATGTAGCTGAGGTCGTATTTCGAAGCTTCGATTTCTTTTTCGTCTTCTTCGTCCAGATCACGCAGTTCCAAAATGTCCTTGTGACGGAACAGCGCATTGGAGTCAAAGTTTAGTTTCGCATCCAGTGCGATAACGTTTCCATCTCCTGTAACAACGAGTGGGTTGATCTCAGCGATGGAGCAATCTTTTTCGACAAATGCTTTGTACAACGCGAGCATGAACTTCACAGCTTTGTTAACCAATTCATTTGGAATATTAATGCTGTAAGCCAGTTTACGCGCTTGGAACACTTGCAATCCGATTGCAGGATCAACGATTTCTTTGAAAATTTTCTCAGGCGTAGCTTCAGCTACTTCTTCGATCTCCGTACCGCCCTCTTCGGAAGCCATCATCACGACACGTCCCGTAGCGCGGTCAACAACAACACCCACATAGTATTCTTTGCGGATATCGCATCCTTCTTCGATCAGAAGACGCTTCACTTCTTTACCTTCAGGTCCGGTTTGGTGTGTAACCAACACTTTACCCAGAATTTCGGATGCATACGCACGAACCTCATCCGTGCTCTTCGCCACTTTCACACCGCCGGCTTTCCCCCGGCCACCTGCGTGAATTTGCGCTTTTACTACAGTCACCGGACTGCCCAGTGCCTCTGCGGCCGCGACCGCTTCATCGACTGTATAAGCAACCTTTCCATTAGGAACGGCAACTCCATACTGTTTCAGTACTTCTTTTCCTTGATATTCATGGATATTCATTCTCGAATCCTCCTATCAACATGACTGCAACAAGGCGGGTTGGTTGACTAACAAAAGACAAATGTTGACTATTTTTACTTAAACCCAGTTCATTGTAACACGTTTTTAAAACGCTTTCCTTAAAAAATTAATGGTTAATAGACAGCATTTTGATATGGATATCATCCCATTTTGTGAATGCTTGGATATAAATGGAAAAACCTTCGACGAATATGTCGAAGGTTCATCATCATTTGGCGGTTATTCGTTACTTCCTGGACTCTTTCATATTGGTCTCATGCACCTTATGCAAAAGCCCTTTAAACTGTCCGAGCAAGGCCTCAAACTCAGTACTATTTAAGCAAGCGTCTCCTTGGATGGAGGACGGTATAGCCAAAGCTTTGTTCCGTAATTCTCTACCCGAATCAGTTAACGTAATAAGCACCTTACGTTCATCCTGCGCCGAGCGTTCACGATGGATGTGACCCGCTGATTGCAGGCGTTTCAGCAGAGGAGTCAGTGTTCCCGAATCAAGATAAAGCGCCTCTCCGATTTCTTTCACCGTACATTCTTCACGCTCCCACAGCACCATCAGTACTAAATACTGCGAGTAAGTTACGCCCAGCACTTCGAGATAAGGCTGGTACAACTTCGTAATTTCCCGTGAACAAGCATATATGGCAAAGCATAATTGGTTATCCAACTTCAATGAATCATTCTGCATATCTTGTTCTCACCTGCCTAATTGTGCATTCAATTCCTAACTTAATCCGCATTATCATAGCTATGCTAGCCACTTAAATTTTGCGAATGATTAGAAACTCTAGATCTATCTTATCACAAATTAGAAAAAAAACAGAATAATTGAGCACAAAGTATTTTACTTTTATATTTAATCGTGTTAAATTAGGTTGTATAAAATATAATTGTTTACTCAGGAGTTATGATATATGATGACTATTCAACAAAAGATGACGCGGCTACACTCGACGTACTCGCCAAAGGTGTAGATCAAGAAACTGCTGCAAAATTAGTCGAAGCTGCTCACCAAGCATGCCCTTATTCTCGTGCAACACGTGGAAATATTGTCGTTGAACTGAAAGTACTCTAAACAATTTACTTCTCATTTACATGCCATATATAAGGACATCTGGTTCCATTCGTAATTCTCTGAGGAATTTCTTGTTGTTCACATAACAATTCAGGAATCAGGAATCTCGAGCGAGGCATCATGATTAACACCTGAGTTGACTCCCTGATTTCTTTTATATAAAATGCATAATAGAAGATGAGGAAGCACCTTAATTCGAAGACTGGCCTGCACTCTGCAGAGTCAAGAACGAAGTGAGGTGTTTCTTTTATTATGTACGGCAAAATACATAGTGCTTGTTTGTACGGAATCGATGGGGTTTTGATTGAAGTCGAAACCGATTTATCGAATGGCTTGCCTCAGACAGCCATCATTGGACTGCCAGATTCGGCCATTCGTGAGGCTGTGGAGCGTGTACGGGCAGCGATTAAAAACTGCGGATTCCAGTACCCGCTACAGCGAATTACGATTAATCTAGCTCCTGCTGATTTACGAAAAGAAGGTTCTTCCTTTGATCTGGCTATTGCCGTGGGTTTGCTTGTTACCAGTGGGCAACTCATGCTTCCTCCACAAGAACGCACGCTTATCCTTGGAGAGCTTGCTCTGGATGGCACGGTGCGTTCGGTACCAGGTATCCTCGCTATGGTTGATCTCGCTAAAAGAGGAGGCTTCACTTCTGTCTTGCTACCACAGGACAATTTGGCTGAAGCTGCTTTAATTCGAGGCATTCACGTATATGGCATTCGTCATTTGCAAGATGTTATACCGCAAAGCGAATCTGGTGTAGGTAACGCTGTAGAAACAAAAGCAAATAATCAGCCACTCATTTTGAAAAATTACAACCATTTGTTAACATCGAAGGATGCAATAGAAGTGATCGGTTCGGATAAAGGAGGACAACAGGAAGACTCTTCTGCAGAGGACTATAACGATGTATTAGGACAGCATCATGTGAAACGGGCACTGATGATCGCTGCAGCGGGCATGCATAATATAATGCTTGTTGGGCCACCAGGAACAGGCAAAACCATGTTAATTAAAAGGCTACCCACCATCCTCCCTCCTCTTTCCGAAGAGGAAGCTCTTGAGGTAACCAAAATTTTAAGCGCGGCAGGTAAATTAAAGGAAATCTCGCAAGGGCTCGTTAGCCAAAGGCCTTTCCGCTCTCCACATCATACTATCTCAACTTCAGGATTGATCGGAGGCGGCAGTATTCCAAAACCTGGTGAAGTAAGTCTGGCACATCGCGGCATTTTGTTTTTGGATGAGCTGCCCGAATTCCAACGTCAAGTGCTCGAGGTATTGCGTCAGCCTTTGGAGGATCAGACGGTGACGATCAGCCGCGCTAGAGCTGTATTCACGTTCCCCGCACAGTTTATGCTCGCCTGTTCGATGAACCCGTGTCCTTGTGGATACTTGTCAGCACAAACAGATGACCTGAGTTGTATCTGCAGTCCTTCCCGCGTTGCAGCATATCGTGCCAAAATATCAGGTCCCTTGCTTGATCGAATCGATCTTCAAGTCGAAGTTCCACCTCCGGGGGAATGGCGTAAGGCTGCGCCTTCGCTTAGCTCCAATGAGATGCAAGCCAAGGTCATGCATGCCCATCAGCTTCAAGCCAAACGTTACACAAATACTCGTGTGCATTGGAATAGCCAGCTCTCTGGAGCATTGCTACGCCGCATGATCGTTCTACCTCAAGAGGCAGAGCAATTGCTGCAAAATACACTACAGGCCATGAACCTAAGCATGCGAGCACATGATCGAATCATGAAGATGGCACAGACGATAGCTGACCTTGAAAATGAAGGTAAAGTGGTTACTGCCCATGTGGCTGAAGCCATTCAATATCGTCAATTGGATCTTAAAATCTTTTAAAAGAAAAGCCGTAACCTGCATTGTTATAGGAGCCTTCAACTTAAGCATAACAAATAGCCCCCACTTACGCTTGCTAATCGATTGAATTACATACGTTATGACCAAAACCCAAGATAACAAACCGTCCTTAGGGTCATCGTTTCGGCCATAAACGGATAAATTCAACCTATATAGCATCCCTCATGCATAAGGGAGTTTAGCGTAAATTGGGGCGATTTGTGTCGTTTCACCCTTCACCAAACGTCGACAAAATAGTTACAACTTTACATAACCTACGTTATGAAAATAGATTATTCAAACAGAGTCAGCTTGTCTTTGGCTGCTGTACGCTCTTTAGCTGAAGGAATAACATCCGGATATCCCATATAGATCATGCCAATAATCTTTTCGCCCGCTTCGATGCCGAGCGGTTTACGGAATTTGGGGGCATATAGAAATGGCTTCGTTACCCAGAATGTCCCAATCTCTTCACTCCAGGCTGCAAGCAAAAAGTTCTGCACGAGTGCGCTAACCGCAGCAAAATCCTCATCCCAAATGTTTTGGCGTGGATCCTCTTCCAGTACAACCAGCATAATCGCAGGCACCTGCTTAATATTCGCTGAGAATTTATTATCCTCTCCCATCTCAGCATCAATAGCTTGAGCTAGCTTTTTGCGGCCATCCCCAGTGAACAGAAGGAACCGCCAAGGTTCGCGCAGTTTGTGATTAGGAGCCCATACAGCTGCATCTAATAATTCAATAATTTTGTCTGCAGGAACCGCGTCTTTTTTGAACTTTTTGACCGTCCGACGATTTTGAATTGCTTCAATGACCGCGTTTCCTGTCTGAATTGATTTGCTCATAACATAACCTCCTAGGCTTTCTTGTTTAAATTATGGTGTAACAGCTTGTAAGCCAAGCATATGATTTGATATAAAACTGCCAACATATGAAGTTGCTTCTTTATTATACATCGTTCTGTTCGCCAGATTCAAAAAAGCTGACCGCTATGGATCTCCTCATCTTCTATCTCCTATTATCATAAAAAAAGATGCTCTCAATCCTGCCCCCTCGAAAGGAATACAGAGATTAAAAGCATCGATCTACTCACACCTATTTAACTGGCAACGTTCCTACGGTTTCTAGTAAGAGACACTTAGTACGAGCCAGCTCCTTCAAAGATACCATTTACAAAGTCCATTTTATTCATTTTCTCCGCATTCCCTGCCACATCCGTGCTGTAGTATTCCACCAACTTCACGTCATTTGCATAAAATTTAACAGGACCATTATAGGTCATCCATTCTGCGCCATTGTAACGATATTGTGTTATTTTTACGCCTGATCCGTTAGCTTCATCCGTGGCTTGCAGTCTAAACGTAAACCCAACAATATAAAGCTTTCCATTAATCGTTTCCGTTAATGGCACCAGTCGATACTTGGTTACTGGAGGCTGAATATCTTGGTTGACGCGTAATACAAAATCGACGGTATTATGATCTCCCGGAGTTAAATTTGCTAATTTGCTATGTTTGGGGTAACCAGCTGCTTCCGCAACGATTGTAATTGAACCTGTTGGAATCCGTTTAAGTAAATAATAGCCTTGAACATCGGTTGTAGCTCGTTCCGTGTACCCACTAACTTTGACTCCTGCTACCGGATTCCCACTAGCATCAACAATCTGTCCTCTGACATGAGCAGCATTCTCCAGTACAACATCAATACGTAACGTTTGACCTGCATCAATGCCTAGACGGTCTTGTAGATAAGGGAGATGATCCTGACTATCGATCCAGATGGCAATGTTGGGGTTATAATCGTAATCGATACCCGTAACTGTATACCTTCCGTTTGCATCCGTCTGTATTACACGATCTGTTATACTTGTCACTTTAATTGCGGCACCAGGAATCGGTTGACCCGCTGGATCTGTTACCGTGCCCACAATGGTAGAGGGCTCATATAGGCTTACATTGATGTTCACTTCATCCCCAGGACTTAACGTATAATTTTGATATTGCCTATAGGACGCATAGGTAATGAAGCCTTCTGCTTCAACGTACAATGTTAGGTCTGTATAATCTTCAACGACTGCTTCAAAGCGATAGTTTCCGTTTTCATCAGCGACCAGACTGTGTTTGGTCGTATCCCCCCGATAATAAAGCTCATAATCCACTTTGGCATGAGGGACACTGTAGCCTTCTCGATCCGTTATTTTCCCATAAATAATGGCTGGTGGTTGGGCATTATTTTCTTGTGCGGCGGAGAGTGCCCCTTCCTGCTCCAATGCGTAGGAGGTTCCAGCGTATACAATACTAAGTAAGATCGAAAAGAAGCACAGCATGAACGATCGAGAGATCCATTTAGAGTGCCTACTCATGAACATTGTTTTCACCTCATTAGTCTATTTATGGTTCTTGTCAGCAAGTCGGTATCAGCTTGTGAGTAATTCAAGTTTCCAAAACTCTCCATCCCATACATAATGCCAGATTCCCCCACCACCACTCAGAGTATGCTGTACCTCCAACACATCCACTTTGGGTGTTTGCCAACAACGCTTAACTTGGGTGTTAGTTCCAGTTGTTTCTTTTTCCATCTTCCTCTCCTCCTACCTTTAGTTGTTCTATTCTGTTATTTCCCACGGTATATGATACAATTTGTATCATTCAAAAACAATATGGAATTTACTGCACACAACTAAAGCCTAACGTATAACTCAATCATGCTAGATGTTGTAAGTGGATCAAGACAAATTTGGAGCATTATGGAACTAAGTTTCAACCCTATTGATTGGATCCGATAGATTTTGAAGCAATAGAAAAATCATAGAAGATCAAAAATTGCCTATCAACCAAAAAAAACTTCACTACCACGACTGTGTTCGTGGTAATAAAGTCCGTTTTCAACCTAATTTATTTGAGTGTATTAAAAAAATCCGAGAGAAGTAAATTTTGCCGAATATTTAAGCATCCGGTCAGAAGTTTTTCGCACGCATATTACTGAGGTGTTTCAAGAGAACATAACACTGCAGGCGTGAGAAGCCGGTGAATGATGCCTTTAAGTGAGATTTATTAGCGCCCTAGAACGCATTTACGATATGTTCTATAGAAACCATCTCGCCTGTCTCATCCTGCATCACTGCAATAACATCAAAGCGGATTTGCCGATTAAGCTCTCCAGACCTTTGCATATACACCGCCGCCGTTGAACGAACCTGCTGCACCTTACGGAAATCAACCGATTCCTGTGGTGTACCATATCGCCCTGCCCCGCTCCTGCTTCGGACTTCAACAAAAATGACGAGTCCTTCAAACGTGGCAACAATATCGATCTCCCCACTACGGCAACGCCAGTTTTGAGCTACAATCTCGTAATCATGCTCTTGTAGCCACCGACAAGCCGCTTGCTCCCCTAATTTTCCTTTTTGCTGACGTGTAAGCTTAGGGGAGGACTTATGTTCTGGTTTATGATCTACCAATCGTTTTACTCCTCCCGTCCAGAAGCCAACCGATCAGCTCGATAAATGTAGGTTAATACCTCTGCTACTAACTGATATAACTCCGCCGGTATCTGTTCATCTAGATCCAGCTTGGAGAGCACCTCTACCAGAGCCGCATCTTCTTGAACAGGCACACCATTTTCCTTGGCTTTGTCCAGAATGGCTTCTGCCACTTTGCCACGACCTTTGGCCACGACAACAGGTGCTTCCGTTTCCCCTGGTACATATTTTAAGGCAACAGCCTTTTTGGAAAGCAGATCCGGCTGCGGCTCATCTTTCATATTTTAAAGTCCACCCCTTTGTACCGTTCAGGGCTATAATCCGACGCATTGATTTTACGTTCTGCACCAGGTTCCTGGCCTACCGGCCAAGGTTCTGTCTTAAAGGTAAGCAGTTGGTAGCCTAGCTTGTCGAGAGCCGTATGAATGACTTCACGCCCACTTTCGAGTAGCGGCCCCATGCCTTCCCGATCATTAAGCACACGCAGACTGACAATATTATTGACGACATGCACATCCACCAACGTTGGTCCCAGACTCTTCATGTCCAAGTCAAACCACAACCGGCAGTTGGATGCATCCAGTTCGCCGCGCTGGCCTCTGCGAGATTGAATCTGGACTGAAGCGGTCTCTTCTCCATCAGGACCCGTAATTGGAATAAACCAATGCATCTGGGCAAAGGTAGAGCTTCGATCGGTTGTCAGCAATAACTGCTGCCCCGTTAAATATTGCACAGCCTGCCCGGCGGCATCTTTGAGTGCCGCCGGGGCATTGTCGCTGCTGGCTAACTGCAGCAGCAAGCCCTTCAGCGTGTCCGTGGTTCCCGGACTCGCCACGTCGCCCACGCGCGCTTGCGCAGCTGCGCCGTGCACTGCCTGCTGCTCGTGCTCCGCACCGAGCAGCTTCAACACACGCCCCACCCACGGGTCTCCCCCGTGGGTGACGGGCGCTGCCGCAGCACCTGCAGGAGCTGCGGCAGTTCCACCAGCCGGCGGCGCATCAGCGCCGGCTGGAACCTGCTGCGCCGCGCCTCCGGCAGCCGCAGCGGCTTGGCCGCCCTGCGATGCAGGGGCGGCCTGGGCTGCCGCACCCGGCTGTGCCGGTGCGGCAGTGGATGCGCTGCGCAGCGCATCCAGCAGCGCCAGCAGCTTAGGCGCAAGCTCCGCTGCGCTTGCTGCTGCTGGCGCCGCCTGCGCGGCTGCGGGCGTTGCACTCGCAGCCGCAGGCGTAGCCTCAGCGCTGCCGGCAGTTCGCCCGGCAGCGCCTGCTTCAGGCTGTCCCGCGATTGCGCGGCCAGCCTGAAGATCTGCCGCCCCTGGTGTACCCGGGCGGCTCTGACCCACAGAGCCCGCTTCTGCACCGCGCGGGCTCTCTCCAGGTATTCCGGTTCCCGCCGGAATACCTGTTCCTTGCTTGCCAGCCGTCTCCACTTGGCTGGCCCCCGCCTTCGCGCCAGCAGCCTCCGTAGCGTTACCGGTGCCTGCTGCTGGCGGTTGCCCAGTCGCCTTTGATGGAGCTCCCGCTTCTTCTGCTGCACCATCAGTCATAACAGGGGTCCCCCCAACTGCTACGGTTGCCTGTCCTGCTCCATTCGTTGCTGCCAAAGGACGCCCTGCACTAGCAGGCAATGCAGCATCGTCTGCTTGCAGACTTCCCGTCACGGGCATTGCTACCGCTTGGTTGATCCCTGTCTTCGCCGCACCAGCTTGTTCTCCTATGGTTGCGGCCGACTTGCCTGCCTGTTGCGTGAGAAAGGATTCCAGCTGATCTGCAAGTCCATTCAACAATTGATGCAAGGGTGGACCAAACACTGCCTGATGCAACCCTTTAACAGTCTCGGCTGTAATGGGAAGCCCCCGCTGGAAAGCAATTCCCGTCGATTGCACCCATTCCTCCACCGGAACCTGTGCTGGCTTAGCTGTCATCATATTTTGAATCATAGCGACATTGTCCTTGGTCAGAGGTAACCCACTGCGTTGCATCGCCAGTAACAATTCACGATTACCTTTTGTATCTGACAAACCCACTTCCTGAAGCAGGTTGTTCAACGAAGCTTGAGGCAGTTCTGATAGCGCATTAGCCATTGGTTTCATCACAGTGATGCCATTCTCTCCCTGAGGCTGGACTTGAAGCAAGGTAGTTTCCCCAGGCCGCAGAGGCGTTTCAAGCTTGGCTCTCACCTGTACTCCCTGTATTTGCAGAACGGCCTCTCCGCCATCATCTGACACACTAAGAACAGATCCACGTACCACCTGACCTTCTTTTAATTCAAGAGGTTTGGCTTCACCTGGTTTGTTGTCCCCGAGTAGCCCTCGAATCATTGAGCTGATATTCACGACTTTCCCTCCTCTCGTCTAATCTATATAAATTAAAATAACGTTTGTTGCTCCCCTAACAGATTTCCTAGGAAACTACGGCGATGCATAGGTGAAGCTCCCAAAGCCATGATCTGTTCCCGATGAAATTTGGTGGCGTAGCCTTTATGTATCGACAGACCGTAATCCGGATATAACGTCTCCCACTCTTCCTTACACAGTCGATCTCGGGTTACCTTCGCAATAATGGATGCTGCAGCAATGGACTGACTATTCGCATCTCCTTTAATGATCGACATCTGCGGTATAGTCACATCGACCTTTTCCGCGTCTACGAAGAGATAGTCAGGTCGAACCCCAAGCCCTTCCACTGCCCGCTTCATCGCCAGACGAGTCGCTTGTTTAATATTAAGATGGTCAATCTCTTTTGAGTCGGCAAAACCAATACCGACGGATATCGCCTTCTCCATGATGAGTTCAAACAACATATCGCGTTTTTTCTCCGATAGCTTTTTCGAATCATTCACACCTTCCAGAATCATATCCCGAGGCAAGATTACCGCTGCCGCGACCACATCTCCAAACAAACATCCCCGACCGACTTCATCAATGCCAGCAATATGTTCGAATCCACTCTCCCAATACTCTCGTTCATATCTCAGCAGATCTTGTGGTTCAGTAACCACTTTTTCTTTTCTCTTCTTCGGTTTATCCAGGGCTTCTAGCTGAATAATTTCGTATTCTTTATCGTTATGAGTCATCTTGCCTTCATCTCCTCTGCCCATGCTTGCAATAACATTTTCTTCAGATTGATTACATATATATAAATTGGCATTTCAATTGAAATATTAGGGTTAATGAACCATACATGTTCACCAACAACATTTTATTAATAGAAAACTTGTTACATATTAATTACTATAGAAAAAGAAATAGATTTATTATTTTTATCGGCATTTGTTTATTTAAATTGAAGATATTTTGCATCCGTCCTTGTCCATTTACTTCACCATTCATCATACCATGATTCGTTTTGTCCTCATATATATATGACGCAATCTGAGCAATGCAAGTTCTCACTCAAAATCTTCCAAATCATGTCCTTTGTAAAAACCTGTAGGCAAAATCATCCCGTAAATCTCGCTTTTTTTAATTTAGCTCATACCTCCGCTAACTATCATTTTGGCTCCCCCTATCTAATGCAACAGGCTTAGTTCATTAGATATCTTGCCTTATATACAAAAAAGCAGCCGCTCCCGGTAATCCGGTAACGGCCGCTTCTTTCGGCTCTTGTTCCATATAAGAAGACGGAGTATACAATTCATCTTCCTATAATATATTGATTTAATATGGAGCTTCCATTGAGAAGCGTCCCATTTTGCCAGCACGCAGTTCACGCAAAAAGGCTCTGGATGCCTTTTCGAGGTCAACACGCCCTCCGCTTACAATACAACCACGAATGCGTCCAACCTTTTCCATAATCGCAATGACACTGTCCGAATCATCTGCATCCTTGGAAAAATCCTCAAGTCCGTAACGCTCCTCAAGAGCATCCCAGTAATAACGCATTAAGTAACTAATCGCAAAAAAGGCAATATCCTCGGCATTCAGAATTTCTTCTTTGATGGCACCCGTTACCGCAAGGCGATAACCTACATTCTGATCTTCGAACTTCGGCCATAGAATACCAGGGGTATCCAGCAGTTCCATCTCTTTGCCTACCTTAATCCACTGTTGTCCCTTCGTCACACCCGGGCGATCCCCTGTCAGTGCAATGCTTCGTCCTGCCAGTCGATTAATCAGCGTTGATTTACCCACGTTTGGAATACCTACAATCAATCCACGAACCGCACGAGGGTTAACCCCTTTAGCTAGCTGGCGATCAATTTTTTCTTTTAGAAGAAGCTTCGCCTGTGCAGGAATGTCTTTTACATTCGTGCCTGTTGAAGCATCTACAGGAAAAGCGGTAATGCCCTCTTTTTTGAAATAGTCAATCCATTCTTGCGTCACTTTAGCATCTGCCAAATCAGACTTATTCAACAGAATCATACGGGGTTTCCCCTGCAATATCTCGTCAATCATCGGATTACGGCTGGAGACAGGCAGACGGGCATCCAACAGTTCGATGACCACGTCAATGAGCTTCAACTTATCCTGAATCTGGCGTCTGGCTCGGGTCATATGACCTGGAAACCATTGTATCGTCACCTTGTCCTCACCTCATTATCGTTCTAATCTAAGGCAGCTTACTTGTCTCCTATAGGCAATGCCTTCTTGTTCATTATCAATCCTATTACATAGTCTGCTCATAAGGCCTGCATCACTATTAATGGTTAATCCATTTTATCTTACCGACCGGCCAGAATATTACATCGGCACGACCGATGATATCCTCTAGAGATACATATCCAATCATACGGCTATCTGTACTGTTAGGACGATTATCTCCCATTACAAACACATGTCCTGGTGGCACTTTACCATCCGGGAATTGATCATTCGGGAAATCCTTCACGTTATACGTCCCGCCATTTGCTTCCGCGGCATCAATCGCACCTTGAATATAAGTCTCATTGACTTTTTGACCATTGACCGTTACCGTATCATCATTTACCTCAACCGTGTCACCTTCAACTGCAATAACACGTTTAATGAAATCGCGACCTTCGGAAGGTACGTGGAAGACAATAACCTCACCACGCTTCGGCTCTCGAATGTCGTATAATATTTCATTAACAATCACTCGTTCACCCGTCTCAAAATTCGGTTGCATCGACGGTCCGTCTACGACAAATGGTTTGAACAACAACCACCGAATCAAAATAACGAGCACTAATGCGATAACAATGGCTTTAAGCCACTCGAGAATTTCATTTTTAGCTTTTTTGGATCGACTGTCTTTTTCATCGACAGCATTGCCTTGGTTTGGTTGAACTTCATGTTCCATCACTGATCTTCCTCTCTTCACGGTACATGTTTATAGCAGCTTGCAAATCCAGATTTTGCATCTAGCTCGAAACAGATACAAAATAATCTCATCAGTTATGTAATCTATACGCCAGCATTTTGCATAATTCGATTCCATTTACTTGGGGAAACGGTAATCAGACAGGCAGATACACCTGTGTAAACCAATGTAAAGACAAACGAATCATTTTTATAACTCACTAAAAATGTAATCTTTGGTAATTATAAGTCGTACATTGGATTTATGCAAAATGCTCACACAAGAACTCCGCACATTCAAACCACAATTAAATGACATCAATAACTGATTAATCCTAACCTCCCGGACTAACTCTTACGTGTGCCGCCATACCATTTTACTCGGAAGTGTACCTCCGGTTCAACTTTTCCCAGACAAAAACGAAAAGGGCTTGTCTCCAAGCCCTCCCCGGTATCCGTTATATTAACGAATTTCTTTAATTCTCGCTGCTTTACCGCGTAGTTCACGAAGATAATAAAGCTTCGCACGACGCACTTTACCACGGCGAGCCACTTCGATTCTATCGATTTTAGGGGAATGAAGCGGGAAAGCTCTTTCCACACCTACACCGTAAGAAATTTTACGAACTGTAAAAGTCTCACTGATTCCACCACCACGGCGTTTAATCACAACACCTTCGAACAATTGGATACGCTCACGAGTTCCCTCGATTACCTTAACGTGCACTTTCAAAGTGTCACCAGGACGAAAACTCGGAATATCTTTGCGAAGTTGTTCTTGTGTAATCGCTTGAACGATATTCATCTATGACTCCCTCCTTCCGTACAGGCGTTCATACTTCTTCCAGAGATCACCTTGTCTCCTTCATTATCCATAGAGGACCGCCGTATTCCACACAACAGACTTATTGTATCATGTAGCATGTCAAAACACAAGATAATTGTAACAAGTTATTTGTGTTCTGAAGATGAATGGATAAACTATTCCCAAGTGTATAATCAGGTATCCCATCAATCGCTTTAATTTGATCATCCTATAGAAAAATGACCCTCGTAATAAACGTCTCATCCTTATATCCTAACTATTTCTGAATGACAACGAATAATAGTACGCATAGAACCGTAATCATAACTTTTTGGCGACTTTTCATGATTCTCATGATCTCCCTTATTACAGCTCTACAATTAGACATAGTCTCATGATTAGATTGCTTAGCAATCAGATTCGCGGAACAAAGTCAACCTTCAACCGGCTAAGATACTGTAACTTCCGCGGAGCCATGTTCGTCTATGATATATAAGGTTACTTATGCCCATAAATAATAACGATATTTTTACAAGGAGAACCACGTTCGTATGAAATGGAAAAAATGTTTGCTCGTTACTCTAGCTGTACTGACCTGTCTGACTACAGTGTATGTCTATGCCGTTAATCATCCTTCCAATGCCTTAGCGCACAAAGCCTGCACATCATGGGATATGGTGAAACGTGAAGCGTTCTCATTATCTCACTCCGAATATAACAGCATACCTGCTCTTGATACCACTACATTTCAGGTGGAGCCAGGTACTGCGTCGGAAGTCCCTGTATTGATGTATCATTACATAGAACCTCATATGGACGCTCAGAAGAAACAAAACAAATCTATGATTAGTCTGCAAGATTTTGAAAAAAACATGAAATATTTGCATGACGAAGGTTACCATACGATCACACTTGAAGAGTTGGAGGACTACGTTAATGGACGAATTTCATTACCTTCCAAATCGATCGTAATCACCTTTGATGATGGTTACCAGAACAACTACACACTTGCCTATCCTGTTCTCAAGAAGTATGATTTCCACGCTTCCATTTTTGTGATCGGCAGTAAAATTCAGGATCAGCCTTCTGTATTTGACTCAAGCAAAGATACGTTTTTATCTAAACCAGAGATAGAAGCGGGTTCAGATGTATTTGAGTATAACAGTCACACCTACAACCTTCATCATAAAGGTTTCATACGATGTGGTCAGCTCGTTCCCGCTGGTCTGGATACTAGCCTCCTCAATGATGATATTCAGCAGATGAAGCAGACAGGCATTGACACACCTTATATTGCTTATCCTTTTGGATATACAAGCACACAGATGATCTACTACTTGCAGCAAAATGGCTACCGCATGGCCTTTACCGTTGTTCAGGGGATGGTGAAGCCCGGTGCCGACTTAATGAGGCTTCCACGTCTTACCGTGACTACTGGTACGGATCTCTCCACATTGCTGCAATCGAGTTCAAGTCGAGATGCTGGATCTGGATCGGTCACTGAGACAAACGAGACAAACTAAGCTCATCCATTCGGCGCATGTCTTTACACACAAAAAAGCCTAGCTATACCGCCCAAACAGGGCTGTAGCTAGGCCTTACGTCTTTATCCGTTAATATACAAAGTTAAGCCCTATTCATTAATCAGTATACGCTTATGTTACCTATAACAGCTTATACGATCACTACATCTGTACTTTAATATATCTAAAGTCAGTATGAAGGCTCTTTTTCTACTCTGATTTCTCTTTTTTCAAACGAAGCTCTTCTAACCAGATCCGTTCTTTATCCGTCAACTCCGCACTTTCCAGCATATCAGGTCTGCGCTCTAATGTACGTAGCAGAGACTGCTCCCGGCGCCATGCATCGATATTCAGATGATGACCTGATAACAGCACGTCTGGTACCTTCATATCTCGAAACTCTGGTGGACGTGTATAATGCGGATACTCCAGTAGGCCTGTACTGAACGAGTCGGTCACTGCGCTCGTTTCATTGCCGAGTACACCTGGAATCAAACGCACCACACTATCAATAGCAACCATAGCCGGTAACTCTCCACCCGTTAACACATAATCGCCAATGGACAATTCGTCTGTAACGAGAAATTCACGAATACGCTCATCATAACCTTCATAATGTCCACATATAAAAATAAGATGCTCCTCTTGCACAAGCTCTTCCGCCTTCTGCTGTGTGAACGTCTCTCCTTGTGGACACATTAGAATAATACGTGGCGCCTTCATCGTAGGTACAGCAGCCTCTTCACGTTGATCAAGGATATCCTCCACAGCCGCAAAGATCGGATCCGGTTTTAACACCATACCGCCTCCGCCCCCATATGGCGTATCATCTACTGTGTTATGCTTATTGGTCGCATAATTACGGAAATTAACTGCATTGAGAGATACAAGTCCTTTGGTCTGAGCTTTACCAAGAATACTTGTCCCGAATACACCATCGAACATTTCCGGGAACAAAGTTAATACATCTACTTTCATGCTACAGCAGCCCTTCCATAAGGTGAATCTTAACCAGCTTCTCCTTCACATCAACATGAAGCACGACATCGTCAATTACCGGAATTAAAACTTCTTTGCCTGCTGGTGTTTTGACCACCCATACATCATTGGCACCAGGCGTTAGAATTTCGGAGATCGTTCCGAGTGTCTCATCCTCTTCCGTAATAACAGTACATCCCACAATCTGATGGAAGTAGTATTCATTCTCTTCGAGTTCAGCCAAATCTTCTTTGGATACTTTAGCCATCCCGCCTTTGAACTTTTCCACTTCGTTAATGTTTCCATACTCTTTCAAACGAACGATGTACATATTTTTATGCAAACGTGCAGATTCTACATGCACCAAGATCGGATGATTATCCGCTGTAAAGAAATATAGCTCTGCATTTTTAGCGAACCGTACTTCCGGGAAATCCGTCAACGGCATAATTCTCAATTCTCCACGAATGCCATGAGTGTTCACGATTTTACCTACATTCATAAATTCTGCCATACAATCCTCCTACGAAATTCAATCAAAATAAATAGGTACTTCGACTCTCGAATGGCCGTTCCAGCGACGGTTCGTTCTTCCGATCACTGTTATCCCCTCATTTTTTGAACTATTATAAAAAGGTGAAAATGTGGTGATAAAGGTGAACGCTAACGCTTCTCCAGAATCGATTCCGTCTCCTACACTGCTCCCGATGTCACTCATACCAAAAAATATTTTTATTTAATATCCAATAAACATTAAGTTCAGCATGCACGAAAAGGGGCTAGGACATGCATCCTAACCCCCTTTCGTATATCTTTAAGATATGATATCTACGGTAACCCGTTTATCCATCTTAACTGCTGCTGATGTGACGACTGTACGGAGAGACTTTGCGATACGTCCCTGTTTACCAATGACCTTCCCAACATCGTCAGGATGCACGGTTAACTCATACACGACAAGCCGGTCTTTCTCAACCGTCCGAACCGTCACATCTTCCGGATGATCGACCAAAGCCTTAGCAATTACACTTACTAATTCTTCCATAGATGACCCTCCGAATCAGCACCTTATTTAGATAGTTTAGACTCGTGGAACTTCTTCATCACGCCCGCTTTGCTAAGCAAGTTGCGGACAGTGTCAGATGCTTGCGCACCATTTTGAAGCCATTGCAATGCTTTATCTTCATCGATCTTAACAACAGCCGGTTGTTCAACCGGGTTGTAGTAACCGATCTCCTCGATAAAACGACCGTCACGTGGGGAACGGGAATCCGATACCACTACGCGGTAGAAAGGAGCTTTGTGAGCACCCATACGTTTCAGACGAATACGAACTGCCATTTGAAAATTCACCTCCTTCAATGAAATCAGATTATTGCTTTAGTGCAGGTAACATCAACGGAAAGGAAACTTCATTCCTTTTCCTAATCCTTTGAGTTGCTTCATTGCTTTATTTTTGCCGCCTTTAGGTCCCATCATATCCGAGAACTGTTTCATCATGCGGCGCATTTCATCAAACTGCTTGATCAATCGGTTAACTTCAGCTAGAGATGTTCCGCTCCCCGTTGCAATCCGTTTCCGGCGACTATGATTAATCATATCCGGGTTACGTTTCTCTTCTGTTGTCATCGAGTACACAATCGCCTCGATTCGACCCATCTGCTTGTCATCAACCTTCAGATCCTTGGCTTGTTTCATCTTGCCCATGCCAGGAATCATATCCATGATCTGATCGATTGGTCCAAGCTTTTTCACTTGATCCATCTGCTCAAGGAAATCCTCAAACGTAAATTCAGCATTACGCATCTTACGTTCCATTTCCTTGGCTTTCTCTGTATCAATGTTCGACTGAGCTTTCTCAATTAGAGAGAGCATGTCGCCCATACCGAGAATCCGTGAAGCCATCCGTTCCGGATGGAAAGGCTCAAGTGCGTCCAGCTTCTCACCAAGAGAAGCAAACTTGATTGGGCAACCCGTAACGGCTTTGACAGAAAGTGCCGCACCACCCCGGGTATCTCCGTCCAGTTTGGTCAGTACAACACCGGTTAGATCAAGCTGCTTGTTAAAGTGTTCTGCCACATTAACAGCATCTTGTCCTGTCATACTATCTACAACAAGCAGAACCTCATCCGGGTTAACTACACTATGGATCTGACGAAGTTCTTCCATCAGTTCTTCATCTACGTGCAAACGACCTGCGGTATCGATGATAACATAATCATTGCCGTTATCCTTTGCATGTTGCAATCCCTGACGTGCAATCTCTACGGGGCTTGTCTGATCTCCCAGTGTGAATACAGGCGCTTTGATCTGTTCACCAAGCACTTGCAACTGCTTAATCGCTGCAGGACGATAAATATCTCCCGCCACAAGCAATGGTCTGCTATTTTGCTTTTGCAGCATCTTAGCGAGTTTACCGGATGTTGTCGTTTTACCTGCACCCTGTAAACCAACCATCATCAGAACTGTTGGAGGCTTATTCGCTTTAGCCAGCTTTGACTGACTTCCACCCATCAAGTCCGTGAGTTCCTTGTTTACGATGTCGATAATCACCATTCCTGGTGTGAAGCTATCCATCACTTCTTTACCGACAGCCTTTTCTTTCACCTTGGCGATGAATTCCTTGACCACTTTGAAGTTTACATCCGCTTCAAGCAATGCCAGACGCACCTCGCGCATCGCTTCGGCAACATCTTCATCAGACACCTTGCCTTTGCCGCGCAGTTTACTGAACACATTCTGCAATCGGGTCGTTAATCCTTCAAATGCCATGATCCCACCTCCTTAAGCTGTAATACTGTTTGTAAGATCGTTACGTTTCGCTCAGCGTTCAAAATCGTTCTATTCTCTAAGCTGCTGAACAATATCGTTTATTGGTTTGTTGTTATCAATGGAGACACCGATGTCTTCCAATGCAATTTGCAAATCTTCAAGATTACGATTGCGACGCTCATGCTTTTCTAACAAGCCAAGCTTGCTTTCGTAATTTTCAAGCACTTGTTCGGCACGCTTGATATGCTCGTATACCGCCTGGCGGCTGATCTCGAACTCGGATGCAATTTCACCGAGCGAGAAATCATCATGAAAGTAATACTTTAAAAAGGTCTGTTGCTTCTCTGTCAGTAAACGTTCATAAAAAGCAAACAGCAAGTTAATCCGGTTTGTCTTCTCAAGCCGATTTTCTTGACTCATATCGGGGACTCCCTTCGTCAAGGAAAAACACTTTACACTCTTGCAACGTTCCTAATAATACCGAAAACAAATCAGGATGTCAAGCAAAAATACTTGTCACAATATAATTGCTTTATTTAAGGCAACAAACCGCTCATAAATAAGGTGAAATAATCAATATTAATCCGCCCTATATCCTTCTTTTACATCACTGCTCTCTAAATAAAAAACGAACCCCCTCCACAAAGAGATGATTCGTTTATTGTTACTATCGTAAAGGTGTAAGGTACAAAAGCACGGCGAAGAAGTGAAGAATACTGCCCGCCAGTACAAACAAATGCCAGATAGCATGATGGTACGGGAATCCACGCCACACATAAAACAGCGTTCCGAGCGTATACATCAGCCCCCCCGTTACTAATAACACAATTCCTCCTGAAGGAATTGCAGCTACAAGCGGCTGCCATGCAATGACGATGAGCCAGCCCATGGCAATATAGAAGATTGTGGACATAAACAGAAACTTTTTCGTAAAAAACGCCTTGAAAATCACGCCGAATAACGCGATGCCCCAAATGACTCCAAATAACGTCCAACCCAGTGTGCCGCGGACAGCAATGAACAAGAAGGGCGTATATGTTCCTGCTATAAACAAATAAATAGAGGAATGATCGAAAAACTCAAACAAGTCTTTGGCTTTCCCCTCTTTAAGTGCGTGTACTAGCGTTGAGTTGGTATAGAGCATAAGCATCGTGATCCCGTAGATCGTGAAACTGACCACATGCCATGCCGTACCTTTCATACTGGAGAATACAATTAATAGTACCAATGCAGCCACACTAAGCGCAGCACCGATCCCATGAGTTACTGCATTGGCGACTTCTTCACGGCGGGAATAGGTATAGGTATTGGCCATATCAACCGTCCTTTCTAACCCTATTTTAAGTTCAATTTTATTCCATTATACACCAATTGCCGTAGATAAACATGTTGAGCATACGCTTATCAACGGCAATAGAGTCATGTATACGATACGTTCGTGTTCCCAAAAATGCTGTGTCTGTGTAAACCATCAGTTGACGGTAAAATTACTCTTCAGTAGACCCCTCTTCTACCTGCTCCTGAATTAATCCAGCAAACAGTGCGTGTACGAACTGCTCAGAGTCGAATGGCTGCAGATCCTCCATTTTCTCACCCAAACCTACCATTTTCACAGGCAAGTCCAACTCTTGGCGAATCGCAACCACGATCCCTCCCTTAGCTGTTCCATCAAGCTTCGTCAGTACAAGTCCTGTCACGCCACTTTTCTCTCCAAAGAGTTTCGCTTGATTCAGGGCGTTTTGTCCTGTCGTTGCATCAAGCACCATCAGCACCTCATGTGGAGCATCCGGAATTTCACGCTGAATAACACGATAAATTTTGTTCAGCTCTTCCATCAGGTTGGATTTATTTTGCAGTCGACCAGCTGTGTCGCAGAGCAAAATATCCGCGTTACGCTGTTTAGCGGCTTGCACAGCATCAAACATCACTGCCGCCGGATCCGAACCCGCTTGCTGCTTAATGACTTCCACTCCAGCACGTTGTCCCCAAACCTCTAACTGTTCGATTGCACCTGCACGGAATGTATCCCCTGCTGCCATAATGACTTTTTTGCCCTGCTGTTTGTAACGATGTGCAAGTTTACCAATTGTCGTTGTTTTTCCAACACCGTTAACGCCAACAAATAGAATTACCGTAATTCCATTCGGGTTTAGCTTTAATTCATTATTTTGTTCTCCGCGCAGCAAGTCAGTTAGTTTCTCAGAAAGCACAGGCTGTAGCTCAGCCGCGTCCTCAATCTTGCGTTTTTTCACCTCAACACGTAATTCATCAATGAGATTCATCACGGTGTTAACACCAACGTCTGCTCCAATTAGAATTTCTTCCAATTCTTCGTAGAATTCCTCGTCGATTTTTTTGCGTCTAACCATAAGGTCAGATACTTTCTCAACAAACTCTTTGCGTGTCTTTTCGAGTCCTTCCTTAAACTGCTTCGTAACCGACTCCGTTTTGCTAGCAATGCTATCTCTCAGCTTCTTAAAAAAACTCATAAAGCCCCTCCATCGTGTGCATAGTCATACTTCATTTATAATAGACCATCTGTAATATTGCCCATACTTCGTAGTGCTCTTTTTAGACACGACCTAGTTAAACCATCTATGCGATCTCCGCTTCCTCGTCCTCCAACCTAACTGAAACGAGCTTGGACACGCCGCCCTCTTCCATCGTAACGCCATAGAGAACGTCAGCCTCCTCCATCGTACCCTTGCGGTGTGTCACCACGATAAACTGGGTTTGTTCGGAGAATTCACGTAGATATTGAGCAAATCGAACAACGTTCGCTTCATCCAGTGCAGCTTCAACTTCATCAAGAACACAAAACGGCACGGGTTTAACATGCAGGATGGCAAACAACAATGCCATCGCTGTGAGCGCTCGCTCTCCCCCGGACAATAGCTGCAAATTTTGCAGCTTTTTGCCTGGCGGCTGAGCGACGATATCTATTCCCGTATCCAGCATTCGCTCAGGATCCATTAGGACGAGATCCGCGCGTCCACCACCAAATAATTTGGAGAATACGGTGCCGAATTCACGGCGAATCGCATCAAACGTTGATTTGAAACGCTTAGCCATCTCGTCTTCCATCTCACGGATGACTTGATACAAGGTTGTTTTGGCCTCAACCAGGTCATTCTTCTGTTCACTGAGGAATTCATAACGTTCATTGACACGCTGGAATTCTTCAATCGCTCCCAGATTGACCTCACCAAGCGCAGATATACTTCGTTTGAGCTTCTGTACCTCAGCCTGTGTGCTTTCTACATCCTCTGGTACAGGATAACGCTCTTTAGCTAGCTCATATCCGAGCTCATATTCATCGGTCAATTTACGCAAAATATTTTCGAGCTCAACATCAAGCCTGTTCACGGAAATCTCGGTCTGACGCATCTGCTCTTCCACTGCTTTGAGCTGTGTGCGCTGTTCCTTCGTTTCACTTTCCGCAAGCTCTAGCTTCTTCGACAATTGACTTCGAGCAGCACGCTTGAAATCAAGCTCCTGAGAAGCTTCTGCTTTCTTCAGCTTGTACTCGTTCAGATTCTCAATCTGCGTAACGCTCTCAAGTTGTGTTTTCTTCAGATCCGCTTCCATCGAGGCAAGCAAGGTACGATTCTGACGAAGTTCCTTCACAAGTGACTCGACTTCTCGTTCCAAACGGCGTAGCTGCTCTTCATTGGAATAACGCTCTTGATCCAGCTTACCTTCCCGCACTTTCAGTTCAGTCAATTGGCTCTGCAATTCCTCTTTGGCTGATTCATTGGCCTTACGCGCGAATTCAGCAGCGTGGATAGCACGATGCGTTGCCTTCTCTTCCTCTTCAAGCTGAGCAAGCTTTTGGACAGCGACCGCACGAGCATTATCCATCTCTTGAATCTCTTCTTTGAATCCACTCTTCTCTTGACCGGCTACAGCAACCTGCTCCAGTACGTGACGAAGCTCATGCTCAACCTGCTTCATTTCCATCGATGCCTGCTGTTCCGCATTACGCGTATCATCACCAGACTGTCGCAGCTCATCCAGCTTGTCCTGGCACTGCTCCAACTGAGCTTTCACATCGTCCACACTGCGATGCAATTTGACGATTTGGTTTTCGGTATCCACAATGTCTTGGTCCAACTGATCCAATTGCCGTTTACGGCTGAGCAGACTGCCGTTTTTCTTGTGCTGGCTTCCGCCTGTCATGGAACCACCTGCGTTAACCACATCGCCTTCAAGGGTTACTACCCGGAAGCGATATTGACACCGTGCAGCAATTTTGTTGGCTACCTCCAACGTTTCTGCAATGATGACATTTCCAAGCAAGCTACCGATAATCGAAGCATACGTGGAGTCATATTGAACCAGATCGGCACCAATACCAACAAATCCATCCATACCTTCAATCATCGAGCGCTCATTAGCACCAATTGTACGTGGACGAATGACATCCAGCGGCAGGAATGTAGCTCTACCTAGTTGTCGTTGCTTCAGAAAAGATATCGCCTGTCTGGAGACCGATTCGTTCTCCATGACGATATGTTGCACAGACGCACCCATCGCCGTCTCTACCGCAAGTTCAATCTTCTCAGGTACTTTGATCAGCTCAGCTACCGCACCATGAACCCCGCTCAGTGTACCTTTACGGGACGCCTTCAGGACTTCTTTAACACCGAGCATGAAGCCATCAAAATCATCCTGCATTTCTTTCATCGTATCACGTCTGGAAACTTGAGCTTCACGCTTCTGCTCCCATTTCCGCACGGTTCCGCGACTCTCTTCCAGCAGCTTCTGCAAGGACTGAAGTCGTTCACTCTCGGTAATGTATCCCCCGCGGAGTTCACTAATTTCCTTGCCCAGACGAGCAACCTTTTTCTCAATTTCCGCCTTCCGCTGCTCTAACGTTTCCTTTTGCTCTTCCCATTTGCCCGACTCCTCGGATGCACGACTCATACGTCGCTCCAGCGTTTCTTTTTGCTGATCCACATAACGAATTTCGTTCCGTGTCTGTGCCATCTGATTCATTAATTCGAGCAAATTACCTTTGAGACTCTCTTCTTGTTGTTGACTGATACCTCCAGTCACCCCAATGAGCTTAGCCTCTTCCTCGGACAGGCTGTTTCTCACTTCCGTAAGTTCTTTCTCCAGCTTAGCGAACTTCTCACGAAGGGAGAGCAACTCAGCCTCACGCTCGCGGTGCTTTTCTTCACTGGCTGCAACGGTCACGGTCAATTGCTCATGGTTCGTTTGCAGATTGCGAGCTCGTTCTTTTAATAATTCTCTGTGCCCTTCACTCTTCTCGGTTGCTTCACTGAATTGTAGGAGCTCCGATTGCAGTCGCTCCGTCTCAGCTTCGAGTGTACGTAACGCATTTCGATCGCTCTCTAGCTTTGCATCATGTGTGGAGACAATTGCAGAGAGACCAACCTCTTCCTGTTTTAACGATTGTAAACGTTCATTAGCCTTGCTCCAGGAAGCATGGATTTGTTCAATCTGATACACATACATCGAAATTTCTTGAGATTTCAACTGACTCCGTAATTCCTTATAGTGAATTGCCTTCTCCGACTGTTCTCTGAGCGGGCCAATCTGATCTTCTAGTTCAGTAACGAGGTCATGAATCCGCAGCAAATTTTGCTCTGTTTCATCCAGCTTTCGTGTAGCATCCCGTTTACGGGATTTATATTTGACGATACCAGAAGCCTCTTCGAAGATTCCCCTGCGATCCTCTGACCGGGTACTCAAAATCTCTTCAATTCGTCCCTGTCCAATAATCGAGTAGGCTTCTTTACCGATCCCTGTATCCATGAACAATTCTGTAATATCTTTCAAACGGCATGATTGCTTATTTATAAAATATTCACTATCTCCGCTACGGTGTACACGACGTGTCACGGTCACCTCACCAAAATCTAAGGCAAGCGCATGATCCTCGTTATCGAGCGTTAAAGAAACTTCACCATAATTGACGGCTTTTCGCGCGTCACTACCAGCAAAAATAATATCTTCCATTTTGCCGCCACGTAGTGATTTGGCGCTTTGCTCCCCCAATACCCAGCGAATTCCGTCAGATATATTACTTTTTCCACTACCGTTCGGGCCCACAACCGCGGTTATGCCACGAACAAATTCCATCTCTGTTTTGTCGGCGAATGACTTGAATCCACCCAGTTCAATACGTTTAAGAAACATAGGGCTTCCCGTCACCTCCTCTTGCAAATTTCAGTTGTTGCAGCGCATATGATTGAATTAGGAGTACCCTAACCTCTCTTTACAAAAAAAAGAGCAAAAAGCAGTCCGGCTAATCATTCCGCCGGGGCGGACCCGCGGGGCTGCTCTTTGCTCTTCGTTTGTCTATGCGCTATCGGTAAAGCCTCAGGCTTCCGGAAGCTTCAATCGTTCCAGCGCTGCTGATGCAGCCTGCTGTTCAGCTTCTTTTTTGGAACGTCCTGTACCTCTGCCAAGCCGTTCTTGACCCATATGGACCTCGGAGACAAACTCCCTTTCATGGGCAGGACCCCGTTCTTCAACAATTCGATATTCCAAAGATCCCATGTTGTGATGCTGTGTGAGTTCCTGCAACTCCGTTTTGTAATCACTCATTTGCAGCTTGCCGCCCAGAACGATTAACGGAAATACATGCTGATCCAGAAACGCCCTAACCGGCTCCAGTCCCTGATCCAGATATAATGCACCGATGAAGGATTCAAACACATCAGCTAGCAGCGCTGGCCGCGTCCGTCCTCCAGTCAGTTCCTCACCTTTTCCAAGAAGTACATACTGTCCAAAACCCAATGCTTCAGCAAATTTGACAAGGGAAGGTTCACAGACAATAGATGCCCGCAGCTTCGTTAGTTCACCTTCCGGACGGTTAGGATACAAATGATACAAGTATTCCGAAACAGTCAACTCCAATACCGCATCGCCTAGAAACTCCAAACGTTCGTTATCCTGATGTTGACTGAACCGGTGTTCGTTTACATACGAAGCATGGGTAAACGCTTGTTTTAAAAGCTGCCTGTTGTCAAATTTGATTTGAAGTTTGTGCTGTAATTGCTTCAGATCTTCACTCAAATTGAACTAGCCCCTTATGCTTCAAATTTTTTGAGAATAATGGTGGCATTGTGACCGCCGAATCCAAATGAATTGGACATTGCAATATTAACTTTCGTTTGACGCGGAACATTTGGTACATAGTCAAGATCACATTCTGGATCTTGGTTCTCCAGATTGATCGTTGGAGCAAGTGTCTGATGTGTCAGAGACAATCCACAGATTACCGCTTCAACCCCACCAGCAGCACCAAGCATGTGACCCGTCATCGATTTAGTGGAACTCACAGCCAGCTTGTACGCATGATCTCCAAACGCTTTCTTGATTGCCAGCGTCTCTGAGCGGTCACCTACAGGTGTGGATGTTCCGTGAGCATTGATATAGTCCACTTCTTCAGGTTCAATACCTGCATTGCGAAGTGCCATCTTCATACAACGAGCTGCTCCATCTGGATCTGGTTCAGTCATGTGATGTGCATCCCCAGTCAATCCGTAACCAATGACTTCACCATAGATACGTGCACCACGTTTTTGAGCGTGTTCCAGTGATTCCAAAATCAGAATACCTGCACCCTCACCCATAACGAATCCATCACGTCCCGTATCAAACGGACGGCTAGAATGAGCTGGATCATCATTACGTGTAGACATCGCACGCATTGCACAGAAACCAGCAAGTCCAGTTGGGCGGATCGTTGCTTCAGCTCCTCCGCAGATCATTGCATCTGCATCACCGTTAGCAATCAACTTGAAGGAATCTCCAATGGAGTGTGTTCCGGTAGCACAAGCAGTTACTACGTTAATGTTCGGTCCTTTTGCACCAAGAGAGATCGACATTTGACCAGAAGCCATATTCGAAATCATCATTGGGATGAAGAACGGGCTAACACGTTTAGGACCTTTTTGCAGCAATGCGTTATGCTGATCTTCCCAAGTACCCAATCCACCGATACCGGATCCGATCGATACGCCAAAACGCTCTGCCTCAATGTTCTCGTCAATTTTCAAGCCGCTGTCTTCCACAGCTTTGAAGCCGGCAGCTACAGCAAACTGAACAAAACGATCCATTTTGCGTGCGTCCTTACGATCCATATATTCTTCCGGGTTGAAATCCTTGATTTCGGCGGCAATTTGAGTAGTATATTCACTTACATCAAATGCCTCAATCTGAGAGATTCCGGACTTACCTGCCATTAAACTTCCCCAGAACGTCTCTAAATCTTTTCCGAGCGATGTCATTACGCCCATTCCGGTAATTACTACTCTTTGTTTCAAACCGACTCACCTCTATATCGACTGCTTTACGCAAGTATTTTTGTGGAAAATCCGCAGGTGACACGTAAGAAATCAAGATGAATTCCTGACTTAACCTACGCTTCCTGCGGAATGAGAAAAACCAATGAATGATGAGAAGTCCCGCCTGTTCGAAAACAGGTGCGGGACTGAATTGACTTTAGGTATGAGATTGTATGTAGTTTACAACTTCACCTACGGTCGTGATTTTTTCTGCATCTTCATCAGAGATTTCCAAATCGAATTCATCTTCCAATTCCATGACCAATTCCACTACATCCAAAGAATCAGCACCCAAATCTTCTTTGAAAGATGCTTCAAGTGTAACTTCAGCTTCGTCTGCGCCCAAGCGGTCGACAACGATGCGTTTTACACGCTCCAATACATCGGACATCCGGTTCACCTCCTCCTTGGTATTATACGAGAATCGCAGGCAAAATGCCATAGAAGACATATGCGGCTCCCGGCCGGGGAATCCGGCCTTTTTCCGGCATTTCGGATCGTCCAGCGCCTGTTCCCCGACTATTGTTCACGTCAGGAAAGAATTACATGTACATGCCACCATCGACATGAAGTGTCTGACCTGTCATATAAGATGAAGCTTCTGATGCCAGGAATGTTACGACACCAGCAATTTCATCCGGCTGACCCAGACGGGACAATGGAATACCACTTAGCATACCATCAACCAATTCCTGGGACAGTTCTTTCGTCATATCCGTTTCAATGAAACCTGGTGCAACACAGTTCACTGTGATGCCTCGTGAAGCGAGTTCACGAGCAGATGCTTTCGTCAAACCAATCACGCCTGCCTTAGCGGCAACATAGTTGGCTTGACCTGCATTACCAAGTACACCTACAACAGAGGAAATATTAATAATTCTTCCTGACCGCTGCTTCATCATCGGGCGCGTAACTGCCTTCAGGCAGTTAAATACACCTTTTAGATTCGTCTCAATAACCTGATCAAACTCTTCTTCTTTCATACGCATAATCAGGTTATCACGAGTAATTCCCGCATTGTTAATGAGAATATCGACATTACCCCACTCTTCAAGCGTGGCTTTGACCATCTGTTCAGCCTCATCCATCAGACCCACATTAGCCTGAACGGTAATGGCTTTGACCCCTTTGGCACGGATCGCTTCCGCTACCTCCTCAGCAGCCGCTTGGCTGCCCGCATAGTTCACGGCAACGTTGGCACCCGCCTCCGCCAGAGCAAGCGCGATACTGCGTCCAATTCCACGGGATGCACCTGTAACCAATGCATTTTTTCCTTCTAGCTGTTTAGACATAATCTTTCCTCCTCTCCCAAATATAGAGTTACTACTTACCACTCCGATGACAGAACAACGTTCCGATCGCTGTTATCCCCAGATTTTTTTGATCCCCTTTTCTAAAGGGAAAATCTTGTGATAGCATATGCTTCCGATGTGGCTTTCTTTAAGAAAGCTTTCAGGCAAACGCTTCGCTTCTTCACGTTTTTTTATTGCAAGGCAGCTGCCGTTGCTTCAAGCGTTTCAAGACTGTTTACGTTGTACAATTTTACGGTTTTATCTGTCTTTTTAATTAAACCCGTTAGTACACTTCCCGAACCAATCTCGATAAACGTGTCTACACCTTGCTCAATAAGCCATGTCACACTGTCTTCCCATAATACGGGAGAATAGACCTGTTCTGTCAACAATTGTTGAACTTGTCCATCTTGTACCGGCTGTGCAGTCACATTAGCCACAACAGGAACATTAGCTGGTGCGAAAGAAACAGTTTTAAGTTTATCTGCTAGTTTCTCTGCCGCATCCTTCATCAAGGAAGAGTGGAACGGCCCACTGACTTCCAGTGCAATTGCACGTTTGCCGCCTGCTTCTTTCACACGTTCCACTACTGCAGCAACGCCTTCTTTCACACCTGAAATGACAATTTGACCCGGGCAGTTCATGTTCGCCAATTCAACAGCATGTCCGCTTTCAGATACGTCACGGCAAAGCACCCCCAGCGCTTCCCGATCCGCACCCAGTACTGCAGCCATCGCTCCCTGTCCACCTGGTACAGCCTGCTCCATGTACTGACCGCGTGCCCGGACAATACTTACCGCATCAGCAAACGACAATACGCCTGCCGCCACTAGTGCACTGTATTCTCCCAAGCTATGTCCAGCCATGTAATCCGCTTGAATCCCTTTTTCCTTAAATGCCTCAAGCCAAGCAATACTTGCTGTCAACAGAGCCGGTTGTGTATTTGATGTCTGTTTCAACTCAGTCTCCGGACCTTCAAATATCAGGTTGCTCAGCGAAAAGCCAAGCGTTTGATCAGCTACTTCAAAAATTTCTTTTGACGCTGGAACCGTCTCATACGCTTCCTTCGCCATACCTACCGCCTGTGATCCCTGACCGGGAAATACAAATGCTATTTTACTCATCAGATTCATCTCTCCAAGCTATCTAATTTACCAAACGAGTACAGATGCTCCCCATGTCAGTCCGCCGCCGAATCCAACCATCAGTACGGTATCTCCAGCTTTCATGCGTCCTTCTTCAGCAGCTTCAACCAAAGCAAGCGGGATAGAGGCCGCTGATGTGTTAGCATATTTATCAACGTTCACAACTACTTTTTCTTCTGGAAGATCTAGTCGCTGCATCGCGGATTGAATGATACGAATATTAGCTTGATGCGGAACAAACAAATCTACGTCTGAGCGATCCAGACCTGCTTTGTTCAACACTTCTAGCGTAGCCGTTCCCATAACACGTACCGCAAATTTGAATACTTCCCGACCATTCATGTAGATGTAATGCTTTTTGTTCTCAATGGTCTCTGCAGAAGCCGGTAAACGCGAACCTCCACCTTCCAGTTGAAGCAGGCTACCACCCGCACCTTCAGCACCAAGATCAAATGATTTGAATCCACGGCCTTCAGGCACTTCCCCAACGATTACCGCGCCTGCGCCATCTCCGAACAGTACACAGGTATTCCGATCCGTGTAATCCGTAATCCGGGACAGACAGTCTGCACCAATAACGAGCGCATTATTGTATAGACCACTTTTGATAAAGCTTGTCGCTGTCGCAAGTCCATATACAAAACCAGAGCAAGCAGCAGACAGGTCAAACGCAGCTGCACCTTTAGCGCCTAATTTATCTTGAAGAATACAAGCAGTAGAAGGGAAAGCAGAATCTGGTGTAATCGTTGCAACGATGATTAGGTCCAAATCGCTACCTGTCATACCCGCAGATTCCAAAGCCTTGATCGCTGCTTCATATGCCAGATCCGAAGTGGCTTGATCCGGTGCAGCGATGTGACGCTCTTTGATTCCTGTTCGACTGACAATCCACTCGTCATTTGTATCTACCATTTTTTCAAGATCGCTGTTTGTCAAAATTTTCTCAGGCACATATTTCCCCGTACCAATAACCCCAACCGGGCGCAAATTATTCATGTCGTCACTCACTTCCCGCTAATTTCCTTAGATATGCTCTCCACTAGCTGATTCTGTACTGCGATCCGTGCTTGACGCACTGCATTTTTGATCGCATTCCCATCGGCCGACCCATGACTCTTAACAACCAGTCTGCTTAAACCGAGAAGCGGCGCGCCGCCATGCTCGGTATAATCCAGTTTCCGTTTCAGACCTCTCAGCTCAGGCATAAGCACAGCAGCAGCCAATTTGCTTTTGAGTGACGATGAGAACTGTTCTTTGAGCAGAGTAAAAATGGCACCTGCTGTGCCTTCCAGCGATTTTAACAATATATTTCCTGCAAACCCGTCGCAGACAAGCACATCACATGCACCTGTCAGTACGTCACGAGCTTCAACATTACCTACAAAACGAATCGGTAACTGCTCCAGCAAAGGATAGGCATGCTTCGTGAGTTCGTTTCCTTTACCAGGCTCTGTACCTACATTCAACAAACCAACTCGCGGTGAGTCAATACCTTGAACCTTCTGTCTATACAAGCTCCCCATAAGTCCGTACTGCGCAAGATGCTCTGGCTTCGCATCCATGTTAGCGCCAAGATCCAATGCAAGCACACCTACATCATCAATCGTTGGAATCATCGGTGCAAGTGCTGGACGCTCGATGCCATCCATGCGACCTACAACTAGTAATCCGGTTGTCATGAGTGCTCCGGTATTGCCCGCAGAGATCATGGCATCTGCTTCACCTTCCTTCAGCATCCTTCCGGCAACGACCATGGAAGCATCCTTTTTACGGCGGACAGCTCTCACGGGTTCATCGTCCGAACCGATAACTTCAGAAGCATGACGAACGGACAGATTAGCAGGCTTAACCGCAGCTTGACTCAGAAGCGGTTCAATTTGGGCTTCGTCGCCAACCAGAACGATCTGTGTATCCGTCCATTCTGTGGCGGCTGCGATCGCCCCTTCGACCGTTGCCGCAGGGGCATTATCGCCTCCCATAGCATCAATGACAATCTTCATACCAGTTGACCTCCCTCTACGCTGTCTTCTCCACCCGAACGGTAGATAACAAAGTTGCCTTGGAATACCATTTCTTCCCCCACATAAGTGAACACTTCCACTTTGGCTTTTCCCTTCTGACCTGAGATCGATCTGACATAGGCCTTGGCAATACATTTCTCAGCCAGATGAACAGAACGCACAAAACGAATGTCTGCCGATGCAGTCAATGCGATCTCATCATTAATCACCGCTACAGCAAGGGAGTTCGCCTGGGCAAAAACATAGTGACCACGAGCAATACCCGTTCTGGAAAAGACATGCTCTTCCTTAATCTCAAACAAGGAGATTCCACTCTTGTCCAACTGCAAGTCTACAATATCACCGATAATCTCATGCAGAGGCAAAGAGCGAACCTGATCGTATGAGCGCTCTGCCATTAGTTTCATCCGTTCCCGAAGCTCAGGTATGCCAAGCTCCAGCCTGTCGAGACGAATCGTCTGAATACTCACTTTTAACTGTCGTGTAAGCTCCTGATCCGTCACAAACGGGTTGTCTTCGATCATTTTGGTCAACTGTTGCTGCCTCTGTCTTTTCGGTACACGTTCGATGCCTGACACCCCCCAGCTATATCGTTTACGGAACCGCCCATCCGGTCAGTTCTATCCTTAAGTGGTTGTTCAAAAAGTCCGCTTTTGATTACGAAGGATGCGCGAGCGGCATCTCAGCATTGAATATGAGATTCAGCCGAAAACCGACCTTTTTGAACATGCACTTTAAGTACATATTACTCTATAATTACGCCCTAACTTCAGGGCCTTTCTTCGTACAAGTTATAACTCATATCTATGTAACGTCAAATCTTAGAACCTGGTACTAAACTATAGTATATCTCATCCTGTGTCAAAAAGAAAGGCTGATCCACCAAAAACAATCCGTTATTCTGAAGCTTCGCTCCACCTGCCCGTATTATACGAAACCCCTTGTCCTATACCGAAAAAATATCTATATAGATTGAACTAGACATTTGACAGAAGCAACGCGGATAGAAGTAAAGTGAAGCAACAAAGCGTCTAAGCTCCATCCCTACAAAAAAATAAAAAAGAAAAAGTAGCACTCCACCTAAATGAAGTACTACTTATTAGCTAGCTATTATTGAGAGATGATCTCTCTTGCTTTGTACGTTCCGCACACTTTGCAAACGTGGTGACTAAGTTTCAGTTCGCCACATTGCTCACATTTCACCATGCCCGGTACAGCCAATTTAAAGTGAGTGCGACGTTTGTCGCGACGCGTCTTGGACGTTCTCCGTTGAGGTACTGCCATTATTCCCACCTCCTTATCAAAATCAACCTTTGCAGGTAGTTGTTACGTTCGATTTTCAATCATGCTCATTTAAAAAAATCCTTGAGCCCTGCAAGCCGCGGGTCGATAACTTCGTTATCACAACCGCAGTCACCTTCGTTCAACTCGTGGCCACACTTAGGGCATAACCCTTTGCATGTATCGCTACAGAGCGGTACAAACGGAAGATGTAGCAGAAAAGTTCCCTCGGCATAAACCTTCAGATCAACGCTATCTTCATCCACATAGAAAGTATCGTCGTCTTCGTGCAATTCCTCTGGTTGTTTTCCCTGCTTGAATTGCTCATGAAAATCAATATGAAAATGTTCATTAATCGGCTTAAGACATCTGGAGCATAACATGTCCGCTCCTGCTGTCAGCTTGCCATGAACATCCACAACGTTTCCCTCTTTCTGTTCTGCAGATAAATCCGCAGTCAGTGGGGTAACGGCTGTGATATCTTGTCGGTTAGAAACCAGTTCCTTAACATCCCACTGTTCATTGAACTGTAGGGGACGATCACTGGTTGCCACTTTGCGAAATGGCATTAACATTTCCATCACTCCAAACGAAACCAATCTCATAATTGTTGTCAAACGCATTACGACATGTATACAGATCAAGCTGAGGTATAAGCACTTCATTTCCTGACTGTATGTATTCTGACGCTATATCATTAAAACTATTATGAAATTGACTTAACAAACAAAAATCATTATACCGATTTTCCAAGAGGTTTGTCAACACTTTTAACTTTACACCCTTTTTTATAACCGATGTTCTCCAACCGAACACACACATTGAAACATTATAGGCTTACTTCAAGCGAACTACAAGCATCTATTGCATGAATAACCGGTCACAATTCGTTGATAATTAGTGTGATCTATATCACACGACCCTCCATGCTCCGTATCTATACTTGTTGTAAACCGAGGCACATTAAGCATGCATGACGGATTTATTCTACTATTTTAAGTGAATGTAGTGATCGGGCAATAAGAAAACGGAATGCAGCTAAACATGGAGCTTACGGATATTGTGCAACTTTTATAGAGAACGAACGTGGTGTAATGGAGATGAAGAAAATCTTCTTCGACCACATCCGCTTCTGTTTATTCCAAACTAAGTACTTACGACGACGCTAGTGAAGCCGCTTAGCAGACTACGTCACAACCTGCTTTTTTTGCTAATTAGATTCTAATAGTGCGTGTTCAAAAAGAGCGGTTTTCAGTACCAAGAAGATGGGATGAAGATAGAAATGGAGTAGCGGAGCGTAGGCAAAACTACGTGAGCAACGGACATTTCGGCTGAATTCCATATAGGGCGCTGAGATGCCTCAAGGCATCCTTCGTAATCAAAAGCGGACTTTTTGAACAACCTCTAATACGTTCATCTTATTATCGGGAGGGAATTTCATGTTAAGTGAAAACACGATTAAGGTCATCAAATCCACAGTCCCTGTGCTCGAAGTACACGGTGAAGCCATTACCCGCCATTTCTATCAAACGATGTTCACCGCGCATCCAGAACTGTTGAATATATTCAACCACGCTAACCAGAAACAGGGACGGCAACAGGCAGCCCTTGCAAACATGGTATATACCGCCGCCTTGCATATCGACAATCTCGCTGCCATCTTACCTGCGGTACGCCAAGTCGCTCATAAACACCGTAGCCTTGGCATTGTTCCCGAGCAGTATGCCATCGTTGGTACGTATCTGCTTCAAGCGATCAAAGACGTGCTCGGGGATGCAGCAACCGATGAAATTATAACGGCATGGGGCGAAGCCTACCAAGTCATTGCAGACGCATTTATCGGAATTGAACAGGATATGTATGCTACAGCAGAGAAACAAACGGGCGGCTGGGAAGGCTTCCGTTCGTTCAAAGTGGCGAAGAAGGTGCAAGAGAGCGACATCATTACCTCCTTCTACCTGTATCCAGAGGATGGTCTGCCCATTTCCAGCCATGAACCGGGACAATATATCAGCATCAAAATTCATCCAGAGGGTCATCCATTTACCCAGATACGTCAGTATAGCCTTTCTGATGCTCCTGATAAACCTTATTACCGTATTTCTGTCAAAAGAGAACAGGGTTCCATGGATCGTCCAGATGGGGTGATCTCCACATATCTCCATGAACACATTTCAGAAGGCTCTGTTGTTGAGTTATCCGCTCCGGCTGGCGATTTTACGCTTCATGCAGAAGACCCTCGCCCTATTGTACTCCTAAGTGGCGGGGTGGGTATTACGCCAATAATCAGTATGCTGAATACCCTTGTACAAAAGGGAGATAAACGTCCAATCACATTTTTGCATGCCAATGTAGACAGCGCCAACCATGCATTCCGTGAACATATTAACCAACTGGCTGAGAATAATGACAATGTTCGTGCGTACTATTGTTACACCCAACCGAGCAGCTCAGATCGCGATATTTCATGTTATCACAAGGAAGGTTACATGGATGCCGACTGGCTTCGTCAGATCATAGACAACTTGGATGCAACATTTTACATGTGTGGATCTGTCCCATTCATGCAGAGCGTCTATGCAGCACTAGATGAAATTGGCGTATCACCTGACCAGATCCATTATGAATTTTTTGGTCCAAAGGCACAGCTCGTCCCTTCTGTAGAAGGTGTATAACGTATAAACTTGCGATTTCACAATAAAATGACGGGCTTACCCTTCAAAAGGCATGCTTAAGCATCTTACGATGCGAGAGTGATGCCTTTTTTGCAATGTTTGTGGCGGCCTTTGATTTGATCATCCGACCCACCTGACCTATTATGGTAGAAGATGAATTTCTCAAATATGATTGAGCCAAACATTATATACATTGTTGAAAAGAGTTTCTTAGTTTCTGGAAAAGGAGTGTACCATACATATGAAGGCCGTTGGTGTCATTGTTGAATATAATCCGCTGCATAACGGGCATGTCTATCATTTAAGCGAAGCCCGGCGGCTTAGCGGTGCGGATGCTGTCGTTGCTGTGATGAGCGGCCCTTTCCTCCAACGCGGCGAACCCGCCATCGTAGGTAAAAGGGCACGCACCGAGATGGCGCTTCATGCTGGCGCCGATCTCGTGCTTGAACTGCCGGTTGCCTACGCCGTACAACCGGCGGAGTGGTTTGCGTATGGTGCGGTAGCATTACTGCACCATACCGGGGTTGTCGACTCGCTCTGCTTCGGCAGCGAGTCGGGGGACCTGGACAGCCTGCAGCGCATTGCGCGCGTGCTGGCTGTAGAGCCTGCAGGGCTGCGCGAGGATATCGCGCGCCGCCTGCGGGAGGGCGCCAGCTACCCCGCCGCGTACGCAGGCGCGGCGGCGGCACTGGCGCCTGGCGGCGTCGATGCTCGCGACGCCGCTGCACTGCTGGAGCAGCCCAACAATTCGCTTGGGCTGCACTACCTGATCGCGCTGGAACGGTTAGGCAGCGCGATCCAGCCCTTTACCGCGGCGCGTACCGGTGCCGCGTATCACGAGGCGACGCCCGGGCCTGGGGCGATCGCCAGTGCAACAGCCGTCCGCCGCTTGTTGATGGCGGACGGGCTCGAAGCCGCCGCGCAGTACGTGCCGGCGGCAACCCTTGCCATTCTCCAGCGCGAATGGCAAACCCGGCGCGCTCCCGTGGACTGGGAGCGCTTTGTCCAGCCGCTGTTGCACATCGCGGCGACCCGCCGTGCCTCCGAGCTAGCCAGCATCGCCGAGGTCACGGAAGGACTAGAGCATCGGCTGATCCGTACCCTGTCTCAGCTGGCGGAGCCTTCAGTTGATGCCTTGCTTAGTGCATTGAAGACCAAGCGGTATACGCGGACGAAGCTGCAACGGATGTTAACACATGTGCTGTTAAATCATACTAAGGCTGAGTTATCCCCCAGCATCTTGGCTGAAGGGCCAGGCTACCTTCGAATCCTTGGCTTCAGCTCGAAAGGTCAGAGCCTGCTCAAACAAATGAAACGTTCCGCATCTCTACCCGTCGTGATTAAGCCATCTACCTTTAGTCACAGCCAGCTTGAACTGGATATACAGGCTCAGGCAGCATATGCCCTCGCTTACGCTGACAAAGACACAAGAACGATGTACAGCGACTATTTTGATCCACCAATAAGATACTAAATAGGAATATAAGCATACTCAATCTGCGGGATATTCTATCATTGAGGATATGTGACTACAACCGATTGAGCTTACCAAAGACATTCAGTTCCTAAATACCGTTATACTTCGGTTAACCCCTTGTTGTTACAGGAACTAATGGTTCGATAATCATGTCTGAAAGCCCTTGGTCAAAATCAGAGTTATATTGTGCTCAAAAGACAAAAAACCTTCCACTGTAGCAGGTGAATTCTGCTCAATGGAAGGTTTTTTTGATCAGGCAAAGCCTATTCATGAACGAGCCTCTCTCCCTACACCGTCTCGTCGCTGTAAACGAATCTGAGAGACCTTATTCCGTCATTTCACAACGAATGGAAATGGTAACGAACCTGAGAAACGTTATATTGCAAAATACCACGGAATGAACCTAATTCTCGCGTCCAAAAGGCTCATTAGCGTGTCTATGGACCTATGTCAAGAAAGTAGACACTTACGCGACGGATTTGTCCGTAAATTTCTTCGCAAAACGAGTAGGGGAAAGATAACCTAGCGCACCATGCATTCGCTTGCGGTTGTAATAGAACTCAATGTACTGGTAAATGGCGTTATAAGCCTCTTCTG
>NZ_JAMAUZ010000007.1:0-251730 GCF_023714095.1 Paenibacillus sp. MER 99-2 | reverse complement strand
GCGTTCGTCCTGAGCCAGGATCAAACTCTCCAATAAAGTATTGAAAAGAGCGATTAGCTCATTTTGAATCTGACGAGATTAAAAATCTCATTTGTGCTTCGAAATCATCCAGTCCGAAGACATGTACCGATTTCTTAGCGTCGATCTTGCAAGCAAGATCGTTACTCACTCGTTGTTCAGTTTTCAAAGATCAAACTTTATTGCGTCAGCGCTGCGTTTCAGCGGCGACTTAAATAATATATCATATCCGTGAATCCAATGCAACACTTTTTTTATAATTTATTAATTTGGTAGATTCAGTATCCTCTAATCCACATTAACTACAAAAAAGCACATCGTCATCACGTATTCATTATACTATCATACTTACAACACATTTTCCAATTGTTTTACATTTTCCTTCAATTTTTTTATACATACACTTCAGTATAGTTAGATGCATGACACCGCTTCTATAATGCAGACTCACTCAAAGTAATTATCGACGGCATAGTCAAAGAGAGCCAACCCGTAACGGTTGACTCTCAATTCGTACTAAATCCAACACTTTATCTCAATATTTGCTACCGCACTTATTGCTGTATCCAGGGGTTACGACGGTTCTTTGCTGAGCTGCGTTTATTGGTTTGCGTTTTGCGAGTTTCAGCTTCTTTGGAAGATACCGATACTTTTGAAGTACTTTTGCCTGCTGACTTGGCAGTTCTTCGTTTCGCTACCCCGCTTTTCCCCGTTGTTTGTTTCGCCTTGCCACCACTGTTGTGACTTTCGTTATCTTCTACATTAGTATGATTAAGATTAGCTTCCTCACGTCCACCTTTTTTACCACCCGTATGCTCTTGAGATGGATAAAGTTCACCAAAAGCGCCTAACGGAGATGGCGGCACCATATTTTGTGATGGATACGGATTTTGATAGGCGTACTCAACAGGTTGATACGGAACTACCGATGGAGCCATATTGGGATGCCCACCGTATGGACTGTACATCCCCCAAGCAGGATCGTTATATCCTGGAGATACATGGCCGTAATGTGATCCATGCATATGTCCTCCGCATCCACATGGTGGATAAGGAAGTACCGAATATGGCGAGATGAATGGCGGCTGATTCATCGAATGCTCAGCAGCGAATGAAGGAAACGGACTATTCACCTGTGCAGAAGGCGCTATCGGATATGCATTATTACCCACCGCAGGAGCAGTATTCGGCATCATATTGTTATGATTAAAATCCGGTTCGTTATTAGTTGATAAGTGTTGCGCCTCATATGGATTGATTTCCGTTATTCCAGGGAATCCAGCATTGTTACTATACCCAGCAATATACGTTGCTTGTTGCGTCGTATACACCTCTTGTGCGGGTACAGGAACCTGAGTATACGGATATTCGGCTGGCGCATGGTGAAGCTTACTTCCACAACCACATGGAGATTTGGTAGCAGGTGACACCTCAATTGGCGCTTTTGTATTCGGGATGGCTGGTAGAGGCATAATCTCAGGTGACAAATTCGGCATGGTGTACTTTGGCGCTTCTGGAAGAGGCTTTACTTCTGCGATTGGCGCAAGGTTTTCTTTTTTCTCAACTTCCTTGACTGGCTTAACTTCTGGAATCTCAGGTAATTGAGGTAGCACTTCCAGCTCTGGCATTACATTAGGTACGGGATTAGCCGGTTTAGGCGTTGGCGCAGGTTGTTCATTAATTGGTTCAGGTACAACCGGTGTAGGCGGTGGCGATGATGGTAGTGGAGCTTCTGGTTTTGCTGGCTCCTCTTTTACACCTGTATGTTCTTTTCCTTCAGGAGAAAGTTTTTCATGAGCTGCAACATTACTTGCTCCGTTCTCCGATCCTGTGTTCCCCTGAACTTGCATGGAAGGAATGTATACTGTCTCCCCCACCAGAAGTGCATTTGGATTTTTCAGTTGTGGATTGGCATTAATCATATCCTTCAGCGGGACACCCCATGCCTGCGACAACTTCCACAATGAATCTCCTTGCTGAACTTTATGACTGTGCAATACTCCCTCAGGTTTGGGTGTTACAGGCGCAGCAGGAATCTTTACCTTCATCCCAATATCCAGCTTATCCGGATTGCTGATTTGCGGATTGGCCGCAATAATTTTGTCGAGCGCCACATTATATTTTTGGGACAGCAGGTACAATGTGTCGCCTTTTTTCACCATGTGTATTTTCACTGGGAACTAACCTCCTAGACGTGATACTTGGGCAGTACATTCGCCCATACCGTTACTACATCCTATGCAGAAACTAGGCTAATGACATCACCTAAACAAAAAAAATCCTTCTCTCTTCAAAAACCGCATACTTTGGGGTATGACGATCCCTGATAGATCAGAAGGATTTCACGTTCTATATTCAGCTATATTCGTTGTTTAGGCTTCCCAAACTTTGTATCCGTCTTTGTCCACAATTTGTCGGAACGCTTCAAGAAGTTGCAATGTTATCGGGCCAGCAACCCCTGAACCGATGGTTCTTCCATCAACCTCATAAGCAGCGATAACTTCTGCAGCCGTACCTGTGAAAAAGACCTCGTCCGCGATGTATACATCATGGAGGGTAAACGGAATCTCTTTCAGCTCAATGTTCAGCTCACCACATAGATCAATAATTGCCTGACGCGTAATGCCTTCCAGAGCACCAAGGTAACAAGGTGGTGTGTAGACGACCCCATTTTTAATAATAAAAATGTTATCACTAGAACCTTCTGTTACATAGCCTTGGGAGTTCAACATGATCGCTTCACCAGCACCTGCATAGTTGGACTGAATTTTGACAAGTACGTTATTAAGATAGTTCAACGATTTAATTTTGGGATTAAGTGCATCCGGAATATTACGACGTTGGGAGACAGATACAGCTTTCAAACCAGTAAGATACGCTTCTTCTGGATAGATGGCCAGTTGCTCCACAATAATAATGACAGAGGCTTTTGGACAACGCAGTGGATCCAATCCTAAGTTACCAGGACCCCGCGAAACAATCAAACGAATATAACCATTACGCATATCGTTACGACGCACCGTTTCAGCCATCACGTCTAACATTTCTTCATAAGACAGAGGGATGTTTAGATTAATGGATTTTGCTGAATCATACAGTCGATCCAAATGCGCCTTACATCTGAAAATGTTTCCGTTATAGATTCGAATACCTTCGAAGATCCCATCTCCATACAAAAAACCATGATCGTATACCGAAACTGTTGCGTTCTCCTTGGTCACAAATTGACCATCCAAATAAATCCATTGCTCTGACATGGATGACTGCACCTCCGTTAAATGTCCTAATCCTTCACTCTCGAAAAATATCATCAGTCTCACTGTATTGTACAACAATTGACAAGCATTAACGTGTGAGATTTACCCTTTTTTTAGCTCCTATCTCTATTAATCCAGCCCATATTAGGTTGTCTTCAAAGACGGATAAGTAAAACAAGGATAGCTGCCAAGGACACGCACCTGGCAATTCAAAGCCTCAATCTCTGCCATCGCTGCAGTCAGCAGCACAGAATCAACAGCTTCTTTTACATCAATATAAAAATAATAACTGCCAAGCCGCTTCTTCGTTGGACGCGATTCAAGCCTGGTCAGATTCAGCTTACGCCAAGCAAACGCGGACAACACCTGATGAAGAGCACCCGGTGCATCCTCAGGTAATGTAACCAATAGACTTGTCTTTACATGATCCGGCTCACGAGGAATCTGAACAGGTTCATGACCAATCAAAACAAAACGAGTGTAGTTATTATCATGATCGGTAACTCGCTCAGCCATAATATCCAAGCCATGCTTCTGAGCAGCCAATCTTGTACCAATCGCAGCCCAGCCTTTACCTGGGTTCTTCTTAACCAGCTCCACCGCTTCGGCTGTACTGTTTACACCCTCTAGATCCGCATCAGGGGAATGTGTACGAATGAAGTTCTGGCACTGCGGGATGGCCACCGGATGTGACATGAGCTTAGTAATTTTACCAAAATCATATCCACCCTCTTCATCCCTGAACTCCGAGCCATGTCCGATGACATTCTGAATCGATGGGTATACCCATTCGGCTTGCATCGCAATATCCACTTCATTAACGAGCCAGTCCATATGTAGACTAACCGAGCCTTCAATCGTATTTTCGATTGGAATGACGCTATATTGAGAATTCCCGCTATCCGTCGCACGGAAAACATCTGAAATGAGTTTGGAGTGAAGCAATTCTAACGGTTCACCATTAAACAGGAAATCGACTGCTTCATGGGAGACTGAACCTTCTGGCAATACTGCAATTCGTTTCATGCATTAACGTCCCCTTTAACTCTGTGCAAAAAAGGTGTTTCGTCTTGATCAGGCAACACCGTGACACCATCCAGATCCGGATCAAGCCACATCGCTGTCGCTGTGATGCCTTCACGCCCCATGGTATCGATTAAATATTGCTCAAGTTCATTTTTTCGTTGACTATGGCGATCTACAAAGGTAATGACAGTTGGACCAGCACCACTCAATGCAGCACCAAGCGCTCCGTGATCTACCGCATGCTCCAAAATCTCTGCCATCCCTGGAACTAATGAAGCTCTGTAAGGTTGATGCAAACGATCAGACATCGCTTTATGAATCATATCTAACCGGCCACTCGACAGTGCAGCAACCAAAAGAGAAGACCTGCTGATGTTGTGCACAATATCAGACATGCCGAACTGCTGTGGAATGATACCTCTCGCTTTGGTTGTGGATAGTTGAAAGTCCGGGACAATGACAAGCGCCTCTAAATCCTGTGCCGGCTCAATGCGAATATGATCTACATGATGTCCATCCCAGGCCGCTGCGATAATGCCGCCATACAAGGAAGCACCCACGTTGTCTGGATGTTTCTCCAGCGATGTAGCCATATCCAGAAGCTTCGCGTCCGATAAAGGTGTACCAACTAACGCATTAGCTGCGGCCAGAGCACCGACAATGGCGGATGCACTACTTCCCAAACCACGTGTCAGTGGAATATTGGACAGCATGGAAATCTCCAGTTCGGGAACGGAGACACCTGCTTCGTTGAATACCATCTGTGCAACCTCATAGATCAGGTTAGATTTATCCGTAGGTAAACCAGTTAGATGATCTCCATGCAGATGAAAGCTCGTCTGCTCAGCTGGTTTCATCTCAAGCCAGGCATATAAAGATAAAGCCATACCCAGGGTATCAAACCCTGGGCCTAAATTTGCTGTACTTGCAGGTATTTTAACTGTAACTTTTTGTTTCAAGCTCATACGGATTGTTGCTCCAGTTGCGCAATAGCCGCCATAACCGCTTCTTCAGTATCTTCCACGACAAGCGGTTCCGTTGCTACTGTTTTGATCGCGATATTTGGATCTTTCAAGCCGTGACCTGTCAATACACAGACAACAGTCTCTCCACCTTTAAAGTATCCTTCTTGTTTCAATTTATATACTCCTGCCACTGAAGCAGCAGATGCAGGTTCGGCAAAGATACCCTCACGAGCCGCAATAGTGCGGTATGCTGTCAAAATTTCTTCATCGGTTACATAATTGATCTGTCCACCGGACTCTTCAGCTGCAGCAACCGCTGTTTTCCAGCTTGCTGGATTACCAATTCGAATAGCTGTAGCCACAGTTTCAGGTTCCAGGATCGGTTCACCTTTAACGATAGCCATAGCACCCTCAGCCTCAAAACCAACCATACGTGGCAAGGAATTCGACTTACCTGCCTCTTTGTACTCTTTGAAGCCTTTCCAGTATGCAGAGATATTCCCCGCATTACCCACAGGAATCGCCAATACGTCAGGAGCTTGACCCAATTGATCTACAACTTCGAACGCAGCTGTCTTTTGTCCTTCAATACGGAACGGATTGACAGAGTTTACAAGCGTGATAGGATGTTTGGCAGTGATCTCACGGACAATCTCCAAGGCACGGTCAAAGTTACCATTGATCGCAATGACTTTAGCTCCGTAGATCATAGCTTGAGCAAGCTTACCCAGAGCGATGTTGTTATTCGGAATCAACACGATACAATTCAAGCCACCGCGAGCCGCATAGGCAGCAGCAGCAGCAGACGTATTACCTGTTGAAGCACACATGATCGTGCGGCTTCCTTCTTCCATTGCTTTTGCTACAGCCATAACCATACCACGGTCTTTGAATGAACCACTTGGATTCAAGCCTTCGTATTTGAAATATAAGTTCAAGCCAAGTTCTTTGGACAGATTCTCTGCATGAACCAGAGGTGTATTTCCTTCCTGCAGCGTAAGCATAGGTGTGTTTTCATTCACCGGAAGGTATTCTTTGTAAGTTTGCAGTAGTCCTTGATATCTCATTGTAAGTAAGCTCCTTTGTCGTTTAAAATTCCAATTTGGGTTCTATATAGGTTCAACCAAAGAATGTTTACACTTGCCACTCCGATGACAGAATAACCTTCCGATCGCTGTTATCCCCAGATTTTTTTTGAATCCCTTTCTAAAAGGGGAAATCCGGGGATAAAGGCGAACGCTCCGCTTCTCCATGTTATTTCTGTCCTCTCCGTTCTCGTGTAAAAAGTTTAGTTGAACCTATATACATTCACTAAATATAGAACATTACATTTATTGTAATTCGATGCTGAATTTAGCCTTCAACTCGGTATACACTCTTAATTCGGCGAATAACGTTAAGTGATTCAAAGTGCTTAAGCACCTTGTCCATGCTGGCCTTGCTTGCATTATGGGTAACAATAATGATCTCGGCATCAGGGTTAGTCTCATTAGGCTGCTGAACAACCGATGCTAGACTCACCTCATACTCAGCAAAAATTTGCGTGATTTGCGCCAATACCCCTGCCTTATCGTCTACATGCAATAAGATGAAGTTCTTTGACAAAATCTGTTCGTCGCTTTGTAGTCTTTTAGGTTTATAAGGCACGATCGCTTTTAGACCATTTACGCCAAGCTTTAAGTTTTTGATGACGGCCACAATGTCAGCTACTACAGACGTTGCTGTAGGAAGCTCCCCTGCTCCTGCACCATAGAACATCGTCTCACCTACCGCTTCACCATGAACATAAACGGCGTTGAATACCCCATTAACGGAGGCAATCGGATGATTTTGTCTAACCATCGTAGGCTGAACACTAATCGTGATCTCATCATCTTGACGATCAGCAATACCGAGTAGCTTCATTTCATATCCAAGTCTTCTAGCATACGTAATATCTTCACGAGTCACGGATGATATACCGCGGACTGTCACATCCTGCAGCTCAACATTGGTACGAAAACCTAAAGTACTCAATATCGCCATTTTACGAGCGGCATCAAGTCCCTCTACATCTGAGGTTGGGTCAGTCTCTGCGTAACCAAGTGCCTGAGCCTCTGCCAAAACCTCCTCATATGAGGCGCCTTCCTGGCTCATTTTAGTCAAAATATAGTTCGTTGTCCCATTCACGATCCCCATAATTCGGGTTATTCGATCCGACGAAAATCCCTCAATTAGTGTACGGATGATTGGAATCCCACCAGCTACGCTGGCTTCATAAAATACGTCACATTGTTTCTCCTGTGCCTTCGCCAATATCTCCGAACCATGCAGAGCCATCAGATCTTTGTTCGCTGTTACAATATGTTTGCCACGCTCCAGCGCTTCAAGAATGTACGCTTTTGTCTGATCAATGCCACCCATAACTTCAACGATAACATCGATATCGGGGTGTCGAATAACTTCCCAAGGATCCTCTGTGAGCTTCGCACGATCAACAGGAATAACGCGATCTTTCTCCGTATTCTTTACAGCAATCTTCTCTATAACAATGGGAGAGCCGACCTGACTACTCAGATCTTCCTGGTTCCCCTCCACGATGCGGACGACTCCTGTACCTACAGTTCCCAAACCCAACAATCCTACTTTTACCGGTTTCACTAACGACATACCCCCTATATCTCTTCTTGCTGTCACCTCTGTACTTTTATACATTTGAACAACTTGTTCAACTATATTGAACGTTATGAAGATAACGTCTCGTTAACCTTGACCTACAATGCGGGTTCGACGAACGCCAGGCATTTCTTGCATTTGCTCCAACATGTCTCCAATCTCTCCGTGAAGATGCGATGTTTCTACCGAAATAACAACGTTCGCTCTTCCTTGAAGAGGAATACTCTGATTAATGGTAAGAACGTTAGCACCATAACCAGCGACATGTCCTAATACACGAGACAATATGCCAGACTGATGCTCCAGATCAATGGAAATGGTAACGATTCGTTCTCGCTCCAATTGATTGATCAGATGAATGCCGTCCTTGTATTTATAAAAAGCACTGCGGCTTAATCCAACCTGCTCTACGGCTTCATGCACCGTTTTGACATCTCCCGAAGCAAGAAGCTCTTTCACTTGCATGGTCTTCACAACAGCTTCAGGCAAAATGTCCTCACGTACCAAGTAATAGCGTTCGTTCACAGAACGTCCTCTCCTCAAAGACTCATGTATTCATATAGTGGACATTATATAGGATGTGGCGCAAAAGGGCAATACATTACATGTCTATTTTTGAAAATATGTTCCTCACAGTATACAGCTTATCCTACTTCCATGTTAGTAAAAAAACAAAAAAGCACAGAGCTGCGGGTTGTTACCCCACTACTCTGTGCAATTATTTAAATCACCTTATGCATCAAATCAACGTGAATGACGCTTAATAGTAACTGCTGCTCTCAACGAATTCAAATTCAAACTCGCCAATACGTACAATCGTACCCTCTTCTGCACCACGTTTACGCAACTCATCATCCACACCCATATAACGCAATGTACGCGCAAGTTTGAGAATTGCCTCGTGGGAGTTCAGCTGCATACGTTTCATCATACGTTCAATTTTGGCACTTTCAACAATGAAGGTATCATTCTCACGTACGATACGGAAGCCTTCATCCTCTTTTTTGTCCAAACTAAACACTTTACGTTCCGAAATATCTGCTACTTCTTCCACAACCGGTTCATCCGGGATCTGATCCAACAGATCAGCCGCGCGGTACAACAGCTCTTGAATCCCTTGGCGAGTAAGCGACGAAATTGGCATAACTTCAATATCCGGCTTCACTTCACGAACCTGCTGCAGGAACTTCTCTAGATTCTCTGCAGATTCCGGCATATCCATTTTGTTTGCTGCCACGATCTGTGGTCTCTCAGCCAATGTAGGATTGTAGAGTTTTAATTCATCATTGATTTTTTGCCAATCTTCAAAAGGATCGCGTCCTTCCGAACCAGACATGTCAACCACATGCACAATGATACGTGTACGTTCAACATGGCGTAGGAACTCATGTCCAAGTCCGACACCTTCATGTGCACCTTCAATAAGTCCTGGCAAATCCGCCATAACGAAACTGCGACCTTCACCAACACCAACCACACCCAGATTAGGTGTTATCGTTGTAAAGTGATATGCACCAATCTTCGGCTTGGCTGCCGAAACGACAGACAGCAATGTTGATTTACCAACACTCGGGAAACCAACAAGCCCCACATCTGCCATGACTTTAAGTTCAAGCACGATGTAACGCTCTTCGCCTTCTTCACCGTTCTCAGCAAGTTCAGGCGCTGGATTCTTCGGAGTGGCAAAACGAATGTTACCCCGACCACCTCGGCCACCCTTGGCAACAACGACTTGCTGACCATGACGTGTCAGATCTGCCAATACTTCCCCGCTGTCCTCATCAACAACGATTGTACCCGGCGGGATACGAACAATCATATTCTCCGCATTGGCACCATGTTGACTTTTGTTACGGCCTTTTTCACCACGAGGAGCCTTGAAGTGTCGTTGGTACCGGAAATCCATTAATGTCCGCAAACCTTCATCCACGCGGAAAATGATGTCAGCTCCTCGGCCTCCATCCCCCCCGGCAGGTCCGCCGTTTGGTACATATTTCTCACGACGGAACGAAACAATTCCGTCCCCCCCGTCTCCCGCTTTCACATAAATCTTCGCTTTATCTACAAACATTGGTTAACCCCTTCTTCCTATATTCCACACGGCATTCGGAATTGTATAAACGTATCCTCAGACGGAAGCTGCTCCGTCCTGACTTTTTTCCCTTTAAGTACAGCCTCAAGATGCCGCACTGTTTCTGGATCGGGTGTTTGATCCCCGTCCAATCGGACGACCACATCTCCATGATCCTGTCCAAAGCTCAAGGTCAGTTTGCGAACCTCTCCCCAAGACGACCGGCCGCCGCCAAATTGATAGGCTCGAATTGCATCAGCAATCGCCCCCGTAAGTGACTCGCCATCCTCGGGAGAAACCAGAGCATTAAGCTGCAACTCTTCCTCAACTTCAACATGCAATTCCAATGCAACTCCACTAGCTCGAAAAGATTGCAGGTAAAACACGAGTGAAGGAATACCTAATTTCGAAATTCGGCTTTCCTCAGTAACCCGTTCCTTTATTCTTTCCACACATTGCACTGATTTATCAAGTTTGCCTAGTCGAAGATATCCATACAATACCTGAAGATCGTTCATCCAGTCATGCCGATGATGATTTAATGATGCGATTGCTGTTTTTTCCATAGATTGTACAATTGTTCTGCGTTCTGCCTCCGCTTGTCTGTTCATCCAATAGAGCGAAACCACCAGCACTGCAACGGACCACAACGCACATACAATACCTGAAATGACTGATGGATACAGCATAACGAAAACCAAAGGAATCAGAAGCGAACATGCCGCAATCCACGGCACTCTTTTCCAAGATTTCATGGCTTCTCCCCGTTCTACACTAACTCGGCTAATTTAACCCCACCGTATCCAAGTATAACATGTCTTTTCTGTCAGTTCATTAGCGATTACTCTTAAAATACAAAAAGCCTCCGGCAAAAATGCCGAAGGCTCCTTAGGCGGAATGCCGATATTATGCTTCTACTGTAGCTGCTACTGGAGCAACGTCTACAGGATAGATGCTTACTTTTTTACGATCGCGTCCCCAACGTTCGAATTTCACAACGCCGTCAACTTTCGCAAACAAAGTGTCATCTTTACCGATACCCACGTTAGTACCTGGGTGAATTTTCGTTCCGCGTTGGCGAACGAGAATGCTACCACCAGTTACTCTTTGGCCGTCAGCACGCTTAACGCCAAGGCGTTGTGCATTACTGTCACGTCCGTTCTTCGTGGAACCTACACCTTTTTTCGATGCGAACAACTGAAGATTTAATTTCAACATGATTGGTTTTCCTCCTTCTTAAATTATTTGGATTGCTCTATCTTAATATACTTTCCGTATGACTCTGCAATATTAGAGAGCATAACTACCATGGATTCGAGTAACAATTGTACCTGAGCAAAAGTTTCCTCTCTTGGGAGCGAAGGTAAAGAACCACTTAAAAAGCCATTCTTCATTTTGGTATCCATCTCGACACCAGTCAATGCCTCAATCGAGTTAACTGTACCTACTGTAACAGCAGATACCCCGGCACATACGATATCTTCTCCCCGTTTGGCAAAATTAGCATGCCCTTGGATCGAGAAGCGTTCGATGCTCCCGTCCTCATTACGAAAGATTTGAACGATAATCACTTATCGCACCTACCTTACGCTTTGATTTTTTCGATAGTTACTTTAGTGTACGGTTGACGGTGACCTTGCTTCACATGGTAGTTCTTTTTCGGTTTGTATTTGTATACAACAACCTTTTGACCTTTGCCATGTTTCTCCACTTTAGCCGTTACAGTAGCTCCGGAAACCAACGGTGTACCTGCTGTCAAACCTTGATCGTTAGATACAGCCAGGACACGGTCGAACGTTACGCTTTCGCCATCGTTCGCAGCCAATTTCTCGATGAACAGAACATCGCCCTCTTGGACTTTGTACTGTTTACCACCTGTTTCAATAATTGCGTACATTTGCCTTGCACCTCCTCATGTCTCAGACTCGCCCGGTCTCAGGTGACAGCTCCTCGCGGAACCATTCTTGTACCCGGCCAGTGCGGTTACAGCATGTGCAAGACCGAATAGGCTAAACACATACTTGAAGATTATATCACGCAATATATTAAAAATCAATGCAAAGGTGAAATATATCTTTTACCCGTTCCATGACAAGATGTACACAGCTCTACATAAGGTAGGGTGCTCTCTTCACGCACCTTTTTACGCGTTAGCTCCAACAGTCCCAACTTGGTCCAGCCCATTACAAAAGCTTTGGTGCGATCCTTCTTGAGCTCACTCTCCAGCGCTGCGGATACTTCTTGACGATTGGAGGCTTCCGTCATATCAATGAAATCTACGATAATCATGCCACCGATATCTCTCAGCCGCATGAGACGCGCAATCTCAATCGCTGCCTGCATGTTCGTTTCCGTCACGGTCTCCTCAAGACTATCTCCACCCGCGCCAGTGTATTTGCCCGTATTCACATCGACCACCGTAAGCGCCTCTGTATGCTCTATGACGATGTATCCACCTCCAGGTAACCACACCTTACGAGCAAAATCCTTATTCAATTGCTCCTGCACGCCATAAGCGGCAAATATCGGTTCTGATCCCCGATGTACCTGTACTTCTGGCTGGTGACCTGGACAGATCTCCTCAAGCAGAGCTGTCACCTCACGGGCTTGCTCCTCGCTATCCGTAATCACTACATCACTGCCTGGCGTGTACACATCCCTGATGATTCGCTGTACCATACTTTGATCCCGATGAAGCAAGCTTGGAGAAGGCAAACTGTTCGCTTTTTCACGAATCAAACGCCACTGCTCACGCAATGTTTCGAGGTCAGATTCAATCGCCTCGCGCTGTTCCTCTGCAGATACGGTACGGATAATAAGCCCTTCTTCATCCCTCTTGAGCTGATCACCAAGTGCTTTGAGGCGGGAACGATCCCCTTCACGGGCGATCTTCTTGGACACGGCTATGTAATCTGCCATCGGCATATAGACAAGCCATCGACCCGGCAGTGAATAATGAGTCGTCACCCGAGCACCTTTACCTCCTACGGGTTCCTTCAGAACCTGAACAATCACATCCTGACCTGGACGAAGCAATTCGGAAATAGAAGGCTTCACTTTAGGCTGTTTCTCCAAATGAGGATGCAACACGTCATCAACGTATAGGAAAGCATTTTTTCTCTGACCAATATCCACAAAAGCAGCCTGCATACCCGGTAATACGTTGACTACACGCCCTTTGAAAAAGGAGCCTAGTAGCCCTCGCTCTCGTGTACGCTCTGCTGTAAACTCCACAGCTTTGCCTTCTTCCAGAAGCGCCATTTGCATGAGGTTATGTTCGTTATGTACAATCATTTGTTTCATGGCTTCACCTCTAGAAGACAATTCACATCATCCACATCCATTTCTATATCATTGCAATACCCATATGTATATTCATTACCCCAATGAAGAGCAGGTTCACCAGCAACTTATGACTTATCAGCATTTTGTTTGAAATAGGAACTGATAATCCGTTGCTCAGGCAACACAGCTAAAATTCGCCCCTGTCGATTCATCACATATACCATATGGTATCTCTCTCTCTTTAATAGACGCAAAATGGTGTCCAAAGGTTTCGCGGGAAATGAGATTATCGGCTGCGCCAAACTACCTATAGCCGCATGATGGACAAAAGCCGCTTCTCTATTCATTAAGAAGCGGATAAATCGATATGGAATATTCCGGTAATCAGTAACATTGGAGTAGAACAGAAACAGCCCCACTAACAGGATATTTAAGGGGAGTCCGTAATCGCCAGCAATCCAGCGCCCTACAGCATATACAATCACCCCTATACTGACGAGAATACTTATTCTGTACGTCCACATGAGGGTTGTATAATAAGGAGCGACCAGGCTGACTAGTGCCTGTACAATTTTCCCACCATCAAGTGGCAAGATCGGCAGCAGGTTGAATAAAGCAATAAGCAAGTTCCCTTGGATAATGTAGGACAAAAAGATTGGATCTCCAACATGCATGTACTGCAATAGCAATACCACGCCCACCATCAATATGTTCTGCATGGGTCCGGCGAGCGCAATCACAATCTCTCGCCAAGCCGTAAGTTTGCCCCCATCCTCAATTACCGCTACCCCGCCAAAAGGGAGCATCTGAATAGATACAACACGGCAACCCAGAAGAGCTGCCGCTGCCGCATGTCCACACTCATGGATAAACACAATGGCAAATAATGTGATGAGCTCAATAAAATGACCGGTTACAAGCGAAGCCAGCATGATGATAACAAAGAATGGATGCATGGAAACACGGACACCCCATAATCTAATCAAGGGCAACCACTTCAGCGGGATCTACATACTGTTCGCCCTCTTTAACAGCAAAATACAATGTAGCGGGTTGTCCATCATTACTTGATTGTAGGTTCCCCACAGGAGACCCTACCTCTACCCAATCGTTCACTTCAACTTCGCTCTCATGTAATCGTCCATATATAGCAGTCACATTGCCCGTATGCTGAATCACAACCGTTATGCCACTTTCCGCTTCCCCCAGAACCTGAAGCACGCGTCCAGCATCCGAGCTGGCTACTTGTACGAGGCTTGAACCAGCAGCTTCCGGCACGATTTCCACACCCTTCATGCTCAAGGCAAAAGGCTGAACAATGGTTCCCGAGATCGGTTTGGCCAATAGTGAACGAATACCTGAGCCATTGACAGCATCTGTTGTATGTCCTAACACAGGTAGAAAGGATGGCGGACCGCCAAAGTTCTGATTATACCATGCGGCCATGGAGGCAAAGTCCATATCTCGATGAAGAGCGTCCGTGATCACTGTTTTGGGTGAGACACTCCATGTGTTGTTCAACTGAAACAAGCCCCATACTGCACCAAAAATAACAACACTAATCACCGTACGACGCACAAACGATTTCACTAGATTAAAACGAACCGGATGATCTGACCCATAGTAGCCGTTCTCTTTTTTCCACAAAATCTCCGGATCTCGCTCTTGCTCCGCTACCGAATTCTTCGCATTGAAAAATCCATTCTGACGATCTGCAACCGGCTCGTTCGGCTGTTTCCTCCATACATTCGCATCTGTCCTCGAATTGACTTCCCGCTCTTGAATAATCTCCCTCGTTGCATCATTCAGTAAACGCCGGATGCGCTCTTCTCTTCTCTGCTTGATTCTGAGTTTCGCATTCATAATATATCCTCCCGCCGAGGCTTGTTTAAGATATTCACTTGGATAAGCATCACAATTCTCTTACTACATCCTATGAAGGTTCCACTCATAATATGAACAAGCCCTAGGTTATTGCAGAAGACATTCTATAACTAGGTCGTGTCTGAAAAATCGCTGAAGAAAACGCAAAAAAACCGGGCTGATTGCCCGGCTTTATGTAATAGCTATCTCATCATAGGGTCGTCATTAACCCATACCAAAGAATTTTTTGAAGCGTGTGAACGCGCCTTTTTTCTGCTCTAGCTGCATCAAAGGAACTGTGTCCCCCAGAATACGACGAGCAATATTGCGGTACGCAATCGCTGCATTCGAATCTGGATTCATGACCGTAGGTTCTCCAGAATTCGCGGCTTTGATAACCAGCTCATCATCAGGGACAATGCCGATTAGATCAATGTTAAGCACCTGCAGTATACCGTCAATATCGAGCATATCGCCCGACTTCACCATGTTGTTACGAATCCGGTTCACAACGAGCTTCGGAGATTGGATATGCGAGCTCTCCAGCAAGCCGATTACACGATCCGCATCACGCACAGCAGCGTTCTCAGGTGTAGTTACTACGATCGCTTGGTCTGCACCTGCAACTGCGTTCTTGAATCCCTGCTCAATCCCAGCGGGACAGTCAATAATAACGTACTCAAAATCTTTTTTTAGCTCCAAAATAATATCCTTCACCTGTTCTGGTGATACGGAGTTCTTATCTCTCGTTTGTGCTGCAGGCAGCATATATAATTCTTCGAAACGCTTATCTTTAACTAAAGCTTGATTCAGACGGCAGCGGCCATCTGCCACATCACATAGATCATAAATGATCCGATTTTCGAGTCCCATTACGACATCAAGATTTCGAAGACCGATATCTGTATCTACTAGACAAACTTTTTTTCCGAGCAATGCCAGCGCAGTCCCGATATTTGCTGAGGTGGTGGTTTTACCTACGCCGCCCTTACCCGAAGTGATCACGATTGCCTCTCCCATGAGCTACACTCCTTTAAACACATTAAAATCTCGGCGCAACCGAACGATATTGCTCATCTTGTCGATCTGCATCTGATTGTCCTGCAAATAAGCAAATTCCATCCCAGCCTCTCGGCTCTCCCATTCATCAGGTGGACGACTGATAATATCCGCAATACGTAGCTGAGTCGGTGCAAAGACCGACGCCGCGATAATCGCTGTTTCGTCCCCACTGATGCCTGCGTGAGCCATGCCTCTGAGTGAACCCATTACATATATATCCCCGGTACACGTTACTGTACCGCCCGGGTTGATATCTCCAAGGAACAAGAGATTTCCATCATGATGAAGCACCTGACCTGAACGCACCATACCACACATCGTCATAATCGGCGGTGGCCCTTTAACCTCAGGTTTAAGGGCTGGTGAATCAATGGAACGAATGAGCAAATTACCTTTTTGCTTCAATATATCCAGAATCGCTTCTTTCTGATTCTCCGTGACCTCGCGACTGCCTAACTTAATATCCACATGAACGATCGGCCCGGTCAAAATATTTTGATGGCTGTGTTCCAGCTTATAGCGGAGCTCATAGAGCAATTCCTCGAATTCACATTGATCGTCCAACAGGAAAACCAAGCCGTCTCGGATGCCTTTAATCGTTACGTGATTCGATTTTACCGTCATAAGCCTGTCCCTCCCATCTCATTACATTTCGTGCCGGAGTCCCTAAGTTCCTGCTTCTCGTCTCACAAATGGTTTAGGATGCTTCTTGTGACTTTTTCTGTCTCTTCGTAATCCGCTCCAATTGCTTGCGCAATGGAACATAAATGATCAATGTGAAAACAAAATGAATAAATAAATTAGGAATCATATATTCAAACAATGCCCAGTCAAATGTCACATGGTTCAGACGGAAAAGCTTATATAGGAAAAATAGTACCGTGTCATTGAGCAAACTCCCTAAAAAGACAACCGTAACCATGATGGGCAGCGGTGCTCGTGGAGCTTGAAAAATGAGTCCGATCATATAAGCAGACAACCCCATGGAGAATCCGTAAGGTCCGATCATTTCACCATAGAATACCACATCATGGAGCAATCCAAACAGTATACCGAGCACTAACGCTGTATGTCGATGATGATAGACTGCGAAAAAGAGAATCACAATATACACGAGATTAGCAGAAATCCGCATCTGCCATGCCTCAGGAATCAGCAGGGGAAGTATCGTTCCTTCCGCAATGAACAGCACGAACAACAACAGAATCAAGACTTGCTTCCGCGTAACCACTATTCCTTCACCTCAGGTGGAATGATTACGATAAGCTCTTTCCAATCTAGAAAACTCGCATAAGGTTCAATGGTCGCCGTACTTGTTAAACCGAACTCGCTCTTCTCAACACTTTTGACCTCGCCAATGCGCATGTACTTCGGAAAGTTATTGATGATGCCTGAAGAAATAATCTCGTCGCCTTTTTTGATATTCGAATCTTCGGCGATCTTGGTCATTTTCAGCATGCCTGTCTTCGGATCATAACTCTCGATCATACCAAACACTTTCTCTTTGCCAACGGCTGTAGCCGCAATAGCATTCGAATTGGGATCATTCGCATCCATTGAAGTCAACAAATTAACGGTTGAAGTGTATGAGCTGACATGACTGACTACACCAACAAGTCCCTGCTGTGAAGTTACCGCCATACCCGGCTGGATACCCGCATTTTCACCAATGTCGATGTTAATCGTTCTGCTGTTTGGATCAGAATTGGCACTAATAACTTGTGCAATACGTGACCCGTAGTTATACCGGTTCTTCTGTTCATCTGTAAAATTAAGTGCTTCTTGTAATTGCTTGTTCACTTGCTCCATATCATTATACTTCAATCGATCTCGGGTGTAGTGCCCCAGTGCGATCCGCAGTTCTTCATTCTCTGAATATACCGCACGCATGTTCGCTACATCTTTGAAAAAGCCCGCTACATAAGAAGCGGGCTTGTAAAATACGTATTGTACAAATCCGACTGAATCCTTCAGGAATTTCTCCGGCCAGGATAGAGCGGTTCGCGGTCCGAGCGTAAAGCCCATCAACGCGATAAATGTAACAAGGCCCACCAGCAAAACAAAAAGTCTTTTGTTGCCCAGCAGCTTAAACAGTTCCAACACCCTCTAACATCCATTATTCTCTTCCGAGCCATGCCCGGTGGGGAGACTGTCAGATCATAGTCCCGTCGAGAATATTCACAGGCCTCCCCGGGCAGCGGGTAATAGCTCTTTCGGCTGTACCGACCCTCTTCATTGGCTAGGTCGTTTCTGAAAACTCCCTAATGTCTCTTGAAGGTAATCCATCTACAACAGAATACCTCAATAGACAATTCGAATATAATTATCGTTTAGAACGAACTGCTGAACTGCTTCTGCTTTTGAATAAATGGATGTTCTCAAGAGCTTTTCCTGTCCCGATTGCTACGCAATCAAGTGGGTTCTCCGCTACAATAACCGGCATGCCAGTCTCACCTGCAAGCAGCTTGTCCAAGTTACGCAGCAAAGCGCCGCCGCCTGTCAGAACGATTCCGCGATCCATAATATCCGCAGCAAGCTCAGGTGGACACTTCTCCAGTGTCACTTTAACTGCGTCAACGATTGCATTTACCGTATCTGCCAGTGCTTCACTAATTTCGTCGGATGTGATGGTAATTGTTTTTGGCAGCCCCGTAACAAGATCACGGCCGCGAATTTCCATAGTCTCCACTTGCTCAAGCGGCATAGCTGAACCGATATCCATTTTCAGTTGTTCGGATGTACGCTCACCAATCATCAGGTTGTATTGACGTTTAATGTACTGGATAACGGATTCATCCATCTCGTCACCTGCCACACGTACCGAACGGCTTGTTACAATCCCGCCAAGAGAAATAACGGCTACTTCCGTCGTACCGCCACCGATATCTACAACCATGCTGCCTGTTGGTTCCCAAACTGGAAGATCTGCACCAATTGCTGCAGCAAAAGGCTCTTCAATGGTGTATGCTTCACGAGCTCCAGCTTGTTTGGTTGCATCTTCTACAGCACGTTGTTCAACGGCTGTAATCCCGGAAGGTACACATACCATTACATTGGGATGACGCTGAAACATCGAACGTTGTTTTTGTGCCTGACGAATGAAATATTTAATCATCGTTGCTGTTGTATCGAAATCAGCAATAACGCCGTCTTTCATTGGACGAATGGCACGGATGTTGCCCGGTGTACGACCAATCATTTTTTTAGCAGATTCACCTACAGCTTCAATGCTTTTAGTATCTGTGCGCAGAGCAACTACGGAAGGTTCCCGCACCACGATTCCTTTTCCACGTACATAAACCAATGTATTTGCTGTCCCCAAATCAATCCCTAAATCTTTCGTAAAACCACCAAACATAACGTAATCTCCTTTTCTGCCTCATATAGCCGCTCCAGCTTGAAAGCTAGAGCGTTTCATTTGCATTCATACCGCAATCGCGGAGCTAATATTTGCATTCATTTTTTTGTTGTATCCATTGTTTAGTTGCATCAGTAAAGTGAACCTATCTTCTACGGACAACGCCGTCATCATTCATAGGAAAACATCAACGCCAACCATTATATTATACTAAGCCCTTCTCCTTCAAACTTACGTATGTTCCATCTCCGATAATAAGGTGATCTAGCACGTCTATACCTACAATGCTACCGGCTTCAATCAGTCTCTTGGTGATTTGGATATCCTCCGGGCTTGGCGTTGGATCACCGCTAGGATGGTTGTGCGCACAGACAATAGAGGCGCTACTACATTTGATGGCAGCCCGAAATACTTCACGTGGATGGACAATCGAAGCATTAAGGCTACCCATGGAGAGTGTTTCCTGGGCAATAATATGATTTTTGCTATTCAAAAAAAGGCAAACAAAATGTTCTTTTTGCAAATAACGCATCTGTTCAACCAGAATATCTGCCGCATCTCGTGGTGTCCGGATGGAAGGCGATTGCGTCAACTTGCTCTTGGCAATGCGATGTCCAAGCTCAATACTCGCTTTCAGTTGCACAGCCTTCGCTTTTCCGATGCCCTTCATGGCCGTTAGCTCTTCGAGACTTTGATCCATTAACGAGCGGATTCCGCCTGCGTCAGTTATAATCCGCTGTGCCAGATGCACTGCTGATTCATTCTTCGTACCTGTGCGAAGTAAAATAGCCAGCAGCTCTGCATGGCTTAATGCGCCCGCCCCATATTCCATCAAGCGTTCTCTCGGGCGTTCTTCTTGGGGGATGTCGCGCATCATATACTGAGCCGACTCCATAGGTTCCCTCTTTTCACATCGTCAATCCCCAAAATTTATGCTCTTGGCAGTACATGGATTCCGAATCCATCTAACATGTCACTTAGCAAAGGTAAAGACAAGCCTACCACATTAAAGTAACATCCTTCAATGCGGTCTACTAGTGAAGCACCAATACCCTGAATCGCATATGAACCGGCCTTATCCATCGGTTCACCTGTCTGAACGTACCCACGAATGGTCGCATCAGACAATTCCTTCATGGTCACATCTGTCTGTCGGTAATTCACCACAGATTGCCCATTACCTGCATCAATACAAGCTATCCCTGTAAACACACGATGTGTGCGCCCCTGAAGTTTGGTCAGCATACGCTCAGCATCCTGTTCATCTACGGGTTTCCCTAAAATCTCGCCATCCAGAACCACAATGGTGTCGCTACCCACAATGACTGCATCCGATCCACGACCGTCAAGATCCCGAAAAACTGCGAGTGCTTTGCGCATAGCGAGTTCCTGAACCGTCTGTTCAGGAGTCCATTCTACTGGCGTATCTTCATCTGCATGACTTGGTATTACTTCAAAAGCTAAATGAAGTGAAGCGATCAGCTCTTTGCGCCGCGGCGAAGTGGAGGCAAGAATTATAGGGCGCTGTTGTACATTTTCCACAATAAATGGCTCCTTATGCTACAGCGACATCTGCTCCTCGTATCACAAAAATTGATGTCGTTGGTCTATTTTTTTCGTCATAATCCGTCATTCTCCTACAGTCTGCGGTACAACCACACGGCAAAAATAATGCCAAACAGACTTAGGAGGCTCATTTGAAATTGAAGTGAAATGTCATAACTAAAAATATCTAGATCAGCCTGAGGCGACCAACGGATGGTCGTGGCTTTAGTAAGAAAAGCTACAGCCTTAACGGGCTGTAGTGCCTTGGCGATCCAAGCTCCAGCTAACCAGCCGAGCAATAGGAACAATATTAACATGCCGAAGTTTTTTTTCATCGGTTATCTTCCCTCGCCATTTTTTGACACCCACATTATTATACGGGGTTTTGTACGTCAATACAAACACAAATCCGGCAAGGGGAACTATTTCCAGTTCCTTGCCGGACAGGGATTCCAAGCGACTGTTATAAGAAGAAAATTTATTGTTTCATCATCTCAATCCACTGCTTCTGTTCCAAAACATATTCCATCAAGTTAGCCTGAACCGTCCACATGTGCACATCAGCCGGATTTTTATTATATTCAGTTACAGCCGTAATTGCATTGTGCATTGACTTCTCCATGTTAGCAACGATCGCACTTGCCTCTTGATTAAGCCCTTGAGCCAAGCTGTTGATCCCACTCAACCACGATTGATGCTGGTTCTCCAATACAGTCATTGCTTCAGCAGAAACGGCCTGAGGTGTGGTTTGTCCAAGTTGACTGATCGATAGATTAGATAACTGATCTACCAGCGCAGAGCTGCTCGCAAATAGATTCTCCACATCCTTTTCTAATCCGCCCCATGCAGATAAATTAATAGCAGGTACTGCGATTTCTTTGACATACAATTCAACGCCCTCAGCCTTCAATCTTGTGCTTAGCAATTTGGCTTCTTCCCGATCTGCAGAGATACCTGCATACACCCGATTTCCATCCTCTGGATCAGTACCTGCAGCTATCCCCACCTGAGCCAATTCAAGCTTGGCTTGTTCCGCACGTTCAGGTGAACTGAAGACGCCATATTGCAGAGCATAGTAACTGCCCCCGGTCATTGCCGCCTGATTTACATCTCCTGCCCCCGTTGTTACTTCTTGCTCCGCCACGGTAGACACCGTCTGATTCCCTGGTAAGTTCACAATGGAGTCCGTGCCATCTTTATTAAAAAAGGAAAGGATCACTATTCCGAAAAGTGCCCCGGTTACTAGAGCACCTGTCACTGACCCAATCATTTTCCAACCTCTTGGAGGACGATTGCGCTTGTACGAATACTGATCATGGCTTGCTAACCAATCATGGTCTGTGTATTCCGGGTTGTTCCTTGCAGTTGCTTGGTCATCTTCAGGCAAGTAATCATATGGTTCTGAATACCCATAAGGAGACTCTGTAGCCACAGGCTTGTGATCTTGTCCTCTTTTGGAAATGGAACGAAAATCAGAATCAGGCTCGGGTGGGTTTACGCTAGTTAGAACCGTCTCCCCCCAATCTACCGGGATATCTTCTGGTTCCCATGCTGGTGTTTTCGCTATATGCAAAGGCTCTTGGTTCCGTGAAATCTCCTCTTTTAACACAATAGGTTCCCCTATCATTGACTGTCCCTTGTTTACAGGCTTGTCCGACTCCTTATCCCCAAAACGAAACGTCATTCTAGCATTACTCACCCCGAACCCTCTCCTTTGTCCCATAATAGAGGTTGCTCAAAAAGGATCATCTTACCTTTCCGAATACTGAAACCGGTCTTTTTGAACAAGCATGTATTACAGCTATATGCAGTGAACGGGTAGAATAGAACCTTTTAAAAGGTTGTTCAAAAATTCCATTTTTGATTACGAAAGATGCGCGAGCTGCAGATCAGCATCGAATATGGGATTCAGCCGAAATAAGTGGAGGCTTACGAAGCTTGTTTCCTTCGGAAACATGTAGTTGCTCACGTAGTTTTGCCTACGCTCCGCTACTCCATTTCTATCTTCATCCCATCTTCTCGGTACTGAAAACCGACCTTTTTGACACGCACTTTAAATGCAAAAACCGCCTGCTTCACGAAGAAGACAGACGGCTCTGAACACATATGTTGTTGATGACTTAATTATATTACACAGGAGTTACTTCAAAGATTTGGCCAACGTGTCGCCAACCTTCCAAATATCCCCTGCACCCATTGTAAGTACAAGATCTCCTGGCTGTAAACGGTGCTGCAGATCAGCCACAACATCTTCCTTCGTTGGAAGATATCGCGCAGAAGCATTGCTGTTCTGAACAATCAATTCTACCAATTTCGCAGAATGAACACCTTCGATTTCTTTTTCACCAGCAGGTGAGTAAATATCCGTGATCAGCACCTCATCTGCTTCGGCAAAAGCACGACTGAACGCATCCAGCAAGAAGAACGTCCGTGTGTAACGCTGCGGCTGGAACACGGCAATAATCCGTTTTCCTGTCGCTTTGGCTGCACTAATGGTCGCTTCGATTTCCGTTGGATGGTGGGCATAATCGTCGATAATCAACATATCACGGGCTTCACCCAGCACCTGGAATCTGCGTTTGGCTCCATGAAACTGAATAATCGCAGCCGTAATTTGCTCGAATGGAATACCTGCTTCCAGACAAGTAATGACAGTAGCCATCGCATTATAAACGTTATGTTTACCCGGTACAGACAGTTCGACGGTTCCCATCGCAGCACCCTGGTGATTCATCGTGAATGAAATGCGGCGATCGCCCAGTACAATATCTGTTGCTGTATAATCCGCAGCATGATCGATACCATACGTGGTCACACGTGACTTCAATGCCGGAAGAATGGCTTGCACATTCTCATCGTCAGCACATACAATCGCCGTGCCTTCTGGACGAATCTGACTTAGAAACTGTACATACGCTTTTTTGAGTTCCTCAAAGTCGCTGTTGTAGTTTTCCAAATGGTCAGCTTCAATGTTCGTCACAATACCGAGCCAAGGATGATATTGCAAAAATGAACCATCACTCTCGTCGGCTTCAGCAACGACCCAGTCGCCTTGACCAGCCTTCGCATTGGTGCCCACATTCATGATCTCCCCACCGATAATATACGTTGGGTCTGTATCGCATTTTTCCATAACAAGGGCAATCATGGACGAGGTTGTTGTTTTACCGTGCGCCCCAGCAACAGCTACTCCCTTACGCTCGTTCAACAAACGCGCAAGCATCTGAGCTCTGTGCAAAATTGGGATATTGAGCTGCTCTGCCGCAACCCGTTCCACATTGTCCGCCGGAGCTGCCGTTGAATAAACAACCAAGTCTGCTCCGTTGACGTGCTCTGCCGTATGTCCGATATATATTTTCGCTCCTTTGGCTGCCAACTTCTCGGTCAACTCCTGTGAAGCGACATCCGATCCGGTAACGGTGTATCCCATCTCAAGCATAACTCTGGCGATGGCACTCATACCATATCCGCCAATTCCTATAAAATGAACGTGTTCCGATGTATTTAACAAAACTTTCACCAACCTTTTTCAGAATCGGTTTGATGCAAAAGGGATGCTCGCACATCTGCAATTAAATACAGTGTACCAGACACTACCCCCAGATCCTCCGCTTCCGTCCGTGACTTTAATAAATCAAGTGCCTTCGCCCATTCAGGCTCGACGATGATTTCCAGCTCCGGCTTCGCAATGGCAGGACGTACCCGTTCGACGATCTGCAGCAGATCGGCTGCATCCATTTTGCGGCGGAAGTCTGGTTCAGTCAGGATCAGCGTATCCACTAGTGGCAGTATATGCTGCAAATACGCTTCGTGATGCTTATTCGCCAGCATACCCATCATCAAATTTAACTTGTTGTGGGGATATACGTCGATAATGCTCTTGGCTAGTGATTCGGCACCTTCAGGATTATGTGCTCCGTCCAGAACAATTCGAGGTTCATCGATGACTTTCTCGAACCGTCCTGCCCAGAAGGCATGCTCCATTCCAAGTAGAATATCTTCTTCATCCAACATAAATGCCATGTACTGGCGTAGCAATTCAAGTACCATAAGCGCACCCGCTGCATTGTCACATTGATGGACACCTTGCATACAGATACGTACGTCAAGCTCACGGAAAGGTCCTGTAAAATGGAAAGATTGACCCTTCACGTCGCTATCCAGCCTATGATAAGTAAACTGTCTACCAGCCAAGTACATGGTTGATCGGAGTCGCTCTGCCGTCTCTTCAATAACCCTCACTGCTTCAGGTTGAGTTGCAAGAGTAACGACCGGCACACCCGGTTTAATGATCCCCGCCTTCTCGCTTGCAATCAATTCAATGGTATCGCCGAGTACATCCGTATGATCCATACCAATGTTAGTGATAATCGATACGACAGGTGTAACAATGTTCGTTACGTCCATCCTTCCCCCCAGCCCGGTTTCCCATACCACAACATCGGGGTAACACTCTTCAGCGTAATAAAGGAGGGCAAGTGCCGTCGACACCTCAAACATCGTAGGTGAACCAAGCTCGGTAGCTGCCATATCATGTACCAAAGGATGTAATCGATTAGACAATTTCAACAACGTCTCTTCAGGAATATCTTCCCCGTTATACTGGAAACGGTTCGTAAACTTCGTAATATACGGAGATGTAAATGTGCCAACATCATATCCCGCCTGAAGAAGAACTGACGTCAAAAAAGCGCAAGTCGAACCTTTGCCGTTCGTTCCCGCGACATGAATAAATTTAAGACGTTGATGTGGATTACCGAGCCGGGACATCAGTTCTATGATTCGTTCCAGTCCCGGTCTGATCCCAAAAGGAATAAGGCCATTAATCCAGTCCACAGCCTCATTATACGTTCGTAAAGGCGTATTCACACCTGTCTCATTAAGTTCAGTCATCTGCTTCACCTTCGGTCATGAGTTTGATTGAAAAAAGCGGCCGGATGGCGTCATTCATCTCCACCCGACCCAGTTATTCTTAACCTTTCAGTTCCTTGATCCGGGCAATGACTTTATCCCGTTTATCCGAATAATCCGCTTGTTTGGCACGTTCTTCTTCAATAACTTTGGCCGGAGCCTTAGCAACAAAGCCTTCGTTTGCCAGCTTTTTCTCTACACGGAGTACTTCGCCTTCAAGGTTCTGCAACTCTTTCTCCAGGCGAGCCACTTCCTGCTCAATATCAATAAGTCCTGCCAGTGGCAAATACAGCTCAGCCCCTGTAATGACAGCAGTCATTGCTTTATCGGGTGAATTGAGATCAAGTCCGCTGTCGAACTCAGACGTATTACAGAATCGTTGGATGTAATGGCTATTGCGCTCAATGATGCTATACGCCTCTGGGCTGTTCGCTTTCACCATCAACTCAATCTTCTTACTCATTGGCACGTTCACTTCAGCGCGAATGTTACGAACGGCACGGATTGTGTCCATCAACAGATTCATCTCTGCAACGGCTTCCGGGTTCTCCAATGCTGGATCATATACCGGCCAAGCAGCCAGTGTAATGGTCTCGCCTTCATGCGGTAGATGCTGCCAAATTTCCTCGGAGATATATGGCATAAACGGATGAATCAAGCGCATGGTCTGGTCGAGCACATAAGCCAGTACGGACTGTGTCTTTTTCTTCGCCACAGGATCTTCGCCGTAGAATGACAGTTTGGCAAACTCAATATACCAGTCACAGAGATCATCCCAGATGAAGTTATACAGCAAACGGCCTGTTTCCCCAAATTCGTATGCTTCGATTAGACGCGTAATATCTCGGGAAGTTTCGTTCAGACGGTGCAAAATCCAATAGTCTGCTGTTCCAAGCTCTCCAGAGATGTCGCGATCTTCGAACGTGAAGCCTTCCAGATTCATCAGAGCGAAACGAGAAGCGTTCCAGATTTTGTTCGCAAAGTTACGCGCCTGCTCTACACGTTCCCAGCGGAAACGTAAATCCTGACCCGGTGTGCTGCTCGTTGAGATCATGTAACGCATCGCATCCGCGCCATATTTCTCGATAACATCAAGCGGATCTACACCGTTGCCCAGTGATTTGGACATTTTGCGTCCATCTGCATCACGAACAAGACCGTGCATCAGAACATCCTTAAACGGAATTTCATCCGTGAATTCCAATGCCGTAAAGATCATACGTGATACCCAGAAGTAGATAATGTCATACCCCGTTACAAGTACACTTGTTGGGTAATAACGTTGCAGATCTTCTGTGTCTTCCGGCCATCCGAGTGTGGAGAACGGCCATAGGGCAGAACTGAACCATGTATCCAATACATCCTCATCTTGTCTAAGTTTACGTCCCGCGTTTTCAGGCAAGATTGTTGGATCTTCTGCGGATACGATGATTTCACCTGTCTCTTCGTCATACCATGCAGGGATACGATGTCCCCACCACAACTGACGGGAAATACACCAATCGCGAACATTTTCGATCCAGTTCAGATATGTTTTCTCAAAGCGGTCTGGGACGAAGTTTACGCCATCTCCACCTTTTTGCTTCTGAATAGCTCTTTCTGCAAGAGGTTTCATCTCTACGAACCATTGTGTGGACAAATATGGCTCAACTACAGCTCCAGTCCGTTCACTATGTCCAACTTGGTGTGTATGATCCTCAATGTTAATCAGTACACCGAGTTCCTTCAGATCGGCTACGATCTGCTTACGGCAGTCACTGCGATCAAGTCCTTGATATTTGCCAGCCTCTTCATTCATCGTACCGGTCTCATCCATCACCGTGATCTGAGGCAGATTATGACGCTGACCTACTTCAAAGTCATTCGGATCATGTGCAGGCGTAATTTTAACCGCGCCACTTCCGAACTCTTTATCCACATAATCATCGGCAACAATCGGAATTTCGCGTCCGATAATAGGCAACACGAGCATTTTGCCAACCATATCTGCATAGCGCTCATCCTTCGGATGGACAGCAACCGCTGTATCGCCAAGCATCGTTTCAGGACGTGTTGTTGCTACAGTAACGTAACCACTTCCGTCTTTGAGTGGATAACGCAGATGATACAAGTGACCCTGTACTTCTTTGTATTCAACTTCAATATCGGACAAGGCCGTCCGGTTTACTGGATCCCAGTTAATAATACGTTTGCCTCTGTATATGAGACCTTTCTCATACAATTGAACAAAGACTTTACGTACAGCTTGAGACAACCCTTCATCCAGCGTAAAACGCTCACGGGAATAATCGAGAGAAAGCCCCATTTTACCCCATTGCTGACGAATGGTTGTGGCATACTGATCTTTCCAGTCCCATACTTTATCCAAAAACTTCTCGCGTCCAAGGTCATAACGAGTTAGACCTTCTTCACGTAGTTTCTGCTCAACCTTGGTTTGTGTAGCGATACCGGCATGGTCTGAACCTGGCAACCATAGCGCATCATAACCTTGCATCCGTTTCGTACGAATCAGAATATCCTGTAGTGTAAAATCAAGTGCGTGCCCAATATGCAGCATTCCTGTTACGTTAGGTGGCGGGATTACAATTGTGAAAGGCTCAGCGTCCTTACGTTGTCCTGCCTTGAAATATCCACGCTCCGTCCAAAAGGAGTACCATTTCTGCTCGGCAGCTTTTGGATCATAGGTTGTTGGCATTTCAGGTGTAGCTGAATTTTTTTGTTCAGACATGTGTCATTCCTCCGTTACTTAATCATCATCGCCAAAAAACAAAAAAACCTTTCATCCATCAAAGGACGAAAGGTTAGCTTTCGCGGTACCACCTTTGTTTCACGCAGACCAATAGATACAGATCTCCCTTACGGGTACACGTGACACTTCAAGCAGATAACGGCTGCTACCGGCCTATCCTACCTCACAATGAAATCATCCATCAGATCATTTCGTGAATTCAAATAGGCAACTCCCGGGCGACTTCGAACAGTTGGTTCCTGCGGAATTTCTCAGCGATACAATCCCACTCTCTGAAAGGTCATCCTGTCTACTACTCCCGATCCAAGTTATTCTTCAAAAAAACCTAAACACATCATACCCTGACCATGCGCGATAGTCAACCTGGCAACAGCGGAATAAGGCAAGCACGCTCACACTTAGCACTTAAGACGTCATCAAGAAAGTCTGCTTGAGATTATAAACGATGAATACACAGCACACCAGGTGACATAACCGACGTCCAATATAGGAGTTCAGCTATAATACGAAGGGATTAGGAGAATTGTTCCACTGCCACCTGGGAGCCTTACATGGCTCACATTCTTAACTTCGTTAGTTCGTTTCTAGATTTGCAGCATATCCTTACGAACAACCAGACCGTTGGAGCATACGGTTTCGTTTTTAAAAAAAGCAGCAAAAACCCGCCATCCCTGGGGATAACGGGTTAAGTTAACTTACTAGTTTCAATTACGGTATATATAAGATCTGTCCTTCTTCAACAACCTGTTCAGATAAACGATTGTAGAGCTGAAGCTCCCGTGTGCTTAACTGATACCGATCCGCAATCGTATCCAGTGTCTCTTCTCGCTGAACAATGCATAATTTCACTTTACGGAATGGAGTCTGTTCCACGATCGTACCAAGGAATAGATTTTTCCATTGTCCATCGTCAGACGAGTAAGCCTCGACGGGTACTGTATCTGTGGCTGCTTCATCTTCTCGATCTGTATCTGCCTCACGTACAGCTCTGCCAGAGGATAACAAGGAGGAGATGCCCACCCCATTTTCCTCTCTTAGAGAAGATTCCTTTTTGCTACCAAAAGCCACTTTAAGCTCCGGCTTGTCTTCCGTCTCAGCTACAGGTTCAGGGATCACTGCACTTGCTTCAGCGAACCCTTCCTCATCCGAAGCCTCCTGCAAAGGTCGGTCTGCTCCTGCCGTTTCTAATTCAGAAGGGGCAAACACTTCCTGCCAATTCTCCTGAGCCTCGGCAACTTGGGTATTATCCTGTTCAGGAGCCGATCGAGCAGATTCAAAATGCCACACATTAGGTGTCTCTTCTTGCACTGTCGGCTGATCTAATCCAGCATTCGTATGTAAGGTCTCCACAGAAGGCTCGGACCAAACAGACGATGGTTCTTCAGCCAGCGGCACTAAGGGTTCTGACTCAGGATAAGAGGCTAGACGATCCGCAGTTTCAGCCATAAAGGAAGATACCGGTGATGGTGTATCAGCGACATCATTCTGAGCCGGTTCCTCTCCTTGAAAAATGAAGGAAGTATACGCCTCGTCCACAGCATTTGGTCTGTATGCTTCTTCCTCGGCTTCCGGTTGCTCCGCATAGGTAGGTTCCGTGAATGACTGGGATACAAGCTCTGGGTGCTCTGCGTCTTCGCCGCGAATAGACTCATCCGTCGCTTGCTGTGAATTATCCTCGAACTGACCGGCCAACGCGGCATTGCCTGACTCGATCAATCCTTCCTCTTCACTACGTTGCAGCAGGTATTCTTGTGCGAAGGTATTCAGATTATTTTCCTGTTCTAACTCTGACTCTGTGGAACGCTGACCCTGCTGTGGGTCTGGTGAATGTACAACCGTAAACTCATCAGCTGTCCACACTTGTGGTTCTTCCACCGGGAAACCCTCAATACCTCGAAGGGATAGAACTCCAGTAATGTTCAGACTGCGATTCGTTAACAAGTCGACATCAAAATTTTCGATTTCGATAGAAATGTCCTCAATGGATCTTACTCGATTCAAGGGTACCGTGATTTCAACAGGAATAAAATGTTTCAGTTCCTCTGCCACTGTATCCTCACCGCGGTACGTACCTGTGAGTAGAAGATGGCCTCGCAGTGTGGCATGATCATCCTGACCGATGACTTGAATACGCGGGTATAACTCAATTTCCTCTAACTCTTCAATTGCAGGGACTCCCTCAGACAAATGAACGCGCTCATAAATATCGAACCGTAAACCATAGGGTTGATTCAACAAAGGTGGCGTCCTCCTTTCGGCATATGTTCACCATGATCCTTCTCATGGGACTGATCCATGGTCTAAATCCTTCGTTACCCAATCTATATGCCATGGATGAGATGAGCATGCCACCTTTGTTCAAACCTTCTGTATTTATTAACTATTACTTTTCACGATCAATCAGTTGTTTAAAATCCTCGGGCCAAGGATCTGTAACCTCAATTGTTGCTCCGGTAAGAGGGTGCTTGAACACCAATAGCTCTCCATGGAGAGCTTGACGTCCAATGCGATCCGGATTCCCTCCATACAGTTCATCTCCAATTAGAGCATGTCCCGCATAACTCAGATGAACCCGGATCTGATGTGTACGCCCGGTATCCAACGTAAGTCGAACTAAGGTCGCTTTTGGAAAGACTTCTACAATCTGAACGTGAGTGATCGCCTCCTGTCCATTCGGAGAGACACGTCTACGTTGCTTATGATGTCTGTCCTTGCCAATTGGCGCATTAATCAGCTGTAGCGTCTGGGGTACCTGTCCCCCAGCAATCGCCACGTAATGGCGTCCGATCTCTTTAGTACGCATCGCTTCATCCAGTTTGGAGAGGGCAAAAGCATTTTTGGCATATAACACAGGGCCAGTTGTATCCTCATCTAATCTATGCACATGCCGTACGCTCGCCTCAATACCGTTCATCTCATAATACGAAGCAACCGCATGATCCAGCGTAATTGCAGTATCTGCTCGGCTCCCATCGGGATGCAGCTTCATACCAGCAGGTTTGTGCACAACCAGACAGAAGTCATCCTCATATAACACATCAATCTCTGCCCACCGTGGTTCAACATCAAGTGGGCGAGATGCAAAAAGGGCCAGCCGAAGCCGGTCCCCTGCAAGTTGTATACCCTGATTCGCTTGTAGCTGACGTAGCATCTTCTCCGGGAGCTGGAGTTCAGATTGCAGCCATTGCTCCACAGCCATCTGCTTATCTGAACTACCTGTCACCACTTTGCCAGGCATCAGTTCAAGCCAATCGCCTCGGCGTTTCCAACTTTTGATGCTCATAAGGACAAGAGAGCTTTACGATTAGCTTCGATGGTATCATCGATGTCTTGCTCTGTGTGCACACCAGAGACGAACATTCCTTCATATTGAGAAGGAGCAACACTCACACCCTGATCAACCATTGCAGCAAAGTAACGACGGAATTGATCCAGATTGCTTTCTTTTGCGATATCATAATTTGTTACTGGAACGCTACTGAAGAATGGGCATACCATCGAACCCACTCGGTTAATCGTTATCGCCACACCCGCTTCTGCTGCATTCTTCTCAAATCCAGCCTGCAAACGAGCCGATAATGTCTCCAAACGATCATAAACCTCAGGGGTCAGCAACTTGAGGGTTGTGTAACCTGCTGCCATTGCGAGCGGATTGCCACTGAGTGTACCTGCCTGATAGATCGGTCCAGATGGTGCCATTTGCTCCATTAGATCACGTCGGCCGCCATATGCACCTACAGGTAGTCCACCACCAATGACTTTACCAAGACATGTTAGATCTGGTGTCACACCATAACGCCCCTGTGCACAGTTCAGACCCACACGGAATCCCGTCATCACTTCATCAAAAATAAGCAAGCTGCCATACTTGGTTGTTAAGCTGCGCAGCCCTTCAAGAAAACCTGGAGCCGGAGGAACAACACCCATATTACCTGCAACTGGCTCCACAATTACAGCTGCCAGCTCTTCACCAAAGCGTTCAAAAGCAAGACTCACAGACTCCAAATCGTTGTAAGGTACTGTAATCGTATTAGTAGCCACACCTTCAGGAACACCCGGACTGTCTGGAAGGCCTAACGTTGCAACACCTGAGCCTGCTTTGATGAGCAAGCTGTCCGCATGTCCATGATAAGAGCCTTCAAATTTCAAAATTTTGCTGCGTCCGGTTACACCACGAGCCAATCGAATTGCACTCATCGTTGCTTCCGTACCCGAATTTACCATCCGCACAATATCAATCGATGGTACACGTTCACATACAAGCTTAGCCATCTCGGTTTCAAGCAACGTTGGTGCACCAAAACTTGTTCCTTTGAGCGCTGTTTCCCGGAGGGCTTCTACAACGTCAGGATGTGCATGTCCCATAATGAGCGGACCCCATGAACCTACATAATCAATAAAGACATTGCCATCAATATCGTAAATCTTAGAGCCTTCGCCACGTTCTGCATAAATAGGCGTTAGCCCTACCGATTTGAACGCTCGAACCGGGCTATTCACCCCTCCCGGTATGTACTGCTTCGCTTCTTCAAATGCGCTGCGTGAGCGCTCATCATTTCGACGATTTCCTTGTTGTTGTGTAGTCATGAATATCCTCCTTTATATCCTGTAATCAAACGCAAGCCATTATTTCCCTGCCAACCAGCGAGAAGCATCTTTTCCGTAGTAGGTAATAATCATATCTGCGCCTGCACGCTTCATACTAAGCAGGATCTCCATCGCAACCTTTTTCTCATCAATCCACCCTTGGAGGGCTGCTGCTTTAACCATCGCGTACTCACCACTTACGTTATAGGCTACGAGAGGCAGATCGAACTGATCTCTAATCGTACGCAACACGTCCAAATAGGAAAGTGATGGTTTTACCATAAGCATGTCTGCACCTTCAAGCACATCGGTTTCGGCTTCACGTAGAGCTTCACGTGCGTTGGCGGGATCCATTTGATATGATTTGCGATCTCCAAACTGCGGTGTAGAGTCGGCAGCTTCACGGAATGGGCCATAGAATGCCGAAGCGTATTTTACCGAGTATGACATGATTGGAATATGACTGAATCCATTCTCATCGAGTCCAGCTCGAATGGCTTGTACAAATCCATCCATCATGTTGGAAGGAGCAATAATGTCCGCCCCTGCTTTAGCTTGGGATACTGCTGTCTTCACCAATAGCTCCAATGACTCATCATTTAGAACATCCCCGCAAGTATGACCATCTACCTCAAAAGTGTGCACCATACCGCAATGTCCGTGATCTGTGAATTCGCACAGACAGGTATCTGCGATAACGAGCAGCTCTGGATACCAGGATTTGATCAATCTCGTAGCTTCCTGCACAATACCATCTTCGGCAAAACCCGACGAACCAACACTATCCTTCGTCTCTGGAATACCAAACAGCAGCACAGCCGGAATACCTAGTTCCGCAATCTCGGTCACTTCTTCTTGAAGACGATCTAACGAGAAACGGAATACACCTGGCATCGATTTTATTTCGGATTTTACATTCTCTCCATACGTCACATAGATCGGCTGAATAAAATCATCCACACTCAACTGATTCTCTCTGACCATGTTACGGATACCTACAGATTGACGCAAACGACGATGTCGTACAATTGGAAAACTCATCGTTAAAACCTCCTTCAAAAGTTAAATAGAGCAAAAAGGGAAGCGCGCTGGTTCTTAACGAATTCAGCACGCTTCAGCCATCCGGATCTATGCAAACGCTACGTGAAATCGCAATGCATATCAACTTGCGATTCTGAAGTATTTAATCAATGTGAGGAAGATTCAACCGTCGTCGGTGTCCGCTTCCAATCACACAATACGGAGATCATACTCTCGATTGTTGCCTGTTCTGCCATCAAGGTCACCTTCAACCCAGCAGTTTCTGCCGTCTTGGCCGTGACTGGTCCGATGCAAGCAATCTCCACATTTTCTAATAAAGGTAGTGGATCTTGAATCCCCATACGCTTCAGAATGTTCATAAAGTTCGTAACTGTAGATGAGCTTGTAAATGTTACGGCATGAATACCGCCCTCTTCTAACAGTTTCAGTAATTCATCGTCATCCTCACCAGCAAGAATTGTATCGTAGATGATCGCTTCAGTGACATGAAGCCCTCGTTCCTTCAGTTGCTCTGGCAACCAGGAGCGCGCAAGGTCTCCATGAGGAAGCAACACACGCTGTCCTTCCTTCAACTCGCTTTCGAATGCTTCAAGCATGCCTTCCGCCTGGAACGGCCCTTTTACCATTTCGGCTGCAATGCCATGTTTGCGCAAAGCTTCTGCTGTAGAAGGACCTACAGCTGCAATTCGGGCACGATGGATGGAGCGAATATCTTGGCCTTCTTGTTCCAGATGACGGAAGAAAAATTCAACGCCATTCACACTCGTGAAAAATACCCAGTCAAATGTATTTAACGCATCAAAGGCTTGTTTGACACTTTGCTTGGAAGACTCGCTTGTTGGCATAATCGTCTCAATGACTGGGAACTCGTAAGGTTCGCCGCCAAGCTCCTCAATCCGATCTACTAATTCGCTGGCCTGACTACGAGCCCTCGTCACCAAAATCCGTTTACCAAACAACGGAAGCGCCTCCGCCCACTTCAATTGTTCCCGTTGATTCACCACATCACCAACAACAATGACAGCAGGAGGCTGAAAATTAGCAGCTAGCACTTTAGCTTCTATATTTTCAAGTGTACCCGTAATTGTGTCCTGCTCCGCTCTCGTCCCCCAGCGTACTAATGCCACTGGCGTCTGAGCTGGTCGACCATGGCGAATCAATTGTTCGCTAATATAACCAATTTTGGCGACACCCATCATAAATACAAGTGTGCCCGTTGCATTCGTTACTTTATCCCAATGGATGCTGCGATCCAGCTTGTCCGGGCTCTCATGTCCTGTAATAATAGAAATCGACGAAGCATAGTCGCGGTGGGTCACTGGAATTCCGGCATAAGCAGGCACACTAATCGCTGCTGTTACACCAGGCACGATCTCAAAAGGAACGCCGTTTTTACGTAACAAATCCGCTTCTTCGCCAACGCGTCCAAATATGGTTGGATCCCCTCCCTTGAGTCTCACAACCACTTTTCCTTCTAGCGCAAGATCCACCAACAACTGATTGATCTCTTCCTGTTTCATTGTATGTCGGTCAGGTCGCTTGCCCACGTAAATCTTGACAGCTCCTGGCTTCATTTGTTTCAACAGCCTTGGACTAGCCAAGCGATCATATACCACCGCGTCTGCCTTGCCAATTGACTCCCATCCTTTTACGGTAATCAGCTTAGCATCTCCCGGGCCTGCTCCTACCAAAAAGACCTTTCCCACCATGTCTTCATCCCCTAACTTCTGCCAGTATCTGCTCTGCTCCCCGTTCAATTAGCCTCCACGCGACTTCTTCTCCTAGACGAACCGGATCTTTACCGGTCAGAGCTTCTTTCAGTATCAGTCCGCCATCAGGCGTACCAACCATACCTGTTAATTGTAACTTGTTTTGTCCATTCGGGGAATCTGTATCTTCCTGTGGCACCCAGACGGCATGCGCCCCAATTGGAACCTGACAACCGCCATTCAACACGCTCAAGAAACGACGCTCCGCCAGTACAGGCCCGGCGGTCTCTGGATCATTGTACAACTGCAATAAATGCAACAATTCTGCATCATCTTCACGGCATTCGATACCCAATGCACCTTGACCTACAGCAGGTAGGCAAGCTGTCTCAGACAGATATTCTGTAATGCGATCCTCCCAGCCCATACGGTACAGCCCAGCAGCAGCCAATATAATCGCATCCAAACCTTCTGTCTCCAGCTTGCGTAGACGAGAATCAATGTTGCCACGCAGTGACTCCAGTTGAAGGTCGGGACGATAAGCTTTCAACTGGCTGGAACGACGCAAGCTACTTGTTCCGACTCTAGCACCCTCTGGCAATTGATCCAGTGTGAGACCTCCATTCGAGATCAAGGCATCGCGCGGATCAGCACGACGAGGCACTGCACCGTTAATCAACCCCTCGGGTAATTCGGACGGCATATCCTTCATGCTGTGTACAGCCATATCAATTTTGTGATCTAACATGGCTTGCTCAATTTCTTTTACAAACAGCCCTTTGCCTCCCACTTTGGACAACGTCACATCGAGAATCAGATCTCCCTTAGTCACGATCTTATGTACTTCAAAATCAAATGCTAATCCTTCTCGCTCACAAATCTGGCGCAAATCGTTAATAACATGGCCTGTCTGAGTTAAAGCAAGAGCGCTCTGTCTACTTCCAACTTTAATTGTACGCATGTCTATATTTCCTCCTGATTGCGGGATATCCATTCCCCGATTTGTTCTTCTGTCCACCATTGAAATCGTCCGCTGCGAATATCTTCAAGTACGTTCATTTCCGTCAATTGACGAAGTAAAATGCTGCGCTGACGCGAGGACGAGACACGCGCCTTCACTTCGCCCCTCATCTGATGCAAAAATTCAATATACGTCTCGTATTCATCTCCGAATTGTTCCTCCAGTACGGCACGAATCTCAGCCGCAGCCGCCGGTCCTGCTCCAGCTGTTGAGATGGCTATGCTCAATCTTCCTCGCCTCACGACACTGGGCGTAATAAATGAACTGTTGTAAGAGGAAATGGCGTCATTCACCAGTATGCCCTCATTCTTCGCCTCTTGGACTACAGCCGAGTTAACTTCAACATGGTTCGTCGCCGCATATACGAGAAAGGCCCCCCGCAAATCACCTTTGCGGTAGGACCGGTCTATCCACTCCAATCGGGAATCTTGATGCAGTTGTTTCAGCTCAGCTGTGATGTCCGGACTTATCACTTTGATATGTGCCTCCGCATGGAGCAGACCTTTAATTTTACGTTCAGCGACACGGCCGCCGCCAATGATACAACACATTTTGCCTGAAGTATTCACATATATCGGGGTGTACCGATCCATAGGATTCACTCTCCCGTCCAACGATGAAACGCTGAATACGCATTGGATAAAAAACTGATAATGACTAAGGCATAACCAATCAATGTCCATCTCGCCATAATGATCATGGAAAATTGTTTGCGTTGCTTCGCAACAAAGTATCCTACATATATCGCTATCGCAAGAAATGTCGCAATCACTTTAAGATCCAAAAGTAAACTCCAACGTGTCTCCGCAACAATTGATAATACCGCCAACATCACCGAAACACCTAACAGTGGGGTTCCGATTAACGTTGCTCCGTCCATATATTTGCCGATCACTTCAAGGCTAGGCATACGCCGTACGGTATCATTCCATTTCTTGTTCTTCAGTTTACGATGCAAAAACAGATATAACAGAGCAAATACCGTTCCCACCGTCAAAGCGGCGAAGCCTAGATTCGCTAGTGTAATATGCATGATCAGCAACCCGTGTACGGTCTGCCAATTATGCAAAGAAATCTCTCCGGCAGTAAACCATAACCGGTTCAGCACGGTAACCGAGAACCCAACAACATTCAGTAGCAAAATGGCAAACTCTGAACGCTGCACACGCGTCATCACAAGTGACATCATTACAATACTGAACGAAAATATAAATAAAAAATCAAACGTTGTGTAGATCGGAAAATGCCCTTCTTCCCACATTCGCATAATAACATGCGCGATCTGCAGCAAAAGTACAACTACAAGAAACCCTGTGCCCGTTCGCTTCGCCCCCGCATTGCGTCGAATGCAGTCCGAGAAATAGAACAGAAGGCTCAGGGCATACAAGTAAATTAGAGCTTCGTAAATTTGTTCAGCGAGGGTCAAGCTGCCCACCCGCCTTATACGCCTGCCGGGACATAAGCCGGCATAGCATCTTGCCGGTTGTCGTTAAGATGAACAGCGGCTGGTTTGCGTAAAGCTGAGGCGTCGCTTTGATTTACTTTCTCCGCGGCCGTCTCCACTGCATCCTCCAAGGCAAAAATTTGAGTGAACATGTTCAAAGCTTCATCACCATGCTTCGTACCAGCCATTTCCTTGATTCGATTAATCGGATCTGTCGTCATTTGGTTGACGATGCTCTTGGTCAAACGACGGATCACTTTGCGTTGATGTTCATCAAGCTCTGGCAATTTGTTGAACAGACTTTCCATTGTCTCTTCATGAATCGAGGCACCCTTCTCCTGCAAAGCACGAATGACAGGACGAACACCTAATGTTTTGAGCCAGTGATAGTAATCTTCCATCTCCAGTTCAATCATCTTCTCAATCTTGGCCGCTTCGACCTTGCGCATCTCCAGGTTGCTCTCCACGATTCCCTCCAGATCATCAATATCATAGAGGAAGACATTAGAGATCTCACCAATCGCCGGATCAATGTCACGAGGTACCGCGATATCAATCAAGAACAATGGGCGAGACTGCCGACGCTTCATGCTATCGCGAACAACGGATGCGTCCAATACATAGCGATCAGCCCCAGTGGAACTAATAACAATATCCACTTCATTCAGTCTCTCTAGTGCTCTTTCCATCGTGCAAGGCGTTCCTCGAAACTTCGCTGCAAGCTCCTCTGCCCGTGCAAGTGTACGGTTGGCAACGATCACCTCGGAAGCACCGTTGGCGTACAGATGTTTGACGGTCAATTCACTCATCTTACCAGCTCCCAGAATGAGAACCTTCTTATCCGTGAACATCCCAAAGATCCGCTTGCCTAGCTCCACTGCTGCATAACTGACAGATACCGCACTCTCGCCAATCGACGTCTCAGAATGCGCTCGTTTACCTAAGGTAACCGCCTGCTTGAACAGCATATTAAACCATGTTCCCGTCGCTTTCTCTTGCTGTGCAGTGAGAAAAGCCTGTTTCACCTGTCCGAGAATCTGCGTTTCTCCAATGACCATTGAATCCAATCCGCAAATGACCCGGAACAAATGACGGATCGCTGTATCATCTTCATATATATATAAGTGTTGCGTAAATTCTTCCCGCGGAACATTAAACCATTGTTCCATAAACGTACGAATGAAATAACCACACATGTGCAGACGGTCTACCACAACATACAATTCTGTACGGTTGCATGTGGCCACGATTACACCTTCCAATACACTCTTGGTCAGCTTGAGCTGCTGCAGCGCTTCGGATAAATCCTTTTCTGCAAATGTGAATCGTTCCCTAATCTCTACAGGCGCCGTGCGATAATTCAAACCAACAACAACGATGTGCATTGCAAGTTCACCTGCCTAATAAATTTCCAATCAAAGTGTTTTCTACATATATACATCCATCTATAACGGACATGGTTAATTATATCACACATCATGTCCCCCACCGGGGGATTTTTATGAAATGTTTATGAAATTCACATGTAAATCATCTTATGCATTGTCATTTATTGTAGTGTCTCACCAATCTTCGCCGTTATGCGTTACGATTCTATTTCGTAGATTTCCATATTATAATTCGATACTAAAACAAATAGCCATGGAATGTTTCCATGACTATAGTATGATCGTCCGTTCCCATTAAGCTTCGTTGTTTTCTTCGAGTTCAGAAGCTTCGAGAGCCTCAGGTGCATACTTGCCTACAGCCGCATGACGAGAGATGATCTCCCATAATTCCTCTTTGCCTATTCCTTCTTCTGATGAAAATGCTACAAACAGATCTCCCGAACGAAGACCTAGTCCTTCTTTGATGATCTTGATATGTTTTGGTCGACGAGTTTTGGGGATCTTATCCAGCTTGGTCGCCACAACAACAAGAGGAAGCCCGTGATGGCGCAGCCACTCATTCATCATCTTGTCATCTTTGGATGGCTCATGCCGAATATCTACCATCTGCATAACAAGCTTCAATTCCTTACGTTGTAGCAGGTATTTCTCCATCATTTTTCCCCAAGCAAAACGTTGCTCTTTGGATACCTTCGCGTAACCATACCCCGGGAAATCGACGAAATAGAGATCCTGATTAATTTTATAGTAGTTGAGTTGCTGCGTCTTACCCGGCGTAGAGCTTGTCCGCGCCAGATTTTTACGACTGATCAAACGGTTAATAAGGGATGACTTCCCCACATTGGAACGTCCCGCCAGAGCAATCTCTGGCAACCCGTCATCTGGGTATTGTTCAGGCCGAACGGCACTGATTATAAATTCGGATTGGTTTACTTTCATGATATATCTGTCCTCTCTTGATCTCCTGTAAAACGTACTGAAGGTATTATGCCATGGTTTGTTGTTCTATCATACCAAAAAAACCGTTCGTGCGGACGCCGAAGCCTCCGCAAAACGGTTTATTCTTCATACGCTCCCTTAGATGTTATGGATTACAGGTGAATTCCTGCCTGCTCTACAAGTGCGTGCTCTAACACCTGATCCATATGGGCAACCGGGACAAATTCCACATCTTCCTTGATGCTGTCTGGAATATCCCGTAAGTCCCGTTCATTATCTTTGGGCAATAATATTTTTTTGTAGCCTGCACGGTGAGCTGCGAGTGATTTTTCCTTCAGTCCACCAATCGGCAATACACGACCACGAAGTGTGATTTCTCCAGTCATGGCAATGTCTTTGGATACATGCTTGTTCGTGAGTGCAGAGATCAATGCCGTTGCCATTGTGATCCCCGCAGACGGACCATCCTTCGGAATAGCACCTTCCGGTACATGGATGTGGATATCATTTTTCTCATGGAAGTCAGATGCAATCCCTAGTTGAGCCGCTTTGGAGCGAGTATAACTGAATGCGGCCTGAGCCGATTCCTTCATGACATCTCCCAATTTACCGGTCAGCGTAAGTTTGCCTGATCCAGGCACAACGGTGACTTCAATAACAAGAGTATCTCCGCCTACCTCAGTCCACGCGAGTCCAGTTACGGTACCAATCTGATCTTCCAGTTCAGCCATTCCATAACGGAACTTGCCTGGGCCAAGATAATCCTTCACTTCATCCGCTGAAATATTAATCTGGCCTTCTACGCCAGATACAATATTCTTAGCTGCCTTACGGCATAAAGACGCCATCTGTTGCTCCAGATTCCGCACACCGGATTCACGTGTGTATTCACGAATGACTCGAAGTAAGCTATCGTCTCCTACATTCAGCTGATCCTCTTGCAGACCATGATCTTGCTTCTGCTTCGGCAACAGATAGTTTTTGGCAATCTGTAGCTTCTCCAGTTCAGTGTATCCAGGAATATTCAGCATTTCCATCCGATCCAGAAGCGGACGCGGAATACTGTGCACGGTATTCGCCGTTGTAATAAACATGACGTTGGATAAGTCAAACGGCAATTCTACAAAATGATCACTAAACGTATTGTTCTGTTCCGGGTCAAGCACTTCTAGCAACGCTGCCGAAGGATCACCACGGAAGTCTGAAGCCATTTTGTCAATCTCGTCCAGCAGGAACACAGGATTAAGTGAACCCGCTGTCTTCATCCCTTGAATAATACGTCCCGGCATTGCCCCAACATACGTCCGTCGGTGACCACGAATCTCAGCTTCGTCCCGTACCCCACCGAGTGAGATTCGAACGAATTCTCGTCCCAGCGATCTGGCAATGGAGCGGGCAAGTGATGTTTTACCTACCCCTGGAGGACCCACAAGACATAGAATCGGTCCTTTGAGCTTTTTCACGAGCTTTTGCACAGCCAAGTATTCAAGTACACGTTCTTTAGGCTTTTCCAAACCATAATGATCGGCATTCAGGACATCCTCTGCCTTCTGTATATCGAGGTCATCCTCCGTCATCTGACTCCACGGAAGGGCAAGCAGCCAATCCACGTAGTTGCGGATCACTCCGCCCTCAGCAGAGCTTGCAGGCATTTTCTCTAAGCGATCAATTTCTTTTTCTACCTTTTCCTTCACCTTCTCTGGCAGATCAAGAGCTTCCATCTGATTGCGAAGTTCCTCGACTTCACCAGCACGACCTTCTTTTTCACCCAGTTCTTTCTGGATCGCCTTCATTTGCTCACGCAAATAATATTCCTTCTGGGTTTTCTCCATCTGCTTTTTCACACGTTGACTGATTTTGCGTTCAAGCTCCAGCACTTCACGTTCATTGTTAAGAATATCGAGAAGTTTCTCCAAGCGTTCACGCACGTCCACCGTCTCTAAAATCTCCTGCTTATCCTTAATCTTCAGAGACAAGTGACTTGTAATCACATCAGCTAACCGACCAGGCTCTTCAATATCAGACACGGCTGCCAATGTCTCGGGGGTCACTTTTTTGGACAGATTAATATAATTTTCAAACTGGTTGAGAACAGTCCGCATCAGAGCATCCGTCTCTGGATGGTTATTCTCCTCCTCAGGCAGCTCCTGCGCCAGTACCTCGTAATATTCCTCGTTGTCCATATATTCAATGATTTCAGCCCGTTCCAAGCCTTCTACGAGTACACGAATCGTACCGTTAGGAAGCTTCAGCATCTGTCTGACCTTGGCTACGGTTCCGATTCTGAAAATATCTTCTTGTGTTGGTTCCTCAATATTTACTTCGGCTTGAGAACATAGGAGAATCAAATGTTCCTCTACCATCGCTTTTTCTAAAGCCTTGACCGATTTCTCCCGGCCCACATCGAGATGCAGTACCATACTCGGGTAGACGAGAAGTCCTCTTAAAGGCAGTAAAGGAAAACGACGACCTTTCGCTTTGCTCGGTCCCATCGCTTTCGCACCTCCAATGGCTCTCAGGTTGTAGTCATTCATTATTCTATCAAATGTTCACATAAAAAACCAATGAAGGGAAGCGCTTAGCAGCTTCCCGAATCCGTAACTCGCCCTGGACGAGGCACATCCGCACGTAAAAATGATGCTGAAGCTGGTGGAAAAATCTCGGTTGCTGGAACTGGAGATTCTTCAACAAGCTGTGCCTGCTCCGATGATTGTATATCTGGAACCCACGCGAAAACTTCACGAAATACATCTTCAACCGTATCTACTGCAACGACACGTAAGCCCTCCAAATTTTCAAAAATGGATTGCCAGTTCTCCGCGGGAATGATCACGGTCTTCGCTCCTGCCTGGAAAGCCGCCTCCACTTTAGCCAGTACACCGCCAATAGGCTTCACGCGTCCATGAATACTAACTTCACCCGTCATCGCCGTCTCATGATCAACAGGACGTCCCTGAATCGCTGAGGTAATCGCAGTTGCCATCGCAATCCCTGCAGACGGCCCATCAATCGGCGTGCCTCCCGGGAAGTTGATATGCAAGTCATAATCCGTTGGACGAAGACCCATCGCTTTTAGAACAGTTATGACGTTTTCAACCGAACCTCTGGCCATACTTTTTCGCCGGAGCGTGCGTGAACCGCCTCCAATCTCTTCCTCATCCACAACTCCTGTAATATTAATTACACCTTGATCCTTATGCACAGGCACAGCGGACACTTCAATTTCGAGGAGTGTGCCCATATTCGGTCCATACACAGCCAGCCCATTCACAAAACCAACTTGTGGTCGCGAGGGCACTTTACGATCTGGCCGTGGTTGAATCTGACTACTACCTGCCACCCACTCCACATCAGAAGCTTGAAGCGTTTCACGCTTTTCAGTTAATGCCAGTCCCGCAGCTAACTGTATGATATTAACCGCCTCACGACCATTCGTTGCATACCGCTTAACTACCTCCACGGCTTCCGGACAAGGGCTAAAGCCAATTTTCTGTACCGCATCCTTGGCAATTTCTCCGATCTCTTCTGGCAATAACGAGCGGAAATACACTTCCATACAACGCGAACGCAAAGCTGGTGGTAACTCATGAGGTGAACGGGTTGTCGCTCCAACCAGACGAAAATCGGCCGGTAAACCATTTTGGAAAATATCGTGGATATAAGCAGGAGTATGCGTGTCTTCCGAGTTATAGTACGCACTCTCCAAAAAGACCTTGCGGTCTTCAAGCACTTTCAACAGTTTATTCATCTGAATAGAATGCAATTCACCGATTTCATCAATAAAAAGTATTCCTCCATGCGCCTTCGTTACAGCTCCAGGCTTAGGCTGAGGAATACCGGCCACTCCCATTGCACCTGCACCCTGATAGATCGGATCATGCACCGAGCCAATCAACGGGTCAGCAATACCCCGTTCATCAAAACGGGCTGTTGTCGCATCCAGCTCCGTGAATTTTGCATCTGGTTTAAACGGAGAAGTTGGATTTTTCTTCGCTTCCTCTAAAACCACCCTCGCTGCTGCCGTTTTCCCCACTCCGGGAGGACCGTAAATAATAACATGCTGTGGATTAGCACTGCATAACGCCGCTTTCAGTGCACGTAGTCCATCTTTTTGCCCGACAATATCGTTAATTGTGGTTGGACGTGTCTTCTCCGCAAGCGGCTTGGTTAAGGAGATGGAGCGCAGCTTGCGCAATTTCTCCAGCTCTTTGCGTGACTCACGCTCGACCGCACTGCGGTTCGTTTTCTGTCCCCTTAACAGGTTCCAGAAATATAGACCTATCACCACACCAAAAAATAACTGAATCAACATGAAGACCATTCCAAAATCACCCATGTCTCAACATCCTCCTATTCTGTCTCCTATTCATATGTGATCATGCTAATACTTGGTAGTATGACCTTTTCGCGGAGACGTAAACGGGAAATTCAGAATTTCTGTTGGGAAACACACAAAAAGCCCGTCATGGCTGACGGGCTTTCTCCGTAATATATTAAGGTAAGTTCACAAATCGAGAAGCGATTCTCGAAACAACCTTTGTATAAATTAATTAGTGCGAGCGACCAGGAATGACTCCTGTAGCTTCATAGGATTCCACAATTTTATCGATTTCTTTTTTCAATTCTTCGACCATCGTTTCTTCCGGCACTTTACGAATCATCTTACCATGCCGGAACAACAGACCCTCGCCTCTAGCACCTGCTATGCCGATATCGGCTTCCTTCGCTTCACCTGGACCGTTAACTGCACAACCGAGCACGGATACCTTGATTGGCACCTTAAGCTTGGAGATGTACTCTTCGACTTCGTTAGCGATGGAGAACAAATCGATATCCAAACGACCACAAGTCGGGCAGGAAATCAATGTCGCTGCATTCGAAATCAGTCCAAAGGTTTTGAGCAAATCACGTGCTACTTTAATCTCTTCTACCGGGTCTGCACTCAGAGAGATTCTCATTGTTGAACCAATCCCCATGGATAACAGAGCCCCCATACCTGCGGAGCTTTTGATTGTACCCGAGAACAGTGTACCCGCCTCAGTGATCCCCAGATGCAACGGGTATTGAATAACCTGAGCGGCTTTCGTGTAAGCTTCAATGGCCATTGGCACATCCGATGCCTTGAGGGAAACGATAATATCATGGAAATCAAGCTCTTCCAAAATACCAATGTGATACAATGCACTTTCTACCATAGCATCAGCCGTAGGATAACCGTACTTATCTAGCAAATGGTTCTCTAACGAGCCCGCATTTACACCAATTCGAATAGGAATTCCACGTGCTTTACATGCTTTTACAACTTCTTCGACTTTTGCACGTTTACCGATATTACCCGGATTAATCCGTACTTTATCAATACCGTTCTCAATCGCCAGAAGAGCGAGCTTATAGTTAAAATGAATATCTGCTACCAGCGGAATGTTAATGCGTTTCTTGATCTCTTTGATCGCCGCCGCAGCTTCTTCATTATTTACTGTTACACGAACCACCTGACAGCCTGCTTCCTCAAGTCGCAAAATCTCTGCCACGGTTGCCTCAACGTCTGCCGTTTTCGTTGTACACATACTCTGGATTATGACATCATTATTGCCACCAATCGTTAAGTTCCCAACTTTGACTGGACGTGTATCTTGTCTTAAATACATGAGTGATTTCTCTCCCCACAACGTCAAATCTCCACCCTGACAGAGACATCAAATTCGTCTTCTGCCAAAGTGGAGGACTGACAAGTCTATATTTCAGAGCTTAACGGAATACGTCACCTAAATTAGGCGCTTTCTTCCTGCTTATCGTCCTTAGATTGGCCGAGTTCAGGCACAACTCTTTTCTCAACGACTTCTTCTGTGATCACACAGTTAGTAACATCTTCACGTGAAGGCACTTCATACATAATTTCAAGCATGATACCCTCAATGATTGCACGCAATCCACGCGCGCCTGTGTTACGTTTGATTGCTTCTTTTGCAATGGCGAGCAATGCACCCGGTTCAAATACCAAGTTAACATTGTCCAGCTCAAGCAATTTTTGATATTGCTTCGTAAGTGCGTTTTTTGGTTCGGACAGAATCCGTACCAATGTATCTTCATCCAGCGGCTCCAATGTGGAGATTACTGGCAGACGACCTACAAACTCTGGAATCAGACCGAATTTCAGCAAATCTTCCGGCAATACCATGCCAAGATATTCGCCTGGTTTCAGATCTTTTTGCTCTGCGACTGTATTGAAACCAATGACTTTTTTGCCGATCCGGCGTTTGATCATTTGCTCCAAGCCATCAAATGCACCACCGCAGATGAATAGAATATTCGTAGTATCGATCTGGATGAATTCTTGATGTGGATGCTTACGTCCACCTTGTGGTGGTACTGAAGCAACCGTTCCTTCCAAAATTTTCAGCAATGCTTGCTGAACACCTTCACCTGAAACATCACGTGTGATAGAAGGATTCTCGGATTTACGAGCAACTTTATCAATCTCATCGATATAAATAATGCCGCGCTCTGCTTTTTCAACATCATAGTCAGCAGCTTGGATCAGCTTGAGAAGGATATTCTCAACATCTTCACCAACATAACCTGCTTCCGTTAAGGACGTTGCGTCTGCAATCGCAAATGGAACATTGAGGATTTTCGCCATCGTTTGCGCAAGTAATGTTTTACCGGAACCCGTAGGTCCTAACAGCAAAATGTTACTCTTCGACAACTCAACATCTTCAATTTTGCTTTGGGTGTTGATCCGTTTGTAGTGGTTATATACCGCAACAGACAACGACTTCTTCGCTTGTTCTTGGCCAATAACATATTGATCCAGAATTCCACGAATTTCTTTTGGTTTCGGAATATCTTTCAGGTCGAGTTCTTCATCATGACCCAATTCTTCCTCAACGATCTCGGTGCACAATTCGATACATTCATCACAAATGTAGACGCCTGGTCCTGCAACCAGTTTACGCACCTGTTCCTGAGATTTACCGCAAAAAGAGCATTTCAGCTGCCCTTTCTCATCGTTAAATTTAAACATGAAACCACCCCTTTAGGAATTGATCGGTCTACTGAGCACCTGGTCAATAATGCCGTACGTCTTGGCTTCTTCAGCACTCATGAAAAAGTCACGGTCTGTATCCCGCTCAATTTTCTCAAGGGACTGACCTGTACGATCGACGTATATTTGATTCAGTTTCTGACGTGTTTTAATAATCCATTCTGCGTGTATCTTGATATCCGCAGCCTGTCCTTGAATGCCGCCGAGCGGCTGGTGAATCATTACTTCACTGTTCGTCAGCGCATATCTCTTGCCAGGTGCGCCGGCTGTCAGCAATAACGAACCCATACTTGCTGCCATTCCTACGCAGATGGTAGATACATCCGGCTTGATATATTGCATCGTATCGTATATACCCATCCCCGCAGTAACAGAACCACCAGGTGAGTTAATGTACAAGCTGATGTCCTTTTCAGGATCGTCCGCTGCCAAAAACAAAAGCTGAGCTATGACAAGATTGGCTACATCGTCATCAATCGCACTGGTTAGGAAAATAATGCGATCCTTCAGCAAACGGGAATATATATCGTAAGACCGCTCGCCTCGATTGGTTTGTTCTACAACCATTGGCACCAGACTCATGAGACCAACCTCTTTTCTACATGTAATTAGACATAGGCTATCTGTAAAGCAAACCCAAATTCATTTTATCACGTTCCTGTGCCAATGTCATTTCTCACAGGTCGTGTACAGCATAGGTGAGTTTACTTTATAGCCTGATCATATTTAACCATGTTTTCTATGTATGTGCAAATCGAAGCATTCCTATGCCGTTTAACCATTTTTTATTTGTATTAAGCACATAGGTAAGTATGCCATAAAAACATTATGAATATGTTAACTATCCATTTTATTAATCATTTTTCTATAAAATGGATGTCATAATTTAAAAATAAGGCACGCAATGACTCACGTGCCTTATCGTTTATTCAACTGTTCATTAATAACAGTTTGTCTTATTTTTCAGCAGATTCTGCAGCAGCTTCTTCAGCTGGAGCTTCAACTGGCTCAACTACTGTGCTGTTCTCAACGAGAACATCAATCGTTTTGCGCAGTTTCACTTCATCACGAAGGCTGTCGAGGGAACCATTACCTTCGAGAATGCCACGAATCTCTTCAACAGGACGTTTGTAAGATTCAGCCATTTTCTCGAGCTCTTGATTCACTTCTTCGTCAGATACTTCGATGTTTTCCGCTTTACCTACAGCTTCGAGAACGAGGTTGTTGCGAACACGTTTAGAAGCATCTTCTTGCATTTGTGCTCTCAGATCAGCTTGAGTTTGACCGGAGAAGCTCAGGAACATTTCAAGGTTCATACCTTGGTTGCGAAGACGATTGTCGAAATCGCGCATCATGTTCTGTACTTCGCTGTCAACCATTGCAGAAGGGATGTCCACTTCAGCGTTTTCAGCCACTTTTTCTACAACTGCGTTTTCTTGTGCACCTTTGAACTCATCCGCTTTGCGGGATTCCAATTGTGTTTTAAGATCAGCTTTGTATTCTTCAAGTGTTTCGAATTCGCTCACATCTTTTGCAAACTCATCATCCAATTCTGGAAGCTGTTTGCGTTTGATTTCGTGTACTTTCACTTTGAATACCGCTTGTTTGCCAGCCAGTTCAGCTGCATGGTAGCTCTCTGGGAAAGTTACTTCAACGTCTTTGAAGTCGCCTGTGGACAGACCCACAACTTGCTCTTCAAATCCTGGAATGAATGTGTTGGAACCCAGTTCCAAGGAATAACGCTCTGCTTGTCCACCTTCGAAAGGTACACCATCAACAGAACCGTCGAAGTCGATTACAGCAACATCGCCGTTTTGAGCAGCACCTTCGTCAACTACAGTAAGTTCTGCGTGACGTTGTTGGAGACGCTCAAGCTCTTCTGTTACTTCTTGCTCTGAAACTTCACCTTTAGCTACAGCAACTTCAATACCTTTGTAGTCGCCCAGTGTAACTTCTGGTTTAACTGTTACTTTCGCTTTGAACTTGAATGCTTGTCCTTTAGCGAATTGCTCAATATCTACATCAGGACGATCAACTGGGAAGATATCCGTTTGATCGATAGCTTCTGTGTATGCCTCAGGAAGCAAGATGTCAATCGCTTCTTGATACAAGCTTTCCACACCAAAACGAGCTTCAAAGATTGGACGTGGTACTTTACCTTTACGGAATCCAGGTACATTCGCTTGTTTAACTACTTTATTAAAAGCTTTGTCGAGTGCTTCAGTTACACGATCTGCACCCACTTCAACTTCAAGAACCCCAAGGTTCTTCTCTATCTTTTCCCAAGTTGCTTTCATTGTATACTTTCCCCTCCAAAATTCACATGTTCACGTAGGCGATCACGTACAAAATAACCATTTTAGTATAAACAAGATTACATTCTTTTTCAAGGGGAATCCCTTGATGCTGTTTGAGGAAAACGTTTCCCGCCGTATTTAGCCGTCCAAACCGGCAGAAACAAACTGTTTCATTGAACGATATGCTTGCTCCAAACGGAACCTCATAGATCCCGTCACAGCATACATAGAGCGCGTATCTTCTTCATTATGTGAGCCGCTTAAACTATCCGCAACAGTCATATGTAGTGCTGCAGCCCAAATGTCCGTCATGGAATCATTTTCCTCAAGCATGGAGGCATAATCGCGGGTACCATACACCGCCATGACAAACTGGATCCACAGTTCTTGGGCAAAATAAAAGAGCGTAGGTTCATGAACCTCCGTCTGATCCGCCACCCTTTCCAAAATACGAATAATCTGCAGCGGAAATTCTTCCGGCCTGAGAGGTACTGTGTCAATCTCGACTTCTACCTGCTCCTCATTTCTGCTAAATATCACTTCACCATGAGCACCGCGACGTCGCAAAGTCTGCAATACACGGAACTGTAGCAATGGATGAAGCGCCTTATCCTGCAGCCAACTCGTTAATGCATCGTCAATCTCTGGAAGATCAAGATAGGCAAGTTGTTCTAACGCTAACATGGTTTGTTCAGAGAGCGGCTCCTCCATAACTGTCCGAAGCAGCTTATCTGCATAACCATCATCCTGTTCCAGCTTGGATTTCGCATGATGACGAGCCATATCCTCTTCGCTGATTTCCTCTTCTTCCCGCACCTCACGAATGACCGGTGATTCTTCCCCATAATGAGGGAATGCAGCCTGAAGCCATTCAAGCAAAGCTCGCCATTCATCGTAATGCCGTTCTTCCTGTCCTTGACATTGCAACAAAAAACGAAGCAACGCGATCGCTTCACCGTAGCGTTCGTTTTCCAGCATCACTGTCAATTGAATCTGGTAATAGTCCAACGTTTTGGGAAACAGTACAATGTTGTTGCTGTTCTCGGTTTCCGGGGTTGTGGATTCTTTAATAAGAGCACCTCCTCTATATCCTGAATTTTTAATTGGAAACGATGATAAATAGATGTATCCACGTTTTGCATCATTCGATCGTCCTCTTATCGAGTTCACGGGATTATGCTGTAGATGATTGGGATCACCTTGAACTACACCGTGTTATCGAAAAAATGCTTAGCATGTATTGCAAAAGGCTCGTATATTAAGCAAAAAGGATCTATTTTCTGAGTTCTCCTGATATTCTAACATAACCTGAATTATAATGAAAAAAACACATTGGACGCCAAATATCATATACGAAAATAATACGTAAATAAAATGTTTGATATTCATCATTATTTATGATAAAATCATTTTTGCTTGAAAAATTTCATGTCTCAGTAGCTCAGCAGGATAGAGCAACGGCCTTCTAAGCCGTCGGTCGGGGGTTCGAATCCCTCCTGGGACGTATTAAGAAAAACTTCCTTTGGGAAGTTTTTTTGCGTTCTAGGGGTTTTCTTCCAAATTCATTGTCCTGGATTGACACAGAGTGTTATGCTTAAGGAATGGATATGTAACAATCCATACATATTAATTATCATTCTTTGGAGAAACAGGAGATCTAATTATGTCACCTTCAACACAACAATCCTCGTCAGTACATGACGAAACCAACCATACTTCCGCTACCAAAAGATATGGCTTATTGTTAGCAGGCATCATTGTCATAGCCGCGACTATGCGTTCACCTATTACAGCAACAGGCCCCGTCGTGGAAATGATCCGTGCAGATACGGGAATTGGGCATACGTTGGCTGGTCTTCTGACCTCACTTCCCTTGCTAGCTTTTGCAGCAGTATCACCGTTTGCACCGCGTTTGGCTAAACGACTAGGAATAGAATCTGCGCTATTAATGGCTGTGCTCATTGTAACGATGGGTGTGCTTTTGCGTCTGTTGCCCTCGGTTGTTTCTCTGTATATTGGAACTGGTATTTTGGGGTGTGGCATCGCGTTGAGCAACGTATTGTTGCCGGGTTTAATCAAACGTGACTTTCCACTTCGGGTAGGCATTGTGACCGGGTTATACTCCGTGTCCATGAACATATTTGGTGCAATCTCCTCAGGTGTCAGTGTACCCATCGCCGGAGCAACCTCTATGGGCTGGCGTGCTTCGTTAGGCATATGGGCAGTGTTATCCTTGCTAGCGCTCCTCCTGTGGATACCTCAAGCTACCGCGGGACGTCAACGCCGTCTATACGTTACTTCTTCGAGTGAAAGCACACCTGTGCGTCTACGAACCTCTTCGCTCGCCTGGTTTATTACGTTGTTTATGGGACTACAGTCTTTAATCTTTTATACAACGATTACTTGGCTGCCAGAGATTCTCACCGAGCAAGGTTTCAGTGCGACATCAGCAGGTTGGATACTTTCGCTTATGCAGATGGTGAGCGTACCCGCAACCTTTATCGTTCCAATCCTCGCCGGGCGAACTCAAGATCAACGTATACTGACAACAGTAACGTGTTCGTCGTTAATTATTGGTTACGCCTTATTGTTAACTGGAGTCTCTTCCCTTGTGACTATAGGTGTTATCTTGGCAGGAATAGGCGCTGGAGCTTCGTTTGGATTGGTGACCATGTTCTTCGTCCTTCGTACAAAGGATGCGAGACAAGCCGCCAATCTGTCTGGTATGGCTCAATCCTTCGGATATATGCTCGCAGCTGTTGGCCCATTGCTGTTAGGTATGCTTCATGACTGGACAAAAGGGTGGACTCTGCCTTTATTAGTTCAAGTAGTCCTTGCCGTCGGATTGTTAATCGTAGGCATTCAAGCCAGCAAGAATCGAATGATCGGTTAGTTCCACAAAATTGTATTGTCTGTTCTGTTTAAATAGAACGATAAATAAAACGGCCTCCATCCCGTAAATCCGGAATGGGGGCCGTTATGTTCTAACACTTTCCTTCATTAATACATTCTCAAGAGCAATAAAACTTTACCTTACTTTACTTTAACCGTAATCGTATCCGTGCTGGTCACTCCCGCCGCGTTGATCAGCTCTGCTCGATACGTGTATGTGCCTGATGCCTTACCAGACAATACGCTGACAGCAGTCTGAGCTTGAGGCGTTGCCGCTTTGAGCTCTTGTGTATCGATCAATTGTTCATTTTCATATAGGCGGTATTCCGTGGCATTGGTTCCCCACCACAAGTTCATCGTTACTTTGTAGTTCCCATCCCCATCCCAGTTGTCTTGGGAAAGAACAGCTTTTCCTGGCAATGCATTGGCAACCCGCACAGTCAGTGTCTGACTACGCGTTGTTCCCTTGTCATTCGTTAGCTCAGCTACATACGTATATGTGCCATTCGATTTGCCCGTAATTTTCGTCTGAGCAAATTGTGCGGCAGGAGCATTGTACGTCAGTTTTTGCGTGTCAATTAAAACTCCATCTTCATATAACTTGTAGCTCGTTGCGTTCTCGCCCCACCACAAGTTCATGCTAACTGTGTACGAACCTTCCAGCAGGCCATTGCCACCACCGTTATTGTGAGACAATACAGGTGTTGCCGGCGCTCCTTTTGCAGGAGTTTCCGGTTCAGTCACCGTCGATTGAATGGTCAGCGTAGTGATCGCTGTTCCGGAAAGTCCCTGTTGGTCTTTAACCGTCAATTCAACAGTATATTTACCTGCCGCGCTATCCTCCAACGCAAGATTGAAGTTGCCATCAGGTTGTATTTCGAATGAACCCTCTTTATCAATCGAACCATCTTCCTTTTTCACCACATACGAAGCATCTAAGGAAGCCGCTGGATCAAAATCAATGTTCCAGCCATTCGCGAGTGCATCTGCAACCCGGAAATACAAGTCTTCTACACTACCGTTAATAACAACAGACTCGTCTTGTTTAAATTCCAACGTTTCTGGTGCAGTCACAATAGGAGCTGTTTTCTTCACCAAAAATGGAGGTGTATCTTCTTTGTACGTCTTACCATCAGCACCAAGTGTAGTGATATCCACCGTGTATAAACCATCCGGAATTTCAGTCACTTCGTCGGTAATATAATCGGAATAGTTACCACTCCATGCTAGATTATATCTAGCATTGGCATTGAAGTTGAAATAGTTACCAAAGATAGATCCGATGTATCCATCTTCATAATATCCACCCTCTGGATCAAGACCATCATAGATTTCAATCAGTGCAAACGTCATTGGATTATAAAATTCCATGGCTACATTAAGCGTGTCTAATGTTCCATCAGCCTTCAATGGATAATGGAATGGATTTTTCACATTACCTGTAACTGTTTCAATGTACTTAACCCCACTCAACGTAACGTTGAAATGAGCAACATATGGCACTGTAAAAGTATTCGTTCCATTCGATAATTCAATATATCCTTGCGCCTCTGTTACAGCAGTAACTCCTTGAGGAACGGTAATTGTAACCGCCAGCTCTTCCTCACCATTCAGTGTGAAAGAAGTCTTGTCTACAGCAACGGATACACCTGGAACTGTACGAGTTGGATTAACATTGACTGTGTAATCACCACCACTACCGTTCAGTGCTTCAACTTTAATCGTTTTGGTAACTGTCTTTTCATCTGTTCTCAAGAAGTTACCGTAGTTAATACTTCCGGTGATGTTCTCTTTTTCGACAAGCGAGCCACTCTCTGTATATTGTGTTACATCCAGCACTTTAACCAGTGCTACAGGATCAATCGTATTTACAGCCTGGATACGACCTGCACCTTGATCAAACACATCAAATTTGTTCGTATCAAGCACCTTACCATTGTTCATAAGTGCAACTTTGATATCAAACGGTGTCCAATCTGGATGTTTCTCAATCAGCAATGCAATAAGACCTGCTACATGCGGTGTAGCCATACTTGTACCTGTTTTACGATCATAAGCTTGCGTGTAGTCTGCATCAGGCTCGTCTTTGCCGTAAGCCGGAATTGTAGACAGGATACTTGTACCCGGAGCAACGATATCTGGTTTGATATCCAGAGTTACCTTCGCTGGACCACGGGAACTGGATGAATTCATTTCATCGCCTGGTGTTTGATTACGTTCGAAATCACTAAAGCTTACTTCAACGGGTTGTCCCGCATCGAGTGCTGCCTTGATGACCTCTCCATCTTCCTTCGTCATACTCAGTGTTGGAATAAGCTCAAAATTATCTCCCAGACTTACCCCGATTGGCCCTGGAATATTGTTATATACAATAACAGCTACGGCTCCAGCCGCTTTAGCATTAGCGATCTTCTCAACAAATGCCAGTTCACCACGCTCTATCAATGCTACTTTTCCTGTAAAATCCTTACCTTCAAACTCAGCCGGTTTACCAAGTCCAGCGAATTCCAACTCATATTCGTCTGTCAAAACCGATTCAGGATCCGCTGACAAACTCCAGCCCATCAGATCGAGTCGGTACACTGACTCTGTAACAGCCAGCGGAGCTATTTCCGTTGCAGTCGGAGCAACAACCGACTCCTCTTCTACTGTAACAGCAGCTTCAATAGAAGCTTCTTCTGTGGCAGAAGGCGAAGCTGGTTGAGCATTATTTTCTGTGGCAAGCTCTTCTTCATTTAACTCCTCAACATCAGCAGTTGCTTCTGCTGCACTTCCATCTGTCTCTGAATTGGTAGAAACAGCTTCATCTGAAGTCAATGACTCCTCACTTGCTGTACTTTCTTCAGGGGCAGTCACTGCCACTTCTTCCTCAGGTGTGGATAGCTCTGTGCCTTGATCCTGAACAACAGGTACTTCTGTTTCAGGTGCTGTTCCAAGTTCCGGAGACTGCTCTAACTCAGGTTGTTGCTCTGGTAACGTTCCATCGCCCACTTCACCAATTGCAAAATGAGTATTAGCTGTAATCAGCTGGCTAGGCCCAGTAGAGTTACCCACCGTAATAGCCATAGCTGACGCACCAGGAGAACCAAGTGTGTACCGGTTAGGTCCACTGTTACCACTCGCTACTACCGCTGTAACACCAGACAGCATCGCATTGTTAAGGGCTACCGATGTAACATAACTTGGGTCATTCGCTGCATTTCCCAAAGAGAGGTTAATGACATCCATACCATCTTCAACGGAACGGTCTATTCCCCCAAGTACCCAAGAGGTTTGACCACTGCCGTAAGGCCCAAGAACACGATAAGCATAAACATCAGCTTCAGGAGCAACGCCCACAATACCATAATCTCCTGCTTCACGAGCTGCAATTGTACCCGCTACGTGCGTACCATGAGAGGTATAATAAGCACTTCCATTAGCATTAAACTCAGGTTGACCAGAAACTTTCCATTCTTGATAGGTCGCTTCATAAGGATCATTGTCGTTGTCTACAAAATCCCATCCACCCTTGTAAGCTTCCTGCAAGTTCGGGTGCTCGTAATCAATTCCTGTATCAATCACGCCGACTTTGATGCCATTTCCTTTGTAACCCAGATCCCATACTTCAGGCGCACCAATAAAAGGAGCTGTGTCTTTCATATACGGATTGACTTCATCCGTTTCAGGGCCCAGTGTAACTTCCAGATCCGGATAAATACTGACTACACCAGGTATGCGAAGCAATTGTCCCAATTGGTTTCCCTTCACTTCAATGGCTACACCATTCAGGGCATATGCGTAATTTTCCAATACTTCATGTTTGATTTTTTTCTGAGTGAGGCTATGTACAAATGACTGTTGTTGCTGCTCGACTTGAGTCACAGCCTTTGTTTCCATAGAGGAGGTAAAAGATTTTCCTTCGAGGGTTGATTCACCTTGCGCTACAGCGACGGGTTTATCGGAAAGCTCAACGATGACTCGTGTATTCTCTCCGCCTAGACCTTCCAAGCTTTCATCCAAAAATGGATCTGCTGCAAGCCTAGCCTCTCGCCCTGCAAGAATATCCCTCCACTGTTTCGCTTCGGCCTTGCTTGGCATATTCTCAAGCAGAACAACTGAATCTGCGGGAGCGGCTCCAGCCGCTGGTAGAATAATAGAAAACATCATAAGAACACTTAATAACATGGATATCAATCGTTTACTCAAGGCTATGCCCCTCCTTTATAATGTGAATACCTCACCAAATGATGGGTTCCTGCGCTAACAAGCACTGCAATACCTGCGACAATTTCACCTTCCAATCTGCAAGAGGATTGACCCTTGGTAAATTATTCTACCAAAATACCACATTTTCCTTCTAAATAATAACAAAAATGATATAGAAATTACTTATATGGTTCTTATGTACCTAAAAAACATTAAAATTGCATTTTTTGTCGATATCATTCCATGCCGAGTAGGACCAACCAAATAAAGGATCAAAAACCTCTATGAAAGAGGATTCTGATCCCTGGTCATTGTAATGCACAATCCACACAAAGGTTAGACTTGCTGAGATTATCCCTAATCCATTTTAATTCACATAACAACTTAATTGCCTTTGTTATCTAAATAACAGGTTTCACCGCTTCCACCCGTAAACGTTTATAATCAGCATAGATCGCATCTTCTTTCCAGAGCTGCGGCACAACGCGTTTGCTTGTTTCGAGACATATCTCTTGGATCTGCTTTGTATCTAGCCCTTGAAAATAATCTCCGCCAAATTGGGACAACCACCCCTCGATTCCCCGATCTCCATCGGATAGCTTAGTAGGTCGGTCATAATGATAGGCCTGTCGCACCATAAATCCCTGCTTCTCCAAAAGAGAGCTATATTCTCCGATCGTTGGAAAATACCACGGATTTCTAGCTGATGCATCCATACCTGTGCTACGCTCTATCACTTCTTCCAGTGCATGAACAATAATGTCAACGTTACCTTTCCCGCCAAACTCAGCCACAAAACGACCTCCCGGCTTCAAAGCATTCCATATGCTGCTGACCACAAGCTCGGGATCACGCATCCAATGTAGAGCGGCATTAGAGAAGATGGCATCAAAAAGCCGGTTTGTCTCAAAATAATGACCGTCCCCTGCCTTAAATTCCAGATGGGGATATTTATCACGCGCACGCCGAATCATATCTGAGGACGCATCAATACCAACTATCTCAACCTCGCACAAAGATATCTCATGTGTTAGATCTCCTGTTCCACAGCCCAAGTCTAATATATATTCCCCCTTCTTAGGCTGTAGCCACGAAATGAGATTTTTGCCGTACCCCGAAACAAAAGCCAGTTTATTGTCGTATTCATCTGCCTTCCATTGATTCAATGACTGCATCTGTACCACCTACGCTTTCATCGTTGATACATGTATTGTGGCACAAAACATCTTATTAATAAAATATATAAATATTATATATATGATAGGTAATAACTATAACAAAATCCTAACGAAGCCTATGCTCCGACGAACCGTCGGGGTTCTAATCCCCAGGACGCAAAAAAACTTCCCGAAGGAAGTCTTTTTTCTTACGTCCCAGGAGGGATACTCTCCTTTTAGTCGAGACTGCGAAGTAATCCTAACGAAGCTCATGCTCCGACGAACCATTGGGGTTCTCATCCCTTGAACGCAAAAAAACTTCCCGAAGGAAGTCTTTTTCTTACGTCCCAGGAGGGATTCGAACCCCCGACCGACGGCTTAGAAGGCCGTTGCTCTATCCTGCTGAGCTACTGAGACAAATATGTATTAAAAAATACCGCGTGATCTCTATTATACGCTCATTTCAATATTTTTCAATACTTTTATGAAAAAATTAATAATTTTCATCATTAATGCTTCAAACAACTCGTTTAACACACTACACTTTGTCTTCACAACAAATAACACATGTGCAATTAAACTAGCGAATATGATGGCAAAAAGCGGGCACTATGGATATCAAGCCCCCCATCTAATCAAATAACCGTAAGATCGGTTTGTGACCTGACCTAATGGGTAATCTTTTGCATACATACTTATGAATGAAACGAATAAAGGAGAGATCCGATATGAGACAGTTACTATCCGCATTATCCTACTTTAGCATCTTCTTTGCCCCTTTCCTGTTCCCAATCATTGTGTGGATTGTTGCACGGGATCGTTATATTGAGGGGCACGCCAAGCGAGCTTTATTTTCACACATATTCCCCTTCATCGCGGCAATTCCTTTGATTTACTTTTTCGTGACTGCCCAGAGCGTCGCTTCGGCTTTTGGATTTGTCATTCTGTTCTTTATTATTTACGGCCTGAGCTTTGTGTACAATGTGTTCAAGGGAATTCAAGTACTGCGTGAATATGCCTGAACTACCTATGCCATATGGCTCGTAGATAACACGAAAACCCGCTAAACTCAGCGGGTTTTTTGCTGTATTCCATCCAGATTAAGCTTGACCAACTAAATACCTTTGTAACGTGGGACCGAGCAAGCCAAATGCAAACAACTCACTTTGAAATTTGGCTTTGTCTTCTAACGCAGTCGTCCCTTCACTGTTTTCAAATGCCGTTTCAGTAGCATCTTCAAAGGCAGTATGCATATTATTATTGTACCAATCCAGAACAGCATCTGAGTGGTTACGGACAACTCGTACAATTTCCAATGTATTCGTTGGAGCAGTTGCAGCTACATATACAAGTAAAGAAGGATCTCCTGCGTTTCCAGGTTGCACCTCCACTTCAGCACAAGCCAATCCATCTACTTCGGTTAATCTACGTATTTTAGCATCCTGAATTGCATACATTCCTTATCGCGCTCCTTTGTTCATTCATGTACTTTGTTCAATGACAGAACGGGTTTCCGGTGTTCCTAACTCATAAATTTCCCGATACACTCGCTGTAATGCTTCTTCGTAGGCACGATTCACAGACTCCTCAGGAGTATCAGGCCAAGGGAACACCATTCCCGGAAAGGCCTCTTCTTCTTTTTCCTGCATCAGTTGAAGAAGCCCTCTTAAATGCTCAGCCTCCTGAAGTGTCGCCTGAATGACCCACTCATAGGTTGAAGTGTGCTGATCAGGCAGCACGGAACGCCCAACCACGGATACATAATAGGTGGTACCTTCCATCACAATTCTCTCCTTCACAGCATGCTTGAGGCTGTTATCCCTAGAGGTAGTTTCCGAAGAGGACAGACATTTTATGCCTACTTTCGGCATATATTTGTTACGAACTCTGACGGAAACGAACATATTGGCAGAGCTTAGCTCTGCAAACACCACTCAGATCAACGACTCGACTAAGAAAGGATGAACAACCATGTGCGGTATAACCGGCTTCATACAGTGGAATCGGGATTTGACCCAGGAATCGGAGCTGCTGGTCCGAATGACGGACAGTTTGTCGAACCGAGGACCTGACGCTTCAGGTACATGGATTTCCAATCCTTGTGCTTTTGGACATCGGCGACTCAGCGTAATGGATCCAGAGAACGGAGCTCAGCCGATGCATGCGTTACAAGGAGACAGCTCCTATACCGTTGTGTATAACGGAGAACTATACAATGCTCCCGAACTTAAAAAGGAACTGCTTCAGCGTGGGCATCACTTCCGCACGCAATGTGATACAGAAGTATTGCTCGCCTCTTACATCGAATGGGGACCGGCTTGTGTTGACCGGTTTAACGGCATATTTGCTTTTGCTATCTGGGACGGCGGACGCGAGCAGGTATTTATGGCGAGAGACCGGCTTGGCGTCAAACCTCTTTTTTACAGCAATGAAAAAGATGCTCTCGTGTTCGGCTCTGAGCCCAAATCACTATTGCATCATCCAGATGTAGAAGCTGCTGTAGGGCCGGAAGGGCTGGCAGAAGTATTTATTGTTGGCCCTGCGCGGACACCGGGACACGGCGTGTACTCTTCTCTTCACGAACTGAAACCTGCTCATGCACTTATCTTCAACAGGAACGGAATCCGAACCTACCCTTATTGGAAGCTGGAAAGCGTACCCCATGAGCATGATCTAGACGCAACAGCGGCCGAAGTACGTCGTTTGTTACAAGATACCTTGGAGCGCCAACTCGCCTCTGATGTTCCGGTATGTTCTCTCTTATCCGGAGGTCTCGATTCCAGTGCTCTGTCAGCACTCGCAGTAGACTATTACAATCGGACCGGTCAAGGCCAAGTGAGCACATATTCGGTTGATTATGTCGATAACGCGAAGCACTTTCAGGCTCATTCCTTCCAGCCCGGTGCTGACGGCCCTTGGATACAGCGTATGGTAGACGAACTGAAAACAGATCATCACTGGATTGAGATTGAGAACGGTGAGCTCGTAAAGGCTCTGACTCAAGCAATGCTTGTACGTGATTTACCAGGTATGGCGGATGTGGATTCCTCGCTCTATTTGTTCTGTAAAGAAATCAAGAAAGGAGCCACCGTAGCTATCTCAGGAGAAGCTGCAGATGAAGTTTTTGGAGGATATCCATGGTTCCATCGGGATGAAATGCTTAATTCAGGTACGTTCCCTTGGTCCGTTGCTCCAGATATGCGAGCGGGATTGCTATCCCCAGATGTACGCGAATGGATTCGGCCACTGGACTATCTTGCGGACCGCTATTCCGACGCTGTAGCTGAAGTACCTTTACTCGCTGGTGAAACAGGTAAAGCTGCTCAAATGCGGGTGATGTCCTATCTTAATATCACGCGATTCATGCCTACACTGCTTGATCGTAAAGATCGAATGAGTATGGGCGCAGGACTGGAAGTACGTGTACCTTACTGTGATCATCGCCTGATTCAATACGTATTTAACATTCCCTGGGAAATGAAAATAACCGGTGGTAGAGAAAAGGGAATCCTCCGTAAAGCACTCGAAGGCGTACTGCCAGACGATGTTTTATACCGTAAAAAGAGTCCATATCCCAAAACACATAATCCTGAATATTTGGCTGCAGTCAAACAACAAGTGCTTGAGATTCTGGACGATGCCAGCTCTCCAATATTGCCTTTAATCGACAAAGCGCAAATTCGCAGACTCGCCTCTTCTCCAGATGCAGCTTCGAACCTGCCATGGTTCGGGCAATTAATGTCCGGCCCACAATTATTTGCTTATTTAACTCAGATCAACTCTTGGCTACGGACGTATAACGTGGCGATTCGTTAAAGCAATAAGGATTGCTCATGCGTAAAAAAGGTGCCTGGTGAAACAACAGACTTGTTGTTTACCAGACACCCTTTTACTGTTTTAGAGCTTACTGCTGCTAACGAATGAAGCCAATGAACCTAATCTCGAACGCAAAACGTAGTATCCATTTTCTTTTATAATATCTCATCCATCCCATCACACTTTGAAACGATTAATAGACTGCTGCAATTCTTCCGCCATAGACGATAGGTCATTCGCCGCCGAAGCAATCTCTTGCATCGCGGATAATTGTTCCTCCGAGGTCGCGCTAACCTCTTCCGTTCCTGCAGCCGCATTCTCCGTCACTTCCATAATGGTTTGCATGGACACATTAATCTGCTCCACGCCCGCAGCCATTTGCTCAATAGATGCAGACACCTCCTGAGTTTGACCCGCGACATTACTTACCGCTTCGCGAATCTCCTCAAAGGTACTGCCTGCTTTATGAACAAGCTCTATTCCTTCTTGAACCTCTGTATTCACATTTTCCATAGACTGCGCTGCGTTATCCATCCCCGTACGGATCGCAGCGACAAGTATACTAATCTGTTCAGCAGATTTTGCCGATTGATCCGATAACTTCCGTACCTCGCTAGCAACAACCTCGAACCCACGACCATGCTCACCAGCTCTTGCCGCTTCAATCGCCGCATTGAGGGATAGCAGATTCGTTTGCGCAGAGATTTCGGATATACTCTCCACCATGGTTCCAATCTCCTGAGAATGTTTGCCCAACTCTTCAATGACTGTAGAAAGTGTTCGCACAGTCTCATGTATCGAGTTCATTTGCCCAACAGCAGATTGAACGGCCTCATTACCATGCACTGTTCTGGCTGATGCACGAGTTGCTTCATCCGACATATTCTGTGTGTTCACAGTCATCTGTTGAAAACCGTTCGACAATTCAGTGATCGTCTGGAATCCATCTCCAACCATTTTCACCTGCGTATCCATTCCTGTTGCAATTTCCTCCATCGTTACAGCAACCTGCTCTGTCGCTGAGGCGGTCTGCTCTGTACTAGCTGTTAGCTCTTCGGATGATGCAGCCACCCGATCCGCATTGTTACCTACTTGATGAATTAGAAGACGTAGGTTATCCACCATCTTGTTGAATGATTGAGCCATATCTCCTATTTCGTCCCGGTTACGAACAACAATGGCTTCACCTGTCAGATCTCCATCGGCAATCCGGCTTGCCGCATGGGCTACTTTGGCAACGGGTTTGGAAATCATTCGCCCCATCACCAATGCAACAACTGTCCCCAGTACAATAGAGGCGATCCCGATAATAACGATCAACCGGAGAGTTTGTTGAATGAGTGCATTGGCATTGACAATACCTGTGTTGAGCGAATTCTGCTGATGCGCTTCCATAGCGGTGACGATTTCCTCAAATTCAGCAACGAGTGAAGGCCCCGTTTCCAACATTAAGCTTGTCATCTCGCTAGTTCTACCTTGCTTCTTGGACTCAATCACATCTTGACCAAATGCATAATATTCCTCTGCAGTGCGATCCGAGCGATCCAACAGGTCGATCATCGTTTGAGTGGTGCTATTTGCTCGTAACTCTTCACTTAATTTATGATAATCCTCATAGTATGATGTGAACGCTTGCTCGCTCTGATCATTTTCTTGTGTTATGAAGTTTCTTAATTCTACTTGCTGGGATTTCACATCAATGACCATGTTTTTGACCGTTAACAGTTTGGATGTTCGCTCGTTAATTAAATCCGTAAACGTTCGCTCAACGGAGATAAATTGCATATACGAAATTACAACCACGGCAGCCAATAATGTAAGCACTGTCAAAAAACTCAACAAAAGTTTCACGCTAATGGATATTCTTTTCATGTCTTTTCCCCCGCCTGCTTAAAATGCCTTGCTAGTCTCCATATGTATTAAGCCTGACTAAATCACCCCTATCCCCCTTTCAGTGCAGATCTGGATAAATAAATTTGCGACAATTTAATTTTGTTAGCATACTCACACACAACAATTAGGTCTTAAGTATCAATCTATACTATATTTCATATTTATTGAGACGAATTCGACATTATACTACACAACTTATATCCAAATTTTATAACTTTGAAACTTTAGACCTAAATAAAAAAGACTTTACTCAGCTTGCCCGGCTGAAATAAAGTCTTTAGTCTTATAAATGAGTGCCAATCATGATCTTAACGGTGGATCAACTCTGGATTTCGCTCAAGAAGTCCGGTGCCGAAAATGTCTCTAAACGGTGAATCTTCCATATGAATGTAGCCAATATAACAACCACATTTCTTCATGCTACAAGGACGGTCTGCCGCCAAAGCTTCTAAACCATCGCGATACAAATGTCCAATGATCCGGCGATCTTTGTAACATCTCTTTACATGTCCTGACCCTTGCACATAAAACACATTAGAACCAGCCGCACAACGCTTGCCCAAGCTGTCATAATCCTGCAGATTACCTTCAAAAAGCGGGTCAATCTGCCGCAAAAACTGAATTTCCTCTGGGGTGTAATACTTGGGGCGATCCTTGAAGGCATTGACCCACATATACACATCGCTCGGTAGATGCTCCCTCATCGATTGAATAGCAGGGAAGGCGCTACGTAATCCCACCGTGCCTACACTGAATCCAATGCTCATTTCTCGCAAAGTCATACACTGTTTCACAAAGGAAGACTCTTTCGTTTCACGCGGATGATATGTTGCCCAGAATGCCGCTTTGTGCTTGTTAAGTTCTCGAGCCCAATCCAGTTTGACAGATAGATTGGTCTGCACAGCAATTTTATCTACATGAGGCATATGGGATAGCTCTACCATCGCTTCACGGTACCAACGCCGAACCAATGCTTCTCCATACGGATTAAAGAAAATGGAAAATTGGTCTCCTGTACCCTCCTGTTCTCTCACCCAGTTTACAAATTGACGTAGTTGCTGTTCGTCCAGCGCCAGCGTCTCTTTGGAATCTACCGTTTTACTGAACGGACAATAGGGGCAGTCGTAGTTACAAGATGACAGCTTGCCGCGATAATATAAGGTGGCTCTCATGAGAATACAAACCCTTCCATTTGTTCACGGATTTCGGATGATATTAACCAATCTCCAATGGCATCCGAGTACCCTAGCCCTTCTTCTGTCAAACGTAAGAATTCCACACCCATTTCCGTCTTAAGCTCCGCCATTCCTTCGGTCAGCAATTCACCAAGCCAGCTGTAATCGGACATCACATTTGTTCCAAATCGCTGATCATAATCCTGTAACGCTAAGCCCTCTCGGTGAAGAAGCGCTTTGAGAATGAATCTCCGCTTCTGCTCCTCATGACTCAGCACAATTCCATAGTCAGCCACATCATATCGCTCCGTAGCCACATAATCTGCTATGATGCTCTGCGTCGCTTTGTAACTAACCCCGTACTTCGAAGCATAGTGCACTTCGCTTGTATATGAGCGAGCCCCGCAGCCAAGTCCGACCATGCCTTCCTCCTGACAGCTATAAGGTAAAAGTACCTTCGCTCCCGTAGAGGATTGTTCCTTGGCAAATCTGCGCATGGAATACTGCACATATCCGCGATTCTTCAAGGTCTCCCGTGCCGCTCTGTATAGCTCCATCCGAATGTCCGGCCCCTGGCGCTCTATATCATCCGGTTTCACAATCGTATTCTCTCGCGTATAAAGTGGATATATGAAAATCTCACCCGGTTCATACGCAAGGACACGTTCCAGCGAATACAGCCATGATTCAACGGTCTGTCCAGGTAGACCATAGATTAGATCCAGATTCAATAGTGGAAAATCATATTTTGTTAGCTTTTCGAGAGCTCGCTCCACTTCCTGCGGTTTCTGCGGGCGATAGATCGCCGAAGCCTCTGCTTCAATGAAGCTCTGGATACCCATACTCACACGATCGACACTTCGCCCCTTCATAATGGCAAGCTTGGCATCTGTTACCGTATCGGGAGATGTCTCTACTGAGATGGAGGCTTGTTGTGGGTTAAGACCCATCACATTTTCCGCAATATCAAACAGTCGATTTAACTGTACTTCGTTTAATAGCGTAGGTGTTCCTCCACCGATAGCGAAACGTGAATAGGGTCTACGTGAAGTAATTGGTGCCCATTGTTTCGCTTGACGCTCCAAGGCATCCACATAACGCTCATGCGTATCATCTCGCCGATCTGGTAATGTAAACAGGTTGCAGAATCCACAACGTGCTGCACAAAACGGGATGTGCATATACAAAAAATAAGTATCTGTGTTCTCACGTTCCCATAACGGTGCGAGTGGCATAGGTGGATCTAGCTCACGATAGGCTGTCTTATGAGGATAAGAGTACAAATACGAACGATACGGCGATGTAAGGACTTCTCTAAGACTTGTAGCTGTATTGGACGACCCGGACTTTACGGAATGACCTGTTGTCATTGTGTAATCTTGACTATCCATCGGTTTCCTCCTATCTCCGGTTTATTTTAAGTACGACTTTGATTACAAAGGATGCCAAAAGGCATCCTCAGCATCGAATATGGAATTCAGCCGAAATGTCCGTTGCTCACGTAGTTTCCCTACGCTCCGCTACTCCATTTCTACCTTCATCCCATCTTCTCGGTACTGAAAGTCGTACTTTATTGAATATTCACTATATCTATAACACAAATTCACGATACGGCACGTTCCAGACGACATCATGTGCCAAGCGATGTCCTTGATAGCCATCCTCACCATATGCGGTTCCATGATCGGAAAACGCGAGGCAAAATGTAGGCCTTGAACGTTCCCTCATCGCTTCAAATAACGGTCCGAGCGCTTGATCGACATAACGTAGCGCAGCTCGCTGCGTCTCAATGGAGTCTTCTCTGGCTCCCTCTACAAAATACCGATTCGGACCATGAATAGCCGAGACATTCAGGAATAGAAACAGCTTCTCCTCCGGCGGAATTTGCTTGAGCAGTTTCAATGCATGCTGCACCTGATTCTCGGTTGAACGAGGGTTCGTCACTCCAAAGTTCATACGCCAATAGCTCTGCTGGAAATATCCAGGGAGCACTTTGGCAAGCGGGTTTTTCTTTGTAAAAAAAATAACACCGCCAATGCATACTGTGCGATATCCCTCAGCCGCAAGTCCAGACACGATATCGGGCGTATCAAATAGCCACGTATGAGGATGAGTCTTCAATCCCGTATTCCGGGAATGAAACAACCGCACATGAGAAGCTTTGTCCGTATTGGCAGGCGTTGGCATAAAACCACCAAAAAAAGCATGGTGTGCCGCATAAGTGAAGCTGCCGGGCGTATGCCGTTTCTCCCATGAACCTGTGCCGCACAAGTTGGGACAATTCGATTCTTCCAATTTGGCCACGTCATACCTCAACGTATCGAGCGTAATCATTAATAGATCATGAGAGCCCACGATGGTGTTCATATCAGGCATAGTAATCGGGCTCCTTTCGTAACAGTTCCATTTGCCAATCATATGTACCCAGCCCATGATGCTGTACCCGATATAAGAGATCCCCAAACGGGTTAACATCCAGAACGTAAGCACGTGGTTCAGTTCCACTGAGCATGACATCGATTCCTGCAGACCATGAGTTCGGAAATGCAGACAGTGCCGCTTGGGCAGCGTTCTGAATTAATAACATCTGTTCATCCTTCAATCCCGCCTCCGTAGGCAGCAGACGATCATTCCTTAAATGAAGGTTCGTGATCGGTGTCTTGCTTAGACGAACGATTGCGTGACCCACCTGTCCACCAGCGACAAGCTGACGAACATCAAATACACGTGAGCCTATGGTTGATTTCGCCATCCAGCGTTCAATCTGTGCTCCTTCCGCACATAACCAGTCCAAAAGAATTCTAATCTCTTCCGTACGGGTATATCTGCGCATGCTACCTTCATTATAAAAAATCACTTCTGCCCCATTCCGCTCCATTCCCACAGTTGTTATAGCAATCTCAGCACCCGTTCGTGGGTTGAACTGATATGCTACTACACCTGAAGCGCCTGAGCCACAAGCGAGTTTAACAAATACACGGTGCATCCCTTCAGACTTCATAGCCGTACGTAACTCGCCATAACTCCGAATCGGAACATCAGCTTGAAGCGAAGGCGGTATGGTCACACCGTTAGCATGCAATTGCTGCTGGCATCGCCTTTTATCAAACATGGTTATGATGTCTGTAGGATGATTCAAAAAGCGAGCAGATGGGAAGAATTGCTGAACTTCCTTGTCTATTCGTTCCAAACACGCCTTCCAGCCTTCAAACCATTGAGCAGGAGCGTAGATCCTCCCCCACTCCTGCTCTAGCAACAACGCCTGTTCCTGCGGAACCATCATACGGTGATCTTCCTGATGAAGCGCCGAGTATACGCTCGCACCCAGAGACAAGAGTTCACGTTCCACATTCCAGTTCTCTCCCGGTGCATCCATTCGTATGAAGAATGAATAATCGTCAGCATCTTCTTGGCCTACACCTTGTGAATTCACTTCTGAGACTGCATCCCTGAGTGTCCCTCCTTGCCTCCACGTATGTAGCAAATCAATATAGGACAATACCACTGCAGGTTTCAACCCTTGCCTCAATCTCGCTTGCTGCAAAGCAAATGTACGCCGATTATCCGGATTCCCAATAAGCAGAAAAGGTCGTTCTTCGCTCACCTTTATTCCGTCAAGGACGGATACCGCCAGTCATCCTCATCGCTTTGCTGCTGATCACTCACATCGACAGAAATCCCCGAACGTTTCCATTGAATGAGCATTTCGTCCGTCATATAGTGATAGCTCAGATCCAGATGCTTTAATTTTTTGATCTTGTCGCTAGCTAGAAGAGCCTTAGCTCCTGCATCCGATAAAGTGCCCTGGGAGAGATCCAACACTTCAAGTTGATCCAGAATAGGAGCCTCAGCAATTGCCTGTGCGATCTCATCCTGAATTTCACTATCTTTCAGACCCAGATACACGAGTTTCGGAAATCTTCCCTGTTCAAACAGCGGGCTTACATCCTCTAATGAACCATCGAAGCCATAATCTTCGACACCTAAATATAACTCCAGCTTCCGTAGCTCAGGTAAATTGGCATGAGTAACGGAGGATATTACTTTTTTCGGTAAGCCCCCACAAATAATCACCAGTTCTTCAAGGTTTGCATGCTCCAACGGTTCCAGACTAAGGTCATTGCTTCCTTTAATCCAGAACGATTTTAATTGAGGAAACGTTCTTAATAATGGCGTTAGATCTGTTTGGATAATCCAAGATACTTCACACTCTTCGAAACCCATATCCCCGATAAACAATTTCTTCAGCGACGGAAAATTTGGAGCCAGCTCAACAAGCTTAGCTATGAAATCATCAGGTGAAGTCTCGTAAGCTTGTCCCCAATCTCCAATGACCAAACTTTCGAGTGTGCGACTTTCCGGTTTAGCGGCAAGTTCTTCAAGTAAATTCTCAATTCGAATTCCATTCTCATAGTCATCATAAGATACTGTAAGCTTCACTTCCTGCATAAGCCAATCCCCTCCGTTTGAGTTCAATAATTGGTCGTTATCATGAATGTTACCCCATCCCGTATGAAGCTTGCAACTTCTTCCAACTCTAGTCCCAACTCGATTCTCAAACGTGCAAAACTCCAATTGGTGATCATAGGTATAAGAACTCACGTTCTCATCAAAAGCACAAAAAAAGCACGAATAGCAGAATGGTCATTGCATAAAATGACGTGTCCTACTATTCATGCTTTCATTCTTGCAGAACCGATATAGACTTACCCATAAGTCTGTTCATTGCAAACCAAACGTTTGGATAACCTCTTTAATTCGCCAGTCTGGAAACGAGTGCTCTAAGTGCATGGCCGCGGTGACTGATGGCTTGTTTCTGTTCAAGCGTCAATTCAGCCATAGTCATCTCGTACTCAGGCACATAGAAGAGTGGATCATATCCAAAGCCACCAGCACCTGCTGCTTCAGCCGTAATCCAGCCTTCCGCAGTGCCTTCCGCCTCAAACTTATCTCCGGTTGCTGGATCGTACAACACCAACGCACAGACAAAGCGTGCAGGACTAAGCAACGGTTGCTCTGTATCTTCCCCAGATTTCAACGTTTCAAGCGCATCCAGCAATTTAGCATTGTTCTGCTCATCCGTTGCCCCTTCACCTGCATATCTTGCTGAATATACTCCTGGATCTCCGTCTAATAGATCAACGCATAACCCGGAATCGTCAGCGAGTACCGGAAGACCAAGCGCATCGCCTACGGTTTTGGCTTTCTTCCACGCATTCTCCGCAAACGTTACGCCATCCTCAACGACATCTGGTAGTTCAGGATAATCAAACATGCTCTTGACCTCTTTGCCAAGGGGAGCAAAGGCATGAGCGAACTCTCTTACTTTCCCTTGATTACGGGTAGCAACAATGATAATGGAACTATCCAAGCTCATGCTTAAGCTTCCCCTAAGCCGCGTGCACCAATTTTGAGTGCGATCGGTCCAAGCACTTCTTTTTGCCGCTCAATCATTTCCAGGATCCCTTGCTCACCAAGTTCCAGCATCGTATTCAATTCACGACGGTCGAACGGAGCTTCTTCACCTGTTCCCTGTAATTCTACGTACTTCCCGCTACCTGTCATGACCAAGTTCATATCAACTTTAGCTTTGGAATCCTCATCATAATTCAGATCCAGCACAGGCTGTTCACCTACAACACCCACACTTACCGCTGCAATGAAGTCTGTGATTGGGAATACTTGCAGTTTGTGCTGTTGTGCAATTTTGTTTACAGCGAGCGCCAGAGCAACAAACGAACCGGTGATGGACGTTGTACGCGTGCCTCCATCTGCTTGGATCACATCACAATCCAGCGTAATCGTGCGCTCACCAAGTGCCTGCAAATTAACAACCGAACGCAGTGCCCGGCCAATCAGACGCTGGATTTCCATTGTGCGTCCAGTTAATTTACCACGGTTAGCTTCACGTTGATTCCGAGTGTGTGTTGCACGTGGCAGCATGGAATATTCTGCTGTGACCCAGCCTTTTCCTTGCCCTTTCATAAAGGGTGGAACACGTTCCTCCACTGTAGCTGTACATATCACTTTGGTATCTCCGACTTCTATCAGTACAGAACCTTCGGCGTATTTATTCGTGTTAATTGTTAAATTCATCGGCCGCAGCTGTTCGCTGTTTCGTCCGTTAGATCTCATCATTTCTGCCTCCTACGACTTAAGCATCCTGTAATGTCGAGCTGTATCACACTTTCACTAATCTCTTTTATTTTACCAAAGAGTTCTTGCAAAAGCACCTATATCCGTTGAATGTTACTTCAACGTGTGCCGCTTCAAGGTTAAAAGGACTGTAAATATGCTCATCCCCTAGATTGCTTAAATCGGAATTTCATTGATATGCTCTGGCTTAGATACAGGCGCACTATAATCCTGATTATCATCACTCATGACGGTTTTTTGCCCATTCCATTCGATCTGCACTTTGGTATCTTTGCTTACCGTATTTTCTGCCGTAGTGAGCACCACGGATTGCAATAATTCACTTGGCACGATATCACCCTCGGTAAACATATCATCCTTAAGCGCAACGGTTACTGTCCCGTCTTCTGATGTTTTGACCGATTGCAGTTCCGTACCGCCCGTCATGACCTCTTCCAGCTCGCCGCCTTTTGCTGGGCCTTTGATCAGTTCGTTCAGTGCAGCTTGTACCCGGTCTCCCTCTGGAGTCACGAGACGTGTCACTGGAACGTAATACTGGACTCCTGCTGGTGATGCGGCTGAGAAATAAACGGTGACCGGACTGCTGTTCGTAGTAAAGCTATCGCCCAAATCGAGATTAATACCTACAGCCCGGTTCAACGGCTCTGGCAATGGCGTGCTGTTTACCGGCATTTGTGATAGCTTTTTGCCATCTACCCAGATCTGCACGTTCTCCACATCCGGTGTACCTGTCAACGTCCATGTTACAGCCTCCAGCAATTTGCGCTCATCCTTGGCATCATACTTGGCAAAATTGCCAGAGAACTCAACCACCGCGAGCTTATCCTCTGCATGAATAGTGACATTCTGCACGACAGTTCCCTGAGGAAGCACACCTTGGAACCCTTCAGGAAGCATCCCCGCATATGGGCCACCTGTGACTAATGTATCGAGTGCCGTTTTGGGACTACCTATATCCGTACCGGATGGAAGCGTCAGTGACACTGGAGCGAGTAATCCCTGCTGATTTTGCAAATAAACAGTAGTGAGCGGGAGTGTAGCCAATACACCATTTCCCTCAGCGGCTTGAATCATGGCAGCTTCTTGGATCGGCGGCGGTGGATCTACTGCTTCGGAAGACTGTGCATTAAACATACTACAGCCAGACAACACCATTGGTATGCTCAGTAGTGCAGCTGCTGATGCTTTACGGAAATTACGGATCTTACTCATGATCTCGTTCCCCCTCATCATTTTTACAGTTTGTACTACCATGTATACGAGCCTTCGTTCAAAAAATAACTAAAAAATAATAAAGAAACCTGAAACGGTTAATAACGTATTAGGAGACAAGAATAGTGGCATTGCTAACATCAGAGGAGGAATCGCCCATGGAACATCCTGAGCAAGAAAAAATCCCTTATAGCCTCAATAGCCGCAAAGTCGCAGAAGCAACCCGGGAATGGCTACATAAACGGGGCGTTACGATCCTTGAGATCGCGGAACTCGTCATGTTTCTTCAGAAGAAATATTACCCAGACCTTACCATGGAAGAATGTATTGAAAATGTGGAGATGGTGCTGAAGAAGCGTGAGGTTCAGAACGCTGTACTGACAGGAATTCAACTCGACTTGCTGGCAGAGCAAGGTCAACTCCTTGCGCCTTTGCAAGATATGATCGAAAATGATGAGGGGCTCTATGGAGTCGATGAGATTCTCGCCTTTTCCATCGTGAATGTATACGGCAGCATTGGCTTTACCAATTACGGGTATGTGGACAAGCTAAAGCCAGGGGTGCTTGAACGTCTAAACGATAAGAGCCACGGCCCTGTGCACACGTTCCTTGACGACATTGTAGGTGCAATCGCATCCGCAGCAAGTAGCCGTATTGCCCATCGCAAACAATCCGAGCGTGAAGAAGAGCTTGGTGAGAAGCCCGTAAGCGATGATGCCATTTAAGAGGTTGTCATAAAAACGCTTTTGATTACGATTGATGCCTGAAGGCATCTCAGCGTCCCTTTTTGAACACACCATTTAAGTCATAAACACACATTTCCCACTCAAGCTAATCTATCCTTTCTCTTCGACTAACTAGAGACAGGATGATTAGCTTGTTTGTCATTTTTAAGGAGAGAGACTGATACGTAGTGGGTGCAAAAGATGGGTGCAGGAGATGTACCTGCTACGTGACGGATGATAAGAGCTGTTCAAAACTACGCACAAAACAACAAAAAAGTTGGCTCCGTAGAGCCAACTTTGTCCACAAAACTATTTCAAGTGCTCCTGTCTGCCTACGCCGACTTTTGCCAACTGATATAGCTCATTCCAGTTCCGTTCAACGCTGGATTCAGGTTGTACGGGGTTGCGACCGATCGTAATCTCAGGACCCTTACGCTCCCGCAATAAACCACGCAGCACGGTCATGCCGATAATGCTTAACCCGGTGAATACGTACATCAAACGAATCAATACGTTGCTAGAATCCGAGCCTGTCACAAATCCATGGATGAGTAAACCGATGAACACCGGATAGGACAACATATGGAAGATAAACCACCATTTGCGGCCAAGCTTGTTACGAAGATCACTAGAGAGTAGAACAATGACCAGCCCATAAAAGGATAACGTTCCTAGTCCACTTCCAATCGGATGCACCGAGGCTGTAAAAGGAATTAACAATTCACTCCAGCTAAACGGACTGTAATGATCAATATACAGGATTAACGCATGGGCAATCCCCAGCCCAAAAGCTAGCCATGTGGTTCTCGTATGCCATTTATACATCGCCGCTTTTGGCTTCCCCTTTGCTGCCGGCATGCCTTGAGCAATGCCTAGAAACACTCCTGCAAAGAGCAACAGATAAGCGGCTATACCACTAATTCGAATTAAACTCCAGGTTGGTAGATAATCTACAATCCATTGTGCCATAAGCGGCTCCCCCACATCCGATAGAATTGTTTTTTAAACTGCGAGCTCAAGCGACTTTTTGAGCAACCTCTTAAATCAGGCTAAAACGGTGATCGGGATCAATGCCAGGCCAGCGCTCAGCTAGTTTATCTGTATTTCCTCTGAACCACATACTGCCGTCCCGTGTTACCCATAACACGTCATGACGGTCATAATGCCGATTCAACCAACGAATCGCTTCTTCACTTCCCAGGATGCAAACGGTCTTCGCTATAATCTCGCATTGGGAGGTGTGTTGTCCCAGAACAGTACACTGTACGATATCCGTATTCGCGGACTGCAGCGTTCGAGGGTCGATTAAATGATGAGCCATTTGACCATTACCGCTAGGATGTAGCCATTGTCTCCGTACCAGACTCGACGTCGCGACTGCTCCACGATTTAGCTGAATGCTGCCTGTTAGATTGCTCTTCTCCAAGAACGGGTCAGTGATATAGACCGTCCAGCTGGAGTGAGCAGGGGTGCCCCAGACCTGAATATCGCCACCAGCATTAATCATCCCAGCAGGGATATGAAGTGAACGTTGCAGCCAATCCGCTATACGTTCTACAGCCCATCCTTTGACGATCCCCCCAAGATCGAGCTCAGTCCCAGGATCCAAGTGAACCATTCGACTTCCCTCTCTGTGCATCCAACCCGGACGACAGTAATCGAACCTTTCATCTGATGAGGTAGAAGACAACTGCTGTGCTGTATGGCTATAATCCAGCTGCGTATTAAACTGGTCTGATTGCAACTGCTCAAAGCTTACATCGTATCCTTGCTGACGAAGTGCTTGGGCAATACCTGGCTGAAAGATACCTTCTGTCTGACCAATGTATCCGTAGGCGAGACTCAGCACTTCATCCATCGCAGCCGATACAGGCAACCACCCTGTAGAGCGATTTAGCCGGTTAAGTTCACTATCTGGTACAAAGCGGCTAAAACGTTTCTCCTGTGTTTCAAACCAATTCTGTACTAGGTCTGCAGCATGCTCAGCTTCCTCCTGCCCCGTGACTAAGTGCACCTCAATCACCGTGTTCATCGCGTGGAAGCGAGAAACTAGCGGAAGGACTGCCTGTTGCTGCTCAACCCGGCTCATGATGCACCTGTGCGTGACTGATAACTGCCACTATAGGATCTGGAATCGTTTTGCTGATTTTGTTGGTTGTTTCCGTAATCCTGGTTGTACCGAAGACCCGGATCTGAGCTGTCCGTTCGACATTGTTCCATTCATCCATTACATCATCGCGTGTAGCCACCACATTGTTGGGGGTGTTACTTGTATCTATTCCATTAGCAGATGCATAAGCGACGTCAAAAGCATCCGAAGATCTTACATATTGAAAGAGTGCAGCCACCGCTAATGTTGCTGCGGCCGAGGCTTGCCATTTTCTCCATTGGTTACGTTTTTTCTTCATCATCGATCTTCCCTACCTTCTATGGTGAAGTTCATGTTCCTATCATAGGCAGGCTGGCTTAAAAGTAGATGAATGAACCGTTAAGAAAGGCTAAAGCTTTACAGTTAGATCAAGGAATTTACGATACAGGTTCCGTCACAAAAGGTTCAAAACAAAAAGGCTCTGGTCAGAGATCCTCTCTGGTACCAGAACCTTATGGTTAAGCGCCACGCTAGCAAAATACGTAAACATCATAATCCGCTCACTTTTTGATGTTAAACAAAAACATACCCTCGCTCTGTTCCTGCTGAACAACGATTCCTCGCCGGATCAACTCCTGAAGATGTGCTAACGTTTCACTCATCGCAAATCGCAGCTGATGGGTGCTCAAGCGGTCGCTAAACATAAATATGCAAAGGTCATAAGCACTCACAGGTGCCTCCGCTACTCGCTCAGCCATCTTCTGAAGTCGTTCCTCATGATGCGTGAGCAGGTGGATCGTTCGTTCATTGAAATGAAGAAACGGATTACGATGCCCAGGGTAAGCTCGCTCCACATCCAGAGCCCCAAGACGATGCAAACCCTCCATATAGGATAGTAAGGGCTGCGTATCACTTCCGGGCTGAAGACTGACATTAGGTGAAATCTGTGGCAAAACGGCATCCCCGCACAGGATCTCTCTCGACTCCGGAGAATAAAAGGATAAATGTCCTGGAGCATGTCCTCCTGTTTCCACCGCCAGCCACCGCTGGCTCCCCATCTGCAACCACTCACCATCTTCTATAGGAGTTATCTCTGGAAGAGGGGTAATCTGCGAATCAAAGCTTTCCATGTGCTCATGAATCTGTTTTGTCTTATCTGCTGGCATCCCATGCTGTCCATAATATTCAGGTAGCACGACATTAATGGTGGCGTTCTGCCCCCACATGTACTCCGCTTCTTTCATGGATCGACTAGACATGCGTACAGGAGCACCTGTCTTTTGCTGCAGCCAGCCAGACAAACCCAGATGATCTGGATGGTGGTGCGTTAATACAATTTGGCTAATGGATTGAAAGGATAATCCTAAATTCGATAGCGCTTCCTGCCACTCTAGTTCAGTCTCACTGCTACGCGGCCCTGGATCTACAATCGTAATCGTTCCATCGCTCTCACGTAATACATAACTGTTCACCCAACGCAAAGGAAAAGACATCGTTATCTTGACCCGGTGTATGTATTCCGGCATGGTTATCGCTTCTGATCTCTTCATAAATGATTACTCTCCATTCCTTACTCTTCAGGACGATGACCCACAAAGATCATACGTGACGATTCCTGTTCATCATATTTCTCTTCATCATATCCTCCATGAACCTGATCGACGATCAGACCTGCTTCATGTAACAAATGGTTTAATTGTTCACGGCTGTACAACTTGACCCGTTCATGATACACACGTGCTTTCTGGTCGGGTATGGTCGTGTCGGTAATACGTATTTCCTTTTGTACAAATCCATCCTCTATCTTGCGAAACTCTTCAATGTACTGTCCTTCGTCTTCACGGGTTGATTGGGATACCAGATGACGAGTCACGTAGGCTGTATTCATAAAATCAATGATAAAACTGCCCCCTGGCTTCAGCATTCGGCGAATAACCTGTAGTACCTTGAGCTGCTCTCCGTCTTCCTTAAAATAACCGAAGGATGTAAACAGATTGACTACAGCATCATAGCCACCTTTTAATGGTAGATCTCGCATGTCCGCATGAACCCACTCTACACGGTTGTCTGTATCCATATCTCGCGCTTCGCGCAAAAGTACATCAGATAGATCAATACCTGTCACTTGGAAACCCGCGTGAGCAAGTGCCAATGAATGTCGCCCCATGCCGCAGCACAGATCCAGCACTCTCGAATTAGGCTCAAGCCGTAACCAGTTGATCATTTTATGTACTTCATGAACTGCACCTTGAACATCGCGATGTTTGTACACCAGAAGATAGTCCTCGCCGAAACTCTTTTCATACCATTCCGTCATTGCTTCTCGCCCTCCATATGGTCAATAGCCTTTCTATCTGTCATATGCTGGTACACTTTCATTTTCATGATAAGCTTTTAGCCATTGTATCGTCTTTATCGTTTAAACTCAAAGCTGCCATCGGCGTCCCTCATCCACATTGAACGACCTGAAACGTCACGATATAATGTTAAACATAGTCGAAGCGATTCGAACCGGGTAATTATTCAGATATCCCTGCATTTACACTGGAGGTGAACATCATCATTCGGATTGGACTCACCGGATGGGGAGATCAGGAAGATCTATATGCACATCGTACAAAAGCCAAAGACAAGCTTGCCTTATACGGGCAATTTTTCTCAACCGTTGAGGTCGATAGCACCTTCTACGCCGTGCAACCCAGGGATCGGATGGCACGCTGGGCGGCCGAGACACCAGATTCCTTTGCTTTTATAGTCAAGGCGTATCAGGGAATGACAGGGCACCTGCGGGGCAAGCCCTATTTCAACAGTACATCTGAGATGTATAAAGCTTTCAGGGAGTCACTGGAGCCGATGATGGAGGCTGGTAAAATGCAGGCAGCCCTGTTCCAATTCCCGCCCTGGTTTGACTGCAATCGAGAGAATGTAAATGAACTGCGTGAAGTTAGGTTAAGAATGGAAGGTATTCCATGTGCCATTGAGTTCCGTCACCGCAGTTGGTATGAAGATGCCATGCGTGAACGTACGTTATCTTTCCTGAAGGAACAGGGCTGGATTCACAGTGTATGCGATGAACCCCAGGCAGGACAAGGCTCAATCCCTATTGTACCTCGGGCTACAGATCCAGAGATGACACTGGTTCGTATGCATGGTCGAAACGTCTCAGGCTGGCATCAGAATGGTGCGCCTAATTGGCGCGAGACCCGTTATCTGTATCGATATAATCAGGAAGAACTACAGGAATGGAAAGGTTATCTAGAGCAATTGCAGGAGCAGAGCAAGGATGTATATGTTATTTTCAACAACAACTCTGGTGGTGATGCCGCAACAAATGCACGTATGATGATGGATCTGCTGGATATTCCATTAAAGCCATTTCCCGATAAGACGATTGTCGAATTGGAGCCAGGGCCAGAACAACTCGAATTATTTTGAATAGGTTGTTCAAAAAGTCCGCTTTTGATTACGAAGGATGCACGAGCGGCATCTCAGCATCGAATATGGGATTCAGCCGAAATGTCCGTTGCTCACGTAGGTTTGCCTACGCTCCGCTACTCCATTTCTATCTTCATCCCATCTTCTCGGTACTGAAAACCGACCTTTTTGAACACGCACTTAAATAAGATTCCTTTTGTTCCTCATCAGGATCTTCGTTGTGTTTACACGTAGAAAAGCGGCCAGCTCTTGAGCTAGCCGCTTTTCTCATTTCATAGCATAAATAGTCTACATGCACTGCCATTACACGATATCCTGCTTCATATCACAGGAGGCATGTAGAACGTTTAGCGTTGACCTGCCGTAAGTGAGGTAGTCAAACCAATTTGGCTCAGTTGCTGGTTCATCCTGTGAGCCTCAACCCCAGCAAGCAGCACGATACCAATGCCATGTGTATCATTCAGATTCCAGCCCAGATCATCTCGATAATATAAAGCTGTGAAGGAGTAACCTGATCCACGACATACGCCATACACATTCCCCTGATAATCAATAGAGATACGTGTAATCCCTTCCCAGCCTTTACGCACAGCCTCCAAATATGGTTCAAAGTCTTCTAGCCAACCCTCTCGGATACCACGAGCATAGGCATAGATAAACATCGAAGTACAGGATGTCTCTTCATACGAATCAGGCCGATTCAATACCTGGTGCCAGAGACCATTCTCCCCCTGCAATGACAGGTAGCCTTGACACAAATCACGATAGAACTGAAGCAACTCCGGTCGCTTTTCATGATCATTCGGCAGAATCGTCAGCAACTCGGTTAGCGAAAAGAGCACCCAACCGTTGCCTCGCCCCCAAGGAATACCCGTTGCCCGTCCACGCACAAAATCATACACATGAGACATGATCTGTTGCTGTGGAATATATAGATATTTGCGGAACAGCAAGAATTGATTAATAGCATCGTCCCAATATGATGTTTCTCCCGTGAGCTGACCATAACGCATTAAAAAAGGTGTACTCATATAGAGGTCATCACACCACATCGTTTCATGACGCATCTCTCCGCTACCCCGAACTCGATAGAATGCACCATCCTCCAGCCGTTCCTGTTCATCCGTAATATAACGAGCAATCCGGTGTGCAGTATCGAGTCCGCCGCGAATCTCACCACTTGCCATGGTCGCCAGTAACGTAGAACCGAAGGAGCCACAATCATCAAGACTGTCAATGGCAGACAGCTGATTGTTGATGCCGGCTGCACCATAATGGTCTCGATCCCATAATCCATAACGGTCAAAAGAGGTGCTCAGTTCAATATGCGCTCGTACATACTGCACGTAATCGTCTCGCTTCAGCTCTTGACCTGTCTGAAGCAAACCAAGCAGGGTTACTCCCAGTGGATAATTCCATTTGCCATAATGCGTATTCTCCAAATAAGGACGAACGCTGGTCTCGGGCAGATCTACATGCCAGTAAACTCCGGTACCGCCGTTATCAAACACCCTATCGGTTACAACGATCTCACCCGCAGTGGGTGCAGATTCGAGGGGAAAACTTCCCGTATACAGCCAAACATCCGTGCATCCCGCAACCGGATGTGGAGACGTTAGCCTCCACCCCCTAGAGGATGCAGCTTCAGAGGTAGCACCACCTATTGTGAAGCCCCAGCTGTCCTCTACCACCAAGCATTCGCCTTTGGCAACTAAATGAACAGCCCCATACTTACGTGGAAGTTCAACCTTGAATTCACCACTTGTCTTCCCCGAATATACTTCCTGATCGTTCACAAATAAGGTGAGTCCACCTGTGTGTGTACCTTGCAAAATGACTGGGGTAGTTCCGGGTACCGTAACATCAAGTTTGGTCCATGCATACGCAGCAGCAGGCTCTTCTGTACCAAATATCCGGCCAAAGTTACCAGCGTTCAGCTCTTGCTCTGTCCACTCCCTCTGTGGAAACCATGTAAGTCCTGTCTCCGCTTCGGTCATGCCTTCATGCGGAAGTGAGGTGAGTGGTTCATCCACAGGTTCCGAATACAGCCATCCTTCCTGACCCTGACGGTCAACGCCAGGCGTCAGAAAATGAAGAGGGAAGTTTTTGAACGATGCGGTTCCATATATGCCACCGAAGCCTACTTCGGTTTTTACAAAACATAACAGTACATCATTCCAGCCGTATTTTACATGGATCGGAAATTGAGTTCTACGCTCTGGATACAGCTCCTGAAGCAATTCGGATTTGAAGATCTCTTCTCCATTCAAGTAGACGGTCACTGGACTATAACAGTTCAGACCTGTATTTAATGTGGCGTCCTGCTGGCTCCATAACTTCCCCCACACATATACATATTGTCCTGCACGTGCATCGTTCCATTTCTGATCCAGATTCAGATCGTAACGGTAGTCTGCTAGCCTGCGGAAACCACCGCGGTGATAAGCTCTGAATAAAAAGGAATGCTTGGGATGATCCCCCATATAACGCTGAGCCACTGTCGTCAATACGTCGGGTATTGAATCATGAACCTTGCCTGCAATCGCCTCGTTCTCATGAAAATAACGGATGATTGTCAGCTCCTTTCCCCAAGTTGGATCAGCTCGTTTAACCGCAGCGTCTCTCCGCCTTTCACTTCCACCACTTGTTGATCTGCCGTTAGCCAAACTGAAATCGAAGACGGATTATGAATCATCGAACGATCTGCTGAGCATTCCAGCCGCTTCACTGCTTTCCAGTAGGCAATAATCTCTATATTAGTCGCATACCAAATATCATCTCTGCCACCAATCCGCTCTCCGAACCGCTCGATGATCTCCCAATTATCGTTATCATTGAATTCATAGCTGTGACCCCATACGTAGAAGAGTAGTGGTGTACCTGTCTTTGTATGTTGAATAAATCGTTCAGTAAGAGATTCCAAATCATGGTTATGGTGGCATGTCGGATGCCATTCCAGCGGTCGTTCAGGCAATGTGAATTGTCCATGGGATTCGACAGTTCGTGCATAATCCAGACCTAGCCATTCCAACTTGGTGCTGAGTGAACGATCATATCCACCATTGGGATAGGCCATTCCTCTCACAGGATAATCAACAAGCCGTTCCAATGCTCTTCGATCTTCCATAATTTCTTCGGTGAGCAGTTCATCCGGAACATATGGCAACGTAGGGTGAGTGACAGTATGTACAGCCACTTCATGACCCGCATACAGCTCTGCAACCTCATCTTCACCAATTCGCCCCACTTTACCGAGCACACCGGAATTGAGATTAAATGTTCCACGCAACCCATAACGATTGAAAATATCCACCAGTCTGCGATCATGCACCACACCATCATCGTAACTAAACGTCAACGCTTTCATTACTCCACCCGGATACCGGTCAAACTGGATACGATGTCCCATATGTTTCTCCTGTCTCCCTCCGAATTAGCGGACATTTCACTAATCCCGCTTAAAATTTCACCAAATCATCTATGCGTACAGGCAGCCCTGTACGGATCGCCTTGTTGGCTGCAATACCCGTAAGAATAGAGCGAGCTCCGTCCACATGGTCAGCAGCACGGTTGAATTTGTCTGGTACCGGATCACCAAAAATATCATTCAGCAACACTGGATCACCACCGCCATGACCGCCTTCTCCCTCTTCAACCTCCACCTCGTAAGGTGCATCAAACATTGGGAATACGGTGATACTGCGACCTTTAAGCGCTCCTTCATTAGCACGGTCACCACCCGCATTAACATACGATTGCTCTACAATATTCATTTCGATACGTCCTTTACTACCGTTAAAAGCGATGCGATATCCTTCCCAAGGCATATAAGCATTCAGGGAATATGTTAGAACCGCTTTGTTCTTATAGCGAACAAGTACACCGAGTGTATCTTCAATGCTGATTCCATCGCCAAACACATTCTGATCCCGCTGATAACCATCCTCATGCTCTGCATCCAGATACATTGCCTTCAGTTGCTCACTCTGATCCAAATGTAATGCGAATGGATCGTTCTCTGCCTGCGGATTGCCTGTCGCTCTCGCATAGCTATGTTGCTCTCCGCGGCGCTCAGCGTTCTCTTTGCCATAGAACAGCAGGTCTCCGTATGCAAATACACTTTCCGGCTGTGAGCCGATCCAGAAATTGACCAAGTCGAAATGGTGTGTTGATTTGTGGACAAGCAAGCCACCACTGTTACGTTTATCCCGATGCCATCTACGGAAATAATCTGCACCGTGACGTGTATTCAGCAACCACTCAAAATGCACGGAATGGATATCGCCAATGACTCCGTCCATTATCAACTCGCGTGCTTTTGTATGATGTGGTGCATAACGATAGTTGAACGTCACACGCACATCGCGTCCTGTACGTTGTACCGCATCCAAAATCTCCTGACATTTCTGCTCATCCACCGTCATTGGCTTCTCCGTGATTACATCACAACCAAGCTCCATAGCTCTAATGATGTAATGATGGTGTGTGCGATCCACTGTAGTCACAATCACCGTATCCGGCTTATGCTCTGCGATCATTTCTTCAAAGCGATCTGCGGTATAGGTAGGTAGCTCGTGGTATCCGCAATCCTGCGTCAAAACCTTGTTGGCATAATCCATCCGTGTCTGGTTCGTATCACACAAGGCGAGAAGCTCTGAACGATCCTTATATTCCTTCGCTAACGCGGTATAGAAAAACCCTGCTCTGCCACCTGTTCCTACGAGTACATATGTTTTTTTGCTCATTGTGTATCTCTCCTCATTAAGTTGGATTGGTATGAATGCGACTATATTTAATCCGTATTCGCGTCTTATACTGATCAACAGAACAATGTGCGATAACGGTTATTCCTGAATTTCCTTCACGGCAAAATAACGATACTTACCTTTGCCCTCACTAGGCTCAGACTTCGTATTAATAGCAAACAGTCCCATCTTCGCCCCAACCCATAGTGCAGTCGTTGCAACAAATGTTGTGCCTATCGGTGTATAACTCACGCCATCTTCACTCCAGCTAAACTGTACATGTGCAGGTTCGATAAGGGTAAGACGTAAATGAATAGTCCAACCGGAAGCCGTTGAGCCTTCTCCCTTCCAGTCCAGCCCTTCTTCCTGCCATTCGTCTGCATGCAGATCACTATTCTTTTGCTTCTCCCCACGATTCAGGGATAATCGAATGGCTCCATCCTCAGTCTGCGTTAAGTAAAGATAGGCATAAGCATCTCCAAACAAAAGGAGTCCTGCTTGATCGCCAGCCTGCTTCGGGTGAAAAGTCAATTGAGTTGTGGCTTCAAAGGCTGACGCCGGCAACTTTTGCATCAATAGCTGTGGAACACCAAATAACGATTGAACGCCATCAGGATAAGGAAGTGTATGCAAAATAAGTCCTTGTTCTGGATTCAGATCAGCCCACTCTGGCTGGGCGTTAGCCTGCCATTGCCACTGCAGCCCTAGACGATCCGCCCTAAAATCATCGGATACTTCGGGCACTACTACGGGGTGTGTGCTTCCCACATTGGGCTTCTTATGCAAGATCACTGGCTCACCGGTTCCGTCGCCTTCCTGATCCAAGCCAATGATTGGCCACCCTTGTTCATCCCATTGCATGGGCTGTAAATGAACAATTCGTCCATAAGCATCACGATCTTGAAAATGGATAAACCAGGACTCCCCGGAATCCAGCTCTACATATCCACCCTGATGCGGGCCATTAATGGTGGAAGAGCCCTGGTGCATGACAATTCGATCTTCATATGGGCCAAATACCTGCTTCGACCGTAACACGGTCTGCCATCCCGGTTTCACACCACCTGCAGGAGCAAAGATATAATAGTCTCCATCACGCTTGTAAAACTTGGGACCTTCTATCGTTGGATGGTGCTCTGTACCGTCAAATACGATCCTTCCTTCATCCAAAAGCCGGCTTCCATCCGGTGCCATACGGCACACCTGAATTTTGCTTTTGATGCCACAGCGGCTATTGGCAAATGCATGCACCAGATATGCCTGCCCGTCATCGTCCCATAGTGGGCAAGGATCAATCCACCCCTTAACCTCATGCACCAGATGAAGAGGTGACCATTGTCCCTCAGGGTGTGTCGCCGTTGTCACATAGATGCCTTCGTCCGGTGTACTGAAAAAGATCCAATACTTGTTGTCATGGTAGCGAATGCTTGGTGCCCATACGCCTTTACCATGCAGGGGAACGTCATACCCCGGAATATCCAACCGTTCAATGGCATAATTCACGAGCTTCCAGTTCACCAAATCTTTTGAATGCAAGATCGGTAAGCCTGGTGTATGCGAGAAGCTCGAAGCGGTCATGTAAAAGTCGTCGCCTACACGAATGACATCCGGATCCGAATAATCTGCGTGTAGAATGGGATTACGATAAGTTCCATCCCCCTGATCTGCGACCCAGATCGGTTCAAACTTTTCTAGACTGGATTGAGATGCAGCCATTAGATTGCTCCCTTCCTTTTGACTTCAAAGTAGTGATTACTTCAATTAATGGATCATTGTCATGCAATTTTAAAGCGCTATCATGAATGCATGTTTGACCATCTATCCATCAGCCAATCCCCGACCTGCTTCACGCAGCTGATGACTTAAGGAATCAAAATACGTGCCTTCAAGCAAACCGACTAATGTATTGGTCACACGTACTTCAATCTCATTATCCCCGGCGCGAAGCCACGAAGATTGACCCTTCCAGCGATAAGGAGACCAGCAGCGAACACCCAGACTGTATCCATTGACCAGAACTTCAGTAACATCCTGAACTCGCCAATCACTGAATTCCAGTTCGAAGAACGGAATATCTGGACTCCGTTGATCCAACCAAAAGCTTCGCTTGTAAATCATCTCTCCTGCAAAATGTGGATATAACGCTTGCGGCTCCGGTTGAATCTGCACAGCCGTGTCTGGTTCCCTAACTAAGGAAGCCATACCCTCATGATGAAACTCCACTCCAAATCGTCCTTGTAAGTACAAAGGGTCAACAATTCCATCTTCATCTTTCGTGATCTGAACTGTAACCTTCAGCTCGTTAAGACCACTGTGCAGCCATGGTGTAATGTCATAACCGATATTGTCAAAATCCGTAATCTCGACTGATTCGAACGCATCCGGACGGATAGGATGATCATTAATGATTAACGTCCAGTCACCCGAAATGGCCCTTCGATCCATGAATAACAGACACTCAGATAAGGCTGTTCTTAGTTCAAACGAAGTTGCGTAATGGCACTCCAGTGGATACGCAATGGATGGCTTCTTTGGTGTGCCGAATACTTGATTAAACTGGAGCGGAAGCAAGTTATGTGCTGAACAATCTGCTGCCTGATCAATGAACGGCTTGACCTCAGAATGGCTACCCTCAAAAATTACACCGTTGTAATTTTTCGCCGTAAGGTGGAAATGCCCCATACGCAGTACGTTAGGCTGAACCGTTTCAAGTCGCCAAGGCCCCTCGGAAGGAATGATTATTGAATGAAATTCATGATGACTACCGTCCATATTTTTTACACCAAGAGCAGATTCCTTCTTCTCAGTATCCTCTGTTAACTGTTCTTCTGATGAACCGTGCTCATCATCCCAGGTTAGTCGTATAGCATGTGCTTCATAAGCTGCGAAATGTAGTGAAATATACCCTTCGTCTCCACGATTATGGATGGGGAGTGCATACCGTTGTCCCTGCTCCAAATCTAGTCGATCTACCCGCAAGCCTTGATTAGGTGCGCGTTCAGCAACTGTCCATGATGCATCAACTGAGACCTTCAATTCGCCTTCTAAGCATTGATCTTCCTGATTGGTTAAAAAGACCATATATTCGCCTTCAGACAATTGTCTTGTCTGCATAAGCAGAGAAGATCTTTCCTTCTTCATCACCCAACGAACGGGTTCAGGCAGAACCTCATCCAGAAGCAAGGACATCGACTCAAGTACAGTCCGATTTATCGAATCACTTCCTGCCGTAGGGAGGAAATAAGCCTTTCCTTCTCCACGTCGCCATAGGCATTTACCCTCATCCTGTTCTGGTTCACCATTACCCCAATACGGTATCTCTGGGTGATCGCCAGCTCCGAAAAACTTCGCCGCTTCATCCCCTGCTGGGCTTCCTTCCTGAATAGGTATATACGGAGGCAACCCGACAGAAATAACGATCCCGCCCTGTTGTACCCATTGCTTCACCTGTTTCCACGCCGCTGCTTCCAAATTCAGCATGGGTGGGAGAATCAGAACCTCATAACGAGCTGCACCTATTTCAATCCTGCCATCAACCATCTGGGCTTCCGCCAGCAGTTCCGGATCAAGATGGTCATAATCCCGTCTGCTCTGCAATAAGTGCGTAGTGATCCTCATCCAGTCATTCGTGAGTCGTTCCAGTCTTGCCCGTTCTGCTTCGTCTTCTCCGCTATATTCAAAACCATGTAGTGGATTACCCATTAAACTCCAGAGTGTAGTCGTTGGGTCCAGCACAGCGATACGGATATCGGCTGTCCCGGTGCTCATCAGGTAACCTAATCTTCCGGTGTAGTCACCGAGTTCCCGAAAGTGTTCCCAGTACGGGTTTTGCAGGAACTGTGATGGGGGAGCATCATGCTTCGCCAGCCCGCCAATCGTATAGAAAAAAGCATGAAAGTTGAAAAAGTTCGTGCCCATGGCCGCCATTCGATCAATCATCCATTTGGCATCCTGCAAGGTCATTGACCAGCCTACACTGTGAAAACATTCAATCAGATTTCGTTCCCGTCCCAGTTGTCTAGCTAATGAGCTGACCATTTTGGGATTGTCGCGCATTCTTTTTCCGTAGCGTTCAAGAATCCAAGACAACGAACGTCCGATCTTCTCATGGGCGGAATCTCCACCTGGCATGTGGCTGTATAACTGTGTCGTCATACGCACACCAGGAACCTCTGCCGCATATTGAATTCCAGCCTGCTCGCACCAGTCGTGAACTTGCTTATGATAAGAAGAACGGAGCAATACGTGCAGGGATTGAAAATAGTCATAGCGGATTCGCTCGAAATCCGGAATATCTCCATACAACAGCGCAGGTAGAGATTCAATGAGGCTATAACCACAACGTTCACTGAAGTAACCAGGCAATTGTGGTGACCATGGAATCTTCCCGAGAGGTGCAATCTCATCCGAAAACACACCTTTGATTACGCTTTCAAATTGTTCTCCAAACGCTGACTGATAACGATCATGGGTGAGTTCGATGAAACGACTCATTGCCTCCTGATGGCAAGGGTCAACAAAGTTCCCGTAATATTTAAAATCATCGATCTCTTCTTCTTGAAATACAATAACTTCCCATTCTCCAGCCGGAGCCTCCCACAACAAGCGAAGAGCCGTATGGTATGTAAAAAATCGCTTGCGATTATACGAAGTCAGCCCCGTCTCCTGGTACACCTGATCTGTCTGCACATTACCAATGAATCCTCGCAGATTGATCGATTCATGCCATACGCGCTTCCCTTGGGCATCCTTAGGAACAGCTTTGGCATATAAAACGCGTCCCCAGGGCAGCTCATAATCGAGCAATGTGCCACCTTGTACATTCAGATGATGATGAATAAGCTGACGTTGCTTCGCTTCCGGGAATTCAAGTGTTACCTCGCCTCCGGCCATACCACTCGGATATGGATATTCGTCATACAACCAGACCTGCATGCCAAGTTCATACGCAGCTTGGGTAGCTACTTTTACCTTATCAAACCATGCTTCAGATAAATAAGGAATCTGTAGTCCCTGACGCGGACATATAAAGAACCCGCCCACGCCCTGCTTATGCATTTCTGCGATTTGACGCTTAATCTGGCTCTCTTCCATATCCCCATTCCAAAACCAAAAGGGATGAACCCGGTACTGCGCCTCGGGATTTTCAAAAGCATCCCCGTTCCACATGTCGCCTTCCTCCCTAAAACCATAAGAGTGGTTGTTCATCTTCCATTATCGTTCATTTTAGTTCAAATGGGTTTGTTTCGCTTTGATTATACAACAAAATCGAATACTGGGAAGCCATAATTCACAAAAAAATTGTTAAAATGGATGAATATTGAATAGCCCGGCCGCCTGCACTACGACACTAACGGCAACCGGGCTGTAGTATAAGAGGTTGTTTAAAAAGTCCGCTTTTGATTACGAAGGATGCCTTGAGGCATCTTAGCGTCGAATATGGGATTCAGCCGAAATGTCCGTTGCTCACGTAGTTTTGCCTACGCTCCGCTACTCCATTTCTATCTTTATCCCATCTTCTTGGTACTGAAAACCGACCTTTTTGAACACGCACTATAAAGATTATTTGAGCGCAGCGTAAAGCTCATTTACTTCTTTGACATAGTCGTTACCGCCGCTCTTTCTCCACAATTCAACTGCATCTTGGAAGCCTTTCTCATCGATCTGTCCTACAATAAACTTGATGCGAGCATCATTGATGATGTTATCAAGCTGTGGTCCCTTCTGGGCATATACATCCGAGATCAGTGGTTCGCCCGGATTCGCGATGACAATCTTCTCATTAGCTTTCTGCACTTCAACAACTTTCTGTCGAACAGGGGTTTGTTCTACACGTAACGTTTTGTCCTCGGGAATAAACATCAGAATCTGATTCAAACCCTGTACATCCCGCAGCGCTAGTTTATCTGTTGTAGGGATGATGTAATCGCCTTTTTTCTCATACTGCTTCCCCTCCAATCCGTTGCCAAGTAATGCCTGAAGCTCAGGTTCGTTCAATTGATCCAAGAACGTCAGCACCTTCTTCAGATCCTCCTCGGTTTTCACACTGCTCTTGGAGATGACGACCATCCCAGAGTATCCAGAAGTCGGCATATCACGCAGACCTTTTGGCCCCTCCATCGCTTGCAATACATCCACACGTCCCGTAGCCGCAGGGTCTTTCTCCAAGATTTTCTGATCCATGCGCTGTGCATTATCTGCAACATCCACCATGACACCAGCCTGACCATTTACAAACGGATCTGGAAGTTTCGTTGCGTCCATAACCGCGAAGTCCTTATTCACCAGACCTTCACTATAGATCTTGCGGAAGAACTGCAATGCTTCCATATACTCAGGGGTGTCGTGTGCGGGAATTAATGCCCCGCTGCTGTCCTCTCCCCATTTGTTCGGTGCGCCAAACCACACCTGCATGTTATCCCATGGACCTGTGAATTTACTCGCCACCAGCCCATACGTATCTTGCTTACCGTTTCCGTCCGGATCATCATTGGTGAACGCTTTCAATACATTGTAGAACTCATCAATGGTCTTCGGTTCTTCCAGCCCCAGATTCTCCAGCCAGTCCTTCCGGATCGTTACCCCGTTACGCCCAAGAGCACGAGCACGATATATGCCATACGTTTTGCCATCGATCGAAGCATTGTTCGTAATAATCTCATTCATTTGGCTCAGGTTCGGATAATCCTTCAGGTAAGGCCCAAGCTCCCAGAATGCTCCCGTTCGAGCTGCGTTGATGAAACTCGGCGACTTTCCGAGCACCACCATAATATCCGGCAATTTGCCCGAGGCTAAGGTGATATTGAATTTGTCTTCATACGAGCTGCTGGGCACCCACTGAAAGTTAACATCTATCTTGGTCAGTTCCTCCAGCTTCTGGATAACCGGACTATTCTCCGGTGGATTCTCTGCTTCAAAATTAGGGAGCATGATCGTCAACTGATCTCTGCCACTCGCCGCTTCCCCCGTATTCGATTGTTGTTCCCCGCTACATGCAGCGAGCACTGTGCTTAATAGCATAGATGCACAAAGTACAATAGCCATCTTCTTCAATCCTGTTTTTGGTTGTCCCATACATTCTCCCCCTTGGATTAGCCTTTAATTGAACCGAGCATGACACCTTTGGCAAAATGCTTTTGCAAGAACGGGTACACCAGCAAAATCGGGATCGTACCCACAATAATAACCGCCATTTTTACGGACTGTTCCGGTGGTTTTACAAAGTTGGGATCCATGTTCGCCATATCTCCAACACTGGCCTGCGACAGCAGTACAATTTGCCGTAACATGACTTGCAGCGGCCATTTGGTACTGTCGGAAATGTAGAGCAATGCAGAGAAAAAGTTATTCCAATGTCCCACGGCGTAGAATAATGCAAATGTAGCAATGACCGGTTTGGACAATGGCAAAACAATACGCCACAGCACCCCAAGATCAGAACAGCCGTCGATGCGAGCCGCTTCCTCTAGCCCAGGCGGCATCTGTTGAAAAAAGTTTTTGACAACAATAAGGTTAAAAGCGCTGATCGCGCCAGGAAGCATCAAAGACCAGTAGGAATCAAGCAGTCCAAGACCTCGTATGACGAGATAGGTCGGAATCATGCCTCCCCCAAATAACATGGAGAAAATGACCATATTCATTAGCATATTCCGTCCCCAGAAGTCGCTGCGAGATAGCGGATATGCCATCGTAAGCGTGAAGAATAAGTTAACGAACGTACCTACAACGGTAATGAAGATGGATACACCAATACTTCGAAACATCGTGGAGGATGAAAAAATATACTCATATGCGCTAAGGGAGAACACCTTAGGAATAAGGAAAAAACTACGTTCAGTAATTTCAGCTTCGGTCGCGAATGAATTCCCTATAATATACAAGAAAGGAAGAACGGTTAGTAACCCCAGAACGCCGAGCATGATGTAGTTGAGCACATCAAATACTCTGCCAGCAGGGCTGTTATACAGACGACTGTTCATGAGCGGTTACCTCCTAAAGTCTATTAATAAATACCGGGATGACCAAACTTTTTGGCAAGTTTATTACTACCAAGCACCAATATAATCCCCACAACAGACTTAAAGAGTCCCACGGCTGTACTGTAGCTGAACGCACCTTGCGTAATCCCCACGGTATACACATAGGTATCGAATACATCCGCTACATCCCGGTTCAGTGAGTTCGTCATCAGGTAAATCTGCTCGAATCCTGTGTCCAGAAAGTTCCCGAGTCTTAGAATGAGCAAAATTACAATCGTAGTACGAATCGCTGGCAGGGTAATATGCCACATTCGGCGTAATCGTCCTGCCCCATCAACAATAGATGCTTCATACTGCTCTGTATCTACTCCCGCAAGAGCTGCAAGGAAAATGATGGTCCCCCACCCCATCTCCTTCCACATCATCTGAATAATGATCAGCGGTCGGAACGTATCCGGGCTGGACAGCACATCTATCGGTTTACCTGTGATCATCGCAATCAGCTCATACAGCACTCCGCCTTGAGGTGTCAGAAATACATAAGTGATACTGGCGATAATCACCATGGATACAAAGTGTGGTACATATACGAGCGTCTGAATCGTTCTTTTGAAAAAGGCTGTTCGAATCTCATTTAATAGGAGTGCAATAATGATCGGTGCCGGGAAAAAGAAAATGAGATCGTATAAGGCAAGGAGCAACGTATTCCGTAGCAATCGGAAAAAGTCTGGATTCGAGAAAAAGGTCGTAAAGTTCTCCAACCCTACCCATTCACTATTGCGAATCCCTAGAAAAGGCTGATAATCCTGAAAAGCAATAACGATTCCCCACATGGGCAAGTATTTAAAGATTACAAAATACAGAAAACCGGGAAGTACAAGTACGTATAACCATTTATTTCGCTTGATCTGCCGCTTCCAGTTGGACTCCCGTTTTACGGAGTAACTTGAAATATCCGCCTGCGTTGTTGTAGCGGCACTTCCATTCTTCCCGTTCATGCCCTCTCCCTCCATTCGTGTAAGCGTTATCAATTTATCTGATACTCAGACTATACAGCGCCCTTATTTCCGGCAACCTTCATTTTTTGCTTAGCACTTCTCATACCTGTACAAAGCCCGATATAGCGCCAATAGCGCTCTTGATTTGCAACATTTTGAAGAAGAGGATTGCACATTTTTGCCGTCTTCTCTTTATTTGTATTTGTACCCCAGCCACCTTTATAAAACAAAAAAGAACCGGAATCCCTATATGGAATCCCGGCTAACGAAGCTTCTGAAAATCGATTAAGATGTAAACCACTGATCCCGATACTGGCTCGGTGTTGAACCCTCTTGTTTTTTGAAAATTCGATTAAAATAACTATGCTGGTATCCTACTGCGCTTGCAACATCATTTATTCTCATTGATGTCTCACGTAGTAACTTTTTCGCGTTCTCCATACGTACCTGGGTCAAATAATCAATAAAATTCATTCCGGAAATCTGTTTAAATGCCTTGCTGAGAGCATAAGGTGTCATCTGTTCCAGATCGGCGCACGCTTCCAATGAAATATCGTTGCTGTAGTTGTCATCAATGTACTGCATCGTTCGTTCCACCACCTGTTTAAGCGGCTCTTGAGATCTAAGCTCGATCTCCTGCATATACGGTCTGATGACTTTCTCCTTCATCCACTGCATCATCTGTGCTGGTTCACGAATGCTCGACAGTCGTTCATACATGTTACAGCCGCCGAACAGCTGGTAAGGAATAACGCCCGTTTGCAGCATGACATGCTGAATACTACCCAATAACTGAAGCATCATCTGCTGCACCTGAAATTCCGTGCTATCGGTTCGAGTCACTTCGGTCAGAAATTGTTCCATTCCCCGTTCTGCTTCATCCCGCTTTCCCAGTCTCAGCGCCTGAATAAAATCACGTTCTAGCCCGAGGGGATAGGTTGCTCCTTCCACTTGGCTGAAGCATTGCTCATCATCTAGATCAAGGATTTGGCTGCCTACCTCCACACTGCGATAAACGACAGCTTGCTCCATCTCCACGAATAAACCAGGCAATTCCTGCAACGTTGCGGCTGGGCGACTGACCACTACGGTGACCTGCATTTTCAGCGTTCGGTGAATCACTTCCATAAGCTCCTCTCCCCACAACAACGCCTGCGGCTTCAAGGAATCCTTCTCTGGAGCTATAATTAACATCGCCGAGGATAGATCGTGGAAATTCATCACACTAACTTGGCTAAAATAACCCTTCGCAACCTCTTCTATAATGTTGACTGCGGCAAACGTAATCAGTCCTGTGTCCCTGCTGCCAAATCGTTCTCGTAATGTCACATGTCCTATAAAATACATCTGCAATAACAAAAACTGCTGCCCCTCCACCTCAAATCCAAGGTTTGTCATACGCCGGCGCAGATCCTGCTCGTTGTATGCGTTTAGATGGCCTTGCACCAGTTGTAATACAAAGCTGTCCCGTAGATGAGGAAGTTGTTCTTGTAGCTGGCGGTGAGCTGTCAGACGATCTGAAGTCAGTTCATTCCAGTGCTGTTCCAACAGTTGGAATTCGTCCAACTTCACATCGGTAGACGCTTCGTTTCTTCCAGGTGTCAGCAGATGAACCATCCGTGCAACCGGTGAATAGATTCGGCGTGAAGCAAACCATGACAGCAGCAGCCCTAATACAAGACTGCCTATGCTCGCCATCACAATGATTTTGGATACCAACTTGACGGGTGAAGTAACCGAGGTCAATGGAGCTGCAGACACGTACGTCCAATCCGCATCGATTCGGCTTAACGAGCCGGATGATACGGAATAGGTCTGATCCTCATATTTGAATAGAAAAGAATGGCTATCCTTGTGCAAGGCGACTGCATCTTTTAATTGCTGTTCAAAGGCTGAATCCTTGGCGCCTGCATCCGTATTACCAGTAATCAGTGTATTGCCTTCGGCATCCATCAGAAAGGTTAGCCCTTCATCATATGGAGTAAGCGTTTTCAATAAACTTGCGATTTTTGAGTTATCCAGCGTGATGATTAGGGCGCCGAACGGCTTGACACTTTCCCCCGGAATTTTATGTACAAGAACGAGCGCATCACTTGAACCTGTATGTAACAAGCTGGGATTAGAGGTCAGGGATTGCCCCGTGTCCTGTTGACCGGATATCCAATCCGTCCAATACACATGATTTCCCATGCTCAGGTATCGATCATACGCCTCGATCTGGCTCTCATCCTGCAGTTCGTTATATTCCCGATTGAATACAATCGGCTGTGGCTCTTTCAAATATAGCTGTGCAGATTGAATTAATGGATGCGAGCCCTGTAGAACGTACAATGTCGTAACAATCTCTTGTGTTTCTTTGAAAAAATATACAAAATCCAGCGTCCGGAGTGCATTGCCGAATCTGGGTTCGAACGCCCAGTGCGATAAGGTCATCTCCAAATAGGCGAGCTGATCATCTACATTCCGCGCTCGGTTCTCAATCTGGTTTTGATGCATCTGGTTAAATTCTTTTTCCATCTGATTCACGACCAACCCATACATCACAATTCCTGTAATCAGACCGGGAATGCTCGCGATTAACAAAATAAGCATCAGGCTGTTTCGGTAGAAGCGCCCCTTCTGTCGCCTCGTCCATCTTCCTGGCAAACGAAAAAAACGACCCATGTCCCGTACACGACTAGTTGGCTCCATCAGCGGTCACCTGCCTGCTTGTGAGTAATCTGCCTGTCATGGGAACTGCTTCATCTCCCTGCTGAGTGATTTGTATGATCTGTGAATGACATCCTTTTTTATATTATACTCAACATTTCCCAGTGAATGAAACGAGATTTAATGTAACGTTTTTTAACCAATGTTTTATTAACCCGTAAAAATGGATTACAATAGGATGAAGCAGAACATGAAGGAGGCTTATTAATAATGAAAGAACAAACGTATTTTCAACAAAACAGAGATAAACACTTGGCCGAACTGAATGAATGGTTATCCATTCCAAGTATTTCAGCCATTTCGGAACATAAAGAGGACATTAACCGCGCAGCACAGTGGGCAGCCGATGCACTGACGCGTGCAGGCATGGAGAATGTTGAGGTTATTCAAACAGCAGGACACCCGATTGTGTATGCTGACCATTTGCATGCACCTGGCAAACCAACCGCATTGATCTATGGTCACTATGATGTACAGCCTGTTGATCCACTTAACCTGTGGGACACACCTCCATTCGAGCCTACCGTACGTGACGGGAAGTTGTATGCTCGCGGAGCAACGGATGATAAAGGACAAATTTTCTTACATATCAAAGCGGTAGAAGCTTTGCTCGCAGAGAACAACGAACTTCCCGTTAACGTGAAATTCTGCATCGAAGGCGAAGAAGAGATTTCCAGTCCGAACCTGCCAATCTATCTTAATGATAATACGGACAAGCTGCGTGCTGACATGGTTCTCATCTCCGACACATCCTTGCTCGAAAAAGGCAAACCCGCGATCTCTACAGGACTGCGTGGTCTCTGCTCGCTTCATGTGAATCTGTTCACTGCTAACACGGATCTGCATTCAGGTTCGTTTGGTGGAGGTGTTCCGAATGCACTCCATGCACTCGTTTCCCTGCTCGCTTCATTGCATGACGAACAAGGACGCGTTAGTGTAGATGGCTTCTACGATGGCGTGCTGCCACTGTCCCCTGAGATGAGAGAAGAATTCGTGAAGCAAGGCTTCAACGAAGAACAGCTTCGTCAGGATCTTGGTCTGGAGCAGTTGTATGGTGAAGAAGGTTACTCCTTCGTGGAGCGTGTTGGAGCACGTCCAACACTGGAACTGAATGGCGTATGGGGCGGATTCCAAGGTGAAGGTACCAAAACCGTTATTCCGAAAGAGGCTCATGCCAAAATTACATGCCGCCTTGTGGCCGATCAAGATCCACAGCAAGTATTGGATCGTATCGAAGCACATCTTCGTGCTCACGTTCAACCAGGTGCGACACTACAAGTGAAACAGATTGAGAAAGCTTTTGCCTTCAATACAGATCCATCTAACCCTATCCTGCAAAAAGCAGCAGATGCCTATGAGCAGGTATATGGCGTGCGTGCCCTCTTCACCAAAGATGGCGGCTCCATTCCGATTGTGGAGAAACTCTCACGTGTACTTGAAGTTCCGGCTGTCATGATGGGCTTCGGCTTGCCTGATGAGAACCTGCATGCACCAAATGAGCACTTCAACCTGGAGAACTTTGATAAAGGGTTGCTTACGATTGTTCAGTTTTTGAAAAGTTTGTAGCTCGTTAGTTAAAACCAGATCATTGGGGGCGTGCATCGTAGACGTTCCGGTGACGAATCGTTCTTACGATCGCTGTTATCCCCAGATTTCTTCGATTCCCTTCTCTAAAGGGAGAAATCACGGGGATAAAGGCGAACGCTCCGCTTCTTCAGAATCGATCTCGTCCCCTCCACTACATTGCTGCACCCATGAACTGATTTTAAGAAAAGAGCCCACCTTTAGTGGGGTAGGGTATAGGGATTATAAGCAAACGACCTTCGGGGTCGTTTGCTTTTTTGGTTTAGAAATTGTTTTGATTTTTGGGTTTGGGGTTTGGGGTTTGGGGTTTGGGGTTTGGGGTTTGGGGTTTGGGAGTTAATTTTTGATTTTTGGTTTTAGAGGGTTGGGGTTGGGATCTGACGTTTTGAGTTTTTGAATTTTAGGGGGATTTATTTTGTTTGTTTTTGTTTTATCGTTTCGGTTTTAGTTCTTGAATTCTGCTTATGGGTTCTGTTTCCTTGTTCCTGGTCTTTGTTTGAATCTTAGTTTTGGGTTTTTGGTGCTTTGGATCATGGAATCTGTTGCATATTTGCCTGATAATGAGAGCTAATCCTTACGAAGAGGTGAAATGATATGTCTGCTTCTCACCTAACCAAAAATGCGCTGGCTCGCTCCCTTAAATCACTGATGGAGCATACACCGCTGAACAAGATTACAGTCAAACACCTGGTTGACGATTGTGGTGTGAACCGGCAAACTTTTTATTATCATTTTCAGGATATTTATGCACTGCTTGAGTGGATCTATAAGACCGAAGCGGTAGAAAGTTTAACGGAGTATCGAAGCTACAGTACATGGACGGATGGATTCTATAAAATCTTTTGTTATATCGAGAATAATAAAGCGTTCTGCTTCAATACTCTGGATTCTCTTGGACGCACCCACCTTGATGGATATCTCTATGAGGTAACCCATGATCTGATCATGGGTGTCATCGATGAACTAGCTTGCGGAATTCAGGTGCGAAGTGAGGACAAGGAGTTTGTTGCCAACTTTTACACCCTGGCGTTTACTGGGCTGATCATTCAGTGGATGAGGGGCAACATGTCAGAGCCGCCAAAACAGATCATTGAAAAGCTAAGCGAGCTGATCGAAGGAAATGTACTACGAGCATTACACAGATATGAGAATAAGCTGCCATCCACCTGAGGATGCGCAGCTTATTTCATTTTTTCATCCACTACTTACTAACTAACTAACTTACTTACTTACTCTTTTTTTCAACTTAACCTGCACTCACGACTGATTCCGCCAAATCAAAATTTAGACATTTTTCCAAAAGTGACTAAAAAGTAGACACACTCATTCTTTTGACCATACCTTACTTCACCTGCAAGGTTTACATTAGGGATGTGATTACAGAACCCATTTGGAGGCGAATCATTGTGAAGAACGAATACGGTAATAAACAGGTCTATTTTGTAGGCGGCGGCATTGCTTCATTAGCAGGGGCAGCTTATCTTGTCCGAGACTGCAGCTTCCCCGGAGAGCACATTCACATTATCGAAGAAATGAACATTCTGGGCGGTAGTAACGACGGCGCTGGTAATCCCGATCAAGGTTATATCATCCGCGGTGGACGAATGCTCAATGACGAGGCTTATGAGAATCTCTGGGAGCTATTGGCTTCGATCCCTTCTATCGATCGTCCTGGTTTGTCGGTTAGACAAGAAATTACCGAGTTTGATAATGCTAACCCTACTCACTCCAACGCTCGACTCATTAAGCGTGATGGTGAGGTCGAAGATGTGCTCTCCATGGGCTTTGATATGGCCGACCGACTGGCGATGGGCAAGCTGATTATCACACCTGAAGATACATTAGGTAAATTAAGGATCAATGATTGGTTTGGCCCTCACTTTTTTAAAACAAACTTCTGGTATATGTGGGCTACCACCTTTGCTTTCCAGCCTTGGCACAGTGCTGTAGAATTCAAGCGATATATGCTCCGCTTCTTTCACGAATTCCCAAGAATTCAAACGCTTGAAGGTGTTACACGCACTCCATACAATCAATATGATTCCATCATCTTGCCTCTGCAAAAATATCTTGAACCATTCGGCGTAGATTTCACCTTGAAATGCACCGTTACCGATCTGGACTTCAAAGAAGGCGATGGCATTACAGTGGAGCGGATGCATGTGCGCCGGAACGGTAACGAGGAATCTATCGACATTCAAGAAGGTGATCTGGTCATTGTCACCAACGGTTCGATGACCGAGGGAGCAGACATCGGTTCCATGTCTTCCGCTCCGAAGCTCAACGGCAAGGGCAGCTCTTGGAAGCTATGGGAGAACATTGCCGCCAAGAAACCTTTGCTAGGCAACCCTTCTTCTTTTAACGATCATGTACATGAGTCCAAATGGGAGTCATTTACCGTCACCTTTCAAGATTCGGTGTTCTTCGATCTGATGGAGAAATTCACGCGCAATCGTGCAGGAACCGGTGCTCTGGTCACTTTTAAAGATTCCAGTTGGTTTATGTCCGTCGTGCTTGCCTTCCAGCCGCATTTCCGTGGTCAACCGGAGCATGTCAAAGTATTCTGGGGTTACGGCTTATATCCCGACAACGTAGGTGACTACGTGAAGAAACGCATGTGTGATTGTACAGGAGCGGAAATCATGCAGGAACTTATTGGTCATCTTCATTTCCAGGAACATCAAGAAGCCATTATGGCTACCGCGAACTGCATTCCATGCATGATGCCTTATATTACAGCGCAATTTATGCCACGATTGAACAGTGATCGACCTAAGGTCGTTCCCGAAGGCTCCACCAATCTTGCTTTTATCAGCCAATTCTGTGAGATTCCTGATGACGTGGTGTTCACGGAAGAATATTCGGTTCGGGCGGCACGGATTGCCGTGTATACCCTACTCGGAATAAACCGACCCATTGAGCCAATCCATCAGTTTCAGTATGATGTCCGCACGTTGTTCAGTAGTTTTGTGACCTCGTTTAGATAATAAAATTTACAATATTAAAAGGAGTGCCGTCATGATTTTGACAGCACTCCTTTTTGATAAATACAAACATTAGATGAGGATAGTAAATCCGTTGCCACCTAAATTAATTGAAGGTAAACAACCTGCGCATTAGACGTGTATAGTGCCCTTCGGTGCCTCAATTCCTCAATAGCATGTACTTTCGTGAGGTTACGCCTGTTCCCCTTATGTGCGAAACGTGGTGAACTTCAACATGTGTACTAGTTGGGATAAATGTGCGATGTTCTGCTGTACTTCTGAGGTATCCGTACCTGCCATTGCCTGATTTGCTCGCAACGTTCTCCGGGTATTCAGCATTCCTTCGATCAGTTTCATAACCGTGTTGCGTCCACGATGATCGACAATCATATACTTTTTGCGTGCGTCCAGCTCTACCCATACGATATTGCTGAACGTTGTAAATAGTTGTTTACGATACTGCTCCATATCGGTCTCATTGTAATGCTCGCCATAGAAAGCATAATATCCGTGAATGTGCAGCTTCTCTGCCAACACTGTGATAAAAGGATCATGCTCAAGCATAGCGTTGCGTTCCATATTTCACGCCTCCGTGATGCGTAATCCGTAGATCCCATCTTATTTTGAGATCTATTTTATCATATAATCCAGACCATTTCCTCTCTCGCAATATATGCCGAGACTGTCTATCTTATATAACTCGTAGAACGCCGGAATGATTCAGTTCAGTGATTCAGCGATTCGCCGTCCTTTTACCCACACACCCGCAACGTCCAATCCCTCATTCAGCAAAACGATATCTGCCTGCTTGCCCTGAGCGAAGGAGCCTGTCCGATGATCGATGCCCAGCAAACGAGCTGGAGTCAGACTCGCTGCTCGTGACGCAGCCGTAACACTTAAGCCAACCTCCTGCACAAGATAACGGAAGCCCCGCACCATCGTTAGTGTACTTCCCGCGAGCGCACCACCATCCTTCAGGCGTGCCACACCATGCTCAACAATAACCGGAAGATCACCAATTGCGTATTCCCCATCCTCTAGACCTGCGGCAGACATCGCATCCGTGATCAACACCAGTTGATCTAATGGTTGCTTCAGTTGTGCCAGAATGGAGATGGCTGCTGGATGCACATGAATTCCATCTGCAATGACCTCTGCACTAATCCGCGGATCGCTGAGTACGGCTCCAGCAGCACCGGGAAGCCGATGATGCAGTGGCGTCATGGCGTTGAATGTATGTACGGCATGATGCAGCCCCGCCTCTACTGCACGTTGTACCTCATCATAGCTGGCATCTGTGTGTCCCAGCGCTACCGTAATTCGTTGGCTTCGCAGCCATGCAATCAGCTCCAACGCACCTTCACGCTCTGGCGCCAACGTCACCTGCCGGATCAATCCAGGATATTGTTGTTCCCATTCTTCTAGCCACGACACATTAGGCAGTACAATATGTTCCGGATTTTGCGCTCCAGGCCATTTGGGACTGAAAAACGGTCCTTCCAGATGCACACCTTCGAGTTGTGCAAAAGGCATCGTTTCGGATCGATATTTATGAACCTCATACAGCACCTGATCCAGTCTATCCTTCGGTGCGGTCATCGATGTAGCCAGCATAGCGGTCGTTCCTTGGGTGCAATGGAATGCAGTAATCGTATCTAGTACCTCTTGGCCGGCATCCATAAAGTCTTCGCCATTGCCGCCATGCACATGGATATCAATGAATCCGGGCACAATCATGCCATGTTCAGGCACAGGCAAAAATTGCCCTTGTCGACGAAACGAATCAGGTAGCCCTTCGGGCGAGCCTGCATATATTATTTTTTCATCACGCCAAGCCAAAATTCCATCAGCAATCACACGATCTGGGAGCACAAGCTTACCCTGTAGCATAGATATCTTATCGCTAGCCGCAAGCTGTTGCGTATCATCTGTGCTCATCTAACCAACCTCCTAACCCAACCTCTGATCCATAACGTTCTCAGGATTTATTTATAATTTATTAAACTTATTATCTTACCCATTTCCCCGCAGCTCGGTCTAACAATACAACTACATTGGGGTGACATTGCAGCAGTGAAGCTGGGATTTCAGTCGTGATTGGTCCCATAAACGCTTGCCGAATAATCTCGGCTTTCTCCTCACCACGAGCGATCAGCAGAATCTGCTTCGCTTTCAGGATCGTCCCAACTCCCATGGTAATCGCCTGTGTCGGAACCTGATCGATACTGTCAAAAAAGCGAGCATTGGCTTTTCTCGTCTCTTCCTTCAACGCCACAACATGTGTACGACCCGTCAGTTCTGTGCCAGGCTCATTAAATCCAATATGACCGTTATGTCCGATACCTAGAATTTGCAGATCAACCGGACCACGATCCTCAAGCCGTTGTTCATATGCCTTGCACTCCTGGGCTAAATCCGGTGCGTTACCATCGGGAATATACGTCCTTTCCAGGTCGATATCGATATGATGGAACAACTGTTCATTCATGAAGCTGCGATAACTTTCGCTATGTTCGGCGGGTAAACCTACATATTCATCTAGATTGAAGGAAGATGCTTGTGCGAAGCTAACCAGATCTTTTTGCACCATCGCAATTAATTGTTTATATATCCCCACTGGAGAACTGCCTGTAGCAAGCCCTAGTACCGCTCGCGGTTTCGTCTGTAGCAGACTCGTAATGATCCCGGCACCTGTAACGTTTAAATCTTCTTCATGTTCAAAAATACGAATGTTCATCTCGTTAAGCACCTCCGTTGTTATGAACCCGATAGGACTGTACATTGTGGTACGATTGCTCAAGCTTTGGAATGAATCGGTCAAAATCGGAACTCACCATGCCTGTGAACAAAATGTCGATGACATGTAATAAGGCTATCCGTGAAGCCATATCGCCTCTTCGCATGCCCTTCTCAAGTGAGGAAGTAAATAGAGGAATATCCGACACCGTAGCCAGTTTGTTATTACTGTAGGATGTCAACGAGATCGTTGAGGCTCCGGCTTGTTTGGCACAATGCAGTGCATCAATCGTCTCAGGTGTTTCTCCCGAATATGATACGGCTACTGCAACATCCCCCTCTCCTAACGAAGAAGCGGAGGTAATCTGCATATGGGAATCTGAGAAGGCGGTACAGCTCTTACCGATCCGAACTAGTTTCTGATAGAAATCCTGAGTCACAATGGACGACGTAGCAACACCATAGAGATCGATTCGGCGTGCAGCGCACAATAGTTCAATCGCATTGCCCACCCGCTCCAGATCAAGCAAACGAGTTGTGTCTGCTATGGAAGCCAGATGATTCGCTTCAATAGCTTCAACGATTTTGGACAACGAGTTGCCTGCCACAATATCCTGATATGCCGTTTCTCCTGTTGAGTGTGATAATTCGGCGGCAAGTTTCATTTTGAAATCAGGAAAACCTTTGAAATGAAAGGATTTGCAAAAACGGGTTACCGTCGCCGGGCTCGTCCCGCTTTGCTGCGCAAGATGGTTAATCGTCCAGCCTGGAATGTCTGAGGGCGAACTCAATATCACTTCTGCAATTCGCCGTTCTTGAGCAGGCAGGTCTTGCAATTCTTGCTGCAACGCATGTAATATGGCTGCCATAAGCGCGCTCCTTATGAAAATTATTTTTATATTATTTAATGTATTAAAGAAAATTATTTTTATATCATCATTTTATACAACGATGACCTGTAAATCAAGAAGATTTCCTTCACTTGTTTCATCTCTATAGAACCCTTATATTGGAACAATGAGTTTGCATAAAGGAGTTGATCCTATCATGAATAAACGTCAGCAGCAGAAGATCATCCCGTCCATATGGATCATCGCCGAGAGGCAAAGTGAATATAAACCTTATTACGTGTTATACGCGATCGATTGGAAGCGAGCAGGCCGACTAAGCTGGGAGGGTTGGGATCGTCTGGACGACTTGTTACAATTCCATGTTCCTTTTAGACATAAGATAGGGAGTACAAGAAGCACATCACAACCCTGTGCCAAAATTGCCAAAAAAACGATATTTCTTTCTCTAAATGAAGAACAGTTCGAGACTTTAGAGCAGCTGTTTTATCAGCCTTTTTCCAAGAAACGATGGAAAGAATTTATGAAGCAACACTGTAAACTCCATAAAAAGGTGAGTACATAATGAAGACAGATCATAAGCAGGTTTTGCTTCAAATGATGGCTCCATACTATGAGATGTTGGATCACTTAATGGGTGAAACAGGTGATTTTTCACAGGTCGACTATGTGGAGAAGAAAGATGCTACGTATGGAAAAAGAGATGCGAATTATACCAATCGCTTCAAAGTACTACTGGCTATTTATCATCGGGAAGATCGGCATGCGCCGCATTATGAGTCGATTGTAAGAAGGCTATTAATGAATGAGATCATAGATCGGCAGACAAACAGCTATCAGGGTATAGGCGAAGTATTGTATTACTGTGTTTTCTTGCTGAAGCAGTACAACCGAGATGAAGATCAGAAACTATTTTCCCAAGCAAAAGAGGCCAACTTCGATACTAGCTGTGGATTTGAGCCTAATCGAATTCGAGAGCAACACCTTTTTCATATAGATACTGCTGACCTTTCGGATTGCATTCGCCTGACAGAAGATTTGCTTGAGATGACGTATCATTCAACATTTGTCGATTTATGGATTGCGGAACAGACGTGCTGGAATTCAGAAAACCTGACTGAGCTACTCTATATTGAACGAAACCGGAAACACATTGATGGTGAGATTGAAGTGATGAGAAAACTTGCTGCAATTGAGAAAAATGCCGGAAATGATCATCAATACTGCTACCAGGCATCTAACTTGGCTGAAAAGCTCATCACCGAGGGTCAGTTTGAAGAAGCAACTCTGTCTATGGAATCTGTCATTCCGCTCATTATTAAAGAAGATCGTTGGTGTATGGTTGGATTAGGACGTCAAATTGTTCAAACGTGTATTGATATTATGTATTATTATGGTGCTAATTCTTCCCATTCCCTTACTTTGTGGCAACCCATTGAAGGCTTTCTAGAACAGGCTGTTGAAAATATGAGCTTAAGTCAATATGATCGAGTTACGTCTGCCTGCCAATTCATGGGTAACATTCAGCTAGAGCAGATTTTAATTGAAAACAGAGATAAGCACATAGATCAGTATAACTTTTGAAAATCATTATAGAGGTGTTCCATAGCATGAAAGCCTTGCCCCATTCTTCATGACAAAGAATAGAGAAAGGCTTTCATGCTGCTACTTAACCCTAACTGTAATTCGCAACTAAATCTTCAGTTCTCCGAGCTTAATCAGCTCTACAACTGCTTGCGAACGACCCTTAACATTGAGTTTCTGCATCACATTCGAAATATGGTTACGCACCGTTTTCTCGCTGATGAATAACTGCCCTGCGATGTCACGCGTCGTTTTGTCTTGAACCAATAACTCGAATACTTCGCGTTCACGGTGGGTCAACAGAAATTTACTTTTATGATCGATACCCTTCAATGTTCACCCCTCCTTGCTCGGGTTGTGTTGGTGTAACAAGGTTAAGGGGATACAGTCAACTCATCTTATGTCAGGTCAAGGGCGATGGTTCAGTTTTAGAAGAAAAATGGGCAGTTATTTGCATATATCGCTCGAATACACGGAGTGCATATGTAATATAGGAGATGATGTAGATAACAAACATGCCTTTGCACTAGATGTGAACATCTATACAAAGGCAAATTTGTCTCATTTGTTCTGATTACCGGAAATTATGATTCATAAGACCATCACGGTTGGTGCGGTTCATTGTACCATCACCGAGAATGCCATCACGATGATTCGGATTCATTGCATTGGTTGGGAAAATGCGTTCCACCATCGAAGAGAAGGTATCGATCATGCCGCTGATCGGCTTACCGTTACGAATGTCTGTTGCATACGATTCTGTATGCTCAACAAATTCCGGGTTAGCGGATACATAGACATTTTCGACGTTAGGTGCAAATTGCTTGATTTTGGCTGCGATTTTGCCTTTGATTTCCTCTGGGGTATTATCATCCGAGCTATGCACTCGTTGCCCCTCGCTTTTGGTGCCATAGCGACCTTCATCCGTCGTGCGCGCTTTGCCACTGTTGGTCAATCCACGCATCATTCCAACCGTTCCTGTACCCATCGTACCGTAAAGTCCACGGTCATTCCCCATGTGACTACGATCTGTTGCAGCACCTGTGTTGAGCCCTGGCGCTATACCACTTGTAGTATATGGAGACATCGTTCCATCCCCACCATGAACGCGCAAACCGCCCATATCTTCGCTCATACTTTCAGTGCGCATGGTACTGTTCGGGTGAACGCTCATACCTCTCATATTCCCACGTGTTGACTTACTCTCCAACTTGCCAGCATGTCCATCGGTTAATCGAACGGCAACATAAGCATTGCGATCCGTTAACAACACGTTAGCTGACTTAACTTCCTTCATTTCTGTAATACGTTTAGCTAGTTCATCACTTGATTTTAAACTTGTGACACGATGACTACGATAATTGTTGGTGCGAATACCATCCATCCCGTTGCTTTCCACACCATAACGGTTAAGTCCCTTCACCTCATGGCGCACACTTTGGGAATGCATGTTGTTAGCATCCTTACTTGTACCGCAACCTGTTAATCCCGCCATTACAAAAATCGCACTCGTCAAAGATAAGGTTATTGCTTTCGCCTTTTTGGCTGTTGGCATGTCTCATCCTCCAATGGGTTATGGTTTTGGTCACAGAGATAGGATGCTCCTCTACGCATACAGGTATCCTGAAAGGATATGGAACCTTAACCTATGGTGGGGAATCTAATGCCTGCCTTTGACTTAGCTGGAAAATGTAAAAAAACGGTGCTGCAACTTATGCAGCACCGTTAGATAGATCTATAACATGATTACAAATATTTTTGTATAAGAATGCTTCACCACATTCATTTTTTCAGCGCCTCAGCGGAATTCTCTACATCCTGCAAAGCATCTGCCTGGAGAGCATAAGCCCATTCGCCATCCGGTGTAATCACCCAGATCTGGTCTGGGTCAGAAGCTACCATAAGCCCACGATATACATCTGTAATCGTCTCTCCATTCACATTCTGTTCTACTGTAAATGTAAATCGAGGGACAGTGTTTTTCAGCTCAGAAGCTCGGCGGACATCATCGGCAGTCGTTAAATTTTTTATTTTCCCGATCAAGGAGACCGCATCTGTTGCTTCCAATTCAGCGCCATTAAATGTCCACTGTTTCTCCATCGCACCTTCTTGAGCCGTTGATTTTAATATCCAGGTGGCTGCTTCACCCTCCCAGTCCAGAGACTGCACATTCGACTCATCGAGGTTGAACGGTGTTGTATCCAGCAGCTCACGCCGTGACAACTCGATACCACTAATCGTTTCACTCTTAACTGCGACAATAGCGCCTGAGTCTACACGAACATAACGAGCATCGTCGGCTGGCAGTTGGCCACCAATCGTGAGTTCGATTTTACGTTGATCCTTGAGCTGTATGTCCAGCTTTGCGGCATTGGTACCTAGTCCATACTTCTCAACATTCGTTGGAGTCTCCTCAACGACAAGATCCTGGTTCGCTGCACTTAAAGCATCCAGCAAACTGCTTACGGCATAACCGTTCAGAGGATAAGCTTTTGGTTCAACCATATGCCAGACTCCTTGCTCCAGTTTCAGTTGCGAAGATTCTTGGCTTGCCGCGCTATTTCCTTCAGACGTTGGTTTTTGAATCGTAATTGCCTCAATGTCTCCAGCTTGAATCCCAAGCAATTTTACCTGCTCCGCTGCTTCTTCTCGAAAATAATTTTGACTGGCTGCATACATCCAGCCCACCATCAGAACCAATACGGCAAGTATCGTTGGCATCCATTTTCTCATACACGTCTACGCCTCCACCATAAGAGTACTCCAATGATCACAAAGACGAGCGGGAATGCCACTAGCGCCACAAAGAATATTACTCTGGCTTGTTCACCGTTTAGGTAGGCCACTTGATAACCAGCTTGTATACGAGGTCTGATCGTTAATCCATCCTGCTTCTCACTTAAATAATTCGCCACATTCAGAATAAAATCACGGTTCCCTCCATTGGCAATCTCTGAATCCTGCATGAAGATTGAGGAGCCAAGAATGACCGCTTTTGGTTTACCATCCGTCGTATCTGCTGCATACCCAAGCTCCACAGGACCTTGTACATCTTGCTGCGGATCGTTAGAGGTTTCGTTTTGTAACAGACCCGCAATATCCTTCTCGCCATAACTATCGTTTGACGAATGAATAAGTGGGGACAACGTATATTTGTCCTGCTCTTTACTCGTTAACGCAATGGATAGAGATAACATTGGATATAGCTTACTTTCGGCTAATTTATCCGTTATTGCATGAGATTCATATTCAGGTACAACCCACAAAGGCCCCATCGTACTCGCTTGTTGTTGATCCACCATCACCGCATGCTCATCCACGACACCGTAGTCCGCAGCAAGGGCATCAATGTTCTTCCAACCTGACTCCATATCTTCATGGAATCCGAGGGACAGCAACAATTTACCACCATTACTTAAATAGGTGCGAATGGCTTTCAGCTCCGTATCGCTAATGTCACGCTGTGGACCAATAATGGCAAGTACATCGGCATCCTCAGGAACTTGCCCCGCTTGATTTAGTTGTAACTCCTCTGTTGTGATGTTGCTCTGCTCCAGAGACGAACGAAGTGTTGTCAGCTGATCCAAGCCAAGCTCCTCGTGACCCGTCAGGAAAACCATTTTATGCATCTCCGATGAAGATAGATTCATCAACGCCTGAGTTAGCTTTTCTTCACCTGTAAATTGGTACGATCCATCACTTCCATCACCTGCTGCTGTAAATAGACTCGCAATATCAATAACCTTATGCTGATCTCCCTGCTCCAGAACGATGGAACTACCTGTAATCCCATACTTGGATGCGAGCGTAGGCTCCTGCGTCAGATTATATTGCTCCATCTTCAGCTTGCTGTTACGTTTCGTATATTCTTGTACCATATCTGTCACTTCACGATTAAGGACAGTATTATTCGCATTTTCGACGGTTAACACCAGAATGTTGACGTCCTCTTTTACATTTTTGATGGCGGTAAGCGTCTGATCAGATAAGGTGTATTGTTTGTTGGAAGTTAGATCGAGTTGGAACCCTCCAAGCGAATTCAGAAACAGCGTTAGCAAAATAAAGATGCCAATGACCGCTACTGAAAGTACGGTGCTGTTGGTATGACTTAACCATTTTTTCATCTTCTCACCTCCACCGTTTCCGTTCTACAATTTGAATGCTTAACAGCAGAAATACACCAGAGAGCGTTACATAATACAAAATATCCGGGCCACTGAGCACACCTTTGGTGAAGCTGTCAAACCGATTCGTTAGCGCAAATGGATCGAGCCATTGCTGCAAAGTAGAACCTGTATTGCCTGCAAATGAATCAAGCATCCACAATACGAGCAATATAATAAAACCAGCCACCGCAGACACCATCTGATGTTGAGATAACGTTGAAGCGAACAATCCAATCGCCATCATACTGCTGCCTAAGAAGAATAAACCTAACGCCGACAACCATACCGATGTCAGATCAAGCTCTCCGAAGAAGGACATAATGAATGGATATACCAAGCTACATAAAATAAGCACAACCAGTATGGCTAGTGAAGCCAAGTACTTACCGAAAATAATTTCCGTAACTCGTGCAGGTGAGGTTAGCAGCAATTCATCCGTTCCTTGTCGAAACTCTTCTGCCACAAGTCTCATCGTTAATAATGGCACTACAAATAACAGCATGGATAATGTATCACCAAGCACGAGGCGATAATCCACTATACTGGGTTGATAATATACAAAGCTCGAATAGAACAACAAACTTGTCATCAAGACGTACACCGCAAACGCAAAATACGATGTTGGTGATAGGAAATAGGCCTGAAGCTCCTTATTACAAACTGCCATCATTCGTCTCATTTGGAGTCCTCCTCCTTCCGAGAATGAGGCAACTCATCAGACATCGTTGTTGACTCTTCCGTGGATTGTTGGTCGTCTGTCACTAAATCTTCCTTTGGATCATCGCTTGTTGTCTGATTTACACTCATTTCTGGATCTGTAGTGGACGTAGCAGAATGAATGTCCTCCGCTTCGTGCGATACAACTTCTGCTTGTGTCTCCGTTGTCGTAAGTTTCAGGAAGATCTGCTCCAGACTGAGATTTTCCTTTTTCATCTCCAGGATTGGTAGTCCTGCTCCAGACAATAGATAAAATAACTCTTCTCGGAAATCCTCAGAAGATTCGCCGGTAAGCAACATTTTAACCGTATCTGAATCTGTTCCGCCTTCCGTTCCAGTTGATGCAACAACTTCACTTCGAACCTTCTCCCAAGGAGTAAGCAAGTTATGTAACTGTTCCTCGGTTGCCTTCACCTCAATCGCGACTTTAAATTGATCTCCCATCGCCGAGCCAAAGTGTTGCGGTGAACCATCAAGAACAAGTTGACCCTGATTAATGATTAACATGCGATTACAGAGAGCGCTGACTTCAGGCAAAATATGTGTACTTAGCAGCACAGTATGGTTCTCACCAAGCTCGCGAATAAGATCGCGAATCTCAATAATCTGATTCGGATCGAGTCCAGATGTTGGCTCATCCAACACAAGCAGATCAGGCTTATGGATAATTGCTCCGGCAAGTCCAAGCCGTTGCTTGTACCCTTTGGACAGCCCACGAATCAATTGTTTTTCTCGGCCCTGCAGACCCAGCCTACTAATCATCTCGCTAACGCGCAGCTTCACTTCACGTGGTGCAACATCTCTCAGATTCGCCACGAATTTCAAATACGATTGCACAGTCATATCTGGGTACAAAGGAGGAGTCTCAGGCAGATAACCAATCTTCGAACGCACTCTTCTGCCTTGTTCATGCACAGACACGCCATCTACCGCAATCGATCCTGTCGTTGGTTGCAGATAACCGGTTATCATTCGCATCGTCGTTGTTTTCCCCGCCCCATTAGGCCCTAGAAATCCCACGATCTCTCCGCGCTCCATTGTGAAATCCAGTTGATGTACGCCACGTTGTCCATCATACACTTTACTAACTTGTTTCACTTCGAGCACATCATTCATCCTTTCCCGTTAAAGAGTTTGCTCAAAACGTCCGTTTTTTTGAACTCACACTTAAAATAACCCGTGTGCCATCGTTTGATCTGCTGACGGCTCTACACGGGATGTTTATTCCAGCATAGCTGCAATACCCTAAAGCTAGATTAATGTTCCTTAAAAGAAAGCTTAAAAAAATATGTCCAAAATGTGAATAGGGCTACATTCACCCACACCCTGTGCTTTGGGGAAACGTACCATACCCTAGGAGCAGTTATACCCATTGCCAAGGATATGATAACAATCTGTGCAGATTACAGGAGCCACATGTACAATCCTGCACAATAGTCAGAGGTGAACCTTGTGAAAGTTCTATTCACATTTTTTGTGCCGAGCGGTGGGGTGGACACCTTGAATCGGCTACGCACAGCCGCATTGAAACGTCATGGCATAGACGCACATGTGTTATACCTGTACCCAGGTTCTGGGTTACAGAATGGCACCGGAACTCCCGTATTTACCGCCTCCAATGACGCGGACATTAAGGTATTGGTTGATCAACATCAGTATGATGCCATTATTGTCACTTCGGATATATCCATGCCCGGCAGACTTAGAGGATTAGGATATGAAGGACGAATTATCTTTGAAGCACAAGGACTCGGCACACGGGATCAGGCACTGGAAACGATCCAAATGGCCATTCCCTATCTGCAAGCATACTGCGATGCCGCCGTTATTCCGCCTACCGATCATTTATTAGAAATGTTCATTCACATCTGCCCTTGGTTACATCGATTTGTCATCCCGAATATGCTGGATACGCAGACCTTTAGCCCACTTAAAGTGGATGTGCCTCCTTATCCGGTTATCGCCTGGGTTGGTCGACTGGAACATAATAAAAACTGGCAAGAATATCTGCATATTTCTAGTGAGATTATTCACCAAGTTCCCAACGCCAGAATGTGGATGTTCCATGATCCAACACTTGCCAATCCTGAAGACGAAGTATTATTCAAGCACATGTTGGCTGAAAAAGGACTTGAGGATCGTATTGGAATTTTCGTTAACGTCCCCCATTCGCAAATGCCTACCTTCTACTCTATGACTGCGGAATCAGGTGGGTTGATGTTATCCACTTCCATTCTTGAAGGATTCGGATATGCGGTGGCTGAAGCGATAAGCTGTGGATGTCCTGTGCTTAGCACAGACTCAGATGGCGTGCGTTCATTTATTACGCACAATAAAACAGGCAAGTTTTACCCAATCGGTCATGTGAACACTGCTGTTTCGGAGGCCATAGATCTCATGAATAACAAAAGGCTACGTGAACGTATCCGTAGGCAGGGTCGTCAGCACATGAGCATTTCCTTTTCACCTGATCGCTATGCTGCTTCGTTTCGAGAAATGATGACCGCCTTAAGGATCTTCTTTTAAAGATCCCAAACAATCTCTAGTTCCTCTTGAAAACAGCACAGACTCCTTCAAAGTTAGCCGGAAGATGTGCTGTTTCCTGTTTGTTATAGTTGAGAAACAAATTATTATATTCGGATCATGGTTCCCTTTTCATAAAGACTTAAATGACACCTTTTCAAATGATTGGAAATCGGTTATGCTTGTTTTATATTTTTCTCTCAAGTAATTACATAGGGACGACCAACACCTTAAAGTATAAGGCTATGAATCTACGGATTCGTGGCCTTTTTTTGTTTTTTAAGGGTACATAGGTCTCAGGAAGGGGATTAAAACCTCTGTTGGTTGAATATTTCTGAAAAATAATACCATTGAACTAAATACACATGGTAGAATATTGATTATTATGTCAAATTTAGTATCTGGTAGAAAGAAGTACATACCACAGAACGAAAAACAAAGATTCGAGAGGAGTAGTAAGCATGAAAAAGATGATTGTTGGCGGGATTACGACTTTAGCTTTGTTAACGGGGATTGTCAGCAACATTGGAGGTACTGGGAATCTAATAGAAACTACGCACGCTCAATTACGGTCAGACCTTCAAACAACAAATGTAGTTACACCTCTTAATGCTGAGATCACAGCGAACTCCAATAGCCAAAACGTACAATCTACGCGCAGTCAATCAGATCAAAGCTTTAGAGATATTGTTGGACACTGGGCAGAAAAAAGTATTAATGGCGCACTGACCCGTGGTTATGTAGATGGTTATCCGAATGGTACCTTCCTCCCCAACAACAATGTATCTCGTGCCGAATTCGTCAAAATGCTAGTTTCTGCATTGGATTTAGAGGTCAGTAGTAACGCAAGTGCTTCTTGGTATACACCGTACGTTAACGCTGCGCAAGCAGAAGCAATATATCAATCTGGCGATTTTAAGGATTCCAACTGGACAAAAGCCATTAGCCGTGAAGAAATGTCAAAGGTAGCTGTGCGAGCAATTGGTGTTAGCGATGTGGAAAAAACTCAGTGGATGTATATGGCAACCAAAAACGGCTTAATATCTGGCACATCTCCTGGAGTGATTGCTCCAGAAGGCAGTACAACAAGGGCACAAGCGATCACTGTAATCGAACGTGTTCTCTCTGTTAAACAAGGGACAAAATTACCCGTCGATAAGTATGCCGTATCTGCTGCGGAATTACTCTGGCATGACACCAACATTATGACCATGTTACCAAGATACTTCAGTGATTCTTTCAATGGGAAACCCTTTGATAACAAAGCTATGGTAAGTACATCCCCCAATGGCAAAGCAGTCTGCAGAATCACTAAACTTGTTGCCATTGACCTTGGTGATCCCAAAGATCCCAACCGTAAAATCATTGAAGATACGGAGTATGCATGGGCTGATAACAATAGATATTATAAGCTTCTTGACTCAGATGGTTATGCCGTTATGGGGATTAGTGAAACCAAAATATCTGGCAAAATGAACGTTAAAGAATTATTCCCTTGCAGAATGACATTTCAAAATGACGATTGGTATGAAATACAAAAAAATGCTACCAGTCCTAAACAGCCAAATCGTTCATATGGAATTATGCCGTGGAATCCGAAGTATGAACAATTCCATTCATCTTTAGACATTTCTGAAATTTCGAATGGAACCCTTACTTTTGCTACAGGCACATTGTTTCCTAAAACTAACTTTATATCGGACAAACCTTTCCGATATATGTTTGGTGGCATGGGTAACTGGCAGGGAACTTTTGTTACACTATACCAAGGTAAACTGAATCCAGAATATCATCAGTAGGTGATTATACGTTGAAAAAAATTGTAGTACTCGTGATGGTGGGTTATCTACTTCTCACCATCACAAATTATCTTGGATATACCACAAGGGTATATGCAGCCGTCCCTAGCAACTATGAGTTTATTGGAGACGTTCGGTTATACGGTGACATCGGTAAGGTAGATGCTGAGAAGAATCATTACATTCCCTTGAGTAAATTAGCATATTCAACTGTCAATGTACCAAAGAAAGGTGATTCCGTTGCTACTTCTGTTGCAATATTCGACCTTAATGGTAAATTGGTGAAAAACTTAACCAAAGTAGGCGATACCTCGTGGAACGTTGGGAATATCGAAGGAGATAAGATAAAACTTTCAGCTAAAGCAAATGGTCAATATCGAGGGTATTTTGCATGGTTTCGTGCACCATCAGGAAAGTATTGGATGTATGACTATAAAGGTCAACGATATTTTCTTAAATCCAACAATGACTCCTTTCCTCCTAGTAGTGGCGAGTGGACTTTCGGATCAGCTGGTAATGTACCAAGTTCAGGATGGCAACAAGGTTCAAATACCAATATGGTTTGGTCAGAAAGAACCATCACAGTCGGTTCAAATTTCCAAGAAAAATTCTATAACCCTACGTTACCTGGGATTGATTTTGAGATGTCACAGCTTGCTAAAGTCATTGTAAACAAGGAAGATTTGTCATATTGGGAATGTCCGGAAGACTGCATGCAAATTTCTAAAGTAAATAGTGTTCGTGATTTATCAATTGATGATACAAATAAAACTAATGTTATTCTCAACTTTGAATTTCTGGCCACATTCGACAATGCCACGCCAGGTGGTGAGGTTGTTAGTGATAATGAGAATGGCTTAGTACGAAGATGGTATAACGGCTGGAATGTGATGTTTCATGGTGAGATCTACAAATATCCCGAAATGAAAATTTATGCAAAGTACGATGGCCCTGAAACGCCTCAAAATCCCGGTGGCGGTGGTGGTGCATGTACACCTAATATCGGTCCACCTTCACAGGGAACCACAATGAATAATAGTGACCTCGATCCGAATGCTCGCGGAGTAATCAAGGCAGATAACAGGGACGCTGAGCGATTCGACGTACTCAAAGGCATCCCGACTTCTGAATCATTGTATACCAATGCGATTGCGGATAACTACCTGTTTGACCAATCTTGGGCTCGGATGACGGGTAAGACAACGTACGATTGTAGTATCACTCTCACCTATGAGCGAGAATGGACGATTCCTGGACCAGAAGTTTGCCCGCCAGAAGGCGCTTGTTCACCTGGACCGCCCGTAAAAACAGGGGATACCGTAACCAAACCTTACAACTTCCAGATTACACGAGATTATTCGTACTGGAAAATCAACAAGCTGGAAGTATACAAGATCGCTAGAGCAACCATGGAGAATTACGCTCTCCCAGGTACCTCGGTCACCATGCTGCCTTGGGGCTATACACCGCCAACACTCGAGTCCAGAAATGATGAAGCGGTGGAAAGTCATGTCAAACCCGCACCAACGGCGGCAATCTCCTATACACCACCGAAGCGAACAGGCGGTTTAAACTCGCCACCGGATGTACCGGATGATACTGCACTGTTAAAAGGCATGGCCGAGTCGAACACGCCTCAGAGTAAAGTCAATAATGACCTCGTCAAATTTAACAACACTAAGGTCATGGACGACGTGGAAGCGACCAAAGACGGCCCTACGCCAACGAACATTCCTGATCCGACACCGATTGGTCGGGATGTGCTCTATAAGCCAAACAACATGATTAGCAGTTCACTGCTGAACAAAGCAAATACGACGAGTTCGGGTGAGATCTTTTACGATCTGCTTCCCGGTAATGTGAACGGCGGGGCGAACAAAACATTACCTATCTCGGGGATCAACACCGTCACGGTACATACCCCTGTCGTCAACTACGCGTGGGTGTCGGATGATCAGCCGCACAACCAGAAAACGGTACCTGACCCGAACAGTTCAGCGCTAATCTTAGAGCGTCCCTTTATCGTGCGTATTCCAACGTCTGGACAGCACTTGGACGTAGCCAGTTATCCGGGATATGGCAACCGGGATTATGCTAAGTATTTTCGGATCAAACAGGTTCAGTTTCCCTTTGATGTCTACAATGCTGATCGAAGCCAGTTCATCCCTGCAGAAACGTGGGTAGATATCCCGGTAAACCAATTAGATACCCAGTTCTACCTCCCCGTATGGGTCGATGAGGGACATTACCAAGTGAAATTCCGCAATATCGCGGAAAATGCACCCTCGACGTTTACAACCCAACCGGATGCAAACACCAATCTGGCTCACCATGTGGCTACAGATACGGTACCTGTGGAAGTCATTGGGCGGTTGTATGATTTTCATGTGACGGATATCTCGGACTATAACTGGGAAAATGTATTTCGCAAACAAATGGGAAGTTCAGCAGCTAGTGGCGTCAGCTACTGGACAGGTACCAACGGGATCGATGGTGATCCGCGAGGTAATTTAGCACCATTTGTCCTGCCTATTCGTCCGGGGAGTCATCCTGTACAGGGATTTCGGAATATCGCGGTGAAAACAGGTTATCATGTCAAATTCGACCTGAAAACCAAAGGTAATATGTTCGGCACAACCGATGGCGTTCGTATCACCCCTACTTTTGATTTTGTGAGTAAGGATGGCACTACACGGCAGGCCGTGGATCTCTACTACCACCGTGGACAGGAACGTCTTATCCGGATCGGATCGCCGCAGGATTTGGAGAAACGCTTCGTCGTGCTGAACTCACGACTTCGCAATGTACCCGGTACAGAACTTGGAGATACAGCACGTTACCGCTACACCTATGAACTAACGGCACAGGAACGCAACCAAACGACGCTGGCAGAGTACATGGTTCAACTGGTCGACCAGATCTCACACCAGAAAACATGGGTAGGTCGCTACGATTGGATGATTCTACCCGCTTCCATCCGTACACTTATCGGGCCTAAGACCAACATTCCCACAAGTGTGAATGTAGACCGAGCCATTGCCGCCATTCAGCGGTGGTACGGTGAGTATAGCTTGCCAGCCGATGTGTATGCTGTGCCAAAGGGAACGGATCTCACGCCACTAGCAAGGCAAAATGCACTTGATGAGAAGGCGGATGTATTTTTGAAAAATGGATATATCGTCGTTAATTTCAATCTGGAAACGTTACGCGATGGCAATACAGATGCACCACATCTGCAATACATCCATGCACCACTCATGAATCAGTGGCGACTTGAAGGTTTCAATACGAACCAACTGGATGATCGCGGGAGATCGTTGCCTGTGAAAGATGGAGATGTGGTCTTTTACCACGCTGATCAATCCAGCCGGAATGACTTCCAAGCCCAAGTGCCTCACTAAATGCGGTGACAAGGTTCCTTGATCCAATGTCTATAGGTTAATTCAACATGTTCAACTTCAACATATGTGTACAAAAAAACCGTTCCCTTCTCAATGGTGAATCACTCTCCCATCTGAGAAGGAACGGTTTCTTTTGCTTTTAGATCAAATTTTTAGGTCTTATTTTTAGACCTAATTTTTAGATCTTATTTCCAGATCATATCATTAAGAAATTAGTGACCTATCATCATTGCAGGATCAGGCTGATCTCCTGTCTCAAGCGTCTCTTCTTTCATCTGTTTCGGTTTACGAAGAATTAGACTCAGGATGCATCCAAACAATGCAATACAAGCTGCCAAGAAGAATGTGTCGTTGAAGCCAGCGACCAGTCCATTGGCTGCATTCGCTCCGCCAGTTCCTGTGGTGTGATCAGCAACTCGGGAAGTCAAGAAACCCGTCAGTCCTGCAACTGCAAAGGACACAACGACTTGCTGAGCCGCAGCAGTAAGCGGCGTAACCCGACCTACCAGTTTACGAGGAGCAGCGTTCAATACATGTGTATTCAGTGGCATCATGGACAGACCCATACCAAGTCCCATCATAACCAGACTAAGGATGATCAGTCCAAGACTTGTTTCGGCCGTGATGGAAGACAAGATAAACAGTGCTCCGGAAATGATACCTAAACCTGTGAATGCCAGTGGTCTCGCACCAATCTTGTCAAACAGACGACCGCCGAGTGGCATACCTACGCCAGATGCCAGCGCCTGTGGAAGCAGAATCAGTCCTGTCTCCAGTGCAGTGTATCCTTTGATCTGTTGCAGGTAGAGCGGAATCAGAATCATCGCCCCGAATAGAGCTACTTGTGATACCCAAGCAAGGATAATGCCGCGTGAGAAATCAGATGATTTGAATACCCGCAGCTCCAGCAATGGATGCTTGTGGCGCAGCTCTACAATAATGAACAGAATTAATGCTACCCCACCTACAATCACACCAGTCAGTGTAGTTGCAGACGTCCAGCTCGTCCCGCCTTCACTAACACCATAAGCCAGCATGGAGAATGCAATTGGTGCCAGAATCATACCTAATAGGTCAAGCGCAGGCGTCCGTCCACGATCCGTGTCCGGCAAAAATTTAATGCATAGAATAAGCGCTACAATCCCGATCGGAAGATTAATAAGGAAAATCCAGTGCCAACTGAACGACTCAATGAACCATCCAGATAATACTGGACCTAGTGCTGGAGCTAATAACATCGGAATCCCCAGCATACCCATAATGGAGCCTCTTCTCTCCGGAGGAGCCAAACGGAAAACCATAGCCATACCAATCGGAGCGACCATACCTCCACCAAGCCCTTGGATGATGCGGAAAATAATTAATTGCTCTGGCGATTGTGCAACCGAGCATAGTACAGATCCTAACGTAAACATTGCAATTGTAAATAAAAACACTCTCTTGGAACCGAATCGATCGGTTAACCATCCAGCCAGGGGAATAACAGCAGACAAAGCCAAGGTGTATCCCGTCACAGTCCATTGAATCGTTTTGAGATCCGTCTCGAAATACTGAACGAGATTAGGAATCGCCACATTCACCACCGTGCTGTCCAGAATGACCATAATCATGCCTACAATGATGGCCAGCAGCGGTAGAATAATCGTTTTTATCGAGAACTCCGCTGGATTCTGGGGAATTGCTGTTTGCTCTTTCAAATTCTCACACTCTTTTCCGGCCTGGAGGCATCTCTTGCCTCTCTATCAGCCTTATAATCACAACATGTTTCAAACCTTTGTTTCAAACTGTCGTTTTAAACTTTTGTTTTAATCATAGTATATTTTAACGAAAATACCTTTGCTGTCAAGATATTTTTAATGTCATTAATTATATATGTAAATTTTAACTCATTTTCCGCTAACTGCTTCAATATGTACGAGATATAGATCCAAGCGATCCAACTTGTCTATATCTAGTTACACTAATCCAATTTTGGAAGTTATGTAATCGCCCAATTCCAGACGCCAAAAAAATGAACCAGGCTCCGACCTGCTTCATCCGTTTGGTCACACGTTGTACCCGTTATATCATCGAACTAAACGTTCAGACTGCTTCACTGTTAATCTGCAAGTTTGGTCATCTGGTGCTCTGTGAGCACACCCAAAGTCTGTCCATATGCGCTCCGACAATACAAACGAACTGCAAGATGATAAGGACGGGAATAATTCGTAATAATTCGAAGTTCCCAGCTGGCTGAAGACACATCCAAATTAGGAATAACATAATTACGCATGCACCCATGATGCTCTGATCCAATCTGAAACAGATAACGATAGATCTCTCCACCTACATCGTTCGTTCCACCTATAAATACATCCGCTTCGTCATCCCCTGCCCAACCTACCTCAATGTCTACATATCTGACTGGAACAGCCGTTTGGAGCATACTCTCATGCATCACAAGTAGATATACAGCCACGTACTTGCCCTCCCTCCCATTTCCACCGATCCGTCCTTATGTAGTTTATGCAACCTCTCGTCCAATGCCAGTTGTATTCACCCATTTTTGCACGTAAGCATAGAAATGCCCGACCTCAGGCACCCCATTTTTCATAGAATACAAAGATAGAAGAACGGTCTGCGCAGGCCGCGATAAGGAGGTACCTATGAGAGTTCTGCTCGTGACCTATTGGGAATTAACCCAAATGGGTGGGATATGGACATATCTAAGACAATTGGCCGATCACCTGACATCACTGGGTGTGGAGGTTGATATTATGGGCACTAACGCAGCGAGCAATGAGGTTTATGTCCGTAATCTGAATCAATCCTTCTCCAAAACTAAAGTCTGGCCGATGCTGCAAACGAAGCTTAATCCCACCGACCTGCCTCAATTCACCGCCGACTCCCTTCTCGCTTATTATGAGCTTAATCGTTATGCCTTTGAGATGGCTGCTACGTATCTTGGGGTCAATCATTATGACATCATCCATGCTCAAGATCCAGTAGCCGCTGTAGCCATGAAGCGTATTCTACGCCGTAACACTCCACTCGTAACGAGCTATCATGGAGCGCTGGCACGTGAAACCTTTTATGATGCTCAAAATTCAAATCCACAACTTACGCTCCCTACCTATTTGCAATCCAAAAGAGGTCGGTACTTCCTTTCCTTGGAGAAAAGAAGCGCTGCACAATCCGAGCTGATTCTCGTGTCTAGTCATTGGATCAAGAGCACCCTTACAGAACTGAACGTGCCTGAATCGCAATTCCGTCTTATTCCTTATGCCATCGATCTCCCGTCTTATAAATCTTCAGCAGCAGTCAAATTCCGTCATAGACCTCCGGCAGGTAAAAAAGTAATCGCCTTTACCGGTAGACTGGAGTACATCAAAGGTGTACATGTATTGATTAACGCACTTGCTGGTCTGAAAACGATCCGTTCGGATTGGGTCTGCTGGATTGCGGGAGAGGGTAATCTGATGGAGGAACTACGTGATCAAGCATCCCGTATGGGTGTGGGAGACGACGTTGTCTTTTTTGGAAAACTGGACAATATCCCCTCCTTCCTGCGCCGCGCTGACATCTATGTTCAACCTAGTCTGCAAGACACCCAGCCTTTCTCCGTGACCGAAGCACAGCTTGCAGGCGTTCCTGTCATCGTTAGCGGTACTGCCGGTATGCCTGAGATGGTTGACCCGGCTAACACGGGATGGGTCGTGCCTCCCCAAGATGCCAACTCACTCTGCAGTTTATTACATGCACTATTAGAGGATGATGCTACCCGCCAACGAGTAGGCATGCAGGCCAAAGCATGGGCAGAACAGCATCGCTCACTGGAAGAGATGGGAATGCGCACGTTACAGGTGTACCAAGAAGCCATACACAGAGGAGGACATTCCGTATGACGATCCTTGTTCCCAGTGATTTATATAATCGCTGGTTCTCCACTCCCGTATCCACACCCCATATTGAAGTGGACTACGATGTCATGAATGCATTGATGCAGAAGCTGCCAAAGGGATACACTTTACCTGACCCCGTATCGATGGAGATATTAAACCAGAATGATTAATGACTTGAGTTGCCCCTCTTGCCCAAGAGGGGTTTTATTTGTTTACCATTCACGTTTTACAAGCGAAACCCGTTACACACCTCTGCTTTTAACCATTCAAATTGATAAAAAACCTCAGCAGCCTTTGCTATGTCATTGCTTATGTTCATGACTCTCCAAAGGTCAATAACAGCTAAAAAAAGAGTATTCCATTGTCGCCGTCAACCATACGACACGCTGAATACTCTTATTTCCATATAACTATCTATAACGATTCTCGCACCTCACAGACCTACCTTATTGCCAATACCCGCCTACCTGAAGCAGGTTAAGCAATGTGGGGCGATGCTTTGTCTGAACCCGTTCCATCTCTGCCTTTAGTTCATCAAAATGACGCTTCGTACCCATCTTTTCATGCACCCGATAAGACACTAACGGATCATTGAAATAGAACAGCTCATAGACCGGAAACAGCCTCAACCACATCTCATAATCATGCGTATAACGAAAATCGGTATCGAACATACCGAATTTGCGAAAAGCATCCATCTCCAGCATCACAGTACAGCCGTTAATTGGACAACCTTCCAGAAGTACCTGCAGCACCTCCAAGCGGCTTCCCACCTCAGGACGGATGGTATCCATCCACTCATTGTCTGCATTCACGTAGTGATAGGCTCCATGACAGAACAATGCCTTCACTTCCAGCATAAATTTCAGCTGCTTCTCTACCCGATCCAGCAACATCACATCATCTGAGCTAAGCCATACAAAATAATCACCGGTGGCATGTTTAATGCCTTCATTCAGCGCGGTAGCCGTTCCACCATTTTTTTTGCGAATATAAGTAATCCGATCCATAAACGGCTGTACCCGCTCGACAAACTGCGTAGAACCATCGTCTACAACGATGACTTCAATATGAGGATATGTCTGATGAACGGCACTGTAGATGGCCTGATCAATGTATGCACAGTTGTAAAAAGGAATGACGATTGATACCTTAGGCTCCATCCGGCTCTCCCTCCTCTTGGTTGCAAATCTAAAATATAACTCCTCGTTCCCTAGTATATGAAATGCTTTTCGATGCGTATGGGACATCTGTAGGGATAAGATCACACAAGTTTTTTCTAACCCACCATTTAAATAAAACACTTAGAGAAATATAGACTAATTCCACCTTAAGGTTATTACGGCGTTCACGTGGTAAGGCTCACTAATCCTTAGTTCAAGTTAACTAAGGTACACCTACCTAACTTCAGCACGTTGCAAAGTCAACTCAAGAAAAAAGGGACTACCAGGCTTAAAAGATCCGCCTAATACCCCCTACTTTCTCCAAGCTTTTATCCCCCCATGCCCGCGATTCGCTGCAACAGCGGATCACGATATCTCGACCACACCATGGAGGCTTCTTGCCCAATAACTGTAGCGTGTCTCATGGATCCCATACCCTCATGCCAGCGATAAGCGGTATGAGGCTCGTTCAGATACGGGAAGTGATGTCCGTTCAGCAGAATCCGCAACCAGAGATCCAGATCGTGAGTGTACGGCAAATATTCATCGAAGAGACCTACGGCTCCGAACAGATCTTTACGAATCATTACTGTACAACCATTTACCGGATTACCGTTCACGAACCTGCGCAACCAATCAACAGGAGCCATCGGCTCTGCTCCGCCAAGCAATTTGGTCACAGCAGCATGCTCATTAATATAGTGAAAATTAGTATGAGAAACCAACGCTTGCTGCTCTAGCATAAACTGAACCTGTTGCCGGATTTTGTCTGGATAAAATAGATCATCTGAACTGAGCCAGGCAACATATTCCCCGGATGCATGGCGTATACCGTGGTTCAGCGCAGACGCTGTTCCTCCATTGCTTTTGCCAAGCACATGAATATAAGGAAGATACGGCTGCAACAGATGGGCATATTGCGTTGAGCCATCGTCAACAACAATGATCTCGGTCTCAGCATATGTCTGATTCAAGGCGCTTTGAATGGCCTGAGGTACATAAGGACAATTGTAGAACGGAATGACTATGGACACCTTCGGATTCAAACCGTTCCCCTCCCTTGCCGGATACGAACATCACTTAGAATATCCTGAAGGGATTGTGCAAACGGAATGAGTGGCTGCCAACCCAGTTTGCGCAGCAGCGACAATTGTTCCTCTTCCCCAGCGCCGTCTGGGCCTGAGGTGGCTCCATCCCAGCGCACAGGTACATTCGCACTCGACATCGACAATAACGTATCCGCGATCTCATCCAGACTACGCTCCGTACCAGAGACAACAGGGTACACCGTACCCGTCGTTCCGTGAACTAACAATGTAGCATAGGCTCTCACAGCATCTCGTACATCAAGGAAATCACGGGTGTTCTCCCGACCTGAAAGGCGAAAAGCTTCCGTCTTGCCCTCCTGCTCACAGGCAACAATATGACGTGCGAGCAGTGAGCAGATTCCTGTTGAAGGTCCGGCACCAATCAGATTGCCCGGTTCAGCCATCATAATCTGCTGACCAAAAAGAGACATCCACGACAGGGTCACCATCTCCTCCAGAGCTTTACTAAGGCTATAGGGATGCGGGGGCTGAGGGACTTTACCTGGTTCTGGTGTGTATTTTAATCGTGAGCCTACAATAACCGTTCTTGCAGCAGGACAGCTGCGCAGTGCATCCAGCAAATACAGCACCGCCATGACATTCGTCTCCAGTACAAGCAGCGGATCAGCCCATGAATCTGGCACGGAATTTTTACCTGCGAGATGCAGCACATAATCAGGCTGCACCTCGTCAATTAACTCGCGAACTTGGTCTTTGTCATTCAGGTCACAGACGTGCACATGTGTACCCTTAGTGAACGCATAAACATTCTCACGTCTAACGACTGCGGCGACCTCTGCACCAACGGCTTGAAAAAACGCTACAGCATGTCGTCCGGTAAAACCTGAGGCACCTGTAATGAGCACCTTCTTGCCTGTTAGCTCTGCTCCATCCATAATGCCAGCTCCTTCAGCATTGTAGAATACTCTGGAAGGTCTGTCTTCACATCCACTCGTGTTGATACAAGCGTGCGATCCTGCACCATACGATCATCAGGGACAATGACGACATCCTCCTTGTTCCAGATCTGCTTAAATAATACGAGCAGATCATGCTTGCTTAGTGGATGTGGATGGGCAAGATGGATCAATCCGCTGACAGGTGAAGCGAGATAATGATCTACCCATTTCGCCAGCTCAAGGGTTGTAACCCCGTTCCATAACACACGGGTATATCCACCAACCTCCCCCGTGCTGGACATGAACCAGTTCATTAAACCAATGCCGCCCTTCCGGATTTCGGGACCAATAATAGATGTTCGGATGGTCAGATGTCCTGAATCCTGAATTTCACCCAATGCCTTCGTGATCGCATAAGAAGAGGTGCCATCCGTAACATCCGACTCGGTATAACCTCCACGGTCTCCACTGAACACACAGTCTGTGCTGATATGGATGAGCCGTGCACCAATCGTATCTGCGACCCGGCGCAAACGATGTGGAAGAAAACCATTAATATGATAAGCATTGATTTTGTCTACATCCGCGAAACTGTTCAACACACCCACAGCGTTCACAATTACATCAGGGTGCACAGCTTCCACCAAACGATCCACCATGAAACTATCGTTTACATCCAGTAACAGTCCATTAGGATCAGAAGCATCCCGAGTGGTATAAAACACACTGTGCACACCTTGACGGCGGAAATAGTCGACCATCACATGGCCGGCCATTCCGTTTCCCCCAAGTATCAGCAACTTCATGACAAGAATCCTCCGCGCTTGAGGATTTCACGAATCTCCTCTTTGGTCATCAATTGGTGTTCGGAACTAAAACTACTGAAGGAGACCGGAGGGCAGTCGGTGTAATGCTCCTTGAGCCCTGGAATAACGAGCGTAGGCAGAATAACTAAATACTGCTCGTCGTAGACAACCGTAGTCATACTTTCGAACTCGCTCATCAGAATTTCATGAATCTTCTCGCCTGGGCGGGTGCCACGCTCTACAATGCCAACATTCTCAACACCTGAATCTTCAATCAATACTTCAGCGAGATCCACAATTTTGCAGGTAGGCATCGTCATAACGAATATTTCGCCACCCACGCTTTCCACCGAAGCCTTGAATAATAAAGTGATCGCATCCTTCAGGGTTAAGAAGAAACGTGTCATGTTCATATCGGTAATCGATACCTGGCCCTTTTGACGGATCTGATTCTTGAACAGGTGGACAACGCTCCCATTGGTGCCAAGCACGTTGCCTCCCCGTACCGTGACGAAGCGTGTGTTGCTGTGCAGCAGATTGGCATAAACAATTAATTTTTCACCGATGGCCTTTGTCATTCCATAGAAATTCGATGGGTTGGCTGCCTTGTCGGTTGAAATATAAATGACCTTTTCCACCTTGTTCTCAATGGCCGCTTCAATCACATTCTGGGTACCGATCACATTGGTCTTCAACGCTTCATACGGCTGATCCTCACATACCGGAACATGCTTGAGTGCAGCCAAGTGAAACACATAGTCCACCTGCTGGCATGCCGCAGTTAGTGCTTCTTTGTCACGAATATCACCGATGCGGAAATGCAGACGAGGATCTTCGAAATCACGGCTCATCGCCACTTGGCTTGATTCATTGCGTGAGTACACAATAATTTCTTTGGGTTGCTGAGGCAGCAGTTGAGCTACAAGTTCATAACCCCATGATCCAGTACCGCCAGTCACGAGTATACGCTTATTTTCAAACATGCATTTTCCCTCCAAGCAGAAATTTGACCACTTTACTGGATACATCTGTAGCCTTGTAACCTTGCGGGCACTCCCAATCATTGGATAGCTCCGTCATCACCTTCACACAATCTGCAATGCGCGCAGCATCCAGCCCAGACACCACATTACTGCCACAGTCCACCGTCTCAGGACGTTCTGTTGTCCGTCGCATCGTTACTGTTGGAACCCCCATAATGCAGCACTCCTCTTGCACAGTACCGCTATCCGTAAGTGCGAGGCGGGCATGACGTTCCAGCATCACGAAGTCAAAGAATCCGAACGGCTCATGAAATTCCACTAATGGATTCATCTCCAACTGCAGATGCTCTGCAATCCGGATGGCAGTTCGTGGATGGATGCTACAGATTACCCGGAGGCCATACGTTTCAGCAACATGATTCAAGCCCTTCATAATTTCCAATAAATGCGGTGGATGATCTACGTTCTCAGCCCGGTGTGCTGTAACAAGAAAATATTGTCCGGACTTCAGCTTTAATTTTTTCAAAATTTTACTGGCATCTACCTGCGCTTTATAATGCAGCATCACTTCGTAAATCGGATTGCCTGTCAGTACGATTCGCCGACTGGGCACGCCTTCACTGACCAGATGTTTTTTGCTCTGTTCGGTATAAGGCATATTTATTGTGGATATCGCATCAATGACGCGACGATTTTTCTCCTCTGGTACGTCCAGATCAAAGCAGCGGTTACCTGCTTCCATATGAATGACGGGAATCCCCATACGTTCTGCCAACACAGCACAGAGCGCACTATTGGTGTCACCAAGCAGCAACACTTTATCTGGCTTCTCTTGCAGCAAGATGTCTTCCATCTGAGAGAACATGGAGGATAATTGTCGACCTAAAGAGGCCGCCTCATCCTGAAGCACATAGTCTGGAGCACGCAGACCCATCTCTTTGAAAAAAAGACCACTCAGACTCTCCGTGAAGTTCTGTCCTGTGTGCACCAGAATGTGCTTGGATGCGTACTGATCCAGCTTGGAAATGATCAGGCTGAGCCGAATAATCTCAGGTCTCGTGCCCAGCACAGTCATGATCTTCATCGTAATCCCTGCCTTCATCGTGTATTCGACATGCTACGGCGAACCCGGCTCCCCCTTGCCTTGGCAAGACCACGTTTGCGAACAGCCGATGATTTTTTGTGCGAAAGATGCTTCTTCTGACCGATTTTTCTTTTGCGTTTGCCTGATCCTTTGCTACGCTTGGAGGCATCCCGCACTCTTGAGTGATCTAGAGCCTGTCGTAGACTGCGACCTGTGCGATTCCGGGCTGTTTTCCTTTTTCTCGTTCTTAAGTCTCCAGGCTCCGTAGCTTTCTGCATGGGTTCATGAGATCCAATTGCCAGTGGGGGCAGTGAAGATAGCGGCAAGGTATGGATCACAGAAAGTGGGAATACACATGCTTGAATTGCATCCGGTCTCATCATGAGCACAGTGCGCAGTTCTCCTTCTCCCCATGCGTATACCGGTCCGTTCGGCGGCTGAATGTAGGGGAACCATGCAGGAAAACGAATGAGCCACTGTGTCACCATCGTATGCATCTCAGTCCTATAGGTTGCGATGCCGTACAATCGTTCCGCTTCTGTCCGGTTCCGCCAACCGACATCGGATGCAAGTTCCGAATCATTTAGTAGTGTGGTTGCCAAGACGGCTAGCGCTTTGCTATCTCCAGGCGGAGCCAGAAATTCTCCACTTCCCACCGTTTCTAATAATTCGGAAAGACCACCCTGAGCAAACGCGATAACTGGCTTGGCGAAATACATTCCCTCCAGGGCAGTCATGCCAAAGCCTTCTTTAACCATGCTTGGAATCACTACAATATCCATTGCTGTATAGGCCAGCGATACATTTTCTTCAAATGTGGTGAAGGTAAATCTTCGATAATAGCCTGATTTTTTCACCCGGGTTACGCATTCGTCATAATACTTTTTGTCCGATGGCGTACCGATGATCCAAAATCGGGCACGCGGATGAGTTTCACACAATTGCAACGCCATCTCAACAAAGGGCTTCAGCCCCTTGGCATCATAAATAAAAGAAGAAATGTAGCCAATACAGTTCTGGAAAGGCTTGATCCCCAGTTCCTTCCGCTTCCGCTCACGCAAATGCAGCCAGCGATCAGGATCAGGTAAACCCGGATCCCATGTTGGAGGCAAGATGGTTAGCTTGTCGCCCATTCCCGCTTGTTTAAACGGTGCTCCAGCTGTTTCAGATATACCAATGATCCAGTCCGAATACCGACCAATCATCTGCACAGCCTCATTGATGTGGTCATTGGACTGTATGATTTCGGTGATTTTCCAGATGACCGGAATCTGCAATGATTTGGCAGCGACGGCAGGCATCACATTCACACACGTATTGGTCAGCACCAGGTCAGGCGCGGACTCCCTTAATAGGGAGAGCGCCTCCTGATAAGCAGGGCTTTGACGAAGCAGCTCTGCATCGTTTGCAATGCCGTGATATGGGGTATAGACACCGTGCAGCATGGGAAGAAAACAGACTTTCACCGGAATATCGAACCTCCGTGCGAGCCCTGCAAGCTTCCCTTCCTGAGGGACAACCAGCATACAATCGAAGATCGCACCCATTTCCCTCATAAAATGCAGTAACAGCTTCTCCGCCCCGGTAATACTGCGGGTATTACACACATGGGAAAACAACATTAGTTTAGGTTTAGTTGCCATAGCCGCACGGAGCGCCGTATGCGAGCATACGGGTTCTGTGCACACCTCCTTCCGGCTATAAAGTTAAGGAAAGATAATACTCAGCATTTCATTGATTCTTTTGCCGTAGGTGTGATCCTTGAGCGTACGTTCCAAGCCTCGAAGAGCAATTTCACGCCGCTCTTTCTCATGAGCGAGATAGTACTCTACTTTTTCGAGCAACTCCTGAGGAGAAGAATATGTCTCGATCTCTACACCTGGTTTGTAGAAACGAGCAAGATCGTCACGTGCATCCGTAAGCTGTAGGGTTGCGGATGCCGAAATCTCGAAGGTTCTTGGATTCGGAGAGGCAGGTGGAATTTTGAGATGGTTGTTGTTCACTGAATCATCCTCGTGAGAACGGTGCAGGTTAATTACGATTTTGGTGCCGTTGTATACATCATTGGTTTCCTGCGGAGTCATCCAACGGCCAAGTTCGATTTTCTCGCCATAGGACGTGTAGTCAGGCAGACGATCCCACCAAATTCCGTTAAACACCGTTTGGTGTGTCATCAGCTGTGCCATGATTGGATTGAAGAAGTAGACTCGGTTCCAATATGCCGAGCCAATAAAGCTAACCTCGCGATGTAATGGCGAAGGTGTCGTGATGGGGAAGTAATGATTCGTGAATGCGGCAAAGGGCAGATAATGCACAGAAGCACAGCCGCTTTGTCGGTAAAGGTCAACGCAATTGAGTTCCAGTGTGAATATATGATCAAAATGTTTTACAGACTCAAGCGTCATATCCGTGTAGTAAGGATCATCGGTAAGCCAGATCGCTGTCGGTATTCCTGCTTGACGAATGGCATCAATATGCTCCATTGGAATATCCATTCCATCCAGTACAAGCACCAGATCAGGGCGCGATTGCAGGGCAATCTCAGACACTGGCTGACGTGGGTCGGTTAATGTGACTTGAGACACCATGCTTTGGAGTGTAGCCATGATGGCTTCATCTAATGGTGAATAGGGAAATCCTTTGCCTGAAGATACGTACAGGACATGAATTGGACGAAATGGCAGCGGCTCCTGCGCACAATTGACAATATAGTTGGCACGACCACGCAGGTATCCCTCTTCCTTCCCCGCATCGTATCCGGCATGCTGTCCATTCTTGCGAGCCTGATCTGCCAAACTAAGCACAGGCGCATGAAATTGCTTGTTCTTTCTGTGTTTGATAGACATACCGCCACTCCTTCTCATATAAAATGACTTCACCGTAATAATTCTCCTCGTATGCGTTGCAAACGTTACATAGCAAACTTCTGGAATAAACACTTAGATTGCGTGTTCAAAAAGGTTGGTTTTCAGTACCACAACCTCTTATAGAGGCTGCATTTACAGATGTCCCAGCAATTGTGCCATACGGTGGGTAAACGTATGCTGGTTCAATGTTGTGAGCAGCCCACGCCAGGCGATCGCTTCCCGTTCCTTATGGTGCTGGAGGTAATATCCAATTTTGTGCTGAAGCTCGGCTGCTGTCGTGAAGGTTTCAATGTCATAACCTGGCCGATAATACCTTGAAAGGTCACTCCGTGCATCCGTAATCTGCATCGTGCCACACGCACTGATCTCGTAAGTGCGTGGATTGATCGACCGGCCTTCCAGATGATGTGTATTTCGATTATCCTCGCCGTTCTTGCACGTGCGGTGGACATTGATAACAATTTTGGCACCGTTGTAATAGTCCACTGTTGCTCCAGGATCGAGCCAGCCTTCACGAATGAATCGACCCAGAATATCCAACCGAGTCAGTCGATTCCATTGACTCCCTGCAATAAATACTTTCTTGTCAGCCAAAAATGGAGCGAGTTCATCGAACAAGGCAATTCGATTCCAGAATCCCGTACCAATAAAACAAATGTCGTATTGATGCTGTGGTTCGGTACGTCTTGGCTGAAACATGCCCGGATTTACCCCAAGTGGCAAATAGATGACACTCCGTGCTCCATGAGCTTGATAAAAGGGAATGGCAGCTTCCTCATGGGTAAACACAACATCATAATGCTGACAGATATGAACCGTATCCTCGGTAAAATACGGGTCATCTACGAACCAGATCGCTGTTCGAATGCCAAGTCCGCGTATCCCATCCACTTGCTCCAGATGATCTGGAGGAAATACATGCAATCCATTCATAACCAACACAACATCAGGTCGATGCTCGCTCGCTTGCTGCAGCATCGTTGCCGCCGATCCGACAACACACTCCCGAACAGACTGCTGCAGTGCTTCAATGACGCCACCATCAATGGCATCAAATCCCTGTGGGATATACAGCACCTTCATATCACGCTTCGCTGGCTCAACCGGTTGAACGCGCTCCAACATGGCCTGACAACCGCCGAATCGACGGCCTTCTGCATATCCGCCGCGGTATGCTACCTCCGCTTCGCTGAGCGTGCGGTGTCGTTTCTTCGCCACATTCTTCACCCTGTCTTCCTTCAGGAGATGACTCTTTAGCTTCTCCCCGAGATTGGTGTTCCCTCTAAAGGATATGCCCCGGGGTCAGATGCATCATGGACGGGTGTCCTGCAAGGCGCAAAATTGGCGCTTGCCCTCCACATCCGCCTGTACGGGCATGTCCGCTTATGCGGCCAAGCAAATAGCCCGGGAAGAAAGTTCCTCCCGGGCCAACGTCTTTTATTTTTAGTTCGTTCATGTATTCTGCTTAGGAAGTCGAGCATGCATGATAACAGTATCCGCATCCTATACGCAGCATTTAATTAGGGTACGTAGAGGAATACGTTCAGTTTTCGCAGTTAAGATGACTCTGTTATTGTGCCTTGTAAGCTATCTGATGACCGTCCTCGAATCCCTTGGCGAAACCCGCGTTGAATCCCTCGTTGTACGCCTCGGTGTATCCTTGGCTGTACGCGTTGTCCGGGTTTGGATCGGTAGGGGTAGCCGGGACGAATGGCTGTGCTACTTGTTTCACACTCCGATGCCGGCGTACCACACGTTTCTTTTTTTTAGGCCACGCACTACGTCCTTTGAGGGTGCGTTTATGCAATACACGTTTACTTTTGAGGGCGCGAAGCTTACGAATTCTGCGCAGACGAGCTCCACGAGCCACGAGTGCACGTTTCGTTCTCAATCCTGCTTTTTTCTTCTTCAACATATCATCATTCCTCCTGTAAATCCCGAACGATGCGGATCGCATAGTCTGGGTGTTTGAGCCAAGGTAATCCCGGCTCGCCATACTGAATACGAGCTAATCGAATTCCTGTCACCATGCGAGACATTTCTTCTTGATAGCGACTTAATAGACGGATGTTCTCGGCAAGATTACGGGCAGATACCTCTGAATGAGCAGATACGCTGGCGACGCTATCCAGAATACGAGCCAGCGCCTGCTGACTGTGCGCAATCGATTCAATAAGGGCCAGTTTCGCCTCCTGCTCACGTCGCAACAGACTCATTTTCCGAGATCCCCTAGATCCATACCGCCAAACATGCCACCGTCCATACCGCCGCTGTCTCCACCCTCATCCTGTATCATGACAGCTTTTAAGTTGTTACAGAGTCCCGTTTCCATGCGAGTTAGCCCTTCCAGCATTTCAACCAATTGCTCATGCATCTTCAGCGGCTCTGCAACCTGATCGCCATGGGTCATAAATGTCTCCCCATTCAGATGATTGAGTGTCCAATTTCGCACTTTCTCTGCTTCGATAGCCTTCGCTTCCAAAATCAGCGCGATGTTCCATTGCATTTTGGCTGCAGCATCCAGCATGAGAACAAGGCTTTGCTCTCTACTCATGTTCGTTCACCCGCCTTCCGGGCTTATTCTTCTTCTTGGCCTGCGATCTCCCGCATGACCTGACTCAGCGTTTCCGCCACAGCTTCCTCTAGATCTGCAAGACCTCCCAAGTAAGAGATAATGCTTTTGTTGATCTGTCCTGAACTGTCCAGCATGCCTTCCACACCATCAAGCTCTGGTTCCATATCGGGCAAATGATTAATAATTTCAGACATGCGCACAGCAACCTGACGTTTAGCATCTAATACGCGCGCAAGCTGCTGATGAGAATGTGCAATATGTGTGAGTATTTCATCGACTTTGCTCTGCATACTCCTCCTCCTTGCCGTCACGGCCTGCTTCAACCCATACAAAAACCCGGCCTATCAGCATTTGCCTGCTACAGCATATGCCGGGCCGGGAGTGTCAGTTACTCCAGCTTGCGCCTATATCATCAGATGACATAACTCCAATCAGAGGAATATCGGCTGAGGAATTGTCTCGTTCGTTCCTGCTTAGGTCGCACAAAAATATCTTCTGGCGTGCCTTCTTCGACGATCACGCCTCCATCCATAAATATGACGCGATTCGCCACTTCGCGAGCAAAGCCCATCTCATGGGTGACAACAACCATCGTAATCCCCTGCTGGGCGATGGAGCGTATAACAGAGAGCACCTCACCCACCAATTCGGGATCAAGTGCCGAGGTCGGTTCATCAAATAGAATGACCTCTGGATTCAATGCAAGAGCACGCGCAATGCCTACGCGTTGCTGCTGTCCACCGGACAGCATGCTCGGATATTCATTCACCTTGGCAGCAAGTCCAACTTGTTCCAATACACGTAATGCACGTGCCTTGGCATCAGCTTTGGGAATTTTTTGAGCTACAATCAGCCCTTCCGTCACATTATCGAGCACAGTTTTGTGTTTGAACAGATTATAATGCTGGAAAACCATTGCCGTCTTGCGCCGAAGCTGCACAATATCATGTTTGCGTGCATGCTCACAATCCACAGCCAATCCACTGATCTGAACCTTACCCTCATCCGCTCGCTCTAGAAAATTGACACAGCGCAGCAATGTCGTTTTGCCTGATCCACTAGGGCCCAGAATGGCTACAACATCCCCCTGCTCGACGGTCAGATCAATGCCCTTTAATACTTCCTGTTTACCAAACGTCTTGTGTATATTCGTGAGTGAAATCATGATACGCCTCCTTTGCTGTACACGGCAACCCGACGTTCAAGCAGAGCGGTGATGCGCTCCGCAATGATGGTCAGCCCCCAATAGATCAATGCTGCGGCAATGAAGGCCTCCAGAAATTTCAAGCTAACCGATGCCACAACGTCCGCTTTGCCGAGAATATCCATCTGAGAGACGGTAAAAGCAAGGGTAGACCCATGCAGGAACCCAACAAACATACTACATAGATTCGGCAACACTGCTCCAATCGCCTGGGGAATAATAATGCGTCTCAGTGCCTGGAAAGTACTCATGCCTACAGCATGTGCAGCTTCCATCTGTCCTGGGTCTACAGCCAGAATACCAGAACGAATAATTTCAGACATATACGCCCCAGCGGTCAGCGAGAAAGCAATCAGTACAAATACAAGGATCGGGATCGATGACGATTGAAATGCCCATTGGTAACGTTCAGCCAATTTATCAATAATCATCGGAATCCCATAATAGATGAGGAACAGGTGCATCAGCATTGGCGTTCCACGCAGAAATGAGACGTAAAATGCAGCAATGCGATGAATCCAAGGTACTCGATAAATGCGAATCAGGGCTGTAGCCAGACCAATCCCGAAGCCTGCAATCAACGGAACAACCGTAATGACAAGTGTAAGTGGCAATGCCTTTAGAATTTGGAAAAAGGATGTGTAAATAAAATGAAGGTCAATAGACATCTGCTCACCCCGCTATTCGTTTCAGGCGTTCCGCTCGAACTACCGGTTTGTGTACAACGCTCTTGCGTTCATGGCGCTGTAATCTACGCTCAGCCTGAGCGAAGCCTTTTTCAAGTACAATGACAATAACGTAATACACGATGGATAAACTGATGTACACCTCAAGGGCATGGGAGGTAGCAGAGATTAACGTCTGCCCCCTGCCGACCATATCCATCACACCGATGGAAAACGCCAGCGACGTATCCTTCAATGAACCAATCAACGTATTGGCCATATTCGGAAAAGCAACAATGAGCGCCTGAGGTACAACGATACGGCGAAAAGACTGAAAGGACGTCATCCCCGCTGCATATGCAGCTTCGGTCTGCCCTTTATCCACACTTTTCACAGCACCCCGGAAGATTTCGGCAAAGGATGCTGCATCACTCAAGGCGTACGTGACGATAACAAACAGTAGGGGATCGGTTCTTGATAGGTCGATACCGATCGGTTTGAGCAACTCAGGCAGACCATAATACACCAGAAACAGCTTAATCAGGATCGGTGTGCCCCGCATGAACGAAATGTACAGGGTGGCTACCTGGCTTAATACTGGAATCCGGTATAACCTTGGAACAGCGAGCAATACGCCCCCAACCAACCCCAATACAATAGAACCACCCAGCACAATCAATGTTATATGCAAATATCGTAGCAGTTCCGGGACAAAATCCAGAACCAATGATAGATCGAATGCTTTTCCCATTACCGCCTGCACACCTTTCTCAGACTACTCTTCGACTGTATAGTCAGCGCCCAGCCACTCTGTGCTCAGTTTGGCTAATGTTCCATCTTCCTTGATTGATTTGAGCGCTTCATCCACTTTGGCTTTGAGCTCTTCCTCATCCTTGTTCAAGATGAAGTATACTTTGGAGTTGGACAGTGGGTCTCCTACCGTCTTCAACTGAGCATCCACCGCTTTATTCTGATAATCAATGGCAAACTGTGTGCTGATCGTTGCATCTACCCGTCCTGTCTTGATCTGGGTAATGGTATCCTCACCTGCTCCAGAATAGACAATATCAATGGGACTGCCATTTGCAGCATTCCATTTCTCAGCCAGTACAGCCGCATTACTTGTGGCACCAACGATCAATTTTTTACCTTTGAGGTCATCGATCGATTTAACTTCTTCATTTTTCTGGCTTACAACAATTTTATTAGGGAAAATATTATAGGCTTCATCATTAAATAAGAACTTCGCTTGTCTTTCTTCATTAACTTCCATCTGATGAGCGATAAGGTCGATTTTTTTCGTTTCTAAGCTAAGCAATAGGTTCTTGAAATCCATTGTGCTAAATTCGAATTCATATTCAGGTAAACGTTTATCAATCTCGCGGATCAGCTCCACATCGTACCCTGTTAATTTACCATTTTCATCAATGAAGCAGACGTTCGGGAACTGCGTGCCTGTTCCTACAATGATCTTTTTCACGTTGGTGTCGCCTGCTGCTGAAGCAGATTCGGAATCATTCCCGGCAGTGCCTGTGCTGCATCCAGCCAATACCGCAAGCATCGTAATGAACAGCAGTGCTGTTCGGAATTTCTGAATCCCCCGTTTATTAACCATTCCCAATCTCCTCCACAGGCTGTTTTCACAGCTAATATGATGTGTGCTTCCATTCCCAATCCATTTAACTAACCATTCTTACTTGTATAGTCGGAATTGGATTGAACAAAGAATATCATCGTGCGTCCTGAATAGGCAATAAGCAGGTTAATAGGACATCCTGATAACGTTATAGAACTTCTTTATATTTCATTGCATCTCTTTTTTGTTCAATAGAAAAAAAGCCATTCTTCCCTTTAAACGAACTTGGGAGAATAGCTTCATTTCTAATCTTCATCTCTCTTGTCGAATTCATCGTTAATCTGGTCTCTATCCAAACTCCAACGAAGACTTTGATTCATATTGCTTATCTATGTTCTACGGCTTGCCCACTTAATTTTGCGTGCCACTTCTACACGTTGTACTTGAAGTAGACCGATGCGTGCTTCAAATTTCTCACGTTCGTCCTTCGAATGTGCAGCATGCAATTGGTTACATAGCCCTGTTAACTTGCTGTTAATATGATCCAGCCTTGTCCAAAGCTCTTCTTCAGGTGATCGTTGTTGTTGCTGCTCCCCCGCCGGCTGAAATACTTTGAGCTGGTGGATCAGGGACTGCTGCCACTCTTGATCCTGAATTTGGATGGCAAAATGCAAAAGATCCAGATAGTCGTCAATTTGCAACGATACGCCGCAATCAGGTTTCGTATTCATTCGTCGTCTCTCCTTATTTCAGTGCTGGGCTGGAATCAGTTACTTCTATTTTACAGGATAGACCCCCATTTAGGCGAGAGGTGAAAGCGCTAAATTTGGTTTTTTTTATTTTTTCCACATATAGAAGCTTTCAATTGGCTTATAGACAGAATGGATTGGAGTTTTCCACACTCGAAAACCGTTTCATGATAAAATGACACCTAATCTATAATGTGCACTTATCGGGTTGGAATAGTTGTTATTCAATCATGAAGGGAAGGTTACCGATGACAGAACATTATCGCCTAGCCACACTGGAAGACGCTGAATCGCTGCTTGCCGTTACTTTGGATGCATACGAGACCATTCGTGCGCTAAATATTCCTTTTCCTGCAGGACATGCCACATTGGACGTTATTCAGAATAACGTAACTCAGCATGAGTGTTATCTACTTGAGGAAGATGGGCAGATCATTGCTACTGTAACCTTAGATCGTGCACAAGATGTGAGGCGGCAGGCCATCAGCTCCTATCCCTTTATTCGGTGGTTCGCTGTGAGTCCTAACCATAAAGGGAAAGGGTATGGTTCGAGGTTGCTGGACTGGGTTGAAAAAGAGGTCATTCTGAACAAACTGGATGAACCCGCTGTTTATTTGGCAACGGCAACTCGGCATCCTTGGCTGGCTCCAATGTATGAACGTAAAGGCTACACTCCGTTCCATACCCAAGTCGTGCAGACTCCGGATGCTTCAGAAGAAATTGTATTTATGATCAAAGTGTTAGATCCCAAACGTTATCATGCCCAATCTGTACAAACAGGCTAGCTATTAGGTTTTATTCTCATAATCTAATATCCGTATACGGATATAACTCAAAAACCCGCTTAAAGGAAGAAGCTTTCCTTAAGCGGGTTTTCTTACTTTCATCCACTAGTGTCCATTGATCAATCATTATTGCTTCGTGATTGTCTGGTCAGAAACAGCATAATAAATGAAATCACGACAATCGTACATGTCCAAGCCCAAGCCATCGTCTGGTTCCCGGAATCCACTGCAACATAGATTGCCGTAGGCACCGTTTGCGTTTTGCCTGGAATATTACCTGCAATCATCAATGTAGCGCCGAATTCACCGAGAGCTCGAGCGAAACCCAGTATAAATGCGGTCATCAATGCTCTGCCAGCCAACGGCAGGGAAATGTACCAGAATACTTGCCATTCATTCGCACCAATGGATCGACCTGCGGCTTCCAGATCCCGATCTATTCCAGAGAATCCTGATTTCATCGTTTGGTAGACCAGCGGAAAAGCCACCACAACAGCGGCGATTACCGCAGCCCACCAAGAAAAGATCACTGGTGCGGAGAAGATGGCTTCAATCCATTGACCAAGCAGACTTTTACGTCCTAACAGCACAAGCAGCAGGAATCCAACGACCGTTGGAGGTAACACAAGCGGAAGCATAAAGAACGTTTCTAGAAATATTTTCCCCCGAAACGACGCTCGCGACATCTTCCAGGCTACAGCAATCCCCAGCACGGCAGCAATAACACTGGATAGAAGTGCGACCTGAAGGGATAGTCGAACCGGTGACCAAAATACGGACCAATCTATGGCGTTAACATTCATTCCGGAATGGAGAACCCGTATTTGGCGAACACGTCCAGTACCTCAGGTGATTGCAAATACGTATAGAATTGTTCCGCTTCTGTCCGGTGCTTCGTTCCTTCAATGATCCCTACTGGATAATTGGCTGGTGTATAGCTAGTTTTATCTACTTCAAACGCAATTTTAACCTGATCGGAGGTCAACGCATCTGTTTTATATACAAAGCCAGCATCTGCATTTCCTGTCTCCACATACTGTAATACCTGTCTTACATCCTTGCCCTGTACAAGCTTGCTCTCCAGTTGATCCCATAGCTTCGCATTGGTTAATGCTTCCTTCGCATATGTTCCCGCAGGTACACTTTCTGGGATACCGATCGCAATGGTTTTAATCGTATCTGAGGTAAGATCACTCTCAGTGCTTACTTCATCCGCACGATCAGCAGAGACAACAGCCACCAATGAGTTTTGAAGTAAATTTTGCTGATCTGCTTCAGCGATCAAATTCTCTTCCACAAGAGCATTCATGTTTTTGCTTGCAGCGGAGACAAAAATATCAGATGGTGCCCCTTGCTCGATCTGTTGCTGTAATGCGCCCGAAGCACCGAAGTTAAAGTTAAGGTTAATGTTAGGGTTAGCCGCTTCAAAGTTGGTCTCAATTTCTTTCATCGCATCTGTCAGACTTGCAGCAGCCGAGATAGTCAGATCCACCGTTTCCTGAGGATCCACATTCTCTGTTGCACTGCTCTCTCCTGATGTTGCTGTATTAGAAGCTGTCGAATCCGTTGCAGAGGATGTATCCGGGGTATCTGTGCTTGCTCCGCATCCGCTCAACACAAGAGCTAGTCCAAGTGACATACTTCCTAGTACATATCCGATTCTCTTTCTCATTCGTTCTCCCCCAATGTTATGTTTCGTTATAATTAGTTATAATTAACTATAATTAATTATACACAAGACGAATAAAATGGAAAGGTGACATAGATCACATTCTATTTTTAATGACGTTTAGATCGGATGATTGCACGCTCTCTGGTTTATGGTTCCCCTCAATTAATGGTATAGTACAAGAGATATCAATGAAGAAGAATGATTCGATACCTTAGATGAAGATGAATTAATTTCTCTTCGTACATCTGTACATTTCTCTATCTAAAATGACTTCATAAAGCTCTGCCATCGAAGTGGCGAGTGTCCTATGTTTTAATTCATTTTTATATACCTTGAAGGAGGATCTTCACTAATGACGGAGGAGCAATCCTATACAACCGAAGAAATATCGAAGCTACTCAAAATATCCAAACTTACGGTCTATGACCTGATCAAAAAAGGTGACCTCGTTGCTTACCGTGTAGGTAAACAGATGAGAGTTGACGCCACCGATCTGGAGGCATACAAGCATCGCTCCAAACAGCTCCAATCCGGCGTGAATCGAACTGCTTCCGCGGATTCAGCTGCTCGTTCTCAAGATTCTAGCGAAAAGGGTAAGGATTCAATAAACATGGACTCGACCCTACATCCGGTGCACGCACCCAGTTCTTCATCTACTGTAACTGCGTATCCTCCTGTAAACGCTCAGCAGAACCACCTGTCCGCCCGCCACCTCGTCATTACAGGTCAGGATGTCAGTCTAGATATTCTCATGCGCCATATGGAGAAACAAACGCAGAATATCCGTCCACTCCGCTCATTCATGGGTAGTCTGGACGGATTAATCTCGATGTATCGGGGCGAGTCTGATCTTGTCAGCACTCACTTACTTGATGGAGATACAGGAGAATACAACTTGCCGTATATTCGCAAAATTTTGATTGGCTGGTCTTACGTGGTGGTGAACCTTCTGTCACGCCCAGCTGGACTCTATGTGCCGCGGGGTAATCCACGTGGCCTCAAGGATTGGAGTGACCTGAACCAGCCTGGTCTCCGATTGGCTAATCGCGAGAAGGGTTCAGGCGCAAGGGTTTTGCTAGATGAACAGCTTCGGCTCCACGGTATCTCTCCCTCCCAATTGACAGGATACGATATAGAGGAAACCAGTCATATGGGCGTCGCCGCGAAAGTCAGCACAGGTGAAGCTGATATAGGCGTGGGTATTGAGAAGGCGGTTCGGCTCATTGGCCAGGTTGATTTTATCCCCCTTGTGCAGGAGCAATACGATCTAGTTATGCTTAGAAAACAAGGAAATGAAGCGTGGGTAGACTCGGTGCTACGCATCCTGCAATCCTCAGAATTCAGACAGGAGCTGCAAACGTTTGAGGGTTATGATGTTTCACGTACAGGGGAAATTTTATACGAAGTGTAGTATCTAGACTGGGCGTAATGCTACATGATCATGTAGCATGATCATGTACAACTTAACTAAACTGTGCGTGATGTTCATATCTCGCTTGTGATATAAATAATTAAAATTAAAATGCCGCTGCAATCCATGCAGCGGCATTTGTCCGTTCTAAGCATCAGCGCCAAAATACACCTGCTTCATCTCGTTCCACCTGTTCAAGTAAATCTTCGAAATGCTGGCAAGGTTCTATTGCATCCACCGTATTCCAGCGATCATGTTCATCTTTGGCGAATACCTTCCAGCGATGTTCATCCCACTCGAATCTGGCAATATCCAGCTTGTCCCATCGGTAACGCTCCTCGGCTGGTCTTTCCTCGGTCAGAATCAGCTCGTTCTGATGCACACGATAGGTCAACTTCACCATGGTTCGCAGCGGTGCAGGTACTTTCTCGTGGATATACCCGTTCAGCACAGACTCAATTCGCCAAACGGTAAAGGAGTCTAGCATGATGTGACCTCCCTATCTAATCTTGGTACAGACAACCGGACTTCTGAACACGCTATTTAACACACATGGGTATTCGTTACCAGTTAATACACATGAGTATCCGTTACCAGCTTGACTTCGTCACGCCTGGAATCTGTCCTTTGTGAGCCAGCTCACGGAAGACAATCCGTGATACTTTGAATTTGCGTAGGTATCCTCTTGGACGACCTGTAACCTCACAGCGATTTTTCAATCGAGTAGGAGAGGCATTGCGTGGTAGTTTCTGCAACGCTTCGTAGTCTCCTTTTTCTTTGAGCTCACGGCGCAGCTCTGCATAGCGAGCCACAATTGCTTGTCGTTTTTTCTCACGAACAACTTTAGATTTTTTGGCCATATTTACATCTCCTTATCGTTCTGGTATATGTCTCTTAAACGACTGCGTCTACAGGCCACGGCAGTGGATTGTCAAACCCAGCCCAATTGGATTGCATCTCATCATCACTGAGTAAGCACTGATCCAGTTCTTCCTCTATGATGGCGGGGTCCATCTCAATCCCGATCATAACTAGCTCGGTCTGGCGATCCCCCCACTGGGCATCCCACTTCGCTCGAACCTCAGGCTCACTCTGCCATATTTCTTCCCGCTCCGCTTCCGGCAACGCCGCTACCCAGTGTCCCGCAGGCCCAAACTGAATCGATGGCCCTGCTTGGCTAAGACTGGCTGCCACATCTCCTTCAGCTGCGAGCCAGACCAATCCTTTTGCACGTACAACTTCTTCTGGCCAATAACTCATAAATTCCGCCAGACGGGAAGGATGGAATGGTTTTCTGCGGCGATACACGAAGGAGCCTATGCCATATTCCTCTGTCTCGGGAGTATGTGTTTCTTTCTCCAGTTCCTGAATCCATCCGGCAGACATACTCACTTGTTCGAAGTCGAAGCGGCCTGTGTTCAGAATTTCGGACGGGTTCACTTGACCATTCACTGTACGGATGATTTTGGCATGAGGCTGAAGCTTGCGAATGATACCTTCAAGTTTATTCAACTCCACCTCATCGACCAGATCACATTTGTTCAGCAGCAACACGTCGCATGTCTCAATCTGGTCGATCAACAGATCCACGACATCCCGTGTATCGTCATCCCCGGTAGCCTGATTCCGATCCAGAAGACTCTGTCCTGAGGCAAAATCATGCCAAAACCGATTAGCATCGACCACGGTAACTAAGCAATCCAGTTTAGCTAGACGGGTCAGATCAATACCCGATTCTTCATCGGCGTATGTAAAGGTCTGCGCAACCGGAACGGGTTCACTAATACCTGTCGATTCAATCAGAATGTAATCGAACCTGCCTTCGTGCACCAGCTTCTCAATCTCCTGCATCAGATCATCCCGCAAGGTGCAGCAGATACAGCCGTTAGATAGCTCCACCAGCTTCTCTTCCGTCCGCGAGAGTGTTGCTTCGCCTCGAACTAATGCGGCATCAATGTTGACTTCACTCATGTCGTTGACAATCACGGCAACCTTCAAGCCTTGCCGATTGTGTAGGACATGATTCAGCACCGTTGTTTTACCTGAACCGAGGTAACCGCTGAGTACAGTTACCGGCACTTGCTTTTGTGTCATGTGTATCTACTCCTTATAGGTACAGTTCATCCAGATGAACCTTAATAGTAATTATTACGATTAACAAGAAAGACTATAATCCTGTTCGTCGCTGTTGTCAAATTATTTTTCACAACATGACCTTAATCTTGAAGGCAAAAAAAGGCTTATGCCCTGTTCTCCTGCGGTTTCTACCCTGATGATAGATCGAGGAAATTTCAGTTCATAAGCCTTCACTACAAAATATAAACAATCACATACTCACTCTGCTGTTCAGTTCGCCACCACAGACCTGTCGCTATTGCCCGCTTCCATTCGCTGACGGAATAGTACGACCAGAACCAAGGCCACCACGGAGAGCAGTGTACAGATCATAAACATCACCGAATACGAGCTCACTTGCACAATGATGCCCATGGCGAGTCCGCCGAGAGAGAAGCCCAGATCGTACGAGGACATGAAGATGCCCATGAGTACATACCTTGAATCTGCAGGCAGCACGAAGGAGAGATAAGTCGTCAGTGTTGGATATAGCAAAGCTACGGCAAAACCGCTAAACACTGCCGAGAGATATACGAATGGTCCGATCGTCTCCAGCAGGCTGAGTAGCTGCGTTCCCAGTGCTGCACTTAGCAGTAATCCTGCCATCAGCCAGGTACTCCAGCTCCCGTCCGACGGTATTTTTTTGCGCAGGATGAACCGGCACAGAATAACTACCAAGCCTTGAATCGTTAGAAATAGCCCAGCACTCGCTGCCCCGGTGGACACCATATACAAGGGAAGAAACGTCGCCGTTGCTCCAAACACACACGAAGCAAAGAGCATCACGATACTGCTAATTAACAGGGGTGTACTACGCCAGATGCCGCTGAATGAACGTAGCATATCGCCCAAAGTGTATGATTTGTTCTGTACTGTACTTTGGGGCAGATCCACAGAGTAACCAATCAATAAGGGAAGTACCGCGAGCCCCAAGATCAGCACAGTGAACCACAGGTCATTGGCATTCTCCCAGATCTGAATGGCAAGGATCGGAATAACCAGCGTGGGAACCATCGTAAATAGCGTGTACATGGACAAACCTTGTGCACGGTCTTTATCCTCAAGCTTTTCCACAATCCCCGCTTGCATCGTCATTGAGAAAAACGCTGTTGCTACACCCTGCAATGCCCGCAGCCACAGATATGCCTCCACACCAAACACAACAAATAGCAGCAGCGTTCCCGCATGCAGAAGCAGTAACCCCTTCATGACACGAAGCGGCCCATACTTACCCAATAGTTGGGCTGCAAAAGGTCTTAAGAGCATACACGTGAACATGTATGCCCCCATCATGAGGCCAATCTCTGCCTGATTCAACCCTGCTGCCTCGCTCCGCAAAGGTAGAATAATCGTCAGCGCAGCATTGGCTGCAAAAAATAAAAAGGCCAGCATATAAAACCGAAAGAAAGATAAGGATGCCGGGTTTAATTTTTCATGGGATGTCACCGTTTCAGAATCCTTCAAAGCATCGTACCTACTTTCTCTGGAAGTCAGCTCACAGATGTACCTGTGACCGCATTACGCCGTTCATAGGCAAAAACGATCATCACCGCTCCCAGAATAGCACAGATCATGTACATCATTGAATAGGAAAATAAGTCAGCCAGTGGCCCCATGATCACACCGCCGAGAGAAATACCCAAATCTGCTGTCGCAATAAACAAGCCAATCAAGACATTGCGGTTCAGCTGAGGTAATACAAATGACAGATAGGTCGTTAACGTCGGATACAGAATCGCTTGAGCAATGCCCATCAAAATCGCACCGACATAGAAGAGAAAAATCCCTCCTGTGGTCGACAAACTTACGCAAAGCGCAGCTAAAGCGAGCAGAAACATCGTGCCCATAATAAATGGCGCATGCCATCGTCCGTCCGAAGGAATCCGTTTCCTAAGTACAATTCGTGCCAGCACCACCGTCCCCGCTTGAAGCATGAGATAGATGCCGGCATTACCGCTTGGAATCTGACTCGCATACAGCGGAATAAACGTTGTGACCGCCCCAAATACAACCGATGCACTGAGCATGAGTACACTGCAGCGAAACAAGTGTGAATTCTTCACCAACTGTCCAAAGGACTCCCACATACTGACAGACTGATCCGGTGCATTCCCTTCAGGCTGATCTTTATTCTTTTCTATTTTGGCGGTATAACCGAAGACGCCCGTACAGATGGCAATTCCGATTAACACAACCGTGAAATAATCCATACCGCCAGCCTGCCAAATCCCTAATGCGAGCACTGGCCCCACAATGCCCGGGATGTAACTAAATAACGAATAATACGATATGCCCTGTGATCGATCTTTTTCCGGGAGTGCATCGATAATGCCAATCTGTAGAGCCATGCTAAAGAACGCCGTGGATACCCCCTGCAAAATCCGGGCTAATAGATATCCACCTAGACCCGTAAACGTATATAAAACGAGGGCCAATCCGTTAATAATCAGAATAAGACGTAAAATTTTGATTGGCCCATGCTTTTGAATAATCTTCCCCGCCCATGGTCTAAAAAACATCGTCGTAAACATGTACGCACCCATGATTAACCCAATGGTCGTGCTGCTGGCTCCAAGGAATTCTCCCTGTAGGGGGATGATCACATTAAGAATGGCATTGGCACTGAAATAGAGAAGCACCAATATGTACAAACGCAAAAAAGGCCACGACATTGCTCCGCTCACAACGGGATAACCCCCTAAAATGTAATAAGATGTTTCAATAATTTCTTCGCATAATCCGACTGGACATCTTTTAATCGCTCGGTACGAATGATCTCTTCGATCTGGCCTGCCCTGAAAATAATCACCCGGTCACAGATATAGGCGGCCGCCTGAATATCGTGAGTAATGAAGACATAACTCATCTTATAGATGTCTTTCAGTTCCTTCAGTAGTTGAAGCACCTGAATCTGAACCGACACATCCAGCGAACTGATCGCTTCATCCAATACAATGCATCTTGGAGATGTAGAGATCGCTCTGGCGATACAGACGCGCTGTGCCTCTCCGCCGGATAGCTCATGTGGATATTTGGAACGGTAAGTGGCGTCTAATCCAACCTGAGTCAACAACAGATCTACCTTTCCTGCTATATCCTGCCCACTCTTCTTCAGCGCTTGCATCGGCTCCATAATGGCATCCTCTACCGTAAGAAACGGATTCATGGAGGACGTATAATTCTGAAACACAGCGCTGATATTGCCGATCCGGACGCGCCGATCACACACATTCCTTCCTTCAAACTGGATCAGGCCACGATCCGGTCTTTCAATGCCCAGAATCAATCGTCCCAAGGTAGACTTGCCACTTCCACTCTCACCGATAATGCCCAGACATTCGCCCTGCTTGCACTCAAAGGTAACGTTGCTCAGAATCTGCTGGCGTTGTTTTGAGAACAGCCCACCTTGGTTATATGATTTGCCAACTCCATCCACCTTCAGCATCTATGAGCCCTCCTGCATCAATGTCTTGAAATGATTGCTCAGCTCCAACCGGGTAGATACCAGATACTGCGTATAGGCATGCGCGGGTTCCGTTAATACAGATTGCATGCTACCCCGCTCCACGATCATTCCATCCTTCATGACCATCACATCATCCGCAATTTTCTTAACCACACCTAGGTCATGGGAGATAAATATCATGGAACAGCCGATGTGTTCACGCAATTGAATTAATTGTTCCACCACCTCGTATTGGGAGATCGTATCCAGTGCCGTGGTTGGCTCGTCCGCAATAATGAGAGCTGGTTCGAGCACCAGTGCCAGTGCAATCATGATTCGCTGCAGCATCCCGCCAGACAACTGATACGGATACTGATTCAGGATCTCACGAGGGTTCTTCAGCATGACACTTTCCATCGCATTGCAGATTCGGCGCTCGATCTCACGGGCATTCCAATCAAGATGCTGCTGTAATGTCTCCCGAATATGGACGCCAATCACACAGGAAGGGTCGAATGCACTCATACCATTTTGCAAAATCATACATAGCTGCTTGCCTCTCTTGCGCCGCATCTCTTGTTCTGTCAACACGTTTAGATCCTCACCCTGAAACAGCATCGTTCCAGATTGACGGATCCACGGCTTGTTTAGCCGCATCAGCGCCCTACATGTGACCGATTTACCGCTACCACTTTCGCCGACAATCGCCATGCAGCTTCCCTGCCTGACTTTGAATGAACTGTCATGAATAATAATTTTGCCTGTATTGGTGTCCCATACTTTCAGATGTTTAACCTCGACTATATTCATAAGCTGTCTTTCTCACCTCGCTTTCGTGAGGTTGGACGGACTTGCCCTGTGAAGTCATCAGTTTCGGATCTAGAGCAACCTGAAGTGCATCCGATAAAAAATTAAATGCCGACACAACGATGACAATCGCCAGCCCAGGTGCCAACATTAATTCGGGTCTAGAGAACATAACTTCTCTCGCTTCATTAAGCATCATCCCCCACTCTGCATGAGGCGCCTGAATACCTAGCCCTAGGAAGGATAATCCCGAGACTTGCAACATCATGGAGCACATCGCGCCACTAGCGATGACCGCAATATCCGCAAAGGTAACTGGCACAATATGCCTGGTGATGATTTTCAGGTTAGGTATGCCAGAAGCTTTGGCGAATTTCACATAATCCATGTCAGTGAACTGCATGACAGAGGTTCGAATGACGCGGGCAAACCAGGCCCATTTCATCCATACAAAGGCAATCAATATATTTTCCAGACCGGCTCCCAAAATACCCACCACAGCCAGTGTCATCACATAACCGGGGAAAGACAGCATAATGTCACAGATTCGCATAATCCACGCATCCACTCTGCCCTTGAAATAACCGGCTACAAAGCCGACAATGGCTCCGATCAGCACGGATAACGCCAAGGCAACGAGCACCCATAACACACTGGGACGAATGCCATAAATGAGCCTGGATAACACACATCTGCCCAGGTGATCATTGCCTAACAGATAAGTCCAGGAGGAAGAAGCATAACGAAGCTTCATGTTGACGGCTCCAGGATCATGTGGTGCGATGAAAGGGGCAAAGATGCCCACAATAATCGTAGCCAAGATGATGCACAACGAGGTCATTGCAAGCTTATCTCTGCTCAGATTTTTCAGTATTCGCATCAGAATTCCTTTCTTAACCTTGGATTCATCGCAGCATTGATAATGTCGGAAAGTGTGTTGAACAGGACAAACGTGACAGCCAAAATAAGCACATAAGCCTGAATAATCGGAAAATCTCTACTTAAAATGGACTTCACACTAAGCCTGCCGAGTCCTGGCCAAGCAAATACATTTTCAATGACAACGGTGCTGCCCAGCACAATAGGAATGGCCATGCAGAAGATCGATACCGCCACTTGCAGTGAATTACGCAAAATATGAAGCATAACCTTCCTTTCACTCAGACCGCTTGCCCGCGCGTACAACACATAATCCTCATTCATATTGCTTAACATTGAACTGCGAACAGTCCTAAAATAAATGCCCGTATAACTAACCGTGATTACAATAACCGGTAGAATATAGCTACGGTATGAGTCCATGCCACTGGTCGGCAATAGATCCAGCTTGACGGAGAAGTACCAGATCATAATGGCAGCAAGCCAGTAGGACGGCATCGCCGTGAGGAAAAATGAAATGCCTCTGACTGATTGATCCAGTAGTTTTCCTTCCCGCATGGCACAGACCACACCTAGTAGAATCGATAACGCGATAATAAATACCGAGGAAACCAGCGTTAATTTCAACGTATTCAGAAAAGCCGGGCCAATTAGCGTCCAGACAGACTCACCGGATACATACGAGTGACCAAAATCAAACTGCATGACGGCTATCGCCCAGTTCATATATTGGATCAGGAACGGCTGATCAAAACCCAGTTCTTTATTCGTTTGGGCAATGAGCTCAGCCGTAATCTGCGGAACTTCCTGTGCCTGTAATACCACGACAGCTGGTTCCAACGGCGACAGGTTAATGAGCACAAACGTTATAAATGAAATGACAATCAGTAAAGGGATAGCTAACAGAATTCGTTTGACGATATAACTTCCCATATCCATCTCCGCTCTATTTAAAATTCATCTGTTCAAACGGCAATTCATATTGCGTCTGTTTGAATCCAATACCCTCCAGGTTCTGGGGAGCAACCACCGTCACACGTCCGTTCGTAATGGGGATGAATACCGCCTCATCATGCACGATTTTCATAATATCGGCGTATAAGGACTTCCGGGATGTCTCATCCGTAGATACCATAACCTCGTCAATCTTCCGATACAGTTCATCTGCTTGAGCTATACCACTCGTTGTGTGCTTGTACGCCGAATCTGATGTAAACGCAGCAATGGTGCTTTGAGGATCATAAGCAAGTCCCCAGGTCTGATTGAACAACAGATCGTATTCTCCAGTCGCTCTTCGATTAGCGATGGAAGTTGATTCTTCGCCCACAAGCTCCAGCCCAATCCCCAATTCTTTTCCTGCATGTTGAATTATCTCGGCTTGAATTTTCTGTGAGGAGGAGTTGCTGTCATAGTATAGTTTCATCGTTAAAGGCTGACCGCTCTTCGTTCTTACAGCTTCTCCTGCCGCTGCTGTCCAGCCTGCTTGATCCAACAGTGCTTTTGCCGTTTCTGGATTATATTCTCGCCGCTTCAGATCAACATTGGCGTAGTTAACGTTGGATGAAAATAGTGTATTCGCTACCGTCTGGGTTCCATTGAAAATATCGTTGCTGATCGTCTCCCGGTCAATGGCATACCACAGCGCTTCCCGAACAGCCGTTTCTTGCACTGGGCTGCCTTGTCTGCTGCTGTTAGCAACGATCATACTTGTATTCATCGCCTCACTTCGGACGACCTGATAATCGCCTGATTGAGCTAACCGTTCCATCGCTTCAACATCGATGCTGTCCGCACCCCGATCATCTGTGAACACAACGTTGATTTCTCCCTTTTGCAGTGCCAAAAATGTGGTTTCTCCTGCCGGAAGCACCTTAGACGTGATTTTCTTAATTTGGGGTGCTCCTGCCCAGTATTCTTCATTGGCTTCAAAGGTAGCGCTCTCTTCAACCTTATGTGCAGTAAGCTTGTATGGCCCTGTGCCATGGTGTCCGCTTACGCCGTCTTTGGTTCCACCGTCAATAAAATCCTTCGGTGAAATGAACACATATGGTCGTGTCATAGACAATTCGACCATTGCTGGATAATAGGCATCTGATAGTGTCAAGACCACGGTGTGCTCATCAATGACTTCCACACTCGTAATTTTGGTGGACAATTTAATCCAGGCATGTTTTTCAGCGTTGGCCTGTACGGCTTCAATGTTCTGTTTCACGGCCTCTGCGTTAAAGGGCTCACCATCATGAAACTTCACCCCTTGGCGCAAATGAAATGTATAGTTCTTCCCATCCGCTGAGATATCCCAAGATTCAGCCAACAATGGCTTAATTCCGTCCGGTGTGTTCTCCACTAGAGACTCGTATACCATCCCTTGGGCAGGCATCGAGCCTGTATATAGGTGAGGGTTCATATCGTTAATATCTTTGGCTGACGCATAGATTAATTCACTTTGGACTTCAAGGTTAGCAGGCTCTGTCGAAGCCTCATTGGGTTGCCCGCAACCAGCAATAAGAACCAGAACAGATACCAGCATCAACATATAAATGAACGGACTACTCTTCTTCACAATATTTCCCCCTGATGATAAAAATAAAAATGTGCGAATCCATATCACAATAGCTTTAGTTGCTTTAATCAGAACTAGATATGGATCCAAAATCAGTTTGATTCATGTGCGCATTCATGCCAGCCGGCATGCTTCGTAACAATACAGCGGACTCTTTGAAAGCAAGGCTATACATCGCGATATATCGCATCCCTGTGGTTTGCAAGTCCTTGGCAGATCATCTCAATGTCCTCAGCAAAGGATTGAATTACAAAGGCATCGGATAAGCGCTGACCACGATGAGCTTGAGCTACTTGCTGAAGCTTCGCCTCATATGTAGCAATAAATTGATCAATCGTCGGACAGCTTACGTCCAAATGTCTTGCGATACCCTGGATAATTTTGATGCGATAATAATCTTCTTTGGGCATCCGTGGAATATCCACATCCCCCTCATGATTTACAAACATTTTCCGAAAGGGCACGGCCGAAAAGTCAAAATAGGTTCCTTCTGAACTTGGCTTAGAAAAAGGATCAATCAATAATGAGGTGTATCGTATGTACAATAAATACTCTTGATGTATGGGTTGCAATTGATTAAAATTCACGATATCGTGGCGGGATAAACTCTCTAATCGTACAGGATAATTGTCATCGGTCATGAATTGCAGCAGGTTGATCCCCTGAATATGGAGTTTGTCTGTAATTTGCATAATCTCTTGCCACTGAGCCCGCAGATCCCGAATCAAATATTGGGTAACTGGGCCTTCTGGATATATTTTGTACACATACGTTTGGATATCCGACTCCCCAAAGATCGCCTCAAGCGAGAAGTCATTCATGAACAGTGCAGGGTGCACATACAAAGATATATTTCTCGTTTCCGCCTCCAGCGGGGTTACCATGACCTCCATGTGAATGCCTATTCGCTCGTACAACCGGCACAGGTTGTGTACATTGTCAGAAGCAGATCGGGTGGAACCGATATAAACCTTCCGCTTCACTCCTGTCGTCATGACATGATTGGACGGTTGCTCGTGCATCCAGCGGGTATCTCCAAGATACGTAGAGAAGCTAATCACTTCCGGAGTCGCATTTCTCTGTTTCATATACTGGCTTACCAGACGATTGGAACCAAAAGTAGGGGATACCAAAATGATACATTTCACTTGTTTAACGAAGTGTTCATTCATTTCCCGCAATACGTCGATATATGCATCTGCTGTGACAGCCAAAATCATCGTATCCCATTCACCCTTAATGGTGTCGTAGCCATGAAACACCTGATCGACGGTGCACTCACCAGCGAGCGGTTGATGCTGTTCATTTTGGATACTTGCTTGGATGCGTTGATCGTTCTGTTCCAGTGCTGCAAATATCGATGCCGATCGCACGGACTCTCTGCCCACAATTCCGATGGAGCAGTTGAGATACGTTTGGAACAGTACGGCAAGCTGAATGGATACAGGCCCTGTTCCGGATATCAGAATTCGCTGAAAACCGTTCATATAAGCCTCCTTATGTTCAAAATAATACCTGCAGATTGGATTCATACTAGCTCCAGCTCTAATGAAGCAAGATCAACCTCTGTTCAGGTTTAATCGTTTTCGTGAAAAGGTGGTTGTAACAACTACGCTTTTTGATATAGGGCAATGTCGAACACATCATTAGGGCGTAATACTGTGTCTGCAAGCTTCCATTTCTGACTGTCCGTTTCCCTCATAGGATAGTTGAATAGGGATTTTAATTGGTCGCCATATCTCATCGCTACAACCACATGATCATTCGTCAGGTCATGCAATTGATCAAGTAGATCATACTTATTCGCTACCGTAGAGCTGAAAATAATATGTGTTGCTTCCCGGGTGTAGTCCAGCTGTTCGAGCAGTATGCGTTCCAGACGAATGTTCAAGCCAGCTCCCAGAATCTCAACAACCTTCTGTCCTAACGTAATCGCCTCTTCGTCGATATCGATTCCCACGACCTCGGCTCCTGTTCGCTTGGCTATATACAAGGGAGTCATCGGAAATGAACCCGAACCTACCAGCAATACCTTGGACTGAGATGTGACGTGGAAGCTGCCAAACTCTTTATCAATGCATTCTTCGATGTTCTTGAAATAATCCGCGATCTGCACGTCACCACGCTGCAATCGTAATGCACGATACTTCTCCATAATGGCTACACAGTAGGCTGATTGCTGCCTTAGTTCCTCCACGAGAGGATGAAGGCTGTCCAGCTCTTGTTCTGCAAGCTGTTCCCAGGCTGCCTTGTTCTCCGGATCTGTCACGAACCTGGAATAGTGATCGATCAGCGCTTCAAGCTCTGAACTATGATGCAGCGTATGATCATACTTGCTTCCCAGCTCATTGAATTTCATCGCGTATTCACGCAAACAGGTCTGAAAATGAACCAATGTGACCATTTCTTATCCCCCTACATCTTGTCATCGACTTACATATGATGTGTCTGTAAAAGTGCGCTTGCTGGGTCATCAATAAATGCTCTGCCTTGTGCCACAATGCCCACAGTCCCTTCAATGGTAATGCTCTCAAGCTCTGCTTCATGCCACTTGGCTACCACCTTAATTGCACCACCAGGCTGCTTGATATACTGAGATATTTCCCGTTGCTGGCTCCATGCAAGGTATGCTCCAAGGGAGGCTGTACCTGAGCCACATCCTCTTTCCCAGATGAGACTATCCAATTGAGGTACATAGATGAGTGGAGCTAGCTCTGCTGACGACGATTTATATAACATAATACCGATCAGCTTATCCCCCATCGTTAGCCCAAGTAAGCGAGCCAAGGCTTGAGCCCTTCTCTTCATCGTCTCATCGAATTCTTCAACTTCAATCACAATATGGATAAATTCTTGGTAGCGCACGATGATGATATCCAGATCCATACCTTCATACTTAATGGATCGTTGCTCAATCTGTTCAGGGATTGGCATAGACACTTGGCAGTCATATCCGCTGGCTTGCCTTTTCACATGACACACAATTAATTGCTCTGTTCCGGAAGCCTCCAGCACAACGTGCATCTGATCATGTTGTTCCAGCTTGGCTTCTGATGCGATGTGTGCAGCGAGCGCCATACAGGCATTGCCACAAAACTCTCCTCCCGCCATCTGTAAATGTGCAGCAGCTCCCTGTTGCATGGATCTCTCAATGAATCCCACCTGTTCAGCGTACACATGTTCATACGACATCAGTTGGGATGCAATGTGTGGGTAGCTCTCGGCTGGATGATTCGTCTGAACCAGTATCGTCATGTTCTGGGTCGGATTAAATTTAATAAACTCGATCTCCTGTTTCATCGCAGCGCTACTCCTATTCTTATCCTTAGAATATAAAGCTGAGCTTATTTTCCTCAATTCGACATTAATCGTAATTATTACGATTAGTGGACGAGAAAAATATAGCATAGCGATACCAGATCGTCAACAAATATTTCCATTTTAGAGAAAAGAGCTCTATCCGTTATACAACAATCCATTTTTCTATTGGCAGCCTATGGCTAAGGTTTACTTCAATCATAAGGATGTAAAAAAGCGGGAATTCTCTTGTCCGAGAATAGGTTCATGTTATAATTCAATCGTTAGTTCAGGTGCGTTGCATCAGACATGATTGGGGGATCTTCCATGGATATATTACAATACGACACAATTGATAGCACCAATATAGAAGCCAAGCGACTGATCCAGAGCGGTAAATCTCCAGGCTTTGCCGTTATGTCCCAGAATCAGACTGCAGGTAAAGGACAATACGGACGGGTGTGGCAGACACCTTCGGGGAATCTGGCACTTACCACCGTTTGGCCGCTATCAGCCAATCCGGCTCTTCGACCAACCATCGCTTTGATGGCAGGGCTTGCGATTCATGATGTCATTGAACCGTATCTTACAGCCAATCAGCGTCTGCAGATCAAATGGCCCAATGACATCCTTATTAACGAAGCTAAACTATCTGGTACGCTCGTTGAAGCTGATCACTCCGCTATTTACATCGGAATCGGCATTAATGTGGCGTATCGACCAGAACATGTGCCTTACTCCACCATATGCTTATCCGAATTCGCGGAGGTTCGCCCTGAGGTACTTGCAGAGCAGCTCGTGCAGAGGCTAGTGGACTATCATCAATCTTGGATTATGGATGGATTCGAGCCATTGATCCCGCTGTATCAGGAACGCATGTTTAACTTTGGAGAAGAGATTCAATTCATGGTTGACCGCAAGATAAGCGAATGGATTGAAGGACAATGCCTAGGCGTCGACAGCCATGGACGTTTGCTCATTGAGCAGGCGGATGGGCAGGTCACTGCGCATGCAAGTGGGGACGTCGTGATTAAGAAATTGGATGGTTCAAGCTAAGGAGTTATATTTCAAAGTTATATTTCAAAGTTATATTTCAAACTTATATTCCGAAGTAATCATAGGGATCACGCGATGCAATGGTCGAGTAACACAAAAAGGCTTTATGGGAACCCTTAGTCCATAAAGCCTTTTGGCATGATCTTTTGCAAAGAAACCGTACAGTAAGCAGGCAGATTCTCTACACCAAAAAGGCGAATTTACCTGCAACGTCTTTCTTTTTAGCATTTATTCTTTGGTAGCTGTTCTTTAAAATCTATCCTTTGTCAGCTATTCTATTGCCATCTGTTTTCTGACATTTCGTGCTATTCCAATCTTCAAGCAATTAGTCAGCCGCTGGCTGTTGTGCCTGTAGGTTCTCAAGAGCCTGTTCCGCAAGGGCTGCCAAGAGATGTGCCCCAAGCGGGAGTGCTCTTTCATCGAGATCGAATGCAGGGTGGTGCCATTCATGGCGTCCGGATGTGCCGAGAAAGAGAAATAAACCTGGAACTTCTTTTTGGTAAAAAGCAAAATCCTCACCAGCCGGAGACGGCAATGGTTTAACGCTTTTCAATCCGATATGCTCAGCCACATGTTCTGCTTCAGCGGCTAACGAGGCATTATTCACCACTGCCGGTGGGCCTTGTATCCAGCGTACTGACGCACGTGTACCATAAGCCGCCGCTACACCTGAGACGACCTGATTGAAGCGTTCCCGAATCCGCGCCCGTACCTTCTCATCAAAAGTACGCACCGTTCCATCCAGAATCGCTTCATCAGGAATGACATTCCATGCAGTTCCACTATGAATTTTAGTTACACTGACTACAGCACTTTCCTGCGCACCAACATTTCGACTTACGATTGCTTGTAGTGCTGTGACGATGTGGGAAGCGACTACGATTGGATCAATGCCCGCTTCAGGAACTGCCGCATGAGTGCCAACACCTTCCACTTTGACGACAAACCCATCTGCTGCCGCCATAAGCGCTCCTTCGCGGATGCCCACTGTACCTACCTGCAGATCCGGTTTGTTATGCAAGCCAAATATGGCACCAACGTTGGTGAGCGCACCACTTTGAATGACTTGTCTTGCACCTGTTGCCTTCTCTTCCGAAGGCTGGAATACAAGCCTCACCTTGCCCTGAAGCTGGGCTTCACGCTGCTTGAGCAGACGTGCAGCCCCGATAAGAATAGCCGTATGCGCATCGTGACCGCAGGCATGGGCTTTGCCATCAACCTGGGATGCGTATTCAAGTTTCGTCTCTTCTTGTAAGGGCAGAGCATCAATGTCCGCACGCAGAGCAACAATCGGGCCATCTCCCTGTCCGATCTCTGCGATCAATCCAGTACGCAGCTTATAATCCGTTGCAACGGTTACGCCCTCTTCTTCCAACCAGCCTCGAATGGCCGCGGTTGTTTCGAATTCCTCTCCGGATAATTCCGGATTACGGTGTAGCTGACGCCGGATTTCAATCAAGCGAGCAGCCAATGCTTCATCCTGTTCTGTAGGAGTTGCTGGCTTGTGATTGAGATGAGGCTCTGACTCCACTTGCTGTAATTCATGCCCTTCACGCTGTTCCGACAGTTTCAGATCACTCATGTCATCGCTCCCTCTCTCCATGATCGTGTACGAATTCTGTAATGATTAGGACGTGTCTGAAAACACACCCTAGCTATATCACGGATTCCGCAACATTTACGGCTTCCACATCTTCAATTAATCCCTGCTCCTCCAGAGCATCTCGCAGCAATTCAAACGAACGGATTCGTTTCGCAAAATCACGCGTAGACGTCGTTACAATCAGCTCATCCACAGCAAATTTTTGCTGAAAATCACGCAGCGCTTTCCCCACAGATTCCTTCGTACCTCGGGTCACGCTTGGTTCTAGCACTTCGGTTCGATAGGATTCATTCGTCTGTTTAGCAAACTCAGCTACCTGCTCCTCTGAAAGTACGGTCAGCGTCTTACCACTTTCCAAAAAAATCTTGATCGGTCTATGCTCTCCGATTAGCTCCTCGGCTTCTTGCTCACTCTCTGCCACAATTAACGACAGCGCAAGTGCCGCATATGGCTCACGACCAGTAGAACGGTCAAATTGCTCACGATAGATTCGCAAGGCTTCTTGAGCCACCTCTTGATTACTGTTGATAAACAGGGAGAACACATAGGGCAATCCAAGCTCTGCTGCCATACCAGCACTGTCCGGGCTTGCCCCGAGTACATACAGCTCGGCTGGAATTTCGGATACAGGTGAAGCTTTCAATCCAGCTAAAGGATGGGACGAATCTTGTTCAGGCTCGTTATGAATAAACTTCCTTACTTGAGCGATCTTCTCTTTAAGCGAGGCTGCCTCTTGGATACCTTGTTGCAGCGCTTGGGTCGAGCGGGGCAGTCCTCCTGGTGCACGCCCAATACCCAGATCAATTCTTCCCTCTCCGAGTGCCGCAAGGATATTGAAATTCTCGGCCACTTTATAAGGGCTGTAATGCTGAAGCATTACACCTCCGGAGCCCAAGCGAATCCGTTTCGTGTGATTAATCAGATGAGCAATGAGTATTTCTGGTGAAGAGCCTGCCACATGCTCTGAATCATGATGCTCTGATACCCAGAAACGATGAAATCCAAGCGCTTCCGCTCGCTGAGCAAGCTCAACCGTATGCCGAAATGCATCCGCTGGCTTTTCCCCTTCATAGATTGGAGTCTGATCCAATATCCCAATACGAATGCCCATGTGAAGTTCCCCCCTAAATTAATCATTCGAGTTCAAACATATGATTCGCAGTACGAATATCCAACATGCTATAGCTGCCGCAGCAGTTCCCCAAAAGGCTCTGCAAACGGAGAATGTTCTTCTTTTAACGTAACGACACTAATCTGCAAGGAGACCCCCGCAACCTCGTGTACCTGAATAGGAAACAGTTGTTGCTCTTCCACTTCCTTCTGCACCGTGAGTGCAGGCAAAAAGGCAATTCCTGCGCCCTGCATAACGAGTTTCTTCGCCGTTTCCGAATGATCTACATGATATGTAATATCCGGTGGGTGTTCCAGTGAGTCAAAAGCTCTGTGAATACGTAGCCAGTCCAGTGATCCGCATTCGAAGAAGACCAACCTCTCGTCTCGAATCGCCTCCATGCTGACATGCCCACGTTCAATAAACGGATGCCCTTTATACACATACAACTGGATCGGATCTTCATAAAAAGCGACTGTCCGAATTGCCGGATGCATGACCTTACGTACAAAAGCGAGATCAATCTCTTGATTCAATAACTTGGCGACCAACTGGTCGGTCGGAGCTGTCGTTAATTTAATGCTGACTTCCGGGTAGGCTTCCTTAATCTTGGGCAGGAAATCCGGTATAACATAATTCGAGACAGAAACAGTGCTCCCAAGGCGCAGCGCATCAGGCGTAGTCCGGCGTTGTTGGATTTTCTGTCTGCCCTTCTGAATCACTTGCAGCACCTGCTGTGCATAAGGGAGAAATTTACGCCCCTCCTCCGTTAGCACAATCTGCTTGCCCAATCGGTCAAACAACTTGCATCCGAGTTCACGTTCAAGCGACTGGATACGTGCGGTCACGGAAGGCTGGGACAAAAAGAGTACTTCGGCAGCCTTATTGAAGCTTCCGTAATGATTAATGTATACAAACGCTTCAATGTTTTCGATATTCATAAGTGCCTCCGTATCCACGTCACTGACGCTTTGCTCCAATCAGTTGACCTTTAAATTTTATTTTATTTTACCGATCTAATTACTTGGTTTTAGGCTATCGTAATACCATCCTTTTCCAGTGTCAATCTTAATTCTTCGAGTGACCGATCCAAACGTGTTGTAATCTCAGCCGATAATACATACTTATCTCCATCCAACCGTTCGATACCTTGATCGACTGCGTACACTCCACCAAGGATATGCCTACCTCCAAGAGCTGTCAGTACAGGCTTCAACGCATAATCAATTGCAAGCAGATGTGCAATGGATCCACCAATCACTAGTGGAAGCGACACTTTGCCTCGAAGTCCTTCTTGAGGAATGAGATCCAGGAACAACTTCAATACGCCTGAGTATGCAGCCTTATAGACTGGAGTAGCCACGATTACTGCGTCTGCCGCTTCAACTACCGCTAGAGCATCCCGAATGAACGTGCTATCAAATCGAGCCTGCACCAAATCTTCGGCAGGTAGGTCTGCTACATGAATAACTTCAACCGTAACTCCTGCCTCGCTTAGCTGGCTTACACTGTAGTCAATTAGCCCCGTCAGACGTGAGCGTTTGGACGGAGAACCTGCAATAATAACGACATGTGACATTAATAATTCCTCCTTATGGATGTTGTTCAAAAAGTCCCACCGACATTTTTGAATGCGCACTTATATAATGCATGTTCAATTCCCGGTAGTCTTTGGTATCAAAAAGATAGAATAACGGTAGTGTCTACGCCGCCCCATTTACTTTGGGATCAAGTCGATCACGGATATCGTCTCCAATCAGATTAACCGCCAGTACAAACAACGTAATAGCTAGCCCCGGGAAAGTACAGATCCACCAAGCCACCGTCAGATAACCTCTTCCTTGGGAGAGTAACGCTCCCCAATCAGGGATTTCCTTCAACACCCCGAGGCCTAAGAAGCTAAGCCCAGATCCGGTCAAAATGGACGTTCCCACCCCAAGCGTTGCCATAACCAACAACGGTGATAAGGAATGCGGAAGCACATGACGCCAGAAAATACGTGTATTGGAACCACCGAGCGAGCGTGTTGCGGTAATAAAGGGAAGTCCTTTGACAGACATAACCTGCCCACGCATAACCCGTGCATAACCCGGAATGGAAGCTACCGCAACCGCCAAAGCAATGTTTAGCAGTCCTGGCCCAAGAGCGGCCGCCACAGACAAAGCAAGCAGCACACCAGGAACAGCCATCAATATATCCACTGCACGCATGATGATTGAATCTACAATACCACCGATATAACCGGATATAATCCCAAGCGCGCTGCCTGCAAGACCGCCTACGAGAACAGAAGCGAAACCAATCAACAACGAATCTCGGCTACCGTACACAACCACGCTAAAAATATCTCTTCCAAAATAATCCGTTCCAAACAGGTGAGCCCAAGAGGGAGCCTGAAGGATGGCATCAGTCAACATCTCCGTTGGCGAATAAGGTGCAATCCAGCCCGGTACAATGGCACAAGCAATCGTAAATACCACAATCAGTAATGCAGCATAGAAGAATGATCGCGAGATGGCGAGCGAGAAGCGTGCCTGCCATGAATGGCGATTCCATAAGCGAATACGTCCTCTACGCCCCAACCATGCTTTTTTGTCACCAACCAATGGTTTCATGCTCATGAAGATTCCTCCTCCCGATTAAGCTCGCACTGCACGTCTTACTCTTGGATCGATGTACGCATATGATATGTCCACGAGCAAGTTCAACACCACATAGATGATCGCTGTAAAAAATACGACACCTTGCACCACCGGCAAGTCTTTAGACATAAGGGCATCTGCAATAATTCGGCCAATTCCTTGTCTGGAGAAGACTGTTTCCACGACAACAGTCCCTGCAAGTAAATCACCAATAAGCATACCGATAACCGTTACAGCTGGGATCAATGCATTTCGTAGTGCATGACCATACATAATGACCCGTTCCGAGAGCCCCTTGGCTCGCAATGCCACGATAAACGGTTCATTGATCACTTCCAGCATACTGTTACGTACCATTCGCACGATAAATCCTGCACCCACTAAACCTAGTGTTGCCGCAGGCAGCACCAGTGAACTGAATCCATCTGAACCCATCGCCGGAAACCAACCAAGCTGCACGGAGAACAAAAGAATGAGCAGAATTCCCGTCCAGAAGGTAGGCATCGAAATCCCGAATAATCCTACAAGGCGAGCAATAAAGTCAATTACTCCATTACGATGAATGGCTGACAGCACACCTAGTGTAATGCCAATCGTGATGGCAATCAGGGAACTAAGCGCCGTCAGTGCCAGTGTTGCAGGGAAATGCTCCAAGATTTTAGGCAGCACCGGGTCAGAATTAATCATTGATTTACCAAAATCCCCACGAAGCATATCGCCAAAATAGTGTGCGAACTGGATGTAAAACGGCTGATCCAGACCTAGCTGAACCCGCAAGTTCTGGATCATCTCTGGTGTAGCAGAGGATGGGTCTAACATCAGCAGGACCGGATCACCCGGCAGAAGATACATGATGCAGTACACCAGCACCGAAGCTCCGAAAATAACGAAAAGTGATGTTGCTAGCCGTGTCAGTACCGTTTGAACCATACCGGGTCGTCTCCTTCCTATCTACGTAAAATGCTGAACATGTTATGGCTGAATGGTGACATCGTTGAACAATGGGTATCCAAGTGCATCGAACTTCACACCTTGAACGGTCTTGGATGCAGCGACAGTATAAGGGAAGACGTAGATTGGCAAAATGACAGCCTGATCAATCAAATATTGCTGAACCTGATGGTAGATTTCCACCCGTTTGTCCGGATCGGTCTCCACCGCGCCTTGCTCCAGCAGCTTGTCAATTTCAGGGTCTGCCAGGCCAGACAGCGTTGGACGCTCTCCTTCTGCACTCGTATGATAGAAGGCGTACAGGGCATTAGGATCAGAATTGACCTGACTATTACCGTATAGATCATAATCCCAGTTCTGATATATGACAGTGGCAATATCTTTTGTAATCTCAACCTCAACAGCAATACCCACCTGTTTCAACTGTTGTTGAATAATAGCCGCGATATCATTGCGTTTTTCCCGGTTAGGAGAGCCATCTACATAACGAAGTGTCAGCTTCTTCCCATCCTTAGCACGAATTCCGTCCGTTCCTTTAACCCATCCCTCTTCATCCAGCAATTGATTCGCCTTGTTGATGTCCGGATTAATGCTGCCTTCTAACGAAGCATCGTAACCCAAAATTCCTGGAGATAGCGCAGACCATGCACGTTCGTAATTGCCTAGATAAAGCGTTTTGACGATGGTCTCCACATCCACGGCAGATTGAACGGCCTGACGAACTTTCACATTATCCCAAGGGGCTTTACGTAGGTTGAAAAAGAGGGTGTAAGGCAGTCCCACGGTATTCGCCTGCAACAGCTGCTGATTCGGATCACCCTTCAGCGCCGCAATATTTTGCGGTGGAACCGTCTCGGCTGCGAGCACCTGACCACTTTGTACACTTCCGATACGCGTGGCTTCTTCAGGTACAATTTTGAAGGTAATTGTATCTAGGTGAGGCGCAGCCTGATTTTCTACGGTCTCAGGTGCCCAGGCATAATCTTTATTTTTGGCAACAACGATATCCGCATTTTCATCCCATTTTACAAACGTGTACGGCCCGGTACCTACCGGGTTTTTCCCCAATTGATCTCCATATTTCTTCGCAGCAGTTGGAGACACAATGCCAAGTAATGCTTGACTTAGGTTGCCAAGGAATGCCTGTGATGGCTGTGCCAAATTAACTTTAATTGTGTATTCATCAATGACCTCAGAGGAGCTATACGGTCTAATGAGGGCTAGAGAATTGGCAGCTTTGGTAGCTGGATCGATAACGCGATCCAAATTATACTTGACCGCTTCTGCATTAAACGGCGTGCCGTCATGGAATTTCACGTCATCCCGTAGCTTGAACGTGTAACTTGTGCCGTCGTCCGATACACTCCACTCTTTGGCTAACCAAGGCTTAATGGAGCCATCTGGTAGTTGAACCACCAGGTTATCATAGATCGTCCGAATTGCACGTACCGTTACCGCTAATCCGCTTCGATGAGGATCAAGCGTGTCTGGAGATGTCGCAAGTGCATACGTCAGATTGCCGCCTTCTGCTGGTGCAGACTGCTTACCACCCGAAGCTTGAGCAGCTCCGTCTGATGTGCTGCCAGCTCCACATCCGGATAATACCAGTATTAGTGCTGCTGCCAAAGCCATATATTTCATCCATCGAATAGACCTGCTCATATCGCTTCCCCCTCTGTGTATACAGGTGTCATTGAATCATTAATCAATATAACCTATAAGATAACTTGGTTTTAATTCGTTAAAAAATGACCTATCGGCATGCCGCGTAATCAAAAGCGAACTTTTTGAACTTCCTCTTCAAATACGGTTCAAAAAGAGCGGTTTTCAGTACCTAGAAGATGGGATGAAGCTAGAAATGGAGTAGCGGAGCGTAGGCAAACCTACGTGAGCAACGGACATTTCGGCTGAATCCCATATTCGACGCTGATGATGCCGCAAGGCATCCTTCGTAATCAAAAGCGAACTTTTTGAACTTCCTTTCAAATACGGTTCAAAAAGAGCGGTTTTCAGTACCGAGAAGATGGGATGAAGATAGAAATGGAGTAGCGGAGCGTAGGCAGAACTACGTGAGCAACGGACATTTCGGCTAAATCCCAGCTTCGACGCTGATGATGCCAGTCAGGCATCCCTCGTAATCAAAAGCGAACTTTTTGAACTACCTAATCAGGCTTGTTGTGGTTCGGCTTGTTGGCGGGCAACAGTGTACCGATTAGCTGGAATCTGCACGCCCAGATTGCCTCGTAATGTATCATGCTCATATTCCGTACGATAGAGACCACGCTCTTGCAGGATTGGGACAACAAGTTCTACGAAATCAGACAGTCCGCTTGGTAGCTCAGAAGCGATAATGAAACCATCTGCCGCTTCGGCTTCGAACCATTCTTGAACTTTGTCTGCTACCTGTTCAGGTGTTCCAATAAACTTGCTCTTAGGTGTTGCTGCTCGCAATGCTACTTCGCGCAAGGTAAGCCCTTGCTCTTTGGCATTCTGCTTAATTTTATCTGTGCCGCTACGGAAACTGTTGCTTCCAATGCCATGCAGCTCAGGGAATGGTTCGTCGAGTGGATATTGGGAGAAGTCATGATGCTCGAAGAAACGACCTAAGTAATCAAGTGCTTTCTCAATTGTCACTAGATTTGCAATTTCCTCATATTTACGCTCCGCTTCTTCCTCAGTACGTCCCACAATAGGATTAATTCCCGGAAGGATCACGATATCTTCTGGTTTGCGACCATAGGAAGCAGCGCGAGTTTTGACATCCTTATAGAATGCTTGAGCCTCTTCGATCGTATCATGCCCAGTGAAGACTGCATCCGCCTCTTGTGCCGCTAGTGTCTTACCATCCTCGGAAGAACCTGCTTGGAAAATGACCGGTTGACCTTGACGTGAACGGGCAATATTGAGTGGACCTTGAACGGAGAAGAACTCGCCCTCATGATTGAGCGTATGCAGCTTGGATGAGTCGAAGAATACGCCACTTTCTTTATCCCTTACAAATGCATCATCTTCCCATGAATCCCACAGCCCTTTAGTCACCTGCAAATATTCTGTAGCAATCCGGTAACGCTCGGGATGGGTTGGATGATTGCTTTTACTATAGTTTTTGGCGGAGCCTTCCAGCGGAGAAGTTACAACATTCCAACCAGCACGGCCATCACTGATGAGATCCAGAGAACCGAACTGTCTAGCAACCGTGAAAGGATCACTATATGAAGTCGATAGGGTTCCAACCAGACCAATTTTGGACGTGATTGCAGCCAGCGCAGACAGAATGCTAATTGGTTCAAATCGATTTAGAAAATGGGGAATGGATTTCTCTGTAATGTACAGACCGTCTGCTATGAATACCAGATCGAACTTGCCTTCTTCTGCTTTTAACGTTTGGCGTTTATAAAAATCAAAGCTCACACTTGCATCCGCCTGTACATCTGGATGTCTCCAAGTGGTCATGCTACCTCCAACCCCGTGTACAATCGCTCCAAATTTCAAACTACGTTTTGCCGTCATATCCGCTTCCGCCTCTCTCTGAGTAAATGATGGGATAACCACTTATATTCGTTAACCTAGAAGTTATTGATAATGACCCACGTTCGCAGAGCAACCATCCCAAACGCTGTTCTCTCAGGCTTTCCGACTATTCAACAATTTGAGAAAACAATAAAAGTTAACTATTCCTATGAGTTTGGTTTGTTTTAATTTCACAAATCTTATCACTGCCCTGCTAATGGGTCAACTATGTTTCTTATAGAACTTTTCTATATGTGCATTGGATAATCCAAAGGAACACTTTACCTTAGTCATGTATAGGTCAAAATTAACTCTCCCGACTACCCTATGCCGTGATAACAGCCCATCGCAGCCGGGAAAGTTTGCTTTTACAAAAAGATCTATTACGATCCAACTTAAAGTGCGTGTTCAAAAAGGTCGGTTTTCAGTACCGAGAAAAGGGGACTTTTTGAACAACCTCTTAAACGGCTGCCGCTTCGTCCTGGCGTTCAAGAAGCTCTACCAGTTTTTCCAAATCCGCCTCTAGCAAGGCTTCATACTTGCCGTCTTTGCCTACCTCAATCACAGGTACATGACGGATACCATACTTGGCTTCCAATACATCTCTCAATACGTCGTTGCCTTGTACTTCAATGTTCTCAAAAGGCTGGTTTCGCTCGGTCAAAAATGCCTTGACCTCCCCGCAAAAATGACAACCTGTTTTGCTCCAGAGCACTACTTTTTTGGATGAAGAAGACATCGACATACCTCCTGATTGGATTCAAGATTATGATCAGGGGTTACTATCCCAGACCATTAATTCCTATCTGTTAAATAAGAATTATGGCTATAAATGTACTCCCGTGCCTATCAGGCGTCAATCCATCTGCTAATAGAATAAACCTATAACCGGATAGAAAGATTAAATTTAAAAATTTAATTTGGGGCTCAATTAAAAAAGAAAGGCTACTCTTATCCGCTTATATAAGGCGGCTTCACAGGCTTCTGGGGAAATAGGACATGTTGCACTCCTAGAGGAATATTTCTCGCAAGCTTGCATGCATTGAACCATCTGTTGCGCGTTATGCACATACAAAACAAAACAATCATCAGCAACGGCTAACCCGTCACTACGAATTAGTCTGGTCATACAAAAAAGCCCCTTCCCATCTATGATAGCTGTCTTCATCAGAAGCAGTCACCGCAGATGGGAAGAGGTCTTGAATGGCACATTGGTTATTTTTCGCATGGATGGGGGGCTGAAGCGTTCCCTTCCCACACCGTATGTAATCATTGAATGTGGAATGAAGGCGGCGTAATTCGATCGTCGTGCCACAACACTTCATTCCACATCAAGCGAACCCTAAGCCTCACGAACGCTGCTCCAATCATTACAAATCTTCGTTCAAGAGCTGCGGTGGGGCAATAATAGGCCAGCTTTCTTCGATCAAGCGTAATTGCTCTACAGGCATGTGCACAACATGCGCAGAATGTACGCCCCAGCGCTCGGATACATAAGTCGTTACAAACCTTCTGCGTTTGCCCCCGCTAATCTGGTAACAGATCTCCGGTGCATCTGCTGCTGCAACAATCGTTCCTTCCGGCCAAACCTTTTGTGAGCCCTCCATGGATGAGCCCTGCACCTGATGAAATTCCAGCGGCCATGCCTTTACTTCGCTCGTTGATTCCACTGCCTCTCCCACAGGAATGCTGAGCAGTTCAGGTTTGGCAATCTGAACGGGTGAAATACCGCGTGGTACAGGGATATTTAATTTGCGACGCTGTCCACCAACCAAGGTGTAGACCTCTCCTTTTGCATCCGATATGAACGAGCCCTCTGGATAGAACTCACTGCTGCGTCTGAATGATAATGTAAGATCTGCGCTTCCCTGAGTGGATATGCGTTGTCTTGGATCTACCTGTTGCTTGTTCACCGAGACGGTGGAAGGCATTCCACGAAGTGCAAGTTGGTTTGTTTCTGTAACAAGCGCATGAGGATCTCCCCATTTTTTCGAAAAAAACTGCTCGTTCCCTTCGTTGACCACCACGTAATTCTGCTCACCTAACGCCTTCATGCTCACACTTCCGAAATGATGGATGAAAGCATCCCCAGCTACCGCAAGCTCATATCCAGCCAGCTTCACACGGATGATCCAATCATCATCCTCGAAGTTGCCGACAGCATAGCCTTCGTCCAGATAACCGACACGCTCCCATAACTCCCGTGTGAACAACCAGCAGAACCCAACCAGTCGATCCGTTAACCGATGCTTCTTCGCATCCGGACGATTATGCTTGCTCGCAAATGACCACATATCCGCCACTTCACGATAAGGAACCTCGATCTGCTGATCACCGCCGATGTAGTTCGTTACTGGCCCAACCACACCGATCTTCGGATCACTATCCAGACATGCCATCATGTTGTCGAGCCAGCCTGGTGTGACTAGGGTATCATTGTTCAGAACGACGATATGTCTACCTCGCGCCATCATCAAGCCATAGTTTACCCCGCCTGCAAATCCACGGTTCACGTCCAACGCAGCCACTCTGACCACACCGCCAGTGCGAAGCAAGGCTTGTGCTGTACCATCTTTGGAGGCATTGTCCACAACGATAATCTCGTAGGGGGCTGGTGTATGTTTTTCAATGCTCGCAATACATTTCAGCACATAATCGCGTTGATTGTAAGTGGGGATAATGATACTTACCCCTTCAAAAACAAGACCGAACGAGCTCTGTCCCTGCGCTACTCCTTGATCGTACCCTCTGCGATAACCCTGCTTATATAACTTTGCACCTTTGGCTGCCCGTCGTCCAGTTCGTCTGCGCTTAGACTTTTGCCCTACACGTTTGTTTACCGAGTGTAAAGTAACACGTTCCGATTCAAGACTGCGTGTAGCTGCGGTCATTCTAACAGCACGTTTCCCTGAACCACCAGATGTATGACTACTGCTCCTCATGCTTCCCCCTCCATTTCTCTTCAATGAGAGCCGAGCGCAGATGATATAGCTCTGCCCTCGGCATTCATTAGAGATGAAGCTCTCCTGTAACCAGTTTGTCAGCTAAATGTCCAAAATCCAACGCAACCCTGCCAAGTTCGCCTGCAATTCGGCGACATATGATCACGGCCGGAATTCCGGCAGCAACGAGTGCAATGTCAAAAGCCGTCTCTGCTGTCTGCTGCATCACCCTTGGAATATCTGAATATCCTTCCACAGAACCGATAACCCCCACAACATGAATGCCATGAGATTGAAACAGTACCCCCAGTTCATGAGCCTTGCTGCCGATTAACAATACCCGCCGCCCATGTAGAACAGGCAGCAATAGACCTGACTGATGCAATCCGTAATTGATGGTGGAGCTAGTCAGCTTCAGACGTGACCAATCGATTCCAAAGTGCCGTAAGACAGGAAAAAGCAACCCTTGGAATGTGGGTGCCCGTGAGATCGGAACCCCGACACAATCTGCACCTTGAATGGCTTCGGCGAGCGTAGCCCGAATCTCAGGTGTAGAACGTGGCACCCCTGCATAAGGCAGAAACGGTGCGAGTTCCTGCACCTCCTCCGCGGGCAGCACCGTATCGGCTGCCAAGGCCAACAGTTCGCCATCGCCTAGGCGAACGACGGAAAGGGGGCGCTGGGCATCCAATGCGCCCACAAGCTGTTCAGCCACCTCATGGGGGCTGGACAGCCTTGCCAGGCTGGGCGCGTATTGGCGGAATCCCGCCGCGATCAGATCTGCCGCCGCAACGGCGGGCAGAATATGATCCGGCGGGATGTGCTGCGCCACCAGCGCCTCCCCGCCCGCGAACACGCCGTCGCGGTAGCCCTCGGCATAGCCGCCGGGCACAGCCGCCGCCTGCACTGCGTGCTGCGCTGGCGGCAAGCCCTGTGCGCTGCCCACACCTGGGGCAGCGCCTTCCCGCCCCGCCGCGGCGACACCCTGCGGGAGTGTCGCTTGCGGGGCGGCGCCAGCACCGCTGGCAGGCAACGCCCTTGGCGTGCTGGCCTGCGGTGCTGGCGGAAGCGCACGGCGCGAAGCCGTGCGCTGGGTGCTGCGGGCGGCGATCGCTCGCCCGCCGGGCGCTGCTCCGGGCTTGCGCCCGGCGCTTGCCCGTGAGCCATGGCGCAAGCGTGCTGCAGCCCGCGCGCCTGAGGGCTTGCGCGCAGCCCGTCTGCGACCTGGCAGCGCAACGCTTGTGCCCCGCATTTTGGACGGGGCACCTGAACGAGCACTCGCGCCAGCCTTACTCTTGGGCTTACTTGCGGCTCTGCTCCTTACCGAGACTTCTCCACTCGCACGCTGTTCGCGAGGTTCACCATGGTGAAGAGAAGCGCCTGCTTGCGCATGAAACAGCGTCTCCGCTGCTCGGTTGACTGTCGTTCGCCCTGAAGCGCTGCTCATACCCACATGTGGCCGATTAGAATTGCTATTTCCTGTGCCTTTCCAATGTCCTTGACCCTGAAATGCTGCCGGATGGGTACCCCTGGACTTGCCGGTTACCCAGGCTTCAGCGGGCCTGTTGCGTTTGGCTACTTTCACGGCATTTCCTCCCCTGATCTTCGTTAGGAGTGCCACTGCTCCTCAGCATCGGCGCAGTCATCTGCTCTTCCATAGGGCACCGCACAGCAGCATATAAAAATCATTTTTACGGCAGTTGGCCTTTCATTCGAACGGACGCTTCCTGTAGGGATTCAAACGTACCGGCATCGCTCCAATATTTTTGCAAAATATCGTACTCCAGCCCACCTGCCGCTGCATAATGATTATTTACATCAGTGATTTCAAGCTCTCCACGGGCAGAAGGTGCAATGCTACCGATGAGGTTGAACACATGATCATCATACATATAAATTCCGGTTACACAGTAGGATGTCTTTGGATGACTCGGTTTTTCTTCAATATGCGTAATACGTTCTGGATGCTGGGGATCAAATTCCGGTACTCCATACCGTCTGGCGTCATCCACTCCCTTTAACAACACACGAGCTGTTCCTTCAGGTTGCTGTACATAGCGATCAACATAAGGTTTCAGATCATCACTGAACAAGTTGTCACCCAACAGCACAACAAATCGTTCTCCCGGAAGGATAAAAGACCTTGCCAAATCCAAAGCTTCTGCAATGCCGCCTGCTTTCTCCTGGATCCGATAAGTCAAACGAACACCCAGCTCTGCCCCGCCACCCAAGAAATCGGTATATAGACCGGCCGACTGTTTGCCCATCACGATCAAAATATCTTCAATCCCCGCCTGACGGAGCCTGTCGATTCCATATACAATCATCGGATGTTTACCGACTGGAAGCAGATGCTTGTTGATCAGCCGCGTCAGAGGGTACAGTCTTGTTCCTGTTCCGCCAGCAAGAATAACACCTTTCATTTCACGTTGCCTCCTTCATCGGATGTCTCAATATATTCAAGAGGATCGACCTGCCATTTGTTGATGAAAATAGAGCGATTACGCTCCAGTAACTGTTTCCATGTATCCGGATCCGTCTTCAGAAAACTTGCACTACCTTGATGATGAACGAGAACATCGCCGCATACCCGTAAACGAAAGCCCTTTACCCGGGCGCGATAACAATAATCATCATCCTCATAATGTCCCGGCGAATACGCCTCGTCAAGCAAGCCAATGGAATCGAGTACGCGTCTCCGAATAAGCATACATAACCCAACGATCCGTTTAACCTCTATCCATTTCTCAGGGTCGCTTACATTGTTCTCTCTCGCCAGCTCCTGAAAATGCTCCATGCTGTGAAAATCCACCTTAACCTGTTGAATACCGCTGGCGTAATTGGTGACAGGTCCGGTAATTCCAACCTGCTCATCACTATAGAGCGTAGTTCGTAAATTTTCGAGCCAGCAAGAGGTCACCGTAACGTCATTATTCAAAAGGAGAAGCTCATCCCCAATAGCTACACGTAGCCCTGCATTGCAGGCAGCAGGGAATCCACGGTTTTCAGGCAACCGGACAAATCTTAGACGTTCCTTGGCGCAATAAGCGGCCGTACCATCTGTAGAACCGTTATCCACAACGACAATCTCGTAAGGGGTATGGGCACCTGTATATTGACGGATCGACGCAATGCAGGATTGCAATAGATCTAATCCGTTATAGGTTGGAATGATGATACTCGTACAAGTCATCAGGTGTTCCTCCTGTAAGCCACTTCACTGCGGGATAACGTGGATTCCAGCACCTCTTTACCTACTACATTCAGCCATTCGGCAATCGCTTCAAGATGATCTCCAATAATGAGTTTAGCAACTGAATTGCCGCTACCTACATTGGTGGAACGAAGACGATTGGAACGAATGACGTCCACCTGGCTAGGTGCCGTTACTCTTAAACCATGTTGAATTGCCAGAGCTTGCGCTTTAGGCGGAACAACGAGAGACTCCGGATTCACTGCCTGAATCATACGCCGAGATAACGCATGGGGCACAGCCGTAAGAGAATTCGATTGAAGATCTGCTCTACCCAATGTCCGATTGAGATATGCCTTCATACGAGTAACCTCATCTTGGCGTGCGAATGCAGGCAATAAGGAGGAGAGATTGTTGAGTGCCACATCATCTCCGCGATCAACTGCATATAGAAAAGGCGCCAATTGCTCAGCAGGAATGATCATATCTCCATCCACAAACAGCACGGTTTCTGCTGTCGTTACCTTAGCACCTATGGCACGACCAACATCATGACCTGCACGATTTGGCTCATAGACAAGGGTCACTCTTGAATGGGCAAGCACCTGCTCCAGACTTTGGTCGGTTGTTCCGTTCAATACAACAACGATTTCTGTCAGAGGAAGCCGTTTGAGTTGTACGATCACTTGTGCCAACGTGCCCTCTTCGTTACAGGCACTGACTACAGCCGCCGCAGTACGATGAAGATGCACAGGCACAATATTCAGTGACCGTCCAGCCGAACGGGAATACCCCTGCATAAATGCCTTCCCTGCCTGCATAACATCCTCATAATGATCCAACCGCTCGGATAAAGCAGGCCAGCATTCGCGCCAAGCAAGATGTGCCTGTTGCTCCATGGAATCCATATTCCCCGAGCCATGCCGCCCCGCTTGTTCACCGCATTGCCATGACTGCTGGAACACCGCTCGATTCGTTTCCTGCTTCGTGGTTTGTTTCTTCAACAATTGCCCTCGCCTTGCTCGCATACCTCTTTTTAGTGTTCGCTGATGGCGAACGCCAACGACACGGGCTTTCATGTTGTCACCTCCAGCATATTGCATCATTCAACCTACAAACTTCCGAACACCATAACTTTAGAGCACGGATATTTTCCAAGCTGCCGTCCATCAAAGGATAAAGATGAACACACCTCATGCTCTATCGCGCGGTGCCTGGAAGCCGTTTGTGAATGCTTGCAAAATGCTCACCTCGCCAGGCTACGTACCCGCTCCAGATCGGAATGTCCGCCACGGGAACCAAGTGTATCCGTTATCCATTTGATCGCCGTTAGATGATCAGTCAAGATCACTTGGCTTAATAGATCGGCGCTTCTTCGTTTGCGTAACCGGACTGCGTTCATTCTACCTACAGGCACATGGTGCACTGCACGTACCTGCAATCCACCGACCACTGCTTTGGCCTGTGCCAGTGGAGGAATCTCCAAACATCCAGCACCTATAACCTCAAGAGCCTTACGACTTATCGCATGTGGAATGGCTGTCATCGAGGCTCCCTGCAGATCCGGTCTCGTTAACATACTATTCAGCACATGTTTGGCTTCCACCACCGGATGTATAGGGTTTCGTGTAATTGGACCGTTATAGTCGTTCAGAGCGACGTCTGTTCCATCCATAATCGCTTGCACATAAGGTGCTAGCTGATCTGGAGAGATCGGAATGTCTGCATCTGTGAATAATAATACGTTGCCACGAGCCACCATCGCACCTGCTCGCCGACCACCGTCATGACCCAGAGCCTCTGTATAACTGATTACACGAGCACCTGCCGCTCTTGCAGCTCTAGCCGTACCATCTGTTGAGCCGTTGACCACTACAATGACTTCCGAATTCCGGCATATACGCCGAGCGAAACGAACCACCTTGCCTATCGTTTTCTCTTCGTTCATTGCCGGAATAATGACCGAAAGCAATGGGCTGTGCTCTGATCGCTCCATAGCTGGAATGACATACCTATAGGTCTTTGTACCTTTTCTACGTATCGATTTCAATCGTTGCCTCTGCTGCTGTGTCCTACTTCGTTTGGAGCTTGGTTTGGCACCAGTCCGAGCTATACTACGGCGGTTTTGCAACCATATCACCTCCCAGTGAAAATCATCAGCATGCAAGGGAGTACACGTTATTCTATGTATTCGTGGAGAAGTGGAAACGGCGTTTGTCCTTGATTGACGGGCACTTCTCCCAGCAAAATCCGCTTTCACTCCGTCTCTTCCAGACAAATTCCGTCAAATTATCGGTAAAAGGTTGCTTATCCCCTACTTTAGACATAATTTTGGGCAAAAACTAAAAATTCTTCTTTTCCAAACTTTTACATTGTGATACTATACGTTCAAGCCTTCAACTTACAAAAAAATCCTTATACAGAACAAAAGTTCCTAATCGAACTTTTCACGTCTGTTAATTAACCTTAGGACAATTCTTAAGTACGTTTCAATTCATTGCTTACATCACTTGAGAGGAGGGATGCCGTTCACGATATACAACCCACTTCCGGTTACGCGAACCTGGTACGAACACCCCGGCTGCGTAAGACTTCTTCTGCTTCGTAAGTAGACAACACCCCCTGGCATCCGAAAGAGGAAAGGCAATAGACGATATTGCGCAAGCGACCGGATCGGAAACAGTGACCTTGCTAATCTGGCATGAGACAAGCTGTCCGAACGATTGACTTATAACCGTCTGTGTAACATTCCACGCTTCAGGATTAGCCCCACGCTCCGCGCTGCCCACGTCGCAGTCGGAACTCCACCCAAGAATGGCATGATATGATTCCCCCAAAAAATTGAATGAATGGAGCGTTTACTATGAAATTTGCCAAAGTTATGCCAACAATTCTTGGAGGAGCACTTTTGCTCGCTTCCGTATCTTCTGCAGGAGCGGCTCCGTTGTCAGATCAATCCATTCCGTTGCAAACGCCATACGTATCTGAGGAGGGGATTCCTTTGAACAGCGGCTCCGACGAAACCATCTTCAATTACCTTGGGCAACAAGAACAATTCCTGAATTCGGACGTAACGTCCCAGCTCAAAATTATAAAAAGAACCACGGACACCTCTGGCATAAGACACTTCCGTTTGAAGCAATACATTAAGGGAATTCCGGTCTACGGTGCAGAGCAAACGATTCATTTGGACAAAACAGGAGCCGTTTCCTCCGCGCTTGGCGATCTTCCTCCTGTTGAAGAGCAATCCATCCCGAACGACGGTGTGGCTGAGATCAGTGCTGAAGATGCCATTCGTATTGCCTCTGAAGAAGCCACTTCCCGCATTGGCGAGCTGGGCGAAGCCCAAAAAGACCCACAAGCTGAATTGAACATCTATCACCATGAAGAGGATGGTCAAACCTACCTTGTATACATTACCGAAGTCAATGTACTTGAACCTGCCCCGCTGCGGACAAAATATTTCATTAATGCCGTCGATGGCAGCATCGTATCTCAGTTTGACCTCATTAACTTTGCCACAGGAACAGGTACAGGTGTCCTTGGTGACACCAAAACCCTAACCACTACTCAATCGGGAAGCACATTCCAATTAAAAGATACGACACGTGGTCGAGGCATTGAGACGTATACGGCCAATAATCGTTCCTCACTGCCAGGTACCTTACTCACCGATTCAGACAATGTCTGGACAGACCGCGCAGGAGTAGATGCACATGCATATGCTGCTGCCACCTATGACTTTTACAAAAACAAGTTCAACCGCAACGGAATCGATGGTAATGGTTTAATCATTAAATCAACCGTGCATTACGGCTCCAACTATAACAATGCTTTCTGGAACGGTGTGCAAATTGTATTTGGTGATGGAGACGGTACAACCTTCACTTCCCTATCTGGTGATCTCGATGTGGTAGGACATGAATTAACTCATGGTGTCATTGAATACACAGCAGATCTCGAATACCGGAATGAACCTGGTGCATTGAATGAAGCTTTTGCTGATATTATGGGGAACACCATCGAAAGTAAAAACTGGTTGCTTGGAGATGCCATCTACACGCCTAACATTCCGGGCGATGCATTACGCTCCCTCTCCAATCCTACCTTGTATGGACAACCTGATAAGTACAGCGATCGTTACATCGGTTCACAGGATAATGGTGGTGTTCATATTAATAGTGGAATCATCAATAAAGCTTATTATCTCGCAGCGCAAGGCGGTACTCATAATGGTGTAACGGTAACTGGAATCGGACGTGATAAAGCGGTGAAAATTTTCTATAGTACACTTGTGAATTATTTGACACCAACGTCCAAGTTTGCCGCTGCCAAAACAGCAACAATTCAAGCTGCCAAAGATCTGTACGGCGCTAATTCGGCTGAAGCAACAGCGATTACCAAAGCCTATCAGGCCGTAGGACTATAATTAATCTCTAACTGTGGTGAACGTTCCGACACCCCTCACTGTCCGAACGGACCAACCCTAATGATGAACAAAAGCGGTGTCCTGGACAAATCCGGGAACCGCTTTTGCTTGTTATAATGTAGAAATATATACAAATTACATGTTCAACAAAGGCGATTTTCAGTACCAAGAAGATGGGATGAAGTATATTTCGTAATCAAAAGCACGTTTTAGTCAACCTCTTATATGGAAGGTCCAGCAGCGATCCATGACAACAAACCATACGTATGCTTGCAGCCTACCGCACGTGAAACCTCCAACACCGCTTCATCCTCACTTTGAGACAGCAGAGATACCTGAAATCCACGATCATTGCTCATCGCAACAATAACATAATGCTCTGATGCAAATGACTCTTCAAATGCAACCGTCACCTCTACGCATTCTTCATTCTCAGGCAAGATGAATGCCTCCATACCGAATTGTTGCACAACCAGTTGCCGGCTGACACTACGTACAGGTTGGAATGATAGATGCTGAGGCTGAACCGCGCCTGCTTGTAACTGCTCGCTACCCACAATATTGTCACACAAATGCTCTTGTTGAACGGACTGTTCATTGAGCTGGAACGTATCATTGCTGCTACTTGCCTCGGTTACATCTGACGCTTCCCCCGCTGTTGGAGTCCATTCGTCCGTCAATATATCAGTCTTGGGTTCTGTAACCGATTGTTCCTTCCATTCTTGAACAGATGTCTGAAGGAACTGAATTGCCTCGGCATGTGCCACAGTTTGTTCTTCCAATTGTGTAAGTTGCTGTTGTTGATCTGCTAATGTGAGTTGTGTCTGATGTTCGGACTCGTTCAGTAAACTGATCTGGTTAACCAGATCCAGATGATCCGAGAAGTTAGACTGGTTGATTGGATTAATGGGGTCGAGTTGATTCAGTTGATCCTCTTCTACATTTGCAGGTGCTTCCTGCCGTTTTGTGACCTCAAGCTGTTCCAGCGTCTCTCCACTCACCTGACGAATTGCAGTCCAGATATCCTCACTTAAATGTGCAGCATTCACAATCCCTTCATTTAAATGACGAGATGTGATGCTCTGCTCACTGAGCTTGCTTCCGTTAATGGCACCATCTGCAAATTTCTCTGCTGTGATAGCTCCATCTTGAATATGATCCGCGTTGATGCTTTGTGCTTGGATGTGATCTGCTTGAATGGCTCCGTCCTGAATATGGGCTGCGTTGATGCTTTGTGCTTGGATGTGATCTGCTTGAATAGCTCCGCCCTGAATATGGGTTGCGTCGATGCTTTGCGCTTCGATATGATCCGCTTGAATAGCTCCGCCCTGAATATGAGCTGATTGTACGCTCTCTTCAGACAGGTGTGCACCAGATACTGCTCCTTGCGCCAGTTTGCTACCGTCCACACTGCCTTCAGCGAGTTTATCCAACGTCACAGATCCGCTCTGCAACGCTTCTGTTGTTACGCTCCCCTCTTCCAAATGGGACGCCTGAATACTCTGTGCTTGAATATGATCTCCGTTGATGCTCTGTACTTGAATATGATCAGCGTGAATACTTTGCCCTCGGATATGACCGGCTTGAATGGCTCCATCCTGAATATGGGCTGCATCGATGCTTTGCGCTTCGATGTGGTTCGCTTGAATAGCTCCGTGCTGGATATGATCTGCCAGAACTGCCCCGCCTTGAATGTGTGCTGATTGTACGCTTTCTTCTGACAGATGCACACCAGATACTGCTCCCTGCACCAATTTGCTACCATCCACACTGTCTTCAGCGAGTTTATCCAACGTCACAGATCCGCTCTGCAACGCTTCTGTTGTTACGCTCCCCACTTCCAAATGAGACGCCTGAATACTCTGTGCTTGAATATGATCTCCGTTGATGCTCTGTACTTGAATGTGGTCTGCGTTGACGCTTTGCGCTTGGATATGATCTGCTTGAATGGCTCCGTCCTGAATATGGGCTGCATCGATGCTTTGCGCTTGAATGTGTGCTGATTGTACGCTTTCTTCTGACAGATGCACACTCGATACTGCTCCCTGCACCAGTTTGCTACCATCCACACTACCTTCAGCGAGTTTATCCAACGTCACGGATCCGCTCTGCAACGCTTCTGTTGTTACACTCTCCACTTCCAGATGAGACGCCTGAATACTCTGCTCTTGAATGTGTTCTGCGTTGATGCTTTGTGATTGGATATGATCCGCTTGAATGGCTCCATCCTGAATATGATCTGCGTTAATGCTTTGCGCTTCGATATGATCCGCTTGAATAGCTCCGTGCTGGATATGACCTGCTTGGATAGCCCCATCTTGAATATGAACTGACTGCACACTCTCTTCAGACAGATGTGCACCGGATACTGCTCCCTGCACCAGTTTACTGCCATCGACACTGCCACTTGCCAGCTTAGAGCGAGTCACGGATTCTTCTTGCAAAATAATAGAGCTGACGGATTCTTCTTCCAGATGAGATGTGCCAATACTCCGTTCGTGGATATGATGGGCGAAGATTGCTCCATCGTTAATATGGCGTGATTGTACCGCTCCTTGCTGAAGCTGAACAGTGCTGATTGAATCTGCTTTCAGGTGCAATCCACTGATCAAGCCCGGTTGCAGGTGCGCCTCTGTCACAGATAACGGTGCCAGATGATCCGTCTGAACGGAGCCGGGGAGGATATGATGGGAAGTAATGGCCTGCTCATTAATATGTTCCCCATGAACACTGTCTGCCTTCAGATGATGTGAATGAATAACCTGACTGCTCAGATGATCAGACTTGATGATGCCATCAGCCAGATGAATGGATGTTACTGCGGATGGCTGCAGATGCTCACTACTCACTGACTCGTGCTGTAATGTGTTCGAAGATACGGAATCTGCAACGAGATGTTCTGCATTAATCGAACCTGGACGCAATTTATTACCTGTAATACTTCCATCTGCAAATAACTCTGGGGACCGAATCTCATCTGCCAAGTGCTCCAGTGAAACGGAGTGCTGCTTCAGATGATAACCACGAAGCGTTCCTGCAGGGATATGCTTAGCTGTAATACTCTCAGCCATGATTTTACTGGACGTGACGCTACCATCTGCGAGTTTGGCTGAAGTCACAGCCAGGTCTGCTAATTTATCTGTGGCAACACTCTCTGGTGACAATTTCGGTGAAGTCACCGAATGATCTGTGAGATGTGGCGGGAAAATACTACCTCCTGCGATCTGGCCGGAAGTCACACTTCCCGGAGCCAATTTATCGGTGGTAACCGCGCCACGAGATATGGCATCCGTTTGCACACTTCCAGGCTGCAGATGGGGTACCCCCACAGCATGCTCGGTTAGGTGCTCCGACTTCACCGCATAAGGTCGAAGAGCATCTGAACCAACGCTACCTGGCGCAAGATGAGCCCCCGTCACTCCGCCATGTGCAAGATGTGATGATGACACACTTCCTGGAGCAATGGCTCTGCTACTGATCGATGCTGAGCCTAGTTTTTCTTCCGTTATACTTTCATCCGCAAGCTTCGCGTCTGTTACCGCACCATCCTGCAGTTCATACGTACCTACGGCAGACTCCGTCAGATGCTGTGTGGAGACAGCTCCGGGTGCAATTGCATCCGCAGACACACTGTCTGTGGCTAAATGCGTAGCCTCAATGCTCCCACTCGCAATGTGGATGGAATGGATCGCTGCATTATCCACATGCACAGGCGATATGCCTCGGTTGGCAATATGCTCTGCACGAACAGAACCTTTGGCGATATGCTTGCCATGTACTGCCTCATCTGCAATTTTGGAAGCAACAATACTCTGATCCGCAATCTTGGAAGCTGTAATTGACTGTTCCAGTAGTTTCGCTGTCCCTACAGATTGATCAGCCAATTTACTGCTGGTTACGGCGCCATCCACCAGATGTTCATTGGTCACTTCGCCCGTACCGATCTGTTCTCTGCCTACAGCAGCCGTCCGAAGCTGATTGGATCCTATTGCTCCGTCTACCAAATGTCTTCCGCTCAGCGAGCCTTCAGCCAAATGTCTTGCTTCAATTGCACCGTCTTCAATCTGCTCACTTCCAATGCTACCCGCCGCGAGCTGGGAACGATTGATTGCCCCTTCCGCCAGATGAGTTTGCTTAATCGCACCTGACTGAATGTGACGAGATTCCACCGATTGTTCTTCAAGCTTACTGCTGGTGACCGCTCCCTCACGAATTTTAGCTGTGGTCACTGCTTCGTCCGCTAATTTGGATGTATGCACAGCCCCACCTGTCAGGTGGCGAGTATCTACACCGCTGATGGCAATTTTATCTCCAGTAACGGCTTGGTTTTTGATTAAGTCCTCCGTAACGAGCATGCGACTAAGGTGCCTTGTGCCAATTGAACCATCTGCAATTTTGGCGGCATCAATAACCTGATTGCCAAGCTTTTGTGATGTGATGCTGCCATCTCTTATTTTCTCGCCGCCAACAGAAGCATTACGTATTTTGTAGCCAGATACCGAGCCATCAATTAAATGTTCCTCTGATACGGAAGCTTCGGCCAGTTTAGCAGACACAATCGCACCGTCTGCGATATGAATGCTAGTCACCGCATAGTCCTGTAACGCTTCGCTACCAACAGCTCCGGGCTTCATTTTGGATGCATCCACCGAGAACGGCGCAAGCCTACTCTCTGTTACCGCATACTCACTTAGGTCATCCGTATAGATATATGCTCCCGTTGAGCCTGGCATCTGATTCTGATTCAAGATATATCGGCGATCCTGACTCGTGATTTCCTTCGGCTCTTCTAGAACACTGGGTGCCACACTACTTACTTGGATTTTCTTGGGTTCATCCACGACCACAGGCGTAGACAACTCTGGTTCGCTTGCCACTTTTGGCTCTGGTTTCACTGCTGGTGCTTCAGATTGTACTGCTTCTGGTTCAGATCGTACTGCTTCTGGCTTGATGGGCTCTTCCGCGTTTGTTGCATCTGCAGTATGATTCGTCGATTCCGAAGAAGATTCTACAGGTGTCTGATTCTCAATAGCTTTAGAAGCTGGTACATGTGTCTCCAGCCGTTCTTCCTTGTGCAAGAACGGATCCGATTTAATCGAGCCGATACGGCGATCCGTCAGTTCCAATTCCTTAAACTTCGGGCTCACATGCCGCAGTTTCGGCGTAAGAACCTTCTTTTTGCCTCTTTTACTCATGCAGCTTGCTCCTTCCTCTCACGTTCGTCTCCGGCATCATATGCTTCAATCTAGGCATCTGCCACTTATAATCCGGACTTTTATCCATAAAGAATCCATCATGTACAAGCAAGAACGGATGGGATGAACCCCCTACAGTGAAATAGGCTACGTACGGTGACATCGAAAAAGGCGGCTGTCCATGCCCTCTGAGCAAAAATGTCATACGATATCGTATAAGTACGGGTATGCCATGAACGGACGAACCAGTGCCTTGATAACTTTGAAGGAGGAGCGGTCATGCCACAAGAGACGATCGGCATTATGTTCGATTCACGCATGTACCGAGGGATACCGGCCGGAAGAACCGGCCAGGAATCACTCGCCAATTATGAGCAGGCAGCAGCCTGCCACGGATTGATCCCTTGTTTTTTGCGGCTGGAAGATATCGATTTCAACACCAAAACCTGTATAGCCTATGTAAAAAAAGAAGAGGGATATGTTCGACAAAAAATGCCCTTGCCCACAGTCATTCATAACCGTGCGCTTCAACTCCGCAGAGCAGAACAGCATCAAGTTACTACCTTACTTTTGCAAGGTATTCAGGTATATAACGTTCGTAATCGTTACAGGAAGGATCACATTCACGACATGCTCCGTCAGGAACCTTTACTGAGAGAGCATCTGCCTCATGCCGTGAGAGCCACACCTGAATCGTTAACCGATATGATGGAGCAGTATAATGATTTGATCATTAAGCCATGTAGCGGAAGTATTGGGCATGGCATTATCCGAATATTCAAGCAAGACGGGCAATGGAAATTAACGCGTGAAACGAGAGCTTCTCGCAAAGGCTGGGCCACCTTTCGATTAACGAAGGGGCAGCTGCCCTCGGCGATTCTCCGCAGAATTTTCCGGTATGCATACCTCATCGAAGAACGCATTCCTCTCATACGTTATGAAGGCAGACCCGTGGATCTGCGTGTTTCAGTGCAACGTGGGATGGATGGATTATGGGAGGTGACTGGATTATTCGCCAAGGCCGCTCCAACACATACCTTTGTCACCAATATCGCACAAGGCGGCAAGGTCATGAGACTGGCTGAGGTGTTTGCTTCTGATATGAATAGTTCTGAGCTCACACAACTTGAATCCAGAATCCGTCTGGTCTCGCTACGCATCGCCAAAACGCTGGCAGCTAGCCTACCCCATCTTGCAGATTTAGGTCTTGATCTGGGCATTGCCCGCGATGGACAGATTTATTTTATTGAATGCAATGGACGGGATCAGCGTTACGGTTTCCGTAAAGCCGGTCTGCTGGAACAATGGAGGGCAAGTTACCACGAACCGATGGCATACGGGCGTCTTCTACTGGAGCAGAATTCGCGTATCCCTAGACAACCACAGACGTACCGTAAGTACCCGTATTGATTTCGGAGGCATTATGTGTCAATATTATGCAGAACGGCCGGGTCCTACCGGCCTTGATGTTCGCACTAACCCTAAGGGGGATATTCATGGCAAAAACGCTGTTACGGTTAATGACTGAGCTTTCTTCTCGCAAATGGATCTCGCGAACTGTGGGAGCCTTCTCCAAGAGCAGAGGAAGCAAGGCATTTATTCCTTATTTTGTCCGAACCTACGACATCCCTGTTCAGGAAGCAGAGAAAGACTGGAAGGAATACCGTTCACTGAATGATTTTTTTACTCGCAAATTAAAACCAGGCATGCGCCCACTAGACCTATCGGAGCATGCGCTAATTAGCCCAGTGGATGCCAAAATTACGGCAGCGGGTCCAATATCCGCAGGCACACTCCTGAATGTTAAGGGACAAAACTATACACTTGCTGAATTGTTGAACCACTCACCACATCTGGAGAAATACAAACACGGCTATGCCTTCGTCCTTTATCTCAGCCCTCGCGACTATCACCGCATTCATGCACCTGTGAGCGGACGCAGGATTGAGAGTGAACATATCAAGGGGAAAGTTTATCCCGTGAATGATTTTGGTCTGACACATATGAGATCGGTGCTGAGTCGCAACGAACGACTGATTACGTACATCGCCCATGAATATGGAGAGGTAGCTGTGGTTAAGGTCGGTGCGATGAATGTGAGCAGTATACAGTATGCTGATGCGGATACCAGCACATGGGCAAAAGGTGATGATCTAGCCTATTTTGAATTCGGTTCTACGGTGGTTCTCCTAACGCAAAGTGGTACGTTCGAGCCTACGCCTGGTCTACAGCCTGGAGATTCCGTCAAAATGGGAACATTGCTCGGCCGCCTGAAACCAATTCACTGATAACTTTGAGGCAGCACTCATGCACAATTAAAAAGGATGGCGGAACACCTGTATTCAGGGACTCCGCCATCCTTTTTGGATTGATCTGTGTATCATGCTATCATGATACACCTGTTACACTTCATGTATACAAGCATTACGAAGCCTCACTTCGTAATCATTGATCGACTGATATCTCTTCAAAACCATACGTCCTGCAACTCATCTGCGGGTTTCGACCGACGCAGACGGTTCCGGAAAATAAGGCATCCTTTTGTAGAGCATCCCCGGTTGCGGATCCGCCGTTTTCCGTTCATCCCAAGTCCCCCCTTCGTTTGTTCATCTGGAATGCTTTTTACTTACCCCTGACTCCCAGATTTGAAACGTTATGCTGTATCTTGGCATGAAGACCTAACGATCTAACGAATCTCGGAAGGACTTTTGCCTGTATACTGCTTGAACTGACGACTGAAAAAGAAGATATCCCGGTAACCTAAAGCATCCGCCACTTCGGTGACATTCATACCGGTATGCACAAGCAGATGCTCAGCACGTTCAATACGCATACGAATGATATACGATTGTACAGAAGAGCCAATTAACTCTTTAAACTTAATAGAGAAGTATCGCGGAGACAGCCCCGCACGTGCAGCCAGATCCTCCACACGATGCGTGATCCCTGGATGCTGACGAACATAATTCGCCACTTCCTGAATCACATCTGATAGCTGGTTACTCACCTTTTTCTCAACAGGTGCTTCCGTATCCGCACGCAATAGATGAATCATCAACTGCTTCAAGATCAACCGGCTTTCTTCCGTGCGACCGTATACGTCAGACAGGAACAGCCTTACATACCGTGCCAACAAATGTTCAAACTCCACCGTCTCCTGTACTTCACGATAGGACTGAGGCACATCCGTAACATCCACATCCACATCAAAATGGATATACGTTAGTACAAGCGGTTTCTGTCTATTATGTGTTGCACTTGTATGATCTCCTGGTCTGAATAGGAAACAACTGCCCTTGCCCACCTCGTAAGGCTGGTCATTCAGCACAACAGTTCCCTCACCACTCCACACATAAAATAAATCATAATTCTGCATCGGTTTTTCCCGCTTCTGCCACTTCCATCCCGGTTCGCAGACTATTTTGGCGACAGCGGGCAAAATAACAAATGATGACGGCGATGCCTGCAGCATGTCGCCACTCCCCCTTGAATGTTAATCTCTAGCTATTGCATCATACCCATTCTTATCGATTGGGGCTTAGGTTTACGAATTGTTCATCTCAAGTTGCTTAAGACATGTACGCAAATCCTTGTTGAAATGATGCAACAAGCTCATATATGTTCTCTGCTCCCATGGGAGCAGAATGTCTTATTCTATTATACAGCGGAATTCATCGAAACGAAAATGTACTCTTCTCCCAAGCGATCCGCATTCGGTTAATGCCCTCCGCAATTTCATCTTTCTCCAAATGTGCAAAGCCAAAACAGACTGCAGGATGACCTGGCGTAAGCTGATAGCGGGACGCATCACGGAATATTACACCATCCTCCTGAGCTAACGTTTTGAATCGAATATAACGCTCTCGATCATCATTCCACGACGCATAGATATGCAGCCCTGCATCCCCTGGCTGCATGGTAAATGCTTGAGGCAATTGCCGCTGCATCTCACGAACAAAAAAGGCATGTCGCTCCCCATACAACCGGGTTAAGCGTCGTAAATGGCGCAGATATCCTCCTCGCATCATCAACTTCGCAAGTGCACGCTGTTCGAGCAGCCCAGGTGGCACAGGCTCATACAACGCTTTAGCCGCAAGAAGGGGATCTACGAGCGCTGGAGGCAGCACTGCATAACCAAGCCGGAACGAAGCCACCATTGTCTGTGAGAAGGAGCCTACGTAGACCACACGTTGTTCCCGATCAAGCACTTTGAGTGGTTCGATCGGCCTTCCACCCCATCGAAACTCACTGTCATAATCATCCTCAATAATGACGGCATTTCGTTCACTTGCCCAATTCAGTAATGCCTTTCGCCGTTCTAGACCAAGAACAGCGCCTGTTGGAAAATGTCTTGTAGGTGTCACGAATAACACCTGTGCTCGCCAGTCCTGAAGAATAATGCCTTGAGCATCAATGTCCGCTGGAATAATCACGCCACCGCATGATTTCACAGCGTGAGCTATGCCTTGATATCCTGGGTTTTCTAATACGGCTGCGTCTCCTTCCGAGATCAACAACTGCGCTAACAGCACAATCCCCTGCATGGAACCACTGAATAGTACAATCTGTGAAGCCTCCGCATCAATTCCCCGTGTCCATCTAAGATGCGAGGCAATCGCTTCTCGCAGCTCTAGATCTCCTGCGGCACTGCTATGTTCACGCCAATCGCTGCGGTGAACAGCGGCCAGTGCACTCTTCCACTCTGCCTCTGGGAAATGCTCTGCCAGCATGCGCTGCACCTGAAAGTTAATGGTGGATTTGCCTTGCGCCAGCGCAGGCGTATCTCCCTTTTGCGTATCCAACGCTGCTACTCGCTTTCCCCATGCAGACAAGACAATTTGGGCTTCTGTGTTCTTCTGAGTCGATGTTGTTAACGTCTCTGTTACAAATGTACCTTTCCCCCGATAAGCCTCAACGTAACCATCTGCAAGCAACATATCATACACCTGTGCTACAGAGCCGCGTGACATACTGTACTGAACCGCGAGTTCACGTGTGGAGGGAAGTCTTGTTCCTCCGGTCAACGTGCCTGTATGTATCGCATCACGCAACGCATGGTATAGTGCAACATATTTGTATCGGTGCTGCTGCTCATATGTATCCATCGGTAGCCATAGTTCCATCATACGTCTCCTTTGTTTCTATCAGCTTTTCTAAATTGGACTATAAAATTTAATCTAAATTGGATCTATTTATATGTCAATGTACGTTCTATTGTTAGGGTAAAGCAACATTTTCGATTAAAAACCAATTCAGGGGGAACAACGATGAGACGAAAAGAATTTACAGTAGAAGAAGAACAAGAGATCATTACTTTTCTAGACCAATGCTCCTTTGGTTTTCTGGGAACGATTAGCCCGGATGGACAGCCTCGGGTCACGCCACTGAATTTTGTATATATGGATGGCTGTTTTTATTTTCACGGCAGTATCGCTGGAGAGAAAATGAAACAGATCAAGCAGAATACTTCGGTTAGTTTTACAGTCGCCGAAGAGTTTTCGCTGATCCCATCCTATTTTACTGACCCAGAGCTAGCTTGTCCGGCAACCTCCTTTTTCAAAAGTGTCATGGCGTTTGGTCATGCAGAGCCGATAAAAGACCTAGAGGTAAAAGGGCGGGTTCTACAACGATTTATGGAGAAACTTCAGCCACAAGGTGGCTATGTCCCTATCGATGCAACCGACCCACGTTACACTGGACAACTTAAAGCTGTAGCCGTTGTGCAAATTACGCCTGAGCGACTGACCGCCAAGTTTAAATTTGGGCAAAATCTCTCGTCTGAAGAGTTCGAGAATCTCAGCAATAAGCTGGAAGCCCGAAATGAAGGAAGAGATACAGAGACCGCTGAAATGATGCGAAAATACTGTCCTTTTCACCAGCAATAAACCTGCATTTTCAATCCACAACAACGCGGTGAAGTGATATAACTGTCATTATGCGTAATTTCCGTGACGGGGGGATGTCAAGGTGTTATAATGTTAGGCAGTTGAATCTCAAAGACTTGGAAGGATGAAAAGAATGAATCCACTGGCTGAACAGTTGAACGAAAGCATTCAGGCAGGCAGCAATCACGTCTACTCGATGCTGTCGCAGCTCGGCAAAGAAATTTACTTCCCGAAAGAAGGTATCTTGAGTCAGTCTGCAGAAGCAGCAAGTCTGGCCAAGACCTATAATGCCACGATTGGTATCGCCCTAGAAGGCGGAGTGCCTATGCATCTACCTGTTATTCAGGAGAAGCTGTCCGCATTCCAACCCAAGGATCTATACCCATATGCTCCTCCTGCAGGCAAGCCTGAATTGCGGAGTGTTTGGAAAGATAAGATGTTGAAAGAGACCCCTTCATTGGCAGGTAAGTCTTTTGGCAACCCAATTGTAACGAATGCATTAACTCATGGACTCAGTATTGTAGCCGATTTGTTCGCAGATGAAGGCGACGCTGTTATATATCCAGATAAAAACTGGGAAAATTATGAGCTGACTTTCGGAATTCGCCGTCATGCTCAGTTGGTTCATTATCCTCTGTTTGATGATCAATTAAACTTCAACAGCGAGGGATTGCTTGAAGCGCTGCTTGCTCAGAAAGACAAGGGCAAAGCGATTGTGTTACTTAACTTCCCGAACAATCCAACAGGCTATACACCAGGCCCTGAGGAAGCAGACGCTATTGTGAATACAATTCATCAAGCAGCTGAAGCGGGCGTAAATGTAGTTGTTGTAACGGACGACGCTTATTTCGGACTTTTCTTTGAAAATTCGATTCACGAGTCCTTGTTTGGCAAACTGGCAAGCATCCACCCACGTGTGCTGACCGTCAAAATTGATGGTGCAACAAAAGAGGAATTCGTATGGGGCTTCCGCGTAGGTTTCATCACGTATGCCCATGAAGATGCTGCTGTGCTGCATGCACTGGAACAGAAGACCCTTGGTATTATCCGGGCGACCATTTCCAGCGGGCCACACCCTTCTCAGACATTTGTACTGGATGCACTGAAAGCGCCAGAGTTTGAAGCTCAGAAGCAGGAGAAGTTTGAAATTATGAAAGGCCGTGCCAACAAGGTGAAGGCTCTTCTCGATAGCGGCAAGTATGGAGATGTATGGGAGTATTATCCGTTCAACTCCGGTTACTTCATGTGTCTGAAGCTGAAAGAAGTCAGCGCTGAGGCACTCCGTACCCATTTGTTACAACAATACGGCGTCGGAACAATTGCGCTGGGTGAGACTGATCTGCGAATTGCGTTCTCCTGCATTGAAGAATCCAACTTGGAAGATCTCTTCGATACCATCTACCGTGGAGTTCAGGAATTACAGACCACTTAGTATATCATTGTCATTGGATTAACATAAATAGGATAGGTTCATTACGAACCTATCCTTCCATACAAGACGCCCCTCTAGGTGAGTTACTCATCGTTTAGAGGGGCGTTTGTCATGTTATCCATATAACAAGGTTGATAGCAGGTCGAACCATTAGATCGACCATCTTCCCTATCTGCTTTTGCTCGATATCCTCATGGTCGTCTTAGCGTACACCGCCCAAAATGGTTATTTCTCCATGAATACGGGGCAAAGACCCAATCAGCCAACACCCATGGCACATAAGATACGGTGTACGCAAGGGCGTAACAACAACGAGTTGAAAGGGGAATGACCATGTCTGGAGTTGAAGAAACAAGAGGCGGTTATGGATACGGATTCGGAGGATTTACAAACACAGGTGCCATTCTTGTATTGTTCATCCTGCTTGTAATCATCACAAAGTCGTTCCTCTACTAGTCCTGATCCGGTGCACTTGTTCGTAGGTATCTATCCATAATAGGTATCGTAGCAATCAAAAAAACCTCTTACGGCAGTCACCGTAAGAGGTTTACTTTCATACAGACGAAACGATGCAGTGAATCACATAGTGAATATCGTTGGCATTACCAAAACGGCATTCTACTGGACATCGAGCCTTGAACATCATTACTGTTGCTTGTGAGCATATCGGGATTACATAAGAGAAATCTACTCCTCTTCTTCTTCCTTCAGCCACTTCTTACTTTGAGAACGTCGCATCAACATAATAACCAGCACGCCCAAAACCAACCCTACTCCCGCTATCGTAATTCCACCGATTCCACTCGACAGCATTGGCAACCACATCAGCAGAGCAGACACAGCATGCAGATTCGAAATGAAGCCCAGCACCTGTGAACGGCGGCTCTCCCCTGAGATCGGGTAGATCATAATCCAGAATGATTCCGCGTGACTGCGGCGAAGTGCACCGATCTGCACGCCAACCAGCAACAGGAACAACAGGTATGCGCCGATACCAAAATAAGTACCTGCCGTCCACCAAGACAACAGCATCCCGAGCACAACTAAACGTAGAACAATCGAGAATACTTCTGTCCGAATGAATGTCTTCGTAATTAGGTAGCGGTAAGCTTTGCCTGCATTCCATGCAAGCCCACTTCCCCATTTGCTGAGCCAGCGCCGTGAGCTAACCTTTTGACCTGAGGAAGGTACGTCTACGAACCACCCCAACGTCCGCATTACACGACCTGCTTGGCTTTGCTCAACCTGAATTAGACGTTCCCATGCCACCCGGTGTTTCACAGGTAAACGTAGTGCTACTAAATAGACCGCGGCCAGCAATAGCAGAAACCAAATACTACGCGCTGGTGGCTGCCATACCCAAGCGGCCACAGCAAGAATGGCGATTGCCCAGCGTAGCAAACGAAATGCCCTGGATGCACCAACCTGAACCATACGCAGCTCTTGCCATGCACCGTAGCTTGATAGCCCCTTCCACACAAGTAAGAGCAGGAGAAACCAGGTGAACGGTTTGGCATCCTGATCTGCCCTCACATAGAGCGGCCACAGCGTAAAGAATATGAGCAGCATGCCTAATGTTTTGTAGATTACCCCGCGGGCAAAGCTGTTCTTCAAATATTCATGCATCCGATGTTCCTGTGGACGTAAAAAAACGATATCCGCTGGATGAAGATATGTACGGTATCCGCTGAACAACACCAAAGGGGTAAGCAGAAGCAATGTGATCCAGCGAATCGGAAAGCCTGCAGGTATGTTCTGTACAAATGAGGTGTACCAAGCGGAAAAAGCAATGATGAGAAATAGAAATACCATCGCTACCCCACTTTGAATGACATATCCCAGATAAGGAAGAATTGTGTTCCAAAAGCCCGTGCGTCTTTGCTTCCATAACAGCTTCAGATCCATACTTAATCCCTGCCTTGTACGAGGGAATAGAACATATGCTCAAGCGTAGTATTTGACTCTCCGTACTGAGAACGCAGCTCCTCCAGCGTGCCATGAGCAATGACCTGTCCACGGTGCAGAACAATGAACCGATCACAATAATTCTCAATAGTAGAGAGAATATGTGAGCTAAGCAGAATGGATGACCCGGTGGCTTTCATCTCCAGCATGAAATCAAGCAATGAACGAATGCCAAGTGGGTCGAGACCCAAGAAAGGCTCATCAATGATATAGAGTGGTGGCCCTGCTACAAACGCACACATAATCATAACTTTCTGCCGCATTCCTTTGGACAAGTGGGTGGAAAGGCTGGTGCTTTTCTCCCTCATACGGAATAAATCCAGTAATTTCTCCGTACGCTGCTTGAAATCTGCCTCCGATACGCCATATGCCCTCGCTGTGAATTCCAAGTGCTCCATGACCGTCATCTCGTCATACAATTCAGGTGACTCAGGAACAAAAGCCATCGCGGATTGGTAGATCTGAGCATCCTCTTCTCGTGTCTTGCCCATTACGCGGACTTCACCCTGTTGCGGCGTCATCAAACCTAAGATATGTTTCATCGTTGTACTTTTACCAGCGCCATTTAATCCGATCAGTCCGACCATTTCTCCGCGTCCAACTTTCAGATCAATGCCGTGGAGGACAGGCCGCTTAGCACTATATCCTCCGCTTAACCCGTTGATTTCCAATACGGGGGATTGAACATTACTCATGAATCCCTGCACCTCTTTCGTCAGGTTTTATTCTTCGGAACGCGGTGTGTTCCCCTTGCTCCATTTTGGCGCTCCCTTGTTCTTGCGATCCTGGTTACGATCCGTTCTTCCTGTATTACCAGCTGGTTTGCTACCTGCATCACGTTGATTCGATACTACTGCTCTTGCACCACCGTTACGTGTTGCCTGTCCGGGCTTGCGCCCTTTCGAAGAGCCCGGCTTCCGACTGAAGGAATGCCCTTCAGGTCTTGTGTCAGGACGGGGATCTGCTTCCAATACTTTACCACCGAACAACACACGTTCTGCCAGCTCAATTCCGAGCTCACGTGCAAACTTACGCATAATAAAAATCTGTGTTTCATCTACAATAGACAGTACAATGCCACTGCGTCCCATACGTCCAGTACGGCCTGCACGGTGAACATAGTGCTCTGAATCGAACGCAGGATCATAGTTGATAACCATCGGCAATCCTTCGATATCCAATCCTCTCGCGGCAACCTCACTCGCAATCAACAATTGGATTTTACCGTTACGGAAAGCGGACAGGACATTGCTGCGTGTAACCTTATCTGCATCACCGTATAACGCGGCTGCGGATAGACCCAAATGATTCATTTTGGCTTCAACTTCACCGATATCTTCCGTAGCATTCACGAAGACAATGGCACGATCCGGATTGTACTGTCTTACGAGACGACGCAGCATATCAATTTTGTTACGTGTTTCCTCGACAAAATAAAAATGCTCAAGCCCTGCTGCCGTTGCGCGCTCTGGTTCAATTCCGATATGAACAGGCTCCTTCATCTCCCGTTTGGCAAGACCAGCCGTATGTTCATCAATTGTTGCCGATAAGAAAATCAGCTGACGGTCGCGGAGTGCACTGCGCAGTACGAAATCAACGTCACTTACACCGCCAAGCTGGAATACTTGGTCTGCCTCATCGATGACAATCGTGGAGACGTTATGCATTTTCAATTTTTTGAGCGTAATTAATTCCTTCAACCGTCCTGGTGTTCCCACAACAAGCGCTGGATGCTCGCGTAATTTCTCAATCTGGCGTTTCACCGCTGCGCCTCCAATTAAGCCTAGAACACCAATTTTACGCTCTTCTCCATAACGCTGTGCTTCACGCACAATCTGCATAGCCAGTTCTTGTGTAGGGGCGATAATAAGCTTTTGTGTGCCTTTTACATCACTTTTGATCGTTTGCAGAAGAGGCAACAAATAAGCAAGCGTTTTGCCTGTTCCCGTCTGGGATTTGGCTACGACATCTCGCCCTTCCAAAATCACCGGTATTGTCTGCGCCTGCACAGGAGAAGGTTCATTAATGCCATGTCCGGCAAGTACTTTCTCAAGATCCTCTGCTACGCCAATTGAAGCAAATGTATTCGTCATGTATGTCCATCCTTTAAGTTTATTCTTTTATTATTCCGTGGGATAAGCCTCTCATCACATTAACTTTCATTATATGCGAAAAGCAGCCATGAACCAAATCTTATTGTTAACGAGGTGGCTCACTTGTACGTTATGCTTGGACAAAAAAAAGAAAAGCTCCTCGGCGGAGCTTCCCGTAATTCAACCGTGATGTCCATTGCAATATGAAACTTGAACACGCTGTCACACGATGATTCATATCCGTCGCTCATTTCTGATTCATGAAGCCATGAGACAGGCGATCCGCAAGACGTGGGAACAACTGATACAGCCATATCCCTACAGATGCCATTCGAGGTAGGTTCACTTCTTCTTTACGCTTTTTCATCGCCTGAACCATATGTCCTGCAACATCCTCTGGCTTCAACATCATCCAGCGTACATTGTTAACATAATTGCCAGATGGATCTGCACGATGGAAGAACGGTGTATCGATCGGCCCAGGATTAATAGTGGTTACCGTTATTCCCGTTTTGCGTAACTCCTGACGTAGCGCATTACTGAAGCCGAGTACCGCGTGTTTGGTTGCTGTATAGGAAGCTGACTTTGCCGTTCCGATTTTGCCAGCCATGGAGGCTACATTCACAATCTGTCCTGTGCCATGCTTCAGCATGTGCGGCAACACAGCCTTCGTGCAACGAACAATGCCCATGTAATTCACGTCCATCATCTCATCGAATTCCTGCACAGTCATATCCGTCATCGCAGCAAACGTTCCATATCCCGCATTATTCAGCAATATATCGATTCGTCCGTACTTCTCTAACATATTACTTATTGCCGCCTGCACCTGCTCATCATTGGTGACATCGAGCGTAAGGAGTTCATGTTGCCCATTCAACGAAGCACCGATCTCTTCAAGCTTGTCCCGCGAACGAGCAGCCAATATAGGAATGGCTCCTTCTTCTATCAGCATCTGAGCACAGAGTGCGCCAATCCCACTCGACGCGCCAGTAATGAAAACAACCTGATCTTTCAGCATATCTGATGTCCTCCCGTAGTGAACACATATTGCCTCTTGAGGCCTATGGTACTATTCTACGAGATCATCACCTGAATATCCATCTCACCAATGCCATCCATCAATAATGGAATGCTCAATGCTTTCGTTGCACTAAATGCGGTCAAATGCTCCGATTTCATGACTTGTGGAGGTGTAATATCCACAACAACACCTTGATTGGAAAGAATGGTACTTGCATTACCGCTGATCATATTGCCAAGCTCGGAGATTGCACTTTTACTCATATCGTCCATTTCGGTGATCACAAAACCGCCCATCATGGCTGAAACAATTTTCAAAGCAACCGACTCTTGAATGCCAAATACAATATTTCCGCTCATTTGTCCGGTCATTCCAATCACGATCCAGACATGATCAGCAATGTACTCTACATTTTTCACGCCAAGACTTCCGGTGGAAGGCGAAACCTGGATGAGCTGTTCAAATACGTTACGTGCTGATTCCAGGAAAGGATTAATCACTTCCGCTTTCACTGTTTATGTCCCCCTCGCACTGGGTTATTGGTCACACACCAAAAGTCCCATATTCTATAAATTTATTATACTTTATCACGTACAAGAATACATCATGAATTCATCAATGAATGTGTACTATAATTTATCGTCATCTGTGCGGCAAATGTTTATAGCTAATTTTGGCGAAATAACAGGGTTTTTCATATATTGTTCAGGTAACTTTTCCCTCCATAAGCCTGTGCAAAGGAGTTTAGGACTATTTTACTGTTTTATTGAAAAGACTAGAAAATAAGATGTGCAAAATTAAAAATAAGTTCTTAAGCATTATTTTCGTGAAAATCAGATAAGCTGCCTTTCATCATGAAAAAGCATGACTTCTGTCCCCCGCTATGGTATAGAAGAATAGGAGACATATCATCATCTAACTAGGGAGTGAACCATTGAATGATTAACCAAGTCGGTCAAATCATGCTGTACGTCAACAACCAGGAACAGGCTCTACAATTTTGGACAGAAAAAGCGGGTTTCCATCTCATCGCAGAAGAAAACATCAGCCCAGAAATGAAATGGTACGAGATTGCTGCAACCCCGGATGCCGAAACGAGCCTTGTTCTTCAAGACAAACAGGTCGTTGCCAAAATGTCGCCAGGTGTCAATCTAGGCACACCTTCCCTGATGTTTTTCACTCCGAACATTGATAAGCTCTATCAGGATTTCAAGGATAAAGAGATTACAGTTGGCGAACTGGTAGATTTGCCTTTTGGCAGAATATTTAACTTTGCCGATGATGAAGACAACTACTTTGCCGTTATGGAACGCAAATAAAATAGGTTTACACTCAACAGATCATGAGCGAGATATCGTTATAATCTTCGGGCGGCTGACGCATAGTCAGTCGCTTTTTCTTATTAAAGCTGCCTCATCCTATGTATTCCTATGTTCTACAAACTTCGTGATGTTAGATTTATTGCCCTGTCCCGTTGAATCACCTATAATTTAAGATAACGGAACAATGAAACGTTACGGATTCCACTCACAAGCTTGATATGTAGTCGATACTTTGCCCGCTAGGAGGAAATACATGAATATCAGCCAACTGGAGACGCTGATCACGATATCCAAAACGATGAGTTTCCGCAAAGCGGGAGAATTACTGAATCTCACTCAGCCTGCCGTCTCTGCCCAGATCAAAAGTCTGGAGGATGAATTCAACACCGTTCTTGTAGATCGTAATCAACCCGTCACACTCACTGACCGTGGCCAAGTATTTCTGGAACATGCCGAGCGCATGCTGGATATTGTGGATGAATTGAAACAAAAGCTATCCGATCTGGATGAAACACCACAGGGAAGGATTGTACTCGCTACAACAACATCCATCGCCATTCAAATTTTACCAAGGGTATTGTCTTACTTTCAGGATCAGTTCCCTCTAATTAAAACAAGCATTCAGTCCCTACCATCCTCACAGATTTATACTCAGGTCGAAAATGGTTTGGTCGACATCGGTATCGGTTATCTTACGGAACGTAATCCGAATCTGAATACCGCCGTGTTGTATTACGATACGTTTGAACTCGTCGTTTCTCCTGCCCATCCCCTGGCGAAGCAAAAGCACGCTGCCGTGGACGTATTGCGAAACACCCCCCTGATTCTATTGTCCCCAGATACTGTGGGGCGTCGTTTTACAGAAGCTGTGTTCAAAAAGTATGATATTCAGCCCAACATCGTCATGGAGTTGTCGAGTAGCGAAGAAGTCAAACGTATGGTTGAGATCAACTTAGGAGCTGCTGTCATATCCAAGCAATCCGTCGCACATGAGCTGCGGCAAGGTACGCTGCGGATGATCCCACTAAGTGAACTTGAGGTCAGTCATCCCGTCGGCGTCATTTACAAATCCAGCCGGTATCTCAACTCAGCCATGCAGCAATTTCTAAGTGATCTCAAAGGTATGCCTGAGACACAGTTCATCAGTTCTGAATGACAAATGAGCTATGAGAAAGGAAGGATTTCTAATGAAATTTGATCTTCATACACATCATTTTCGTTGCGGTCATGCAGACGGTAATATTCGTGATTATATTGATGCGGGTATTGAGGCAGGACTTCAAGCCATCGGTATCTCCGACCATACGCCTTATTTTGGCAGTGAAGAGGAGCAGGCGTTTCCACGAATTGCGATGGGCAAGTCGGAATTACGTAACTATGTTGAAGAAGTCTTGTCATTGAAACAAGAATACGCGGGCAAAATTGACGTATTACTCGGCATTGAATCCGATTATTTCCCCATCCATGCGGAGCTGTATCGTGACACGCTTGGGCAGTACCCTTTTGACTATATTATTGGATCTGTCCACCATACCGAGGATGTTAGCATTTTCAATAAGACACGATGGAAGGGACTTAGCAACGTACGCAAAGTTGAAGTGAAAGAGAGTTATTATTCTTTGATTGCTCAGTCTGCTCGAAGTGGTATGTTTCAGATTCTCGGTCACATCGATGCGATGAAAGGCAACTACCCGCCCTTCTCGGAAATTATCGCGGATGATGCGATTGATAAGACGTTACAGGTTATTGCCGATGCGAACGTAGCGATTGAAATTAATACCTCAGGCAAAACAAAGCTCAGCGGAGGCTGGTACCCTTCGGATGCCATTCTCGAACGTGCCCAGCACTACGGTGTGAAAGTAACGTTTGGATCGGATGCTCACAAACCTCAGCGTGTAGGGGACGAGCTGGAAGAAGTGCGTACTCGACTGCTGGAGATTGGGTTTACAGAATGGGTATATTTCAAACAAAAGCAGATGCAGATTGTTCCTTTGTAGTGGTTCAGTCCGCTTATATTAAGTCAAGAACCCCACTTGGAAGCTCATTCCGTAGTGGGGTTCTGTGTTTTCGTTGCGATCTGCTTTATATGAGGACAAAAAAAATGAACCCGTTCGCACGGGTTCCAACAGCATAATATATTTATCAAAAAGGGGGTCATGAGATAAGTTTACCCGCTGTCTGTTAGAGTTCAATTGCAGCTATATTTCATTTGTGTAACAAATAAATTGAAGTTCAAATACGTGTTTCAACTCTCTTATTCTATGTCAGCTGAGGCTTGTCGAAGACCATAGCCTGGAGGTTACTTTCCATGATGGCTTGAACCTGTTGCTCCCGGTACATGCTGTATACTTTAACGTCCATCAACGTATCACTTTCACTGGTGACGTCATGCTCCACTGAACCAAAAGAAGGCAGCGTTCGTTCGTAAGACATACCGCTTTTGTATAACACCCGCTCAGATGATACGTTAGCTTCGTAACAACGTGCTTCCACTTTCGATAAGTGTAGCTCCGTAAATCCGAATTCAATCATCCGTCGTAGCGCCTCCGTAGCTATGCCTAAGCCCCAACAAGATCTGCTCACGATGTATCCAATCTGAGCTGTACCCTGCTGCTCATTCCAATGTTGAAATGAAATGATACCAATGAGTGGCTCTCTTCCTTTCCAACATATCCCGTAATGCAACGATTCAAGCTTCGCACTGCTACTGCGAATCTGATTCAATAATCGCCGGGCACGAACCGGTGTTGGCTGGTTCCCTCTGTTCACATAACGGATGATCTGTGGATCGGAAAACAATTCCGACAATGTGCCAAAATCATTCTGACGTAACGATCGTAGCACAAGGCGTTCTGTCCATAGTACAGGCAATCCCTGACTTAGCATTTTTCGGGTCAGCATGACAATCGCTCCTTTTGCCTATCGGGTTTGAGTCCGGTAAGACAAGCATGCTCTGGAGATGATCCGGAAGTATAATATTTCAATGATACAATTCGAAAAGGACGACTAGATATCGTATGGTTCTATCACGGCTTACGTTATTATGCCAACACACGCTGAGCTGTTATTCCTCTGTCACACTTTTCTCCTGTAATCCACGATAAACACCTGTACGAATCTCTCGAATGTATAGCTCAAGTGCTGGCACCCCGGCTTGTTGTGCAACCTGAACCTCCTGCTCGATATCATAGGGGACTCGGACAAATTGAATATTGATGGTCTGGTTTATATCTCCGCTGCTCTCTCCCTCAAGAATACAATACGAAGCCTGAGGAATATCCAGTGGATTGCCCACACTTCCCACATTGAACAAAACTTTCCCATTTAGGTGCTGTAGATAAGCATTGTGTACATCGCCATAACCAACGATATCTGCCTGTCCGAGTTCAGGCTCATTCGCTGGGGCATCAAACATTGCAATACGTTTGTCCATTTCGTCCCATGGTTGTACGCGATGATATACGCTCTGTGGTGAAGCATGTAACAATCGAACGGTACGACCACTTAACTCGAATTGGTGACTAAATGGAAGATTCGCTAAATAGTCCAGCCGTTCCTGCCCAAGCTTGTCTGCTTGCCAAGTAAAGTTCTCATTATCCCGATTCACGGCGACCAGCTCATCCCAATTGCCACGAACGACTTGTTCACATGTCTCTCTCACCTGATCAACCACCTGAACCGGATCAGGCCCTTTGCCTACAAGGTCGCCAAGACAAAAGATTCGCTTCAGCCCGCGACTCCGAATATCGTTCAACACTGCTTTCCATGCCGTCATATTGCCGTGAATATCGGATACAATCGCAATTCGTTCCATCCTGGCTAACCTCCATTCATAACTTGCATATTCATGTATTGTATTATGTCAGATGTATATTATGTTTGATGACTCTGCAAACGAAATACGGTGACTTCTGGTCTGCACAAAAAACGAATGGGCAAATGGGTCATCCCGAACCCCCGATTCACATACACCGGCATTTTCGTCCAACCGGCATAATACAATCCCTGCACATATTTGTGTGCACCACGAGGAGCAGATAATGCCCCAATCCAGGGAAAACGAACCTGACCGCCGTGGCTATGCCCAGACAACTGCAAACCAAAACCATTTGCAGCAGCTCTATCCGCATAATCTGGCTCATGCATGAGTAATAGCTTCCAAGTGTCCTCATCCAGACCATCCACAGCTGTAGCCAGATTAGGCTTACCCGTTAACGCATCATCTAAACCAACGATAGCTATTCGATCTTCATGATGCCGGATAACTACATGAGCGTTCCGAAGTAAGGTAAAGCCAGCTTGCTCAAACATTTTCTCTACTTCTTCTTGCTGCTTCCCCCGGTAATCATGATTACCGAAAACTGCAAACTTGCCAAACTTAGCTTGCATGGAAGATAGAGCCGGAATACACTCCCGCATAGGTTCTGCATCTCGCTCCACGATATCTCCTGTAAAACATATCAGATCCGGCTGCTGCTCTTGAATCAGATCCGCCAGCTTCTCGATCTGCTTCACGCCAGTATGGAACCCGATATGGGCATCACTGAACTGAATTAGTCGCAAGCCATCAAAGGCGCTGGGGAGTTTAGGGAGATTCAATTGTATCTGCTTTACTTCCACACGACGCGGCTCCCATAGCGCATATCCACCTGTAAACACAGTTGCGATCGCTGTCATTAGAGCCGTCTTTAACTTTGTACTTCGCCGGGAGGGATCATGATCCTTTTCCTGACCAGGAAAAATGGGCTGCTCTGTCTCATTCTTATCGGCTCCGCGCCTGATTAGCGTCTCCTTACTACTCTTATACGGCACCCTTGCCATGTTCCCTCTCCTCCTTCCGCACGAAAAACATCCCCTCATTATAGCATATTCTGCATGATAAGCTCGGTTCCTTCGCCCCATTACAAAAAGAAGTCATGTCCCCAAACAACCACGATCGGAGAACACGACTTCTTGTCACATATCATATTAGACTGACAGTTATAAAATTCTACTACAAAACCATTTGCGCTAAACTAGCTACGCTTAAACGCCCAACCAACGTTTGAACATATGCTTCGTTGTTTGTTTGTTCATTTCAGCAATAGAAGTAGTCAGCGGAATGCCCTTAGGACAGGATTGAACACAGTTCTGCGAGTTACCACAGCCTTCAATTCCTCCATCCTCCATCAATGCTTCCAGACGATCCTCAGCGTTCATCTCACCTGTTGGGTGAGCGTTGAAGAGACGTACTTGCGAAAGTGCTGCAGGTCCAATAAAGTCTGTCTTTTCATTCACGTTAGGACAAGCTTCCAGACAAACACCACATGTCATACATTTGGATAACTCATATGCCCATTGACGCTTCTTCTCTGGCATACGCGGTCCTGGCCCAAGGTCATAGGTACCGTCAATTGGAATCCATGCTTTTACCCGTTTCAGGGCGTTAAACATCCGATTACGGTCAATGACAAGGTCACGTACCACCGGGAATGTTTTCATTGGTTCAATACGAACCGGTTGCTCCAGCTTATCGATCAATGCAGCACACGCTTGGCGCGGCTTGCCGTTGATCACCATGGAGCATGCTCCACATACCTCTTCCAGACAGTTCGATTCCCAACATACTGGAGCAATTGACTTACCCTCAGTATTGACCGGGTTCCGCTGAATTTCCATCAGGGCACTGATCACGTTCATGTTGGGACGGTACGGAAGTTCGAACTCTTCGTTATACGAAGCTGATTCTGGGCTATCCTGACGTGTGATGATAAACTTGACGGTTTTGTTCGCTGTTGCTTGTTCCGCCATATCGTAGTCCCCTCCTTGGTGACGATGATTGTATTGCTATCGTTATAAGACCAACGTGTTACACGTAGTCATTCCGCCGACAGAAGATCCTTCCGATCGCTGTTATCCCCAGACTTTCTTTGATCCCATCCAACAGGGTTAAAATCCGGGGATAAAGGCGAGCGCTTCACTTCTTCAGTATTCTTCTGTCTTCTCCGTTAAAGTGGTAACTGTTTGGAATTTATAAATATAAAAATAAATCTTCTTGCTGATTCACAGTTAAGAGCGGACACTTCTCTAGGTCATTTCCGCTCCCTCCACTACGTCGTGCACATGCGTTACTTTACTAAAACGATAATCCAATCATGCTGGATTGTAGTAGTTTTACAGTTGGAAGCTTCTCAAATACTCAACTTCCTGAAAACCTATGTGGTTACGGATGACATTTCGAAAACGGAATGACCTGCCGCAACTGTTGAACCTACCGCGATTAGTCTTTGGAGTAGTCGCGGATCCGTGGTGGGATCAGGGAAACGTCTACTGGCTCGTACGAGATTTGTGGCCCTTCCTTCGACCAGCTTGCGATGGTCGTTTTGAGGAATTCCTCATCGTTACGTTCCGTGAACTCAGGTTTGTAATGTGCGCCACGGCTTTCGTTACGCAGCAGTGCGCCCAGCGTCATGGCTTCAGCCAACTCAAGCATGTTCCACAACTGGCGTGTAAATGCCGCACCCGGGTTGTTCCAACCTGAAGTGTCATACATATTGATTTTGCCATAACGTTCTTTCAATTCCTTGATCTTGCCAATGGTTGCTTCGAGCTTGTCATTGTAGCGTACAACCGTCATGTTGGCTGTCATCCACTCGCCAAGCTCTTTGTGAATCACATAGGCATTCTCGTTACCCTGCATCTTCATGATGCCTTCGTATTTATCCGTTTGTTGTTTCGTATAGTTATCAAAGACAGAGGAAGAAATATCAGCAGAAGACTTTTTGAGTCCTTTGATATATTCAGCCGCTTTTGGTCCAGCAACCATACCGCCGTAGATGGCCGACACCAAAGAGTTCGCACCAAGTCGGTTCGCTCCGTGGTATTGATACTCGCACTCACCTGCTGCAAACAGCCCCGGAATGTTAGTCATTTGATTGTAATCTACCCACATACCGCCCATGGAATAATGGACTGCCGGGAAGATTTTCATTGGGATTTTACGTGGATCGTCACCCATGAACTTCTCGTAGATCTCGATAATTCCGCCGAGCTTCACATCCAGCTCTTTTGGATCTTTATGGGACAGATCGAGGTATACCATGTTCTCGCCATTGACTCCAAGACCCATATCTACGCAGACGCTGAAGATTTCACGAGTCGCGATGTCACGTGGTACAAGGTTACCGTAGGATGGATACTTCTCTTCAAGGAAGTACCATGGCTTACCGTCTTTGTATGTCCAGATCCGTCCACCTTCACCGCGTGCAGATTCTGACATAAGACGGAGCTTATCATCGCCCGGAATAGCCGTTGGGTGAATCTGAATGAACTCACCATTCGCGTAATTTACACCTTGTTGATACACGGCACTTGCCGCTGTACCTGTGTTAATGACCGAGTTGGTTGTTTTTCCGAAAATAATACCAGGGCCACCACTCGCAAGTATGACAGCTTCGGCCGGGAAGGTCTGCACCTTCATCGTTTTCAGGTCCTGAGCTACGATGCCTCGGCATACACCTTCATCATCGACAACAGCCTGTAGGAATTCCCAGTTCTCATACTTCGTAACCAGACCTGCTGCTTCCCAACGCCGTACCTGCTCGTCTAGTGCGTAGAGCAATTGTTGTCCTGTTGTCGCTCCTGCAAACGCCGTACGGTGATGTTTCGTACCTCCGAAACGACGGAAATCAAGCAAGCCTTCCGGTGTCCGGTTAAACATAACGCCCATTCTGTCCATCAAGTGGATGATGCCTGGCGCTGCTTCACACATCGCCTTAACTGGAGGCTGGTTCGCGAGGAAGTCGCCGCCATATACCGTATCGTCAAAGTGTACCCAAGGAGAATCTCCCTCACCCTTGGTATTTACCGCACCGTTGATGCCGCCTTGGGCACATACGGAGTGAGATCTTTTAACGGGTACTAGTGAAAATAAATGAACATGGACTCCGGCTTCAGCCGATTTGATCGCCGCCATCAAACCTGCGAGACCGCCGCCCACAATAATTACATTAGATGATGCCATTGTTGTTCACTCCTTTATAAGTCAGCAATTATAGAAGTTGTTCAAAAAGTCCCCTTTTTGAACATGAATTGAAAGCTACTGCCTAGATCAGAACTGATTTAACTGCGTCAATCATCGAAGTTGCAACTTGGAAATCGATGCTACGGAAAGCAAATAATGAAGCAATAAACATGATAGAAACAATACCGAATAAGCTCATGCATACGTAAGAGGATACACGCTGCGCGCGCGGACCAACTGTAATCCCCCAGCTAACGAGGAACGACCACAGGCCATTCGCAAAGTGATATGAAGCCGCAACCACACTGATCATATATATAACAAAGGTTATCGGATTCGTCACAGCATCATGAATGACGCCGCCTATCTCTTCATGTGTTACGTTACCCAACGCAATTTGCACACGCGTCTCCCATACGTGCCAGATTACGAACACAAACGTAATGACACCACTGACCCGCTGTAATGTGTAGCGCCAGTTACGCTCATTGCCATAACGACCCACATTAGGCTTAGCCTGATAGGCAATATAAAGACCGTAGACACCGTGGAAGAACAACGGTAACCAAATGAGCGTCGCCTCAATAACAATAACAAGAGGTAAGCCATTCAGAAATGCAACGGCATCGTAAAACGCTTCTTTGCCGCCTTCAACTGCCGTGAAGTTCGTCACCAAATGCTCAATGAAGAACAAACTGAGCGGAATGACGCCGAGCAAGGAGTGCAGCTTTCTGGAATAAAACCCTTTCATAAAATGTCGATCCCCTTTCGCTAAATACAACGTTTTCATAAATTAGTTCACTATCACACACAAACCTTTCCTAAGGAAAGGTTCGACAAATTGTTCCGTTTTCGTCAGGTGTGAACAACTTGTGTCACAATTCATGTTACTCTTTTTTTTCTTATAAGGGAATTGCAATATAATTATTAAATGTTATAACCTATAGGTATAAGCATTGAAACATTGGACAAATACCACATACATCATACAAAATCATTTTTCAAGGATATGCATCACGCTTGATACCAAAAGTGCGTGTTCAAAAGGTCGGTTTTCAGTACCGAGAAGATGATGAAGATAGAAATGGAGTAGCGGAGCGTAGGCAAAACTACGTGAGCAACTACATGTTTCCGAAGGAAACAAGCTTCGTAAGCATCCCGCTTATTTCGGCTGAATTCCATCTTCGACGCTGAGATGCCGCTCGCGCACCCTTCGTAATCAAAATTGGACTTTTTGAACAACCTCTAAAAACAGATCTTACCTTCAATATGCACATATAATCGCATTTAAAGACATCTGAAATGGAAGCGAGGTTAGCGTCTATGTTTGAGGATTTAAACGCCTTTGCGGCGGTCGTGGAGCAATCGAGTCTAAACCGGGCATCCAAGCTGCTGAACCTGTCACAGCCCGCCCTATCTCGCAAAATTGCCAAATTGGAGGATGAGCTCGGGGTAGCTCTCTTTCATCGTCGGGGTAAACGGCTTGAATTAACAAGCGTGGGCCAGCTCGCCTATACGTTTGCCGTTGAACAGAAACAGCAGCAACAGAAGTTTCTAAACATGCTCGCCCAGTATAAAGACGAGGAACAGAGCACGATCACCCTGGGAGCCAGCCTGACCACACTTCAAACGACGTTACCCCCTCTGGTTAATGCATTTATGGAGAAACATCCGAACGCAGAGCTTAAGCTGTTAACAGGTAAAACCCATGAAATCGTTTCTTTTGTCCGTGATAAAAAAGCAGACGTCGGTATCGTCGCCTCCTCCATTAATGAAGCGGGGTTAAACTGCATTCCGCTCTTTGATGACCATCTGGAGCTTGTTGTACCGCTAACTCACCCGTTGTCAGGGCGTGAAGCAGACATGGAGAATCTGCATGAGCTACCGATGATCACTTTTTCCAAAGGCACATGGTATCGCAAACTAACGGACGATCTATTCCATCGTTGTGCGGTTATGCCTGATATTCGTATGGAGATCGACTCCTTCGAAGCCATCATACGTCTATTACCTACATGCAAAGCTGCTGCTCTCCTACCCAAATCGTATCTTCGTCCCCAACTGCTTGCGGATAATGACCTGGTATCCGTTTATCTGCCTGAATTGCAGCAGACTAGGCGAACTACGAGCATGATTTATGGTCATAAGGAAGATCTGAGCAAGACATCGAGACAGTGGATAAAAGAAACCGCTGCGCTGTTCACAGCAAAGGCGCCGCTATCCTCTAAGAGAACAACGACGCCCTAGTTATAGTTTTCATGATCCTTTTTTGCCTTAAATTAATCAATGCCATAGGACGATCTTAGTCCTCTTGGCTGATTACCTCTTCTTCAAAACGCTCGATATTGTCGTTTGTGCCGATAATGACCATAATATCCCCAGTATGGAGAGAGTCTAGCGCCGTAGGAGCGATTATAACCCCTGCCTCCTTCTGTAATGCAACAATGCTACATCCAAAACGTACACGTGCATTCAGTGAGGACAGCGTCTTGTTATGCAGGCACTCAGGCACTTTCATTTCGACAATACTGTAGTTATTGGATAGCTCGATATAATCCAGCAAATTCGGAGTTACCAGCTGATGGGCAACCCGCACTCCCATATCCCGTTCAGGATACACGACACGGTCAATGCCGAGTTTATCCAGCGCACGGCCGTGAAGAACAGAGATGGCTTTGGCTACCACCGTTTTTACACCAAGCTCTTTTAACAATATCGCAGTCAGGATGCTTGTCTGAATATCGTCCCCAATCGCTACGATGCCACAGTCGAAATTCCGGATGCCGAGGGAGCGCAGCACTTCCTCATCTGTTGCATCAGCTACAACGGCATGAGTGACCAATTCACTGATATCTTCGACAACCTCTTCATTTTTGTCAATACCGAGCACCTCGTAGCCAAGTTCCATTAATTCCTGTGCCAAGCTGGAGCCAAACCGTCCAAGCCCAATCACTGCAAACTGCTGTTTTTTCATCGTTCTTCACGAACCCCTTATCCAATAATCATTTTGCCTTCCGGGTACCTGTATAACTCCTTACCCTTTTTCTGTCCAAGTGCATACGCTAGCGTAATTGGCCCGAGTCGACCTGCGAACATGGTAAAACAAATCAATAGCTTACCAAATGTGGTCAGCTTCAGTGTAAGTCCCATAGATAAACCTACCGTACCAAAGGCCGATGTCGTCTCAAATAAAATCATTAAGAAGCTGCTGTCCTCCGTCGTGCTCAGGATCATCGTTACGGTTATAATGAGCAGCAGCGCAAGCAGTGTAATCGTAAGTGCTTTGAAGATCCGCTCCTGCACTAGCCTGTATCTAAAGAAGACAATATCCTCCCGGCCGCGCATCATGGCTATAACGGCACCGATCATAATCATGAACGTAGTCGTCTTGATTCCACCCCCTGTTGAACCGGGCGATGCTCCAATAAACATCAGTATAATCATGAAAAATTGCGTAGCCTGCCTCAAGCCGGCAATATCCACCGTATTAGCACCAGCTGTTCGAGGTGTGACCGATTGAAAGAACGAACCGAGAATTTTACCACCCCAATTCAGCCCACCAAGTGTTCGCGGATTGTTGAACTCGAAGACAAAGATCACTAAAGCTCCCAATACAATAAGTAGACCCGTCGTTAACAGCACAACTTTGGAGTGCAGCGAAATCTTACGGGTTTTATGATAATCAATGAGATCGGACAATACGACGAAGCCAATTCCCCCGGAAATAATGAGGAACATCGCCGTAAAGTTTACCAAAGGATCATAGACATAACTCGTCAAACTGCGAAAATCACCAAACATATCAAAGCCAGCGTTATTAAACATCGATATGGCATGCCAGTATCCGTAATACATCGCTTGACCCAGCGGCATGTCAAATGACCAACGAATAGCGAATAATGTGCCACATACCAATTCAATAATGAGGGAATACGCCACAACTTTGCGAATAAGCCGCACAATACCTTCCATCGTGCTCTGGTTCATCGCTTCCTGCAATATAAGCCGTTCCCGCAAAGAAATCTTACGTTTGAATGCAATCGCCACGAGCGTAGCCATCGTCATAAAGCCTAGTCCACCGATCTGAATCAACAAAGCTATAATAACTTGACCAAGCACGGAGAAATGAGTACCTGTGTCCACAACCACCAGTCCAGTCACACAAACGGCTGATGTTGCAGTAAATAGTGCATCAATAAAAGAAAGGCTGTCCCCACTCTGACTCGATGCTGGAAGCATCAACAGTAATGTTCCTATCAAAATAATCCCGGCAAAGCCAAGCACCAGAATTCGAGGCGGAGATAGGTTCAGCCATTGAACATTTAATTTCACTTATGGATCATCCACCTCTACTAAAATGAAAACAACTCCACCATGTGGAGTTTCAACCTAAACGGTATGATTCGTATGGATTTAACGTATACATACATGTTGAACTATATTGTATTCGTTCCCTTAATACGTTGCAGGCATGCGGTTTGTTACACATTTGCTTCAAAAATTATAATCGCTTGAACGTTTGCAAACAAAACGATTTTTGAGTAAATAGCATCGAATTCCGCCAAATAGGGAAAAACTCAGATATCGGGATGGATTGATCTGATTATTTCGATCGTTTTCATTCATTTTCAAGGATTTACACAGCTTCTCGTTTCCTTATTGGCGTTCAAGGCTTCGCCTGTGATATCTTTACTTTAATATCCATATTAATAAAGGAGGAAACATATTAAATGAATCCCTTAGGGCAGCCTTTAGAACTCAAAGCGAACTTCAAGCGTTTAGGGTTGCTTGCGGCGATCGGCCTGATTCTGTTTTTCGTTTTTCAGATCCTTCCATCTACGTCATCTCAAACGACAGACATCACGTCCACACCCGTTATAAGCAAGGAGCAAGCAACGCAATCAGCAAGATCCTTTGCGGCTTCCGTAGCCGATTATACCCTTCCTAGCAACGAAGAAGAGCCTCTGGTAACGTACCAGACCCATTCAGACATATACGGGTATATGTCCAGAACGAAGCAACTAGATGCTTACAATAAGCAATGGGAAGCTACCTATCCCTATGATGTATACCGCGTACGTTTGGTCGATAACGATCGAGGCGGTTACTTAAATGTCGACGTACATATGAAGACTGGCAAAGTGGTCGGATTTACTCGAGAGCTTCCTTCTTCCCTCTACGCTTCGGCTAATGTTGAAGAAGATCAACAGAAACGCAATGCGACCATTCGTGTGGCTGAAGGAAATATATCTTTAGAACAGAAAGAACGTCTTGCCGCAGGTGTACTTACCGAATTTGGATATGAAATCCCCAAGCTCCAGTTAGATACACAGGATGGAGAAGGTGGACTGAAATATACGGACGTAGATAAACAAATCGGGGACTCCAACCTGGAGTTAAACTTTACGTTTGAAAGTGGCGCAGTTCGTTCCTTTGAAGCTGTTTTCTCCGTGCCTGACTCCCATACCCAGTATGTAAAAGATCAGACGCGTCAGGCTAACTACATGACGTATGGTGGTTACGCATTTCTGACGTTTGTACTCGGCGTATTGGCGATCATCTACAGTATTCTAACGAGAGCACACACCTCATTTAAGCGTGGTATTATCTTATCCTTGATTTACTTTGCAGCTTCCGTCATTGGTACGTTGAACATGCTGCCACTCTTAAAATCTCAAGGATTAAACAGCTTCATGCTCAGCTTCCTCATGATCTTTCAGATTGGAATCACGCTAGTCATGAGTGCCACGATCTACCTATCACTCGTTGCAGGTGATGGGATGTGGAGAAAAATTGGGCTAAACCCTTGGCCACGTGCCAAAGAGCCAGGATATGGTAAATATGTACTTCACAGTATGTATACAGGTTATCTCTGGGCACTAATCTTGCTTGGTGTGCAGTCCATTCTCTTCTTCATTCTTGAACGGAGTATTGGAACCTGGTCAACAACATCTGCCGATCAATCCACATACAATATGAGCTATGCCTGGCTCTTCCCAATCATGGCTTGGATGGCAGGGATCGGGGAAGAGACCGTCTATCGTTTATTCGGTATCCGCATGATGCAGAAGATCGTGCGCAACACCTTTATCGCTTGTCTTATTCCGACCATCATCTGGGCATTAGGACATACCTTATATCCAATCTATCCGGTCATTACACGGCCAATCGAATTAACTGTGATTGGACTCCTGTTCAGTTTCATTATGCTACGTCATGGCTTTGTCGCGGTTGTTTTCAGCCATGTAATATTCAACAGTCTCTTGATGGGTCTGAGCCTTGTCTTCATGGGTGATGCATTCAACGTTTCCGCAGGAATCTTCTGGATTGTACTTCCTGCAATCGTGGGTTATGTCATCTATAAATGTAATCCAAACAAAAAAGAGAAGCCGTATGTCACGACTCCTCATCACGAAGTGCTGCAATAATCTGATTTGCCAGTTTGTCACCAATAGATAGAGGCCGGAAGTCTTCGACGCTGGCCTCTTTTATTTTGCGTAAAGAGCCAAAGTGCTTGAGTAAAAGCTTACGTCTTTTCTCTCCAATGCCCGGAATGGAATCCAAACGTGAAGTTACCATTGATTTGCCACGTTGCTCTCGGTGGAACGAAATGGCGAATCGGTGAACCTCCTCCTGAATTCGTTGCAGCAAATAAAACTCTTGGCTATCTCGCGGTAGCGAAATAACCTCCGGTGGGTTACCAATCATCAGTTGGGATGTTTTGTGTTTGGCATCCTTCACCAGACCACATACAGGAATGAACAAACCTAATTCATTCTCCAGCACATCCACTGCCGCAGAGATCTGACCTTTACCTCCGTCCACAACGATCAGATCGGGCTGAGTGAGGTTCTCTTTCAATACACGTTCGTATCTACGACGAATAACCTCTCTCATCGTCTCGTAATCATCGGGGCCTTCAACCGAACGAACCTTGTACTTACGGTACTCTTTCTTATCCGGTTTGCCATCTGTGAACACAATCATAGCCGAAACAGGATTAGTTCCTTGGATGTTCGAGTTATCAAACGCTTCAATTCGGCGTAATTGATCCAGCCCAATCCAACGCCCCAGACCTTCCGAAGCCTTCGATGTCCGTTCTTCGTTACGCTCAATTAGTCTGAACTTCTCTTCTAACGCCACGCGTGCGTTGTCCACAGCCATCGTAATCATCTGCCGTTTCAAACCGCGCTGCGGAATATGGACCTTGATCTCCAGCCATTCTTGTAACGCAGCGGCTGCCTGGGCTGGCTCTTCCAATCCTGCGGGTTGCGATTCACGCGTTGATGAAGTTGAATCTGGATCGTTATGCTCGGGATCCTCCGTATGAGCCGTTGATTCCTCTAGAGCTGATGTAGTTTGTGCCGGCTCCATATTAGTTTCATAGGTTACAGACGTTTCGGCCACAAGGGGTTCGTCGGTCTTCACCTGCCACTGCTCTTCCGTTGTCTCCGCGGTCACTGCTGCAGGACTAACTGCTTCTGGATCTGTTCCACTTTGAACAGTGTCAGCTACTTCCAGCTCTTTAGGCATGTCAGGCAATAAAATCTCTTGCGGCAATGCCGGGTTGTCGCTGTAATATTGAGTCACATAGGACATGAAATCACTGTATGTTTCGCCATAAAACGGAAACGTGGATACGTGACGTTCGATCATTTTACCCTGACGCATATATAGAATCTGGACACACATCCAGCCTTTATCAATAGCAAAACCAAATACATCACGGTCTCTGGCGTCCGCCATGGTGATCTTCTGTTTTTCCATAATTGCATCAATGGCAATAACCTGATCACGCAGCTCTTTAGCCCGTTCAAAATACAGATCCTCAGCAGCCTCCTGCATTTTGCGCTGTAGATCCTTCTTAATCTCTTCATGCCCACCACTCAGGAAGGAACCAATCTCTTGGGAAATCTCATCGTACTGCTCTTTGTTGACTTCCTCCACACAAGGTGCAAGACATTGACCCATGTGAAAATAGAGACAGACCTCCTTCGGCATCACTCCGCATTTACGTAATGGATACATCCGATCCAGCAGTTTTTTCGTTTGATGAGCCGCATACGAATTGGGATACGGTCCAAAATACTTGGCTTTATCCTTCAGCACCCGCCGGGTTACTTCGAGCCTTGGATGCTTTTCATTCGTGATTTTGAGGTAGGGAAAGGTCTTATCATCCTTAAGTAATACGTTATATCGCGGCATATGCTTCTTGATCAGATTACACTCTAGAATAAGTGCTTCCATGTTACTACCCGTCACGATGTATTCGAAATCGCGAATCTGGGATACGAGGCGTTGCGTTTTACCATTATGACTACCCATAAAATAAGACTTAACACGGTTCTTCAGAACTTTCGCTTTACCTACATAAATAATCGTACCTTCTTTGTTCTTCATCAGGTAACAGCCAGACATATCTGGCAGCAGCGCCAGCTTGTGACGTATATGCTCTAATGCTTTTTCTTGCTCTTGTAAATCTGTCATAAATCCGTCCATCACTCTGTGAATCCTCCTTCCCCGAAAAGGTACACATCAATTGTTCACTTCACACTTCAAGGGGATTAATTATGCCCTCGCCATTTTCATTTATAATACACGTTCAAAAGGGCTGTTTTCAGTGCTTCTTATAATGAATAGTATACTTTATATTGTCCTATATGATAGCATTCGACGCAAAACGCCCCCGGCATATAAACCGGAGGCGAACGTTAAGCCTAGTGTCTTATTGGTGTTTCTCAATAATTCCTTTGAGTGCATCTTTAGAGTTCAGACCAACCACTTTATCAACCGGTTGACCGTCTTTGAAGAAGATCAATGTTGGAATGCTCATTACGCCAAAGCGAGAAGCAGATTCCGGATTTTCGTCCACATTGACTTTTGCAATTTTCACTGCATCGCCAACTTCAGTGGACAGCTCTTCCAGGATTGGAGCGAGCATTTTACAAGGACCGCACCAAGGCGCCCAGAAATCAACAAGAACCGTTCCTTCTCCTTCGACTTCTGCGTTAAAGGATTGATCGGATACGTTAACAATAGCCATGATAATTGTCCTCCTTATATATGCTTACGGTTATTATAACCTGTAACGTCGTGAACGACACTTCCAGTATAACACATGTACTCTTGACTTGTGAAATGAACGGAACAATGTTCATCTATCAAACATCAAATCTTCATAATTATTGATTTCAGGTGTAAATGCAAAATCTTTACAAACGCTTTCTTTTCCAAGTATACTGAACTTACTCCGGGTTTCAGCACCAATAAAGTGCAGGTTCAAAAAGGGCGGTTTTCAGTACCGAGAAGATGGGATGAAGATAGAAATGGAGTAGCGGAGCGTAGGGAAAACTACGTGAGCAACGGACATTTCGGCTGAATTCCATATTCGATGCTGAGATGCCGTTAGGCATCCATCGTAATCAAAAGTGGACTTTTTGAACTACCTTATATAGGTAGCTGCATATCCCCAAAGGAGGAAATCACATGGATGCAAATGTGCGGATCAGTGACCCGCGTGAACATGTCAATGAAGAACCCCGTAACGATCTATTTGATCTGATTGCAGGTGTAGCTGGCATGGGTGGCCTAATGACCGTGATCTTTTTCGGTATGGTTATCTTCAAATTTCTAACCGAATAGGACACGACAGTCACACGCAAGATCCAAAAAAGCCTGGCTTTCGCATTGCGAAAACCGGGCTTTTTGCTGAGCATTGTTTAAACTTATTTCAAGCTAGTTGGATCAACGTTTACCCCGCTGATTCTCCCCACGAACGGATACTACATCAACAAATGGACGAATTCGATCCATCAGACGCTGACCCTTGTTCATTTCCTCGCCGTCTTTGCTTGTGAAGCTCAAATGTTTCTCCAGCCCCTCCAAGTTGTAATTCGACGTGTAGAACGTAGGCTTGCGATTCATGCGGTAGTTCAATATGGAACCCATCACATGGTCACGAACCCATGGATTCAGATTCTCAGCTCCAATATCATCAAAGATCAGCAGGTCACAGCTCTTCAGAATATCTGTCGTTTCCTTAACCTTCTGTCCATCCGTAATCATCGATTTGAGATCCTCTACAAAATCAGGCATATAAATGATAACACCGGTATGACCGGCGACAGCCAGTTCGTGCAACAAATAACACATGAGAAACGTCTTGCCTGTTCCAAATGATCCTTCCAGGAACAGTCCATTAGAAGACAACCCATTCTCTTTAGTTTCGTTAATATAACGAAGAACTCGATTTACCGCTGGTGCACGCATCCGATCTTTGCCCATAATTTCCACATCATCATAACCCGCATTTAGGGCACGCTCGTCCACATAGAAACTACGTATTCTTTGTTTAATCAGATGTTCGTTCTGCCGAGCAATGTGCTTGGAGCAAGGTGCTTTTTTATCTATAATTTCGGGTTTGCCGTTAAAATGTTCTACTTCCAGCTTGCAAAAATGACCCTGAAAATCGTTAGGACAGTTGTCCAGTCCCGGACAATTCGCACAGTTCTTAGAATCTTTGGCATACTGAAACAGCTTGCTCAGATCAGTCATCATCTGTGTGTCTTTCAGTTCAGGATGACTCGCACGGAACTCTCGTACGTATGGATCATCCATCAATTCTGCCGCGATTCGCCGAGACTGCTCACGAAAGGAAGGGTTAAGCTGCTGAAGCAGTCCTCCCAAGGATTCCATGGCTTCAAGCCCCCTTAATGGTGTCTGTATAGAATGAACAATGAACCGTTACTTATACCATTACGATGGTATAGTAACCTTCAATCGCTTTGTAATTCTACTGTTCATTCTATAGAAAAGCAACCAATAACTCAACTGAAACTGAGCGGATACCTCTGGAAAATAGCATAATCCCTTTGTCACGACACAGATGTCAGATCCTACAAACTAGAAACTTGCACTTATTAAAGCCGAAGACCCACGGTTACAATTTCACATGCTCTCGTCTGCATGATCCATTCTTTACTGGCAAAGGATACGGATGAAGCCCCTTCAATTGGACTAGCCTGTTGCGTTTCTGCCTCTTCCTCCAGTATGTTGCTCTTATACATCGTTTCAAATGACTGTGAATTGGTCTGTGAGGCAGCCAGTCTCAGCGTAGTCGCTTCTGTTGTCATGTTGTACCAGCGAAGCATCAGATCGCCTGAATCCGCATTGACCTTGAGGGATGAAAATGCCACCCCTTCCCCTTGCCACGCAAGTGGGGAATGACTAGGTGTGAGATCGCCTGGATGCACTTCAGTCTGTACCAGCGTCCATGGAACTTGGAACTGATAAGCCTCAATATATGCATCTGCAGATGCAGCACGGCCATGATGCGGGATGATCTCCATTTGAAACGAATGCTCTCCGAGACATTGGGCTTCTGGTGTCGGGAACAATCCCCAGTCTCCGAGTTCACCGACAGCTCGCAGTAAGGTAACTGCAATCGTATTGCGTCCATCCTGAAGGACTTCATACTCGTTCAGACCCAAGTTGGCAATGACTAATCCAGCCTGATCCTCACTCACATTCACAAAGCTCTGCTGATGCTGCGTATTGCTAGGATTTTGCCACTCTGGTGCAGGGATATTATCCCTTGTAGTGATTTCGAACATGGAATCCGCATGGTGCACAGCAGTCTTCAGATCCGTTGGGAAAAGAGCACGCACCCGATGATCCTTCGCTTGATTGTTAAAGGTCGTTTCCATGTGAATTCCTTTTCCACTTCGACTGAGCGATAGAACCGTCCGAATCTTTAACGGGATCATTCTCGCAGAACGTTGCGCTTTGCGGTATGGATAATAGATCAATTCCCGTTGCTCACGATCCAGTAATTCATCTGCAGACTCAGGAACTTCCCAATGATGAACAATTTCGTAGGAGACACGATAGGCTGTATCCTCAATGACTCGTACCTCTGCCACAAGATCTTGTGTGGTTCTAGCCACTTCGTTTTCTGGCTGCTTGAACATGTACTCGTTCCCGATATCGCCAACATCCTCGTACATACCAAGATCATGATATGTACGACCTGTTTGTTTATCCGTGAGTGAGAACGAGCCGTTGGCTGCAATCACTACAGATAGATGTTCATTTTCCATAGCACGCTCTGTATGCCTTAATGTGGTTCCATTTGAAAGTTGTCCATCATGAACGTCTTCATTAACTCCCCCTTCACTACGTACCCAAGCATAGGTCTTCAAGCCAAGTGCAGGCACCTTCTCGGCTTCAAAAGTAATTCTGACCCGTCGACAGCTGTATGGCTGGCGAAAGCGATCATCAGGTAGATCATAACCGAATTGCAGACCAAGATCCTCTACTGTGCACGGGACGGATGCACCATGCTCATCAACCAGAATGCGATTGGATAGGTCGATTTCGTTCATCTGAAGAGCCATCTCTTCCAAGGAATAGCCATCACGGAAGTATCTACGTCCAGCATCCAGCTCCATCTGCACAACACCACTACGCTCCCAACCTGTTGTATTGAAAGTAATGAGCGGTCGTGCATCCTCGCCATAGCTGCTAAAGATTGATGTGTCCACCATGCTAGCGATCTCGCTGCTGCTCTGCTCAGCCAATGCTTCGGCTACATGACGACTCTTCTCGAATCGCGTGACCATTTCGCGATGAACCTCGTCCACACTGCACCCACAGATACTATCATGTGGATGGTTTTGCATTAACGTTTTCCAAGCATATGTCAATTGATCATGCGGATAGGTGTGTCCGAGCAGATACGCATAGGACGCCAGTGGCTCAGCCACTTTTTCCAGCATCGCTTGCCCTAATTGATTCATTTGTTTGAGATACACACGAGCGGAGGCCGTATTCACAAGCGTTCCCCAACCATCCGTACGCTGACTACGCAATTCTCCTTTTACCGTGGATAGCTCATGTTCGGCATTTCCTTTCAGTGCTTCTAGATAATCTGGAAAGTTGGAATGAACAAACTCAATATCGGGGTATAATTGTTCCGCCATCCGAATGGCTTCCGGCAGATCCCGCTGGATCGGCTGATGATCGCAACCGTTCATGTACAACAACTCATTGGTCGAAGCATATTTCTCTGCGTCTGCAAGCTTGGTTTCCCAGAACTTCCGAGCTGAAGCCTCATCCACCGGAACCTCATTCCCGTTCGAGTACCAGTTAGCAAACAAAACACCGAGCACTTTCGATCCATCCGGTCCTTCCCACATCAACTCAGAGAAGCTGGATTCATATCCTTCATCCGATACCGTATTGTTAAAGCCTGTAGGTTTAACGCCCCGACCAAAGAAAACATTATCAATCCCCGATTGCAGCATGAGCTGCGGAGTCTGTCCAACCAGACCAAACGTATCAGGAAAATAACCGATCTTCGACGGTGTGCCATAACGCTTGGCATCCTGATGTCCAACCTGCATATTGCGCACATTGGCTTCCCCGCTCGTCAGGAATGCATCCTGCAAAATGTACCAAGGACCAATCACAATTCTTCCGTTACGGATATGTTTCTCCAGTCGTTCCTTCTGCTCTGGGCGAACCTGAAGATAGTCCTCAATAATAATGGTCTGCCCATCCAGATAAAAGCTTTTGTAATCCAGTCCCTCATCCAGTTGATCCAACAGCGAATCTACCAGTTGTACTAAACGCATATGATGCTTCTCATACGGCAGGTACCACTCACGATCCCAGTGCGTATGGGAGATAATATGTGCTCTCTTCGACTTTCGAGTTCTGCTTACTGATCCCGTAGTTAAATCTTGGTCTGCTTGTGTTGCTGGTTCTGTATGGTGTTGGGTCATCGTGTTATCCTACCTCTCCGTCTTGTTGTATAATCTCAACCTCATCAGGACGATATACTGCAAGCAACTTGCCATCTGAGTCTGTGGCAAACAGCACGGAACGGTCTTTCTCCAGTTGGAACGTATATGAAACGCCAGAACGTTTGTCTCTTACTTGTACTTGATGATTCATTGAAGACTCTGATACAAACACAAATACATTCCCTTTTGGGAAACTCAGCTTCCGGCCGTAAATTCCCGCAATGTCTCCGCCAGATTTCCATTCCAGCTCCTCATGCACACCGGCAATATCGGTCGCATAACGATACAACGCTGCGAGCGGCTCATCCCGTCCGTTTAACTCCAGTGGTAGCGGCGTCCAGATCAACTTACCTTTTCCCCAGGTCTTAACAGTTACCTCATCCGGCTTGCTATAATCCCGACTAGATAAGGTCTCCTTCGCCACCTCAGCAATGCGACGCCGTCCATAAGTCACACGGTGATTTACTCCATTAAGACTTAACATCTCTTCCCGCTGTACGTTACCCAATGTGCGTTTACCTACGATATGATCCGCAAAGTCATTTGGCTTCCAGTAGGCATCCAACCCAAGTGGCCCAGTGATAAGCAAACTTATTCCTTTTTGCTCCGTAAACGCAAACAATTGACGCAATGCATCACGATCCATATTGTGTGCACTCGGTACAATCACTAGCTTCGGTGGTTGCTGCTCCAAAGCTTCGAGATGATACTCCGATACGGCACGGAATGGTAGTTTGAGATCATAAGACATCACACGCGTGAGCTTGGTTGTAGCATCATAAGCCAGGGAACGGTTCGAAAAGTCGTTAGAATATGGGAATACCACCGCAATCTCCTCAAGCTCTCGATCCTCGAAAAGATCACGAACCTGATCGATAAATCGACCGTAAGCGTACGATACATCCGCCTCCGGTTTCTCCGTACCATCTACACGAAGCGCTCCAATATGGGACTCATTCGCATTATCCATATAAAAGTTGGTGTTCCATATCCATTGCACCGCTCCTGCACCCCCTGTAGCAAACGCATAAGCGTATTTGCGTTCAAGAATGTGTTGAAGCTCGGCTTCTGTGCGTTTGGCTCTTCCATCCGGTGTCTCCACATACATAATGCCTGTCTCCTGAATGAGATTTGGCTTATGAGGCGTTTTGGTAAAAATACCATCCCAGATCAGATCATCGTTCAGCCACCAGGAATGCACTGTTGTGTAGTCCACCTCACGTTCATAAAAGAATGGCGAAGGACGCTGTGCGCCAAGAGCCTCGTCCTGTCCAACCGTGACCAGATGATTGGGCACCAGATCCTTAATTGCATGAACAAGCTCTTGAACCCATGCATTGTGCATCTCCATAGAAAAGAGACAATAATCAAGCCAGCGTGTTCCTTTCTTGGCCTTGTGCATATCCTGTACGTCAAAATTAATGTCTTCCGGCTCTGGAATGACTGCGGCTGCAAAATCAGGAAGCTGCTGAGGTGACATGTTCCATGCCTCCTGAAGCACTTCAATCGATTCATGCCGCTGTTGAAGCCACTTCACAAAAGCCTGCTGTTCATGCGAATCCCTAGCAGAACGTGGACCATCCGAGAAAATACGTACTGGATCGAACATGGATGGCTCGTTAATCAGATCCCAATCCACATGGGTCGTATGTTTATGTCGACTGACGATACTGCGGATAAACCGCTTCTGTGCCTCAACACTTTGTGGATCCAAATACGGATTCGTGCCTTCCCATGTCTCGGGTGTAAAGGAGAAGAACGTGAAGGTTACCTGCAAGCCGTGGCGCTTAGCCGTTAACAGGAAGGCATCAATCGCACGTAGCACATCCTCTGCCATATGACCATCCACCTGCATCATATTGCGATAGGCTGTCCAGATTCCTGTTCGAATCCAGTTAATTCCCGCTTTCGCCATCTGTCCCATATCCCGATCCCACACGTCCGCATTCGGCAGGAACAGAAATTTGCGTGCCACATCAGAGGTCATATAGGTCATACCAACCACAGGCAATGGCCGGCCGTCTTTTACAAAATAATCTCTACTGCGGGTGATAACTTCTCCCTCTTCAAGCAATGGAGCATCCTGTCCCCAGAAGCCTTGGCGCAGAATTCGCACTTCCCCGTCCGCTGCCTTCGCACGACATATGATGCGGTATAGTCCAGGCTGTACAGTAATTGGAAGGGGCAGGCGAATGAACTGCTGTTCACCGGAAAGCGCCATCTCGATCTGGTGACTCCATACGTTTTCGGATGTACCTTTTGCACGATCCTCCCGTTCAACCGTTACATCAAATGTCCACAATTCAGGCGAAGTACGTCTAAGTCCTGTACGATTCAAAATCTGGCCTTGGAGGGTCAAAACGGGCCGTTCATCAAGCTCGTAAGTAGCATAATTCGGTTTCAGAGACAGCTCGGTGACTCCTTGGGCACAGAACTGTGCCCATCTCAACATCTCCGTCGCACCATCCTGCTCCCAAAAGGAAGTTGTTAGTGGCACATGGACAAACATCCAGCGTGAACCGCTAAACGTACTGCGAGAATTTTCCCATAACACAACAGGAGCTGAGATTTTACGTTCATCCTTGCTCCATCCACACAGCAGCGGGTAGATCTGTGTACTCATCGTTCCAGCCGAACCCATCTGGTGAGGCAGATCACTGTTTTTGGTCGTGTGCGGAACTAGATTCCACGTGTCAGCGATCTGAAACAGTCCCTCTTTGCCAGCGAGAAGAGGAACTTGCTCCGTAGCAGCAATCGTTTGAACTTTGGCAGAAGATACGCTCAAAGCCTCATGAATGTATAGCTCTTGATGGTATGCCGTTTGCTCCGATTCCACGATCCATACTCCGGCCTCATCTCGCACAGGTCGCTTAAACGGCGCACCTCCGACACTGATCAGACTTCCCCCCTGCTGTAGGTACGCGATAATTGCTGTCCATGCTGACTTTGGAAAATAGGGTGCGTGCAGATTCACCAGACAGCCTCCACCCGCGGTGGAATTCAGCAACTCAGCCAGTTGATGCGCATCTGCAACAACAATCTCTTCTGTCTCTTGCCATGTATCCACAGCCTGCTTAGAAGGTAGACCACTCTCTACCGGAAAATTCGGGTCAGCAAAAATGATCAATTTGCGGTTATTCATCTGTGCATTGCTCATAGCAGGCCAGCCTTCATCGATTTATAAACCAACTGGGAGAACAAACTGTTCGACCATGCAAACCATTTTCGTGTAAAAATAGTTGGATCATCGGCATGAAAGCCTTCATGCATATAACCGGTGTCCGCATCCGTCGCTTCAAGCATACGAATGATCTCCAGCTTTTCCTCGTCTGATTGAGCAGTCAATCCTTGCATCGATAACCCCATATGCCAGATGTAATTCGGTGGTGTGTGCGGGCTACCGATTCCTTTGGCAACTTTGCCTTCATAATAGAAAGGATTCTCTTTGCTTAGAGCAAACCGGCGAGTATTTTGATAAATGGGATCATCCGCTGTGACATAACCGAGATATGGAATAGACATGAGTCCCGGTGTACCCGCATCGTCCATTAGACAATAATTCCCGTAGCCATCCGTTTCGTACGCATAGATGGGTCCAAATTCAGGATGACGGTAGATACCGTACAATTGAATGCCATGATCCACGTCCTGCTCCAGATCCTTAAGCTCCTGCAACAATGCCATATCTCTGAACACCCATTCCGCAAACTCCTGCATTTGACGCAAAGCAACAACCGCAAACATATTCCCCGGGATGTTGTAGTGGAAATCACACGCATCGTCACTGGAACGGAAGCCTGACCAGATCATTCCCGTATAATTCACAGGCATGCCTTTACCATGATTACGGAGAGAGTCTGTTGGGATGCCATTATTACGTGTGAAGCGATACGGTGATTGCTCCATATGGTGCTGTTCCACTTTGAACAGATCAACAATTTTACGCATCGCCGCCTTGAAGCTGGAATCAAAAATATCCGTCAATTCGGTTTCCTTCCAATATAAATACGCCAATCTCACAACGAAGCATAAGGAGTCAATCTCAAACTTGCGTTCCCAGACCCATGGTGACATGTCCGTCTCGTCCGTTGTGTTCCAGTGCCAGTCATTGGCTGTTTCGTTGAAGGCATTCGCATACGGATCAATGTGAACATATTGGATATGACGTTTAATCAGCCCACCAATAATGCGTTGCAGCTCCTCGTCTTCCTTCGCAAAGGGAATATAGTGAATTACCTGTTCAACGGAATCACGCAGCCAGGAAGCTGGAATATCTCCAGTGATCACAAACGTTGTACCATCCTCCATTAACTTCGTTGTTGTCTCAATGGTATTGGGAAAACAGTTCTTGAATAACTGAAGCAGCTTCGGTCGGTGAGCCAACTTCTGTTCCGCTTCTTCCAATACCGCTTGAATGGATTGTGGCAAAGCAACAGGTGGCATCGGTATTTTGGGTAATCGGAATTGTTCCATAGATAAGTGCGCTCCTTTAAATAAATTGAGTGATGTATATGAAAAGAGAAAAATCGTTCTCGTATAGAAAGTTCAAAACGTTTAGCGCAGTAGCACCGTTTTAATCTCGTAAGGCTCAAAGGTCAGTGTGATCTGACCATTGGTGATATCCAATGGCTCCCCAACCTCTTCCAAAGCGTTTGAGAGACAAGCTTGCTCACACCCTTGCGACCATTGCAGAGTTACACGTTCCCGTGTACCTGAAGATTCATAGAATCGAAGCACCTGGCCGTAGCCATTCTCTGCGGGTTTAACGGTATCCAGCACGACATGATGACTATCCAACTGAATCCAGCTTCCTCTTGCCGGGAGATCACCTTCGCTCTGTTCCGTATGCTGAACAGTTATTTCATGATTCAGTTCGGCTGCTTGACGGACGATATGTGCTTGTTGCCAATCTCCTTCATGCGGGTACAGAGAATAAGTGAATGTATGCTCTCCAAGGTCAGCCGTTCGGTCAGGCCATTTAGGAGCACGCAGTAGAGATAAACGCATCGTGCTGCCTTGCACGTCATAGCCGTATTTGCAATCATTAAGCAGGCTCACGCCATATCCATACTCCGATACATCTGCGAAACGGTGCCCACAAACTTCATATTGGGCTTGCTCCCAGCTTGTGTTACGGTGGGTTGGCCGCTCCAATGCACCAAACGGTATTTCGAATGTAGCCTTGGATGTTACTACGTCAATCGGGAAGCTGACTTTCAGCAGCTTATGGTCTTCATTCCAGTCGACATGGGTCTCAAAGTCGATCCGAGGTGAGTCGTGATAAAAGACAACATCCTGCGTAATCACCGATTGGTGAAGCTTCCATTGGAAGCGCAGTACATCCTTCGTTGTTCCCGCCAGCACCAGCTTTTTCTCCAACAGCTGCACTTCACCAGCGATCTGATCCTCATAACGGTTATCGATATCCCAAGCATCCCAGAGTGTCGGACGGTCATGGAAAAAGTAAAATTGATTGCCTCGTTCACCTGGCTTCAGTATCTCGCGCTCTGCGCGCTTATCCCATAAACGAGTGATCTCTCCGCGTTCGTTAAATTGTACATAGTAAAATGCCGTTTCCCATGTATCGTTAAAGCTCTGTTGTCCCGCGAGGATTGCCGATTCTCGCACATGTGTATCCCTAGTATTTTCCGGTACCAGCCAAATGGTCTTGTATCCAAACGCCGGGATATCTGTCACAAGAACAGACATGCTGTCCTCTTCCAGATCTAATCGCAAACGCTGACCTTCTCCATCTATGGCATATCGATCAAAGCCATCATGGAATGGAAGACGAACGAGTGCATTCCGTTTCCAACCGAGACTGTTAAATACAACGTAGGCTACAGAACCAGCTGGTCCTTGTGTGTCCATTCTCTTGATCAATGCTGTAATTCCTTGATGAAGAGCGGTTGTACCCAGTTCAAATACTTGCCTGTATTCCTCATCTGAGGTCACGTAAGATTCTGTAATGGCCGAGCCTGGAATAATATCGTGGAATTGATTCAGCAAAATCAGCTTCCAGCCATCATGTAGTGTCGAACGCATCTCAGCTTCCGTGTCTGCGCTCATATCCGGAAAAGCGAGAGTGCTCCATAACTCGGCTTCACGATACAGCACTTCTGCTTTGCGGTTATTGCGTTTGTTGCGTGCATGGGTCGTATAAGTTCCTCGGTGCAGCTCCAAATACAGATCGCCATGCCACTTCGGAAGAACTGGCTGTTCCTGTTCAATTCCAGCAAAAAAGGCTCCGGCTGTGCTATATCGACTTGCAGGCTGGCCTACCATAAGACTCGCCCGATCCACGTACTCCAGCATCTCGCGCGTTACCCCGCCACCACCATCACCGTGTCCATATAAGAGCATTTGCTCGGGATGTGCTGCTTTCTCCCGGTATGACTGCCAGTGCTCGTGGATATCCTTCGGCAAGGTATGTTCATTGACGCCATGATTGAGGTAAGACAAAATCGCTGTACCGTCTATACCAACCCAGTGAAAGAGATCATAGGGGAACACATTCGTGTCATTCCAGCCCAGCTTCGTGGTCATAAAATAATCGACATTGCCATGCTTCAGAATCTGGGGGAGAGAAGCACAATACCCGAAAGTATCAGGCAGCCACTCGATATTTGATGTCTTGCCAAACTCCTCCATGTAGAAACGTTGACCATATAACATCTGGCGAATCAAGGATTCACCACTTGGGATATTCAGATCTGGCTCAACCCACATGCCACCAACTAACTCCCACCGACCCTCCGCAATCCGCTGCTTCACCCGTTCATATAGCTCGGGATCATGCTCTTTCAGGAAGGCATACAGCAAAGGTTGGCTCTGGGAATACACATATTCAGGGTATTCATTCATTAGAGCATCCACGGTAGAGAACGTCCGACTTGTTTTGCGCACCGTCTCGCGTACAGGCCACAGCCAAGCAATATCAATGTGCGACTGTCCCACCATATGCTCCAGCCCTTCCGCATTACCGCCGATCTGATGTACTTGATGCCTCAGGCTCTTCTCAATCTGACGAATGTGTTCTTCCTGCCTGATCTCTTCATTAGTTAAACCAACGAATTGATCCATGGATTGATACAATGCTTCCAGTAACCTTACCCGCCGAAAGTCACTCTCGGGCAGCAATGTCGCCGAATCACGTACAATAATGACCGTGTACATCAGACTACGAACTGCTTCGTTCGGTCTCACCAGCAAGCTGGTAATCGAAGTTATCGGTGGTTGAATAACCGCTTGTTGATTCAAGGGATCTACAGGTTCAGGTACTGGATCAAACATCTCAATCTCAAGTTCAGGTGAGATGCCGACTTGGGACGGATCAAGCGTAACGTAGGTATGATTACGATCCAGCCCTTGATATGAGCGTCCATTTACCCGTAACAAACCTTCTCCTCCAGTTTCAAAGACCAATCCGTACGGTGCATCCCGCCAAGAGTCAGGAATCTCTAAACGTGTTCTGAAGAAATAGGTTGTTCCCTGCTTGCTCGGAAACCGCTCAAAATCCTGCCCTTCCAGATACACACCCTGATCCTTGTAGTCTCCCGGCACATTATAATAAGCACGGTGAATGTCCCAACTGCGCAACTGCAATTGCTCCAGCCACTGCTGCTCGGATAACTCGCGAATAAATCGTCTGATACGTTCCAAGATTTACGCCTCCTCTACGGTCAGCTCGACCATCTGGGTATCGTTTACGTTGCGACCGATATGAATGTGGAATTGTCCTGCTTCAACAACAGGCTTCAGATCGCGTCCAATATATTGAAGCTGCTCTGCCCCAATACCAAATTCAATATTCCGGGTCTCACCCGGCTCTAAATTCACTTTGACAAACCCCTTAAGTTCCTTCGCTGGCCGGGTGATGGAGCTTATGACATCGGAAATGTACAGTTGTACTACCTCGGCTCCCGCACAGGTGCCTGTGTTAGTCACATGCACCGATACGGTGACTGAATCACCCGTAGTCATGGAATTCATGCTAAGCTTTGGCGCGCTGTATTCAAATGACGTGTAACTGAGGCCATATCCGAATGCGTAACGTGGCTGCAGATCCTCTTCTAGATAACGCTTGCCACGAGATCGTTTACCGTTATAGTAGACTGGTAGCTGACCCACATGCTTGGGGATGGAGATTGTCAAACGACCTGATGGATTCACGTCACCAAACAGAATGTCAGCAATCGCATGTCCTCCCTCTTGACCTGGGTACCATGCCTCCAGAATGGCATCGGCATGTTCGTCAACCCACGGTTCTGCAATAGGACGACCATTGATGTAGACCACAACCAGTGTTTTTCCAAGTTTATGGATCTCCTGAATGAGTTCCAGTTGTACACCGGCAAGTCCTAAGGTCATGCGATCAATACCTTCACCGCACTCCATATCATTCCATGTGTTATCGGACACCCTCGAAGCTCCCGTCTTCAGGTCAATCGTGCCCTCTCCAAAATCACGAGCGCTGGATCCACCCACGACCATAATCACGGTATCTGCTTTGCTTGCAACCTCTATAGCCCGCTCAAAACCTTCTCTTGAATCCCCTCTAATCCGACAACCTGGTGCATAGAGCACTTGCTCCGAGGGCTGCACCGTCTCAGAACACATGAACTTGCTTCGAATACCATCCAGTACAGTCTGCACTTTGGACTTCGGTTGGGGCGATGTGTAGTCGCCAAGCTGATTATAAGCATGATCCGCATTGGGCCCAATAACGGCAATCCGTCCCGTCGTTGCTGTTGATAACGGGAGTGTAGCGGCTTCATTTTTGAGCAACACAACTCCTTCCGCTGCCAATTGATGAGCCAGCTTGATATGCTGCTCATTGCCAATCACTTCTGTCGCTTGATCAGCATCCACATATGGCTGCTCGAATAGCCCTAATCTGAACTTCAATGCCAGTACACGACGGACAGCCTGATCCAGAACTTGTACTTCAAGCTTCTCCTCTGCCACAGCCTGCTCCAGATATTGTCCAAACATCTCGCCTGACATTTCCATATCAATACCCGCCTGAATCGCTTGAACCGATGCATGCAATCCGTCGGATGCAACGTCATGCCCACTGGCTAGCATGTTAATTGCACCGCAATCTGTAATGACCAGACCCTCGAAGCCCCAATCTTTACGCAATACGCCATCGAGTAATTCGTTATTTACCGTACAAGGTATACCATCAATTTCGTTGTAAGCCGGCATAATAGAGGCTGCACCAGCCTCCACCGCTTTGCGAAAAGGATATAGATCGACTTCCAGCAGCTCACGCCAGCCCATATGTACAGGCCCTGCATTACGCCCGCCTTCTGAGCTGCCATAACCAACAAAATGCTTCAATGTCGCAGCCACCGCGTCTTCCTGGTCAAGGCTCTCACCCTGAAGCCCCTGCACCGAAGCAACGGCCAATTCCCCAATGAGGTACGGATCTTCACCGAAACATTCTTCGGTACGTCCCCAGCGTGGGTCACGCACGACATCCAGTACCGGTGAGTACGTGACTGCGCCGCCTTGGGCACGAGTCTCTCGTGCCACCGCCCGACACATCTCTCGATACAGTTCTACGTTCCAGGTGCTCCCGAGCAGAAGAGGAACTGGAAAGACGGTTCCATCAATCGCCATATGCCCATGCGAGCATTCTTCACCGATGAGGATGGGAATGCCCAGTCTAGAATGTTCTACAGCATAACGTTGGATGAGATTAACTGCTTCTGCCCCTTCTCTCGCACATAACCCGTTCTCTAGCGTAACGCCAGTCCATGGGTCTGCCCGAAGTGCACCATAGAGGGAGCCGATGCCCCCCTGTTCTACTTGCTGCTTGAAGGAATCACTCAGCGTGATGTGACCCTCGTTATTCGTATAGGTCTGCCAACCAAAGGGTTGAACTAGCTGCCCGATCTTTTCCTCAATCGTCATTAGACTCAGCAAGTTCTCTACCCGTTCAGCCACCGATTTACTGGCGTCCTTATAAATCATCATCCTGCATCTCTCCAATCCTATCGAGTGATTCGGTTATTCTTTTACTGCTCCCACTGTCAATCCTTGCACGAAATAACGCTGGAAGAATGGATAAGCGAATATAATCGGCAACGTTGCAAGCACAACCATCGCCATACGGGACGTATCCTGTGGAATGGACTGCATCGCTGCCAGACTCATTGAACTGTTGGCCGAGTTTTGCTGGATAAACTGGATGCTTGATTCAATCCGCATCAGCATCGATTGCAGAGGAACCAGATTAGGGTTATCAATGTACAAGAGCGCATTAAACCAATCGTTCCAGTAACCGAGTGTACTAAACAGTCCAATGGTCGCGAGACCTGGCAAGGACAATGGAATCACGATTTTCAAAAACGTATAAAATTCGCCTGCGCCATCAATTCTTGCTGACTCAATAACGGCATCCGGCACACTCGTAGAGTAGAATGTACGCAGAATCATAATGTAGAAGGCGTTCATCGCAAGCGGCAGTATGAGTGCCCATACGGTATCCTTTAGTTGAAGCAATTGGGATACTACCATATAGGTCGGGATCATCCCGCCGTTAAACAACATCGTCAGAATCGCAAAAATGGAGAAGAATCTCCGATAACGGAAGCTCTTGCGTGAGATTGCATAAGCATACAGAGACATCAGAATTAGACTGATGATCGTACCAAGCACGGTCACCAAAATAGTCACGCCATAAGCACGTAGCAATGTGTCGCCACTCTGCCAGACAAACTGATAGGCCGCTAGGCTCCACTCTGCAGGAATCAGTCGGTACCCGTCACGAGCCAGCACCTTCTCGTCCGTAAACGAGATAATCACGACAAAAATAAACGGAAATACACAGATCAGAGCGAATAGACCGGCAATGAGGTTCATCATCACGTTCCAGCCACTGGATACATGGTGGAAGTCGCGTTTTTTTACAAGTTGAGCTTGAGCCATAATGGTTCACTCCTTTCCCGTGTTCTAGAATAAACTGCTATCTTTATCAATTTTGCGAACGACATAGTTGGAGATGATGACAAGCACAAAGCCCACAACGGATTGATACAATCCTGCTGCTGTACTCATTCCAATCTCCCCGCTTGTTTTCAAGCCACGATAGACATACGTATCAATAACGTTCGTAACCGAGAAGAGTGTACCGGAGTCCCTTGGCACCTGATAGAACAGTCCAAAGTCGGCATAGAAGATGCGGCCTACGGCCAGCAAGGTCATAATGGTAATGATTGGTGACAGCAATGGGATCGTAATGTTGCGAATCTGCTGCCATTTGTTCGCTCCATCAATCATGGCTGCTTCATACAGCGAACGATCAATCCCCAGAATAGATGCCAGATACACGATGCTGTTGTAACCAATGGTTTTCCATAATGCGACGAAAATCAGAATATACGGCCAATACTTAGCCTCGGAGTACCACTGAATCGGTTCCATTCCAAACCAGCCAATAATCTGATTCAACATCCCTCGATCCATACTCAGGAAGCTGAATACGAAGTAACCAACGATAACCCAGGACAGAAAGTAGGGGAGAAACATCCCCGTTTGATATAACTTCGCTAGCCGTTTATTAATGAGCTCCGAGAGTAAAATCGCTAGCCCTACTGCAAAAACCAGCCCTAAAAAAATAATGACGATATTATAAAAAAGGGTATTTCGCGTAATCAGCCATGCGTCATTGGTGCTGAACAGAAATTTGAAATTATCCCAGCCTACCCACTCACTCTTCATCAGGCTTGCCCAGAAGCCTTCGCGACTGACTCGATATTCCTTGAATGCAGCCACCGTGCCCACGAGTGGCAGATAAGAGAAGAAGAAAAACCAGATGGCACCAGGCAGTACCATGAACAGCATGACTCGGTTTTTAATCAGATTTTTCAAAAATGTAGTCATTGTGGATATCCTCCTTCAAGCTCTGAATAAAAAAAGATCGGACGCGATAAGCAGCCGCCCGATCCTTACGAATTACGTTTACTTGTTTTCCGCTCTCCAGGCGTCCAGTTGGCTTTGGGCTTCAGCCATTACCTTCTCCAGTCCGGCTTGATTGAATTTCTCAATCACTTGATCCAGATTGGTTGCCGGGTCTAGTGTACCTGTCATCAAAGCTGCCCAATATTGCTCTTTCACGTTCTGTACTGCCGTAAGTTCGGCGGATACATTGCTTGCATCAAAGTTGAAGCTGAGGATTGGAGAATTCACACCTTCAGCATTAAACTTTTTGAACTCATCCCATTTGTTGTCCGGGTCATTGCTGTTCAGATACAGCAGCATGTTATTCCCAAGGGAGTATGAAGGCATATCGTAGTTTTTCGATTCAGGCAGATTCTCCATGTGGGTGTCATCTACTTTTTTGTAATGCGTGCCCTCGATCCCGGAGTCAACCATATTGCGGAGAACCGGATCTGTATTCAGCAGGTTCAAGAATTCCATCGCTTTCTCTGGATATTCCGAGTTTGCTGAGATTGCCATAATCGATCCTTGTACCGATGTATTCGTAATAATTGCATCACTTGCTGGTGTGGAAACGACTGGATATCCATAGCTTGCAGACCATTGGTTATCTGCCATCGGCTGTGTCTGTGCACGATCTAGGAACCAGTTGCCTGATGTCGTGAGATCGTTCGTAGATCCCGTCGTTGCAGCTTCTGGGGACACATAACCTGCCTTATAATATTTATTCATAGTGGTAAGTGCTTCTTTCATCTCAGGTGTTTCTAAGATGTTCACAAGTTTGTAGTCGGTTGTATCCAGTTTGATTGCCATCGGTAGATTCTGGATCACATAGTCATATGGCACATAAGGGACATAGTTCTTATCCATAGCAAACGGTGTAACACTTGGCTCATTTTCCTTGATCGTTTTGAGCAATGGCTCTAAACTGTCTAACGTACGAATGCCGGACATATCCAGCTTGTATTTATCTAGCAAGGTTTGGTTGAAACGCCATACTTCTTGCTGTGGCAACTCTTTGTTGGCTGGAATACCGTAATTGTGTCCGTCTACCTTGGAGCCACTAAGGAAGGCCGGATCGATTGTATCCGTCAGCTCTTTGCCGTATTCAGGAAGCAGCTCATCTAGCTCCATGAACGCACCTTTTCTTGCATTTAGGACATAATCGAATCCGCCAGAAGCAGTAAACAGAATATCCATAGGTTCACCTGACGCTACGTTCACCTGCATCTTCTGTGGATAATCACCCCAGTCAACCATCTTCATTGTTACTGTGGCATTAATCTTTTCTTTGGTGTACTTGCTAACTTCCTCCATAACCTTATTAACATCCTTTTGCGGTGTACCAATGGTGTACCAGATCAACTCGACCGAGTCGTCTCCCGCTCCTCCGGATTCAGAGGCCTCTTTGCTCCCCCCGCATGCACTAAGAACAAGCGTAACAGCCATTAACAATGCAAGAACGAGTGAGAAACGTTTTTTTGATTTACTCATTTTATGACCCTCCCTTTTCGTGTTCCCTTCAGCGCTACAAACTAACTACATTAACCTTATCGAATGAAAGCATTTACAAAAAGAAGATAAACTTAAGGTTTCGAGGTACAAATTAAAGAGAAACAGGTTCAATCATTCAAATTTTTGTTTTTTAATAAAACGCTTACACAAAAGAGACATGCCAGGTAACATATGGCCTATGATTCTTTTCATGCCACTGTTTTATCTGAATGTCTTTTTCATCCTGTTACTTTGCTGTCCCATTCGTCGCTAATTCTACATTATCCAAACACTTTAAAATCAGTCGGTGAAATACCTACATACTTGCGGAATTGTTTGTAAAAATATCCTGTCTCCCAATACCCTACATTCCGAGCGATCTCATGCACCTTCAGATTGGAATTACGTAACTGCTCCTTCGCACGTTCAATCCGGTATTTATTGAGGTATTCAGCAAATGTCTCTCCTGTCTCCTTATGAAACAATTGCCCCAGATACACGGGATGCAAATGATAATGGGCTCCTAGCAGTTTCAAGGAGAGCTCGTCTGCGTAATGTTTGTCGATATGCTGAAGCACCTGATTCACGATCGGATTCTTCAAATCCTGTAGCAAGGACTGGATGGTCTTTAGACCCACCTCCTGAAGAGCTAACACTAGTTCATCAAAGGTGTTGCTATCTAATACAAGACGAAGCCCCTCCTGATACATCGCCGTTTCATCTGAATGTTTAATGGCCTCTAGCTCCATTTTGAAACGAATAACGACTTCCAATGCGGTATTCTGAAGCTCCGCTGGCGTAAGTCCATCACGGTGTTGTTCAAAATCTGTGCGAATGCGGTTAGCGAGCTGTTCAACATTGCGGGACAGAATAAGCTTGGCATATTCCCTCCAATCAATAAAGAACGTAGCTGCATGATCTTCGCATTTGTCTAACATCGCATAATCAATAATTTTCAGATCGGGATAGATCATGACATACTGAAGTGCTGTCTTGGCATCTGCATAACTGGACGGCGCATGATATAACCCTTGCATCAATCGTCCCATCCCGATCCGCACTGATGGATGTGTTACTGAGATCGCTTCATATAAGTTCTCTAGCCCCTCCATCAATTTCTTTTCCTCATCTGCATGCCCATCCATATTAGCTATGATGACGATATCTCCGTCCATATCATGGAACACGTTGAGATGAGGCTTAACGCCTAGCAGCCGCCCCACTTGTTCAAACATGTCTGAGTTTTGTCCTTGATCTTTATTACGCAAGATGGCGACTGCAACATATGACGCTTCCAGCGAAATGTTCATAAACCGGGCACGTTCCTCAAATTCAGTATCTGCAATCTGTCCTGTTAACCAGCGGTGAAGGATATTGTCCTTCAGAATCTGAATACCATAGGCGTCATTATTTAGTTTAGGTGGAACTGCACGATCTAGCTTGGAAGCTGTATTGGTCAGCGTCGATTCCAATTCTTCCACATTAATGGGTTTGAGCAGATAATTTTCAATGCCAAGTTTCATGCCTTCTTTTAAGTATTCGAATTCATTGAAACCACTTAAAATAATCACTTTAACCTCAGGTTGCAGCCGTCTTGCTTCGCGAATCAGATCTAGGCCATTCATAATGGGCATCGATATATCCGTAATGAGAATGTCCACAGATTGAGAAGAAAGTGCTTCAAGCGCTGCTTGCCCATTACCCGCATGGTTTACGATCTCCAACCCAAATGAAGACCAGTCCACAATATCGTATAGCCCTTCAATGATGAAAGGTTCATCATCTACAATAAAAACTTTATACATATTACTCACCTGCCCTTTCTGTATGTGGATAACGCACCGTGATTGTTGTCCCTTCTCCGAAAGTGCTCTCAATCGTAATTCCGAACTCTGGTCCATATAAGTAGCGCAACCGACTATGGACACTTCGCAATCCAAACATCTGACCTGACTCCTCGGGACGTTCCAACTCTTCCATGATCTCTGTCAGGCGTGAAGGCTCAATGCCCTTTCCGTTATCCCTGACCTCTACCTGTAGGATATCTCCTTTCTCTTGCACAACAATGGATAACCGATTGTCAGAGCGTTCTGTGCGAATTCCATGAACGACGTAATTTTCAATAATCGGCTGTAAAGAAAGCTTAACCACGGGATGCTGATAAAAAATAGAATCGATCTGGATCGTATAGACGAATATATCCTTGTAGCGGATGCGGAATAGCTCCAGATATAAGCGACAAGCCTCCATCTCATCCTTTAACGTGTAGTTTTTCTTCTGTTGTACCAAGCTCTTGAACAATACAGACAGACTATAGATCATCTCACCCACATCTCTAGCTCCCTGAGATATAGCCCTCATCCGAATGACTTCAAGCGTATTATACAGAAAGTGCGGGTTAATACGTGCCTGTAGCGCAACGAGTTCGGTCTCCTTCTGTTTGATCTCAGCTTTGTACACTCGCTCAATGTATAGATTGAGCTCGTCCAACATATCGTTGAAGCTATGCGAGATTTGCCCAAGTTCATCATCCCTTGCGTCATCAATACGCGCTTGCAAGTTCCCGTATTTTACTTTTTGGGTGAAGCGAATAATTCTTCGGGTACGCTTCGCAAAGTTGATAATGAAAAATGCCGGAACGAGTACAGCGAACAAAAGACATACGATACTAATGGAAACGATGGTATTTCGAATACCCGCGTAAGCTTCAGCCATTTCTTCCACAGGAACTGTGCCAATGACGACATAGCCTTGATCAGCCGAGACAAACTTATTGACGTACATGTTCTGCTCTTTCTTCATCTCGTCCATATCCGTCTGGTCAAACAGTGAGTCAGCCATATTCACGTAAGGGTACTTCTTCCCGTAATAATTGTTGTTAGAGTCAAATAACACGGTGCCTTTGGCGGATAACACCACGATATCTCCCTTTAAATTGCTGTCATAGTTATCGAGCGCATTACCGATTCCTTTTGAATCATAGAACACAAGAAACTGCCCGAGATTGCGAAGCGTCTGCGTATCATTAATCGGAACACGAATGGCATACAATGCAGGGTCCCATTGATTGATCTCTTTACGAATCCATAGATTCGGTGCACTGATATTGGGTGTTTCCATCGCCATCACGTCAGGAATGTAAGAGTGCGCTGCATTGGTACTCAGCTTGCGGAACGGTTTGTTTTGATTAAAGACAGACAGGTCCTGCTGCTCAGCACTATATAACATCAGATGATGAATTTCTGAATTGCGATCCATGATATTCTGGAAATGTTTAAGCACATCTGCCGAATAATCATCCTGATTGGCATAATAACCATTCGTTAAATGTTGAACATACTCCGCATATGTGTAATTCATCAGATAAGTGATGTTGGCGGATAATGCCTCATTCTGATGCATGTCCCTCACCATGTTTTGCACCGCTTCAAATTGCTGATGAATGGTTCGATCCACATGCTCCATCGCGGCTTTCTGAATGGCTAACTCCCTGCGAATAGTCGAGTCGGATACCGATAGAAAGATAAGATAAGACAGCGTTATGATCGTAACAATTGAAATCATCGAGAAGATGAACAGCATTTTAATAAACATATTATTTTTGAAGAAATTATTGTAAACGCTAACAATTTTCAAGTCGCGGGTTCCCTCCGATGCTGTTTTTCTGTATTGAATTATATCATTCGCCCCCTGACATAGACCGGACACCTTGAATTTTTCTTTAATTTATACATATGTTTCTTTAATTTCGCCCTATTTGAAAACGCTCTTATACACTATCGTTAACCATAAGTTTAGCTTTCTGTAAAAGAAAACCATACATTCATCCCACTTGAAGGAGGAACAGCATGACACGTAAAATCAAACCGAAGGGCTTCATGCCCAAAGTAACGTCCATGGTGCTCACAACCGCACTACTCGGACAGATTCTGGCCTCGTCTGTATATGCGGGAGACACGCTCCCTTATACTGGCGAAAGTGCCAAGGGGATTAATCAGCCCTATCAGCATGGCTACACTGCTGCTCAGATTCTAAACTGGACACCGGAGAGTGATATCTATGGAGACCTACTTCGTGCCCACGTCCCCTTGCAACCGCGTAATGAGGCATTTGCTGCTACACAGGCTTACCCCGAGCTCAGCCCAGAAACTCAACTATTCACCATGAGTGGTGATTATGGTAATGCGTTCTTTGATAGCACGCCATATACCAATGAATTTAGTCAATATCTCTTTAATTATTGGCAATATACGGACTACTACAGCTACTGGCACGGCATGGCGTCTGCTGGAGTTCCTGAAGAGTTATACGACCCCAGCAAGGAATGGACGGAGAAGTATTTTGAATTTGGCATTCTGAACATTCCAAACCCAGCTTACACCAACGCAGCTCATAAGAATGGGGTGAAGTCCATTGCCAACATCTTTTTCTCCGATAATGACCGCGGCCCTCAGACTTATAAACAAATGCTGATCCAAGACGAAAACGGGAACTTCCCTGTAGCTGAGAAATTAGCCGAGATGGCGGAATACTACAACTATGACGGATATTTCTTCAATCAGGAAGAAGTCGCCCGTGGTGTAGCTCCAGAGGATATCCCATCGTACAAAAAATTCATGAAGTATCTAAGAGATCGAGGATTATATGTGCAATGGTACGATTCCACGGTCAATACAACCGGCAAAATTCAGTATCAGAATGAGTTTAATGGACTCAATAGTCCCTTTGTTCAAGATTCGATTCTGGGCAGAGTCTCTGATTCCATCTTTTTGAATTATGTGTGGAACCACAATATGCTTCGCGATTCACGCGACCATGCCATCAGCCTAGGACTTGATCCACTGGAAACCGTATTCGCTGGTGTTGAAGGCGGACATGACAAGTTTGGGCGCTGGAAGCAATCCTATGATCTACGAAACAACTTGGATGAGAACGGCCAACCGATGAACAGCATTGCAACTTTAGGTGCGGACTTCACCCATAACGCGCTAGATGAAGAGATGGGCGACGGTAGCACCAATCATCGGGCAGAGGATGAGTACCAATGGATGACCTTTGTTCGTGATCGTGCTTGGTGGTCTGGGCCGAATCAGGATCCAACGAATGCACGACGCAACGCCACAGCTAACCTCTCGGATGTGTATGCATCTGGTGCTAACTGGGATGGTATTGCCGCATATCTTACTGAGCGCTCCGTCATCGAAGGCTCCAACTTCGCAACCAGCTTCAATACTGGACACGGCCTACAATATTATCTGAATGGCTCTGTATCCAATGATAAAGAGTGGTCCAACATCAATATTCAAGATATCCCTGTCACCTGGCAATGGTGGATGGATAGTCAAGGTAGCAAACTCAGTGTAGATTTCGATTATGGTCCAACCTATGAAAAAGGCGCTCGATATAACTATGACGCCATTGGCGCATTCAAAGGCGGCAGTTCTCTTGTGGTAAACGGTACACTCAGCGCAGATAACTTCCTTCGTCTGTATAAAACTGATCTGTCCGTCAACGCGCAATCGAAACTGGATCTGACATATAACAAACCATCTACTGATGATGCTTCCTCTCTACGCGTAGGACTAATCTTCCAAGACGCACCTGAGAACGTAGTCTACGTTAATGTCCCTAATTCGGGTAAACGTACAGCAGGCTGGGAGACTGTTTCACTGGATTTAAATGCATATCAAGGTAGGACGATTGCCGCTTTTGGACTCTCCTTTGATCCGAACCATACAACCATTGAAAATTATCAGATGAACATTGGTCAGATCCGCATTACAGACGGTTCAGCGATTGTACCCGACGCTCCTACTGGATTCCATATTACCAAAGCATTAACCAATACGGATGAACTGGTCGTCGCATGGGACATGAAGGACTATTCAGAGGTCAAGCAATACAATTTATATGAAAATGGTGCATTTGTCGGCGGTGTGTATGATTCCACGTTTTACATCAAATCCCTTAAACAGCGGTCTGGTGAACTATCCATACGAGCTGTAGGGGCAGATGGTACTGAGAGTAAAGCAGCCGTTCTACCTTATAATTTGAATACAGCAGTGCAAGATATCGACGTAAAATTCAAATCGAATGGTGATGCCATCGTTAGTTGGAAGAAACCTAAGAAATCTAAGGGCAATGATACCATCCAGCTTACGCTTGAAACGGAATATACCAAGGAACCTTTCACCAAGTCACTTCAATTGAAAAATAATAAACCATCCACCATCCTGACGGGACTCCCGACTAATGGTGAACATTACGTATTGAATATCGCCGTCGGCGATCATGCTCCAGTGACCTACACTGGTAAACTGGCAGATCTCCAGATTACTCCATACCCCCAAGATAAGGTTACGGTAAAAGACGGTAAATACACACTTGCCCTGCCTGACTTGGAGGACTGGTACAAAATCTATGTATATGAGAACGGGGTAGCCCGCGAGTTCGGGGTTACTTATGTTACGCAGAAATTTCCGTATATCATCCGGGGCAGAACGAAGCTCAGTGAACTGACCTTCACACCTGCATCCAGTAATAGCACATTGAAGCTGGTTATCGAAGATTATGCAGGGAATCAGGCGACAACCATTCTGAGGTAGGATGATCAGAGAATGTCCGAGATATAGTTCGAGCACCCCTTGCATCAACGTCAGCAAAAAATACAGCCCTTCACTTCCACCAGGAAGTTGAAGGGCTGTATTAGCTGCGCTCGGAGTGTATCAGATCATCTCTATCAAGCGACCCGCCTTTATTATCCTTATCTATTAGAGGTTGTTCAAAAAGTCCGCTTTTGATTACGAAGGATGCGCGAGTGGCATCTCAGCATCGAATATGGGATTCAGCCGAAATATCCGTTGCTCACGTAGCTTGATCTACGCTCCGCTACTCCATTTCTATCTTCATCCCATCTTCTCGGTACTGAAAACCACCCTTTTTGAACACGACTATTAGAGACTAAACACGCGCTGTTATGACGTGCCTTTTTGTTTATTCGCCTGCATCTGCTGAGCGAACCTCATCATCTCTTCGAATTCTTCCTCGGACACGGCATCGCCATCGGCTGTCATGTCCTGTACAATCGGAATTTCCGGCTTGGCTTTGGCTCCTTTGCCGTATGTACGGGTACGGGTTCCAGCTGCACCAGCAGCCTGCTTGCCTTTCACTTTCGATTGATCACGAATGTACTGAACTGCCTTCTCGTACGAATTCACTTGCTTCAGCAGCATGTTGGACGCAATAGCCTCAACAAAATTACGGTTGATCCGTTGCTCACCGCCAGAGACTAGAAGCTGCATCAAGTAATGAATCAGTACATTAATGACTTCTCCTGGCAACTTGTAGCTTAGATCAATTTTCTCAAAAATATCCACTAGATTATCCGGCACGGCCCCCGGAAAGAATGTCTGAAGAAGTCGTGTATAAGGTTCGTTACGTAACATCATATTATATTGGTGAATGTCACATTTGGTTGCGAATTGTGGAGGGACTTCAACGTAATATTCCATCTGTACCACGTGCTCTACAGGTGGTTCCTCCGAATCATTCTGCTGTTCTGGCTCATCCATATGCTGGCGAAGGGCAACAACCTTCGCGGCTTGCACGGTCTGCTGTTCCTGACGCTTCTTCGTCTGTCTGAACTGCAAGCTCGCCTTATGCTGAAGATCATCCAGAAGTAGCTGTCCCTGTGGACTGAAGACATCATCTTCATCCAATAAACGGCATACATCCTGCACACTGAGATTAAACTTGTTCACAACATAATTCACAATCCCAAGCTGTTCATGATCGAATCTCAGTTTCTCCACATGACGACGGTTCACGGATTCGCGTGGAAAACGCAAAATAATGTCGGCATAATTCAAGCTATTCTCTTCTGCAGCAAGGATTGTCCCGCTACGCTGAGCTGAAGTCGATACTTCCGACAGGGCTTGCTCCAGCTCATAATCAATGACATGGGTATTAAGTTCAAATATATCGTAAAAAGGAACGGAAATATTCTCTTTATTCGCTGCCGGATAAGGCGCATCGCCATTCTCTACTGCCGAGAATCCGGAACGTAAGGAAAGCACGGCAAACTTGCCAATCTTGTCACGAAGCAACAGTGTCAAATGCTGTGTACGGAAAAATTCCGAGGGCGACAGTGGTGGCTGTAGCTCATATTCATAGATGTAATCATCATTCTCCGGAATATATAAACGCGAGGTCTGAAGTAGACCTACCGCTTCTAGCTTCGAAGCTTGTTCGATCAAATATTTACGCCCCTTCTCGCTAGGCTCAAGACCGAGCGTCATGAACAATCTTCGTTGTTGTTCAAGCGGGGAATAACCTACCTGTTCGCCGGGAAGATGCTGAAATAACAGCCGATACAAGCCAACCGCAAAGGCACCTACCATAGGCTGGTATGCTCCGGTAAGCATACGGTCATCCAGGGCACTTAGTCCAAACTCCCTGTATACGCAGTAGCGGTGATGTTCAGTATAATGCAGCAAGTTCTTCATGCGCATGGCTTGATCTCCTTCTCCCCAAAAATCATGTTAAAATATGTGTTCAAAAGCGAATCTTTTGAACAGCCTGCAAAAGTGTGTTTATCTATTCTATCACAAATATAGAATCCTCAAATGTTCAAAAACAGGTAAAAAACGAACCCGTTCTCGCTCCGTTTCGTCCTACGTCGACATCATTCACGTTTTCGTAGAGTTGCTAGAATACTATAAAAATAAAATGCTGACAACATGAATCAATTTCAAAATACCTTAAGCAAACACAAGTGAACATCTTGAGAACGTGCTCTTCCATATATATGGAGTTGTCTCCCCTCACTATTCCATATCTTTAGAGGTTGTTCAAAAAGTCCGCTTTTGATTACGAAGGATGCGCGAGCGGCATCTCAGCGTCGATTATGGGATTCAGCCGAAATAAGCGGGATGCTTACGAAGCTTGTTTCCTTCGGAAACATGTAGTTGCTCACGTAGCTCCATCTACGCTCCGCTACTCCATTTCTACCTTCATCCCATCTTCTCGGTAATGAAAACCGACCTTTTTGAACAGGATCTTTAGCCAAGCCAAAAAGCCCTTCCTTTCGCCCACGTAAGCGGTTACGACAAAGGTAAGAGCTTTTCATTCACATCCGTATTTAACGCTACTTAACCATCTCTTAGAACAACATCTCTTAGAACATCTTGTACCCGCCTAGACGGAGTTTACGTATGGTCCAACCGCTAATCACTGCCCCAGCAAGTCCAGCCACGCCTGTAAGATAATCTACGATCTGAAACGATCCTAGATGTGACGTAAGCGGCACAGTCTGATCCCATAACGAATACACAACCACAGGTAGGATCACGATCACAAACAAGTATGAGGGAAACCAGGTTGTCTTCATCAACATATTCAAAATGAAACCGATCCCGAACATCATTACGAAAAATAATACCATTAATACCAGCACAGGTATAAACTGCATCGGGTGACGTTCACCTCATCTTTCAACCGACTCGTGTTACGTTCTAGCTCGTAGTTAGTTTACCGTAAAAAATGTGGCGAAGCAACGAACTTTCTGGACAAATTTCCCTGTCTTCACGCTCTGTTCATTTGCCCTTCTGCTTCTTGTTGGGATACAATGTAAACGATTAAGAACTTAACCATCCCTTATTTTGCGTCTTCAAAACAAACTTTTGAACAACCTCATATAGGGATTTGGAAATATATTCTGCAGGAGGAAAAATACCGATGAACGAAGCAGCATCAACTCTAGAGGGCTGGTACGCCTTGCATGATTTCAGATCTATTAATTGGGCCGCCTGGAAAGCAGCCGACGACGAGGAACGCGCTGTCGCACTGGACGAGCTTCAAGAATTCTGGAAAGAATGGAAAGAGGTCGAAGATACATCCAAAGGAAGCACAGTCGTCTATACCGTTGTTGGTCAAAAAGCCGACCTGGTCATGATGCACCTGCGTGAGACGTTGGAAGACCTGAAGGCCGTTGAGAATGCGTTCAACAAAACGATGTTCGCTCAATACACGACCAAATCCTATTCCTATGTCAGCGTAGTTGAGCTCAGTAACTACCTTGGCAAGGAAGGCGAAGATCCGATGCAAAACCCAGAGATCATCGCTCGCCTGAAACCTGTTCTACCACAACGACAATACATCTGCTTCTATCCGATGAACAAAAAACGCGAGTTGAACGACAACTGGTATATGCTGTCTATGGACGAGCGCCGTACGATGATGCGCAGTCACGGCATGATTGGCCGCAGCTATGCGGGCAAAGTGAAACAAATTATTACCGGTTCCGTCGGATTCGACGATTGGGAATGGGGCGTTACCCTGTTTGCGGACGATGCATTGCAATTCAAAAAGCTCGTTTACGAGATGCGTTTTGATGAAGTAAGTGCCCGTTATGGTGAATTCGGCTCCTTCTACGTTGGTAGTTTGCTGAATGAATCTTCATTGGAAGATATGTTGAAACTGTAAAATGCACAAAGCACCGCGAAGCCATCCTTTACCAGAATGGAACGCGGTGCTTTTATTTATTACTTGTAATGGTTGTAAACTATACTATTCAATCCTCTTCATCAACCGCTTTCAATGACTCCAAAAACTCAGCCGTTGCCCGATCACGGTCACGACCCTTCTCCTTAAGGCGCTCAATTGCAGGCAGAATAAGAATGTCTACTTCTTTTTGCACGACATAGGCTAGATCATACTGATTTTGATCCTCCAGGTAACCCCCAACCTGCATCAGGGCGTTATATCGATCTAACTCATCTCGTGTTAATAACCCTCGAACTTGAACACTGCAATGTCTCATCCAAAGAACCGCCCTTTCTTCAGAACCAGGGGAATGCCACCAATAATAAACAAATACCGGAGATCGACCAGCTTCTTCAGCTGTGCTGCCTTCCAGCCTTTATATTTCTTATCGCCTACAACCGCGATTGCTTCACCTTTTCCTAGCGAAGCCACCGTACCTTTACTCGTAAATACAAAAGGCTGCCGCTCTTTTTTGCGAATGGCTGCAACGACATTGATCGCACAGTTCACTCCCTGCTGCATCGCAATCTGAGCTGTCGGAGGATAAGGACGTCCTTCCTTGTTGAATACAAGCGAGTTGTCTCCAATCACATATACATCCTCATGACCAGGTGCACGCAGATATTCATCCACCTTCACCCGTCCACGCATAACTTCAAGACCTGCCTGTTCCAATAACGCGTTACCACGAATCCCACCCGTCCAAACAACGGTAGCGGCATCAATCTTCTCGCCTTCGCCGACAATAACTCCATCCGGCAGACACTGTTTAATGGGAACGCCGATTTTAAAGGTAACTCCTTTTTTCTTCAGCACGTTCATCGCATGTTCGACAAGTTCCGGATCGAAGCCCGGAAGAGCCGAAGGTGCCGCCTCTACATTATATATGTGGACATTTTTGGGATTCACGTCGAATTCTTTGCATAACTTAGGAATACGATCCGCAAGCTCAGCGACGAATTCCACGCCACTAAAGCCTGCCCCACCTACAACGAAATTGATTCGATTGCGTTTATTGTCATTTTTGTACATGGCAAATTGATACTCAATGTGCTCACGGATCAATCTGACCGAGTTAATGCTGCGAATAGTCATTGCATGATCCAGCATCCCTGGAATGCCAAACGTCTCCGGTTCACCGCCTAGACCAATAATGAGGTAATCGTAGGATAATGTACCGTCCTCTAAAATGATTTTGCGATCCTGTAAACGAATCTCTTTCACGTTAGATTTGACCAAATCAATTTTGAATTCATCAATCAGCTTCGAAATGGAAACCCTTGCGTGTTCAATTGTATCTGTACCGGCTGCCGGCATATGTAGATGTGTAGTTATATAGTGATAATCATGCCGATTCACTAATGTGACGTCGGCCTCGTTATAATTTAATTCTTTCTGAAGCCTCTGGGCTGTCAGGATTCCGCCATAACCCGCGCCAAGGATGACGATTTTGGGAATACTGCTCATGTCTTTACCCCTTCCGGTTTCGCTCGCATCAGCCATTCGTGTGGATCATTACAACATGCATTTAATTAAAAATATGGATGAGGTCTTATCCATTATGACGACAAATGTTAACTTCGCGAATTTATTTGAATTTTTACTTCAGCATTTTACAACAATTTATATGGTCATGCGAAAATTGCATTTTTAAGAGGTTGTACAAAAAGTCCCTTTTTGATTACAAAGGATACTTAGAGACATCAAAATTGTGAAATTATACACAAGATTCGCTAACTCACACCTATTCCTCGACACACTAAACAAGAAGAATTATATTAGACAAAAAAACACATAGTACAGGTCAAGGATATCTGTATTTCTGGCAAAGATCAAGGATTTTTTTGTTATTTTTCATAACCTTTCATTTCCAATTTCACCCTATTCTCATGTGATCTTCATCATTTCTTCTCAGATTAGTGATGCAGCTAACTTTGCAACCCAGAATACACCGTTTATAATAGGAAAGACAGTTCGGTACCTACGCTGGTTACAATATGTATCGTGCATATTTCTTCCTGCTAACTACCTATTAAAATACGAAAGGTGTTGTTGATTGTTGACTGCACAAACTAACGGTCATGAAATGACTGATTTACTTATTATTGGTGGCGGCCCTGCAGGACTATTCGCCGCATTTTATGGTGGAATGCGTCAAGCTTCCGTTACTCTGGTTGAAAGTATGCCTCAGCTGGGTGGACAACTTGCAGCTTTGTACCCGGAAAAGTACATCTATGATGTAGCTGGGTTCCCGAAAGTCACTGCTCAAGAACTCGTAAACAACCTGATTGAGCAAATGAGTCACTTCAACCCGAATATCCGCCTTGAAGAAAAAGTGGTATCCGTGGAGAAAAAAGAAGAACAGCATTTCATCGTAAAGACAGATGAGAATGAATATCATGCCAAAGCTGTTATCATCACAGCAGGTGTAGGTGCATTTGAACCACGTCGTCTGGAACTTGAAGGCGCAGCGAAGTTCGAAAAAACGAACCTGCACTACTTCATCAGCGATCTGAACGCCTTTGCTGGCAAAAAAGTACTCATCAGTGGTGGCGGAGACTCCGCTGTAGACTGGGCACTTATGTTGGAGCCTATCGCAGAGCAAGTGACTCTGATCCATCGTCGTGATAAATTCCGTGCACACGAGCACAGTGTAGAGAACCTCATGAACTCTAAGGTTAATGTGGTTACACCTACCGAGATCACTGAACTTCATGGTGATGAAACGATCACTAAGGTTACACTTGCTCACGTCAAAACGAAGGAAACTCAAGAGATCGAAGTCGATGACGTTATCGTTAACTTCGGATTTGTGTCCTCTCTCGGCCCTATTGCAGAGTGGGGGATTGAGATCGATAGCAATTCCATCGTGGTTGACTCACGGATGGAAACATCGATCCCAGGTATCTTCGCTGCTGGTGACATCACAACATACCCTGGTAAGCTTAAACTGATTGCCGTAGGATTCGGTGAAGCACCGACAGCAGTCAACAACGCGAAGGTATACTTCGACCCAGATGCTAAATTGTCCCCAGGACACAGCAGTAACATGAAACGCTAATTCCATTCGGACAAGTCCAATAGATTAAGTTCAAAGAGGATCGTTTATCCTAACTGAGAAGAAGAATAGGATAATTGCTGACTTTTTGAATAACATAAAAGCTACAAAAAAGGGTATCTTACTCCTGAACACTACAATTCAGGAGGGATACCCTTGTCTTATATATGCCCGCTGTGTAACGGTCTGGTTGTACCGGAGCAGGCTTGTCCCCACTGCCTTCAGGGACTATCAGAATGCGGCAAATTGAACGACTACACCGGACCATATAGTCCTTATGCGACTTCGATCACTTCCAGTACTTCAGATGAAGAAGGAAGCAGTTGCATTCATCTCATGTATTGTCACCACTGTCAGACAGGCACTTTACAGCCTGTCGCAATGTGGGACATGTCCGGAAACTTGTAAACATTGCCTGCAATGAGGATCTCTAGTGAAGAATGGCAGATACGTCGGTACCCAGTTTGCGCTTATGAATTTCTGCCAAAAGCAGCGCGATGAAATCTCTCTCGAGATCAAGTTCAATCGCCTTATGGTAGGAATCCAACAACATCTCATCGGATAACATAGCCATTTCCCGCCACAACCTTTCCTTTATTTTCCTCAAAACTATCATATCAGAGATTCATATAGAGAACAAGCGTTCTGTTATCCACAAGAGTTTGTGGAAATCCTGTGCATAGTTTGTTGATAAATGGTAAAAATGTTGATTAAACAACGTGGATAATGTGGACAGAATTTATACACAGGATTCATCCGTTTCTACCAGAACGTTTAACATCGAATTTTTTTGGCAACAATTCATAGTTTCAGGAGTAGTTGCGTGTAATTTACCCGAAGTGATCTCATTTCAAACGTCTTTCATATGGTTTTATCTATTAAATATTATCGGATTCACATTTGGATTTATTTAGTGTTTTTCACAATTCATTGGGGTCTGGTATTTACTTCGAGAATCCATATCTTTCCGCTGTAATCTATACCATAATCAAACCCAAGCTGCCCTACACCTGGAAATTGAACTTCCATGATGCGTGTACATGTGAGGGTCAAAGCACGCATTTCACGACGTTTATGTCTGCTCGAGATATGAGGAAGTGAGAGCTGCAGTGCTCTTCTGCCAGACAGCATGGTTCCACCCTTGCTTAGATTGGTAATGCACAGCCCTGGACGGGCCAAACGCCCCACTAATGCTCGGAACACCCAGCCTCGTTCCGTCTTAACTACCTTCACCCTGTAATCCACAGGTCTACCTTGAATTGTAGCTAAGTGGATGCCTTGTTGAATCAAGTATCTGCGTTTGGCTTTTACTCGCATTAGAGAACGATACATTTGACTGTAGTTGGTAAATGTTCGGGTTACTTTCATATGGGTATAACGATAGCTCCCACCGCTTGTGGATACTTTGATTACACCGTAACCCCCTCCACCCACAATCGGTTTAATATATACCATGCCATAACGGCCAAGCATAAGCTGCAGATTTCTTGCATTGAACGCCATCGTCTGTGGAATATGAACGGCTGCTACCGGATATTTCAATAAGGCTGCTGTCTTTCGCCACTTGCTCGCAAGTTGTCTCGACATCCGTTAATCTCCTTTCCTGTGCCATGGTTCTTCTTTATACATACTCAACAGGAGTTCATTTTTCTTGGATGTCTGTCCAAGGCTAAGGCCCCTTTTGTAGTGAAAAAGTCCAAAGGCTTGTTCAAATGAATGTTCAAAAAGGACGGTTTTCAGTACCGAGAAGATGGGATGAAGATAGAAATGGAGTAGCGGAGCGTAGGCAGGACTACGTGAGCAACTACATGTTTCCGAAGGAAACAAGCTTAGTAAGCCTCCCGCTTATTTCGGCTAAATTCCATATTCGATGCTGAGATGCCGTCAGGCATTCTTCGTAATCAAAAGCGGACTTTTTGAACAACCTCTTCAAGGAAACTGACATATGCCCGGTTTGCTTTTCAAACGCTTCAATCTGTCGTATGCTACTAAAGAATGGTTTAGCAAGGCTTAAATATGTGGGTTTAAGGAGCGTTCAGAAGAAATGGAGTCATTTTTCAAATCACTATATGGCGTAGCTTATGTTGCAATGTCCATCGTTCTGGTAGCTGTCACTATACTACTGTTTGTAACAGGCATTCGACTGTTTATGAAGAAACGTAACCGCGGCTTTGCCCTAAGCTGTATTCTATTTGCTTGTTTTATCGTCTTCATCATTGTAGTCATGCTTACTACGCCCTTCTCCGCCACGCCTCCAGGTTCACCGGAAGCAATGGCTGCCCTGCTTCATTTCGGGTAGATCACCTCTAATAGAAGGAGATGCATATGAAACAAAACGAAACGCTTGGCATTATTGATATTGGCTCGAACTCGATCCGTCTCGTCATCTACGAACTGGATCAAAATGGAGCATACCGGAATATCCATGAAGATAAATATGCTGCTCGCCTGAGCAATGCAGTTGAAACAAACGGACAAATTCTTCGTCCTTCATTGGACAAGGCTATAACCGTCTTGAAGCAATTCAAGGCTAAATGTGAAGCATTCCAAACCCATCGTATTCGTGCTGCGGCTACGGCAGCTATTCGTAATGCTACGAATGCTCAAGAGATTATCGGTTGGCTCGAACAGGAAACAGGACTCGAAGTTGAATGTGTATCCGGGGATCAAGAGGCCTATTATGGTTTCCTTGGCGTTATCCAGTCCATTGATCTGGCTGACGGATACGTCGTGGATATTGGCGGAGGTAGTACGGAGATCACCGTGTTTCGAGACAGAAAAAGACTACATAGCATCTCCCTTCCCATCGGTGCTGTAAATTCCTATGCACGGTATGGTGGCGAGGATACTTGGTCAAACGATCATATTGAGGCACTATGTAATCAAGTTGCTGAGGCACTACGCGAACATGATTGGGTAAGACAGCATCCCGGACTTCCCTTAATCGGTCTTGGCGGCACCATGCGTACCTTGGCCAAAATTGAGCAAAAGAGAACGCAATATTCGTTGCCCGTAACCCATCACTATGAGATTAGCGCTGCTTCTATGGATAACATGTGTAAATCTCTGCCTCATCTCACTTCAGCACAGCGCAAAAAGGTACCGGGCCTAGCCAAGGATCGGGCAGATATCATCGTTCCAGGTATCCTTATTTTACGAACGGTCTTCGATATGATCCAAGGGGATCATTATGTGGTTAGTGGCGCAGGCCTGCGTGATGGAATCCTTCGGGATCTGATGTCACCGCTCTGCCCTGAAGCACCCAATGCACTGGAGATCAGCGTACGTAATTTCATTCATTTTGGCCCTCCAGTTCCTGAGCAGCATCTGAAACGTGTGCATCAGGATGCGGTTGTTCTATACCGTGCCTTAATGGGCGAAGCTCCTGAACCAGCGGATGCGCGAATTCTATATACAGCCGCCATGCTGCACGGCGCAGGTAAACAGATTAATTATTTCCGCTATACCCAGCATTCTTCGTACTGGATTATGAATGCAGGGATATACGGACTTTCTCACCGGGAGACGGTACTGACTGCCATCGCAGCCGATTACCATCCCAAAAAAAGAACGCCCCAATTGCTGAATAAGCATAGGGACATTCTAAAAGATTCAGATGAGCGCCATGCCCATCGACTCGGCTCCATTTTACGTGCATCGGAAGCCATCAATCGGTCAGAGAGTATCTCTGCTGTAATGGCAACGACAAAAAACGGCTCGCTGCAGATGCATTTCATCTGTACAGCAGAGCCGTTAATGGAACTCAGTGGGCTAGAAGACGCCCTCAAAGATTTGGAAGACGCTTGGGAAGTTACGTCAGTATACTCCATTCAGCAGGCTTCCAAGGAATAATACCCATCGCCTCCGTCTGACTTCTCAGCGGGGGTTTTTCGTTTTTTACAAAGACATAGTTGCCTCCAGGCATAAGTTCTCTTGCCTTGACGTTATCGTTAAGAGATAAGTTCAGAATGTCGACCAGCATTCGCTTCAGTTCAGGATCAAACACCGGACACATCAATTCAATTCTACGTTGCAGATTCCGTGTCATCCAATCCGCACTGGAGATAAATACATCCGGGTTGCCGCCGTTCTCAAAATAGAACAACCGCGAGTGCTCCAGAAACCGGTCCACAATACTGATCACTCGAATGTTCTCACTCAGTCCCTCTACTCCAGGACGCAAACAACATACGCCGCGTACAATAAGATCAATCTGTACACCAGCTTGAGAAGCAATATACAGCTCATCAATCATATCCTGGTGAGATAGCGAATTGATTTTGGCAATGATTCGAGCCTTACGCCCCTGCTGAGCGTGTTCTGTTTCCCGGCGGATCAGGGCAAAGAGTTCATCCTTCATACCATCCGGAGCAACTCGGAACGCCTGTAATGCCTTCGGTCCAGAATATCCTGTAATCTCATTAAACAGTCCTGAGGCATCCTCACCGATAATCGGATTGGATGTGAACAGCCCTACATCTGTATATACCTTGGCAGTACTCTCGTTATAGTTACCTGTTCCAACGTGAACATAACGTCGTACGCCATGTTGTTCTCTTCGCACGACAAGAATAATTTTGGCATGGGTCTTCAAACCAACCAGTCCATAGACCACGTGACACCCTGCCTTCTCCAACTTCCGAGCCCAAGCAATGTTACGTTCTTCATCGAAGCGAGCCTTCAACTCCACAACGACCGTAACCTGCTTACCACTCTCTGCCGCGAGAGCCAGCGCTGGTATCAAGCGCGAATCACCGTTAACCCGATATAAGGTCATTTTGATCGCCATTACTTTGGGATCTTCTGAAGCTTCCAATATAAAGTCGGTAACCGGCTCAAATGATTCGTAAGGGTGGTGAACGAGAACATCCCGTCTTCTCAATAATTCAAAATGACTTTCACGTGGAACGAACTCTGGCGGATACACCGGTTTAACCGGGCTGTATTTCAGATGCGTAAATCCTTCCAAACTATCCACAAATCCAGCCAGAAAACTCAGATCCAGTGGTCCATCAATTTCATATACCGGATCTTGGATCTCGAATTCTTCCTGCAGTTCGTCGAGAGCATCTTGTCTAAAGTCTTTGCAGACTTCCAGTCGCACCGGTGCTCCCCGGCGTCTACGACGCAGCTCTTTCTCAATTGCTTCAAGTAAATCTTCAGCCTCTTCTTCATTAATGGATAAATCCGCATTACGGGTTACCCGAAATTCTTGTACAGCAAGCGGTACATATCCACTGAAGAGTGTATGAATATGATGCTTGATCAGGTCTTCGATCAGGATGAACGTTTTCTTTTTACTATTGGCTCGAAGTGGAATAGGCACAACCCGTGGCAAATTAGAAGGCACCTGAACAATCGCCAAGAACGGCTCGTCCTCTTGCTCCCCTTCCTTCTGCAACATCACGGACAGATATACCGATTTATTGTGTACCAATGGAAACGGACGACTCTGGTCAATCGCCATCGGTGTTAGTACAGGAAAAATAATCTCGTGATAATACTGATCCATCGCACGCTGCTGCGTCGCATTCAGATCCATATATTCTTGTAAAACGACACCTTTTTTGGCGAGGAGACGAATGAGCTCCCGATAAGTTTTATACTGCTCGGTAACCATAGCTCCTGTGCGTTTAATCAATCTTCGATATAAACCAGACGGGGTATACCCCGAGAAATCCTTTTGCGTAAAACCCGCCTTAATCTTTTCTTTGGTCTCTGCTACCCTTACACTCATGAACTCGTCAAGATTGCTGGCGACAATACCGAGAAACCTTAACCGTTCCAATAAAGGAGTTGTCTGATCCTGAGCCTCTTGAAGTACACGTCGATTAAATTCGACCCAACTTAAATCACGGTTAACATAGTTGCCTGTTTTGATATCTCTATGCATGAATGCCCCTCCGAATATGTTGCATATCAATCCTTGGTTAGTGTTCTTCACTAATTGTACTATCCGTGATTGGATATAAGCGTCAGCGTAATGTAAATGCAGTGTAAAATTTGTGTAAATGATACCTGATTGTCCGAAGTTTTTCCATCCCTTTACAAAGATCAGCAGACAGAGTAAAGTGATGTACAGTGTGAAATAGGTCGGCTATTGTCCTCTTATAAATAAGCATATCTTAAAGGAGCATATAATGAAATCGAACAAACCTAGAACATTGCAAAAAAATATAGAATTTTTCACTGCTGCCCTCTCCCAATGTATCGTAACAGCATGGCAGGAGGATCCAGCAGGCGTATACTGTGAAGTTGGCCGAGGCATAGTTGAACAAATCAGTGAAGATAGCGTGCGCATTCGCAATGATAATGGTACAAAGAGTCACTATGCGCGCGATATTACGATGTTCCAAACGGAGAAATAAGGAATTGTTCACTCTTCATTGGGCTGAGTGACCACTTTACTGCTGTTAGTGCCATTAGGCACTTCGTGAATCATAGCAGATATTTGGAATATTCCCTAAAAAAAGATTGAAAAAAAGACTAGCTTTCCGAAACAAGGTGTTGTATACTCTTGCCACAAGGAAAGGAGGTGCGTCAACATTTCTAATCACATGTTGAACGTGTCCCTTACCCGATCCACTAGCTCAAAATAAAAGAGACTGGTTGGAGGCGCGGGATACGGATCAATGTTTCAAAAAGCGCCACGGGTAGAAAAGCCGTCTTCGGACGGCTTTTTGTTTGCCTTTTTTTTGTAGAGAAGTTGAGAAAACAACCAAAATATTGGAAATAAACCCTATAGTTCAGCAATCCTTGCCCACTATAATTAGGACGTATCTTAAATACTCAATACAAGGAGGGATTTTGTAATGTTTAAATTTGTAAGGGGTTTCAAAACATCCATCGCTTTGGCTTTTGTGCTGTTGTTCACCTCCATTATGCTGCCTGCTGGTCAGCAAGTTAGCGCAGCACCTAGTTTCGCCAAAGGCGCAGATATTAGCTGGGTTCCCGGGATGGAAGCCCAAGGATACAAATGGAAAGATAAGAACGGTGTTCAGCGAGACATCATTGATATTTTGAAAAAAGATTATCAGATCAATTCGGTTCGTATCCGCGTATTTGTCAATCCTTCGAATGATTATGGTAACGGTTACATGAACAAGGATCGCGCTGCCGCTCTGGCGCAACGTGCCAAAAATGCAGGTATGAGCGTGATGTTGACGCTACATTACAGTGACTCTTGGGCAGACCCAGGCCAACAGTCCAAACCGGCTGCATGGAAAAATTACACCTTCCAACAGCTGATGGATGCCGTCTGGAATCATACACGCGATGTAATGACTACGATGCAAAGCAAAGGCGTAACCCCTGACTGGGTGCAGATTGGCAACGAAACGAATAACGGTATGTTATGGGAGGATGGTAAAGCCTCCAACAATATGAAGAACTATGCATGGCTTGTGAATACAGGTCATAACGCTGTAAAGTCCATTAGTAGCGGCACCAAAACGTTGGTTCATCTCGCCAATGGAGACGACAATAATCTGTATGTCTGGAATATTGGAGGTCTGATCAGCAACGGTGCTAATTTTGACATGGTCGCTATGTCCCTGTACCCTTCTCCTTCCGGATGGAATTCGGCCGTAACCAGTACGATAAACAATGCCAAAGATCTCATTAATAGATACGGGAAAGAAATCATGATCTCAGAGATCGGTATGGATAACAACCAACCGGCGATCGGAAAGAGTTTCGTAGCATCGATGAAAAATCAAATTCGCAATTTGCCGAATGGCAAAGGTAAAGGTGTGTTCTACTGGGAGCCTCAGGCTACATCAGGTTATAACAGTGGCTATGGCAAAGGCGCTTGGCAGGCCAATGGTGTGCCAACCATCATCATGGAAGGGTTTATCGACTAAGCCACGGGAGCAGAAGTAAGGGGTTGGAGCAGCTGGTGGTCGTTCCGGGGATGGATCGTTCTTCCGATCGCTGGTTGTCCTCGGATTTCTTGGATTCCCCTCTTAAGGGGAAAATCCGCGGACAAACGCGAGCGCTTCGCTTCTCCAGAATCGATTCCTTCCCCTCCACTACGTTGCTGCTCATGGCTAACTTCTGCAATCCATGTTAAGTCGATTATTGGAGTAGTAGGGTAGATCTGGAGCAGCTGGTGGGCGTTCCGGGGATGGATCGTTCTTTCGATCGCTGGTTGTCCTCGGATTTCTTGGATTCCCCTCTTAAGGGGAAAATCCGCGGACAAACGCGAGCGCTTCGCTTCTCCAGAATCGATTCCTTCCCCTCCACTACGTTGCTGCTCATGGCTAAC
>NZ_JAMAUZ010000077.1:0-209 GCF_023714095.1 Paenibacillus sp. MER 99-2 | reverse complement strand
CAGGTCGAAATTCCTGTACCACCGTAAGCCGTTATGAGCAATGGGGGGACGCAGTAGGGTAGTGACGCAGGCTGATGGATGCCTGTCCAAGCAGTGAGGCTGATGTGTAGGCAAATCCGCACATCGTAAGGCTGGGCTGTGATGGGGAGTGAAAATTACAGTAGCGAAGGTCATGATCTCACACTGCCAAGAAAAGCCTCTAGCCAGGT
>NZ_JAMAUZ010000076.1:0-217 GCF_023714095.1 Paenibacillus sp. MER 99-2 | reverse complement strand
TCTCCAATAAAGTATTGAAAAGAGCGATTAGCTCATTTTGAATCTGACGAGATTAAAAATCTCATTTTGTTCATCCTGCAAGCAGGATGATTACTCACTCGTTGTTCAGTTTTCAAAGATCAAACTTATTTCAGCGCCGACATTCGTTCTCGTCAGCAACTTTTATATCTTATCACATCCGAACCAACTTTGCAAGCTCTTTTTTTCAAGTTTCTTT
>NZ_JAMAUZ010000075.1:0-224 GCF_023714095.1 Paenibacillus sp. MER 99-2 | reverse complement strand
GCCGTATCGGAAGGTGCGGCTGGATCACCTCCTTTCTATGGAGAATCGTTTCCCGTAGCGGAAACATTCAAATATCAAATCTAGCCAGGTCGGCTAGTTACTCACTCGTTGCTCAGTTTTGAGAGCTCAAACTCTCAAACAGCTTGCTTTTGCATGGAGCTTGTTCTTTGAAAACTAGATATCGAAACGAAAGTAAATGCGAATTAGAACATTCCTTTTTAGCT
>NZ_JAMAUZ010000074.1:0-235 GCF_023714095.1 Paenibacillus sp. MER 99-2 | reverse complement strand
CGGTTGTAATAGAACTCAATGTACTGGTAAATGGCGTTATAATCCTCTTCTGGATTCTTAAAACGAGGGTTACAGTAAATGAGTTCGTTCTTCAAAATAATGTGCCACGACTCGATACATGCGTTATCGTAACAGTTTCCTCGGCGGCTCATACTGAGTTCCATAGCATACGATTTCAGTTGCTCCACGTATTCTTTTGACGTGTACTGCGAGCCACGATCCGAGTGATGTAGCA
>NZ_JAMAUZ010000073.1:0-241 GCF_023714095.1 Paenibacillus sp. MER 99-2 | reverse complement strand
TCCGCGTTCGCTCGCCGCTACTGACGGAATCACTATTGTTTTCTCTTCCTCAAGGTACTTAGATGTTTCAGTTCCCCTGGTATGCCTCTACTTGCCCTATGTATTCAGACAAGAGTAACTGGAAATTACCCCAGCTGGGTTTCCCCATTCGGACACCCCCGGATCAAAGCTTGCTTACAGCTCCCCGAGGCAGTTTCGTTGTTCGCCACGTCCTTCATCGGCTCCTAGCGCCTAGGCATCC
>NZ_JAMAUZ010000072.1:0-242 GCF_023714095.1 Paenibacillus sp. MER 99-2 | reverse complement strand
CGGAAGGTGCGGCTGGATCACCTCCTTTCTATGGAGAATCGTTTCCCGTAGCGGAAACATTCAAATATGCAGCTTCGCTGCAAACTACTCACTCGTTGCTCAGTTTTGAGAGCTCAAACTCTCAAACGTTTGGTGGCGATAGCGAAGGGGTTCCACACGTTCCCATCCCGAACACGACCGTTAAGCCCTTCAGCGTCAATGGTACTTGGACCGCAGGGTCCTGGGAGAGTAGAACGCCGCCA
>NZ_JAMAUZ010000071.1:0-242 GCF_023714095.1 Paenibacillus sp. MER 99-2 | reverse complement strand
GAGCTTGCTCTTTGGGGTTGTGGGACGTCTCACATGGAGTTACAAAGGAACCGGTTAAACGAAGAGGTCTGGAAAGGCCCGCCAAAGAAGGTAAAAGCCCTGTAATTGAAAGTTGGTTCCCTCCGAGACGGATCCCGAGTAGTGCGGGGCACGTGAAACCCCGTATGAATCCGGCAGGACCATCTGCCAAGGCTAAATACTTCCTAGCGACCGATAGTGAAGCAGTACCGTGAGGGATAGGT
>NZ_JAMAUZ010000070.1:0-242 GCF_023714095.1 Paenibacillus sp. MER 99-2 | reverse complement strand
TCTTGTCTGAATACATAGGGCAAGTAGAGGCATACCAGGGGAACTGAAACATCTAAGTACCTTGAGGAAGAGAAAACAATAGTGATTCCGTCAGTAGCGGCGAGCGAACGCGGAACAGCCCAAACCAAGGAGCTTGCTCTTTGGGGTTGTGGGACGTCTCACATGGAGTTACAAAGGAACCGGTTAAACGAAGAGGTCTGGAAAGGCCCGCCAAAGAAGGTAAAAGCCCTGTAATTGAAAGT
>NZ_JAMAUZ010000006.1:0-272634 GCF_023714095.1 Paenibacillus sp. MER 99-2 | reverse complement strand
GCGTTACCTCGGCGCTACTTGGTGCTACCGTAACACTCGTAACTGCTGGCGTTACTGGGATTACTGGTGCTGCGGTTACCGTAATCGTCGCGGTATTGCTCTTCGTCTCATCTTCTGTCGAAGTCGCTGTGATCGTGTACACTTTCGGCTCAGCGTCCAACGCCACGCTCACTAGACCATTCTCATCCACCGTGACCTTGTTGGTTGTATCGTCGCTGCTCCAATCCACCGTTTGCGCGGCTCCACCCACAACTTCAACATCCGCCGTCAGCTGACGCTGTGTACCTTGCGTTACCTCGGCGCTACTTGGTGCTACCGTAACACTCGTAACTGCTGGCGTTACTGGGATTACTGGTGCTGCGGTTACCGTAATCGTCGCGGTATTGCTCTTCGTCTCATCTTCTGTCGAAGTCGCGGTGATTGTGTATGCTTTAGGTTCAGCATCCAACTCGACGCTCACTAGACCGTTCTGATCCACGGTGACCTTGTTGGTTGTATCGTCGCTGCTCCAATTCACCGTTTGCGCGGCTCCGCCCACCACGACAACATCGGCCGTCAGCTGACGTTGGGTGCCTTGCATTACATCAGCGCTACTTGGTGTTACCGTGACGCTCGTAACTGCTGGCGTTACTGGTGCTGCAGTTACCGTAATGGTCGCGTTGTTACTTTTTGTCACATCTTCTGTCGAAGTCGCTGTGATCGTGTACGCTTTCGGCTCAGCGTCCAACGCCACACTCACTAGACCATTCTCATCAACTGTGACCTTGTTAGTTGTATCGTTGCTGCTCCAATTCACCGTTTGCGCGGCTCCGCCCACCACGACAACATCGGCCGTCAGCTGACGTTGGGTGCCTTGCATTACATCAGCGCTACTTGGTGTTACCGTGACGCTCGTAACTGCTGGTGTTACTGGTGCTGCGGTTACCGTAATGGTCGCGGTGTTGCTTTTTGTCACATCTTCTGTCGAAGTCGCGGTGATCGTGTACGCTTTCGGCTCAGCGTCCAACGCCACACTCACTAGACCGTTCTCGTCCACTGTGACCTTGTTAGTTGTATCGTCGCTGCTCCAATTCACCGTTTGCGCGGCTCCGCCAATCACAGTTACATTTGCGGAAAGCTGTTGGTTCCCTCCCTGCATAACTTCTGCAGTAGTCGGAGTCACAGAAACACTTGTAACTGCTGGAACATCTGGATCGTTAATACCAACACTACCAGGACCATTTACATCAAAGTAAACACTACCTGTGTCTCCATTACCAAAACCGGTCATAACCATGTAATAAGTTACACCAACATCCAAATATACATCCTTTATATGAGATAAATAATTATCATTAACTGCTGAAATATCATCATTACTAACTAATAGATTGTGTAAAGGATGGATTGGATCAAAGCTACCTTTATATAAGTATAGTACCGTATCATCTAACGTTGTTTGAGGAGTAACTGTTATACTATATACTCCTGCCTTAGATGGAGTTATAGCTCTATAAAAATAGTTACGAACATAAGACTGTCCTGCGGGATCCTCAGCTCTAACCGTAGTCATATAAGGGTTACCTGTTCCCGTAAAAATCGGTGTATCAAACCAGATACCGCAATTAATGTAATTTCCTCCACCACAAGTTGCGCTATTTTCTCCTTCCTGGAAATACCATATTTTTTCTAATAACGCTTGATCATAACCATTCGTATCATTGTCATACGAAACATCACCAGGCATCTGAGGTCTAACAAATATTGAATTAACATCCAAAGTACCATTAAAGCTAGTAACTACACCTTCATTTGCTGCATAAACACGCATTGTTCCTGATAACAATGATCCAAAAGTAAGAGCAAAGACTAATAATATTATTCCGCTAAATTGGCTGTTACGATAGAGTTTCTGCATCTTTCCGATCCTTTCATGTTGGATTTCAAAGAAAGAATTGAAGATTTTAAATATTCTATACCTTTTATTGTTTTGCTGGATATACTCCTTGGAGTGCAATAATAAAATTAAGTTCTGTATAAGGCTGTATGTTGTTATGAGGCTGTGATCCCCCTGTAGCTTCAATGGCTAACAAATTCATAGATACAGATGGGGTTTTTGAATAAACACTTGGACCAAGCTTCTTTCCATCCTTGGGAGTTGTTGCCCAAATTGCTCCCTGAGGGTTTACTGTATTACCCGTGGACTGGGCACTTGTTGTATGTGTATGGTTAGGCATTTGAGTCTCTAATAACGCAACCTTATCTAGGCCGCCTGACTTCCCTAGTACCTGAGGAGTTAAGCCTGCACCCTCGCCCCAATGCATAGGAACGCGTCCACGTAAATCAGGAAGCTGAAAATTTAACTGTCCGTCCCCCCCATACTTATTCCCAATAACACTAAACAACAAGCTATTTTCAGTCACCATTAGCATCTGTCCGTGACAAAACGCCCAATCTAATGGGGCATATTTTCCTGCATATAAACGGATTTCACCTACATACGGATCCATATTAGTCCCCTCCTTTAGAGATTCATTTGTGGAAAGATACCCTCTACAGCTATACAATAATTAAGTACAAGATATGGTTGCATGTTGGAGTGTGCTGTACTTCCTCCTGCTTCATGCAAAGCGTTACTAGACATGGCTGCATTAGACACACTCTCATAGGAAGCTATACTAGTATTATTTCCCCAGATTGAATCTACAGGAATGTTAGTCGCTGCATCATTACCGCCAGTAGCATAATGTGTATGCTGTGGCATTTCGTTTATCGTTAGTGTGTGTGTTTCCTCACCACCATAAGGGGATGCGGATGCAGGATTTGTTGATCCTAAGGGAACACGACCTTGTAGATCGGGCAACGCAAATGTTGTTTTTCCATCTCCACCAAAACGATTTCCCAAAATTGCAAACAACGCATTATTTTGTTTAATTTGAAGTATTTGACCATTGCAGGCCGCCCAGCCTATTGGAGGGTTTCCATACGCGAATGCAAATAAACGAATTTCTCCAAGAAATGGTTCTGCCATCTTTTCGTCCTCCTAAAAAGAAAAATCAACCTTGTGAAGGGTACATGCCTTGAATAGCGATAATAAAGGTTAACGGGAGAAAAGGCATCATATTGGAATGCTCTTTACTTCCACCAACCGATGAAATTGCTTGATTATTCATAATTCCATTAGAATTAAGATTAGAGTACTGTTTAGCTGTGCTTGTCGCCCAAATATTATTTGCAGGAGTTGTAGAGGTTCCGGCGGCAGTATGGGCTTTAACAAGATGGGTATGCTTAGGAAGCTGCGCTTCTGTAAGGGTAACTGTTTCTGTTCCACCCGTTTGTCCTACAGTATAGGTTGAAATATTTTTTCCCTCACGATCCTTGCTTGTGCCGTAATGAAGTGGTAGACGCCCCCTTAAATCAGGCAGTTTAAAATTATCTGTTCCATTTCCTCCATACATTACTCCAATAACAGAATATAGTGCTTCATATCCGTTGATTTGGAGTGTCTGACCATTGCAAAATTCCCATCCTACAGGTGCATATTCTCCAGCAAACATACGAATCTCGCCAACATATTGATCACTCATGGATAAACCCCTTCCATCTTTGTTTCACATTACATCCTGCCTATCTTAGAGGTATAACCTTAAATTTTGTACACATCTTATAAATGGAAAAAAGAATAAGAATTATGCATAAGCGATATACTTGGAAACTCGCTCATGCTTCAGAGTGAATTCCCAAGTATGCCTACGGAAAATTACATATTTAGTCTAAGATGCTAAGAATAATTAGTCATCTAAAGCTCAATAACAATTGAATCTGCTTGAATCGTTTCGGATTCACCACTTGGCACCCCAAACATCTCATGATCTGCAAACTTCTCAGAAATAGATGCTTTGGCTGCAAATGCAGCAAGTTTCTGATTAGCTGGTGACTTAGCAGCATACGCCTCTGCCTTACCTTGCAGAGTCATAACAATCTTTTTGACCTGACTTAGATCTACACCCTCATTAAGGTTATATCCGCTTCGATCTGTTACTGGCACCTCAATTGACCAGACAGATAATAACCCGGGCATAATTCTACTGATTCCGTCACCTACAGCTCCACCCGATTCATTACGGATGCTCTCATTCGGCTCTAAATCTCCAACTGCACCTTGTTGAGGAGTTACTTCATACTCATAGAATCCAAGGCTTTTGTTATGGACAAAGTCATATCGTTCTCCGTACGTATCCAAGAACGTTGAATGTCCAGAATGCGAATATTCGATATGAATGTTACCTGCTGAATGACGAGCGCCTGGCAATTGAATGTGGCAGTCACTAACCATCATATGAGCTTTACCTGCAATTTTTTGCCGAATAAGATCGTTATTTAGTGTTAATGGAAAGAATGCAGTGCCATGTTCTCTTAATGCTTCAAATTGTTCAGGGAAAGTCGCTTCGTTAAAAATAAACGTGACATTCTTGAACGGCTGCATCGGATTCTCTGATGCGTTTAGTGCATCTTTCAATTTAATAGTTATCTCAGCATGAATGCGACTGAGTTCAGCAACATGACTGTCACGAACAAATGGGAAGAGCTCTTGACTAAGGATGATATAACGATAAGCTTGATATTCTTGGTATAAAAAATCGGTTAGAGCAAGCTTTAAACTGTTGTACAGATCAAACACATACGTATGGAAGAATGGTAAGCCTGCATCAATATCTTCTCCCATCATTTGCTTGATTCGTTCTTGATCTGCGCGACGCTGCTCCAATTCAGCTATTAATTTCACTTCTTCTAAATCTTTAGTAATCACCATTTGTTTTCTACTCTGGTATTCTTCTACAACATCAAGATACTGGGTAAATGCCTTGCGATATCCATTCACTTTATCCTTTGGCATGGTATCATAGACCGGGCTTAACATTTCTTTGAACTGTTCACGAGTCATCGCGAGCATAGATGTAGAACTTCCATAGGTATCGCGTGCTGAACTCATTTGGTCTAACAAATTATAAATTTCTATTCCATCTTTTATAATTGCAATACTAGATGAAGCGACTGTAGTCACACTTTTAATAGATTTAGATAGTTCTGCTTCTTTTTTCTTTTTTTCTTTTTCCACGGTTTCTTTATTCTTGAATGTATCGTCAATAACTATGGTTTTGCCTGAATCCAAATAGTTACTAACTGCTGAAGCTATAGCTCCACCTGTTTTAATCGCCGTTAGTGCAGGAGTGACATTTGTGACAAGTGCTACACCATTCACTACTAGATCGAAGGTTGCCTTCAGAGTTTTCATAGCGAGCTTTTGACGCAAAGCTTCTACAAACTCCTCTGCCACTTTTTGGAGCGATTTCTCTTTTGAAAGAATATCCTTGTATAACTTGTCCGCTTCCGATTCCAAGCGTGCCCGCTCTTTAATGGACTTTTGTCTTTGTTCTTCTGCATCGTTAATTCGATTCACTTGAACCGAAATAGCATCTTTTAACACCCTTAAACGACCTTGCTGATCATTTGCGGCGTTAATATAATTATGATATAGTGTCTCCGCTTGTTGAGCCGCGTTAATAAGATTGCTACCTAAATCCTGATACTTGTCTAACGGCATCAGTGGCACCCAGTTCCAAGGATGTCCAAAAAAATCTAGTCCTTGCCCCAACTGTGAAATGAGGACTATAGACTTGTTGCGAAGTGTTATCCACTGTATTGAAGTATCTAACATTTCATTTTGAAATTCAGAACTGGAACTCTGAGCCCGTAATTGATCAAACCAGGATTCATCTGGTGTTGTCAGTTGTAGCCAGTTCAATAGATGGGCAGCTTCTTCGAGTTTTTCTATACTTCCTGCCCGATAGGCTAGTCCCGCTTTATGTAATGTTAACGTCTGACGTTCGAGCGAGGCACTTAGAGCTGATTGCAAGACAACCGGACTAAATCTGTCGTATAGTTCTGAACTGAGCGTTTTGGATCCATAAAATTGTTCGAAAGAAATTTGCACCATTGTAGATTGAGCAGGCTTTCCGTCAACAGGATCGATAGCACTACGTCCAATCTCGCCATCTTTGCCATCCTTACCATTATCTGCTCTTTTTGTTCTACTACGCATAGTAACAACATTCCTAGGCCCAACCACACGCGTTTCTAGCTGAAATCCACCAATCCCCCCCGGTGTTCCCAGTCCGGCTTTTCCGGGTGAAGTAGCATCTGCTCCTAGGCCTGCTTGATTTTGTATAACGATTCTATGCTCTCCACTAGGAACTACATATCCGACGAAAATATGTCCAGCATCTCCCCCATTACCGGAACGCCCAGCATCACCACCATTACCTCCGTCGCCTCCATCGCTACCTTTTGTCGCTTGATCATTCGAATAGAAAAAATGTGTTTCCCCATCTCTTCCATCTTCTCCCTTCCGACCATCCGCACCGTTTCCTCCGTCCTGACCCCGACCACCATTGCTACCATTTGCTGAGAGTCTGAGCTCCCCTTTTAGATCAAATCTTTCCGCAGCCAGCACCAAATGTCCAGCTGACATTCCATCATCTCCACTTAAACCATCCTTGCCATCTCCACCACGGTCGCCACTTTTAATTGCTTGTATGCCTGTACCGGCCTTAGGTTCCTGTGAGTAGTCATTTTCCTTAGGAACTTGTGCCCCGGATGTGCTAATAGACAAGTCACCATCTGAAAAAATCACTCTGGCATTAAGCGTAAGATTACGCCCTGGCAAACTAAGAGATTCAGTAAGATGAACCGTATCTGCTTGAATCCAATAATGTAACGTTGGATCTGAAAAATAATCCTGATTCAAAACTAAATCAATTGCTGTGATATAGATGTGGCCTTCCTTCTTGCCTTGCTGAACATCAGTATACAAAGATCGCTTAGTACTTTCCGTTACTCCCATCCGCGGCCCCTCCTTAGGTCTTATGAAAATAGTGACAAACACTATAAAGTAATCCAAAAGTTCTATTTCAAATGACTTCAAGTGTGATATTTGTCACTTTATTCCTGATTATAAGACAATTTTATCCAATAATACAGTCTTTTTTTGAGGTTTTCCGACAATATTTTCTTCGCATTTGCGCAATCATTTATACGAACAAGGATTGAGTGGGTTGATTTGAAACTTTGGTCATATTTAGTATTTATTTTTAATATAGAAAATTGTTAAGTCTACGACTAACTAACTGAATGAGCATAAAAAAAGCCGCTTAATTAAGCGACTCTGTACAACATTTTTTTTGTATGTGTGCTTCATTGGCCCTATCTTTAGAGGGAGTTGTCATTAACAAGGTTTACCGACACCCTACTTTTTAACTTTAGATAAGGCTGTACCATCAAAACTGTTGCCCCAACCTCTATTTTCATTTATGGAGTATTTCAGGAAGGAATCCACATCTGGCAATGGGAATCTATGTTGCAGCATGTAATTAGCTATTCTATTTACCAGTACTAAACTCCGCTCTCCATGTCCTTCGATGACAGAATACGCATGACTGATGCCCAGTTCATAAATATCTCGAAGTAAGATACCAATAGATTCCTCCGTCGATTGATATAGTTGAGATAGAGAAACAAATTCGTCACGGCTCAGTCTTTCAAACTCCTGCTCTTCGTATGTATTGAACTCCATTAGATTTTCCGGTATTAGTTCAACGATAAGCTCATTCCAATCATCTAAATATGGAATACTAGTAAATTGCCATAGGTAGTTCAGAACGTTTCTCCAATCATTCAGATCATATTCTAAGGTAATCAGCACATTCTCAAAACAACAGATCCCATATGCAACTCTACCTCTAAGGGAAATCTGTTTCATCTGTTCTAATTTCATTAATAACTACCTCCTTTATAACTACACTGAAATACCCATTAATCTCTACAATCTCATTATTTTTGATTGGGTTAATTATTGAGCTACTTAGCCAATTATCCATTATATCTTGGATCTTTGTAGCACCAATTGTAATTATCCATATCCGTAGTCTCTAAGTCTTCGAAAGTGTAAAACCATTCGTCCTCAACCCATAACTTGGATTTAGGATAGATCCTAAGTATTGCGCGAAAAAATCGAAATAATAGATCTTCATTATCGTAAAAGTCATCAGATACCACCGCTTTAAAATATTCATGATTGGTATCATCCCATTCAAAACTAACCACCTGAGATTCGTATGGTTCATCATAGATGCTAAAACAAAGGGTTCTTGAATAGTTCTCTCTAAATGGGACGTCACTAACATATATTCTTGTGTATATTAGTTTCTCTCCAATAAAAGCTTTCTCATCACAATCAAAGTAAAGCTTCTCCTTTTTACATATTTTATTAATACGCATCAATATATCAATTGCTGGAATGCTCTCTTCACGTTTAAACAATAAAATAGATTACGTTCCCACGATCTCAATACTCCCCTTAACTCTTCTCACAGTTTCATATATATATAAATCCTTTACATATTCTTAGTATAAACATACAGACATTATTAGAAGATTTTCCGTCTTCATTTTATGCTCAATTGGATGGGAAGAAATGTTTCCAATCAGTTCAAGTTACACTTTACTGGACAATTTACTGATAAGAAAAAATCCCCTCATAGTAACAGGATCTACTATTTCACCTGTATACCATATGGGGAGTATATCACTTTTATTAAACAGCCTTGAAAAGGTAACCACTCAGCCTGCTCGACTGAATGAAGTTAACATTACCCTCACTAAGCTGACCTAATTACGGTTTAGGCTTTACTGTGAAGGGTAACTAAGTAACCGTCTGGATCAGCAAATGTAAAGGTTCGCCCAAATGGTCCATCGATTGGTGAAGATGTGATCTTTACGCCTGCAGCAACAAGTTTGTCGTGGATTTCTTGCGCATCAGGGGCTTGAAGCCACAGAGCAACACCAAGTCCAGGCTGACTAGCCGAGCTGAGCTCTACTCCCGGGAGTAAGTCACGAAGAGCAAATGCAATAGGCTTCGTATCAAAGACCACAGCATGAGGTGGACCTGCCTGTGAGCGAACCAATCCTAAATAGTTTTGATAGAATTCTGCAGAGCTTTCCAGATTGCTTACTTGAAGTGAAATGAAGTCGGGTCCGATTACTGACATAATGTTATGTCCTCCTTAGTATATGGGTGGTTGTGTTATATGCTTGATTATATAAGCCCCCTATTGCCAACAGTATGTCAGTAGCGTTTTTCGTTTTTTTCTTTTACTGAGATCAAAAGCTACTTCATTTCAGAACCAGCACATCACGCTAGACCATTCTTATATTTTCTCTGAGAAGTCTGCTAATTTCGATTGAATTTGAGAACAATAAAAAAACAGGTAATTACGGCTCTTTCTGACAATAATCGACCTGTTCAAAGTATTAGTTCAGCTTTATTAGTTAGTTACAGTACGATTAAATAATGAATTCCTCATACGGATGTGGATGGGTCATTTTCCTTTTAAAATTTTTAACCTCTTATCAAGTCATTTAATATTACAATTGCCTTTTCTATCCTTTGTATATCTACTTCTTTTAGATTCTCTAGGGTTACATGATATGCTTTAAAAGAATCAGAGGTATTCAAGATTGATAATGTTGCCATTGCAAAATGTCCAACTCCAATCCCCTCTGCAAATGTATAGCGTGCGCCCATATATTGAGTTAAATATTGAAGCTTTTCAATCACTAATATATTTTTTATTTTTAGTTCTACGACTCTAATCATCGTATTACTGATGATATATATTTGTTTTGAATCCAGAAATTCAATTAATTCTCGTATGGATAATTCATTTTGCCTAATATGGCGAACTTTATCATTGAGTTCATTTTTGCTATTCATATAAATCACTCCATGAACCATACTTTTTAATCACGTAAATACGCTCGAGTTTATGTAAGTAACATACCAATCAGCGAAAACTATTTTTAGATTTATAAGTTTTCTATATCGTACGATGGCTTATTCAAAAATCTCTCATACCATCCTCCTAGAGGGAAATGACCAACCCCAATTATCTCTAGTTCATTCACTCTAAATACAAATGCCCCTTTCCGTTCTAGTATTCTTAACAACGGTTCATATACATGAATATACTCAGAGTATTCCGGATGATCATCTATATAGCTAGCTAATTTCAGATAAAAATTACAAAACAATTCTATACCAGAAAACTTATTCATGTATTCTATGGTTTCTTGACTATAAATCGTTGTAATATCTACTAGCTCTTTTTCACCACCTAATAAACGAGCAATATCAGCAAATTTAGGTGAAACAGGTACTAGATTTTCTTTTTGAAGAAATGAAGCCATTCTCCTAAAAAACTCATATGCCAATCTCTCATTCTCTGGTGAGACTACCGTCCCTACTAAACTCCAATCAATATTATTGCTTCGAGATACCGCTTCTCTCAAGTACATTACCTTCACCTCAACCTGGAAGCTATTTTGTTATTAAACAGATCCTTTACGACAAATTCGAGAATGGGTACAGAGTATTTGAATCGGGCGGAGCACCTTTCTATGGTTCATTCGAAACCCTTGATCTTGTCAAAGAAACAATGGGGTCTGTGGATAGGCAGACACATAGCCTCTTTTTAATTTCCCAAATTATTCCTAAACTTTTGTCCTTTAATCGCAATAAAAAAAACAAAATGCCTCCTAAAATTTCATTGGAAAAACCCTAGGTTTAGCCAATGTCTACTTTATGGGGTGCATTTTATATAAGTAGTGTTCCTTCATTTTTTTTATTTACTGGTAAGCCCTAGCTCTATATTTTATAAGATTCTGATTTGATAAAATTATCTACTAAATATTTATCATTATCACTCAGTCTCTCAAAAAGTTCGTTAAACTTAATTTTTGCATCCTCATTTTCTAGAAGAGATAGCGTAGCTATAGCAACATGTCCGAATTGCCATGGTCCAATAAATTTATTATCTGTTAAAAGTTCTCCAAGTTCAGATAGTCTATCTACAATGCTAATATTACAGTAATTTCTTTCAATTAACTTGAACATTGCCATAGCAACAACCCTTAAATTTCTTGCTTCTAAACATACTATTAAATCTTCGTTTTTTATCTTATCAGTTTTAATCTCTTCTGCTAATTCAGCTATTGAAGCCATAGTAAATCTTCCCTTTCCAATTTTTATTCGATTATAGGACCGTATCTATCTAGAATGTACTGCTTCTCCGCTTCAAAGTTCTTTTGAAGTTGTTCTGCAATATTATCTAATCCTAACCTTTTTGCTTCTTTAATTTCAATTGTGTATGCTTTGAGCTCATCTGCAATTCTCCCTTCCCAATTTTGATATGATTCAGCAGCTGATGGGAAACCATTTGATTTAGCTTCCACATAATGACTATACTCATGTCTTAAAGAACTCATGGATGCTTCAGGATCTATCAAAATCTGACCCGGTTCTCCTTTTCTCAACGGTCCATACCCCAATGCACCTTCTCGATAGACCACCTCAACTCCATTTTCCTCCATAACCTTGATTAGTTTATGCCATTCTTCTGGATGCGATTTTAAACCAGCACCAAATGCATCTCTAAATGGGTCTGCTGGGTTATCAAAATGAGTAATTTTTTTTGCGTTTTCTATAGCGATATTATTTTCAGCTTTTGGGGTGCCCTTCCCAATCTCCTTTTCCTTCTCCACAAACTCAGAGAATTTAGAAGACTCTCTCGCCTTTTTACTTTCGGCAATGTTCTCGGTGACTCGCATGCGTTGGTCTTGAAAACCGTTAAAGCCACCTGTCATATTGCCTGTACCAGGACGAGTTGACGGATTGATCTTGGGGCCACCGCCTGTAAATAGATTGTGAGGCTTCATCATCGAAGACGCATACCCACCGCCCAGCATCAATCCACCTACGCCAAAAATATTCGCCCAGTGCTCACTAGACCAGGCATTCGTTGGAAACGTGGCTTCACGAATCGTACCATGTATACCGAATGTAATCCAATTGGCTGCATCATTAGGTGAGTTAAACGCTTTTTCTGCACGATCCACGTATCCAGAAACAAGACCACTTGGGATACCGAACGTCCAATAATCCAAAAAACCGCCAACGCTATCATAACGCTTCTGGTATCGATCATCAGCTGATTGCAAAAAGGCTTGTCCTAACTCGACTATACTATCGGCAGACTTCTGAAAGGCATTCCGTTTATCATCAGCAGGTGCTTTAGCATCATTTGACTCAGGAGGGCCATAGGTTTCTAAGGTTTGATTGTCAGCATTCTTGAATTTCTCAGCATGCCTTTCCAGTTCTTTTGAAATCGTTATGGATCCATCCAAAAATTTATCCATCGCCTGCTGCGCATAAATGAAATTGGCATAGAAGTTTTCCTTCGTACTACCATCCCACAGTTGCTCAATCTCAACGATCCGTTGTTTCAAGCGGTTAGTCATTTGAGAAACCTGATAATGAGCCTCTTCGAATTGTTTTGATATGGCGAGCAGCTGTCCTGGTTTTACTTTGATAGTCGTCATGTCGTACCTCATATTATAGGTTTTCGTTGTTATACGAACATCTCATCGCAATTTCAATAGCATAAGAGTACGTTAAACCTTGTATAATGAACTTTCATTATAATGAGGCACCCCGAGATTAGATAGCGACTATCGAAGTATTTTCATAGTCCACATTAACCTAAATTAATCCATAATATAACAGTACCTGGAACCTATGCATCTTCCCGCTCCGCCAGAAATTCAACGCTAATGCGATCTACTTTCATCTCAACGTATGTACCTATTAAATAAGCATAGTCTCTGAACAACTCTTCATCGGTTAAGACGATCCCTGCATCCAAAGAATCTGCTTGGATCACACCTCGAACGTTATAGGCGAATCCTGAATCAATCCGTTCTAACTCTTTCTTAGGCTCGTGCAGCTCCTGAACAATGACATCATCTAATATTGTAATCCCAATGGATACGGGGTAAGCACACCCCACTTCAATAGGATATGGACAGATATTAGCAAACCCTGTAAATTCAACTCCGTTCATTTCAAGAGTTACCTCTTCTTCTATGTGGGGATCTAACCTTCTAACGACAGCCCAATTCTTCATTGTGCAATCCTCTCTTCTTTCTTCTCATCTGAACCTATATATGCAAGTATACCTCCAAGTACCAAAAAACACCCCAGCATGAGCACTGAGATGTCTTCTTCTTCTTAATTAAACAATATTTTATTCTGCTAATTCTCAAACCCTTTTCTCTATCCGATCTACATGCGACCTATAGATGCAGTCCGTTATTTCGCCTGTTTCCCATCTGCCTTACGGAATCGAACCAAAGACCAGATGATAAGAAACGCCAGCACGGAGAGACACACACTAATACTGAAACGATTGCCTGCATCGAAAATGAACATCACTGCAATTACGGTCAGACAAAGAGTTGTCGCACCTGTGATGTATGGGAATCCCCACACCTTGAAGGAAGGTTGCACGGGATACTGCTTACGCAACTTCAACTGTGATGAAGAAATGCAGATCCACACCAGAATCACCACAAATCCAGGAACTGCTAGCAGTACACTGAATAGCTGATCTTGTGCAAACAGCCCGAGCAATGATCCAGCTAACAAAATGACACTGCATACAAGTAGTGTGTTAATCGGGCTGCCGTTCGCATTGGTCTTCGCTAAAGCTTTGGGAGCCTCACCGCCGACCGCCATCGAATACATCATCCGGGATGCACCATAGATCCCCGAGTTCGCAGCCGATAAGACAGCCGTAACCAGAATGAAGTTCATAATATGAGCTGCGCCTGGTAACCCAGTCGAAGCGAGCACCTGTACAAACGGGCTACTCTCTGGTCCAAGCTCATTCCAAGGAATTAACCCACAGATGATGAGAATAGGCAAGGTGAAGAACAGAATAATTCTTAACATGAAATTGCCCACCACCTTGGGCAGTACACGATCTGCATTTTCCGTTTCCGTCAACGTTAGACCGATCAGCTCAGAGCCTCCATAGGAGAACATAACAACAAGCAGAGCGGAGAAGATTGAGCCCCACCCATTAGGGAAGAAGCCACCCGATTGCGTATAATTTTGCAAATAAGGGGTGTTATCACTCGGAATAATCCCGAAGATTAGCGCAGTACCCAGGAAAATAAATGCAATAATCATCGCAATTTTGATCCCTGCTAACCAGAATTCAAATTCTCCGAACACGCCTACACTCAGCAAATTCACGGATATAATAAACGCAGCACATGCCAGACTCATAAGCCATAAAGGCACGTCTGGGAACCAATATTGCAGGAAACTGCCCGCTGCGATCACTTCAATTACACATACAGACAACCACAGGAAGCAATACATCCACCCCATAACAAATGACACTCTGCTGCCAAACGCCTCTTGCACAAAGTCTTTCATATTCCGATTCTTATAGACGGTAGCCATCTCCGCCATAGCTGCCATGACAACGAGCAGTAACAATCCGGCGAAAATGTAGGTCACGATGACCCCAGGTCCTGCCAGTCCAATCGTTTCGGTACTACCTTTGAAAATTCCGGTTCCAATAACACCACCCATCGCCATTAGGCTAATGTGTCTTGGTTTGAGTTTCTTCTGTAATGTTCCTTCTGTCTGAGCCAATTCCAGTCCTCCTGATGTAAAACACGTCTGTGATTATTTGGTTCAAGTCTATCTAAATACATAATTTTCAGTATACCCTATAGTTCGTACCTCAGAACAGAACATCTGCATGGGAATTTCATTCAATTCTTTATAACGTGTAATCCTTTATATATCAATAACGTGATTAAGCTGTATCCAACACCGTACACGATCCCTATGCCCGCAAAAGCAAACGACACCAAGCATTAGTGCAATGATCGGACTCATTATAAAAACTGCAAATAACGGATTCATATCACCAAATACCCAATAGATCACGTTGGCTCTCCTCTCTGGGGAACATTAGTTACGTGTGTATACTGTCATCTTAATCTAGTTTGCAATCCAACTATGTGTCTTTTGATACATTCTCACCATGACTAGCACTTGCCGCACTTTCGCTTCCTTTCACTGTAGAGACGGTGCCTTATACACGCCAAAGAACAGCATTCTCTGCAACTACAGAATGCTGTTCTTCAAGTGTTTTTATAGTTATACTACAGTTCCTTCGTCATAAATGTACTATTCGGATCCAGAATATAATCTGCAAAAGGCTCACAATACGTGAAGCCGAAATCCTCATACAGCTTGCGAGCTGGGATGAATGAATCCATAGAGCCAGTCTCTAGACTGATCCGTTTATATCCACGACTTATGGCAACTTCAATAATATGAGCAAGAATATTTCGAGCTACACCTTTGCGTAAATGATTCTTAGCTGTCCGCATCGATTTGAGTTCTGCATGCTCTTTGTCCAGTTCCTTGATTGCCCCACAGCCGAGAAGCTCTTGATCTTCCCATGCGCACCAAAATGTAATCTCCGGCTTCTTCAAGCCGTCTAGATTAAGGGCATGAATGCTTTCTGGTGGAGAATCCTCTGCCATTCCTTGCAAATGTTCTGCAATTAATCCAATCACTTGTGCCCCGCTCAAATCATCTACACGAATCTCCACTGCAACCACTCCTACGCTAATGTTAAGTATGATCTATACTCGTTAATCTTCTGTATTTCATATTACTCCTATGGCAGGTTTCCTGACAAGGCTATTATGAAGGTTCTCTAGATCGAGTGTTGTATCACCCTGTAATTTTCCATTATGATGAGCCTATCTGATCTCTAAAGGGGCGAGGCATATTGCGTACAATACATATGGCTAACGGTTGTTCTGAGGTGAAGCGAACTTAAATTGGGATCTGAAGGAGATTAACATGACACTATCAACAGAAAATCTATTTTACAGCCAGCGTTTAAAAATGACCCCTCCCCGCACAGAAGACGTGCAGACGATGTTATTGTGGAACGAAGATCCTGAATATCTGCGTAACGTGGATACGGATATTGCGATTCCCTATTCGGAGAAACAGCTAGAGGACGAGGGCGAAACGAAGGATAAGGAAGTATATTTCCGGCTACGCACCCAAGAGGATGAACAGTTAATCGGCTTTGTCGTTATTCATAGTATTGAATGGAATAACCGCTGTGGTCAGCTTGCGATTGGCATTGGACTTGCTGAACATCGCAACAAAGGCTATGGTACAGAAGCGTTGAAGCTGATTCTCCGGTATGCATTCCATGAATTAAATTTGGATCGCGTAGGTCTTGATGTCATCTCCTACAACGCCCGAGGCATTCGCGCTTATGAAAAGGTAGGCTTTCAACTGGAGGGTCGCATCCGCTCAGCAGTATATCGGGATGGCAAGCGATATGATCGTCTAATGATGGGCATTCTGAGATCCGAGTGGGAAGCCGTCTCAGCAGAGCTTACACCTTAATTACTGATCCATATCAATACACAACACCTACCAAAAAACGTTCAGGGCTCAATGCCTGAACGTTTTTTTACGATTTAATTCTGTTGCTCATACAACCTTTATCTACAGGTTCCGTACCCCTTTATCTATAATCGATAATCTTCAACTCAAGATATGACGATGATGGATTTATACCGATGCAGACGGGCACTCTAGCTCTGCTGATACGTTACCGCCGTCATCTGACACGGCTCACATAGCAGCATATAATACATGCCTTCCCCATACTCCGCCAGTTCCTCACCATTCACCTGTCCAACCGCCTTCATGCGGGTAGAACAGGACGGACAAGTTGCATACTCCGCATCCTGTACCCATCCCGGATGTCCGCCTATTTGCGACAGTGAAGGTTCGTTGGCCCACTCACTGCCGTGATAAGGGTTTCGCGGTTTGGTCGCAATGTGGTAATGAGGAGTTGTATCTGGCGTAAACACATCGCAGTCTTCTTGATCTAACTCATCCACGCCCATCGGCATGACGTTATACGTGCTCCAGACAGGTTCACCTTCAGCGTTCAGCTCCATGTAAACTACCCCATAACAGCTGCAACTCATACAGGTCTGGACTTGAAGTTTCTCTGCCTTCCATGACACCTCACCTAGTGCCGGATGATGAGCATCTAAACTTACCAGTATGGTTAATTCTCGACTGCACCAAGGACAACAATCTGAGCTGTTAACTAACATGGAGATCGGTTCTCCGCCTGAAGCAGTGGCAGCAGACTCTTTTTCATCCACCACAAATAAGGAATAACTCGGTGTTGTGAACAACATTCTTCGCTTACCTTCTGTTGTCAGTTCCCAACCGGCCTCTGTCGCATACTGCTCAGCAGCTACATACAGTTGATCCGCCCACGGAGGGGGAGATTGCTTCCATTGCTGAAATTGCTGTACAACGATATCATCCCCAATATACGCAAGCATCAGCAACAGAAGATTACGATTCTCATCATCTATATTCACCTGCTGTAGCAATTGATCTCGCACTTCCGGGCTCGCACTCTTATACAGAATTGCAGGGTAATAGATCTCATGAGCCAACAGCTCTGGAATCTGTTCGGATAACGAAATCCCATGATAACAGACAAGCGCTACCAGAATATCTTTGCCTGTATCCACATCTTCTGTACGAATGAGATCCATCGCGTACTCTACCATCACAGCCTGCTGCTCTGCTGACAAAGACAGAAACACTTGCTCTTTGGACTGCCCGTATGGAATATAATGGATTAATTCGTCGCGGACATGATGTGTATGCATGATTTTCAGGATCTCAACAGGATCAGTCACACCCTCATACAAGTTCACATCACGCCGATTCGCCTCGATGTATTTGCGGTGCTCCTCCCGTGCAATCTCTTGTTTACATGGCATACAGATGCCACCTGTTTTGGCTGCTGTTGCGGGCAAAATGGTGTTACTGCACCCCTCTCGACGACAAGGAATACGTTCTGTCATTAGACCTCTCTCCCCATTCCAAGCTTCACTTAGTGGTGACCCAGTTGCTCCTTCGTGAATTCGTAAAAAGCAAGCGCATCTTCGCTGTTCGCAAAGCCCGCCTGAGCCATTTTATCACTGCCGCCACCTTTGCCTTGATACGCACCAAGATTGCCTTTGAAGAATGGGCCACATGCCCATTCCGGCGGTTGTCCATTCTGCGCTAGAACCACCTTAGCTTCTGAAATACTGGCGAAGAGCACCAAGCCCTCATGTTCTGCTGTAAGCTTGGTCGCAAGACTTTGCAGATCCTTAAGCGGTTTGTCCTCAAATACCTGAGCGATGACCAGCCCTTCTCGCGCTGCGAGCAGTTCCTGTGCATAATAATCATCATTCGTTGCTTTTACCACATTCAGCTCGCTTTGCAGCAGCTTCTGCTCCTGTTCCATCTTCTCAATGCGCTCTAACAGCTCGTCCCTGCTTGTCTTCAATTTCGTCGTTAAGCCATTCAGGACTTGCTGTGTTGCGATGAATTCGTTCAATGCTCTAGATCCACATTTAAAATAAATCCGGGTACCACCTTTCACCTTCTCGGTTTTCAGCAGCTTAATTAATCCAATCTCCCCCGTTGCCGATACATGTGTGCCACCACAAGCGTTATATTCCACACCCTCAATCTCAACGATCCGAATATCTTCAGTTACGCTCGGCTGCTTCACCAAGGGTAGACGTGCTGCCTCTTCTGCAGTTACCCATGATGTATGGATTGGAGCGTTACGATAAATCTGCTGATTCACCTCGTACTCGATGGCTGCAAGCTGCTCTGCACTTACTGACTCTGCCGCCACATCAATCGTGGCATAGTCCGTTCCCAGATGGAAGCTGAGCGTCATCGCATCCGCGAGCTTCAGCGTGATTGCTGACAGTAAATGCTGTCCGGTGTGATGCTGCATATGATCGAATCGACGCTGCCAGTCCAGTTTACATTCTACGTCCACTTGTTCAGGTGAGTGCTCCAGCTTATGCCACACCTCTCCATCTTCAAGATTGACATCAAGAACAGCAATGCCGCCAATCTGCCCCAGATCACACGGCTGTCCGCCACCATGCGGATAAAAAGCAGTCTCCGCTAATGTGACGTAGATGCCGTCCTCCTTGTCTGCTCTATTTGTAATCTGTGTATGCCATTCATGTGTATATGCTGAGTTGTAATAAAGTTTATCTGTCATTGTATAGTTCCGTTCCCTTCTCGTTCAAAGTGGGTTATCTGTTCTCCAGATTACACTATTTGGCATAAGCAAGCCAAGTTTCGCCCTCTTTATACAAAAAAAGTAGAGTGAAGTGATCACTCTACTTTCTAAGAACCCTTTTAACCTATAACTCTTAAATACATCCTGCACTTAATAAATTGCTATCGGTCCATATGGGCCCTCGATAATTTCGATTTTTGTCTCAAAAATATCGGTTAAAATCTCAGGATTCATAACCTCATCTACTGTTCCAAACGCAGCAATCTGCCCATGCTTCATTGCACAGATTCGATCCGAATATTTGGCGGCAAAATTAATATCATGCATAACCGTTAGAATGGTTCGTCCAAATTCATTAGCTGCATATCTCAGATGCTCCATCATTCGAACAGAGCGAGCCACGTCCAGATTGTTCAACGGCTCGTCCAAGAGCACGTATTCTGTCTCCTGACACAAAACCATAGCTACATATGCTCTCTGTCGTTGACCACCGGAAAGCTCGTCTAAATATCTATTTTCCAGATCAGTTAAGTCTAGAAAATCAATATATTTAGAGATAATCGCTTCATCTTCATCCGTTAATCTTCCCTTGGAATGAGGAAAACGTCCAAATCCAGCAAGCTGTCTAACCGTGAGTCTTGTGACAAAATGATTTTCCTGCCGTAGCACTGTTACAATTTTGGCTAAGTCTTTGGACTTGGATTTGGAAACATCCATATTGGCAATCTTAATCTGGCCTTCGTCCAAATTCAGAAGCCTACCAATCATCAGAAGCGTTGTAGACTTCCCTGCTCCGTTAGGCCCAATTAATGAAGTAAGACCGGCTTTGGGGATACTAATATTCAAAGGACCAATTTCTACCTCGGCTGCATAGGACTTTTTGACATTATCGATCTGTATCATAACGAACCCTTCCTTAAAATAACAATTAAGAATGTTAGTCCACCAATCAATTCAATAAGAATGGAGACAACACCTTGCGCATGGAAAATATGATTCATAATAAAGTACGCACTCGTTAAGATTACAAATCCTATAGCAAGAGCCATCGGGAACACGTACCTGTGATCATAGGTTTGCGCTGCTTGATAACTCAACGTAGCAACCAAAAATCCATAGAATGTAAGTGGGCCAACCAGAGCGGTTGAAACGGCCATCAAAATCGAAATGAGAACAAGCGTATAAATGACACTTACTTGATGTTTGGAGCCAAGAACCGTTGAGACATCTTTACCCAGCGACAATACATTAAGCCGCTTGGCATTCGCAAGCAAAAGAATGGCTACAACGATAACAATGGGTATGGCAATCGGGAAATAGGCAGCATCTGCATTATTGACGGAGGCAAACATTCTTGCTTGCAAAATATCAAATTCAGACGGTGACAGAAGTCTTCTCATAAAAGAAGATACAGACCGTAATCCCGTTCCAATAATAATCCCGACCAAAAGCAGGAGTTGTAAATTGCCGTACTTGCCAGAGAGCAACCATCCATAGAGGATTAAACACATCAAGACCATAGCAGCAATCTGATATAAAAAGGAATCTACACCACTAAAATTCACAAACGCCGCAGCACCAAGGAAAAAGATCGTGCTTGTATGAATGGTCGAGTAAATGGCTTCAAAACCTAAGAGTGACGGAGTGATAATTCGGTTATTCGTAATCGACTGAAAAGCAACCGTTGCTAAGCTTTGACAAATTACAGCCATAAGCATGGCAACAAGGGCTACCACCCTTCTTGTAACAACAGGTATGAATGATGGGGAGGTTACCGGAACCGGATTGTTATACACCAGTAGTCCGAACGATGATAAAAGACCCACAACAATCAATGTTATCAGCAAAATCCAATAACGCTTTTCTTCCTTCTTGGTACGAAAGGCTCTAGCTGATCTTTTTCGGGGAGGTCGGCTAGAGTCGATGTCGACATTTAGTGGATTACTACTTGTTAATTCGCTCATCTTAGCCTCCTTTTTGACCTCCTTTGTCTTAGCAGAATAGCGATAAATACAACGGCTCCCACCGTTCCAAGGATCATAGAAACAGGTATTTCAAACGGCATAATAATGATGCGAGACAGGATATCACATACAATGATGGTAGCCATCCCTAACACACACACCCATGGCAGATTACTCCTAAGGTCATCCCCTCTAAACATGGAAACGATATTGGGAACAATTAACCCTAGGAAAGGTAAGTTTCCAATAACAGCCGCAACAACGCCAACAGCTAGAGAAATGAGACCTGTGCCAATAAGAATAATTCTGTTGTAGTTTACGCCGAGACTGGTAGCGACATCTTCCCCGAGTCCAGCCAGAGTCAACCGATCTGCAAATATAAAAATAAGTACAGTAACCAAAATAATGATCCACAGATACTCATAACGACCAATCTGAACAGGCGAAAAAGAGCCTACAAACCAGCTCTCGATATTTTGCGTTACTTGAAAGACAAGTCCGATAAACGTTGAAAATGCCGAAATGACTGCTCCAAGCATCATCCCGATAATAGGCACAACTAAAGACGAACGGAGTTTAACTTTTCTCAGAAAAACAAAAAAAATCATCGTTCCCACAAAAGAAAAAATGATTGCACCTGTCATTCTGAGCACTAGCGTTGGAGCAGGAAAGACCAGATAAACAAATAAAAGTCCGAGACCTGACCATTCCATCGTTCCTGTAGTGGTAGGTTCTACTAAACGGTTCTGTGTAATCAGCTGCATCACCAATCCTGCCATGGCCATTGCGGCTCCCGTAAGCATCAATGCAATAGTTCTAGGGACACGAGTGATGAAGAACATCTCCATGCCATCCGCTTGTCCTCTGATGTCATATACGCCAGTAAACAGCGATAGGATCGCTAGAAGAGCCGTCACTGTAATGGCGATGATAAAAGGAATCGTCCAGAGCTTCTTACGGTTATGACGCTGGGGTTGAGAATTCTCAACCCCAGCTAGTTTTGGTATGAAATTTTTCAGCACTGCGTCATACTCCTTTGACTACTTCGCTAAAGTTTCTGATAGGTTATTGAAAATTTTAATGAAAGTTTCGATGGATTCATTGGTATACGTGTCGTTCGGAGCGTACATAATCTGTCCTTTAGTGATCGCCGTTGTGTTTTTGAGAGCAGGTGCATTATCAATAACATTCTGGGCAGGAACAGAAGCTTCATCGGAAGAAATAGCTGCATCACGATCCAGTACGAAAATCCAATCCGGGTTGCTTTGAGCAATAGCTTCAACGGAAATATCATCACCTTGGTGATCAGCAGAAGACTTGTCAACTTCTAGCGCTGGTACCCAATTAAAGATTTCATACAATGGTCCCCATACACGACCGGAGTGAGGAGCTGAGAAACCGATATCGCCAGCAGAAACAATCACACTCATCACTGTATCTGTGCCGTTATAAGCCGCTTTTGCTGCTTCAATAGATTTATCGAATTCAGCATTCAGTTGGCTAGCTTCTTCTTCTTTATCGAAAATTTTACCTAAGCTCGTTGTTGTATCTTTAAATCCGTTAACCAAGTTTTCCCCAGGTGTTCCGGCTTCTTCAGAAACATCAAATGTAAGGTCAACTACTGCCGCATTAGGCACTAATTTTTTGATATCTTCATAGAATCCCGAAAATCTCTGACCAACAATAACAAGGTCAGGCTGGATCGATGCCAACAACTCCAGATTTGGTTCGCGATGATTACCGATATTCTGTACAGCTTCATCAGCTACATATGGTGAATTCGCAGGCATAACATCCTTCGGAACAGCCGCTAATTTAACATCCCAGTTTGCCAATGTCTCAAACGTTCTGTTATCTAGAGCAACTACATTCGTAGGGTTTACAGGAACCGTTACCGTTCCATGTGCATCTGTAATTTCAACTGTCGAAGGCGTAGCAGGAGTAGCTGCACTCGTAGAAGTACTCGTGTCTGTTGCATTCGTGCTTGTTGCATTTGAATTCGCAGCTTCATTACTGGAACATGCCGCGAGCACCAACGCCAAAGCTGTCACCATCATAAACATGAATTTTCTAGAAATAGATTTTCTCATTTGTATCCCCCTAGGTTAGATATGTATGACCCATAAGCAGAGTCTTTTCGATGAAATCATTATCATGTTAAAACCAACAAATGATAGTGATTATCAATATCAATAGAACCCATTATACCAACTTAGCGAGCATTTTCAACAGCACAACACCTGTATTTTATGGCGAAATTATGAATACAAATTTATAATCTTCTTTTTAATTTTTATGATGTGTACCCGTTAATTTCTTAAAAGAACGGTACTTCAATACCACAAGGGAGTATCACGATTGTGATACTCCCTTGTGGTTAAACGCTTCAGAAACTCATATTATTTTTTTATTCATCTTACTTTTTGAACATTTTTATTTCATTGAATCCGACAATTCGGTGAAAATAACACCCAATGCATACGCGCCAGCATCAGGATATCCTAGACTACGATCACCAACCGTACCTGCACGCCCCATGCGAGCCACGATGTCTTCCGTTTTCTTCGCACCTTCCACCGCTGCTGCTGCACCTTTGGCAAATGCCGTTTTGAAGTCGTCTCCTGACTCAGCACTTTGTGTCCAAGAATCAGCACAAGGTACAAGTGCATCAATCAAGGTTTTGTCACCGACAACTGCACCACGTCCGAAGGAACGCTCACCAGTGGACTGAATGCCTTGAACCGCAGCTTGCATCATCTCAGCAAATTCAGCAACACTCAATTGCTGCTTCTCGCCTACAGCTTTGCCAGCTGCACGGAATGCTGAACCCCAGATCGGGCCGGATGCCCCGCCGCAATATTCCATAATAACCAGTGAACATGCATCAAGGAATGAACCGATATCTTTTTTCTCTTCGTTAATGATGTGGTTCCATTCACGTTTCAACTGACGGAAGCCTTTGGCCACGCTCATCCCGAAGTCGCCATCGCCCGCATGAGAATCAAGCTCACAGAACGGTACTTCATTCTTGATGATGATCTCACCCATTTTATCGATCAGGTAGACGACATTATCGAGCGAGAACTGATTATCGTTAATGACCGCAGACGTTGCAGGCGTCTCTACCTCGAAGGATACCGGAGCATCCTCACTAACAACTGCTTCAAGTGCTTCAGAATAGGCTACTTGGGCAACCGGCGCACCGGAGACCTTGAATGCAGGCGTATCGCTTTCTTGGAACAACAATGTTTTCAGTTCATCATCCAGCTTCAGGATGGTTACTGAAGCACCTGCCATATCGATACTTGTCATGTAGTTGCCTACAAATGTTGTAGCAACCTTCAGACCTGTTTGTCCTGCAAGTTCACGTTGAACGGAGTTGTTCAGCAGGTACAATTCTTGTAGCGGTGTAGCGCCGAATCCGTTCACAAGCACAGCAATCTCCGCAGAAGCGTCATTGTCCAGCTTCATATCTGCCAGCAATGCTTCAACCATACGTCCTGCGAGTTCATCCGCAGACACAATTTTCTCCCGACGAATCCCTGGTTCACCGTGGATTCCCACGCCGAACTCCATTTCATCTTCCGCGATTTCGAACGTCGGAGTGCCTTTCGCTGGTACAGTACAGGATGTGAAGCCAAACCCGATACTACGTACGTTTTGTGCTGCTTTCTCAGCAACCTGTTTCACTTCTTCCAGAGTGCGGCCTTCTTCTGCCGCTGCTCCGGCAATTTTGTGAACCAGTACGGTTCCAGCAACACCACGGCGTCCTACCGTGTACAGGCTATCCTGTACAGCGATATCATCCTCAACGCGCACATATTGTACGTTGATGCCATCTTCCTCTGCCAGATGAGCCGCATTCTTGAAGTTCATCATATCGCCACTGTAGTTTTTGATAATCAACAGTGTACCTTTGTTGCTAGCTGTAGCTTTGATCGCCTGGTATACCTGAATCTGTGAAGGAGATGCGAATACATCTCCGCACACAGCGGCATCCAGCATACCTTTACCAACATACCCTGCGTGAGCCGGTTCATGTCCGCTTCCCCCGCCACTAATCAGGCTAACTTTATCCGCATTGATCTCTCTGCGTTTGATGACTTTGTATTTCTTCAGGAATTCAAGCTCCGGGTGCGCAAGCGCAATCCCGTTGCACATTTCCATTACAACATTCTCAGCCTGGTTAATAATTTTTTTCATTATTTTGCCTCCTGGCGAGCTTTGTACTCCCGTCCGATTCGGTCAGCTGCTGCGATGGCAGCTGCCACTTCAGGAACTGTGATTGGGAATGGCATTGCATGAATGGATTCTTCCGGAATACAAGCAATCTCTGCTACTTGGATCAGTTCTTCTTGCGTAATCGTTTCTACACCGATGTCCGCCAGGCTTACAGGCAGTCCAACGGCAAGGCAGAAGTCCATCACTTCATGCAGCTCTTCGGTTGGTGCATTCTCAAGCACGAGCTGGGCAATTGTACCGAAGGATACTTTTTCCCCATGGAAATAGTGGTGTGTACCTTCAAGCACAGTCAGACCGTTGTGGATCGCATGTGCTGCAGCCAGACCACCGCTCTCGAATCCAAGACCAGACAACAGAATGTTTGTCTCTACGATGTTCTCTAGCGCTTGAGTTACCACATTGCTGTCACTAGCTACTTTAGCTTTTGCACCGTCCGTAAGAAGCATCTCATAACATAGCTTCGCTAGAGCAAGTGCTGCATTGGTACCTACAGCAGAAGGTGTATATCCTTCACGTGATCCCATTGGCAGACTTGCGTTCACACGGGAGTAGGATTTAGCTGTTGCTCTTGCTTCAAAATACGTCGAAAGTGCATCTCCCATACCGGATACGAGGAAACGGGTTGGTGCATTGGCAATAACTGTTGTATCTACAAGCACAACACTTGGGCTTTGTTTGAAGTATGCATAATCATCGAATGCGCCTTCTGGTGTGTACAATACAGCAGAGTGACTTGTTGGTGCGTCTGTTGCCGCAATCGTTGGGCAGATGATCAAGGCTTCGCCTTCAGCTACACATTTGGCCGCATCAATCGCTTTACCACCACCAAGACCGATCGTAGAGTCGCATCCTTTTTCCTTTGCGATCTCTTGCAGACGAGCAACTTCCTCACGGGAACATTCGCCTTTAAAACCGCTTTCAACAAAGGTAATATTGAATTTCTCAGCTGTTGCATCCAGCTTTGCTTTTACACGTTGTACATCATCTGGGTGAGCGATCAAGAGCGCGGAGTCACCGAACGATTTTACAAAATACCCTAGGTTGAGCAGTTCATCTTCACCTTGTACATATTTCGTTGGGCTAATAAATGCTTTTCTCATATCTAAAAAACCTCCTATAGAATAGTTAATGAATAAATCCATTCAACATATTAAATTTTAAATGACTCACAATTAATATAAATATATATCAGTAATGTGAGGTTTACAGTGGATTTTGATAACAAATTATTATAATTTGCAATCGTAATTTTTTGCTTTTTACTACAATCATGGTATCTTATTGTCATGGGCTTTTTATACATTACCCATAGGCATTACATTTTAATATGTACAATTCGCTAACTTTTAGAGGTTGTTCAATAAGTGCATTTTTGATTCACAGCTTATAACCAATTCAAACAAGAACATAACCTAGGACGACATACCGTCTTGATCCAGCCTGCTATGGAGGTTTCACCATGATTAAGGAATACTTGCATATTAATAAAATTCTTGACCTCACCAAATGGAAGCGGCTACAGGACTCACTTGCCACCGTGACGAAACTAGCCATCTTAACCGTGGACTATAAAGGGATTCCCGTGACCAGTCACAGCAGTTGTCAGGCGTTCTGCCAAAGTGTACGCAAAGATCCCGAGCTGCTTCCCTATTGCCAAAAATGTGACTCACGCGGCGGTCTGGAAGCTGTGCGACTGAATGAACCTTATGTGTATCTATGTCATTTCAACATTGTAGATATTGCGATTCCCATCACGATAGACGGTAAGTATATCGGGGCTGTCATGGCAGGACAAGTTAAGCTGGCTGACCCGGAAAAGGGCACCGATCTGGAACAGATCGTGACCTCCAAGAATGTACCGTTGCACGCCGAGAAGCTGAATGAGTTACAGGAAGAGTACGACCAGTTGCCGGTCATGACGTATGAAGAGGTTGTAAAAATTTCAAATATGCTGTCTCTGCTCTGCAACTATATTGTAGAGGAAGCGTTGAACAAAAATCTGCTCGTGGAAATGTTCGAGAAGGCTTCTGGCAATCAGCAATCACTGAACCTCGCGACCATCCTGCCAGGGTATTCCATCCGTAATATCGAATCCATCAAGAAAGAAATGACCAATGCAATTGCGGATGCTTATCTGAAAACGAGTCCTAATGAAGCCGAATCTGCCAATCCGGTGTTACAGCCTGCCTTTGAATACATTCATAGTCACAAAAGCGAGCAGGTCTCGTTGAAGCATATGGCTGAGCTCTGTCACCTGAGTCCAAGTTATTTCAGTCGCTTATTCGCCAAGGAAACGGGTGAAAACTTCACAACTTATCTCGCTAAACTCAAGATTAAATGGGCCAAGCAATTACTTGAGGTGACCGACATGCCTGTCTCTCAGATTAGTGACGAACTGGGATTCAACGAATCAGGTTATTTTATCAAAATCTTCAAGAAGTTCGAGGAAATTACCCCTGCCCTTTATCGTAAATACATTCAGAAGCAATAAGCCCCAGATCCGAATGAATTCCAAACAGGAAAGAGGTGATGCTCCATCACCTCTACATTAGTCCGCACTTCGCCGGAATCCATCACTTCTCTCCCGCTCACCTATGATTTCATCTGTTCCTCAACCCATATTGCTGATTCCGCCAGCATCGTCATTAATTCATTAAAATCAACAGCAATGTTCTCAAGGGGAAGCTCGTACGCATCATGAACCAGCATCAACACTCTGCCAGAGGTTCGATCCAGTATAGCGATACTCCCCTCACCAAACCCGCCAATTGGAAACGGCTCAAGTTCGGCTGGAAGATCGTATTCAAGCTTGTACTCGCGGTACACATCCAAGAACTCTGGATACGCCCAGTCTAACTCTTTTACCGAATACAAGGCAGGATCACCGAAGTTGCAAGCACCGAATTCGAGCAAAAGCGCGCGATAAGCTGCGGGAATATTCACGTTATGCTTTTGCTCAAAAGCCCGCATGTCCTGCTCTGTATCAGGTTTGCATCCCTTACCCATCGTGGTCTGATAGGCTTGTACCAACAGCTCCCGAATGGAATCCAATTCAGTTGATGCCATACGAACTCCTCCTCGAATGAAAAAGATAATAAGATGAGAAACCATTCCACTCTTTACGGTTTATAACTCATCCTTAGTTTACAACGACTGCTTCTGCATCTCTTCGTTCAACCATGTCAGCGCTGCTCGCAGCTTATCCTGTGGTATGTGCTCATAACGATCACCCATAGAGAGTTCGAAGGCACAACTGTTTCCGCTTGTTTTGTTCAAATATGACGTAATGCCTATCCCGTAATGCTGCGTCATCTGCACAAGCAGAGGTTCTACCTCCGAAGCTGCAAGTGCAATGTGAACATGGAACATATTCGATACCGGAACTTCAGGTAATGTACGTATGCCGTGACATGCGTTGAATAATGCAGCCAGCTCTTTAGCCTGCTCGTAATATAGCTGCATTTTGCCAATTCGTTCATTGTAGTAGTATTGCGAACTTAGAATATATGGATATAGGCCAATTAGATCGCCACCGTGACGCCGTTTCCATACCTTAGACTCCTCCATCACATCCACGTCTCCAGCAAGGATTGCCCCTGCAATCCCACCAAGACCTTTATAAAAGGATACGTATACACTATCAAATAGACTGCATATCTCAGCAGGTGTCTTCTGATAATAAGGTGTAATCTCGAACAGGCGCGCGCCGTCCAGATGCAGCTTGATTCCACGTTCACGACAATACGCTGAGATGGACTCCAGTTCTTCGTAACTTGGCAATTGCCCACCAATCTCCCGCTGCGGCAGCTCCAGTAAGAGACAAGCAATCTCCTGCTCCAATCCTTGTACATCTTCTAATCGAATGAGCCGATCCTGATCTGCCAGTAAAATAGTTTCAATCTGGTGCAGCTCCTTCAGCCCATCTTCTTCATGGATCTCCAGATGAGCCAGCGGGTGATAAGCAACTCGTTTCAGCCCTTGGCGATCACACCAGATCCGTAATGCAATCTGCTGTGCCATCGTTCCACTCGGGAAAAATACAGCCGCTTCCTTACCTAGCACATCAGCCATCTGCTGTTGAAAATTATTGATGACTGCACCATTGCCATAGTGGTCACTCGTCAGCTCTCCATCCACATGCATGAACGCTTCTTGAAGAACTCTAATCTTCCGGCTTCCGTGACCGCCAATAATATACTCCGCATTCTGAAATGCTTCAGCTAACGTTAGGGATGATTCCATCCATTATTCACTCCTTCTATTGAATAGGTGCCCTTCTCGTCTGTCTTCAACAATGATAACCACGCACGCATAGCCCCCGACAAATGCTCACTATGGGAATAGATGAATCCCACTTCCAGTCTGCAGTAAGGCTCAGGCAATGAGTAGATCTGCACTTCGCCTCTGGATTGCGCTTGAACCACAGTGGAGCGTGGCAGAAGAGATACACCTAGCCCAGCAGAGACGCCATGTATAATATTGTCTAACGTCCCATACTCGGTAACTTGTATGGTTTGCACACCTTGATCCCTGAGTAATGCCTCTGCCTGCTCTCGGTGCGTACAGCCTACTTCGAAGAACAGCATCGGTTGGCTCAACCATTCTTGGAGTCCATATGATTCCTGTGCTCTAGGCTCTGCGATCAGTACCAATTCTTCTTCAAGTACCTTCATATAGTTCAGATCGGGAATATTCTGTGGACCATAGATGAATGCGCCGTGCACCTCATGCCGAATGACCTTTTGCATCAATTCATGGGTTCCACCCGTCGCCAGTGCGAGTTGCACATCCGGATAGCGTGAACGATACGCTGCCAATAGCGGAGTTAACAACTTCGATGCTGCCGTCTCAATCGATCCCAGACGAAGTGAACCTACAGGTTTATCCCCTATTAACACCGATTGCTCCGCTTCATAGATCAGACTGACAATTTTGTCTGCGTACAAAAGCAGATTCTCACCCGCAGGTGTGAGCGACATCCCCCGATTAGACCGTCGAAATAGAGGGGCCTGCAGCTGTTCTTCGAGCTGTCTGATCCGTGTTGTCACATTGGACTGCACATAATTCAGTGCTATTGCAGCTTTGCTGATACTGCCTTCGCGGGCAACCGCCTGAAATATTTTCAAATCTCCTGCATCCATGCCCTAATCACCTGCTTATTATCTATCATCGTTTTTGATATTCACCTTCATTTTTGTTCATTTTACGTGAATCTCTCCCATCTGTACAATGAGGCTCAATACGCAACGTTATACCACACACAAGGAGGAAAAAGAGAGATGAAAGCTATGATGCATGCTGAGCATACCGGACGTCAAGGTCTTCAATTCACATCAACAACAGCCCAAGCACCAGGGGAGGGCGAGGTACAGATCCAATTGAGATCCGCTGGAATTAACCACCGTGATCTGTTTATTATGGCAGCACGTACCGGTCAGGATGAGCCGCTCATTCTTGGATCGGATGGGGCAGGAATCATTGTCGAGATCGGAACAGGTGTGCACGATATATCTGTAGGCGACGAAGTTGTAATCCATCCAACCCTTCATTGGGAGCACACTGTTGATGTGCCCACTGTCCCGGATATTGTAGGTGGCCCTACCCATGGAACTCTCGCACAATATATTACGCTACCTGCTAGAAATGCCTTGCCCAAACCCTCTCATCTATTATGGGAGGAAGCAGGTGTGTTATCCCTTTCAGCCTTGACCGCGTACCGCGCCTTATTTACTCGTGGTGTGCTTCAGCCGGGCGAACATATTCTTATTCCGGGGATCGGCGGAGGTGTAGCAACCTATGCCCTGCTCATGGCTATTGCCGCAGGTGCCAAGGTAACGGTTACTTCAAGGAGCGAGGCTAAGAGAAAACAGGCTCTACACTTGGGTGCCTCCCAAGCACTCGATAGTCATGACGATTGGCATCTCTATAGCGATCTTGAACCGGTTGACATGATTTTGGATAGCATCGGACAAGCGATGTTCCCAAAATATTTTGATATAATTAGACCAGGTGGACGCATCGTCATGTACGGAGCAAGCTCAGGAGATGATCTGACGGTGCCAATCCGTTCGATCTTTTTCCCACAAGTGAGCCTGATCGGAACCTCTATGGGTAGCCGTGAAGAATTTGCGCAGATGCTGCAATGGCTGGAGAAACATGACATTCATCCGGTGATCGATCGGATCTATTCGTTACAGGACACCGCTGAGGCGTTTGAACGTATGGCTAATGGAGAGCAGTTCGGCAATCTCGCCATCCTTGTGGATTGAAGTCTGAGTTGGTGGAGCTTCATTAATGAATGACCATGACAAGAATAAATCTTATGGGGGTGTACATATGACTGAAGTTACTCGTATAGAGCTGATCGAATGGGTTCGTAAGCTGATGAACGCGGAAGGAACAGAGGCAGAGTTAGATGATATGTTAAATGAGCTACAGCAACAGTTGCCTTATGCAGAGATCAGCAATCTTATTTACTGGGATGATCGAGCCCTGTCTCCTGAGCAGATCGTAGAAGAAGCACTCGCTGCCCGTCCTATCCAGCTTCCGCCCCCGTCCCAATCATAAGGATAAGGAGGAGACGCCTACAATGACGGATGTATCCAATAACAGTAACCATGAACGAGACAACCATAATGAACTTGGCGAGCATTCAACCCGCCCAATTCACCTTACCCAAGGGGAGATCAACGCGCTGGAGAAAGCGATTATGTATCTCAAGTTTGAATGCAACGAGACGGATTCGCTCCTTTACGCAGGTAGCCCCTTACTGAACAGCGTATTGGAAAAGGCGCGTGATGCAAGTCAATTCGGAGAGTTTGCGAAGGACTTCCACTCACGTCCTAATGCATATGCGGAGACATTCATGCGTGACAAGTTAGAACGCTCCTATGCAGAAGAATTAGCGCCGCGGGAGCGATCCACAGCACAACAAGCTGAAATTCTTCGCTCATGTATGTTTCCATATCCGGTGAAATAAAGAAATCTCTATACTCGTAGGTTGAGTATAGAGATTTCTTCATGTTTAGGTTAAGAAGACGTTTGATTCAATTCGTTAGAACGACTGGTCACGGGTTCTTGTGGTTGATTACAATCCTACGGATTGTGGTAACCGATGTACTGTATAGTTCCTTTCGGAAACTCGTTCCATTCACCCGTTAACGAGAACTGTTGTGAACCTGTATAGATACCACCTTTACGAACAATGGTTCCGCCAGCAGGCATAAATCTCTCATGTGAATTAGGGTCACCTAATACATCTACAACTCGTCCATCCTTTTTGAGAACCAATGCAACGACATTGTACTCATTCGGATTAACAGGATTATATAAAGGTAGCTCGCTATTATAATAGCCAAAATGGGTATCATCCATAAAATCATAATACGCAAAATTAATATAAATCCCAGGCATATTAGCAGGAATATCATATAAATTTTCTGTCACTATTCTCTTCGTGGAGGCTTGGTTCATCCATTGATGCACTTCCAATTGATACCCTGACGCTTTGAGGGACGGATCGCCACCTCCCGTGTAATGCACTTGCACAACAACTTTCTCGGCGCCTGCATCCACATATTGCGAGAAGAATAGCTCTGGCGTTCCTTGAGCTGTCGAATTCACCTGAACCACTACAGCTCGGCCATCATTACCGATAATCCAGAACAATAGCGGAGATACGGTTAAAGGAATTTGAGAAGAAGGAATAATATCTGGCCCTGTAAAGGTCGAATATGCCGTGCCGCTGTAAAGTTGGAAACTCGATTGACCAGGAAACCAATTGGATGCTGCAAAGGTCAGCGGATCTCTTACACCGGACTTGGTTCTAACCTGTATGACACCACTGTTTACCAGAGTAGCGGTACGAACATTAAAGGTGTAGTCCACCTTCCCACCTTTTCCATCATCCGCAGTCACTGTCAAGGGAGCAACCGCGTTCCCTGTTCCTGGTTTCAGCGTCAGCATACTACCATTAATACTAGCATCCACCGCTTCATTCGAACTGTTGCTAATCGTGAATTGTAATGAATCCCCGTCTGGATCACTGAACAACTGCCCCAGATCAAATGTGCGATCATTCGTTACATTCGGTGTTAGAACTTGGTCGTAAATGGTACTTACAACCTCAGGTACCGTGTTAGAGCTAGCGTGTTCCCCTTGTACGACCAGTCCTACGAGTGCTTGTTCACTTCGCCCGCTCTGATCATGCAGCATGAACACTACCTTCGTATTCCCTTCTGCAACAGGGGTGATTTTCACCTGTAAACCGTCAGTAGATACAGTAGCAATATTTTCATTTAGTGTTATAGCATTGACTGACAAGGTACTTGTATCAAAACCCGATAAGTATGGAGCAAGATCCATATCCAGCGTAGTCCAAGGCCATGTTATGGTTTGATCTGGAATCGTAGCAATCGTTCCAGCTTCGACCACCGTTACGTCTATATACGTTACCGTCTCTTGCCCTTGAGGATCACTTGCAACGACCTTAATCTTCGTTGTCCCTGTCTGAATCGCATGTAGAGTCAACTCATTGTCCGCTACGCTCGGTTCCAACATCGATACATCATCGGGATTGTCCAAGGATGCAACGTAGTTCAACTCTTCGCCTTCTGGATCCCAGAAATAGTTCGATAAGTTAATGATCCGATCGCTTTTTCCAAGAACAACGAATTGCTTGGGCGGGCTATCTGTCAGAACTGGAGGCTGATTCGGCATGGACAACACCTCTACCTCAAATGATTCACTCACGATACCGCCGTTGCCATCGTTAACTGTGTATGCAACGGTGTATGTTCCGAGTTGGAGAGCAGATAGAGTCAGTACTCCTGCATCCTCTTCAACGGCAAGACCAGCTGGGTTGGAGGACGATGCGGTATAGGATAAAGGATCACCGTCTGGGTCAGTATAATGCTCATTTAAGTTTGTTCCAGGAATTACATCCCCTAGGTATACATCAACTTTTGCAGGAATTGCACCTACAGGTACACGGTTAACATGTGGCAGAACAACAATTCTCAGCTCCACTTCTGTCACACCTGTACTACCATCATCGGCAACCTGCTGATCATCCACTTTAACTTTAAGTACAGTTTCCCCTACCTTTTTGGGTGTTAATTTCAATATCGTGCCGTTCACTTCTGTACCAACGATGTCCGAGTCCGTGTTGGTTACACTATATAGCAGCTCTGATTCATACTTCTCATCATCCATGAAATAGATGCTAAGATCCACGTTCTTGCTGTCTGATCCCGCGTGAATTTCTTGATCTGGAATAGGTGATGCCAAAGGTGATGCGTTTACGTTAACCTCAAATGTGGATCTTAATCTTTTGCCTCGACCATCATTTGAAGCAATCGTAATTGTAGCCATGCCGTGCTCTAATGGAACAATATTTAATTGAGTTCCTGTAAGCACTACCTTGGCAACGGACGATTTGGATGAGCTAACAGTGTAGGATATCACGTCACCATCCGGGTCGGTCACATATTCGTTCAGGTTTAACGATGCCGCCTGTCCATTGGCCGTCAATTTGCGATTTTTGAATGGCTTGATTAGTTCAGGCGAACGATTCGCCACAACCGGTGGCGCTTCACTGCCACCACCACCGCTGCTACTGCCAGTGCCAGCTCCACTTGCTCCTCCAGAAGAAGATGTCGGTGTTGTACTTGTTGTAGTCGTGCCTGTATTTCCACTTATTGCGGATGAGGCTACTCCCGCAGCCAAAGAAACATCAGACACCTTTACATTACCAGCTACATTAATTTGGGAAGCAGGATTGTTAACTTGAAGCTGTTGGACGGTACCTGCAGCATTCAAGCTTATTGCACCCGTTCCCTCTACTTTAAGTTGCTGGATCGCAACGTTACCATTCAGTTGCAAAGGCTTCGTTGAATCCAGAATAACCGTACCGATAGCTCCTTTCAGCTCTACCTGGCTCGGCCCTTCAACAATCGTTAAGAGTGGAAGCGTTGCGGTTGCTGCAATATCAACTGTACTATTAGATTCCACACTCACCTCTTGAGCGCTGGTATTCCCCGTAAGCGCAACATGCACATCGGTTTTGTTGATACCTACAGTGTTCAGAACGGAGTTATCAAATACAACCGTATTGGGATCACCACCATGAACCAACACGGACTGTTCTACTTTAATATTCTGGGCGTAAAAATCATGCTCCAGCTCAGGGGCAATTCTCAGCTTGCCTTTCACTGTAAGTCCCTGTACAGAAGTGAAATCTGCCTTAATCGTCAAATCTCCATTCAATACGGCTCCGTTACCATTCAATAACAAATTATTACTGAATTCCGGTTTACCTTCGGCCGCTTCTAAGCCACCCGTTCTGATCTCCAATTCATTAATTTCAGTAATGGTTCGATTATGGCTCATGAACTTTATTCCTGCTTGGTTCAATATCGCCTTATTACCTTCATTCAGAAGACCGGCCACTTGCTCAGAGGCTTGATAGGTGACTCCATTGATCTGAATCTGATTTCCATGAATGGACTGAACCACAGATAGGCGTGTTTCTGGAAACATAGCCGACAGCAACATTCCGACAGCTTCGCTTCGAACAAGTCCTTGTTTAACTTTAAGTTCTCCTTGATACTCGCTTAGAAGTTCCGCCTTCTCCGCCGTTTCAATATACGAAGTCGCCCATGAACTTGCCCCTTTCCAATCCGAGGAAAGAGAACCTTTCTGAGCTTCTTGTTTGGCAAAGGAAGTTGCTCTTACCAAAACCGTCACAAGTTCCTGCCCTGTAATCGGTGCATGAGGGCGGTAACTCCCTTGAGCATCCCCCTGTAACAGTCCAGCCTGCTTAACCGCTTGAATGTACGGTGCTGACCAGCTATTAGATGGGACATCGGCAAAAGGAGCTGATGCTTGTTTATTTACCGTTAACCCAAGCGATTGAGCCAATATAACCGCCAATTCTTGGCGAGTAATCCGATCGTTCGCCCGAACATCTCCGTTAGGGTCACCTTTAACGATTCCCATTGATACTGCCCTACTCATTGCATCGTTCAACTTCGTGTTGTTGGAATCTTGCGCAACCGATGATACGCCAGACGCAGACATAGCCTGCGCCCCTGACTTATCATATTGTGCAGATACGGGTACAGCATTGGAAAGTAGTAATGCGATTAAGGTGAGCTGTACAGTTCTGCTTATTTTGGACATAGAGGTGCTCCTTCAAAATGTAATCATTCCATATTATGGCGTAGGATTGATGGATGTATAGTTGCCTAGACCGTCATAGTGGTTAGCACCTTGTTCAATCCATGAGGTTGCATCATAGGATGTATCTCCATGCACAATGCCGGTTGTTCTCGTAATCGATTGAGCTGGCTTCATCATGGCAGTATCCAGAGGGTTATCCTGACCATTTTGATAGAGTTGTAAGATAAACTCTTGAGGGTTCAACTGATCCACGTTAAAAGAGATATAGTATTGATCGTCTTCGTCTATCGGGAAACCTGTAGAGTTATCTGCAATAACCAATGTGTTATAAGGTTGAATCGTCGTCCCACTTGCAAATTCAATTGGATCTCCACCATCACTACGTTTAATAGAATAACTGGATAGGTCAATTTCTTTCGAAGTCGGATTGTATAGTTCAATGGCTTGAGTTTCCTCATCTCCCCATACAACCTCTGAAATAAACAGCCCCTTACCCGCATCCGGATCTGCCACATTAACCGTAAATGTAGTCTGCGTGCTTAGAAGAGTAGGGTCGGTAGCTTTCACTGTAATCGTCGCTGAACCAGCTTTATCCTTGAAATTTAACGTCAACGTATCGGCTTGCACACTTGTCTCTACTACTGACGGGTCAGAAGAAACTGCCGTATACGTGAGGGAGTCTCCGTTTATATCACCAAACACACCTGTCAATTGAACCGGTTTACTCACTGTGCCCATATCAACATTCACTGTGTCCAGTGTTTTTAACACATAAGGAGGCAATGGTATATTGATCGGTGGAATAATAATTGGCGGAATGGTGATTGGTGGGATCGGCGGTACTGGTGGTAAGAGAACTGGCATAACCACGTAATTAAAAGATGCCGTTACACTACCTCCTTTGCCATCCGTAGCTTCTACATTAACCGCTGTAGTCCCCACTGATATAGGTGAAATTCCTAATGTTGAGCCCTGGATACTTGCACTAGCGATGCCCTGATTGATCTCCGTAATCTCATAACTCAATTCATCCTCATCCGGATCGGAAAATACAGTTGTAAGATCAATTTGTTGGACAAGACTTCCCACAATCACCGTTCTATTCATAATAGTGGCTTTGACAACAGGCGCTTGATTTTCCGGAATCGGAGGTACAACAACAGGCGGCTCTGGTTGTGGTTCTGGTTGTGGTTCTGGCTGCGGTTCCGGTTGTGGTTGCGGCTGTGGTTCCGGTTGTGGTTGCGGCTGTGGTACTGGTGATGGCGATGACGATCCACCAGATGAACCTGCACTCGCAGTGCTTGTACCCTGATTACTGGATGGTGCACTCGCAGAAGGCGTATTGCGAATGATCTGTGAGGCTACTCCGCCTTGTGGAAGCGTAACTTTGTCTGTTTTTACACTCGTAGGCAGTTGAATAAGAGACTTCACATCTTTCAGCACAATTTCTTTCCACGTGCCAGTTCCGAGAACAGTCACCTTGTCCATTGTATCTACCGTTACAGAGTTGATATCGCCATCAATCGTGATTGAGGCTACACCTGGTTTCAAAATAACCCGGGACAATGTATCGGCTTTCAAAACAACGTGATCTGCTGACACGGAAACAGTCCCTTGATAGAAGGTTCCTTTCAGATCCAAAGTGACGGAATCTTTAGCCGTACCTGTCTGGGTAACCTGAATTTCTGACACAGAAGATAAATTACGTGTGCGTGCGTCATACGTGATAACAGCGTTCTGTAGTGCTGCTTGGTTTTTGTCATTCAAAATGCTTTGCAATTCCTTGCTAATGACGAAAGGACGTCCATCAACGTAGGCAACATCGCCGTCTAATTTTGTTAACGAGGCTGTCCGCTCTCCCGTCTGAAATACGTCTACCAAAACTTTGGCAATATCTTGCCGTTCCACATAGGCCTTGGATTCAAACTTGCCCTCACTTGAATCCAACAAGCCCAGCTTCAATGCTGTATGTACCTGTTCTTTGGCCCAACCACTCACTGTAGCTTCGTCCGAAAGCGTCTGTTCTTGGCCGCCTTTGGCACCTTGTGTTCCTGTGACTCTTACCAATATCGATGCAAGCTCTTCCCTACGAATCGGATCATTGGCACGGAAGTTCCCGGATTTATCTCCAGTCATCCATCCTGCTTTTTGGATGGCTTCAATATAAGGCGTAGCCCAATCTGAATTTTTGACCCCAGTATTCAATGTTTCTTGAATGGTTAACTGTGATGCTTTGGCTAACAATACAGCCATCTCTCTGCGAGTCAAATGCTGGCGTGGATGAAATGATCCATCCGGGTAGCCTGAAATTAACCCTTGATTAACCGCTTCCTGCACCGCTTGCAGCGAAGTGGAACGAATCTCCGTTTGATCGGTAAAAACCGATGTTGTCTGACCCTGTGCTCCCCCTGCTAGATCTGCTGCATTAGCGAGTTGAGTACTCGACAGCATGCCCACTATAACCGAAGTCAGCAACACTTTTTTCCAATCCTGATTCATGTACGTTTCCTCCCAAAGAAACTCGTTTTCGGCACATAGCTTATCAGGATGTTCTGAACAAATTCTGAACAGAAATGCTAACAGTAGTTCCAATTTAAAGGAGCTTCTCCAACGTGATTTTTCGAAATCTCATTTAACATTGAAGATGGATGCAGGGTTTATTTTTTTTATTAATAATGGGTCTGAAATAAATTTAATTTTAGAGATATTCTTTTTTTGAAATAACGTGCCTCTATCTAAAAATTCGTTATAATGGAAAGAACTTGGCGAGATTGGTAAGTTTATGAATTCACACAACTTAGTCACTGGAGGATGATTATGGAAACGGAAGGTTTGCGGAATGTTGAGAGTTTAGCCTTGAAGAAACACAAGATTTTCAAACAAAGCGTAATGCGCTATATCGCACGCTCGATGTTGGCGAGTATGTTCATCGGGTTTGGGGTAATCGTTGCATTTAAGACAGGGAACTTCTTCTATATGGAACAATCCCCGTTTACATACCCAATGGCGGCAATAACGTTTGGAGCAGCCATCATCCTGATTGCCTACGGTGGCGGTGACCTGTTTACAGGCAATACGTTCTATTATACGTATGCTGCACTACGCAAGAAGCTGCGCTGGCTTGAAGTGGTGAAGCTATGGATTGCAAGCTACAGCGGGAACCTCATGGGTGCTGCAGTATTTGCCCTATTGATCTATCTCACCGGTTTGTTTGATTCAGCTCAAGTCAATGGCTTCCTGCTTAGTGTGGTTGAACATAAAATGGAAGCTCCTACGATGCAACTGTTTTTCCGAGGAATTCTATGTAACTGGCTGGTATGTCTAGCATTCTTCGTTCCAATGTTCATGAAAGAAAACGGCGCCAAAATGTTCGCCATGATGCTCTTTGTCTTCTGTTTCTTCATCTCGGGCTATGAACATAGCATAGCTAATATGTGTACCTTTGCGATTGCTCTGGTGCTGAATCATCCGGGGACTATTTCGTTTGGAGGCGTACTCCACAATCTGGTTCCAGTCACACTGGGCAATCTGGTCGGCGGTGTATTCTTAATGGGCTTTATGTATTACACCGTGAACAAACCATTCTTAGATGAGGAAACTCACTAACACACTGACCTAAACTGCGAAATAGATTGCTTCCTCAAGTCAGCAGACAAGCATCCAAGGACGTGTACAATTATTAAGCACGGAATTTAAAAATAGCAAAAACCATCTCATAAGTTGTTTGAGATGGTTTTTTGCTATTTTTGAGTTTTTATATCGTGCATTTATGAAATCTCCAGATGCAGCAGCGGGAACGGATTGCCGGATCCATCAAGTTCAGAGCGACCGATCTGTACAAATCCCATTTTTTCATAAAATTGCGCTGCTCCAGCATTCTGTTCATTCACATCCACCTTGAGATGGTGCCCTTTGAGTTTGATGGTATGCTCGATCAGCAGACGCCCTACTCCCTGTCCATGCTGACTTGGATCGACGAATAACATCTCAATAAAAGTATTGTGTAACCCGATAAAGCCGATAGGTTGTTGCTCCTTATCTAGCACTTCCCATATCTCAACTTGCCGTTGCTCTAGTATTTCACCTACCATGTCTCGATAGAACTGAATGTGATACTCTTCCAAAAACGTATGCGTTGCTTGAACAGCGCTCTCCCAGATCCGAACCAACTGCTCATGATCTTGTTCACGATATGAAACGATAAGCATCTTGAATGCACCCCATTACGAAAGAAACTGTTGAACTGACTATTATTGTAACATGCCGAGCCTACAACCAGTACCTGAGTACAACATTTAAGGCAACTATTCGCCGACGTTTAGACCGCTTTCCAGCGGAAGGTTACGGCTGACTTTGCAGGCAAGCTGTAGTGAAATTCCTTTCCATTTATCACCACTTTGAACGAGACATCTTCTTCTCCCGTAGTAGCTGCAACCAGTACCATCGTTCCATCCGGATTGCGAAAAGCAACATTCTCCAGCTTGCCTTTCTCCTGATTGGAATCCACTCTTACCGCTCCAGGGCGCACATACTTACTGATATGTCCTAGTGCATAATACTCCACATTTTGATCTACCTTGCCACTCTCTGGATCAATGGTGACGACCCCACGGCAATTCTCACAGCCACCATTGGTTGGTCCACCTTGTGGATCTAATGCGATGTTCCAGAGCAACACACTTTGCGCCCAGTTTCGCGGTGCACCAATCATAAGGTTGGACATTTGCCAGCTCAGATTTTCGCCAAAATCAGGGCTCCACGCTCCTCCACTACATTCCGTGAAATAAATAGACTTGTCCGGAAAACGATCATGTACCTCCGACATGGCAGAAGGATCACCAGCGTAACAATGAAAAGCCGAGCCATCAATATAGGTGGCAGCCTGTTTATCCCCTAGAACCTGATCGGTATATTCTACACCTTCATCCCAATTGTGATCATACGCAAGGATTCGGGTGTCTAGCTCTGCCTTTCGTAGCGCCGGAGCGAGGTAATCACGTATAAAATGTGCCTGTTCTTCAGCCCCCATACTCATACTGGGATAATTCGGAGAGGTGAATCCCGGTTCATTCTGGAGCGTAACTCCATAGATGGGCAGCCCTTTGTCTTGGTAGGCTTGAATATATCTCACAAAATATTGTGCGTAAGCTTCATATACCTGCGGATCTTCATAATTCAAATACCAACCGTGTAAGGTTTTCTCGCCATATTTCATCCATGCTGGTGCTGTCCATGGTGTGCCCATGATTTTCATATGTGGCTTCAATCCGATCACCTGTTGCAACATACCTACAACCTCCTGATCCTGATCAATCGAGAAATGTTCCATTGCGTAATCTGTTCCTGATTCCACATCATCATAGGTATAGCTTGCAGGTGCACCAGACGCATCCACCGAATAATCGGAAGCCCCGATGGTATGCCTGACCATATCCATATTTAGTCCCTCGGAGGTAAACAGATCATGAAGCAACTGTTCCCGCTTTTCTTGTGGGAGTTGGTTCATGAGATGTGCGGACGATCCTGTCATGGCTGCCCCGAACCCATCCATCGTTTGATAGGTCTTCTCAGGATTAATGCTTATAGTGTCTTCCCATGAGGATGAGCTAGTTCTTTCACTTTGAAGTAAAGGAATGGGCTGCTGCGGGGCGAGCAAGTGTTGCTGATCCCCTGTAGTCAACCACGCCTCCACCTCGGCTTGCGTCTGATCTACAGAGGGTGGAACGGGTTCTTCTCTGAGGTTACGTAATACAAGCCATACCAGCAATAATATAATGCATATGGCGAATATGATAATAAGTTTTATCCCACCTCCCAGCTTGTTCCGCGGAAGCACTCTTCTCATCTTTTTCACACTCCTTATCCTGTCTACTCGGAATTCTCCAATCATATTGCAGTCAGGATTGTCAGATCTTATTGTAGAAAAAGCCGCGGCCCTAAGGCCACGACTGATATTTCTGTTACCTGTTATTTACCTGAAGGACTTCCGATATTCACACTGCCTGTCAGACGGACATCATCCGAAGCGCTACCGACATAGATAGATACTTTACCCTTAGGCATAATCCATTCATTCGACTTCTCATCCCAATAAGACAAGGCACTGCGATCCAGCTTAATGTTTACACGTTGCTGTTTACCTGCTTTGAGATCTACCTTAGCCCAACCAGCAAGCTGTTTGTCTGGTGTCTCTACTTTTGTTGGCAGATTGCCTACATATACTTGAACCACTTCGGCACCCGAACGTTTGCCTGTATTGCGCAGGTTGAGAGACACTTCTACCTTTGCGTTATCTCCCTTGCCATTGCTCTTCACATGCAGATTGCGGTAATCAAAGCTTGTATATGACAGACCATGACCAAACGCAAATGCGGGTGTCAGTCCCTGCTTTTCATATCCTTTGTACCCTACAAAGATTCCCTCCGAATAGTTTCCTACTCCATTTACACCAGGGAACTGCGCTGCAGTTGATACTGGCGTTTGTTGGTCATCTGCTGGGAACGTTACAGGTAGCTTACCTGAAGGATTCACATCCCCGAACAATACCCTAGCAACAGCATTTCCTTGTTCCTGACCAGCATACCAAGCTTGTACAATGGATGGCACTTCTTTTTGCCAAGAATCCATCTCGACAGCTCGCCCACTCATCTGTACTACAATTGTCTTCGGATTGGCTGCCGCAACCTTGCGGATCAACTGCTCCTGGTTGTTAGGCAGTTCTAGATCGGAACGGTCTACATAACCTTCACTGTCATACGTACGTGTTACAACAACCGCCACGTCTGACTTTTTAGCCAGTTCAACAGCTTTTTGCATCTTGGCATCCACTGCATCATCTGGTGCTTCCCAGCCAAAACGAACCTGCGCTCCCATATCATGATTCGACTGTACCGGGAAATCCGTGCGATATTCAATGCGAATATTATGGGACTCTCCTTCTTGCAAAGTGATGCCTTTCTTCGTTGTGCTTAGAGTAGCACCCTGGTTATCCACAAGAAGCTGATCATCCACATACAATTTTGCAGAGCCTAAGCTCGTTAGAGATAGCTGATATTCACCCGTCTTCGGTGCTGTAATTGCACCTGTCCAACGCGCAGACATTTTGCTGTTAAACTTGGTCGGTGTCACTGGAAGTTTAGAAGACTGTGCATTGAAGCCTTCATAGTTGTAAAACCCAAGATTCATGTTGACCTGATTGTCTGTGCGAACAAGTTCAGGGTCACCTTCCATGTCTTTATTCGTCCAGTATTCTGCATGCAGGCCGAATTCTGCTTGATCTGTCCCGTAGTTCTGCTCACTCTTCTGAGCATTAGCTGGAGACAAAATGGTAGACGGTACCGCAGATGGACCATTAAATGCATCCCCTGCCGAAACAGGGTCTGTTCCCGCTGCATACTTCACATCAACGCCTTTTCCGGCACGTTTACGAATGCCTTCCAATGGACTCACGGTATACGTTGGGTTAACCAAACTACTTCCGCCTCCAGCTGCAGATGCTGTATCTGCATCCGGACCGATTACAGCAATGGAGTTCAGCTTGTTATCGGAGAGTGGCAGCATATCATCATTATTTTGCAGCAGAACCATACTCTCTTCTGCAAACTGACGAGCTTTTGCCCCATCTGCCTTCGCATTGATTCTTGTATTCGTTACAGGCTTATCGAACAGCCCTTTATCGAACATTTGAAGCAGAATACGTCTAACCTTTTCATCAATGGTTTGTTCGCTGACCTCGCCTTTGTTCACGGCTTCCAGCAGCTTACTTCCCCATTTACCGTACGGCTCACCTGGTGTTTCCAGATCGAGTCCGGCATTAGCAGATTCAACCGTACTGAAGTTGGCACCATAATCACTCATCACGAAGCCTTTGAAGCCAATCTGATCCTTCAGTATGTTCGTCAGCAGCTCTTGGTTCTCACAAGCATATGTACCATTCACCTGGTTAAATGAACACATGGCTGATCCTAGATCGGCTTGTTCTACCACAGCCTTGAACGGTCGTGCATACACCTCTTGTATCGCACGCTCGCTTGCTGTTGCATTGGTGGTAAATCGCTCTGTCTCCTGATTGTTCAGAAGGTAATGTTTCGCTGTCGCGATCACAGGATTGCTCTGAATTCCGTTCACATACGCTGCTCCCATACCAGAAGCGAGCAACGGATCCTCACCCAGTGATTCAAAGTTACGGGATCCCCACGGTGTACGTGCAATATCCAGTCCAGGGCCAAGCACTACATTATGTGTAGTATCATGAGCTTCTTGTCCGATCAGATCACCGTATTTCTTGGCTAGATCCGTATCCCAGGATGCTGCCAGAGCAATTGGCGCAGGCAATGCCGTGGACTTTTTGTCCTGAACATCCGGGTTTGCCACCCGCACACCTGCTGGCCCATCAGCCATCTGTAGTGCAGGAATACCCAGACGCTCCAGACCATCATTATAGAAACCATAATAGTTATTCACTTTACCTGTCACAAAACCAACCTTCTCTTCCAGCGTCATCGCTTGAAGTAGCAGTTCGGTACGTTCTTCCGCAGTCAAGGATGGGTTCATCCATGGGCGATCTGCCCCAGATTTTGCGGCGAAGGCGTGCAACGGCATAGCCGCAACCGCCACGATGATTAACACCATAAACCATCGTTTGAGGAAAATTAGATTGAGTCTTCTGTTCATGTTGCGCTCTCCTTCTCTCTTGATCATTTGTCTTGTCTACACGCTTGAATACATGTATACAAGGGAATGCAAACTGGGGTGTGCCCAGCTCTTCAAGCATTCAGGTAAGCCTTGCATCTTACGTTGAGCAACCATCGCTTACAAGCCAGCGAGCGATTTCGCTTTCTTACGATAGCTGACCCACGACGAGATTGCATCCCCTTAAATATGGAAATCGGCTGGATAAACGACTACTAGTTCTTATGAATCACATGATTTAAAATGCATTTAACAGCATAAGAAAACGAATTAATTACATTTCCGTAACAATTTTTGTACAAAATATTCACTTTTAAAAACAGTCTTATAGGCCCACTTGCATTCTCCTAGTTTATACAATTAATTATCAATATCAGGAAGGAGTTGTGGTGACCCTGGGTCCAAAGTCATTTTGAAACCGGATACACCACATAGACTTCATAAATAAGAACATAGAGAAGTAGCCGAAGTCCCCTTTAACAGGTACTCCGGCTATGGATTTTTATACTACGTCAGCCTATATAGATTGAACTAAACCTTTTACACGGGAACGGAGAGGACGGTAACACTCTTCGTTTTATCTATATATCATTCTAATTCTGCAATTGGGCAAGGATCTGAGGATCCTTAATTTTCTTATCTTCGGCCAGCAGCATAATCTTGGATAGAATTTCCGCAGTTCTTGGATCTTCATCCAAGAAAGGCAAGAAGATACGTCCACGGTGCTGACTATGCACCGGTATAATGTGAAGCGCTCCTGTCGCTTGTTTGAACACATTACCGCTACCTAGGTGAACAGCATACTCTCCCAGCTCACCATCAATACGCGCATAATTCCCGTCCAAACGAACATTGTCTATTTTCAGCAAACGCAGAGATTCATTGACGATTACATGACGCATCTCAATTGTTGTCAAGCTTGCTTCTGGATCTACTCCGCCCACGTGTGCAACACTCACAACCAGATCAATATCACGCATAACCTCAGAGAAGAAGATCGGTGGAACATCTTGTAATGCTACAGGCTTATACGTCTTGCGATCATAGAATTGAACCGTCTCCAGCGTAGGTGACTCCGTATCAGCCGGGGAGAACCAGTCTGCCATCGCATACAGATTGGCAATCAGGTTATGCTCATAACTCACCTTCTGTAGACCTTCTTCATAGCTTACTGTCCACTGGCGTCCTTTGAGCAGAGCCACAGTCTTTTGGGTTTGAATCTGATATCCAGCATAGCGCCGGGATACAGTACCATTCGCCAGTTCATCCTCATTAGGCAGATACAACTCTCGGAATACCTGCTTGAATGGCTGCCGCTCCTGACGGGTGAATAGATCACGTTGGAACGTACTCCATTGACCACTGTTGTACAGATGTAACGCATGTGCAATCAACAGCTCATCTTGATCTGTCAGCGGGTGGATAGAGCCTTCCTGATCCACGCTAATCAGGCCACCTGTCAATGAATCGAATCGACCTACATATTCACCATTCTTGAATATAAGGTTGCTCACTAAAGGTCGAAGAATTGGATTTTGGAACAGACTCGTAATCTCTTCACGGGTAAAAGCAGTCTCTGATGTCATGGAGCGCTCAAGCTCCTGTCTAGCTCTGCGATACTGCTGCACCAGGTCTGATTTTAACTCCTTCAATTCAGTGATATATCCATCCTTCTTAAACCTTGCAGGTACAGACTTGAGTGTTTTCCCTTTACTGATCAAGACGAGATCAGGCTGTCCTTCCTCATCAATAACCAATTGCGCTGTCGTTGTCTCATCCAGTTCATGGGGCTCAAAATAAGACTTCATCTCATCCAGCTTGCGTGCTTCCATATCCCAGATCAGACGTGTGATATCGGCGTAGCCTGCATTTCGAGCTAGATTACCCAACGCAATCTGGGATGCAGCTCCCTCGCTAGCCCGTCGCTGTGCTCCAAATTGTTTACTCTGCATTAGAAACTTCTGAATGAAGTCATACCGTTCCCGTAGGTCTTGCTCCCGTTCCTCAGCAAGTGGAATCAGACTGTATGTCAACAAATGATCCTTGTTACGCTTCTCTTCAACAGACTTCCGCATATCCTCAAGGCGTAATCTCCCTAGAGCAGCATCTGCGAACAATTGTGATCTGCGATGATTGGCTCCACCTGATATATACTTGGCACAATCATATAACAGGTTGAAACGTTCCTCACCCACTGCCGCGTACGCTTCCTCAAACCAAGCAATATCGAATGCACCATCATTGAACTCTTGTGGTGAGATTGGAGAATAATGCGCCACAATCGTTTCTTTTTCTGCCGTAAAGCTCTCGTTAATGTGGGCATGGAAGTACCATGCTGCGCTACGCAGCCCTTCCCAGCCTAGATATTTCGCCACAATTTCCATCCACTGCGGTGCGTACATCGCTGCCTCAAGTAATTTCTTCTCCTTAATTGGATACCGTTCAAGCAGCTCACGCAGAAGTTCCTCATTCTCACCAGCTCTTGGATGACATTTCTGAATCAGATAGCTGAATGTTTCTTTACGTGTTGTGTTATTCCCGTAACCATAAATATAACCACGAACGAAGGTGTCCTGATCCATTGCGGAGACAAGATGCACCCAGTGCTCCATGCCTTCAATTCGATCAAGCTTCATCGCAAGGGTGCTAACTTCTGTAGATAGCTCACCCCGCGTTAATTCAATCTCTACAATACGGTTAACAACGGTATCCCGTATATGAACCAGTGTTGGATCATCCGCAACACCCTCGGTACGGCTATACGTTAAATCTCGGATAAAGCCATGGCGATCTGCACCCGTCAACAACTGTTGATAAATCTCCTGATCGTCAATTAACTCAAGTTTGTAAGCACGTAAGAAGTCTTCCAGAGATAACAAGTTTAACGGATGTGTATCTTTGACCAGGTGCTTCAATTGATAGGCTGTCTGGAAATAACGCTTGAAGCTATTGTCATCATGGATTCTACCACGTACGAGATAATTCCATGGACCAGTTAAGATATGGAGCATACCCGTTTCCTTCTCCAGCTGTTCCTCCGGCATACTCGCTATAATAAATGCCCACGCCTTCTCAGCTATCTCGAACGTATCCGCCTTGTTGCTATCCTCAAAAGCAGCTGTAACAATCGCTTCCACTTGCTCGGAATACGTCAATTTCTTAAACAGTTCCTTCAATTCTTTTAAATAAGCTAAAGGGTAGATCTGCTCTGCAAACTCCTTGCGCCAACCCTCCAGCAACGGAATCTTCCGCAGCTCATCATATTCATATGCCTGACTGTAATAGCTGTAATGGTCGTCCAAATTTTTATTCAAATCGTGGAACCGCATGCTGAAAACGAGTTGTAGCAATTCCTGGTGATCTAGTCCGTTATGCTGAATGAAATTCCCCCACACCTCATGTAACGGGAATTGCTCCATTAAAGGCATTTCATTACGTTGCGTATAAGGAACCGTCGCGCGCAGGTTAGCACCAACCAGAAGTGTTTCTTTGTAGCCTGCGTAATACTCCACTTCATATTCCACATCTCTATGTTCATGCACCAACGCATCAAGCGCACCAAGGAATTGTTCCGCCTTTTCCAAGGAAAGGCGGAACATCTCCTTCACATTAAAGCTCCCAAAATCACGCTGCTCCTCAAGCAAAGGCTGCTCCCGTGAAGGGTCGAACAAACCAAATCCATTCGCAGCGGTATACTGACTATTCTGCTCGTTCAGCTTATCCAGCAATTTCTGCTCCTTGGCTGACGGCGCTGTAATTAGCTCTGCTAATGGCTGCAATTGGTTTTGTTGTGATGTTCGCTCCGGATCGGATGCAATCTCTGTCAACAACTCAAGCGCACCTAGTCGCTGCAATTCACCTTTGGCAGTCAGAAGCCGTTTCAATGCACTCTCAAGCTCATCAACAGGTTGAAGCAGCAGCACCTGTATAACCTTCTGGCGTAGTGAACCAGTCTTCAGTTTGAGCAAAGCCTCAAGTTGCTTCATTTCGTCTGTCGTCAAGGTAAGCTTCTTCAGCTTCACTAGCGCACTTTCACGGTTCGTCATACTTTTATCTGATAAACTATCTAGAATAAACTGGCGTTGAACCTCCTGATTCGGATCTTGTAAAAATAAAGTTAGAAGCTCCCCTCTCAGATCGGGGCTGAGCTTGTCTTTTAACGCAACCACTTCGCTAATCCATTCCGAATCCATATCGTAGGCTGCTAAATAGAGCATCTTCTTCACAACATCATCCACATCAATGCGATACTGAACAAATTCAAGAACACCTGACGGCCCTCCGGCTCCTGCCTGAGGAATGAATTCTAACATCTGCTTGAATATGTCAAAATCCCGTCGCCGTACAGCTTTATCTGAAAATACAGGAAGTGGCCAGACATGCACCCTACGCTGTTGGTCTCCATCGTCAAAACGACCCCAATCATAGGTGTACATCGCATCGTAATTTTGAACAATCCAGTGCATGAGTTCCGTGTCATGTCCGCCAAGATACTGACGCGCCAGAATCAATCGAAGCTCTCGGTTCTGGCTGTTCGCAAGCACATATTGAGCCACAATTTGTTGATATAATTGGCCTTGATCCATGATCTGGATCACCTTGGCTCCCAGTTCATTCTCTTCAATTACTGCGGTAGCCCAGAGACTAATAAACAGCTTATTTGCGTTATCTTCCAGTTGCCATGCTGCGCGTACTTCAGAATCAACAAGAGCCTCGTAAGCCTGTGTTATGAGTTGGGTCGCAACGCGCTGATTCGCCGCCTCTATACCAATACCTGTCCAGACAGCAAGTGCACGCACCACCGAGCTGAACCGGATCAGATTGTTGTCGATGATAATTTTTAATATGTATATATAAGCCTCAATCGTACCTTCATCCATACGCTCAACGATACTCTGCCGCAGTCCCTCCTGCAGTCTTGCAGCAACCAGTAGTTCACCCACCATCTGATACGCTTCGGCCTGGTTACTCAGTACAATGCCTTTGATCATCTCGCCGCTTAACAGTACGTTCTGGTTGTCTCCATAGATGATGTCATGTAATGCCTGCTTCATCTCGCCGTGATCATGATCCAGCTCATAAGCAATACAATCGGGGAGCACCCATCGGATTTCGTATTGATAATCGAACTTGTACTCACGAAGCGACACATATTCGGTCAGAGAGAATGCGCGAAGCTCCATACGGAACAGCCCGACTAGCTTGCGTAATACTTGACCCATATGCAGTACAGGATCAGCTGTACGGAACGGTCTGCGTTCATAGTTACTGCTGTATGGATACTTCGGCGCTTGCTCCGCAATATAACGGAACCGTGCACATAGTTGCTCACTTGCCACATGCTCCAGTATGTCTAGAATAGGCTGGAACAATGGACGACCAGTGTCTGCCGCCAGTTGTAGTAATGTATGTCGCATATTTAAATAGAGCTTTTCGTCTTCACGCAAATAACCCAACCCAGCCAGTTCTACAACATAAGTTGCTAGCTCATGCTGTTCTTCTGGCAAAGATGCTGCCTTTTCCCGTAACCCATTCAGATATACCTGTTCCTGCTCTTGCTGATTCATGCAATTCTCCTCCTTTAGATACGTCCTACCACAAACGACCTACTAACATGGTAAAGCGGATAAAGACCAGTTCATCACCCTCACGCAGCGTTAACGGTTCATCCAACTGATGTACTTCTTCTTCATTAACAAACACTTTATATAAACCATCTTCATGTGCTAACACGGCCGTTTCGATCGCCTGCTGCAGCTCAGGAACCCCTTCATGATTAACCGCTCCAAAGCCCACTTTCCCCGCGGCTCCCTGGGATTCAATCTCTTCAGGCATGAGGTATGCGAGCCATTCTACTTGGCTTTTCTTATCCTCAAGCGCCTGTATTTGCAGCGTAACCATATTGCTAATAAGTTGTCTCAGCGTGCCCGTTGTTTCCGGAAGTTCGGTAGCTTGTTTGGCGAGAGCAGGCTTTCGTTTGCCCAGACTCTTGACCGTGACCCATACATTCACTCCGTCTCCCCCTTCCTATAAATGAACTATAAATATTTACACTGACCACTCCGATGACAGAATAACCCTTCGATCGCTGTTATCCCCAGATTTTTCTGATTCCCTTTCCAATGGGGAAAATCCGGGGATAAAGGCGAACGCTACGCTTCTTCACGTTATTTCTGTCCTCTCCGTTCTTGTGTAAATTGCTAGTTCAATTTATCTATTAAATATATCCATTATCTCATTGATCGGCCCTTGAGTGCCAATTACAGAGCTAGATTACGAGACTCCCTTATCAAAATCAAAAAAATACGTACATATGTGCCCCTATTTAGTATGATAACCAAATCTTTCTTCACATACATGAGTCATTTCTCATGTTTTATATGAAACCTATGAACTAGCTCACAAGCATAGCAAAAATAAAGAAGGTCCCCTCTTTACGAGGAAACCTCCACTTCATTTACACAAAAGTGTATATCATACCAAACGCAAAGGACGAATCGTAACCGCTGCCGTCTTGAAGCCAGGCATCCGACAATACGGATCCAGCTCAGGTCTTGTAGCTCTGTTCACATTCTGAATACCGCCCCAGTGCATCGGTACAAACAACGTATCTTCACGGATATGCTCCTTCACCCTGCTTCGTACCGAGAAACTGCCATACACGGATTGAACCTCCACCCATTCACCATCCCGAATACGATGACGGGCAGCCGTAACCGGATGAAGCTCAACAAAGTTCTCCAGCTCGCGAGCTTCAAGCGTCGGGCTTCGATGCGTCTGTACGCCGGTAAGATAATGCGGAAGCACACGTCCATTCGTAAGAATTAGTGGGAATTCTCGGGATACTTCATCCCAACCCGGACTCGCTTCAGCGGTAAAGGAAGCTCTGCCGTCGGCGTGAGCAAAGCGTTCAGCAAATACTAATCCTTCGCCTGTGGTCTCCAGTGACGGACAAGGCCAGTAGATTCCTTTTTCGTGACGTAGACGTTCATACGTGATTCCATAATAATCAGCAATTCCTCCCCGGCTGGCTTCTCGCAGTTCATTGAAGATCTCCTCGGCAGACTGGAATTGAAAATACGAAGCCTTGCCCATCTCCGCAGCGATGCGACATAAGATGTCCCAATCATGAAGCGCCTCACCTGGTGCCGGTACCCCCTGCTCACGAAGCAGAACACGGCCTTCCAGATTCGTTAAAGTCCCCTCGTTCTCCAGATACGCTGTAACGGGTAGCACCACATCAGCCATCCGTGCTGTATCGGAGAGAAACATATCTGCCACGACTAGAAAATCCAGCTTACGCAGACCTTCTTCCACCAAGCGTACATTCGGATTGGATACAACTGGATTCGACCCCATGACGAATAGACCACGAATTTTCTGATCATGAACCAGTTCCATCATTTCATAAGCAGAGACCCCTTTTCCCGGCAAACTCGCTGGGTCCACACCCCACACGGATGCAACATAGGTACGATCTTGTTCATTTTCAATCGAACGATAACCTGGCAACTGATCGGCTTTCTGACCATGCTCCCGACCACCTTGACCGTTACCCTGACCAGTGATTGCGCCATAACCACAGCCAGGTTTACCAATATTGCCTGTCGCCAGCACCAGATTCAGAAAATGGCGAACCGCCATATGTCCATCGGTCTGTTGTTCAACCCCACGGGCAGTCATAACCATTGCGGTATCCGCCTGACCATAAGCAAGTGCAGCCTGACGAATCTGTTCAAGCTCAATGCCGCACTTGGCGGCGGCCTGCTCCAGATCCATCTCCGCCAGTTCCTGCTGTAACTGTTCAAACCCGTGAGTTCGATCCCCTATAAAATGATGATCTACATCGCCTGCATCTATAATTAGTTTCATCATGATATCTGCCAACAACGCATCCATTCCCGGTTTAACTTGTAAATGGAGGTCGGCGATCCCTGCAGTTGTAGTCTTGCGTGGATCAATCACGATAATAAATGCCCCATTCTCTTTTGCCTCATTAAAGTAAGGAAGGAGTGTGGGCTGACATTCGGCAATATTCGTACCGGCCAGCACAATACAACGTGCGAGCGGAATGTCCGATAAACGAAACGTTAGTCCCCGATCCATGCCAAACACCTTACTGCCAGCCGAAGCCGCTGCCGACATACAGAACCGTCCGTTATAGTCGATGTACTTCGTTCCTAAACCAATCCTCGCGAATTTGCCGAGTAAATAAGCCGTCTCATTGGTAAGAGAGCCCCCACCATACACACCAAGTGTGTCTGCTCCATAACTCTCTTGCAGATGGCTGAACCGTTCCGAAATGAACTCTATTACCTCGCTCCATGAACTGATTACAAGTTCACCATCCCGACGGATTAGTGGATGCAACAAACGTTCTTTGCTGAGCGCGTGTTGATGTGCATTCATGCCTTTGACGCACAGCCGTCCTTGTGAAGCCTTATTCGGAACCCCTTCGACGATGTATTCCGCTCGACGTTCACCTGTAACCGACCTAGCCACTTCACGCACTGTCATCTTACATTGCACACTGCAATAGGGACACTGCGTTTCCTGTACCTGGAGCATTGAAGCTGTCTTCTCCGCATTCATAGATGGTGTCATCCTCATCCCGCCATTCCACTAAAATGATAGTTCACATCATTTCTGACCTTGCACAGCCGTCCTTCCATCTGATAAAACTACGTCCCGAGCATATGAGGCACTCGCCATCTCGGCGTTCTTTCTGTTCACCAGCTCGCCCTGCAACTGATAATCCAGCAGCGTCTCTCGGATCGACATGAATCCTAGCCGCTCCGACCACGCCCACATCGGTTCGTCAAACTGTGCTGTCTGACGATACCACTGGAGACACGCCGAGCCCAGTCTCACCGCATCCTCCACCGATTCCGCAAGCCCCAACAACCCACCTTGCTTCACCGGATGCTCTGCATGCCCGCCAACATATACCTCCCAACCAGCCGGAGAAGCTTGCAGACCTAGATCTTGAACAACAGGACTAAGAGGTGACCCCATCCTTGCAGCTACTGCAATCCTAACTGGAGCAGGCATCGCCATACCTCTCCATGCCAGGCGAAGTCGATCCGTCAAGAGTCCACTCGCATCAGACCCCGAAAGAGCATCATACATAATGTCATCACTGTACACCGTAGTTCCATGAGCTTGCTCTGCCCCGTAAACACCCCATTCAGGTTTAAAGTCCATGCCCGTAACTCCGCGTGTTAGTACTTGTGCATAATAACGAAGTACTGGTTCGCAAACCTCACATCCCGATGCTGTTTCCCAGCTCAGTTTTTGCAGCAACCCATTCTTCTCTGACTCCCAATCGATTGCACGTTGAGTATCCAATATCAACCCAACTGAAGAAAATTGATCACGGAATATCTCTTCCATCGCGCTCTTGAGTCCATCATGTCCCAGTGTTGTACAACCACATACCGCTAGCTCCGCCTGAGCCTCTTGGGTATCCACAGCAGTACTCGCACCTTTACCGTTCTTCTGGAGATTATGTGTGTGCTTCACCAGAGCTACGACCATCGGACGACATCCACCACATGAGCCTGATGCTTTCGTTCGCTCCTTAACCTGATCGGCATTCTGTAACCCATGCTCTTGAATTGCCTGCATAATCGCCGATTTGCTAACATTGTTGCAAGCACATACCGTGTCTTGTGCAGGTAATGCTGCAGCCGCTTTTTCCGCCGGATCAGGTTCTCCATCACGTGGTCGCAACTCAGCTACGTCAGCCCCCCGTTGAACAAGACTGAGTAATCCCGTTCCTTCCGTCGTATCCCCGAACAAAATAGCGCCTCGAACCTTGCCTGCTTGCATAAGCACCTTCTTATAGGTTCCCTGAACACCATCCAGCATCTGCACGGCTGTCTGCATGCCTTCACCGCTAATGTCACCTGCGGAGAAGACATCCACACCGGATACTTTCAGTTGTGAATACGGGATTGAGCCTGCATACGCTCCTGTTTCCTGCTGGCATAACGTACGAGCTAGAACCTTCCCTTGTTCAAATAATGGAGCCACAAGTCCATAACTGATCCCCCGATGCTCCGCACATTCACCCACCGCGTATACATCTTGAACACTGGTACGCATAAAGTCATCAACAACAATGGCACGATTGGTATATATTCCACTCCGTCTAGCTAATTCAACATTAGGGCGAATACCTACAGCCACGATCACCACATCCGCGTCTAGCCTCGAACCATCCGTAAAAGCCAGACCTTGAGCCTGCGATCTGCCCACAATTTTCTGCGTATTCTTCGATAGAAGGAACTTCATTCCTTGACTCTCCAGTTCCCGCTGTAACATATCCGCGGCTTGAGCATCCAATTGACGGTTCATAATATACGGTGCGTTATGAACAACAACCGCATCCATGCCAAGGTGCAGAAGCCCTCGAGCAGCCTCTAGTCCAAGCAAGCCACCACCAATAACAGCGGCCTTGCCGTATTGTTTCGAGTATTGAGCCATGCGCGTACAGTCATCCACTGTTCGAAATGACATCACTCTCTCTTTATCTACACCTGGAATCGGTGGGATGAATGGAGATGAACCTGTTGCTAGGATCAGGATGTCATAAGATTCCGTCATTCCAGATGCCGTCTCTACATCTTTCGTCTGCGTGTTGATTCTAGTAACCGTCTCGCCTGTATGAAGCCGGATCCCATGCTGTTCATACCAACTCCAATCGTTAAGTATGATATCCTGCACCGTATGCTCACCTTGCAGAACTTTGGACAGCATAATCCGGTTATAGTTAGGCCTTGGCTCATTACCATAAATCACAATGTCATACGTATCCGGAGCAATGGCGATGATCTCCTCGATACACTTCACGCCAGCCATACCATTTCCGATGACCACCAGCTTCTTTTTATCCATGAGCTACCCCCTACTCGTTCACACGCTGATAAAAAAACAGAAAAATCCCTTCTCCATCATTCGGAAAAGGGCACCGTTGCCTCCGGAATTTCACACGCCATTGTGTGAATTCATATTAGATTCAGATTAAGTTAAAATTTAAATGATGTCAACATAATTAACATAAAAAGAAGATAAAGCATTGAAAATTAGGTTATTTTAAATCTCATGTAATTTTTGTTGACATACTCAAAATACTTTTTTATAATTTGAATCAAAATCACAGTGCTGTGATCCTATCGGGTGCGGAAACACAATGACGTGTTACGCCAGTCGGCAAAGAGGCCGCAAATCGTTCAATGATCTGGACGATTTGTGGCCTTTTTCTATTGGATTACACACCACGTGTAAGAAATATTTTCAAATGGATGAGGAGCGATGATGGATGATGGAGAGCAAAAGTTTTTGGAAAAGCGGGCATAAACCTACCCTCTTTGGTGCATTTTTGTATTTTGATATCAGCTTTATGATCTGGGGTATGCTTGGCCCACTGGCCGTTGTCATTGCCTTGGATTATCCGATGACTCCCCTAGAGAAGGCTAATCTCGTGGCACTCCCTATTCTGGGCGGCTCAATTCTTCGACTTGTACTCGGATTTATGTCCGATTATATTGGCCCGAAACGAACGGCTCAGATTGGTATGATTGTCACTATTATTCCCTTATTATTAGGCTGGTTATGGGTAGAATCACTAAGCCAGTTATATGTAGTCGCACTTCTGCTCGGTGTTGCAGGTGCTTCATTCGCAGCAGCCTTGCCACTTGCAGGACAGTGGTATCCGAAGGAACATCAAGGACTTGCCATGGGGATCGCAGGAGCAGGGAATAGCGGAACCGTTCTCGCTACATTGTTCGCTAACCGGTTAGCTACGCACTTTGGCAGTTGGGAAGTCGTATTTGGTCTAGCGATTATCCCCATCGTGATTGTATTTATCCTCTTTTCCATCTTCGCCCGTAACAGTCCGAACCGTCCTGAACCGAAGAAATTATCTCAATACGGAAGCTTGTTGAAGCAAAGAGATGCCTGGGTGTTCTGCGCATTCTACTGTGTAACCTTTGGTGGTTTCGTTGGATTATGCAACTACCTGACTATCTTTTTCAATACTCAATACGGACTGTCACCTGTTCGTGCAGCAGATATCACTACCTTTTGCGTTATTGCAGGCAGCTTCTTCCGACCTGTCGGCGGTTATCTGGCAGATAAACTCGGCGGGACACGCATGTTAACCTTCCTCTATACAGGAGCGTGTATCATGCTGGTAGGTGTCTCCTTTATCCCTCCACTTCCTGTGGTTGTCGTAATGTTATTCCTAGGTATGATGTGTCTTGGTGCCGGAAATGGTTCGGTGTTCCAACTGGTTCCTCAACGGTTTGGCAATGAAATTGGACTCATGACCGGAATTGTTGGTGCAGCCGGTGGACTTGGCGGATATGCGCTGCCTCTCATTCTTGGCCAACTGTATAGCTCGTACCAATCGTATACGCCAGGCTTTGTCATCCTCAGTTTGATCGCTGCGGCATCCATGCTGTTAGTGCTGGTTATGCAATCCAAATGGCGTGCTCACTGGTTGAAAGGTTCCGTTACGAAACAAGCAGATGCTCCCTCCATGTCCTCCTGATGACACCCGAAAATGGATTGCGGTATGGCATGGGTTGAAAATTTTGCATACAAAAAAACAGCGACTGCCTTGTGTGGCAACGCTGTTTTTTTCATTTAATTACTTGAATGTTACTTCTAATTGCCCGAATGTTACTTCGTCTCGTAGTTTCGTTATCTCGTCAGTTGGTTGAAGAAATTCAACAACTCAAGCCTCAACCTTTTGAAACACTAATACCGCGTTATGTCCACCAAAACCAAACGAATTGGACATCCCGATCTTCACATCGGCCTCTCTGGCCTCATTAGGAACATAATCCAAGTCACATTCAGGGTCTGGCTCTACCTGGTTAATCGTTGGTGGAATAACCCCATGTCTCAACGTCTGAATGAGAGAGATCGCTTCCGCACCACCAGCCGCACCGAGCATATGTCCAGTCATCGATTTATTCGCAGTCACTGGGATCCGATAAGCTGCTTCGCCAAACAGCTTCTTGATCGCCCGGGTCTCGGAAAGATCACCTGCTTCTGTGCTGGTCGCATGTGCATTAATGACATCCACATCCTCAGGTTCGAGATGAGCGTCCTTTAATGCAGCCCTCATTGCCAAAAACGCTCCTCTTCCTTCCGGATGGGTGGCAACCATGTGGTATGCGTCTGAACTCGCGCCATAACCAACAATTTCAGCCAGAATATGAGCACCTCTAGCAAGCGCATGAGACAACGATTCTACCACGACAATGCCAGCACCCTCAGCCATCACGAAGCCATCTCGACCTGCATCAAACGGACGACTCGCTGCCTTCACCTCTTCATTACGCGTAGATAATGCCGTTGCGTTAGCAAAACTCGCCAATGCAACTTCAGTCACAGCAGCCTCTGTACCTCCTGCAAAAATGACGTCAGCTCCGCCATGTCGAATTAACCGAAAAGCTTCTCCAATCGCTGTATTACCGATAGAGCAAGCGGTCACTGGCGAGAGCGTTGGCCCCCAACATCCAAATCTCATGCTGATCATCGATGCCGCCATGTTCGAGATCATCATCGGTACGAGGGTAGGACTGACTCTTCCCGGACCTCGCTCCGTGAGCAGGTTGCTTTGTTCAACCAAGGTCTGGATTCCTCCAATGCCGGAACCAACATATACACCTACTCGCTCTCGTTCTAGCTTCTCCAGATCCAGACCCGATTGCGTTAAGGCCTGTTCTGCTGCTGCAACGGCAAATTGGGTGAAGCGATCCATACGGCGAGCCTCTTTACGTCCGAATAGCTGCTCCCCATTAAAGTCTCGAACCACACCTGCCATTTTAGATTTATATTGTGTCATGTCATACGTATCAATAAGTGAAATTCCTGATTTGCCCTCAACAAGGCTATTCCAAAATGGTTCCACTTCATTCCCCAAAGGAGAGATAATTCCCATTCCTGTAATTACAACACGCTCCATCTTCTTTCCCTCCAGCATGTATACAAAATTAAGTTCGATTTAATATTGTCATGGGTGTTATCCTATTACAAGTTGTTGTTTATCCTAGTATAATGACCACTAGGATAATGGATTAGATGGAGGGTGAACTCGTGAATCATGACGCTAGGCTTCAAGCTCTATCTTCATTTATGAAAACCCAGCGTGCCAAAATATCGCCAGAATCCGTCGGTCTGCCTATGGGCACTCGGCGAAGAACACCTGGTTTACGGCGGGAAGAAGTAGCTCAACTAGCCGGAGTAAGCACCACTTGGTACACCTGGCTGGAACAGGGACGGGATATTCAGGTATCTCATTCCGTGTTGGATAATATCTCGACGGCTCTCAGGTTAACACCAGATGAACGCAAATATTTGTTTTCGCTAGCATTGGAGCATCAGGCAGCAGCACATATTGCAGAGGAAGAACCACTGCAGATCAGTCCACCATTGCAACGGATTCTCCGTGATCTGGAGCATTGCCCAAGCATCATCTCTGATCGGCGATGTTACATTGTTGGATGGAACGATGCAGCGAGACATGTATTTATTGATTTTGACCTCATTCCACTTGAACAACGCAATATGATTCGACTGTTATTTGAACGTAAGGAGTTCCGTAGACTTGCTGTGAACTGGGAGCATTTTGTTAGCGGGTTTCTGGCGATTTTCCGCGCCTATTATGGTCAGTATGTAGAGGATGAATGGTATAATTTGTTTTTGGACGAGATGATGGATCAATATCCAGACTTCCGGACACTGTGGACACAGAGTAGTGTCAGCAGTGCCCCTGACGTTCTCATTGAGTTTAGACATTCTAAGGCAGGCAAGATGTTATTTGACCTTACCTCCTTACAAATTCATGGCAGTTCTGATCTACGCTGTAGCATCTATACACCTGCAGCGGATACAGCTACTGAACAGAAGCTCATGCATCTCATGGAGCGTGATCCGAGAATCCTCGGAGACTCATTATAACCAGACTTGATGCTACTCTCACACCAGCGTGGCTCTAATTAATATTAAAATCAACTAGAATGAAAACTACATTTCGGATAGCGTCCATCCCATCCTTGACATCATCCCCTCGTAAGTATAGATTATCAGGTAGATTAAGGTGCATTTAGGACAGTTAGCCCACTTCCACATCGTGGATTTTAGAAAGGAACATCATGACCAAAGTGCTTATAATAGAAGACGACAATATGTTAGGTGACACATTATCCCTGTATCTCCAAGGGGAAGGATATGACGTAATTCGTGTCGATAACGCAAGAGATGGTCTTCTACAGCTTCAAGCGCTGCCTGATATCATTCTTCTTGATTTAATGCTCCCCGACTTGGGAGGTAAGAACCCTTGTCTGCTCATTCGAGAGCATACAACTACACCTATGATTGTCATCTCATCGTTAACCGATATCTCTGAACGAATTCGTTCCTTATCCGATGGAGCCGATGACTATGTATGTAAACCCTTTAGTATGCAAGAGCTCAAGGCACGCATAGAAGCTGTGCTACGACGAACGGCTATACATCACAACTCCATCATGTCTAAGGAGCAGACGGGAATCTCTCTTGATTTGGAACGCAGAACGATTCTGCTCAATCATCGGAAGATTGAAACTACGTTCTCTGAATTTGAAATTATGAAGCTCTTTGTCCTTAATCCAGGCAGAGTATACAGTCGCTATGCCTTAATTGAAGCCATCCGTGGTTTGGATGCTTATATTAATGATCGTACCATCGATGTTCACATTGCCAAATTACGCAAAAAAATCGAAATCAACCCAAAAAACCCCCAATATATTCACACGATCTGGGGGGTGGGATATAAGTTCACACCATAATATTAACTATTCGCTATAGCTGCTTCACCATGGTAAAGACGCAATGATCATATCAATCTCTTGTTGCACCCGCTCTAGCTGTGCAGCCACATCGGCTCTAGGTGACAGATTAACTAAACATGTCTCCAGTTCAAGAACATGGTTCAATAACTTTTCGGCATGCAGGTTCGCAGCAACGCCTTTGAGTGAATGAACATTGCGAATCGCATCATCCAGCCGATGGTATTGAAGCTGCATCTCCACCTTTTTCTGAAATAAACTATACTCCGCCTTGAACTTCGTAAGCGCATATTGTAAGATATGCGGCTTCTCGCCCATCTGGTTAATGGCCTGCTCTACATGCATACCTCTAATCTCTTTCAACCCTTTCAGATTGATCCATATTGTTAATTTTTCTGTGATTTGTTGCTCATTAATGGGTTTAAGTAAGATGCTATTCATTCCCACTTCAAGACATTTCTCATAATCGCTTTTTAACCCATTTGCCGTTAGCGCAAGGATCGGCGTATGATCATACTGCCTAATCTGACGAATTTTCCGTGCCGTATCGAACCCATTCATTTCAGGCATATACAGATCCAGCATAATGAGTTTCCATTTCTGTTCATCCAGCCTCTTCATGACTTCTTGTCCATCGGCTGCCAAAGTGACTTCAAACCCCATATGTTCAAGTGTTGCGCGTATGGCAAGTTGGTTAATTTCATGATCTTCTGCAACTAAAATATGTCCTTTATGATGTATAGGCGAATCACCTAGATCATTGTCCATTCGTTCTTGCTCCGACGCCCCATTTCCTTGAAGCGTAAGCAATGCTTCAAATAAGCCTAAACGTGTGAGTGGTTTGAAAAGCATGATATCTAGACGGCTTAAATCGCCCTCTTCCCACATATCATGCTCGCTGAACGGATGGGTATATCCGAGCACCTTGACTTTTGTCCGATCAATGTTTGCAATAAAGCGGTTCCAATCCCTCTCGTTGCCCCTCTCTATGATGTCCATATCAATCATGAATAGCGCATATGTTCCATCCTGATTAGAAGTAAACTCACGACTTGCTGCTATTTCAGGTAGTTCAGGATATGACACGGCATGAACACCAAAGGAATGCATCATCTGAATCAAGCTTTCACCTAGTCGTTGATTATCTTCAATGATCGCCGCACCCATCATAGGCTGCAGTTGAGGATACATGCGAAGGAAGAAATTCTCTTCCGTATCCGCCAAATCCAGTACCAACTCGAAGGAAAAACGACTATATTCTCCCTGTACACTGTCTACTTGCAAAGTTCCTCCCAATGAGCTCACGAGATGATAACAGATGGTTAACCCTAGACCCGAACCTCCATATTTTCGGTACGTTGATGGATCTCCCTGTGTGAAGGGTACAAATAACCGCTCCATGTGCTCCGGTGCTATACCGATGCCCGTATCCTCTACAACAAACCGAACAAGCGCTTGCTCTGTATCCAGCGATATGAGCTCAGCCTGGACAAGAACATGACCATGCTCTGTGAATTTGATTGCATTGCTGAGTAAATTCAACAGAATCTGTTCGAGCCGCACCGGATCACCCAACACACGCAATGGCAGATCTGGATCTGTATTGAAGATGACATCTATATTTTTGTACCCCACTGCCGCACCGGCTTGATCAGCAATGCCTTTGAAGAAGGTTTCCAGAAAAAAGGGAACCCTCTCAATGGTCAGCATGCCTGCTTCAATTTTGGAAAAATCCAGAATATCATTCACCAGGGTAAGCAGGGATTGGGAAGACGAATTAATTTTATTCAGATACTCCATCTGCATGGTGTTAAGACCTGTACGTTGAAGCAATAATGTAAAACTGATGATGCCGTTAAGCGGAGTACGAATCTCGTGGCTCATTAATGCGAGAAAATTGCTTTTTGCCTGACTGGCCTCGTCAGCCTTCAAGCGTTGAACCTGATCTGTGATATCATGAAACACACCCTTGATCCGCTCTGTAGAGTTCACCATCTGAACGGGATGTAAGTGCACCCGGTAATGTTGTAGCTGCCCTTCTCCGAGCCTCAGGCTAAGCTCCATCTCTTGAGAAGACTGATTATACAAGGATTGTTGCAAAAGTAACGACCAGTTCTCCAACTCTTCAATCGTAATCAAGTTCTCAAGTCGCTGTGCGAAGACCTGTTCCTTGCTGGTCTGAAGCGCATCGAGAAAACGTTGATTCACTGACACAATGCGTTTCTCCGCATCAAATCCGACAAACCAATCCTGTGAGACACGCTCCAACGTTCGATAACGCTCTTCACTCTCTTGAACTCTTCGTTTCACGGCATGATGTTCCGTAATATCAAGCCCGTGACCAATTATATATTTCACTTCGCCGTCTTCCAGTAGAGGCTGTATCTTCACAATCGCATAATGACCCCTATATTCAAACTCATAGAATAAGGACTCTCCTTGCCAAGCCCGCTCATATTGTGCAATCAGAAAATCCATTTTTTCCTTAGGTAGAAGGCTCGCTCCTCCACGTTTGTTCTTTTCCATTACACTTTTCATATCCAAGCCCATGCGGGAGAGCATCTCCCCTTCTAATACAACATATTCAAAATTAGCGTTTCGCTTCTGTATTTTAAAGGCAAAGCCAGTCTGCATACGCAGCATCTCTAGCATTTCCCGATCATTCTGAATAACAAGTAGGCGATAATTATGGTTCTGATTAAGATAATGCAAAAATAACGAAACTAATAAAATACACGCACTCTGAAATGACAAATGAATGCTCAAAATGGGCAGAGACAGTGACTGTATTTCACCTACAGTGAAGATATACACCGAGTTCAGCAGCACTGCTCCACATATCCATTTCAGCACAAAATGCCTAACATACTTGAAGATCAGACATATAACGATGACAAAGAGGATCTCAATAATTAAAAATTCCAAATTACCGAATTGAGGGGTAACACCAATAGCTAATCTGAGGCTTAACATTAACGCAAAAGTGACAAACGCAGAAAGACTTCCTCCAAAATAAGCGGCTAAAAAATAAACACTTGCTCTAAAGTTTAATAATGAACTATCACTGATCTGAATCGTAAAATAATACAAAGCCGTACCAAGAACACTATAAAGAACACCAACAACCATTCGATTAACAATGAAAGAAACACGCTTCGTACTCGTCTGGTTCGTATAATAATGTGTGAGAAAAACGAAGATCAGAATCAACGTAATATTCAGTACAAGATCGCGTAGCAATAGGTCACCGTCCATATCGCGGATTCTGGTATTTGCAAACGTGAACTTGACTGGATTCACGTTTGCAGCTTCCAATTAAACAAATCATATTATGCCAATCTCTCTTAATCAATTAAACTATTTTTAATCTTAACCTCTATATAACCACTTACTTACACAAGTCATTGAAAATAGTAATATAAAAGATAGAATCGTCTAAATAAACAGAGGTTATTGTGACTTCTGCTTCCCAAATCTCCTGGTTGGTTCTTGCAATTTGAGCAACACCAGACCATGTTTGATTCCCTCTCCAATGTGTATCAATTTCCAAGCGAGCAGGCTGCCCAACCATGTGCTCCCTGGTACAACCCGTTTTGGCTTCATAGATGGAGTTCACCTCCAGAATTACACCATGTTCATCAGTAATCATGACAGCATCCTCTAACAATAAAAAAGTTTTAAGTTCTAGTTGCATCGCAACTACCTCCCTTGATGTAACATGATGTAAATGAACTTATCCTGCGGAGAACACGCCAATATCCTATATGGATTTAATACTTAAATTTTTGAATGAGACCTTGTAAGTGCTCAGCCATAGACGTTAAGCTGCGTGCTGATGATGAAATCTCCTCCATCGCTGCTAGTTGCTCCTGTGACGAGGCCGCAACTTCTTCGGACGTTGCCGCATTAGCTGACGCAATGCCTGCCAACTCTCTAGAGATCGCTGCTACTTCCTGCACACCGGCTGTAATCTCCTGTGACGTTGCGGCAATTTCTTCAATCTGTGGTGTCGTATCTCTCATGCTACTCAAAATGTATTCAAACTTCTGAATGGCTTCTGTTGAGATGGTCATGCCATCACCCACCTCTGTTGTTACCTTTGCCATCATCCGAACTGAGGCAGCCATATCCTCCTGAACCGCATTGGTGAGGGCGGTGATCTCACTCACGGATTGTTGGGATTGTTCAGCCAACACGCGTACTTCACCCGCTACAACGGCAAAACCGTTACCATGCTCGCCTGCACGAGCAGCTTCAATTGATGCATTAAGAGCAAGCAGATTTGTCTGCTTCGCTATATTACCGATCAGTTCTGTAATCGCAGAAATCTGGTTAGAACGTTCATGTAATGCCTGAACCAGTTGATTCGTCTCTTCTACGGTGTTCTGAATGGAATGCATCTGGCTAACGGTCTGTTTGACCGCTTCTCCGCCTTCTTCCGCTTGAATCGTTGTATTCTTCGCTAAATCGGCGACTCGCATAGAGCTTTCTGAGATACGAGTAATGCCTACCGTCATTTCGTTCATCGCTCCATGATTATGTTCGATGCCACTGGTCTGTCTCTCTGCACCGCCCGCAATTTCCTGAATGGCTCGTGCAACCTGCTCACTGGCTGCACTGGTCGATTCTGCACTCTGTGTCATTTCCTCTGAGGAAGCAACAACCTCGCTTGCGCTTTTCTCGACATTTTGAATCAACAATCGTAGATTGCTCTGCATTTTTCCAAACGCATCGCTCAGCTCGCCGATCTCATCATGACTTGTACTAACAATCGTCTGGGTAAGGTCCCCCTCACTCACTTGGATCGCTTGGTCTTTCAGACGGCGAATCGGTCGAACGATAGAACGCATCACCAGCAAGATAATGACACAGCCCACGATAAGACAAGCTGAAATAATAATCATCATACGCTGCAAAATAGGGGCAGCCGCAGTATCGATTTCAGAGGAGTACATCGTTCCAGCCACTTTCCACTCTGTTGATGCATTGGTATCGAAATACATAATTTTCTCATCTTGACCAAAAGTATAGTTGAATTGCCCCGACTTATTCTCATACACTTGTGTCCACATATCTTCTGTGGCATCTGCTCCAGCAGACAGAGTTGGATGATAAATATACTTTTTACTGCTATCCAGCAAAATCATATATCCCTGTTCTCCCACCTTAATCCCGCTAACTAAACTACTAATGTCAGTCAAATCCAGATCCAACTCAACCACACCAGATCTGTCACGAAGCGCCTTTGCAATGGTGATGGTAACCTCATTTGTTTCAGCAGAAGTATACGGATCACTTACAATGACTTCATCCGGGTTTCCCATCGCTTCGATATACCATGGTCTTGTTCTTGGATCGTAGCCCTCTGGCATGTTCAGATCAGATGACTTTAGGAAGGCACCTTCCTCTGTCCCCAAGCCGATCATAATAATATCTTTATTCTGACCCGCATAGTCTTTCAATTCGTCAACCATCGATGTCTCAGCATCTTCTTGACCCTTCATTCCGGTAAGCTTATCTGCATAGAATTCAATGTGATTACGCTTCGCATTTATTACAATATCAATGGTCGAATTCGCCAAATTAACGTTCTCTGTAGCACTATGTAAAATTTGTTTTTCTATTTCGGCTCTTGCATTGTTATATGCTAATATTCCAACCAGAAACGAAGGTACGACCAAAAATGCAATTAATGATAACGCCAGCTTGGCCTTAAAGTTTTTATGAATTTTATGAAATGAAATCAACTTCCTCTTTATTTTCACCAAGTTTCTCTACCTCTTCCGACATTTATTTATTTTAAATCGTTTCATCCATTCGGATGTACCTTCTACTCCTTTCTTCTGGACATGACAGCACCCGTTCTACTAGACGTACTACATCCATAGAAAAAATAGGTCTAACAACTGCAAAACGACACTTTTCTCATCGAAAAATCTCTTGTTTTTCGCTTTTCCTAATGCTTAAGAACTATTTTTCCAAGCTAATTATAAGAAAAAGTTATTAAATAAAGTAAATTCGTGATATGACTAAAATGTTAAGTTTTTAAACACTTATTAACAAAAGTGTCTATCTTCTCAATGATCAAAAAAAGACCTGAGCATCAGCGCTCAGATCTTTAAGTCTGTTGTATTAAATTTATGTGTTCGGAGTCAACCCTTATTCAAATGCCGGAATTGCGATATCAGCATAGTTCTCTTCGAAGAACGCTTTTACCTCAGGGCCAGCCATACGTTTCGCCAATTTCTGAATGGCTTCAGAGTCTTTATTATCTTCACGAGCAACCAATGTGATGGCAAAATGAGAATCATCCTTCTCCGTGAAAAGTGCATCCTTCTTCGGCGTAAGCCCCAGTGGACTTGCATAAGCAGGTGTCATCGCAACCAGATCTGCATCATCTAACATACGAGCCAGCATCAACAGATCCACTTCCTTAAACTTGAAGTTCTTAGGATTTTCAATAATATCCGATGGTGTAGCATCGAAGCCTACGCCCTCTTTGAGCTTAATCAAACCATTCTGCTCCATCATGACCAAGGAACGTCCTATGTTCGAAGGATCATTGGCAATCGCAACCGTTGCTCCATCCGGCAGTTCATCCATTGACTTGTATGTTTTGGAATAAGCACCATAGATCGCATTGTAGATAGGTTGAACGCCTACCAGATTGGAGTTATGCGCTTCATTATATTGAGTCATATAGGGCAAATGCTGGAAAAAGTTGGCGTCCACCTCTTTGTTCGCTAGCGCTGTATTCGGCTGCACATTATCAGACAAAACTACAACTTCCAGATTCACACCATCTTCTTTCAACAAAGGTTTTACAATGTCCAACACATCCGTCATCGGCGGAATCAATGTAGCCACTTTCAATGTAACTTCCTGTGTTGCCCCGTTATCTGTGTTCGTTCCTTCCGCCGCAGGTGCTGCTTCCTTCTGACCGCAACCGGCTACTACAAGCATCACTGCAAGCAGTGTGAGCATTAATTTCGCTTTCATTTCATCATTAACCCCTTCATTATGTAGTCTGTGTGTGACATGTTCATTTCGACCTCATTATACGCTCAAGATCGACGATCAAGCCAGCGTGATAACCTGCTGCCTGCATATTGAATCGTCTGTACCAAGATAATCATAATGATAATCGTAAATACCATAATATCCGTTTCGTACCGCTGGTAACCATACCTAATCGCAAAATCACCAACACCGCCGCCTCCAACGATACCCATCACTGTGGAGTAGGAGATAAAACTGATGGTCGCCGTCGTAAGACCCAATACAAGGCTTGATCGAGCCTCTACATATAGAAATTTCACAACAAGCTGTAAGGTTGATGCTCCCATCGATGTTGCAGCTTCCACGACGCCTTTGGGTACATCGAGCAACGCCTGTTCAACGAGCCTAGCGTAATAAGCAATGGCAATGACCGATAGTGGAACAGATGCCGCAAGTGTACCGATAGACGTGCCCACCACAATCCGTGTGAACGGAATCATGAATACAACGAGCAGCAGGAAAGGAAACGAACGAATAATATTAACCAGGCTTCCGAGAATCGTAAACAACGGTTTATTTTCGTATCGCTGACCCCTTCTGAACAAATACAGCAACGTTCCCAGAGGCAACCCGATCAGAACAGCTGCCCCAATGGAGATGCCGACCATGACAAAGGTATCTCCGATCGCTTGCCATATCTCATCCTGATATTTGATCACGGATTCAGGTATCATGCTTACGTCCCCCTTGTTCCGTGTGACCTGAGACTGAGCCAGTCCACTCTGGCTTACTCTCCGCCTCATCATACAACAATAATGATGTCAGCATGTCGGGCTGAGGTTCTGGAATGCTCTCGACCTCTGCTTCAGATAATGTTCTGATGATACGCCCTTCTCTCATCACCGATATTTGATGGCAGAGCCTGCGTGCAACCTCCATCTCATGGGTAACCACAACAATCGTCACACCTAGTGTCTGGTTCACATGACGAAGTACATCCAGAATTCCATTCGTGGTCTGCGGGTCGAGTGAGGATGTAGGCTCATCGCAGAGCAGGACACTGGGACGACTAGCAAGCGCTCTGGCAATCGCCACACGTTGCTTCTGACCGCCGCTTAACTGTGCAGGATACTGCTTCGCTTTATCCTCAAGGCCGACAAATCTCAAGACCTCCATGCCCCGAGCAGTCCGCTCAGAACGGGATGACCCACCTGCCAGCTCCAAAGGCATACAGACATTACCAATCACAGAGCGATTGCTGACCAGATTAAAATGCTGAAAGATCATCCCGATGGATTGACGAGCTTGACGAAGATGTTGTTCGCTCATCCCCGTAAGATTCTGCCCATTCACAAGTACATCGCCTTCATCCGGTTTCTCCAGCCCATTAAGCAGCCTTAGCAGCGTAGATTTGCCCGCACCACTGGCACCGATAATGCCATGGATCTTGCCTTGTCCTATCTCAAGCGAGACAGAGCTTAACGCCTCGAACCCCTGATCTGCACGTTCGCCCCGCTCGTAATAACGTTTGCTTACTCCGTATAATGAAATCATGGAGATTCCTCCCGCGATTAATCGTGCATGGTTCTTCGCGAACACATGAAGAAAGCCCGCACAGCCGATAACCGGAGCGCGAGCAATCCTGTTTATTTATAATAAATCAACATCAACTGTGAGACAACCCTTAAGGCTATTCCTATTAATGAGAGTTCATAAGAGATAGTTATTGAACAACCTCTGTTAATAAGTCTTGTGATTTATATAAACTGAATCGCCCATTGGATGAGCCGATATAGACTTCATCTCCAATATGATTTATTGCTCCGTTCTTCGCTTGTCGTTCTCTGTGCTCCGGCTCTCCTGTTACAATATCATACACTCTGCCTAATAGTTCTCCATTCTGTGCGTTGAAGACGAGCAGATCTGCCCTCATGGGAAGCAATAATTGATCATCAATGAGCGTGTAACTCCCCTGATTGATAGGGTGCCGCACCGCTCCTAATGTCTCCTTAACGCTCCAGCGTAATTTCCCCGTCTTATAATCCAGTGCAGCAGGAGAGCCATTCATAATCACGTATACTTGTTCATTGTCTACAAGGCCACGTTCAATCTTAGCGTTCACACTCCAACGCTTCTGTCCACGCTGTGGATCATAGAGTGTTGTTGTGAAATCTTCGTATTCACCGTACTGACTCCCTTTTTTATTTTCACGAATCAACACCATCCCATCGTTCAATACCTCGATCTGTTGTTCGTGTTTAGCAGGGAAATGTTCCCGCTTTTTGCCTGTATTCAAATCCACCAGCGTCCACTGATCTGCGAGCAGCATCCAACGTTCAGGTCTTGGGCTCTGAAAAGGGTCTATACGATATATCCCATCAAAGTATGGATTGTTCTCTGGGTGATCTACCGTAGACTTCTTAGCTACGATATTCCAAACGACACGCCCTGTTAAGGGGTCAGCAGCCGTCAATTTCCCTTTATCCCAATAGAGCACATAAGGATCTTCTGCACGCTGGTTCAACAATTGGTAGTCCTTGTTAAGCTTACGTGTCCACAATAGCTTGCCATTCTTACTATGAAGTACGGATAGATGCCCACCATTGGAAGTTTCGCTCAAACGACTATCCACAACGACCACATTTTTCGCTGCCGTTATATAGTTCACTTCATATCCCTGCTTAGGATCGAACCCCCACATCACCTTACCATCATTCAGTCGGAGATGACGGACACGATCATTGTAGCTTTTCTTATCCGGATCATAATCTGTAAATATGGTAACATGCTCACGTTCAATATCCATCTGAGCCTGCTGTATACCATAACCGGCATTGACCTCCCATAGCTTCTCTCCAGAATGTCGATCCAGAGCATACATTGAACTTTCGTAATGGTTACCACTTAATCCACCATCGTCACCTTCCATTAAAAGCACATCCTCATTCGCCGCTTGAAGGAAGGTATAATTAATTCCGCCCTGGTTCGTCCAGATCGGCTTCCATGGCAGCGTCGCTGGCAGAACTTTGGCGTCTGTCTTGTTCGTGTATTCATACTCTTCACCGGTACTAAAATAATACTTATCCCAACTGTAAGTCTGTCCACCCTGTAGAATACTCCATTGTGTTCGAGCAATCTTACCCGCTTGGGTAAAGGTAACAAGAAACTGACGATCCTCACGTTCATAGCGCCAAGTCTCGCCAATACTCATCTTCTGGTATGTATCGGAGAGATTGCTTGAATGCTCTTTCCAATCCGGTTCACCAAGCCACTGCTTCACCTGCTTGGAAGTTGCTGCCTTATTGAACTTTAGAAAGGTTAGATGTCTGATCGCTGTAGTGGTCAACGCCGAATTCTGCTGGAGCCAACCATCCTTTATATGTTCATGCTGGTCAATATCCTCTGCCTTAACCCAGAGCAGTGGCGGAAGGTACTCCAAACTATTCTTCGTCCAGTTGCGCGGCGTTATTGAGACACCATACCATCCATTCCATTTTTTGATTAGAAATGCTTCTTCAGCACCGATTGGCCAGCTTGTTTTGCTCCCTGGAGATATATATAATTTACGGCCTGGATGCAGTTTGAAAGTCTGTGGAGTGACCGCTTCAATACTACGACTCTCTTTCGATGCATACCACGCCGGGAACCACACCGTTCCCCGATTCTCATCCTGAACCTTAATCCATTCCCCTTCTGCAGATCGTACCTTCCATTTCTCCATGTGGGTCGTGTACGATTGTAACTTCACGCTGTCCAGATCTTCACGGCGCTCTACTCTCTGGATGAACAAAGGTGTATTGGGCACAACCGTAACGGCTTCTCCCTGTTTATAACTAGCTTGGGTAGGCTTAGCTTGTGTTACTGTAATTGAGCTTGGTTCCCCTTCAACATCCGTGCGATTATCCAGTAACCCACAGCCTGTAACGAGCATGAGGGATACACCCATGACTGTAACCCATGGATACCTTGCTTTTACTCCGTTTGGCCCAATCTTCACGATGTTCACTCCACTCAAATAGAAGTTATTTCCATTAAAGACGTTTTGAACAAAGAAAAGTTACCCATTGAATCAAATTTAATTTCCCTGCTCACTTGCATTCTCGTGTTCTCGTACTATCTGACGTCCACCAGATTAGGATGGTAAGGGTACAGGATTCCCAAGGCAAAGGCGATGGATAACATGATGACATAATATAATGTGAACCATAGATCAGCACGCGAGTAACCAACCTGCACATAATAGGTGCGACTTTGCCCTTCTGTGAACCCTTTTGCCTCCATCGCAATCGCCATTCGTTGCGCGCGCCTTATGCTCTGAGCGAGCAGAGGAATCGCGTACCGTTTCAACGTGCCATATAGGTTCCAGCGAGAACTACGCTGCTTCGTGCCTCGAATACGAATCGCATAGCGTAACGTCTGAAATTCATCCAGCAGTATTGGCATCATACGCATCGCCGCAAGAAAGCTATACGCATACTTGGCTGGTAAACGCCATTGCTGCATTAATGAATAAAACAAACGAACAGGCTTGGTCGTAAGACCAAACAACAACCCTGCTGCTGCCATGCTTAAAGAACGGAACCCCAGATGCATCCCACGATAAAAGCTTTCTTCTGTAATATGAATGAGCCCCCAATGAAACCAAGTGCTTTCTCCCTTACCAAACATCATCATTCCGGTAGAGGTAGAGATAAACACCAGAATAAAGGGAGAGGCGTATAATAGTAGCCTGTACCACGGATGACCTGACCAGCATAATAATAGCAGCATAACGATTGCTACATTAGCCATGATATTCAGATTGTGTATGAGAATGACCATAATAAACATCAGCGTCAGAGTAATCATCTTGAGACCGGGGTTGACCGCATGAAGCCAGGTTTCACGGTGTGGAAACGAGATCTGCATCCGTTAACCTCCCCTGATCAATCGTCCAGACATGCGTGCAATACCTCTTTACGACTTCTCGGTCATGTGTGACCATAATAATCGCCGTTCCTTGGCGACGTAGACGCTCCAGCTGTGACAGCATCGCAAAAGTATTGCGGGCATCCTGACCAAATGTCGGTTCATCCAGCAACAGAATACGTTGCTCGCGTACTAGCGCAGAAGCAACACTTAACCGCCGTTTCTGTCCCATGGATAATTGATAAGGATGTCGATCCGTTAGATGCTGCAAGTTAAATTGCTCCAGCATGGCGTACGTCTGCTGATGTCGCTCTTCCGCAGAGAGCGTTCCATACAGAAGCGAAAATTCCACTTCATCCTTGACGGAATGAGCAACAAATTGAAATTCTGGATTCTGGAATACAAAAGCAATATGATCAGCCAATTTCTCCGTTTTCCCAGGTAATTGCCCTTCTACGCGATAATAACCAGTTGTTTTCAATATGTTCATGAGGGCTAATAACAAGGAGCTTTTGCCGGCACCATTGGCTCCAACGACCGCGATCCAATCCCCATGCCACACCTGTGCCTGTTCAATCTCAATAAACTTCGTTTTCCCTCGCCACCCGGTGAATTGCCGTAATTCAATTGCAGGCTTAGCATCTTGTGTACTCACTTTCACTGGATCAGTTAGGGAGCCTGTCTTGCCGGATTCCGTATCGGTCATCACTCGGTAATCCTCTGATGCTAATTTATTACTTGATCGATGCAACCATTGCTCTTGTTTCCGATTTTGCCCATGTTCTTGTTCTTGCTCATCCCACACACCTGGATACCAAATTCCATAATCTCGCAGCATTTCACGATGGTTCGCAAAAATATGCTCCGCACAGTCGTCCGCGACAATCTTTCCGTCTGGTGACAGCACGATGATTCGATCTACTAATTCCACAATCTCATTAATTTTGTGTTCCACAATAATTAGCGTTTTGTTCTGCATAATCAGCTTCACTGTATCCCACACTTGCGCTGTTCCTTCCTCATCAAGTAATGCTGTCGGTTCGTCTAGAAACAGCACATCAGGTTGCATCGCAAGCATGGAGGCCATAGCTAGGCGTTGCTTCATGCCCTGGGACATCGAATGGATTAATTGACGATTCCGTTCGAAGTTTAATCCCACTTGGTTCAGGTATTGGCTAATCTGCTCAGCCATATGTTCACGTGGTATATTCCGGTTCTCCAGCACAAACGCAATCTCTTCGTCCGTGTAGGACATACAAAACTGAGTATCTGGGTCTTGAAAAACAAACCCGGCTCGCTTCGGCACCTGAATATCATCACATTTCATCGGAATCTCTACCGAATTGGGAATAATGCCACTCAATATTTGTAATAACGTTGACTTGCCAGAACCACTCGGCCCAAGCAATAGTACCTTTTCCCCCTGGCGTACAGACAGAGACAAGCCTTGAAATAACAAGGCCTGCTCTCCAGGAAACTTACATCTAAGATTGGTTACTCCTACAATCTGCGGGCGCTCTTCTTCATGCATTTAGTCCAACGCCTCGTAATCCTGTTTCGATACAGGTCGAAGCGAACGTGTTACCCCAGTAAGCTCCAGCGCTTTGGCTAGATAATAAGCAAACACACCTGCAATGATAATACTTCCAAGGAAGCGGAAACCGATAAACAAGGTATAATTCCATGCCGACAATGAATCGATGTATCCATACTGGTAATCCAATATAAGCGAAGCCGCTGCTGCACCTACCGCTGCAAGGCAGGTTACCCACAGGTTTGTAAGACGATAGCGAAACGCTGCAAAAAAGACCTCGGCTCCTAGCCCCTGCAATAGTCCATAGACCAGCGTAGACATACCCCATTCACTTCCCAGAAAAGCACTAACTGTTGCTGCGGCAACCTCGGCTAAGATGGCTACACCGGGTTTGCGAATCACAACAAAGGCAAAGGTTCCTGCCATAAACCACATGCCATAGATCATCTGCTCGGCATGTATTCCGAAAGGCTTCATTAGATCATAAGTAGGCCCCCATATTTTGTAGATCACGCCAAACACAACCGCAATCACAATCGTTACTAAAATATCCGTCAACCTCAACTTATTACTGCGCACTGCATTTCCCATGTGAACAACTTCCTTCCCTTATCTCGTTAAATTGGTAGAACACAAAAAAAGCCTCCCCGGTTTCCAGGCAGACCTACGTATGATCATGATGATCAGCAGTAGACAATGTACCAAAAATATAATAAGTGCATTTCATTACGTGATCGGACTCACATCCGTCATTATATTTTGCATAAGTTTTCAGTGACCCTCTTAAACAGGATCGCAATATGTAAATCCATAGATGATTGCAAAATAACTAAGCTTCGAAATGGCACTCATTACGCTTTTCAACGTCTTGTTCACTGTGATTCTATGTTCTCTACGCTGGCATTACCCAGATCAGATATACGGTCAGCAGCATAAGGCCACCCTCTCAGCCCAACTTCATTGAGCACCCGGTTCACTTATTTCATTGCCTCTAATGTACACCATATGGGTAATTGTAGCAATGCTATGTTCACTAAAACTACCTTGGTACGCTTACTAATCTAGTGTCTGAATCCACCTGCGAGCATTGTTTCGCTATAGATACGTTAGGTTAATGACAGAATGTAATTTGCAAGAATATGAAACTTTTGGGATATCCAGCCGTCTGTAAACTAGAAAGGAGATTGATTATGATGAAAACAATTCACTCAGCTTGGCAGCAGAAAAAATGGAAGATGATTCTTGCCGCCTCGATTCTCACCGCAGGTACGGCACCTGCTCTGCTGTCCCCCCATGTCGTGGAAGCAGCTACTAATCACAAACCCACGGCGTACATTAATAACATTCCAGCTTCCTATGACGTCGTCATTCGGCAAGGTGTCACCTATGTAGCACTGACCGAACTTCAATTCTTGGGCAACTATACATTCGGCTATAACAACAAAACTAAAGAAATTAGCATCCAGACCGATCGCGACAAATACATTCTTGCGCCTAACACCAAAACGATAACGAAAAATGGTCAAACAGCGACACTTGCAGCAGCTCCTATTCTGGTCAATGGCAAAGCTATGCTCCCACTCCGAGCCATTGGCGATGCCTTTGGCGCCCAGGTTAGTTGGAATCAGGCCGCGAAGGAAGCTTACATCTATCAAACGGATACTGCCCTCGTTAAAGCATATAACGGCAACGATCTCGTGGCTGCGCGCGAGGCTGCAATTCATCTACCACGTTTCTCGAAGTTGGGACAACCTCGTCTGGAGCTACGTGAAGAGCGTGGTGATGTGGACTCCACCACAACCTATATATTTGAACAAGGAAAAAAAGATCGATTCTTCATTAACGAAAACAACGATCTAATCAGTTATTATGAGGTTAAAAACGGTCAGGCCTTACTCAAATGGCAAGCAAACATAGGTAACGGTTCCGGGACTCTTGGTGATCTATTCTTCGTCAAAACGAAGCCATATGCTGAAGCTGGAACACGCCCTTCATTAGCTGGTAAAACGATCGTGTCATTCCAGTACTCACTCATGGCCGAGGAAACCTCTTATACGGTCACTAACAAAGCCGGCTTGGTAGCTGAAGGGGCGGCTGTACCATCCAAAGGAAGTATCTTTGTTAACGTACCGGATGAAAAGTAGAAGTAGGAGCCTTATGGACATGCATGCTACCTCATCTAGCTGAAACTATAGGAAAAGGCATCCCACGGGATGCCTTTTATCTGTACGTTGCATTAATACTGCGTATTCCCTGATTGACTTGTATTGCCTGACGAGAACCCTTTGAATAACGTTGGCACCTTCGAATATCTGGTGTTCGTAATTTTCCCCTTCGTACTGCCGCTGTCTGTGCGCAAAATGGAATCCTTCACATTGGAAATGTTCGAATTATCTACATTCATGGTCACAGCATACGAGGTGCCTCCATTTTGACGAACAAGCTTGCCAATATCATCTGCTCTGAAATTTTTGATGTTAATGGTTCCGGATGCATTCATCTGAAATACTTTGTCATAGGCTTTGTAGGCTGCTCCACCCGTGATGTTCACCGTTCCTGATGATTTCAAGGTCAATGCATCCTCTCCAACATCCTTCCAAGTGACATTCTCAATGTTACAGCTACCATAACAGTGCACGCCATCAGCTGCTGGGGCTTCAATGACTACGTTCTTCAATGTGGCGCCTGCCTCAAGGCGAAAGATAGGCTTTTGATTTTCCTTTTGACTGCCATCACCAAGTGTATTCGGATCAGCAGCGACGCTTTTCCCTTTTCCATCATACGTCTTGCCCTTCTCTACAACGATGGTTGTCTTCACAATCTCGGGAGCAGCAGAAGCAGGTATTGCACCAAATACGGAAGCGACCAGACCAACCGACAATAACATCGTTAACAATTTTTTCATCGAAAACGTCCTCCTCTATTGATATGGATTGGTAGCGCATAAGCTTACGCTTGTCCTCACGGTTCCCCAGATGTGCACCTCTGCTTGGAACGTATCCTGATCCTACCAAATAAGGAATGTAACGAGAATAATCATTAGATGATATGTCTTGGCATTCGCCTTGGAGCCTTCCTTATCAGCACATTACGTACGCTGGCTTATCCGGGCAGTATGCTATTCTGAACTTCAAATATGCTCTATTTAGGGCAGATGAACACATGAATATTGTACAAAAACAGCAAAAAATCACGTCATCTGTAACCAGATAACGTGATCTTAAGTCTTTATTTGTGATGACTAACGATGCATACTATGCACCAAACCGCTGGCGATACCCGCACTTACGGCACAACTCTTCCACGGCCTGCCTCTTCGAGAATCCATAAAATAAGTTATTGGCCCGTTCCCCGTCAACGATCTCCGAGAATGACTTCTCATGTACGTTGCCTAAGTTAATTACACCTTCGCCATCCAGGCAACACGGTACAACCGTGCCATCCACCAATACGGCGGCCTGACTACGAAGTGCATGACAGAAGCCTTTACCGTCATCCTCTGGTGCATCCAAGCTTGGCCACTGGAATTCATGATCCTGATTGAGGTATACATTCGGAGCAATTTTGACTCCACTACCCGGTACGACCTTTTCTTCAATCCGAAAATCCAAGTCGAACTCCCGCTCTAACACCTCAAGCGTTTCGCGATTTCGGTTCATCTGGGCATTCGTAAAATTATCCTGTGTCAGGTTCCAGAGTCGGAACGAAATAATGACATTATGTTTCGCTGCTTCACGAGCAAAGGTCAATATGTTATTCAAATATCCTTCGCGGTCTGTCGAGCCTTCATGTCCGTCGAAGCTGTGCAAGGAGAAGTTCATCTGACGTAACGCTGGCTTGCCAAGAAGCTTATGCTGCGTCTTGGGCAGTAGCGTACCATTGGTCGTGATGTTGACCTTGAATCCTTTCTCATGTGCAGAATCCAGCAACAGATCGATTTTGGGATGCAGTAACGGCTCACCTTTGACGTGAAGATATATGTGTTTGGTATGTGGCTTAATCTGATCCAGTATATTGTTAAAGACGTCAGGGTCAATGAAATTTTTGGCACGCTTGGTCTGTGGACAGAAGCTGCACGCCAAGTTACAGATGCTTGTAATTTCGATGTAGACTTTCTTGAATGTTTTCAACTCGGATCCCCATTCTTCTCCGGAGGGAGAGCGTCCCACCTTCATTTCGTGATATAACGATAACACTTTCACCATTGCGTGATCTAAGTGTACTTTTGGAACAACCTCTATTATATCGGGTTGGGAAGTAGGGAACAACAACGTTTCGTATCAATTTCCTGTTGCTATGTCGAAGCATAAATTTGGATCATCCCTTCTTTACATCCGGCTTGCATGTGATATATGCTGGAGCTATAAATACCTGTTCAAAAACGGTTATAACTGAATATAGTTGAACAATTGCACTGGGGGAGCCTAACGGCTGAGACGAATGAACTTTCGGACCCTTTGAACCTGATCTGGATCATACCAGCGGAGGGAAGTGGAGCGGCCTTTCAATAAACTTCATGCGTTTCATCATGCAGAACATGTAAGATGAAATACACTTGCGAATTGAAACTACAGCCCCACTCATTTCTCCGGAAATGGGCGGGGCTTTTTGCATTTTTAAAGACAGACAACCTGCACTGGAACAGGTCTAAATGAAGCCAAGCTCAGGCTCCCAGCCTAGATGTAATACAAGGAGGAAAACAGATGTCTTACTTAGAACGCATACGCACTCAAAATCCGTTAGTACACAATATCACCAATATTGTGGTTGCTCCCTTTGTAGCCAATGGTTTGCTTGCACTTGGAGCATCGCCTTTTATGGCTTATGCACATGAGGAGGTTGCCGATGTTGCGAAAATGTCCGGCGCGGTTGTCCTTAATATTGGCACACTTAATAAAGATGTGGTGCAGTCCATCCTGCTCGCTGGTATATCTGCCAACGCCCATCAGGTTCCTGTCGTCCTCGACCCTGTTGGTGCTGGTGCCACTTCCTATCGCTCCGAGCAGGTTCAGATGCTCGTTCGTGAGCTACGTCTCACGATCCTGCGTGGCAATGTGGCAGAAGTCGCCAATGTTATTGGCGAGCATTGGAATAGCAAAGGTGTAGATGCTGGACAAGGTGAAGGAGATCGTATCGGAATAGCCGAGCGGGCAGCTCAGCAGTTAAACTGTATCGTTGTGATCACAGGCCGCGAAGATGTCATTACGAATGGTCATCAGACCTACCTTGTGAGTAACGGTCATGTCCTCTTAACTCAAGTTACCGGTGCGGGATGTCTGCTCAGTGCTGTCATTGGCGCATTTGCAGCTGTGGCGACTGATGACGATGAACGGCTGGATAGCGTTGTAGAAGCACTCACCTTCTACGGCGTTGTTGCTGAGATTGCTGCAGATCGTACGGAGAGCCAGGGCCCAGGCAGCTTTCAGGTCGAGCTATTGAATCAACTCGATCATGTATCTCCGTCGGTACTGAAACAGCGTGCTCTCATTCGTCATATCCATGGAGGTGGAGATACATCATGCGTATAGCTCAGGCTCTAACGATCGCCGGATCGGACAATGGCGGCGGCGCTGGGATTCAAGCCGATCTCAAAACCTTTCAGGAACTTAATGTATACGGCATGACCGTTATTACTGCCATTGCGGCGCAGAATACAACAGGAGTTCAGGGTGTATTTCCTATTTCGTATGAAGGCATAGCCCAACAGCTTGATTCAACCGGAGACGACTTCAAACCAAATGCGGTGAAAACAGGCATGCTCTACAGTACGGAGATTATCCAATTGGTTGCTGAGAAATGGCGCCATTATGAATGGTCTAATCTGGTCATTGATCCCGTTATGGTAGCCAAGGGCGGCGCACCGCTGCTTCAACAGCAGGCTATTCAGACACTGATTACGGAGCTGATCCCGCATGCACAGATTACCACGCCAAACATTCCTGAAGCTGAACTACTGACAGGTATGTCCATTCGAAATGTAAGTGAACGGGAAGAAGCAGCCCGACGCCTTGTGCAGATGGGCTCTACGTATGCCTTGATCAAAGGCGGCCATGATACGGGCGGCATGATTGTCGATGTACTCTATGATGGACAGTCCTTTCACTATCTGGAGAATATTCGTATAGTGACCCCTCATACTCACGGAACAGGCTGTACGTATTCTGCCGCCATTACGGCTGAACTGGCGAAGGGTTCGTCCGTTCTGGCTGCCGTCACGACTGCGCGAGCGTTCATTCAGGCAGCCATTGAAGATGAGCTTGGCATTGGCGCTGGGCATGGGCCGACGAATCATTTTGCGTATCAGCGCAGGCAGCGGGGTGAGCGGTGATGCCTAAGCTGCATGCAGACGCGGTGCGACGCGCAATGCAGGTGTATTTGGTGGTGGGTAGCGTGAATACCACGCAAGACCCTGTGGAGGTGCTGCGCCAGGCGATTGCTGGCGGCATCACGCTGTTCCAGTTCCGGGAAAAAGGAACTGATGCCCTGATTGGCGAAGCCCGCCTGGCTCTGGCATGGCGGCTTCGCGAGGTGTGCAGCCAGCACGGGATACCGTTCATCGTGAACGATGATGTGGAGCTGGCTGTAGCAGTGGAGGCCGACGGCGTGCATGTCGGCCAGGACGATGCGGACGCGGCGCTTGTACGCGCCCGCATTGGAGCTGGGCGGATGCTTGGCGTATCCGCCCACTCTGCGTCGGAAGCCCGCCGTGCGGTGCAGGCGGGCGCCGACTATCTTGGCGTCGGGCCAATGTACCCGACGCGCTCCAAAGCGGATGCCCATGCTGTGCTGGGCCCCGCAGGGATCTTGGAACTGCGCGCCGCAGGCATCGCAGTTCCGGTGGTGGGTATCGGCGGCATTACGCCCGATACCACGGCCGGCGTGATGGCGGCTGGAGCCGACGGCGTAGCCGTCATCTCCGCCATTGCGGGCGCGGCCGACGTGCGCGCAGCGGCTGCGCGGTTCGCTGCGGCGGTGCGTGGGATGCTGGCGTAGCCAAGCACCCCTGCACCGCCAACCCCGCCGGGCGCTTGGATTATGCGCCAGCTAGAGACCTCACTGCTTTTCTTATTACTTTGCCATATAGATTATTTTGATAGTGATATAGGAACTATTGATTGCTCGATGAATTGTGTAGAGACAAGCTCAATGATAGAATCGTTACATCTCAAAACAAAGTTAACAAATAAGAATAGTGTGTAATAAAAACTATACTAATTTCGCATATTTACCCTGGCTGAGCAGTAGCGACATGTACTATATGAATGATTCGGTACGGTCTACTCAGCGCATTCGGCCACCGCAGGCATCACGATGCCGCGTGTTCCTATGTGAATCTAACAACTTCCATTACAGCGAAACGAAGTATACCACTTACATAACTCAAGCCAGTAATCCCTGTTACAGTTTGCCAAATTGAATAAAGGAGTCTATTAACATGAATGTCATCGATCTGCACTGTGATGCCCTGTTTCGGATCTGGAGAGCTGGAGGTAAGCTAGCCTTCGATCACACCGACAGCCTAGAAGCAAGTAAACCACGACTCATTGCTGGTCAAGTGAAAGTTCAAGGTTTTGCTATTTTTGTTCCACCTAATCTCAAGGATTCTGCTAAATTTGAAGCGGCCTTAGATCAAGTGCATTATTTCTATACGGAAATTCTGGACAAAAATCCAGAGATCATTCACATTACTGACTGGTCACAGATTCGTAATCTACGTGATGGAGAAATTGGTGCATTTCTCACCCTAGAGGGTGTCGATCCGATTGGTAATGATCTTCACAAGCTAAACCTGTTATATCGGCTTGGTGTACGCTCCGTTGGACTAACATGGAACTACGCTAATCTCGCTGCAGACGGCGCATTGGAGCCCCGCGGGTCAGGGTTAACTCAATTTGGCAAACAGATCATTGAATTCAATAACGAGCATCGCCTTCTCTCGGATGTTAGCCACCTTAGTGAAGCTGGCTTCTGGGATGTGTTGCAGTTGGCGGACTACCCCATTGCCAGTCATTCCAATGCACAGGGCATTTATAACCATCCCCGCAATTTATCCGATGAACAAGCACAGGCTCTCTTCGCCAAAAATGCTACCGTGCACGTCTTATACCTCCCCGACTTTCTCAGATCCGATCAGGACGAAGCAGCATCTATTGATGATGTACTGCGACATGTGGAGCATTTTTGTTCCATTGGCGGTGTGAAGCACATCGGACTAGGATCGGATTTTGATGGTCTGATCCACTATGTGGAGGGATTAGAGCACGCAGGACATACTCAAAACTTAATCAATGCACTACTCAAACGCTATAGCGAACAAGAAGTGAAGGGATTCGCCTCAGAGAATTTCCTTAACAGTCTATCTGCTTATCAGCTCTAACGAGTAAATGCGAATATCTCTTCGCTCCAAGCGCTAACGAACCCACCACATCTTAACAGGCGGATCATCAACGTTTGCAAAATTTAACGAACCTCAGTAAAGCTATTCCGTCCTAATACGGTTTGAAAACGCGAATAATCGACTGAATTCGTGAAATAAAGCCTCTGTGATTCGTTAGATCTAAGATTCGGGAAAATGAGAGCGAATAGCGTGTGTCAGATTCATTACATCCAAATAACGCTCAAGGGGCAGTCCCCCGTCATATTGGGACTGTCCCTTCTCAACGTTCACTAGCTAACCACAATCAAGCCCCACCGTTCGTTCTTAAACGAATTGAGGGGCTTTTTATTATTCCACATCAATTTAGAGGAATCACGGCAGATTCAATAAGGCTGCACCGTTTTGATATAAAACCTTATCCAGAACACCTTCGTTCCACGACTGTTTACGGAAATGCTCCAATGCCCAATCATACGTTACATTCGGGAAGCAGCTTCCGTACAATATCCGGTCACCTAGCGTAAAGTTGGCGGCTTCAACATATAGACTGCTTCCAGGGAACCCCAGATACAGATCTGGAGAAAGGTAAACGTTAGGGCAGTATATCGCAGTCTGGATAGCTTCGGCAACGAACGGCCATGCGGCATGGGAGATAATGATTGGAACGTCAGCATATTTGCGTGCTGCTCTTACAAGCCTTGAAGGACGAGCATAGTCATAATCTGGTTCATCACCCAGAAGTCCAAGAATGCCGCTAAGGGTAATTGCAAGCGGTAAACCATACTTACGACATGCCTCGAAGATCGGATCTGCCGCCGGATCACCAATAGGGATTCTAGGTTGTTGTACCGCAGGATTGAGGGATACTCCACGAAATAATGGCGAACGTCCGTATTGCTCAATCAGCGCGACCGAGCCTTCAACTGTCTCGCTATCTGCACCAATAAAGCCAATGAAGCGCTGCGAATGATCCGCGAGGAAACTCGCTAATTCCTGATTGGATGAACCTCGTTCACCCCCTCGTCCCATAATGACTCCATAACGGATTCCGAGTTTGTCCATATCGGCCAATACCTGATCATACGTAATGGACTGCGTTGGTTCGATACCCTTTAGATTGAGCAGCTTGATTGCAGACTCTCTTCCTTGATTGTAATCCCCGTACTCCACCCACTCTGGGACAGGTGGCTTCATTCTAAAATCAATAATCATCAGGCACGCTCCTTCAGACTCCTATTGGATATCCCATTCATTCACGTTATTAAACATCCCGATATTGGATGGTTTACCTACAAGTACATTTTTGGCGACAGCTTGCAATCTTTTCTCAGAATATACGCTAATGGTTGGTAGTTCTTCATGTAAGATCTGCTGGAGCTGCTTGTAGATGTCATGGCGCTTCGTTTCATCCGCTTCGGCTACCCCCTCCTTGATCAGCGCGTCCACCTTCGAATTGTTATATCCCAAGAAATTGTTGGCGTTGTCGCTTGCGAACAAGGAGAAGTATAGGCTCGGCTCAATGTAATAGTCCCGGTTAAAGATCGTTAATTCGTATTCACTCTTAATGACCTTTTGGATCAACGTTCCAAAATCATATTTCTGCACTTCCACCTTGATGCCTACATCCTTCAAATTCTGAGTCAGAATATCTGCCGCCTGCTCCCGAATCTTATTGCCCACCGGAATCAGAAAGCGAACGACCTTATTGGAGTCCCAACCTGCCTCTGCGAGCAGTGCTTTGGCCTTCTCTGGATCGTAACTATAGATCGCTGCATCTTGGTCATAATATGGATTGTCGCTCGGCACACTTCCGTCGATTACCTCAGCCTGACCTTTGAGAAGCTGTTCCACAATCAGCTGACGGTTCAGTGCATAAGCAACGGCCTGTCGAACTTTAGGAGAATCAAACACCTTGTTGTTCAAGAACAACTCCGCTGGCTCTGAAGGGCCGCTGGAATCTAGATTGACGTTTGGCAATGCCTTAACCTTCTCATAATCGGTGATTGGAATAAGACCTACTGGAAGAGAATTCATCTGAATATCACCCGTCTGCAACTGGGCAACTAGATTCGTAGCCGGGAGCACTTTGATGAAGATCTTGTCCAATTTAGCGATAGGTCGATAATAATTTTCGTTTTTCACAACTTCCACATACTGATCCTTGGCAAAGGACTTGAATTGGAATGGGCCAACCGTTACTTCTGGCTTCTGGAAATAGGGATTAACTGCAAGCTGATCGAGCGGCACATCTTTCAAAATATGTTGGGGTAGGAAGTACAGCTTGGTCGCAAATGTTTCTTTAAAAATGTTTGGATCAATGGGGGTTTTGGTCTTGATCGTAAACGTATGGTCATCAATGATGCTGAGTCCCGTAATTTCATTCTGACCATCCTCTAGCTTACCCGCATCATTCAGTCCTTCAATGAAGCTAAGCCGTAATGAAGTCTCCACCTTTGGATTCAGAGCAGTGTTCAGCGTGAACAGCACATCGGCTGTGGTGAACGGCTGTCCATCATTCCATTTTGCATCCTTATTGAGCTTAATGGTGTAGAGCTGCTTATCCTCGGTGTCCACTGAATCCGCCAGTTTAGGCAAAAATTCAAATGATGAATTAATATCAAGCAGAGCATCGTTAATGAGAGCAAGTGCGTTTTTGGAAGCTGAGTCCCCCTGATCATTGATCTGATTTAACGTTAGAGGGGAGTTCACAATGCCAACCGTTACTATTTTTTCCTTAGCAGTTTCTTGGGTTTCCGGAGTACTCGCCCCAGCCTCTGCTGTCCCGCCTGTATTCGTAGAAGCAGCCGAGCCACATGCACTAAGCAGGAACAACGACAAGATAAGGATGACGGACAATCCGTTACGAACATTTTTTCTCACAACATATTCCCCCTGTTTTGGATATTTAGATGCTGAATACTTCAATGGCTTAATTCTTCAATATCAGTGAGTCTCTATTCCAGAAACGCTACAAGCAACAAGACTGGTGCACACGATGCTTCTTCATGAATTATCTGTTCTGTCCTCTCCTCATTCCTTGGGATCTAATGCATCACGCAAGCCATCCCCTACAAAATTAATAGATAACACCGTAATGAGCAGCATCAGCCCTGCCGGAACCCACAACCACAACTGATCGGTTAACACGGTAAAAGATTGAGCATCACTCAGCATATTGCCCCAGCTTGCCGTTGGTGGTTGTACACCCATCCCGAGAAAACTTAGCCCTGCTTCACTCAGAATGGCACTCGCCACGCCAAATGTAGCATTGACGATAATTGGCCCCAGCGTATTAGGTAAAATATGTCCAAGCAGAATTCGTCTGTTCCCCAGACCCAATGCCGTTCCGGCACGGACATAATCCTGTTGTTTGATCGTTAGCACACTGCTTCGTACTAATCGCGCCACCCCTGGCCACGAGAACAGTGCGAGCACACAAATGATCGTCTGAAGACTCGCTCCAAGAGCACTGACGATGACCAGAATCACCATCAGGAACGGAAAAGCCATGAACATATCGGTAATTCGCATGATCACCATGTCTAGCCAGCCACCGAAATAGCCTGATATCAAACCAATCAGCGTGCCCACCGTCACATATAAGGCAACCGTTGCGAAGCCCACCAGAAGGGATACCCTTGAGGCGACAATTAAGCGACTTAACACATCCCGTCCAACCTGATCTGTCCCAAGCAGGTGTTCTCCTGAAGGAGGTGCTGAGAAATACGCTGTTACCTGATCTGGCGAGTGAGGAGCAAGCTGCGTGGCAAACATTGCAATCAGAATTAACAAAACAATCACGATTAGTCCACCAACAGCGAATCGATTGCGTGCAAAACGACTGACTACAAGTCTGAAATGGCTGTTCTCCACTGACTTCCAGCCCTGTGATAATTCCGCCCCCGCGGTGGAACTCTCCTGTAAACGGAGGTCGGATGTTGTTCTCATACGCTCTTTCCCCCTGAATGAATGTAGTTTAATAAAATCGTTTAGTTATATTTAACTCGCGGATCTGCAACGGCATAGATCATATCAGTCAACAGATTCGTAGCCAGTACAATGATTGCGGCGACTAGATTTAATGCCATTAACGTAGGATAATCACGCGAAAGGATGGATTGCATCGTTAGCTGTCCGATTCCGGGCCACTGAAATATCTGTTCGATCAAGATGCTGCCTCCCAGTAGCAGTGGAATCTCTATCGCAAACACCGTGATAATCGGCAATAACGCGTTGCGAAGGGCGTGTCTGTTGGTCACCATAAACTCACCAACCCCTTTGGCTCTCGCGGTTCGAAGATAATCCTGATGGAGCACATCCAGCATGCTTGCCCGGACATAACGAATTTTTTTGCCTACAATTCCCACCGCTAGTACACTTGCAGGTAATATGAGATGCCATAACGTATCCAGCACACCACCACCGCCTCCAAGTACCCCCATGCCGCCCGAAGGTAGAAGATTTAGTTTCAGCGAGAACACATAAATGACCCCAAGTCCTAGAAAGAATTGTGGCATGGACGTGCCGATAAAGGATAAACCAGTCAGGATGTAGTCAACCTTTGTATTATGCTTAACTGCACTATAGATACCTGCTGGAATAGCTATTGCCAAACTGATCAGAAGCGAAGTGAAGGTTAGCAAAAGGGTAGGGCCAATTCGTTCTGCAATCAATTGAGATACCGGAGCGAATGAACTGAAGGAGTACCCCAAATTGCCTTGCATCAGGCTCATCATCCATTTGCCATATTGCACGATTGCAGGGCTATTCAAGCCGAGCATCTCTTTCTTCGCCTCAATTAACTCCTGGGATGTGTTGGGATCAATCATCATCTCCACAGGATTACCTGGAGCAAGATTAATGATGATAAAGTTGATAATTGTGATCCCTATCAATACGGGAAGTGCAATTAATAAACGGCGTATAATGTAAGGTACCATGGCGTCAAGATCCCTCCACAATTGGAAAGTGACAGGCCACCTGATGAGCAGGCATCCCCGTATCTGCGAGCTGCGGCTCTTCTTCCTGACACTTCGCCTGTGCATACGGGCAGCGAGAATGAAACCGACACCCTTGCGGTGGATTAGCTGGGCTAGGTACATCACCTTCCAAAACGAAGCGAGATTGCTCTCGCATACGCGGATGAGTGATCGGATTAGCCGTTAATAGACTACGTGTGTATGGATGCTTGGCGTCACTAAAGACATCTTCTTTTGCGCCAATTTCCACAATTTTGCCTAAATACATGACCGCAATCCGTGTACTAATATAGTTGACTGCACCCAATCCATGGGCAATGAATACATACGTCAGATTCAGCTCCTGCTGCAAATCGCGAAATAGATTCAGAATCTGTGCCTGTATGGATACATCGAGTGCAGATACCGGTTCATCACATACGATCAGCTTAGGCTTCAATGATAAAGCACGGGCAATGCCAATTCGCTGCCGTTGTCCACCTGAGAATTCATGGGGATGACGGGACATGGCTGACCGCGGCAACCCGACGAGATCAAGTAAACGAATAATCTCTGCTTCCGCCTCTTGTCGTGTAGCAAGCCGGTGTGCAAGGATCGGCTCGGAGATCAGATCTCCCACTCTTTTGCGGGGATTCAGTGATGAATACGGGTCTTGAAAAATGATCTGTAGTTTGGTTCGAACCTTCTTCATCCTGTGCTGAGATAGATTCGTAATATCCTGCCCTTCAAAAAAGATACGTCCCGAATGAGCAGGCTCCAGGCGCAGCATAGTTCGTCCAATTGAGGATTTACCACAGCCCGACTCTCCGACAAGACCTAATGTTTCACCTGCCGATATATCCAAATTAATGCCGTCCACAGCCTTGATATATCCTGAAGTGCGGCCTAACACCCCTTGTCGAATCGGATAGTATGTGCGTAATTCCTCCAGACGGAGCAAAGGAGATGCAGCTTCGTTTTCAGGGCTAACACGGTAATTGCTCATTGAGTCTAAACCTCCTGATGCATTCGATTGCAGTTATTGTTGAGGAAGCCAGCATCTCACCACATGCTTGGCACTGACTTGCCTCAGAGACGGCGCCTCCAGGCTACATTGTTCGACCGCATAGGGACACCTCGCCTGAAATCTACAACCTTGAGGTAGATCCGTAAGCGAAGGGACCGTGCCAGGAATCGGTACAAGTCGATCCTCTGCCCCACTCTGAATGGTAGGAACTGATCGCATCAGTCCTTGTGTATATGGATGCAAAGGCTCATCAAACAGGGAGAATACCTCTGCCTCTTCGACAATCTGACCCGCATACATGACAGCGACCCGATCCGCCATTTCGGCGACAATACTCAGGTCATGCGTGATCAGCAGTATCGCCGTCTCTCTTTCTTCACGCAGTTGCTTCATTAAATTCAGAATCTGTGCTTGAATCGTAACATCGAGTGCTGTTGTAGGCTCGTCCGCAATGAGTAATTTCGGCTCACATATGAGAGCAATAGCGATGACAATCCGTTGTCTCATGCCCCCAGACAGGGAGTGAGGATACTCTCTCATCACCGCTTCGGGTCGTGCAATGCCTACCTTCTGTAACATCTGAAGTACAGTATGCTCTGCCTGTCTTCGGTTAAGCTTCGTGTGAACCTGGATTACCTCAAGCAGCTGATTGCCAATCGTCATCACCGGATTGAGAGCTGTCATCGGTTCTTGGAAAACCATTGAAACCTGCTTGCCTCTAATTTTTCTTAACTGCGTCTGATTCAGTTCGGTCAGATCCGTGCCATTCAATCGGATATGTCCTTCAGCAATGCGTCCTTTCTCTCCCAGCAAACCTAGAATCGATAAGGAAGTGACACTCTTGCCACTACCTGATTCCCCGACTATGCATAATGTCTCACCCGGAGTTATCGCTAGATTAATGCCGTCTACTGGACTAACTTCACCTTTCGTTGTTGTGAATGTGACACGTAGCGCTTCAATTTCAAGAAGATTGTTCATAAGATCACCTGACTCACTTTTTTTCAACATCATATGTCTATATACAATAAATCTTATTGGAATTATAAGGATTAGTGTAGCATGATCTCTGAAATTGTTTTTATCAAAAATTTAAATACAGGTATAGAATATTCCAATACTATAGATGCTGAATTAATGCAGTTAACACCCAAACTAGTGCTTCAAAAACCAAAAAATCTAATCCAATGAACAGGGTTGACTCTCACGTAACGTGACACTGTACAATCGGTGATGTAAGGAGGTTGAAACCATGGCCATGAAGGTAAAAGAAGTTGCCGAGCTTGCCTCGATCAGTGTGCGCACACTGCATCATTATGATGAGATCGGTTTGTTAACTCCTAGTGAAGTCACTTCTGCAGGGTATCGACTCTATTCAGACGCCAATCTAGACATGCTGCAGCAGATATTATTTTTCAAAGAACTGGACTTCTCACTGAAAGATATCAAAGACATCATAAATAGCCCTTCCTTCAACCGGGAGGAAGCACTTCAGATGCATCGCCAGATCCTTCTGGAGAAAAGGGTACGCTTAGACCGGATGATTGCCGCCATCGATAAAAGTGTTATGCATATGAGAGGAGACATTGATATGACCACAAAGGAACAATTCGAAGGATTTAACTTCAAGGAGAACCCCTATGAACAGGAAGCGCGCCAGCGCTGGGGGAATAAAGCTGTAGATCAGGCGAATGAAAAATTACAAGGCAAATCACCCAATGAACAGAAGGCTCTATCGGATCAGATGAATGACATTTTCACTCAGTTGGCAACCCTTCGTGACACATCACCCGCATCGGCTGAATCCCAAGCGGTCATTGCGCAGTGGTACACCTATTTGAATCAGATGGGGCATTATTCACCCGAGGCTTTTCGAGGATTGGGTCAGATGTATGTGGATGATGAACGCTTCACACGTAACATTGACCAATTTGGCGAAGGATTAGCTGCCTTTATGAAAGAAGCCATGGCGATCTTTGCGGATCAGCAGCAAGCAGACTAAGGCGTGTCTGAATATTTCGAAGCACACAGATTTTCATTTTCCTGACAATAAGGCCAACTGAGTTCGTTAGAAATGTTGCGTGAATCTCAATTACATTTACCACACGCTGGATTCTCACCTATCTACAAGGTAAAATATCATCACCAAAAAAAGGGACGCACGCCTTCTGGCGTTACGTCCCTCTTGCTTGTTTCTCAGCCGCAATGTGAAGGAGCCTCTTCTCGGCACATTCACTCTGAGATTTTTTTTGGAATGAAGAATATAGGATTATGCTCGTGGAGCGTGGTCTGTTGATGAAGCTTTGGTTGCCATGCTGGTTTTCGCCATTCGACCAGGAATCTGCCATGCGGATACGATCGCAAGACCAATAAACAAGAGATCCATCGGTTCTCCGAAATAATCCGAGAACGTTTCGATAAATGCGTTAACGATCTCGCCGTCAAATACCAATTGCATGAAACCTTCATCAAACATCTCGGATGCAAAATAAACAACCGTCATGTATTTCCCAAGTACAATGCCGACAAGCGCAAAAATGACCGCAATCACTTTATGTACTGTTGCAATCCGTTTATTGGACAACAACACGACAGCATAACCTGTCAGTGCACCAATGAGAATTGCAATTAAACCTACCTCATACTCGGTCATTGCTGCGACTGCAGCCCATACAGCACCACCCACAATTGCCGCAATTAACCCGCCGATAATCGGCATCCCAATCTTGATTCCTTGCTTTTCTTCCACGATGTCTTTCCCTCCTGAGTCATGCTTAGGCTTATTTTCCAAAATTCACCTAACTAATAAAACCACATTTCATTCGTTAATTCAACCATTTTCTACGATGATGAAGTTGTAAGCGATACCCAAGCTAGCTCAATGGCGTGCATTTCATGACCCGCGTAAAATCGTGCATTTCCCGGGGGGACATCGTCAAACCTCAGCCAAACAAACAGAAAAAAACAAAAAAACTCCCCACTATTCAACATGACATAGGGAGAGTCCATTCCATACTATTTACACATGCTTTTCTTCTGCTAATTAAGCCTTAGAGCTTCAGCAAGCTGATATACTTAACGTTGTGCTTCCTTCGCTGGTGTAATTACAGACGCAATCTGCGCCAGGATCGCATCAACCGATGCCGAATCATGCACATCATATTCGTCAATGTTCAAGCGCAATACTGGACAAGCTGTGAATTGGTCAATCCATACAGAATAGCGCTCATGCATGTGTTCCCAATACGAGCGATCTGTCTGAATCTCCATCTCACGTCCACGCTCAGTAATCCGGTTCAGGATGGATGGCAAGCTGCCTTCCAGATAGATCAGTACGTCCGGGTGCGGGAAATATGGCGTCATAACCATCGCCTCGAACAAGCTGCTATAGGTTTCGAAATCCGTTGCAGACATTGTACCTTGATCCGCGTGCATCTGCGCAAAGATCCCCGTGTCTTCATAGATCGAACGATCCTGTACGAAGCCTCCGCCCATTTCGAAAATTTTCTTCTGTTCCTTAAAACGTTCTGCCAAGAAGTAAATCTGTAGATGGAAGCTCCACCGTTCAAAATCATGATAAAATTTCTCCAGGTACGGATTATGATCCACCTGTTCCAGAGAAGTTTTGAAATTCAAACGTTCCGCAAGCGCTGCTGTTAGCGTGGATTTGCCCACACCAACCGTACCTGCGACGGTAATTAATGCATTTGCTGGAATGCCATAGTTATTCATGTGATATACTCCTTTACCTGATTAACGATCTGCCTGAAATGTTCTGGATGCTCTACAAAATCGAGTGCTTCTGCATCCACTTTAATAATAATTGGAGGATTAGGGCCATCTGCCAAATAGGCCATGCCTGTTTTGTAATCAGCAATAAGCTGTTCCATATATCCTGGATCCATATCCTGCTCGAAGGATCTTCCTCGCTTGTTGATCCGATACATCAAGGTATCAAGCTCTGCTTCAATGTACAGCACCAAGTTAGGTTTTGGCAGGTCATCGGTTAACAAATGATAGATTTGACGGTACTTGTCCCGCTTCGTGCCCTTCAAGGTGCGTTCGGCAAAAATCATATTTTTGTAGATATGATAATCCGAAATGACGGGTGTATGCTGCTGCACATAGTGAGCTCCGGTATCTTCCAATTGCTTAAATCGATTACATAAGAAAAACATCTCAAGCTGGAAGCTCCACTCATCTATATCCTGATAGAAGGAAGCCAGAAATGGATTCTCTTCTACGATCTCCTTCACTAGCGGAAGATTCAACTCCTGAGAAAGCATCGTTGCGAGCGTTGTTTTCCCAGCACCAATTGGACCCTCCACAGCAATAAACGGGGCTGATTTCATCGTGTTCCTGTTCCTCCTCGTGCTTATGCGTGTTTCCGTTTCTCTATAGACCTCACCTATTGTATCACAGCTTCGTAGCATCGAAGGCCAGTATTTTATGTATAAATTGAATATTATGCGTATTCACGTAACAGAGCTAAACATTCATCGGATGAAAGACCTTATCCCCACTTTTGGAACTTTAAGTCTAAAGTTATATATTCAAATGATTTAATAAATGGTAAAATAACCCTCTTACTGTATAGATTGAATTAAAATAGTTACACTGACCACTCCGATGACAGAATAACCTTCCGATCGCTGTTGTCCCCAGATTTTTCTGATTCCCTGTTCCAAAGGAGAAAATCCGGGAATAGCTTATGATTATTTTTCAATCCACGTACAAGACTACCGAGCCTGTATATTACTACATATCATCATGCTCTAAGGAGAGAATTAGATTGCTGAACAATATTCACCAATTCATGAAAACAACGCTTTCACTTCCACGAACGATAACGATCGCCGCTGCCCTAACCCTTACGCTTACTGGTTGTGCTACCCAAGCCAGCACCTCCAGCCCAGCACCTGTAGCTACGGAAACAGAAACACAGACCGAAGAACAGAATCATGTTCTATCTTCTGCTCAGAATGAAGTCGAAATCACTGTCCCAATTGATTGGAATACTTTTCCACAATTAGGAACACCAAATTTATTGGCTGCCATGGATAAAGACGGCGAGAGCGCGATCATGATTGAACGAGTAAGCCGAGAAGATACAGCGGAAGCATCTCTTGAGGATCTTATAGACAAATGGGAAGATGAGTTCTCTTTCGCTGAGGGCAGTACATATGAATCGAAACGAACGGGAAGTATGACAATTGATTCAGAAGAAGCCTACCTTACTGAAGGAAAAATGACGTTGCCTACAGGGACAAGTTACATCATCAGTGCCTCGCTGGAGAAGGAGAATCACTTCTATCATCTTAACTTCACCCGCCAGCGTGAATTGAATGATACCGATCGGAAATTCTTCACCCAGCTTGCCCAATCCATGCGAATCCTGAACGATCAGCCTGCTGTTGTTGAAACCGAATCGACTTCTGGTTCTACCAAAGTTATTAAATCAGAGGACGGGAAGACCTCCATTCGTATCCCTTCAGATTGGGAAAGTGATTTTAGAATAATTATTGATGCCAAACTGGAAGCAACCTCCTTAAGCGGTGAGGAATATTTCATAAGTCTGCAAAGTCCCAAATCTTGGTCCGATCCAGGTACAACACTCGAAGAGTACGTTGATGACTACATCGAACGCCAGACTGAGTTCTCGGATGATGTCACTAAACCCGATAAAGTGGCTGTCGAAATTGATGGAAGACCAGGCTTCCAGTTTGAGATACTTTCTACGATGGACAACGTCAACCACATCTACATGTACACCATCCTTGATTATTCAGATCACTTTGCGATCATTAGTTTCTCGGCTACAGAAAATCTTTTTATGGAATCTAAGCAAACATACCTAGAATCGACGGAGAGCTACCGCGAGGAACAGTAATAGATTACTGTTCTCTAAATTTTAAACTAAAATAACCTTCTTATCGTATGACCTGACTTAGGTAATCGTAAGAAGGTTATTCTGTTTGCTTCATATTGTGTGGTTATGTTATATGCTTATTTTGGGACAATATCCTTCAGCCCTTTTAGAAACCGACTGGAGGCATAGCAGATTTGTCCATTAACCATTCGGATTTCCCGCTTAGCAATGTCAATTTCGGCGATATTATCTTTGTTCACCACATAAGAATTGTGGCAGCGATAGAAGCGATTATCCATCTCAGGTAACGCCTTTAACTTCCCATAGAATTCAACCTGACGATTGTGGGCATGCAGGATGATTTTATGAAGTTGGGAGGAGGTTTCAAAAAATAGAATGTCATTGTACTCAATGCTGATAACCTTATCCCCCATCTTGGTTTGAAACAATTTCCGATGATTATGCTTGTTTTGCATGTAGCGATGATACGCCGTATCAATGCAGTCAATAACCCGTTTCTGAATGTCGGTAAACTGATCCTTTGTGATATAGTCCATCGCTTCCACTTTATATGTAAATGTCAGATACGTTAATTCTGGATGTGTGGTTATGAATACGATCGCACCTTGCGTATCATATTGGCGAATCTCCGCGCCCAGCGCTATTCCACTTTTTTCTTCCTGTAGATCAACATCTAGAAAATATAAACCGGTTGTATCATTCTGCTGTAAATGATTAATAATGTCTTTGGAGTGTGCAGTAGAGATCACAACCTTCATGTCCAGATTCTCTATCATGATGTAATCGGACACATATTTGGTTAGACGTTTACGTTGCTCCTCATCGTCCTCGCAGATAAAAATCTCTAACATATGCCACATCTCCTCTGTGCTTTAATTCTCGAACACTTCCAAGAGCTGAATAAACGTGCTCTCTCTACGCTGGGTATCCAGCACTACCCCTTTATATTGTGCAACCATCTCTCTTAGATTGCTAAGCCCTAGACCACGATCACTACCTTTGGTTGAAAAACCCTTCTCAAACAGCTTGTACAACTCAGGTGTCTCTTCGCGGCAACTGTTGCTCACCACAATTAATGTCCCAAGTTCTTGGCGAATCAACGCCATATGCACAGTTGGCACCTCACAATGAATCGCCTCTTCGATGGCATTATCCAGTAGAATTCCTACACAACGGCATAATGGTACGGCATCCATATGGATACGTTCGATCGGCTCGGCAACCTCAATGATGGCATCGATGTTAAGCTCCTGTGCCTTAATCATCTTCGCAGAGATAATGCCTTTTAGTTCTTGTACTTTTAGATGATGTAAGGCTCCCAGTTTATATGTATTGGACTGCATCCCTTGACTGATTGGCATAATTTTGTGTTCAAAATAGGCCTGTAACTGATCCATATCCTTATGACGAATGTATTCAGACATACTAAGAAGAATATTAATATAATCGTGCCTAAACTTCTGCATATCGGTATATAAATGTTCCAGATTCTCTGTGTATTCTGTTAATTGCTCGTACTGCTCCCGCTGGTTCTGCATAGCCGCTTCCTTCCTGATCGTTCGCGACAATATTACAAACACTCCAATCAGTAGGGCAAAATAAAACAGAAACAAAATACTATTTGCTTGGATGTTATCATCCGAGAAGCCTTGCCGCTCTCCAATCCATATATTGATGTAAAAAATGATTAAGGTAAAGATACAGACTACGCTAAATAATACACTGTACCTCTTCAAGATCAGTTTGCCTCTAAATCGTTTAACGAAGTGAAGCCCGGTAAGTAGCATTGCCATGGATAACAATCCACTACCTATTAAATTTACAATGGTTATCATTAAACTCGAAGTGTTAGCATTCATTGAATGATGAAACATGTTTATTTTGAGGAGACCAAACAGATACTCACCTACTACTGATACGAGTACAGAAATAACAGGGTAAATGATACTCCACAACATATCTTTTGTTTTCCAATGTAAACATGCATAGAAATAGATTATGACCCCGAATATGGCGGATGCCCCAATCCAAGGAAACAACATCATTCCGATCGTAGTCCCGCCCACAAGAAGTAAACTACAAAAACGTATATTCATCGTTCGAACCGACATGAAAGACAGAAATAAGATAAGAAACAAGACTTGAACGATAATCCCTAGTAAAACTTCCATTGGCTGCTCTCCTTATCCAAACCCTAACCTACCATGCCCTCAGTTCCTCCCACCGAAGAATCGAATACTTCCAATAGCTGAATAAACGTTCCTTCTTTACGCTGGGTATCCAATATAACATGCTTGTATTGCGACACAATTTCTCTTAGATTGCTAAGCCCTAGACCACGATTACTACCTTTGGTTGAAAAACCCTTCTCAAACAATTTGTACAACTCAGGTGTCTCTTCGCGGCAACTGTTGCTGACCACAATTAATATACCAAGTTCTTGGCGAATCAACGCCATATGCACACTTGGCACCTCACAATGAATCGCTTCTTCGATAGCATTATCCAGTAGAATTCCTACACAGCGGCATAATGGTACGGCATCCATATGGATACGTTCGATTGGCTCGGCAACCTCAATGATGGCATCGATGTTAAGCTCTTGTGCCTTAATCATCTTCGCAGAGATAATGCCTTTTAGTTCTTGTACTTTTAGATGATGTAAGGCTCCCAGTTTATATGTATTAGACCGCATTCCTTGACTGATCGGCATAATTTTCTCATCAAAATACGTCTGTAACTGATCCATGTCTTTATGACGAATATATTCAGACATGCTAAGAAGAATATTAATATAATCGTGCCTAAATTTCTGCATATCGGTGTATAAATGTTCCAGATTCTCTGTGTACTCCGTTAATTGCTCGTACTGTTCCCGCTGGTTCTGCATCGCTGCTTCCTTCATAATCGTTCGGCTTAATATCACAAATACACCAATAAGTAGGGCAAAATAAAACAGAAACAAAATGCTATTCGCTTGAATGTTATCATCGGAGAAACCTTGGCTTTGGCCGATCCATATATTAATGTAGAAAATGACAACGGTGAAGAAGGTCAGAATCGTAAGAAATAGACCATATCTTCTAAAAAATGCATCGTGGTTCTTCAGCTTCGTAAGCAGTACTCTGACAAGTGCGCTCATTAGAAATGTGATGATCATGATGCCTGTTACATAGATGACCGTATAGAACATATTATTATGAATGGATGCACTCGAACCACCCAACACATTAATATTGATTATCCCGCACATATAATCACTGATGACCATGAAAATCAGCGTTATCGTTGGAAATAAAATACTGAGAAGAATCTTTCTCAGCTTAAAATATAAACTGATGACCAAGAAGAATAAGACGACAAAACTACTTGCTGAGCCCATAACTCCAAGCAGTGAGTACCCGATGATGATTGAGCCAACGACCATAAAAGCAATCGATTTCTGGCTAAGTTGATGCTTCAACATGATCGGGATGGACAGGCTAAATGTTGCCATCTGTATAATGGCGGCCAAAAACAATAACATGATCAAAATCCTTCTCTCAACGTTATACTGAATTTCTATATATGATAACCCCTATATGTGCGTGTTCAAAAAGGGCGGTTTTCAGTACCGAGAAGATGGGGTGAAGATAGAAATGGAGTAGCGGAGCGTAGGCAAAACTACGTGAGCAACGGACATTTCGGCTGAATCCCATATTCGACGCTGAGATGCCGCTCGCGCACCCTTCGTAATCAAAAGCGGACTTTTTGAACAACCTCTATATGGAACAATATAACATTTATCAATGAAACAGACTATCCTACCTTCATCAGTCTTTAACTGAGAATACGATAAGATAGCCTATTTAAGTGCGTGTTCAAAAAGGACGGTTTTCAGTACCGAGAAGATGGGATGAAGCTAGAAATGGAGTAGCGGAGCGTAGGCAGAACTACGTGAGCAACGGACATTTCGGCTGAATCCCATATTTGACGCTGAGATGCCATCAGGCATCCTTCGTAATCAAAAGCGAACTTTTTGAACAACCTCTTTAAGAGAATTCGAATCTATTATATATCTTCTGTCCTCACCCTTGTCAGCAATAAGAAAATTATCGCAGCGCAGACGAACAAACTGATGATATGCACAGCAACCATACTACTATTACCTGTAAAACCACTGAACATATCATTGTTCAGTTCAGTGATCCACTGGGTTGGCAGAAATCGTGCCAGCTTCTGCATCCCTTCAGGCATAATTGAACTTGGCCATAAGGTACCTCCCAGCATCGCCAGAGGTAGCGATACAACAGTAATAAGCAGCCGTCCCGTAGACATTTTGGATGTACGACTTATGAGTAGCAACCCAAGTCCTGCTGCAATCATGTTTAATAGTCCATAGGCTAGCACGAGTAACAGAAGTTCCCACACAGATAGGGAAAGATCTATTTGGAAAACGCCTGTCATCAAGGCAACCATAAGTATAAATTGTCCCACACCAATCACCGCAAACACACTAACGGTCTGTAGATAGTAACTTAATTTGCTACCTGCAGCCAGTAATAGGCGCTGGGTTGTGGTATGCACTTTATCACCTAGGAATAATAGTGTGTTCGTCATCGTAAGAAACATAATAATAAACACAATCATATTGAAGGAACTCGTCAAGACAACTGCATTAGGATTCCCTAAAATCTTCTGCTCCACTTGAATTGGAGCGCTCGCTGCAGCGGCTTCTTTCATACTTGTGGTTAATGATTGTTCGCTTGTCGCATTTTTGGCGAGTGTTTTCAACACAGAAAACACACTGTTCAGCTTAACCTGCAATGAATTCGAATTTACGCTTGGTTCATTCACATAGCTACTCACATTCAGTGTGTCCGGATCAGCAGTGATATCCGCAATTGTTGGCGTAAACACGATACCCAGATTAGTACGATGATGAATGGCATCATCTGCGGATGAGGCCTGTGTAATGGTGACATTTTGCTTCTTCAGCATGTCTGATACATATGAATTCACCGTTGTATCCTCTATATACATTGTAAGTGTAACCTTCGTCGCTTCCTCATACTGCGCAACGACCGAGTACGTAAATACAACGGGCAACAATAAAATCAGGATAAACGTAAGCTTTCGTTTGAAAACCCGCTTGAGATATAGTTCGAATACCCGCACCTTATCGAACCACCTTTCTAGTCAGGGAGTACACCGAAATGAGGAGAAATCCCATTGCGGTAATAAGCGCTGTGAATACAGGCATCAGATCTATGACACCTTGCTGAATATAATCAAACATAGGACGTTGGAACACTTCATTGATACTTATTGAACTCAGCTCTCCCATATCCAGTTTAACGAATCCACCACCCACAAACGTCATCACTGGAATCAATATGGTGACTAGACCATCCACTTGCTTGATTCGACGGGCAATCACACCGAGCAGCAATCCCAACGCATTGAAGAAGATGGCACCTGCAAGGATAATGAACAACACAAACATAATGCTATCTCCATAGCTAACATCGAAAAACAATTTGGCACATACGACGATGACTACTCCTTGCATGATGGATATCGTCACACCTGTCAGAAATTGCCCCATAATTAACGCTGTCTTGGAGATTGGAGTAACCAGATAACGATCCTCCAACGCTTCACTGTATTCTTCCTGTACAAAGTTCATCGTGTTAGCCAGACCATATACCAGGATTAGAACAAGCATGGTTACACCGTAATAACTCATTGCTGAAATACTGGAACCACTTGATGAGGCAGATGCCCGATCTGTTTCTCCAGATGCAGTTAACATATTGCTGTACTGATGAGAGTAAACGATGTTCTGATTGCTTGCACTTGCGATTTCCATCGCCAAATATCCATCCCCGTAGGCAGATAACGCCAAATCGGTTATATTTACTTTTTCAATATGATTGTCTTTCCCATATACAGTGATATTACCAATCTGATGTGCTTCATAGTCCAGCGTTAGATCACTAGGCAGATAGATAAATTGTTCCACTTGACCAGACTCGAGCATTTTCATAGCTGTCTCACTACTCGTCTGTATCTGGATGTCGAACATCTCTTCATTGGCAGAACTACTCAAGAAAGCAACTACATTTTTGCCGACTTCACCATCATCTTCATTCACAACTACAGTAGAGATCTGTGGGATCAGAGAATGCTTCGATTCCTGATCCTCTGACTGGAATACCCCTGACAATGCGTTGCCCAGAATCAGAATTAACAACAGGGGCAGCAGAATATAATTTACAAACACGACAGGGTTCTGAAGCTTGCGCTTCATACTGGTAGCAAATATCGTCCACATCGCTCTAATCCCTCAAGTTCTTTCTGGTTAATTGGAAAAAAACTTGCTCTAGATTCGGCGTTACATATTGAAAGCTCTTCATGTCTTCCCCGAAAGATTCTCTGATCTGACTTAACGTGTTTATATCATTTTTGGGAACACCAAGCTCTACACGATTGCCATCTGACAGTAGTACAACGTAATCTTCAAGCTGCTTAGCATACGCTGTACTTTTCTGTTGTAGCTCCAATCGAATGATAGCCTGATCGGTATACTCCTGAATAACGTCATGTAGCTTGCCTTGGCATAACAATTGTCCGTCATCCATAATACCGACATGAGAACAGATCTTCTCAACCTCTTCCATATAGTGCGAGATATAGATAACCGTCGTTCCGAGCTGATTCAGCTCTGTAATGGCATCCAAGATGCGATTACGGGATTGTGGATCAACACCAACCGTTGGTTCATCAAGTATAATGACATCCGGGTTGTGGACAATACCACATGCGATGTTAAGCCTTCTTTTCATACCGCCGGAGAACTTTTTAGGTTTCTGTTTGCGTTCTTCCCACAGTCCCACGAATTCAAGCGCGAAGCGAACTTGGTTTTTCAAACGTTCTCCCTTTAATCCATACAACTTACCGAAAAACAACACATTCTCATAGGCAGATAAATCATAGATCAACGCTAGATCCTGTGGAACGTATCCTACACGTTTGTTTGTACTTGCATTGAGATATTCATTAAACCACTGAATTTTCCCACTTTGGGGCTTATCTAGTCCCAATATCACTCTGGTTAACGTGGATTTGCCCGCACCGTTGGGGCCAAGCAATCCATAAATTTGACGATCCCCCACCGATATTGACAGTTGCTTTAATACAGGTTTCTTCTTGTTATAACTGAACTGAATATTCTCTCCGGCGAATACGGTTTGCATTAATCCTACCTCCCAATCACTTCATGCCTTGTATGTAAATTGAGTGTAGCATCCCGCTAAAATACTTACGTTATATAGTCATAACATGCAGATATGATGTCATAACTGTACCTCCAAAGATACAAAATGATGACTTAACTGTTAAAGCAAAATACATGTTGGTATGTCATACACAAAACAGCGATCCCCTAGATACGACGTACCGTATCCAAAGAGCCGCTGTAATATTATAGTTTGAGCTATTTCAGTGAACTGTGCTGACACAAGTTCAAGTTCACGTCGTTCGTGAATGTTACTTTTCAGGCTCCACATACGTACTCGTGTACATTTCATAGTCTTTTTTCACCCGATCAAAGCGGCTCTCTGTGGTGTAGAATATAATCTCTACAAAATGCTTTGGTGACTCCAGAATGGTGCGTAACTCAGCGGTTTGGCGCTTATTATCCACGTAGTGTCCTTCCAGCTGTATGCCTTTCAGACCGTTAATTTCAACAGGTATCATCTCTGGTATGGGAGTATCCTTACCATCCGCGTAGACTTCAGCGACATATCGCCCGTAATCCTCTAATGTTAGATCTGAACCGAACTCATCCTTGGATGCAAGGTATATCGACAACTGCTCATTATTCTCTGCCAAAGATATATCAAGCGCTGATTCCGATAGATCAAATTCATGAACCTGCCAGTTGGAAGGTGTGCTAATCTGGAACTGTGCGTATTTTCCTTGATGGGCAACCAATTCTGTCGAAGATGTGCTATAGTCCGTTGGCTGGTCATTCAAAATACGGAGATGCTTAGCCACTTGTTGTTCAAAAAACTCCTGATCTACTGCCGTAAATTGGTACATCTTCGTATATGTAATGATATAGAAATGCTGATCCGTCTCTAGAAATGCTGTGATGTATCCGAATTGATGTTTGCCATATTTCGTGCGTCCTTCTTTTACATAGGCTTCTTTTTGATCAATTATCAACTGACTTGTTCTAATCACCTCATCACTTGTGTCTACTGACTCTTGTGCTGCATTTATGTTTTCCTGATGCCGAACCATATAATCCGTCAATGACATGTCTGGAATATAGTCTTCACGGTTCACACGGTCAATTCGAAGTGATTTCGTTTGATCCTTTGTAGCTAATTTTAAAAGGGACGGGCTGATCTCCTCCGTAACAACTTCCCATTCGGAAGGGAGGCTGACTGATAGTTCTTTCTGCTGAGGATAGAACGTTACGAGCTTTTCCACAGCATCTTTTGAGGAAACGATGGACTCCGAGTTGATGGTGGGCTCAGATACATAGGACGGTGTAGAAGGTTCACTGCATCCAGTAAGGGTAGCCATCGCGGACAAACTCAGTATAGTAGTACATACAATGCCTTTGGTAACATGCTTAGCCAATGATATAGACTCCTTTGATAAAATAATGAGAATAATGCTCTCTGCAAGTTAGAGGTTTATTTTACCATTTATATCGGCAATTTGGATGGAATAATAAAGTGGCACTTAAGTAAAAAAAGAGATCTGCCCCTGTCTTTAGGTCAGATCTCTTCATCATGAACACCTCACGCTTTGCCAGTCCCCACTCACTGGGACTTGTCATCTGAGGTTTCGTTATCATCCTTTTTCTTCGTACCCTTACTCTTATAGGGTTTCGGTGCACTTTTGGCACGATTGGCACTCGCTTGCCAGCGATTCCAGCCTTTTTTGCCTGTACCGCGGCCTGTTCCGCCACCTTTAGATTTACTCATCGTATCACTCCAATAATCCTGTATATGCTTAAAAATGACCATTCTAGATAACGTTCATCGTAACCCAGCCCAATTATTCACTTCCAGCATCTATTATTATAACAAAATATCACTTCAAATATCGTTAATCGTTACATTTCGGCTTTCAGTTGTCTAGCCTGTTTGCCTCCTCTAAGCACCCACATGGATAATAGGAAACAAATTCCTAGCACAATGGAAGCAGAAACGTACGGGTAATTAATATTTACATCAAATAATGCCCCTGCAACAATCGGTCCTGCGATATTGCCTAGACTTGTATACGCTGAATTCAATCCCGCCACAAAGCCTTGCTGCTCCTGCGCTAGTTTGGACATTTGTGTACTGATTGCAGGGCGTAAGATATCCATTCCAAGGAACACAATAAAGGTAACGACCAGAATCAGCCAATACGTATGCACGAATAAGGTCAGCATGACAAACACTGCTACAAAAAACAGACAGACCGAAATGACCTTTTTCTCCCCAAACCGGTTCAGTAACCAGCCGATGAGAGCGACCTGCACTACAGCCCCTGCAATGGAACCAAACGTAATGATGAACGCAATATCCTGTGTTGTAAATCCGAATTTTTGATATACAAATAGCGAGAATACCGTCTCATAGTTTGCAAGTCCAAATGCCATCACGAATACGATAATCAAACTGAAAAAGTAAGGCGCCTGATATGATCGTAGCAATTGAGATGCCAAGCTCTGTGTTTTAACCTTAACTTTAGGTGCTCCCACATCAGGTTTACTCGTTGCGGGACTACGCGTCGACTCTGGCAAAATGGCCAATGTGATGAGTGCTGCTAACAAACCGGCAACACCTGCAGCGTAGAACGGAATCCGAATACCGAACTCAGCCAGATAACCACCGATACCAGGCCCAATGATGAACCCGGTTGAGATCGCGGCATTGATTAATCCCATTCCTCGACCGCGTTCTTCCTCTGTTGTTATATCTGCCGTGTAGGCCATAACTGCCGGGAAAATCAACGCTGCACCAATGCCGCCAAGCATACGCGCGGCGAAGAGCAGCACAGGTGCATTAACCGCACCAAACATAAATTCGGATACAGCGAAGATTAACATACCGACGACGATAATCCTTTTGCGCCCCAAAGCATCAGACCAACGGCCCGCCACCGGGGAGAACAGAAACTGTGTGAAGGAAAATGCCGCTACCAGCAGTCCCACCGTGAATCCGGTAATATGCAGTAGCTCCATATACGCAGGCATAATGGGCACAACAAGACCTATACCTGTAAAGACGAGAAAAATATTAACCATTAATAGTAGTAATGCGCCCCTATTGCGCGTTAATAAAGCCATGATTGCATCCTCCGTAGTTGTCAAAATGTTGCCTGCTCATATATTCCGTTCAAGTGGCAACCCTATGTTCAATCCTTATCTTTTGCAATGCCGTGCAAGAATACACTTGCAGCGTGACGATATAAGGCAAGAGCCTGTTCTGGCTCCATACTGCGCGACATGTGACTTAGTCCGATAATGGTACTTTCCAATATAAGCGCGAGGTGATCTACGTTGTCGGCCTTGAACTCTCCGTTATCGATCCCCTCTTGTACCAGTTGTCTGTTAAATTGAATATGCCGCTCAAACATCACCGTGATGCGTTCTTCGATATCGTTCTCTTTCTTCTCCTTGGTGAAGAATTCATCGGCTGCCTTGGTCAGTGGGTGATTCATCTCATCCAGGACAAGCTGTTCTGCCAGACCGTAAATTTTCTCGGTAGAGGTGCGATAGAGATGCTCCTTGGCTGTCCAATTTTCTTCCCATTCCCGATCCCATTCATCGATTAAATATAAAAAGAGACCTTCTTTGCTTTTGAAATGGTAATATATATTGCCCTTGCTGCTTCCCGTTGCCGCCACGATATCTTCAATGGATGTTGCCTTATAGCCTTTTTGCACAAAAAGAGCTCTAGAGGCATCCGCTAGTTTCTTCTTCGTTTGCTCTGTTTGAAGTTGCTTTTTGTTCATTCTTTCACTCCGTTTCTTACATACTGCTTGCATACTGAACATTCGTTCTATATTTTAACGGATGAATGTTTAATAAGCAATATCCTATCCCGGTTGTTTTCGTGACAAAAATGACATACCCGGTTCGCCTCTTCACGTGACTTCTCTCTTCTCCAGCGTCAATGGCAGTCTAATATACAACAAAGAAGGTGCCATCTGGCACCTTCTTAGCTTCTATTTATCTGGCTTAATACCGATTATTGTTGTCCCGCACGTACCCTAATATTCCCGAGTTCATTGGCATTGATGGCGAAGGCATTACCACCCTGACCCACCGAAGCTTTCGCAGATTGTGTCGCATGAAACTTCAAACGACTTTTGTCTACCTCTACCCGGTTTACGTGTTTAGCTTGTTTTTTCTTAGCCACACCGATCTACCTCCCAGTCTTAATCGTTCTCTTTTGTAGAAACAGAAGCATGGTGAACACTTCGCATTCATTGATTCATTGACCAGACTAGCGTTTACGCGAGGATCTGCTTCCCTTCTTCTTCTCTTTTATAATCTGAACATTAACAGCATTACTCGCAAGCACATTCCCAGACTCCGCGTAACCTTTGGCAGTTTGGTGAATCTGAATGACAATGTACTGATTCTTCCCGACACGATAACGGTAACTTTTCACATTGGAACGGTTCATATCCATCTCCCTGTACATCGTTGTGGTCATGCATGCTCTATGTTATTCATGTCCATATTCGAGGGGCTGTGTGAATGCTGTATGTACGATAGATTTCTCAAAAAAACAACCTTCCTATGGCATAGGAAGGTTATCTCATTTAATGTATACACTTTATTGTTTATATGCTTAATGTTCAATTATTCTCCAGCAGGGAATGCACTCATATCCATATAAGTTATTTCCCACAAGTGATCGTCCAGATCTTGAAAACTCCAGCCATACATGAAGCCATGATCCTGCGGATCATTGTAGTGCTTGCCGCCTGCATCCAGAGCAGCTTGTACAATCTGATCGACCTGTTCACGGCTATCTACGGATAGCGCAACGATAACTTCGGCCGTCTCGGCAGCATTAGAGATTTTCTTAGGAATGAACGATAGAAAACGCTCTTCCACCAGCAGCATAGCATAAATGTTGTCCCCAATGATCATACAGGTGGTTGATTCATCCGTAAAATTAGCATTAAATTCAAAACCGATCTTGGTGAAAAACTCCACTGATTTCTTCAAATCTTTGACGGGTAGGTTAACAAAAATCTGATTTGCGCTTACAGCCACCATCGATCACCTCGATCTGTTGAATTAGATTCCAACTCAAAATAACATTTCGCATATAGGCTGTCAAATGATTATACTGGTTATATTCCAAATGGTGAGGTGACAAGCATGTTATTCCAATTCGTTCGAAGTAATTAGTTATCGGGCTGGGTCAAAACGCGTACCAGCTATGCAGGGATACGTCTGTCTTCTTGACCTAACTCAGCAGGTTACTGTATCGAACGTGAATAACATTACCACTTGTTGTATCAACTCAAATTTGGAGGAATACGAATGAAACAAACCATACAATATGATGCTTTTTATGAACAGATCGGGGCGATCAACGGTTGGGATTTTAGTTCCATTCAGGTTGTATCCGAAGGTGTCCTATGGAACCTGTATACTGAAGTTATGCGCCACACACGCCCCTCTGATCTCTTACTCGACATTGGCACAGGTGGCGGAGAAGCTCTACTCGCTCATGCAGCGTCTGCGTCATTACTTGTTGGGATCGATCTTTCCCACGGCATGATGGAGACTGCCCAGCGTAATCTTCTCAAGTCAGGCCACTCCAACGTCCGATTTGTGCAGATGAATGCCGAGCAACTTCAATTCCCGGATCAATTTTTCAATATCATTTCTTGCAGACATGCTCCCTTCTGCGCATCAGAAGCATATCGTGTACTCGCTGATGGAGGTATGTTTCTGACCCAGCAGGTTCGGGAAAATGATAAATATAACATCAAAGAAGCCTTCGGCTTCGAGGCAACCGAAGACTTGCCAACAAGCGCATTAGCGGAGAGATATGTGAACGAGCTACGTGAAGCTGGATTCCGTGATGTTCAACTCAAGGAATATAATGCGACCGAGTATTATGCTCGTCCAGAAGATCTGCTCTTCCTGTTAACCCATGCGCCGATTATTCCTGGATTCGGAGAACGGGCTACAGATGTGCAGACGTTCCAGCGTTTTATTCAGCAATATCAGTGTGATCAGGGAATTCAGACAAATGCCGCACGTTTCATGATAACAGCACGCAAATAAAGCTCTATAGTCTAGCTAAAAAAATAACAAAGAAACAGCCCACCAGACCTTTGGCAATGCAATTCAGGTCTGGTGGGCTGTTATATATTATCATGATGCCGGTACGTTCAATTTCTCCAGAAACGGCTCTAGCTTATCCACGACATAATGACTTCCGCCCCGGCCGTTCACTTGTTCGATTACAGCAGAGATGAGGAAGGACGGGGACTCGGTATCAAACACCACGACGAATCCGTTCTCCTGTCCTTTCTCTCCTTTCTTCGCTTTCAATTCTGCGGTTCCCGTCTTGGCGGCCAGTTCTCCTGGTAGCGGATTAAGGGAATGAGCCGTTCCACCTGAACGGGTAACGACTTGACCGAGTGCATCCTTCACCGTAGCTGCAACATCAGGTGTGATAATCACCTCGGGTTCAGATGTTTCTTTGCCTATAATCAGTACTGGCTTCACCATTTTCCCTTCATTAATAAAGGGTGTAAACGAAGTCGCCAGATGGATCGGAGACATCAACATCTCTCCTTGACCGTAGGACGTATCGGCGAGAAGCACCTCTGATGCAAGATCCAGATGCGCCTCATTTGCATACTGGCTTGGCTTCAAATACAATTCGTCCAATCCGAAGTTATCACCGAATCCAAACTTTTGAATACCTTCGATGAATTTGGCACTTCCCATCTCAATGGCTTCTTGGGCAAAATAGATATTGTCTGAATAGACCAAGGCATCGACCATATTCACCGGTGATACACTCTTCACACGTTTCACATAATAACCGCCCCAGCTCTCATCCTTACGCCATTGTAAACCAGGGATATCATGTTCCTTATCCGCAGTAGTTACGTTCTCCATAAGTCCTGCTGCTGCCGTTATTGCTTTGAACGTTGATCCTGGTGCATAACGATTCGTGAATCGATTGATAAAAGGTAACCCTTCATCTGCGGAATACGCATCCCACTCCGCCTGCGTAAGACCTGTAACCATTTTATTTGGATCGTAGGCTGGCGCACTAGCCATAGCAAGTAGATGGCCATCTGTCGGATTCATCAGCACCATGGCTCCGGCGTCTCCACCGCTGGAAAGGGTCTGATACAATTTTCGCTGTGTTTGCGCATCAATGGTCAACTGTACATCTTGTCCATCGACGGCATCTTTACGAATTAACTCAGACCGTACATTTCCTAGTTCATCCGTTATCTCAATCAAGCCACCTCGCTCGCCGCGAAGTTGTTTCTCCATGGATTGCTCCAGGCCAGCTTTACCAATCCAGTCCTCTGCCCGGTAATAACCTTCGGTATCTTTATCCAGATCCTCTTTTGTCACTTTACGCACATAACCAACCAGATGAGCAGCCGCTTCACCCAGCGGGTAGTATCGAATGGTTTTGGATTGCAGCTTCACGCCATTTAGCCCGTCAGGCACGCTGGATTCATCGGTCGTAGCAATCGGAACAAAATATTCTGGCTTCACCCACTTCTGGTCTAATAGCTTATTAATGGCGTCTACAGACACGTTGTAATGCTGAGCAATCTGGGCAAGTATTGCATCTGGGTTGTCGCCCAGCTCTCCTGGCACAATGCCCCATTCATTGACCGACCCTTTTGTAGCAAGAGGCATTCCTTCATGATCTACGATGCTGCCACGTTCCGGAAATAGTGTCCGCACTCTCACCTTACTGCCTTTAACCATATCTTTGAGAATCATCGACGGCTGCCAATCAATCCGCCAGACTTTAGTGCCATCCTCAAGCTCTTGTCTGACAAGTTTCAACGACTGAGTTTCGTTCAAGTCGCCAAGCAAGGTTGTCAATTGCAGACTATAGTCCACCTCGTAGATGTCAGGGTTCGTTCCCTCGGCGCTTGCTTTTTCACTTGTTCCGGATTCCGATTCGTTGGAATCCGATGTCGTTTCGGTGACCCGCAGTTTCACTTCCGCCTTTACCTCGGATACCTCCATGCCAGAGTAGATTGCATTATACTTTTCCACAAACTGTTCTCTGCTCAGTCCAGATTCATCCAGTGAAGCAGGTGTCATCATCGTATATAGCTGATCGAATTCCTTTTTCTGCAGATGATCTATGTACTGGGCTACAGTGGTCTCTGGCTTCGCTTCTTCAGCCTTACCGTTTTGCATATATAAGTACATTCCGACTCCACCCGCAAACAAGATCGGGAGTAGTCCGTACAAAATTTTATGTTTCTTTTTCATGTCATATCACCTCTACAATATACTATAGATTTCCAAACTCATTTAAACAATGGCACAAATCTGACGAAATTATCATTAAAAATAGCCGAATGCTCACATAATATGTTTAAATAAGGAGAGTGAAATTACTGCAAAGGAGCCCGATGATGGAAATCAGCTATTTTTTACTCCCCAAAGCCGAAGTGGCCTATATCAAGTCTTCTGCTTCCATGAAGGATGCAATCGAGCAGCTTGAAGCGCAGCATTATACTGCCATACCCGTAATTGATCAGGATGGAAAATATGTTGCTACCCTGTCCGAAGGTGACTTGTTATGGAAAATGCGAAGTACGCCTGGATTGACTTTTGATAATATGGATCAGGTTGAGGTACATGAGATTAACAATCGTGTATACAATGAATGCGTATACATCGAGGCCGAAATGGAGGATATGCTGACATTGGCAGCGGATCAAAATTTCGTACCTGTTGTTGATGTGGATCGTGTGTTCCTTGGCATCATCCGTCGTAAAGACATTATCGAATACTATACGCGCAATATCTCTGATTAGAGCAAAAACAACACTTGCCCACTGCACGCTACATAGCACCAAGCTACACTGCTGTACAAGAGGGTGAAACAAATAAGGCGAGCCGCGGCTCGTCTTTTTTGCATGATTTTGGCTATGACACTTGGGTATGTCACCAGGCTAGGTCGTAACTTGCTCTACGCTCAGATTTACTTCATTTTCCTTCAATATAACCCTTCCTTCATTGCGTAGGTTCCTCATCGAGCTTGAAGTACCATTCTAGAAAAACATTAAAATTCGACCATTGTGGTGTACTCTCTCCCCGAAGGAAACGCTCAATTGATTCGCCGAGCTCAACCAAAATAACTTCGCCCGTCACACGATTATAAAAGAATCCTCCCTCACCCTCGAAGCTATCCAGCGGAATATATGCTTCCGGTAGCCCCAACGTGAGCTGTGCTACAGTGATGTCTTCCATATAAACGGTATTCACCATAAACCAGCAAATCTGATAAAGCTCCTGATTTCTACTATAGAATGTAGGCCCATCTTCAGCATGCAAATAAAACTGCGCAAAATCGGACTCCAAATCAATACCCAGTTTCCGTAACGCTTCTTCATAATCTGCCGGGACATCTTCATGCCACCAGCCTTGATCCTCACAGTACTCCATTACCCGAGTTGATAACATGATACGCCTCCTAATGATTGAACCTTCTAGAAATTAACCCGCTTACGACTTTACAGGTATCCACACTTGGGGCGGAGCACCGTCACCACTGTATACTTCAAGTTCCGGAATGCCTGCATGCTCATAAGAACCTGTAGGGAACCATTCAGAGATAATATATGTCCACAAGCGCTGTATCGCTTCTGGCGCAAGTTCTTCTGCTTCAAATACAACCCATTTCACCGCAGGAAGCTCTATTCCATACATGCCTGCTGGAACTTCACCCGAATGAGAGGTAGCAATCCAGTACTCCATTTGCCCGTCATGTAATTGCCTCTGATCTACACAGATACCCACCAAGCCAGGGATTACCCCGTTATTCAACTCGCCCAGTCGATCCTCAATCCCCTCAGCTAGAGCTTCTTGCCACATTTGAGGAATGCCTCTAAGATTCTCACCGTCTACGCAAGAGAAGGTTCGTTTGATCCCGGCAAAAGTAAGAGCCTGCTGCTCAATAACGTTATACTTTACATTCATTAGAATTCCCCTCTCCAATTCGCGCTTGTGTCTTCCCTCAGGAAGACCTTTAACTACTGTATCAAAAGAGTCTTACGAATGGAAATACTATGCTTCCCCTTTGTTCTTCTACGTAAAAAAGCCCGCTGTAGTCGCGGGCTTCGGTGCTTCAGAAATTGAAATATTTATATAGAGGGATACTTCATAAGTTAGGATGGAGATACTATCCCTTAGTGCAATCGGGCGCAGTGAAGTTACCCGACCTACCAGATCAACTATGGTTTAATTAAGATTATTGGTGTCCCTGTGGTAATTGTTTCCGCTTCGAATCCACTCACTGATGCATAGCTGCCAGAATTCGTGATGATTACTGGAGTAACGATATCAAAGCCTTTATTTTGGATCAGCACTAAATCGACCTCCATCAACACATCGCCAACATGAACCTGATCTCCTTCCTTCACATGGAGAGTAAAGCCTTCACCCTTCAGTTTGACAGTATCCATTCCGACATGGATGAGTACCTCTACCCCATCGTTACCAATGACAGCAATTGCATGTTTGGACTTGGTTATCGTTGCTACTACGCCATCTACCGGAGAGACAACGGTTCCCGCGGACGGAATAATTGCCACTCCCTTGCCCATTGCTTCACTTGCGAAAGCTTCATCAGCCACATTGGCAAGTGGAACTACCTGACCAGACAGTGGGCTATGCACTGTCAACGCCGTTACTGACTGAACTGAAGCTGAACTATGCTGTGTTGCATGAACTTCTTTTACAGATTCCGCATCTGCTATTGCTCCATGTGTGTCTGACTCTGACTTGGTGGATACATTCCGAGGTTTATATCCCCACAAATACGTTAAGATGAAGCCCACAACAAGACCTACCGCCATCTGCAAAACGTAACCGTAGAACCCCGCATCAACACCTTGCGGGTTGACGGCACCTGGAATACCAAATACGCCAGATGGAGCAAAGGCATATACCTTGGACAAGAAAGCTCCACCGATGACTCCACCCACACTACCACCGATAATCGCCATAACTAGCGGTTTTTTCTGTGGAAGTAACACCCCGTACAACGCCGGCTCACTCACACCTAGCAAAGTAGTTCCTCCCGTAGAAATACCTAACGTTCTCATTTGTTTATCTTTGGCTCTCAGTCCAAAAGCCAACGCTGCTCCTGCCATGGCAAACTGATTGGCTGCGAGCAAGCCCATAACGGAGTCATAGCCGATGGTTGCCATATTGTTAATAAAGATCGGAATAAATGCCCAATGTAATCCAAACATAACAATTAGAATCCAAGGTCCACCCAATACAAGCCCAGCGAGAACAGGATTAAAATTGTAAATGGCTGTAGTAATGTCCGCTAACCCGTTACTGAGGTACGATATTACAGGACCAATGATAAATAAGGTTAGTGGAACAGTTATTAATAACACGATGAATGGAGCCAGGAAATAACGGAAGCCTTGAGCTATACGCTTTTCAATTACGCGATTCAGCAGCGATGCGAACCAGACTGCTACAATCGCTGGAAATACGGATGAGGTGTAATTCATGATATTCATCGGAAGGCTAAGGAAGGTCAACTGCTGCTCGGAACCTACAAAACTCAGCAATGAAGGGTATACCATTGAACCGCCAATAACCATACCGATATATTGATTAAGACCAAAGTACTTCGCTGCAGAGGCGCCTAAAAATACGGGGAAGAAATAGAACAGTGTATCTCCGATCGCGTTTAACACAATATAGGTTCCATCCGTGGCAGTTAGAACACCAAACGCAGACAGACAGGCTAACAAACCTTTAATAATACCGCTCGCTGCAAGCGCTCCCATAATTGGCATGAATACACCGGAGATCATCGATGTGAAGCGGTCGAACAGATTCTTTTTCTCACCCTGTACATCATCGGACGAATTAGACTCCCCGAGGTCCCCTAGAAGGGATGACAGCTCGTTGAATACAGGCACAACTTGATTTCCTATGACAACCTGATATTGCCCCCCTTGCTGAATGACAGTGAGCACGCCATCCATTTTCTTGATTTCCTCAGCATTAGGGATTTTGTTATTTTTCAACTCAAATCTCAAACGGGTAACACAGTGAGTAACTTTATTGATGTTCTCCTTGCCTCCGACACTGCGTAACACATCCGTTGCCAGTTGACGATGATCCATGCCTAATCACTCCTTAAGGGGGATTCGGAATGAACCTACGTGAAGGTAAATTCATTCTGCCATTCACATTTTGGTTCATTCCGTATCCATTTTCAGTATTGTAAATAAACGTGACCTACGATCCCTGTTGGCTCCTGAATTAGGAACTGGGATAGGAAATCCTGCTGCTCTTTCACCAGAGTATTGGTTACTTCGATGACAAGTCGATTGCCCGTCAATTGTAGACATCCGCTTGCTTCATATGCGTACGGCGGGCAAATTCGTGTTCCAATGTCATAACCATTCAACCAAACTTGAGCCACTTCATATGGTTCTTTAATGACTAGTCGTGCGCGGTCAGGAACCTCATGTAGATCAAAATCAATCTCATATCGAACGGTGCCTGAGAAGTCCGGTCGTCGCTCTGGGACAGCGAGAGAAGTTAGCTCTACAGCCTGCCCATAGGTTGTGAAGGACGGGTATTGCATCGCTTTCGCCAAAGAGATATTCCACGTTCCTGTAATCTCCTGTACCTGCTCGTAAGCTCCGTTCGTCTCTAAACCAGCTGTGATCTGATTCATTACTCCTGAACCTTGAACAATCATCACCGATTCATACTTATCCAATCGCAGAGTGAACGTATGTTTCGCACCATCTACACGCACATGAAGCGGGCGGAGTGTATTAGCAAAGGCATCATAGATCACCCATTCGTTTAATCCTTCCTGCACAGGTATTTCAACCGTTGTCTCTAACGACTGTGCTGGATCTTCATTGAAGAACATATAGATATCACCGTCCTTATGACGGTAGTGATAATAGCGCAGGTATGGCTGATACTCTGATACAGAAATTTCATGCAAAGCTTCCCTCTGCATCCGAGCAGATAGTTCATCCAGTCCAACGATGCTAACACGCTCATGCTGTGCCAAGGCTGACAAGACTGCTGTACCATCTTCGCCTTCACTGCTGCGTTCAGGCATCCCTTGCACGAAGTACACGCGCAATCCCGCTTCCGCGAAGACAAGCAACTGTGCCATGAGATCACTTGGCAGCGCCTCTGCATATGGAATGATCAGAGCAGAGAATTGTTCGCCGTTCATCTGAAGTTTCCCATCCGAGGCTTGCGCCGATATAACCAGTTCAGCAGGCACAATATCAAAATCAATCTGATGCTGTGTAAGCTCTCGCGCTGGTTTCTGGAACAGCATATATTCGCCAGACCATTCCGCTTCGGCATGGTACAGAATTGCTGCTGGTGCGACATGCACACCGTCTGATAACAGATGACTAACTCTATTCATATAATGTGTGAGCGTTGGCAAGTAACGGTATTGAGGATCATGCCCATTCGCATACCAATGTGGTGGACAATCAGGATCAGGATACTTTTTCGGTGAGAATGCATGGGGTACAAAGTGATTCACACCTCTGACAAGCATATGATCCGTAAGCCATTTCATCAGCTTAAGCCCTTCCCCAAACCCATATGCGCCGTATACCTCACACATCGTACGCCCTTGTTTCTTCGGATCGAGATGTCCCAGAGAGGTTCCCATCTTCGCCAATCCGTAATGGAAGAACTCACCGTCCCATCCCGTGGAGGTAAAGGACTTGAAGTAACCATCATCCATTCCCGGCAAGATCTGATGCAGCACAACGTCTAGGCCTGACATATCTTGTCCCCATAAACTCCGGTAGAAGTGACCCGCTCCATAACCTAATCTGGCATGAGCATTATTGTCCTCGATGACATGCCCGATATACTCCACACGATGTTCCCTGCACCAATCGCCCAATCTTGCTGTGAAATGCTCTGCGTACAACGCCGTGAGCAGATTCATATAGTGATAGCGTATTTCATGACCTCTTGAACCTGCATTCGCCCATAATAGAGGTAACAAGCGAATAACATCCTCATCCGCAAGCTGTTCCTTTAACAGCTCAGGAAGATCCTCTCGCCATGGTAAAACCATATCTAGACGTCCGATGGACGCCATCGGTCCTTTTATATTGCCGAATCGCGGCTCGTCAGAGAAGAAACCAGCCAGAGTCGAGCCAAAATCATGCTTATATCGTTCATAATGCGCTTCATACACGGTGTCAATCAGAACCTGAGTTGCTTCTGGTACAATCGGATTCAGATATCCTTCCGTTGCCTGCTCACCGCCCTCATAGGTTAGAACCAGGGTGAAAATTCTCCAGCGCCCTTCAGGCAGATCCCAATGAACGGTTCCCCCATTCAAGTGGGGAGTCAGATTAATGAGTGAGTAAGGATCGATCTCATCGGGTGCAATTTTGCGAGCCGCCACCACACCTACAATGCGATCTTTAGCCGAGAAAGCTTCCAGCTGTTCACTCTTCTCCTGATCCGAATCCAATTGCTCGATACCAACACTAATGCCTCTCTGCCCTGGTCTTTGCAGTGCCCACTTCACCATTATGCCTGCCTGATTTTGTGGACCAACAAAGTCCTGTTGATGGACTTTCAGAAATTGCTTCTGATACTGGGGATAATCGCTCTTGATCCTCCCCGCGGCATACCCCGTCGGAAAATGGGAGTCATCTAAAATCCACACTTTCATGTTGCGTTCTCGTGCCTCATCCATGATGATGTCCAGATCTGTCCACCAGCGCGGACCCACAAAGTCCGGATGCGGACGTGATTCTACACACACAGCCTTGATGCCACTCTCGTCAATGATCTGCATATGTTCACGCAGTACATGCTCTTCCTCACCATGCTGCCAGAAGAAGGGCAGAATATAGTTACTCTCTTTCTTTTCCAATACCTCAGTTAGCTTTCTCATCGAGTTCTCTCCTCTCGCCTTGCATCCAACCAAATTATTAACACAAATGATTATAAGTATCAAAACTTCATATAGTTGAAAAATTAACCATTACGATATAACGGGGTAATCATGCATAATTCATCACTTTTTTTAGTGAATCGGGCATATATAAAACAAAACAAAGCATAATCCAAAACTACATTTCCAATATAGCGCTTTCAATCTAACGTCGAAATATCAAAACAGCATATATTGACTGTCATAATTACAGATGTTATGGTTGCATCAATTATTGAGTCCGCTAGGAGGTGCTTCATGTGAATCACGATCAATTAGATGTTAAACTTCGCACGCTTACAGACAGCGAAATTCGTTACAAGGCTCAACCTGCTGCCGCTGCTCTATCTTCCTCCTACAATTTAATAGATAAAAAAAACTATGAAGGGCAGGAAGTTTACGTATTTGCAGATGTCATAGCAATAAAAGACAATATCATGATATCTAAGCACACACGTTTTGCTGAGGTTCCACCTCACATTCACACCTTTATTGAGCTAAGCTTTGTCTATTCAGGGCAATGTTCGCAGATTATTAATGGGAAAAAGGTCACCTTGAAACAAGGGCAGATTTGCATTGTCGATACGGGTGTTCCGCACGCGATTCTGCCTACATCAGAAGAGGATATCATCATCAATATCCTGATTCGTAAGGAGTATTTCACCTCTTCATTTCTAAGCAAGCTGTCGAACAACGGCATATTATCCCACTTTCTAGGCAATGCGATCTCTGATCGACAGAACCACAACAGGTACATTATTTTTCACTCAGAGAACAATACCAACGTCCCACTCCTGATGAGACAACTGCTCTGTGAGTACTATGAGCCCTCATTAGGCTCTTCCGATATCATGAATTCTTATATGCTGTTGATCTTCTATGAGCTGCTGCGGGTGTTCCAATATGACACGAATCGTCCAGGCACGTTGACCCAAAGTAAAGTGACCATCATTGAAATATTGAAATACATCGACCAACATTATATGGACTGTACGCTCACATCCACCGCAGAACACTTCAACTTCAATCCCAATTACTTGTCCACTATGATCAAAAAAACAACAGGCCAATCCTTCAAGGAGCTTGTCCAACGTGAGAAGCTTAACTACTGCTCATTCTTGCTCGCCAATACAGATCGCCCTATCTATGAAATTGCAAACAGTACAGGGCACAGCAACCTCAATTTTTTCTATAAAAAATTTCAGAGTCATTTCGGTATAACACCACAGCAATATCGGGAACAGCACATGGTTAGGCTGCCAGAGTAAGCTCTACGAGTAAGGAGCAACAGTACGATGTCGCTATAACTTCTGGTCAGAGCCTGTGCTCTCCAATTCATTCCAGGCATCGTGACATATGCTTATTGGTTCGCAACCTTTCCTACTACCGTTCGTCTAATCACTAATAACTGAATAGGGAGATGACTATGCGGATAACTTGCGAAGCTGGTACTGGATTTACGATTGGCAAGATTGCACTTCAACCAGAGGCACTGGACGTAGACTGCTCCAGCAGCCAGATCACCACTGTGGTTGATCCTGAACGAATCGCTATCCCCTACGTGGATGATGCTGAATATGGCGCGTGCTTCGATAAAATGACCATGATGGAAGGCACCTACCAAGAGGAATTTGGGAAAAGTTATGATGTTGAATTTACCATTGATGTAGACAAGAAGGGGTACATTACAAAGTTTGAGCATACGTTCCCACTGGAGCGTTATATTGACCTTGTGCAGACACAATCCTATCAAGTGATTCGTACCAATTGGCGTGGTCGGACATTTCACGTAATGACGTATGCATACGCTGAAGAAGTGCGCAATCCGAATAATGTCATTTATCGATGTACAAATGAAGAAGACGTATTTGTAGTAGGTGAGATTGTTTCTTACTCCACTACATCATCCACCGGTCAACGCTACGGTACGCTCCATTTCCGTGCCTTAATCTCTGCCAGGGATGATCTCTATCCCCTTAGCTACATGTGCAAACCCGATTTCGATCTAACCATTCATGCTTCGGAATCATAGTTTGGCAGTTTGGCGATACATAATATGAAAGAGCGCTAGGTTTACCCTGATGTGGGTTCACCTGCGCTCTTTCATGAAAGTAAAGTATACGTTGCCTTTAGCATGTTGCTTTAGGAGTGCTGCTTGTGGGGACTAGCTGGTGCTATTTACACGTTATGAACTCTGATAAGGTAGTCATACTACGTACGCATTGCAGCTCCTACAACTCTACGATAGCGGTTGAGCGAATAACTTCGCTTTTTCTACCAATGACTTCTCCAGCCTCTCCCGCAATCCACACATCCACTCAGGCTCATGCGCCCATTGCTGAGAGGTAGATCGAAGTATACGTACATAGCCGTACAGGTTGGCGAAGCGGCGACATACCGGAAACATCGTCTCCATATCAACCGTTTCTTCGGATACAGACCAGTATCCTCGCATAAAGGATTGTTTCATACGCTCCCAGTGCTCTGGCTCAATCTCCTCCTGTAAAGTATCCAATGATTGCTGCACATCCATCGCATACCAGTGAACCATAGCATCATCGAAATCAATGGCATAAAAAGCATGATTCGCCTGATCATAAAATACATTATCCAGTTCAAAATCATAATGAATGAGACCGAAGTTCTGCCTCGTAACAGGCCATGATGCTAACACTGTTCGCACAGCATTGACCTCATTCAAAGCCTCTGTCTCATCCGAAAACTCCTCTAACACACCTTGCATCCAATCCAGCACTTCTGTATAAGTCCAGCGACCCGTATGCTCTGGCACGTATTGACGGGACACGTTGTGCAGCTTGCCTAGTGCCTGACCATAACCGTGAACAATCCCCTCATCCAGTTCAACACGAGCAAGTGATATCCCTGGAACCCGCTTGAACACCGATGCATAATAGGCCCCCCACGGTGTATGAACCTGAACAAGCTCCTCCCCGTTATGTGCCGGAACAGCCTCCAGCGCTCCATATTGATGTCGGTGAAGCTCATGCAGGAATGCTAATTCGGCTTCTATATTTGATTTATCCTTTTCGTCCACAGGTGCAAAACGAAGCAACCGAACCTCCTCTTGAAATCGGAACGGGTACACCGCATTCGACGATATCCGGTAATGTTGGAACATATCCAGCGACTCAGCATCATAGTCCCATTGCTTCAATATCATCTCGGCAAGATCATGGTTGTGGAATAAATATTTTAATTTTAACATGGGCATCTAGCTCCTCATTTTGATTTTGTTAATACTTCTTGGGCTTACTGGGTCAAAAGATTGACTCCAAGCATCTATTGCCTGCAATAGATCGTTTCATTGAGCCAACGCCGAGTTGAATGGCTATTTATGCGCGCAAAAAACCGCAGGCTATGCCTGCGGCTTTTAAAATTCGTGGTGTACAAGAAGTATGCATAAACAAATAAACCTCGTCAGCACCAGGAAAAAAATGCAGTTATATCCCTATGGTCAGCAGCCATCCGATGGAATTCTGAGCAGCCTATTGCCGCAGCCTAACCCCCGATGTCTGCTGTATCTATTCAGTTCATAATCACCTTAATGGTTGTAGTCATTGGGTTCATCTTAGCCCGTCGTTTCATGACGCTCACTCCCTTCGATAAACAAAGTTATTTCTATAATAATCCAACTATTTCATGTAAGCAATTACAAAATCGCCTCACTACCTCAACACTTAGCATGTAACATCTTCAACATTTAGAAAGCGTTGATCACAATCCGTTCTATCTTCTCCGTATTGTCTTGGTACCAGATCATGATCATATCCCCTTGCTTGAGATCAGACAACTGTAATGCCGAACTAGCGTTTGAATTGTTATCCTGAATCCCCATCGCCATTCCTCTAGTAATGGTCACATCATCATTCACCGTCCATTTCATTTCCACGCCCGTAGCATTCATTTCCATGTTAGTTCCTGGAAAACTCCCCTGCTGACTGTTGTCGCTCGAACTGGAGGGTTGTCCGTTCTGCACCGGCTCCAATAATGCCACGGTGATTACATTGCCATCGACAGAGATCACTTTGCCCATGGAATCTGCATTCATCATGCCTCCCCGCATGGCTTCCCGGTTACCTGTACGTGCATCTGAATCTGTTCCGCCAGCACCACCTCGATTGAAACCTCCGTTAGCATTAGGCGCACCGTTCATACCTCCATCGCCGCCATTCATATTAGGAAATCCAGTCATACCTGGATTGGAACTCGGCATTGCAATCTGCTGAGACGTAATGGCATCACAGGATACCAAAAGGACAGAACATACAAGCATCATCCATATATAAGATGTAGTTCTATTACGTTTATGCATACGGTCACCCTTTTCCTAGGGAAGTCTGTGAAGCTGGTTTCCAGTCGATTTTTCCTCGAAATACGAAGTCATATACATCCTTGAATCCCATGTAGGACAGCACAATGAGCAGCGGATATACCGGATAAATATACCTCGACTTGATCTCCCACAAGATATAGAATCCGATAAACCCTAGAATCACTAATATCAGCGAAACCTCATCGTATCTCTTGGCACGTATCGCACCGATCACCCGAATCAGGATGAAACAATACATCAAGAAGTTCATGACATATACGATCCATAACACACCAACTCGGTACGGCGAATCTCCTGCAAATAATTCTGTCATTGGATTCGTATAACTGTAGGAGCCTGCAATTCCTGCACCCCCACCTCTACCTCTTCCCATGTCCGTCCCACTTTCATTACCGATTCCATATCGATCCATCTGATAGGTACCCTCAGTCCACGTCCATATGACCTTCTTATAGTACATTTCCGCCAGTTCACCTAAGCTTGCCTCGGATAACTTCCTCTCAATCTCTTGCTTAAATAGCTCTACACTTGTTGCTTGATTGTAGTTCGCCTCTCGCTGATAGATTCGATAACTCTCCATATTGTCCCAGAATCCGAATCGTTCCAGATTAATCCCCATATTGAGCCACATGTAGATCGGTGCCGAGTTCTCATTCACGGATCCTTCAACGGTATGCGTCGATTGCAACACTGCATTCTGCGTCCAGCTTGGAACGTTAAATAGAATAGACAGTATGCCGATGGATGCTATAACTTTTTTGACTCCAATATTGCGCCAGTTAAGCAGGATATACAGAATAGCAGCAATCAGGATGACCGCACCCACACTTCGGAAATAGTTACCGATCGCCAATAGAACAGCAGCTATGATCAACATGCTCCACGATGTTTTTTTCGTAAATCGGATCAAGCAATGTAAGGAAGTTGTAAAAAATGCGGTCGCAATCACATCGTTATAGATCAGATTGTTCATAAATAACGACGGAAGATACGTCGCTGCAAAGATTAAAATGCCATAATCACGCGCTGTGGATCTGCGATTCAATTGTTTATAGATCAGATAGATCATATAGGTCGTTACGAGTGAAAAGAAAATATTAAATAGCTTAATAACCAGATAATTGTCTGGAAACAAGTAGAGCAACGTTTTTAAATACAGCACGATAGAGAAATTGAATGGAAACATATGCAGATATCCACCCGTCTCAAACGAGGAATAGTCCTGATCATAGAGCATATTCATCGCCAGAGAGAGTACAGTCTGTGAATCATCTGTAGGCACACGCGGGAACAGGAAAATAATCCCCACCTGAATGACAAACGAACAAAGTAACACCACAGGAATGACAACCTTGGGGCGGAATTTATCCAATGTCAGACAGAGCCTGTAGAGCAGGATGCTAGATACGAGTAGTACGATAATAATTGGAATGAATATATCCCATTGCTGCGTCTCTAATATGGGATTATCTCCATACATGGCGTAATTGTACTGCGCCCGGAGAAAGAAGGACGAAGCGATAAATAGCCCAATACATAACGCCATAATGAGATAGAGCGTCTGATGAATCACCTTAAACATGTCACAACTCCTTTTCCATTACAGGATTCGAACCGTATTATAAGGGCTCTAACTGAAAAATCGCTGAATTTAAGGAGAACAAAGCTAACGAAAGATACCTCTGCTGTCGATAATAACCATTAGATACATAATATTAAAATTTATAATTAAAAAAGGAGATTGAAACATGTTTAATGGAAAACGCTACATCCGTTCGTTACTAACAGTACCTCTAGCAGGTCTACTACTCGTTTTGTTTGCATCCCAGCAGGCTTCGGCAGCTCCTATCGACAGTTTGTTACCGGAGCGGAGCGAGCAAGAGATTACTCAGAAGTGGAATGAATGGATGAGTGAGAAAGATAAATCCGTGACATTCACTGAGACACCTTCCGCTATGGCACCTTATATTGCGGGGAAAATTAGTGATGCTTCCTTAGAGCACGCTCTGAATGCAGCTAACTTTTATCGTTTCCTGTCAGGACTCGAGGGGGATCTCGTTCTAGATGCTGCGCTCAATCATCAAGCACAACATGGAGCAGTCGTTATCTCTACATCGGCGCTGTCGCATTATCCGCCTCAACCGGTGGACATGCCAAAGGACTTTTACGACTTAGGTGCCAAGTCGGCATCAAGCTCCAATCTGTTTGCGGCCTACAGCTCCAGAGGAAATGTCGCAGTTAATAGTATTGAGGCTTATATGGATGATTCGGATGCGAGCAACATTGCTGCACTAGGTCATCGCCGCTGGATTTTGAGCACACAATTGAAGAAGACCGGATTCGGTGTTGCGTACCGTGATAACAAGTCGTATGCCAACCAGTTCAGTACCATGCAAGTTTTCGATACCAGCCGTGCGGAAAAGGTAAACTATAATTACAGCTTGTATCCGAATAAAGGGGACTTTCCGATTGAAGCATTCAAAAGCTCTCAAGCTTGGTCCGTACAACTGAACCCAGATGTCTTCGCGAAGCCTTCCCAATCGAATGTACGAGTTGAGGTTGTTCGCTCATCAGATCAACGGACGTGGGTATTAGGAGCCAATCATAAGAACAGCACTGACCCTTCAGGGGCATACTTTAATGTAAATAACGATTCGTATGCATACAATTACGCTATCATTTTCCGTCCAGATCAGATTCAGTCTTTGAAAGAAAATGACACGTTTAACATCCGAATTACAGGTCTGAAGAAGAAAGACGGCTCCAATGCCGAGATTACGTATCAAACCCGATTCTTCTCTGTAAATAAGACACAACCGAATCCGGGGGTAGACCCAGGTTCACAGGAACCTGATCCCCAAGATATCTTGGATAATTTCCTAGTTAAATTCCAATACACAGCAGACCGTACATTAAAGATTAATGGGACACTGTTGAAATATGCTAACCAAACCTTCACCTTCCAGATCTATGGACCATCACCCGATGAGAGCCATATCAGAACAGTCACTGTAAATGTAGATGCACGTGGTAGATTCGGTCTCACACTCCCTAACCTGTCCGCTTCCGATCTCAACATCTACATGAAGGTCAGCGATGATATTACCTATCTCATTACAGCGGCCGGCAACTCAAACGTGACCTACTATATTAATTAACTAGATTCAACTGGTTTACACGAACCACTCCGATGACAGAGCAACGCTCTGATCAACAACAAAAACAGTCGGGAAGCCTTGAAGGCATGTCCGACTGTTTTCTTGTAATGATGCATATCCATTCCGTCAGGAATCTGTGGCAGAAATCTTTTGATAAATAAACTTAGGTGTACATTTCCTTGAACTCATCCACATATAACACTTCAATACACCCAGACCAATTGAGAATCGAGCCGACAAAGTCCTGTATGTCTAATCCCTTCATCTCATACGTCTCCTCGGTGTTGACAGTGCCTGTCGCATCCTCGATCAAGGTCACCTGGAAACCTTCATGCTCTGCCGTAATTGCTGTGAACAGACAACAGTATTCCGTATTGAACCCTACAATACATACATGCTCGATGTGCCGTTCCAACATCCATGTCTTTAACTCCGGATTGCTGAACGCACTCGGCTTGCTCTTCTCCAGCACAGGGTGCTGCTTCGTATCGAGCACAATCTCTAGATTGGCATGCTCCTTATAATACAAAGACGAGCCCTCTTGCTTGTAATCTACATGCTTCATATATACAATCGGCCAGTCCCGTTCCTCAAACTCAGCAATGACAGACTGAATCTTGGCAACTGGTTCTGATACGTCACGCAAACGTACAATCCCCTGCTGTACATCCAGTACGATTAAGGCCTTATTCATCTAAACTCTCCTTTGATCAGGTGGGTTTATTACTTCTTCTGCTTCTTCGTTGCTGCTTTCTCCACGTTCTCTTTCACCCGGAATTCAACAATTCGTCGAATCAACGCTTCGGGTAAAGGCTGATTGTGCGGGAACTGAACCGATCCCTTCGCACTTTTGAATATGGAGAGTTCCTCTTGAAATGCTGTGATCCCACTAGGAGCTGGGTAGAATCCAATATGATTCTGGTATGCAGCAAAATGAACCAAATTCCCATGCTGCGCATACGTGGGCATCTTGTAACTGATCTTCTCTTCCGCATTCGGGGCTGCTTCCCGGATCATCTGCCTTAACGCTTGAAGTCGTGCCTGCACCTCAGGTGCAAAACCCATAATATATTCGTCCACCTGCACAGAAAATGGGGTGTTATCTGGCATCATTAACTCCTTCCACCACGGAGTAAACCTCGTGGTACGGGTATTTGGATTCATTGTAATTCACAACGTCATCGCTCGTCCATGTCTCATCAGGTAGTCTTCCTTCGATTTGTAATCAGGCATAATGCTGCCGACACGACGCCAGAACGAGCGGTCATGATTCATATGATGAATGTGGCAGAGCTCATGGATAATGACATAATCAATGACCTCATATGGTGCCATAGCTAGGCGATAGTTAAAGGTTAGCTTTTTGTCCCAACTACAACTTCCCCACTTCGTGGCAGATTCCACAATATCTACAGACTTCGGCTTCACCTTCAACTCCTGTTGGTAGCGGATGATGCGCTCCCCAATTACTCTTTTGCATTCACTAAAGTAGAACTTCTTCAGCGTCGCTCTTAGCTCCTCTTCCCCCAATCCCTCGACAGGGATTAATTCATGTAGTGCATATTCCTTACCAAAATGTAAAAATGCTCCCTTGCCCTCTTGTTCGTACTCCTTAGCCTGAGGGCCTTCCAGTGCCTGTTGCATGAGCGCCGATTTGGTCAGGATGACCTCTCCGTGCTGCTGCACGAGTGCTGTTAACGCCTCTTCACTGGTGCCATTAGGTGCCTTAATGGTGACCATGTAGGGCAAGTCCATCGTGATGGAAGCTTTTTTTCGTTTGCCATATTCGATATGACATGTAATGATCTGTCCCTGAATCTCTATAGTAATCATGTTGTACTCCATTTCTGCAACTTAAGCTGTCTACCGATGCTTGTTTACTGATATAACTTCTTATTTGTAACTTCTTGTTTATCCTTACTTGTTATTGCTGCATTTCACTCTATCCTACAGATTGTATACCAATAATCAGATGTTTAACATCCGAACGATCTCAATTGAATTTTTATTTATTTTTATGTATTATTATTTAATTCAATTCTTACATATATTTGATCATTAAACTGGGAGGATGAACCAAATGTATGCAATAGAGTGTACGCATCGGCATATTGAAGAATTAACGCTCAACCACTGGCAGCCTTTATCAACCTCACTGTATGACGGATGGGTGCTGCGTTTTGCCAAAGGATATACGAAGCGAGCCAACTCGGTTCAAGCGATCTACCCTTCTACCCTGGATGTACATGAGAAAATCACAGCCTGTGAGCAACTCTATACGTCCAACCAGCTAAGTACCATTTTCAAAATCACACCATTTGTTCAGCCAGAAGAATTAGATCAGCTCTTGCAGGATAAAGGTTATGTCGTCATTGATCGGACGATCGTACAGCTTCGAAATCTGGAGGAACTAAAAGCTCCTGAGCATCTGGAGGTACATATCGACGAGCAGCTAACTGACGAATGGTTGAACCATTTCTGTCGTTTGAATGCGGTCAACGAGGAATTCAGGGAAACGATGACACAGATGCTCTTCAACGTGCGCGCAAAGACAGGTTTCATCACCCTATCTGTTGATGGCGTTGTGGCGGCCTGCGGGCTTGGTGTGGTTGAGCAGGGAGTAATCGGACTGCATGACATTATTACAGAACCAACGTACCGTAATCGCGGCCTGGCGGAGCAGATGATTCTGCATCTGTTGCACTGGGGTAAAAATCATGGCGCAGTGTCAAGCTATCTGCAAGTCGTTGAAAACAATGCCCCCGCACGGCGGCTATATGCCAAGTTGGGGTATACCGATGCCTATTCGTATTGGTATCGGATTAAGCAATACACACAGTAAAGCTTCAATATATAAGGTAGTCCATACAAAACCAACAAGTGCCTCGCTTATCTAATAAGAAAGGTCTCTTGTTGGTTTTTTGTTTTAACATCCTCACGTATAAACAAAACTACTCCATTTTGCCTAATTATAGGTCTCAGAACCCTCAATACCTGCCTTGACAATAAGCCATTATGACCATAAACTAGCAAAGATATTAGGGAATTAATAGGAGGTTTTGATGGTAAGAGGATCGTAAACGAGTTTTACCCATCTATGCACATCTTCGGATGAAAGGCTTATTAGTATATAGATCGGTAGATAGAATCTCATGTAGAACGACCAAGACAAACGTAGAAAATCAGAACAAGTAGAAAGCGGTGTACCATGAAACGACTATTTTTCATTATGTTCGCACTCACCCTGCTCCTCGCCGGTTGCCAGAGTAATGATCAGGAGAGCAGCCCATCCGAGAATGAACCTACCGAATTACAGCAAGGCTCCAGCATTTTAAGCTTAAAAGAAAAGTATGGCTCGGCATCCGACAAAGCAATGATGCCCATGTACAACGTAGCACAGGATGAAGAATTTACGTTTAAGTTTAAAGCAGATTTGAGCCAATCAAGACTATCTTCTGATGATATTATTTCTGTACATACTGATATTAAAGGACTTACAGCCAGTAAAGTATATGCTCTTCCTGAGATTAATGGAGACAGCGTATCGATTAAACCACTAGGCTGGGGAGTACTAAGTTCCGAAGCAATGATGACGACTGGAGACAGTGGTTGGGGTGGCGCTCCCATCTATTATATCCGTCTGAACTATGATCCAGATGCGGAAAAGCTTACTTTGCTCGATCAACCACTCATCATTCCTTTTACGGTGAAATCGGAGTTACCTGTTCCTAAACTGAATTATGTTATCGATAAAGATAGACGTTTCTCTTTAGTATGGGACAAGGTTGAAGGCGCCACTCAATATAAAATTTATAAACGTATTGACCGCAGTAGAATTTTCGATCCATACAATCTTCCTCTGCAAGGTGCAGAAGAGGCTTACAGCGAGAGCACGCCTTTGGTTATCGCAACGACAACCGAAACGACCTTTAATGATTTTATGAAAGATGGGCAAGGCGGCCTTAGTATTCATAATGACATGATTACAACGCATCAAAATTTCGGTATTCAGGGCGAGTACTACGTAACCGCACTGGGTGAAGGCAAAGAATCCAATTTCAGTAATGGAGTTGCTACAGCGCCATTGGCATCGCAGTTACCGTCCGAGTTGAAAGAACAACTCTATCTCCATACATTTAGCAGCGTTACCTTGCTTCCTCAGAAAATTACGGTAGAGTACAATGATGGTACACTAGCCCGTGAAACGCTTGTCTATGATACAGCTAATGTGAAAATTTCAGAGTTCAATGAAACCGAAATTCCTTTTCACATCAAAGGAACAGCACTTAAAAGCTACGTACGCGTAGAGAATGTCACTCAGGAGGATCTAGACAAGCTTACACAGCAACGTGTGGCCGATTCCAGCAATGGACTCGTTGAACCCAAAAATGATACTCCTTACGTACCTGCACCTGATGTACCAACGATTATTAATAATCATGAGACACCCGCTGTAGAGGATAGTGCAGACTCTTCAGCAGCAGCAACAACGGAAACCAATGACAGCACGGAAGAAGTTTCTGAAGAACCGGCAAATGAATCTACTGGCGATACTTCAAACGAGACAGTTGCTCCAGATACCAATGCTGAGACAGATACTCAGACAGACTCCCAGCAAAACCTTATAGATGAGCAAAAGTCTAATACCGAGCAAAATGTTGAACAAGGCAATCAGGAGATCGTGCCGGAGCCTGCTACCGGTGATGATTTCATCAATGCAGATTCTGCACTTGAGGAAGTTTTAGCTAAAAATATGATTGCCGCTCAAGACAAAATCTCACTGAAAGCTTTTCCTGAAGCCCAGAATTTTACCACGCTCTCGGATGTTGTCTTGAAAGTAATGTACCAGAATCCGCTGATTCTTGGGGTTGAAGGCTTCGAATACAACTACGGTACACTTACCCTGTCCATTTATTACGAAGAATCGGCGGCAGATATCCAGAGAAAACAGAGCGAAATCATCACAAAAGCCAAAGAGGTTGTTGCATCCATTATCAAACAAGGCATGAGCGATGATGAGAAGCGTAAAGCGATCTATGATTATCTCAATGACAATGCGACATATGATGATGCCGCACTAGAAAATGCGGAGCAGAACAACTTCAAGCAAGTAGATGCACAGTATAATGACTCATTTACGACGTACGGTATTTTGGTGAAAGGTGTAGGCGTCTGTGCAAGTTATGCTTCCGTATACAAGCTGCTCTCAGACCTGTCCGATTTGGAAAGCATCGTTGTCACTGGAACCTCCAGCGGCGTGCCTCATGCATGGAATAAGGTCAAAATCGGAAACGAATGGTTACATGTCGATGCGACCAATAACCTGACTAACTCGGGAATCCCTTATTTCTTATACAATGCCAATGACGAAACGGCTCTGAGTCAGAAGACGGTAGCGGATAAAGACTATTGGCTGGATTCCGAGCTGGATCAGTTCAAAGGCGAGAGTGACAGCAACGATTATTATGTACAGAACAACCTTGAAGTCGCATCCATTAGCGAATATAAAACCAAGGCCGAGACAGAGTTGAAAAAAGGGGAGACTTCTGTCATCCTACGGTTCGCTTCACCTGTTAATTCAGATGAACTGATGACAGCCGCTGGTGAAGCATTGGCTGCAGTGGATGAATCATTGCTGAATACAGCACAGCTTGCCACCCTTGGCAGCTATGCCATTCTGGAATCTAAGCCAGAACAGAAATAGTACAAGTTCTAATCTGACACGAGACATACAAAACGGGACAAGGCAGCTTACCACTGCGTTGTCCCGTTTTCTTTTTGGCGGATTGTAATATGCGATACGACACCGACTGGAATACATTGTGTTGACGAAGGCTCTATGTGTATCTATATGAATCAATAGTCTTACCTCGGTAATGGCATGTGTCGTATGAATCGATGCGCTCTTTTTTCCCGAATTTCACTCTTTTACGGGCTTACTGTACCGCCATTGGCATTCAACGTCTCACCACTTACATAGCTCGATTCCTGACTCGCCAGAAATACGTAGGCTGGAGCCATCTCTGCAGGTTGTCCCGGACGACCCAGCGGTGTATTGTTCCCGAATTCGGCCAACTTCTCTACAGGTTGTCCACCGACAATCTGAAGTGGTGTCCACACCGGCCCTGGTGCAACAACGTTCACACGAATGCCTTTGCTGCCAACCTGTTGAGCGAGTGCTTTACTGAAGGTATTGATCGAAGCCTTCGTGGTGGCATAGTCCAGCAAAATGGGAGACGGACTGTAGGCTTGGATGGACGATGTATTAATGATTGAACTACCTGGCTTCATATGTTTCACGGCTGCTTTGCAGAGCCAGAACATAGAATACACATTCGTTTTGAACGTCGCATCGAATTGTTCAGTTGTCAGATCGGCAATCTGCTCGACAAACTGCTGCTTCCCTGCCACATTAGCCAGAATGTCTATACCGCCCAGTTCTTTGACCGCAGTTTCAATCAATTTCTCGCAGTATTTCTCATCCTTAAGATCACCGGGAACAGCAATAGCTTTGCGGCCAGCTTCCTCGATTAGTTGCACGACTTCCTTCGCATCCGCTTCTTCCTCTGGCAGATAGGAGAGTATGACATCCGCACCTTCACGAGCATATGCAATCGCCGCTGCCCGGCCAATCCCGCTGTCCGCACCGGTAACGACTGCTTTACGGCCTGTAAGCTTGCCACTGCCTTTATATGTCTTCTCACCGCAATCCGGAACAGGAGTCATCTCACGCTGCAATCCCGGCTCTTCCTGCTGCTGTTTCCACTCCGGTGTAGCTTTCGGATATTGTGTAGTCGGATCTTGTATGGTGTGTTGATCTTGGTTTGCCATCGTCAATTTCCTCCTCGATTATTATCGTTAGATTTCATATAGGTTGTTATAAAAGTCTCACTCCTTCCTTTGTAACCGAGTTAGGCAGAGTTTAAACTGAGCATTCCCATTTACCATTCGCTCCTACATGTGAATCTTCAAGAACCTGAACCTGTATAATGAATCCTGAGGTGAACTACGTTATGCAACAACAGACGACATATTCCATAGGTGAAGCGGCCAAGATGATTGGATCTACGGTCAAAACAATCCGGTATTACGACGAAATTGCACTGCTCCAGCCATCCCAATATACAGAAGGTGGACACCGCCTTTATACACTTCAAGACCTGTGGCGACTAGAATTGATCACAACGCTACGCTATTTGAATTTTGGCATACCCGACATTCGCAAACTCATGTCCGGTGAGCTTGGTATGTCACAAGCACTGGACTTACAGATTGAAGCGTTGGAATCCCAGGTGCACACCCTCCAATCCATGCTCTCCATTCTGCATCAAGCCAAACAATATGAAGCCGATTCCGCACTAGGTACAGAACAATCGCTTGGTTATGTATCCAGTCTGGTCGAATCGATGAACGCCAGTGCAACTAGACGAAAACAATTTGTCTCCACCAAGTTAGAGCAGTCTCGCTTACTGGAAAGTATTCCACAAGAGTGGAGAGTCACATTTCTTCACTTTTTCGATAAATACATCATGAAAGACACGAAGCTGTCCGCCAAACAAGACGTCGCCTGGCAAGAAGTACAAGCCTTACTCAGTGATCCTGTCTATCTCGCTGATCTGGCTCGTTTGGAGATCCCTTTCTTCACGATGGCTAACCATCCACAGGTTCAGGCTGCGACTTGGGTTAAGAAAATGGAAGCAATCCATATTCGAGCTATCGAGGCGCTGGAAAACCAATGGTCGGAAGACAGCCCGGCAGTACAATCCATCGTTTGGGATTTCGTGATGATGTACGGCAGTAGCGAACAGTCCAGTAATCCAGAGGATTTTTTTCGTAATCAATCCCGATATATGCTTGATTCCGTCACAGAACGCATTCTACGGTTTAACAAACTATGCTCCATCCTGAATCCTGAATGGGGTCAGTTGGTGGAATGCATTGAACTCTTACAGAGAGGAATGCGCTGGAGACTACAGCAGTTAGATCGTCCAGAGTAGGGCGATCTTACTCCTTTTTTTACAATTTGGACGGAGTGCGATGACGAACGTAAAGATCATCCTTTTTGCAATGAATATGCCTGGTGATCTCCAACTTCTTCATTCAAGAGCTTCAATGGTTCGCCTTTTAACACATGATTGAAGAAATCAAGCGTTGCCTCGTTCACGAGTTCCTGCGTTCCTCTAGCATCTACACCCTGCGACCATTCCAGAATTGGGGATATGAGATACAGATCCGAGAAACTGAGATGTGTCGTATTGTTCAGTGTCATCCAGTAGTTCCCGCCTGCAGTGACAGGCTCGTACCTTGCATATACCTCTTCATAATACTTCTCAGCCTCTGGACGTGTTGCACCTAGAGCGGCAATGGCATCGTCATCCATCACACTTGTTCCAGCCAATGTCTCATCAGCACTCATCATAAGAAAAGGCTTGCCCACGCCTTGAGCCGGGATACGCTTCTCTCCGAATAATACGCCGTCCATGTTGATGCCTGCTTGGACACGAGGATCATCCATCAATATCTGCACTGTTGTTGCTCCGCCGAAGGAATGACCGAACATGCCGATACGTTCCAGATCCATATGACCTGTAAAGCGCCCTTCCGGGTCACTCGCTGCCAATTTCTCCAGTTGATCCAGCACAATTTGGGCATCCTTCACCCAAGTCTCGTTAAGCTTGTCCATGTAATCAAATTGCAGTTGATCAAAGCCTTCCTTTCCCTCAGATTCAAACTGAGCCACACGCCCATCTTGGAAGATGGAGACCAAGCTGCTATACGTGTGATTAATGCCGACTACAATATATCCCTGACTCACCAACTGCTCGACCTGGAAAGTATTTTGTTTCTCATATCCATGCAGACCATGGGAAAAAACAAGTATAGGATACTTGGCCTCTGCATCCGACAGCTCTGCATCTTGGATTGCATGAGTCTTAACATCACCTAGGCTGGAGAAAAGCGCCTTGGGCAGTTTCAGCACTTCATTAAAGGCAGTACTATACACTGCCGAATCAGAGACATAAGGTGCTGGTGCTCCCTTCACATCTTTATTCGTTGGATACCATACCTGTACCATCAGTTCGCGATGATCTCCAGTTTGTGTTGTGAACAACTCTTCACGCGTTTCATCCGTCCAATCATAAGAAACCGTACCAATTCCGTATGAACCTGCCGGTTCTGCAAAAGTAAATATCGGAAATAATAGCGGTAGCCCTACGGCAATCGCAGCATACACCAACACGAATAGCGACGTTGCAGCGACCCGCAGACGGCTCCGCGATTCTGTGGAACGTTGCTTTCCTCTTGTAACAATCAACAGTAATATGGGCATAAACGTCATAGCGTAACCTGGAATCATCGGCCACCGCAGCCCCTCCATCCAACCATGTAACAACAGCAATACCGCTGATATTACGAATCCACCCCATATCATCGGGCGAGATTTGCGTGGTTTAACCACCAGCCCAACCAACATGACTACGTTGAAAATGATGTAGATCCACTCTAACCATCTCATCGTGCTATTTCCTCCTTCGCTGCTTCGCTTAAATGTGTAACTCCTTCAAAATAGAGCAGCTTTTCTATCTCCTATCCTAAAACCTCCAGTTACAGGAGATTCAAGAACAAAAAAAGATGAAGCTGAATTTTCTCAGCTTCATCTTGAAGTTTGAACTATTTTCACCACGGATGGTTAAGAGGCCTAACCGCTTTCTTACTTGCTTGCTCAGTCACACGGCTGGGATCTTCCAATGCCATCTGCATCATCGCTTATTCATGTCGAGTTGGGTCCTGCCCAATCCGCTGCTTTTTCCCGATTCCGAATAGGAAATAACCGATGACTACAATCGCCATAAAGGTCGCACCTACCAGCAACGGTACTCTTGTATCTGGGTTGAAACACATCCCAATAATAACAAGCACCAGATATACAATGATGATGTAGTTACTGATCGGGAACCATTTGGATCTAAAGTTATGTTCAGCCATCTCATTGCCCCAGCGCTTACGGAACCTGAATTGGCTGAATGCCAGTGCAAACCATGGAACCATCCCTGGCAGCACACTCGCACTGTAGATGTATAGGAACAGCTTCGAATCTGGCATTAGATAGTTCAGAATTACGCCAATAAGCAACAAGGAAATCGTAACGATAATACTATTGCGGGGAACCCCGCCCTTGGATAACTTTTTGAAAAAGGCTGGCGCCTGTCCATTCTCCGCAAGGGTATACAGCATACGCCCTGCACTATAAATACCGCTATTACAGCCTGACATCGCAGCCGTAAGTACAACAAAGTTAATGATCCCTGCTGCAGCCACAATGCCTACCTTAGCAAACGTCAACACGAACGGGCTTCCTGTCTCTCCAACCTCATTCCATGGATACAGGGTCACAATAACGAAGATCGCGCCTACATAAAAGATAAGGATACGCCAAACGATGTTTTTGATCGCTTTGCGCAACGTATACTTGGGATTCTCCGCTTCTCCCGCTGTGATACCAACCATCTCAACGCCCTGGTATGCCGCTGTGACGATACATAGCGCAAAAAGGAATCCTTTTAGTCCACCTGGGAAGAATCCACCATGGCTAAACAGGTTCGATAGACCAATCGCTTGTCCGCCGTTGCCCCAGCCGAAGAAAATCAGCCCTGTACCAATCACGATCATTGCAACAATGGCGGTTACCTTGATCATGGCAAACCAGAACTCGAATTCACCATAGAACTTCACCGCAGCGAGATTCGCCGCAGCAATAATCAGCACCCCAGCAAGCGCAGGAATCCACTGCGGAATATCTGGGTACCAATACCCCACGTAAATACCAATCGCCGTAACCTCGGCCATGCCGACCGTTACCCAGAGGAACCAATAACTCCAGGCGGTGAGAAAGCCAGCAAGTGGATCAATATATTTGTGGGCAAATGTAGCGAAGGAGCCTGTTACTGGTTCCTGAATCAACATTTCTCCCATAATGCGCATGACAAAAAAGATCACGATCCCAGCCAGCAGATAGGCAAGCAATACGGAAGGGCCAGCCCATTTAATCGTACTTGCCGAACCCATAAACAAACCTACGCCAATCGTGCCGCCGAGTGCAATCAGCTCAACGTGCCTAGGCTTCAGCCCTCTAGATAGTTGCTTCGATTCCAAACGTCATTCCCCTTTTCTTGTGTACATCTTCATGTTGTAAACAATCAACTCTTTCACATCCACATTAACGCAATGCAGAATTACTTCACCAAATTGTACGAGATGTGTCGCAGAAATACAACAAGGAATGTGAGGAAGGATTGAAATGAGAATGATTATCAACTATAATAACTACAAAAATCCCATTCTGACATTCACTATGGATGAGGAGGCATCATGGATTTATCCACCTATATACAGCAATGGACTCAATCGTCCATTCATATACTCGATGTTCGTTATACGCTAATCCCAACGGGTAAGCCGCTTCCGCCCTATCGATTTCCCGCAAACGCCTTCTTACTTGTCTGCCGAGGGCAAGGAGAATTCATCCTTAACCAGACTTCCTACCTTGTCTCCCACAGTCATGTGATTCATGGTAACAAAGGACTTCATATAGAGGTCATCAGTCAGGAGCCGATGGCCTATTATCTCATTTTGTATAAAACAGAACACACGGCAAACACAGATCCTCTTCGAGTGTTAAATGGTTTGCATACCACATTGGAAGACCCTTTTGCCCTCCAATCGGATTATCCTGCTGTACTACACCAACATGTACAGGAGTTATATCATTCCTGGACGGATGGCGGAGATCTGGCACGCTTTAAAGCACACGCCATTTTCCAACTGTTTCTACACGAAATCATGCACCAACTGGATCAGCAGTCTGCGGTAACCGTTAAACCGGATATTGTGGATCAGGCGATTCGATACATTGAAGAACATTTTGCCGAATCCGTGACGTTAGATGATCTTTCGCGAACGCTGAATTATAACGTGCAGTATCTGTCTCGCAAGTTCAAATCCAAAATGGGACGTAGCCCCATTGATTACTTGATTCATTTTCGCATGGAGAAAGCCATTCTCCTGTTATCAGAAACCGATGCAGCGGTTCAAGATATTGCACGCCAAGTCGGTTATGATGATCTATTTTATTTTATACGACGATTCAAAAAACATACGGGTCTCGTCCCTGGACAATTCCGAAAGCAAGCTGCTGAGCAGCAGTTATCGAATATTACATACAAGAGGCTCAAATCATCCATATGGAACTCTGCTTCTCTGAACTATACTGAATGGCGTAGCAACACTGTCGATCATGTAGGCGAGAAGGGAGATTCACTCATGTCAAAAGAACACAAGACACCATTAGCTGTAGCATTGCTCATGTGCATGATGATTATGCTCAGCGCCTGCGGGACTAGTATCCAGCCATCTCAGGCAAGCACGGCTGTTGAATACCAGCATGATATGGGCGTAACGAAACTGGAAGGCACACCGAATAAAATTGCAGCGGCAGATTATCGCATCATGGATACGCTGTATGCGTTAGGTGTATATCCCCATGCCACCACCACTTATGGGGGCTCTACAGTTCTGCCCTATATGGATGTAGACCAGCAAAATCCAGATATTCTGCCTTTAGGGGATAAGATTAATCTTGAAGCCGCTGTGGAAAGCGAACCGGATCTCATCATTGCTCGTCATATTGAGCCCACCGTCTATGAGCAATTGAGCAAAGTAGCTCCTGTGATCGTATTCCGGGGGGATGGCGATTGGCGAGAGGAAATGAAGGAGATTGCCACTGTCGTGGGTAAAGAGCAGCAGGCCGAAGACTGGCTAGCGCAGTACGATCTCAAAGCCGCACAGATTAAAGAAAAAATGGCACAGCATATCGGTGAAGATGAGACCTTCCTATTCATGCGTGTTCAAAAAAATGTGCAAGTTGCCAGCCCCAATGTTCATCTGGGAGCAACCTTGTCCAATGATTTAGGACTCAAGTATGTGCCTCAATTGGCAAACATGAAAGATACGTATGAGACGTTATCCTTGGAGACACTCCCAGAGTTGAACCCGGATCATATCTTTATGACCATAGGAAAATCGACAGTTAGTCATGATGATGAAGCTGAGAAGGTGCTCGAAGAGATGAAACAATCTGCCGTATGGAGCAATCTGAAGGCTGTAAAAGCGGGAAATATTCACATCATGCCACAGTGGGTGTTTGGGGATTACCCGAATATTAAGGTTGAGTCACTTGAACTTGTTGAGCAGGCTTTAGTGAAATAATAGCTACAGTTCATTGCTATAGTTCATCGTACAACTCATCATTTCCAATAGGAATGTTCCATTATAAAAGACTCTCCGAGATCGAATGGATCGGAGAGTCTTTTATTGTACTTCACCTATTTGGTAGTCAAACTATGAATTATTCCTTACCATGCTGAAAATGAAAAATAGAACCCTATCGATCTGCCACAACGCATTCTTGGAACTAATGCAATTTAACGCTCGTATGTATATCCGATGTTCATTCTGTTTGAAGGGAGGCTTCGCATGCCCGATCTGTTATTGATCTTATTTTTATTCAATCTCTCCCTATTTCTTCTACATGAAATGGATGCCATTAGGCGATCCGAATGGAGACTATTTATCGTATTAAAAGATATGGAAGACGATAAAGCCTATAAGTATTTCACTTGGATTCACCTGCCGATGTACACGATCATCCTTGGGCTTCTATTTAGTTCATATCAGAGCATTACCTTCTGGGTACTGGATATCTTTTTCATCATACATACCGTGTTACACTTCTTCTTCGAAAAGCATCCGCGCAATGAATTCAAAAATAGTTTCTCCAGATCCATTATCTACTTCATGGGACTGGGCGCATCCATTCACTTGATATGGTTAGCACTTCAGTAAATGATAGATTCAAATGTTGTAAAAAGTGGGGCAACGGAGAAAGAAATGTTCTTTCTCCTCTTCTACCCGTTCGCTATTCCGAACCGTCTACTAGAAACAACACGTTACCCCACAATTCCCATACCCCGGAACTCCTCTACAAAATCATTTAGCCAATCCTCGCCATAATCCAGTGCACCCATATCATTATCAATAAAGGCCACGTCCAGACCCATGATCCAGAAGCGTCGAACCATAATAAAGAGATCAACGGCCTGTTCGTCCTCGGAAGAAAAGTTCCGAATAGAACGATAGCCGGACAGAAGCGCCTGCCATAACACATCTTTCTTCTCTCCCGATTGCCGCTTGCGCGCCTTCACCTGAGCCAGATCATAAGCACGCCACCCCTTAGCCACCCACTCAAAATCATAATGGGTAAATACCTGCCCCTGCTGAAACGCATTATTATTTCCATGCATGTCTCCATGGCATAAGCCGGTATCCAATCCATGTTGGGACGCAATGTTAATGCGTTCTTTCAACACACTCGCGAACGTCTGGAGGAAGGCAGTCGCTTCATGTGTTTCACCAATATAACGGATAATCCGCTCTAGTGGTTGATCAATAAGAAACGATGTATCCAATTCATAACGCGGCTGATCAACAATGACGAGATCCAGCGCCTCATGCAGCTGTGCCGCAGATTGACCAAATACATAACAGGATGCCTCATCCTCAAGATTGTTCTCTACTCCATCAATATAGCGGAACATCACGGCAATCCGTGTACCTTCCGGGGCATCAAGAACGGTATATGTACTATGATCTTTCTTCGCAATATACTCTCCGACATCTGCATGGCCGGAAGAGTTCAGCTTCTCTTTTAATTGAGAGATCACGGATAGTTCATACTGCACCTCTTCTTCCTTAATTTCAGTGCGGTACACACGAAGAATATACAGTCCTTTTGACGTCTTTACGCGGTACGTATCATTTAGACCTCTTAGCCAGTACACGCATTCTTGCCAATTTCCGATGTCATACTGCTCACTCATAACGAATTCTAGATACCTACCATCTAGTACAGATCGCAAAGCTTTCGGTTGGGTATACATGTACTATTCTCCTTTAAGTTAAATGAATAACAACTCTGATTCAGCCAGTAATGAAAGCGATACCAAAATATTGCAAGTTGAGCCTCTCAGCCCAACTTATGTATAACATATTATAGTTAACATTGAATTACCAGTTTTTATGTATAATCCGATCTGGATTAGAGTAGTCTATGAAACTCATTTAGATTAAATAAATAGCTTTCCGTGGCATTCTTCGTGTCATTAATTCGATGTTTATATTGGTGTAATGCTACTTCGTTAGCTTCGATCCGCTCTTGAAGATATGTAAAGGGTACTTCCCAAACGCCATACAGCGGTTCTACCGTGTACGCTTTATATTGAAGCTGTCCCCAGTGCACCCAGAAGTATATGGTGGCTGTCGGATACAATCTTTTATAATGATCATAATCCTTGTGATTAAAGGTCACCGTGTATTGGGGATCATATCCATAACGACCTGCCGAGAAAAAGGGTGTCTTTTGCGTTTTGAGATCGGCTAGTGTTCCTTGATCTATGTTCAGTAAATCTATCATCGTTTTGCGAATCTTTTTGTCTGGATGAACGATAAGATTACGATGGATACGGGGAACAATCTCACGGACAAATGCCTCTTCTTCAATCTCCCCTGCCCGGCACCAATACAGCTTGTCCTCGGTGTCATGCTCAATCGCTTGATTTCGCTCCAGAACCCGAACTTGGATCGCGGTTAAGCCGCGCGGTGTCTCTTCTATATCATATTCAACGCTCTGACCTTCTATTAATGTCCTGTATCCTTCTGCCTGGATGTTGCTAAAATGTACATTTATATCTCTATGGCCATGATTACCTGAGATAAAGCCATACCCTTTGGTTTTGTTAAACATTTTCACCTTACCGTTGAACTTCCCCACTGGCATCCTCCTTATTATTTCATCATGTGCAATCCACCTTATATTTTAAAATCCTTGAATGTATTGGATGCCAGCTCTTGGCGCTTCACAAAACCGAAATACGTCTCATCCCTATTGGGGTTCAATACATAGTCATGGTAGTGCACACAATCATCTGTATCAAATTCGAACACCACATTGCCTTTCGCGTACAAGTTCAGATCACAATGACCGAATGGAAATGCCACTTTTGAATCAAAACCATATTCATAACACGCTGAGTCTACAGATTCCATGCCCCATTCTCTTCGGAAAGACAAGATTTGTCCCTGCCGATCTCTAAAATACGTATAATCTTCCTTCACCGTCATATCTAAAGGGGATACCTCAATATTTCCGCCTACTAACCCTTCCAATCTCAGCTTGCCAAAACCCTGAATTTGTACGGCTATACTCTTACTTCTATCTATAATTTCTCTAAGGCGTGTGTCCTTCTCAAGGTTTACATATGAAGACCAGTCGAACTCTGGCATCAAGCTCGCGCCCCACACCATTATCTCCAGATCCTTGGGCAGTGTCGTCGGGATATCAAAAAACAGCGTCTTGCCATCATAGAAATCTACTCCGTTGATATCATCAAATTTCTCGCGAGTTAAATCCACTTTAATTTTCATTAAGATCACCCCAATTCTGATATTATTATGGTTTATGAAATTTTCAAAAGAACACATTGCTTTCAGTCGTACACCTCCTAAATTATAACATGTCAGTACCGTGAGATTCACACTAATATACATAGGCAACCCGCTTTCCCAGCCTTGACCTTGAAGTATACTTCAACCTCTATACTGTAGATATATTAATTTTCAACCATGAAAGGCGGCAAACCAATGAGTGTAAATATATATCCTAACAAACGCTCTGTCATGAGCTATCTCTTTGAGAAATACATCGGCTTATTAGATACCAAGAAAAATCTATCCTCACGGGAAAACACGATGAAACATCTTGAGCACATGGGTCAGCAAAATAACAAACCCTATCAACTAGGGAAGGTTAAACTAACGTCTGCCATAATCGAAAGCTCTTTTGAAGGCATGCAGGTATTCACCTTGAATGATCAGCATTCCACTAACCAAAACGTTATTCTATATATCCATGGAGGTGCGCATACTCATCAGCCTTTATCCTTTCACTGGCGGTTTATGGATCGCATGGCACAAGCGCTGAATGCCAAAGTTATCGCTCCAATCTATCCTAAAGTACCTCATTTTAATTATCAGCATACGTATCCGAGGCTCTTAAATCTGTACCGAGAAATGATTAAATCCGTAAAAACCACCTCTCAACTCACCATCATGGGAGATTCAGCAGGAGGCAATATTTCACTTAGCTTCGCTCATTACATCAAGATGAATTCTCTACCACAACCCAAAGATATCATTTTGTTATCGCCATGCGTTGATATGGTACTGGACAACCCGGTCATCTTCGATTACGAAACCAGAGATCCGATGCTGGCCTTGGAAGGATATGATGTGATTCGACGGATCTGGGCAGCCGATAAACCTTTAGACGATCCACTCATCAGCCCGATCTACGGTGATTTTGAAGGGCTCAGCAAGATTAGTATCTTTATTGGAACCCATGAAGGTCTATTTCCCGATAACATGAAGCTTGATAAAATGCTTACAGACCAAGGCATTGAGCACAATACCTTTGTATATCCCAAAATGAATCATGTCTTCGTACTATATCCGATCCCTGAAGCCAAAGATGCTCAGCACAAAATCATTGATATCATTAGACGTCAAGGATGATCTCCATCGCGTTATAGTTATATTTTATCAAGAAAAATCAGTTCAGCCCTTGTAAATTATATTATTCCGGGTATAATACTCGGTATATAGAAAAGCGTAGCTGACTGGAGTGAACAACGCCATGAGTTCTTGGACACAAGCTTGGGTTAACGATTATTTGGATTTATATAATTATGCCCGTAGAATCGGTGATTCGGAATGGGCTGAACATATTCTGGGGAAGCTTCGTGATCAGAAGGACGTATTGCTAGAGGAAGAACGGAAAGACATCATGCTTCGTGAGCTGCTTGCCAGCTATGATCGAATCAATAAACAATTGATAGAGATTTTTAGCAAGCTGAGAGTTGCTTCCGAGGGCTATCAGACGGAGTCTTTACAGGAGCAATGGTACAAATTAAAACTGATGCGGATTGATATTTCACGTAAAATCCTTCAACATCAATAAACAAGAAAAAAAGCCGGTCTGCAGTTCGTCTGCTTAACCCGCCCGATGATAAGGCTATTATGGTTTTATGGTTGCATACAGTCGTCTGTTCTGCAATATTGTAAAGCCCGCCAGCTTTACAGATTAATCATTGATCCATAATTACTTATGATTACATGGATGCTTTTTTCATGTTGCTCATCATGCCCATCATCGTGGTCATCATTTCATCGCATTCTTGCATGCAGGACATCATTTTGTTCATATCCATGCCTTCCATCATGCTCTTGTCTTCCATACATTCCATCATCATTTTCATGGACTTCATTTTGCACATCATTTCTTCCATGCACATATTCATCATCATGTTCATCATCATCATGTTTTCCATCAGCCATACCTCCTCTTAAAATGTAATAGACTTCCTTTTTTTAGAATAAACGATCATTCGACGAAAAGCAATCTTTTTCCTATTGCATTTCCTATCAATTAATTGTATAATACGCATTTTGCTTATCAATCCAGTCGGAAATAAAGGTTTTCTGAATGATATAAAACGGACGAAAGGACATTAACTTCGTTTATTTCATCTATCCCAGACAAAAAGCTCAAGCTTCCGACGAATCTCGTCAGTCGCTTGAGCTTTTTTAATAGGATTTTGCCGCAATCTTAAGACACAACCATCTCTATACGGATTTGATTACACCAATATTCGTGATCACCGTATCATACGGCTCGAGTGTGAACGTTTGTTGCCCATACTCCGTATCAATCGTCGTGGATTGTGCTTGATCACTATTGTTGATCACAACTAGTATTTTACTTTCTGGATAATAGGCGCACTCCGTATACCAATTATCTGAAATGTATTTTGGCTCACTCGGCTCATGACCTGCTGAACGAATTAAGTTCAGCAATAATCTTGTGTTTGCCCAGGTAAATTCGAATGAAGGCAGATAAATTCCTTTTCCTTTACCAAAATCATGCGTAGATAGCGTAATGTCGCCGTCTTGATCCTTGACCACGGTTGCTGATCCATCGGTAAGATAAATGTTATGTTTACCTTTTATAGTCGCTCCCTCAGGAACTAATTGATGCTCATCCTTCACGGTGTACGACCATTTGCCATGAACCACTCTCGCGCCGGTATCCTCATCGACACCTAGCACATGCGCCATTCTGAAAAAGTGATCATAGCCCGGAACCGCCGAAGGCTGATTCACACCAATGAAGGTTCCCCCTTCATACACCCATTGAGTCAGAAGCTCCACACAGGTGTGGTCATTCCAGTGTTCTCCACCACTCCAGGCAGAGCCCGCTGATCCTGCATTAATCAAGACATCACAATGTTCAAGGGCTCCCTGACGGATATCTTCAAAATCAATAAACTTCACGTCAACCGGTAACCCGGACAATGCCTCATTGATATGAATCAAATCATGCATATACGTTTCGTGGAAATGCCCAGACAACGTCCATGATCTTAATTTGCCCCAGCTATGCAGAATAGCTACCTTGGTCTTCAATTGATAAGGCTTGCCAGCCTGATGCAGCTCTTTCATCTCTCTGAATTCATCGGCAATCTTCTCAATATACGCCACAAATTCAGGATAAGGCTCGACTAGATGTAAGTAGCCTCCCAATCCGATTCGATCAATCGACTCTCTTAACAGCGCACGCCGGATGTTAATCCAATATTTTTTCGCGTCCAGTGTAGGGTCTCCGCCTTCTTTAAATGTAGGCAGTCCACCTAATCCCACTGGAAACAGGTATGGATGCAATCGTATCTCATGCGTATCCACCTTAACCTCGGAGCACATCCGCGCCTCATAACCGGAGAATACACATTTGATCATGCCATCGAATCCAAACTCTTGGAAACGATCATTGTAGGGTTCCATCCCCACCCAGCTATCATCGAAGAACACATAGGCTAACTTGTCATGCTTGTGCACAATGTCTATTAGCTGCTTCCCGAACTCAATGACAAAATCATTAATGAATGCCATCCAGTCTAATTTGCGTTGCTGTGCTGGAACGTGGCTAACCCGATATTTTCCGCCGTTCACAAAGTCCTCTGCCGTTAAGGAATACCCGTACTTCTGGGCAAATAGATCCAATGCTCTGGAGCTTACGGTAAAATCGTATGAGCCCCAGTCTGAGAACAGATGGCGATTACGCTCATCACTACCCCAGATCCAGGCAAAATTATAGAACAAGGACGTGAATCGCACGACTGTTGTTTCCGGATGCTCTACACACCACTTTTCCATCCAATCGATTAGATAGGTTTGCGTCTCTGTATAGATCGGGTCAATCTGCATGAGATGCTCTTTGTCCCAATGATTGGTGGTGTGATTGTACATGGAGATCTCTTCCCAGATCCGATAAGCTAAGAAACTAACGGTATATTTATGCCAAGGAACAATGCCCGTTAGAACAACATTCCCAGACTCCCGCTCATAGTTCCACTGCTCTCTTGGCACTTCCTCACCCGTCGTTCGATCATACACCTGCCAATACTTAAAGGCCTCTTTGGAGTCATTGACCTTGAACTGTTCAGCAAAAAAGTCCTCCATCAAATAGATGGAAATATAATCTTGTACAGCCACTTTAGGGTTCGTAATCAAAAAACACTGTTGCAGCTTATCGAGATTACGCGATGCCCACTCGTTGTGATCCCGAATAATACAAATGGTCGAGTAGATACCGTACCCGGCATTAATGATCTCATCAGACAACTTCGTACCATCACTGTCACGAATGACATCGGCACCCCAGCGCTCAGCAAGTTCCAGCGTGAGCGCCTCATAACCGGATTCGCCCGGTAATGTAAAAGAGCCTTTCGTTGTTTTGGACAACTTAATTCCCTCCCTATCTCAACATGTCGGACAGAAAAGCGAGTGTGAGCCCTTGACCCCAGCCCTGAATCCAATCTTTAGGGATATTGCGATACCCATCCCGGTCTTTCATTACTGCAGTGCCTCCGGATACGCCTAGGACACGACCGTCTTCACTAATATTTTGCAAAATACCTTCCAGCGCCTTCTGCACATACTTGGTATGAAGCGGGTTACCGTTATTAATCATCGCGGCTGCGATTCCGCTGGATGCAGATACTTCCTCATATGAATCAACATCATCCAAAACCGTCCGCCACAGGCCGTTCTCTGTCTGAAGCAGCTTCAGCGCTGCCAGTTGATCGCGAAGTGAACACTCCACATCCATACACTGCGGGTATAAGTACCAATCTTTTAATTGAGGTTTAACCTGGGACATCGTATATGCTCCCCACGCATTCGCTCTTCCCCAATAGAATCCGGACATGTGATCCTTGTTCACGTTATTGTAGCCGTGATACCACAGACCCGTGCTTGGATCTTGAAGGTATTTGATATGCCAGTAGTACTGATTCAAGGCATCTTGAATCATCGCTTCATCCTTCAGCTTGCTACCTACACGAAGCAGGAAAAACGCTGCCATAAACAAAGTATCCGCCCATGCCTGTTCCGGAAAATCATTGGCAACAGATACCGTATGTTGAAGCACATTGTCTCCAAAACGAAGCGCATGATTCTGGAGATAATCCACCTTGCTCATTGCAATATCCCAGTATTTCTGATCCCCAGTTTCTTCATATAACGTAATCAACATATGCCCCATCGCACATGTATTTACTGTCCAGCTCGGTAGACCCAGCTCAATATATTCATCTGCCCACTTCACAAGCCTGTCCAGAATCTCTTGGTTGCCTGTCGTCTGGTAGGCTCTAGACACACCGTAATAGGCTACACCGCAGGGCCAATCCCACGTCAAATCCATATCTAGTGTTTTCTTGGTAACGGTATCAATAACCTTAAGAATCTCTTCTCTGTCATATTTCACTTGAAGCATTGTCATACCCCTCTCCTGCGCACACGCCCCCAAGTGCGTTCTGAGAGGTGTCCGTCCATTTTTGTAAACGCTTTACTTATTCCATTGTACGCAGTAAAATAGTCTCAATCTAAGCATATTCGCAACAAAACTGCGCAATTTCAATCATTTATGAATGGGAGCATCGAATATGCCAAAAAAAAAGAAACCCGTCATTGAATACCGACATTACAGCCTGCCTATTGATTTTCCTGTCTTGCTGCTCAGCGGGGATCGCTGGAAAATATCAGACATCAAGAGTGAACACCTTCATTTTCATAATCACATGGAGATTGGCATCTGTTATTCCGATGGAGGCATTATGGAGATTAAGGGTGAATCTGTACCTTTTCGGGCAGGGGACATCACGTTTATTCCCCGCTATCTTCCGCACACTACATACAGTTCACCTAATACCGCGAGCTTGTGGGCGTATATCTTTTTTTCTCCAGAAGAGCTCTTCCGTCACTCACTAAAAACAGCCCAAAGCCACATCGAACCTAACCTATGGGCGATACAAGGAACAAACTGCATTTTGAATAAAGAACAGCATCCGAAGATCTACACACTCGCAACTTCCATCGTAGAAGAAATCAAGCAGCAGTCCCCCTACTACCAGGAGAGCGCATATGGCTTGTTAATGTCTCTATATATCGAGCTGCTTCGAATTCACGCGAGCAACGAGAGCTGGTCTGAACAGGAGCAGGAGCCTGACCTTCAAGGGGAGTTGGTCATTTCACCTGTACTGGAGTTTATCACTAAAAATTATATGATGCCTGTAAGCGTCGATTACCTCGCCGATCTATGCCATCTGAGCACCACACATTTTCGCCGCAAGTTTCAGGAGCTTATGGGAACTACACCGCTGGAATTTCTGAATAGCACTCGCATTGAAGAGGCATGCAAACGACTGAAGAGCACGGAAGCATCCATTCTATCTATCTCTGAGCAAGTCGGCTTCCGTTCCATCTCAAGCTTTAACCGCTGCTTCGCCAAACTGATGGGAGAATCACCTAAAGCCTGGCGAAAAGCCGCACAGTCTGAAGCACAGTCCGCCAAAGCCTCTATTCTGGAATTTACAGGCTGGGTATAAAATGATAGATATCTCATAACTGAACTCATACAAACTTAGCAGGAGGATGATTTATGTTAGAGCAGCACGCAGCTAGAATTGAATTATTCGTATCCAACACTCACTTGATGAAAAAAGCGTTTAAATGGCAAAATGTGATGATCCATCGTCTGGCAGCCTTATTGTACGCATCCGAAAATAAAACCGTTGATACGGAAGATATCAAACAGAACTATGAGCGAATTAGGGAAAATACCGGATTATTCTCTACCTTCAGAGGAAATACGTCTATCCTGCTCGCTACCCTACTATCCCTTTCGCCAGATCGAGAGAGCTTGCTGGCTGACAGCCTGATGCTGTATGACGTAATGAAGGAACATAAATTTTACGCCTCGGATTATCTCGTGATCGCTGCATACCAGATTGCTGCACATGCACCTAAGGAAACATTCCAAGACACGGTACAACGAGCAAAAGTGTTCTATGATCTAATGAAGAAGGAGCATTCTTTCCTGACAGGTAAAGATGATTACATATTTGCTTCAATGCTTGCATTGTCCACACTAGAGCCCGATCCTGCTGTTGAACGCATGGAGGAACTCTACACGGAGCTTCGACGAGAATTTTCAATTGGGAATGGCCTGCAGACTTTAACTCAAGTGCTAACCTTAGGAGAGGATTCTATGCAGACTAGAACCCGATTACTTGAATTAAACGACACATTCCGCACAAGGGGCTTACGAATGGACAGAGCACAAACGTTGCCTACACTGGGTGTACTCTCCCTACTTCCTGTTGAAACAAGCACGATTGTCGAAGAGATTACCCAAACCTTCGAAGGACTGCGCCAGCAAAAAGGTTTCGGTTCTTGGTCAGTGACCAAACAAGAGCTATTGCTTCATTCTTCGGCGCTCGTTGCCACGAGTCATGTTGAGAATTTGCAAAAGGGCGTGCTGACCACAAGTTTATCGACCAGCATCGTGAACATGCTCATAGCACAGCAGGCAGCAATGGCTGCCGCCGCGGCATCTGCAGCAGCAGCTGCATCATCATCTAGCAGCAGTTGATACGAAACGTAAAAAAGCCCAATGCCTTGGCGATATCGCTTAGGCATGGGCTCTTTGCTGTATTTGAGATGTTGGATTAATCCCATGGAAATTTCATATGATTATCTTTTTATAGCGTCTCTGTAGTAAGTGTAAATCCTTCGATAACGGCATCCTCATCAACCTCAATCATAATGCAGCGTTTGCCCTGATAGTTGACTTGTCTCACATATTTTAAATCCTGTGGGCTGACCGAGATCGTGGCAACTTTGGTATCAATTTTGATCGATTTGGAAGTGTATTTCGGCATGACACTATTGGCCTTCAACTCATAGTTCTTGTTATCCACAATTGTCTCGAATGCCCGCTCTACTTTCTCCTCTGTCAGATCCTCTACACCGCTCGCGGTGAGTACACGCTCCACATCCTTGTAATCAAGCTTCGGCGGCTCTTCCTCGTGTGACTCTTCACTCACTTCAATCACTCGGTTAATCTCCTCATATACATGAGCAAGGGTAGACGCATCCATTTGTTCCCCCGTGATCTCTTTCACGATATCTTCAAAGATGGCTCGTTCCTCCAGTGCTGTCACAGACCGATCGCCATTCAACACCTGTTCTACAAAGTGTGGATCTGGAAAATTGGATTTCCCGGTACAGTATAGAACACGATTTACGTCAGAATAATTATCTGTCACGCTCGGATACAGGAACCCCTGCTCTGGCGTGCTCAATTTGATAATCGGATCAACAATGACATTATACTTAAACTCCCGTTCCACATAGTCAAACAACATTGTCTTCTTTTGTTTTTCCGTTGAATTTACGCTGCACAGAATGAAGGGATGAGCAAACACTTCGTTCTTCTCACTCTCTTCCGTTGCTTCGTTTCTGGCCTGAGTTGGCAAGTAGTATTGCCCCTTAACAAACGTAACTACCATGTCCCGCTCATACTTCGCATCGGCCAGCATACGATCCACAAGCAGCAACATCAGGTCTGACCATTCGTCCGGATCACCTGTTACGAGTGCTTGGTGCAGCATCACCTGTGCAGGCTCCTCTGCCTGTTCTTGAAACTTCAGCTCGAACAATTTCTGATCTAGTTCGCCGGTTAGTAGTTTTTTGAAATTCCCCATGTATAGCTCTTGCTTTTCCCGATCCACGAGCTCAAACGGGTGGCGCTCCCAATGGTAGACCTCATTCGTTTCTTTCGTAATATAGACGTTAAGAATATCGTGAATATTCAGTAGATCGTGATCCATTTTGAATTGTTTGCGTATATGCGCGACTTCTTTTTTATTCATGTTCCGTTAGACAACTCCTATAATAAAATAATTTTATCTATCCGCAGCTCCCATATGCTAGACATGAATGCTGCCTATGAAGTCTTCCACCTATGCTAGATTGCGATCGGGGCGCAGGTATGAAGTAGCTACATATAACTGTGCTTGCTCTCCATTTTTGCACGCTCAGTGAAAAATTATATCATATAATGAAGCGGATGAATGAGAATCAATCTGTGGTATTTCACCTTATTATCACCAATTGATATGAGCACCCACATCGGCGTAAATGACCCCTTTTTGATGCCTACACATCTTGTAATGAACCCAATGAACGTAGAAACTTCACATATCATCTGGTAGACTTATTAAGATTACATACCAATGGAGGAAATATTGTGAAGAAATTAGCACTCGTTTTATCAGCCTTTATGGTAGTTTCCGTGTTGAGTGCATGCAATGCAACGACAAAGGCAGGAGAGACTGCACCAGCAAGTACTGAAAGTACAGAAGGTACAGAAAGCGCAACAGCTGTGGCAAAAGAGGAAGTATCTACGACCAGTGCCGTCGAACAGCCGGAACAGAATGACCAGACAGAACAAACTTTGGTAGATTGGAGATCAAAAGTAAATGAATTGGCTGACAGCGCCCTTTCACCTACAGCCAAAGCAGAAGCTACCGAAAAGCTTGCACGGGAGTACAAGCCTACAACAGATGAACTCGAAGAGTTTAAGTACCATGTCCTTCAGGAGTTTATTAATTTTCAATATCTCGAAGACGGCTCGAATGCAGAATACATGTTAAACAATTTATTTCAAGCCATTGTGTTAGAACATCACGATGTTTCTGTTGTAAGGGACTTCGCTCTTGCCTTCTATCACAACACTAAGAATGTGTTTACAGGGGCAGAAGCAGTAGATAGCGATAGTGTGAAGGCTTACGAAGAACTACTCTTCAAAGCCATTAATGATGGTAGATAGTTCTTTCGAGTGAAGATAAACTCATGTAACCACAAATAGATCAGCCTATACTCAACCTTAGTAACATTGGAGGTAGCAGGATGGACATGTTCCAGTATTTAGATGAACTACAGGTAGATTTAAGTAGTAAGCACCTTGAAGAAATTGAAGAAAAGTATTTTCGTATTTGTTCCAGGTTAGCTGGAGTGGATCGAGCCCTTGCAATTAAGCAAGTGAACTTAAATGAGTATGTGAATGACCTTAAATCTGGCCTCCACCAATCTATTACATTGGCTCAGCAACAATTGGCCAAAGCAATCTACTTTGAATATGATTTAGATAACAACTGGGATAGCGCTTTTTATATTTGTGAGCAATACAGTACACTCGAGGATCATGATGATGATTGGGCTAGTGATTGGCTTGAGGATCTAGAAGGCCCTTCTTTAGAAGCGTTTGCTAACATTTATGCGTTAGAAAGATTTGATGGTAATGCGACAGCTCTTGGTTCAACGATATACTTAATCGCTAGAACCGTTGTATCTTATGCCAAAGCATATCAATCACTACCTGGTGCAAGTTCACTCGCAGTTTGTATTGCTTTTCATGATCAAGACCCTATCCTTAGAATGAAGAAATCGTGATAGTATGCGTAATCATTGTGTGCACCAAGTAGAATAAGAAAACCGCTCCTTAAATGAACTGCACCTTCAATTGGTAGTTGTGTCTAACAATTGGGGTGCAGTTCACATAGGTAGCGGTTTTCTTCATCCAATCTCGTACTAACACCTTACATACTTGCGTTTAAAACCTATCCGCCCTTGATCCACGGTCTTCTGGATGTTCTCAGAAGCTTGTATTAGTTTGCTCTTAGGCTTGTCCTTATTCACTTCAACAGGGCCAACCAGCTTAGCTGTCTCCACTGCCTGATCATGTAGAGGTTGATAAGATGTCGCTACAGTATATATGAAGTTATTCATAGAAAATTTTGTTCGTTCCGGCGAATCATGAATTGTATCTTTCACCTGGTCCAGCATTGCTTCTAGCTTATCTGAGGAAAACTCATTATCCTTGCGGCTTCCGAGCAACCAACAGTAACAGCTCCAGCCTGCTGACATCTTCAGCTCATCCCCACTCGCGATCCAAGCATCGGCAACCTCTTGAGCAATATCTGTTTCCGCGAGTGTGACCGCTACGATATAATCAGAGATCATGTAGAAATAAGCTGTTTCCATCCAACGCTCAAAATCTGCTGCAGTCATGGCTTCGGGGTCAGCAATAACGCCAGCAAAATACATTGCATCGTAATTGCCCGTAGCATAGAGTTGGTCGGCAAGTTCCTGGTCTTTCTTAATCTTACGGGACATCGGTTTCATCGCACCAGTAGCAACACCAAAAAGTGGCTCGTGCGCGCCATTGGACATATATATTTTTTTCGTCCGTTCCTTGCCTAAGGCTTCAAGCTCCTGCATCACTTCTTCTAGATTCATTGGAGGGTATGCCCCTTTCTATAGAAACACTATTCATAGTTTACGATGTTATTAGACCTATATTTATTTTATCACAGTTGCTCCCACATCATACATTCACAAAGAGCTGAAGTCATCACTTTTAATGCTCTCTCTCAGCCAACAACAACACAAATAGCCGCCACTCCTGAGAGCCGCGACAATTTGGTTAAGAACCTAAAAACTACACACTCATATCTATTAATCTGGTTAACAACTTATTCGCCATAGCCTTACCTTGGGATATACAATCCGGAACTCCGATCCCACGGTATCCCCCACCGCCAAGGTACACACCTGGCATAACCGTTGCCAGAGCATCGTCCAGCTCCTGCATACGCTCCAGATGTCCCACCTTATATTGTGGCATTGCATCGGGGAGTCGGTTCACTTCCGTAAAGATTGGATCCGCAGATATGCCCATCATCTCTTCCAGTTCACGGCGTACATGGTGCACCAGCTTCTCATCTGAGAGCTGATCATCATTCTCCTGCCCGTATTTGCCCACATAAGCTCTTAACAGAATGTGACCCTCTGGAGCCGTATGTGCCCATTTGGAAGACGTCCAAGTACAGGCTGTTACCGTTCGCCCCTCTTTACGGGGAACAACGAAGCCCGATGCTTCCAAGGAGATGCCTACATCCTGCGCGCGATAAGCAAGTACAACATTCATCACGGATGCGTAGGGAATGGTTTGCAATAACTCGGATATAGACGGGTCGGGCAATAACCTAGCTGCTACATGGGCAGGAGTAGCGATTACCATCGCATCTGCATGAAGCTTCGTTCCATTATGCAAGTGAACAACATAACGCTCCCCTTCATGTGTGACACCTGATATTTCTGTATTCTTCATCATATTAATACTGGAGGATAACGACTTTTCGAGATGAGTCACGACTTCTTCCAACCCTCCACGGGCACTTAAAAACATGCTTTTCTTCACCGTACTTGTACTACCACTACCACGTCCAGTTTTACTTGTAGTTTTAATTGCCGTCTGGCTCGATTGGTTAGGTTGCTTCGGAACTCTGCTCTTTCGAACGCCAAGCATACCTACAATTAAGCTCCGATGCTTTTGTTCCGTTTCTTGCAGCATTGGAAAGGTAGCCTGCACACTTAGAGCATCTGCATTCCCTGCATAGATCCCAGCCAGCAGTGGCTCGGCAATCTGTTCCAGCACCTCATCTCCGAGTCGTCTACGAAGCAGTTGACCAAGAGACTCATCTGTTGCACTTGACCTTTTTGGCAAAACCAGATCGGCAGCTGCTCGCACCTTCCCCCGCACAGTTAACAACTTCGTTGTAATGAAAGGTTTCCACTTTGTCGGTACGCCAAGCATAAAGCCATCCGGGATGGGATGCAGCCGATTCCGATAAGCAATGTAACTGTGGGATATCCCAGGTCTTGTGCCAACGATGTCATCGCCGATGCCCAGCTCCTGCATAAGTTCAATAATTGATGTTTTCCGAGCAAGAAACGAGTCCGGCCCCCGTTCAATGACAAATCCATCCCTTTTCCCGGTATGCACATGTCCGCCGAGTCGATCACTTTTCTCCACCAACACGATCTCTGCTTCAATCGCGTGCACCCTGCACAACTGCTCTACATAATAAGCCGTACTGAGTCCCGTAATTCCGCCTCCAGCAATAACGATTTGCTTCCTGCGTTGTTTATCCATTTCACACTTCCCACCAGTATTATCTTTGTCGCAACGCAGACGGAATATAGGCACATGCAGAATCACTCGCCATATAGTCTCCCGTAAGCGCATACGCTCTTGCCCTTGATCCACCGCACATCGTTTTGAATTCACAGACACCACATTTGCCCTGTAATTGAGACTTGTCTCGCAACGTCTGCATTACTTGAGAATTCCTGTACACATCAATGAGCGCTTGCTCCTTCACATTGCCGCACACAACAGGCAGAAATCCGCTAGGATACACATCGCCAGTGTGACTGATAAATACAAATCCATCCCCATCATTCACACTTTGAGGTGCACGTCCCAGCATATCCACACGTTTCATAGAGCTACGCTCGGATCCCGCTGCCCCGCGACCCTGCATCATCACCCGCCGATAGTGCGGTGCCTCCGTCGATTTCACCCCGTATGGCATCTCTTGCGCAATGCGCACCATCCACTTCATGACCTCTTCATGCTCTTCTGGGCTAATCATATCCTTCTCTTGGGCTCTCCCTGTCGGGATCAGAAAAAATAAACTCCACAGAACCACGCCCATCTCCTTCACCTTGCGGCTAATCGCCTGCAAATCATGCAGGTTGTATCGGGAAACGGTGGTATTCACTTGAATCGGAATGTGAGCTTCTTGCAGATACTGGATGCCCTTCATCGTCATATCGTAAGAACCCTTCGTTCCGCGAAAATGGTCATGGATCTCCGCTGTCGAACCGTCCAGGCTGAATGCCCAGCGGGATAAACCTACTTCTTTCGCTTTCGTTATTGCAGCACGCGTCACCTTGGGTGTAGCACTTGGTGTCATGGAGACAGGAAGCTGCTTCTCCTTGATGGCATACTCTGCTAACTCAAATAAATCCGTTCGCATTAACGGATCACCACCCGTAAACACAAATAACGGCTGCTCTTCCATTGCCGCAATGTCATCGATCAATTTTTTCCCCTGTTCTGTTGTCAGCTGCCTTGGGTCTGCTCTATACTGGGCTTCCGCCCGGCAATGAAGACATTTCAGAGCACACGCTCGTGTGACCTCCCAGATCACAATGAACGGATATTTAGCATAATCTCGCGGTTTCATCTGAGGCTTCATCATCCATTCTCCTCCTCATACACATTCCATTAATTTTAAAGTAGCTGGAATAGCATGAAAGTGAGATGAATCACAATTATGTATTTGTCCTAGATCGCCTGCTCACTTGTATGAAAATAGATCAAAAAAAAAAACCGGACTCACCGCCGTATGGAGGTAAAGACCGATCTTTGATTATTTATATTCACGTAACTTCGAACTAAAGTTATAAACACTAGCGAATTCAGATCGTGTTTTTATTCAACAACAGTCCACAAATTTAATGCCATCATGCGGATGATCTCATGATCATGATTCCGATAAGCCCTTAACCGATCGGCAGAAGCCTCGTTCCATAATAAAGCCTTTCCGGCAATCTTCAACAGCGAAAGACCAATATATGAGGAAGCGAGCTGCGGCTGAGCATTCAATCGATCCACGAGTTCAAGCAGCCCCTCCGGTTTCCAGTAACCTTTGCTGTCATTGACGACTCGTGCAACCTGATGGTATGCATAGTCCAACAAATAAGGCTGTCCATCCACCATCGCAATAACAGTATTCAAACTAGCGACTGCTCCGTCAGTATTGCTCCAATCCGTCATAGCTAGTTGCAACTTAATCACAGAAGGTTTCATCGTATCTTGAGACTGGAGACATTCAATTAAGCCTTCATATAAAGGAACAAGTAACCGCCTAACAGGGCGAGGCAATGAGGCAAGTTTATCAATTAAGGCGAGCAAACGCTGCCGGTGTGGCAGATCACGCTCGGTTCCGGCATTCCAATCAGCGGTCGTTTCAGTATCAGCTAATTGTCTGCACACGGCGATGACCTGTTCATTCGTTTGGCCATCATGACAAGTTGAAACTAGTGTATCAAGCGCTGCTCCCCAACGTGAGCTATCCTGGAGATCACCGAGTGCTCTGCTCGCGCAGGTCGCAATAACCTCTTCGTTCCCGTTCACCCACCGGGTCATTGCCCGAAAAGCTTCTTTCGCAACAGTCGAATCCGTGTGATCTGCAATCTCTGTAATCCATTGCAGATATCGCGGACGCGCCTCCACAGGAAGATCCCCTGGTTGCTGGTTCAGTAGGCTCCGTGCGATGTCCCGCTGTGGGGACGAAGCCATTGTGCTCATCATCGCCCAGCTCCGTTCATCGTCAAGACATTGCCTTGCCGCATGACCTATAGCAATAATCACGTCTTTGTGCGTATTCGGTTTCTCGTATTCTCGAACGAGCAGAGACATGCTATCACTCGTTTTATAAGCGCCCAGAAGTCGAATCGCTTCTTTTCTAACCGTAACTTTCAGTTTCTCCCGATCTAGCAGCTCTGAGAGAATGGATGTTAGCAAAAACGGACTTACCCTACGCGCGCATCTAGGAATCGAATACATCGCAACACGTGCCCGGTCTCCCTCTAGGTTGTCTAACAAAACAGGGAGTGCCTTCTCCGGCTCTTCCCATAACGAAAACGCATGAAGCGCTGCTTCAACGACGTGTACTTCCTTATCCTGCAACAGGACTTCCAGTTGATCCGAAGCATAGTCGGGCATACTCGCAAGAGTTCTCATCGCCGATGCACGCTCATGGAAGCTGCGTTTAGCATCTAATGCGACTCGTTCAAGCAAGGTAGCAAGAGCTTTTTGCTGACGTGGCAGCCAACGATAAAATCCATTATAGGCTGGCACAAGATAGATCGTTTTGCCTGATAGATGTTTTCCTTTAATAACTTTTCCTGAGATAAACGGGTCTAGCCACTCTTGTCGTTTCAAATGCAGATGGTTGAATACCTCATAGAATGAAATGAAGGACGGATCTCTGTCGAGCAGCTCTCTGACTCTCTCATCTCGCGTTTTATAAGGAGCTAGCCAGTGCCGCACAGCCTGTGCAGGAGACTTTTGAGTTTTGACCAATTGCTCTAACAAGTGTTGGAGCTTCGGCAGTCGCTCTACAGCTTTACCGAATGCATCTGCCATCCGCAGAACTACATGGTCATTTTCACGTTTGTTAGCTTCCGTGGCAAAAGCATAAATCTCATCAAACAAAATTTCAAGTGCATGACTGGGTATGCTATCCCAATCTTTGGCGAACAATACAAACTGCCCATCACGCATAACCATTCTCTCAAATGTTCGCAAAGCGAATCTAAATAGCTTGCTCTCCGGCTCCAGTGCATGCTCCCTCAGTAAGTCAAAAGCCAATCTTTCCGTTACGTTCTTCGTCCCATATGAGGTATCTCGTGCTTCAACCACACTATCTATCAACACGGTTAGATCCTCTATATGCTCCTCCTTGAACATGTGCGCGGGACTATTCGACAGTTCTGATATAGCTGCAAATCGAACCGGATCTTGGTCGTTTTTGATTCGGGTCAAGAAATGAAGTGTATCGTCCATACCGCGCCGAGATAGAATTGTGCTCTGAATCAACCGCCTATAAGCTAGAGCACGCTCATCCGCATTAGATACTTGAACTGATCCCTCTAGATCCGCTCTCGTATGTCCAATCAAACGCCTTGTTGTAATTTCAAACGTCTGATACTGATCATCGCGAATCTCCCGAAGCTCCAGCATACGCGAAGCTTCCTTATCCCGTAATTGATGTGGCAACACATCTAACAACGAGGTAGGAAATAAACGTGTTCTACGTTCAGCTTCTGGGTATGCGGCATCAAACATCGCTTGACGAGATGATGGGGCGAGTGCATCCAGCACCTTGGCAACATGCTGGGGTTGATCTGCAAGCAAGGTGACAAATGTTGTCCATTGGGCTGTTGTAAACCATCTTCTTTTCTTCAAAATACCTGCGGGCACCCCATAACTCAAAAGATCCCCTCGTGACTCTTCTCTTGTCAGCATTTCGAACACACCCTCCGGATTAGCCTGGATAAGAATGCCTAATTGCCGCCAAAGGACAGGATGAATCTCTTCCTTCGGTCCATATTTCAGAGCGCAATCTATTACGATAGCCGGTCTTGTAATACTAAGCTTCTCAACAGCGGAAGAGAGCTTCGACCATACATTTCCCTTCTCCCGATGTGTAGCCTTCTCCAGCTCATTCTCCAAATATTCTGCAACCAGATCCGGGAAACGTCTCGTTAACTTTCGCCAATTATGTACCGCATAACCTAAGTCAGAGAGCCGGCTACGAACCGTCTCCTCGCTACATACAGATAATAATACCGCAGCCTCGTGCGCTCCCCAGCGGGTAAGCACAACGGGCAACAATCGCTCTGCCCAATCCGGTCTACCGATGTTCACAATGCTCTGCAGCAAATGGCGACGGCAATGGTAGGACATCGTTGTGATCTCGGATTCAATGGCATACCCAGGATCGGTGATGAGCTCTGGCAACAATCTAGCCGCCCGCCCTCTGACCCCTGCCTTAGGATGCTGCATAGCGAACACTACAGCCTGTTCATCCTTAGCAACTTGAGCCCCAGTCAGTGCCAAATGTGCCTCGTACGCGGTGCCGCTCTCCAGCAAGCTTATTAGTAACGCCGAATAGCCTTTATCTTCTCGGTGCACACGCGCGAGCAGCGCCATTTGTTTCATCCTATTGGAATATCCTAGTGTGTCTAGCTCCTTCAGGAGCTGTTCTTGGTTTAGTGGTGTTGGATTAAGTGTCATTGGTTCTGCTCTCCCTTCATCTCATTTAACCGTCTGAGCATTCTTACAGAGATATCTCCTGTTTAACTCCACAGGATACAAAATCTCTCAAATCGTCATAATCATTAATACGCTTAACACTAGCTAAAGGTTTTGCAAAAAAATCCCACCATTCATTATCGTAGAGATTTTGGCGTCTTCTACTGTGATTATGGTGGGTGCATATCACACTAACTTCTATTTGTTTTGCCACTCTATTTCCAGCATCCATTCGATTTGCTACTCTACGCTTTTTAGCGACTCCGTCATATGAATATTGGCAATGTTCCTTCTTAATAGCAGGTTGGACAGCATGGTTAACAAGAACGCCAGCAGGACGGAGATCAGCAATCCCGTCACATTTATTTGATCTGGGATTTGTTGATGGGTACTAGATAATGCCTTAATCACCATCGCAAAAAAGTAAATGCCTAAAGGTACCGCAACAATAGCTGCCAAGCCGGTTAATATGATGTTTTCCTTAAAAATAAGACTGTTGATTTTACCTATGGGATAACCCAGAACCTTGAGCGTAGCAAGCTCTCTATTCCGTTCATGAATGTTAATGGAAGAGATCGTGTAGACGGCTCCCAAGGAGAGAATTACCGCACTAATGATAAACATCACGAACATAAATTGATTCTGGTTCAGAATATATTTGGCCGATTCCTGAATTTCCTGCTTATCCGTAAGGGAGTTCACACGTTGATCCTGTTCAAAAAAATGGCGTATGCTTGTTAACTCCGTATCATCATTAGCTTTAATTAACATCGAGGTTGGACGGTTATCGACCTTAAAGCTCTCCAAATAGGTTGGCGTGATATAAAAGGATGGGTGATTAAACTGGTTCGCAATCTGGGTAACCTCCATCGTCACGGATTGGTTCCGTAGCTCCGGCTGCGTGAAGCGCAGTTGAATGAAGTCGCCTTCTACGATGTTATAATGATCCGCATAGGATTTCGGTACAATCACGCCATCATCCCCCATAGCGATTGGTTGATCTGCCTGATCAAACAATTGAATGAGGCTGTTTTCTTTTTCCATCACGACCATCGTGGCATTCTCTCTGTTATTCCCCTCTACGAGCTCCACAGGTAGGGTAGAAATGAAGTGATGGCTTTGAATACCTGAGGGCAGGTCGATTGCCTCAAGCGCAGTACCTATTTTGTAATCTACTCTCAGATCATAGGTATACACATTCTCAATCTGGTTGGCTATTTTCAGCAATGACGCTTGGGTACCTACGGCAATGATCAGCAATACCATGCTCACCATCGTTCCAATGGAGCTTGCCACTGCCTTCTTTTTGTTCAGAAATAGGTTTCGTAAAATGATTTTGTGGCTGAAGGAAATCCGCTTCCACATTCCCGGAATTCGTTCGATCAGTAGGTTCTTCATGTTGCGGGGTGGCTTCGGACGCATGGCATGAGCTGCACGCTCGTTAAGTATCGTTCTACCACTCCAATAGACGGACAAGAGTCCAAAGCTACTAGAGAACAACAGCGGCGGCAGAACCGACCATGGGGAGAGCGAAAATGTAATGCCAGGCAACGAATATGACTTGGCGCTAGATGCTGTGACTAATGGGATAAACACGTATTTGGCTACAATGCAGCCTACGAGGGACCCGATTATACTAACCAGCAGAGCATATCCCATGTAATGAAACATAATCCAGCTATTCTTAATCCCCAGAGCCTTCATGATGCCGATCTGATTGCGCTGTGAATCAATTGTTCTGGACATGGTTAGAAATAAAATGATCGCTGAGATCAAAAAGAGAATGAGCGGAATGACTTTACTCATCATGCCGTTGTTATAGATGGTCTGCTGGATCTGGGCATATCCGAATGACCGCTCTTTGCTCGTTTGCCCTAGATATGAAAGGTCTGCGGATTGTGCTTCCATGGTCTTCGCAATTAAATCCACATCATGCCCTTCCTTGGTATCAATGAGCAATTCATTGTAATATAGACTGCCTGCAATCTTCGGAATCGAATCTTGGGCAACATAGGCTATGGCATAGGTTTTGTGGTCTTGCGTAGCATTTTTCTTCACATATTCTACATTCTCAATCAGTCCGCTGATCTCAAACGCCACTTCTCTTCCATTCGTGCTCAAACGAATCGAATCACCAACCTGATACGAATGTTCCTCGGCATAATGCGAGTCCACCATGATCTCAGCAGGTTGGGAAGGAAGACGACCCTCTATGATCATCGGTCTATTGATCTGATTGTTGGGCGGCAGTGAATGGATAGTGAATGCCGCTGTATAACCATCGAAGTATTGTAATGCATCCGTTGTATAACGCGCTTCAATACGTTCAACTCCGTCAACCTTAGCGAATTGTGCTACATCTTCTACAGCCACATGGTCATAATACACATTCAGATCACTTAAGTTATATGTTGCAAAATAATCCTTGGTGTACTCACGCTGCTTCTGGCTATAGCTACTTAATCCCGCATAGAAGAAGGCGCCTACAGCGATGACCAACACTAACGCCATACATTGGACAACCGATTGTTTCAAGTCCCTGAACAGCTTCACGACTAATTTCTTCATCACCATTCAATTCCTTCGATGCTTTGTTTGTTATCATTAATTGTGATCGATTCGATGCCACCACTTTTGACCTTAATGATCTTGTCGGCGATTGGAGCGATTGCGGCGTTATGGGTGACCAGCACGACACATGTGTTGTGATCCCGATTCACTTCTTGAAGAAGCTTCAACACAGCCTTGCCGGTGACGTAGTCCAAAGCGCCCGTTGGTTCATCACATAGAAGAAGCATCGGATTCTTGGCGAGCGCTCGTGCAATAGCAACCCTTTGCTGCTCCCCACCAGAGAGCTGAGATGGAAAGTTGTGCAGACGATGCGACAGTCCCACCTGGTTCAGTACAGCTTCCGCGTCGAGATGATCCCTGCATACTTCCGTGGCAAACTCTACATTTTCCAATGCATTCAGATTCGGGATCAGATTATAAAACTGAAATACAAAACCAACATTCTCCCCGCGATGAGCGGTTAATTTTTTTTCGTTCCATTTCGTAATATCCTGATTGCCGATGATAACCTGACCTGACGTAGCCGTATCCATGCCACCAAGGATGTTCAAAATTGTGCTTTTCCCCGCACCACTTGCTCCCAAAATAACGACCAGCTCGCCCTCGGCTATCGTAAAATTCACATCGTCCAGCGCCTTGATTCGCACTTCACCAATCTGATATTCCTTCGAAACCTGTTTGAATTCAATCAGTGTTCCCACAAACTACAACTCCTTCCGTGTTATATGCCGCATATAAAGAGTTAGGCCCTGAATATGAAGCCCATATCCCCTTTTATTCACTTCAATTCCATCATACCTCTTGGTAAAATAACGACCTCCTGCAAGCGATGGATCGTAACCTCCGCCTCAAGAAGGAATTCAGTGGCAGGATATAAGCTTGAACTTCGCATACCAAATAAAAAAAAGATGACTCGCGATCCACTGCTGGATTCTGCAAGCCATCTCTATAAACTTCATGTATCGCTATTCGGATCCGGAGATTGCGACTGCGACGAATGAAGTATTGCTATTTTTCCAAAACGTTATTAGCTGCCCCAATATTGCTTGGCAATCCGTTGACCTTGATCAATCTTCGCCCATTGCTCGGATTCGCTCAGCTCGTTACCACCGTCGCAGGATGCAAATCCGCATTGGTGGGACAATAGCAGACGATCTTTATCAATAATTTTGGATGCTTCGTCCAGCAGGCGGATTACGCGATCTTCATCATCAAGTGTGCTTGTTTTGGAAGACAACAGACCCAGTACAATTTCCGTTTCAGGTCTGTCCTTGAATACTTCCAGTGCTTCAATCGAACCTGCACGATCGTCATCCCACTCTAGGAAGAAGCGATCATACTTCAACTGCTTCAGGAACAGATTCGCGATTTTTGCGTATGATCCCCCACCCATGTTGCGGGAATCATAGTTACCGCGGCAGTTATGTGTCCACATTTTCAAGCCAAGACTATGACCGAAGTCGATTACGGTGTTGTTAATATCAATGAATTCCGTAGCAAGACCCTGTACTTCCTCTTGATTGATATGCTCCCCAGTAAACGGAGAGTTCGGGTTGTCGTCTGCAAACAGCTCCCACAAGCAATCATCGAATTGCAGGATTTTGCCGCCAGCCGCAGCGAATTCTGTTACGAATTCTTTATAGGCTTTTACAAGCCCTGCTTTGAGCTCCTGAATGTTCTGGTACACCGCGTCTGTGCCGCCAATGTTATCCGACCAGGACAGCTCACCGAAGATATGGGAAGGTGATGGTACGCAAAGCTTCGTTTGCTGATCTCCTGCCGTGTCTTGCAGCTGTTTGAACAGTTGAATGAAATGGTGATCCTTACCGCTCAGTTCGCCAGTAATGCGAAGCCCAATGTCTTTGCGTGTTTCATATTTCGAAGTGCCGTCCACGTCTCTGAAAAAGTATCCATGATCCGCGATATAACGCTCCACTCCACCGAAGCCCCACACAAAATCCAGATGCCACATGGACTTGGAGAATTCACCGTCTGTAATAATCGACAGGTTATGCTCAATTTCTTTCTTGACCACCTGCTCGATTGCTTTGGTTTCGCACTGTGCATATCCTTTAAAATGGTTATAGAACGGATACTGGATATCATCACGGTGTTCAATTTGCGTTTTATATTCTAGCAGCTCATCCGGCCGCAATAAACTTCCTACGATCTGGAACTTATCAGTCATGTAAATAACCCCCTCGTTGTATACGAGTATCATATCACGATAGAGGCAGTTAGAAGAGATACTTAAAAACCATAACTAGTTATAGCTAAAAGCTATAACGAACTACGCCGTAACTCATAAAAATACTGCACAGCGGAATGCTTAGACTTCACCTTCTCGGACATGTTCAATATTCGCTTCTTACCCACACGCCTGTCCACCAGAGCCAGAATATTCAACAGAATATCATCGCTCTCCAGGCTTACCTCTATCGAAGTCGTCAAAAACGTATTCGCCACCACATTAAAATTGGATTTACTTAGAGCAGTCTGTGCGGACAAGATCTCTTTCGCTACGGCTGTGCTTTTCTTACTTTTTGCCATAACGGGGAGACGATCCTCAGGCACGTTTCCTTTGGTCGCTTTTCTAACCTCTTCAATATCTTCATCACTGACCGGAATCTCAATCTGCGGATCATTCTTGATCTCCTGATCTGACTGGTACCAGCGGATCGGGGTCGTCTTATCCATCATATTAAGAATGTTCTTCTTATCTACAACAAGATAACTAAGTCCAGCCTTATCCGGTGAATACCGGTAACTGGTTGATCCATATTCAACTCTTCCAACTAACGCAGGACAGAGGAAACTCTCCAATTGTTGCTTCAATTTACTCCAGGACATAATTCCTCCTATGTTGATCCATTTGATAGATGCTGCACACCATGTTCACGAAATGCATTTTAAGACATCCATTCCACTCTTCATCTTACTTTACTATAACTCAAAAAACAGCACAAAATATCATGCACCCCTCATCTCCCTGCCGTAAACTTTGGAAAAAAGGAGGTTTCGAGATGTTAACACTTCCCGTTCACACATTAGAATTACAAGGTACAAACTACGAGATTGGCTATAGATTAGGTACACTCATTTCTGAAAATAGAGCACAACAACTCGCGTATACACGCACACTTGACGGCTTTGGAGAGAACGAATATCGCGAAGCGATCCATCTCTTCAATGAATGGTGCCCAGGCATAACGGAAGAAATTGCTGGATTTGCAGAGGCCTTACACGTACATGCCAAACAAATTGCTTATTATGCCTTATCGTACTTACTCCCGCGATGCAGCCAGATTGCCCTGCTACCCTCAATGACAGCACAGAACAAACCTTTACTTGCTCGCAACTATGAATTCAATCATCAGATGGAGGATTTTGCTCTTGTTAGAACCTCTGTTACAGGAAAATACACACACATGGGTACGAGTACGATGAGCTTTGGACGTGACGATGGTTTTAATGAGCATGGACTTGCGGTAACGATGAGTGCTTGCGGTTTTCCCGTTGGGGCTGTGCCCTTCATGCGAGCACCTAAGCTTAAAGGATTACATTTCTGGGCAGCCATTCGAGCGGTACTGGAACATTGCACCAATGTTCCAGAAGCGCTGCTCTATCTCAAAGACATGCCAATTGCCTGTAATGTCAATATCATGCTGCTTGATCAATCCGGTAACGCCGCTTTATTCGAAACGATGGATGGCAGCCAAGCTACGAAGCACATTGCCCCGGCCTCGCAAGAGCAGTTTCTCTGGGCGACCAATCATCCTGTTCTTCCGGAACTCATTCATTATGAGCCACAGGCTGCGATTCATTCTTTGCGACGAGCGGAATGGATTGTTTCCCAACTGGAGGGATCGACGGATGTAACACTAGAACAGCTCAAGGACATGTTACTGTCGAGCTACCCCAACGGGCTGTGTTGTCATTATTTTGAGGACTTTTTCGGCACAACCAAAAGCATGCTGTTCTCCCCCGCAGAAGGTATAATAGAGTTATGTTGGGGCGGTAGAGCCGCCAACGGCTGGTACACATACGATATCAGACAACCCCTGCCGGAAACATCGACTACGATTCAGATTAGCTTGGAGAGAGCGAACCCGGCGATGTTCGGATACCAATCCTTGCACCGTTGATCATGGAGGGATTCCTATTGGACTACCGACCAGCATTAGAGCAGGCAATCATCTATATCGAAGATAGACTTGGTGAAGCCATCAAAGTGGAGGAGGTTGCGCGGGCAGCAGGGTACTCCTACTACCATTTGAACCGCCAATTCAGCGCGATATTGGGAGAAAGCATTGGCAGTTATATTAAGAAACGGCGATTAGCAAGTGCAGCTAAAGCTTTACTTTATACGAACAAAAAGGTTATTGAGATTGCGCTGGAAAATGGGTTTGAATCGTCCGAGTCGTTTAGCCGTGCGTTTAAATTCAACTATAAGATCAGCCCACAGGAATACCGCATTAATCGCTTAGATATCTTTATTGCTTCCAAGTCGAAATTGCACACGAATGTTCTGGATCATCTGACGCTCAACGTCACCATACAGCCCACCATTGTTCTGTTCCCCGAGACGAAGATCGCCGGAATACGTGGACACACCACCCTTAAGGATAATAAGCTAGCCGCCTTGTGGCAGGAGTTCAACCACATCGCTACTCAGATCCCCCACCGTTCCATTCCTGGACGAGGATTTGGCATCTGCGAGGCGTGTCATGAGAACAGTTTGTACGAGATGAGTCATGAGGTTTTATTCACAGAGGTTGCTGGCGTGGAGGTTGAGTCTTTTGCTGGGCTGCCTGAACCATTCGTGCAAAAGATACTTCCAGCAGGACGTTACGCGGTATTCACTCACACAGGCTCACTGCGCGCGCTTCCGCAGACCTTCCAGTATATCTGGGGAACATGGCTGCTGAATACAAAAGAGGAAATGGACGATCGAGAGGATTTTGAATTATACGATCACCGTTATTTGGGATATGACCACCCTAATTCCAAGATCGATCTATACATTCCGCTTAAATAAGGTAAACAGGATGTACATATATAGAGGGGGACTATCACCATATTACAGAAACTAAAACAAGCTGCGAGATTGCTTAAGTCCAATTTGCTCATATTGTATCTATCCTACCGTGATCCTAGAGTAAATTGGTTTGCTAAGCTGTTTACATTGTGTGTTGTAGCTTATGCCTTCAGCCCCATCGATCTTATCCCAGACTTTATACCGATTCTCGGCTATGTGGATGACCTCATTATCGTTCCAATAGGCATCGTTCTCGCTCTGAAAATGATACCTCAGGTGGTCATTGAAGAGAACAAACCCAAAGCACAGGAGATGTTAAGCAAACCTAGAAACTGGTACACGGCTACGTTGTTCATTATCGTATGGGTTCTCCTTGCTGCTTGGCTTAGTGTGTACGTGTATAATCGTTTTTTCAGTTGATGAAAAAAAGCTAAACTGCTTCTCCGACATGAAGTCAGAAGAATTGCGGTTTAGCTTTACTTTTTTCCATATATGTTACGACTCTTCAACCCTATCCTGACTTTTGCTTACAAACTCATCGAGCAGCGTCCGCACGACGCTTGTTGATTTTGCATTCATTAAGTCATTGCGAAGCTCACTTGCGCCTCGGAATCCACGAACGTAGATTTTGAAGAAACGTGTAAGCGCACTGAATGAACGTGGCTCTTGTGCTGAATATTGATCATGGAGATCCAGGTGCAACCTTAGCAGATTAAGCAATTCCTCACTACTATGTTCCTTAGGCTGCTTCTCAAAGGCAAATGGATTCTGAAAAATCCCCCGCCCAATCATAATGCCATCCACACCATATTGTTCAGCGAGCTTCAAGCCAGTCTCACGATCAGGAATATCGCCATTAATCGTCAGAAGTGTATGTGGCGCGATCTCATCGCGAAGCTTCTTAATCTCAGGGATCAGCTCCCAGTGCGCCTCAACTTTGCTCATTTCCTCTCTAGTCCGCAGATGAATGGACAGGTTTACAATATCCTGCTGCAAAATATGAGTTAACCAGTCGCGCCATTCGTCTACTTCTGTGAACCCGAGCCTTGTTTTCACACTGACAGGCAATCCCCCGGCTTTCGCAGCTTGGATGATCTCCGCAGCGATTGCGGGACGGCAGATCAGGCCGCTCCCTTTCCCATTCTCTGCAACATTGGCTACAGGACAACCCATATTAATGTCGATGCCTTTGAAGCCTTCTTTTGCCATACCGATACTCATCTCACGAAAGAATTCCGGTTTATCTCCCCAGATATGAGCCACAATAGGCTGTTCGTCCGCTGTAAACGTCAAACGTCCACGCACACTTTTGTTCCCCTCTGGGTGACAGTAGCTCTCCGTGTTCGCAAATTCCGTAAAAAACACATCTGGTCTCCCCGCTTCACTCACGACATGACGAAACACAACATCCGTCACATCCTCCATCGGTGCCAGTATAAAAAATGGTCGTGGTAACTCACGCCAAAAATTGTCTTTCGTCATATCCAAAACCTCTCTATGCGTACTAGGGAAACTCTTTATCCCGAAATGATAAACCATCTGTAAACCGATTATATCACACCCCCGAGAGAAGCATACTTCTTCTCCATGAATGATAAGAAAAGCGGAACGAGAGCCAATTAGCCCTCGTTCCGCTTTCTAGTTCCCATGTAATTTACCTTATGCTATCTATCCAAAATTTTAACTATCTCTACCTAGATTAGATCTGACTTCTGCAGCAATCTCTGCATAATCGTCGCAATCTCGGCACGTGTGATTTTACCTTTTGGCGCTAGTAAAGACTGGCTGCGCCCCTGCACAAGACCTGACTTCACACTGTCCGCAGCACTGCTGCGGGCCCAAGAGGATACAGTAGCTTCATCTTGGAACAATTTGAGCGTTGCATCTAAAGGCTCTGCATTCAGGTTGTCTTTCAACCCAGTAATCGTCATCGCTTTCGCTAATATGACCATCGCCTGTTCTCTTGTAATGGTTTCGTTAGGATGGAAGGTACCATCCTCGAAGCCGTTAATCAGCCCATAAGCATGTGCTGTACGAATAGCACCGTTGTACCAATCCTCGGTCTTCACATCCATAAATGGTGTTTCTCCATTCTCTGGACGAAGTCCTAGACCACGAACAACGATTGTGGCGAATTCTGCACGGGTTATGGCTCGATCAGGATTGAAGGTACCGTTGCCGACGCCTTCCACAATCATGCGAGATCCCATGTCGTTCACAGCATCTTTACCCCAATGATTAATCACGTCTGCAAATTGTTGCGGATGCCATACCACAGCATATGTGCTATTGGTCAGGCTGTTAATTTGAGCTTCGTATCTTCCATTGTTCTGACGCACCTTGGTCGGAACATGGCGAATCGTTCCGTCCGGCTCCACGACAACGCCAGTTGTAATTTTGTTAGGATCTATGTCGTCTGGAATAGCTATCGTTCTCTCGACATAAGCATCAAAATTTTTGACTTCAACGGACTTATCGCCATAAACAGCATTAACTGTAAAGTTAAGCGGCTGAGCAACCAGTGTTAACTCATTCTGAGTCACTGCGCGCCCTACAATGTCCGATTGAATAGAGGTCGGAGCTGCAATTTCAATCTGTACCTTGATTCCCTGCAAGTCATTAGACCCTCCAAGTTGGCTTGCAATTTCCCCAATACGAATCTGCCCTGCAGGAACGGTATATGAAGCTTGCTCCGTTTGGAATTCCAGTACAGCTTGATAATCTTCCATCGTCCTGATCATTTCCCCATTAAGCTCACCAACGAAGATGTCAGACGTTTGACGGATTGGAATTGTGACAACAGCACGTTGCCCTTCCTCCGCCAGTCTATCATTCAGCTTCTGCTGATCCACCACAATGGTCAATGCCGTTTGTTGATTACGCCGGGATATTGTTGCTTGTCCAGCATTCTCCACTTTTCCATTAACCAGAATATCGACACCTGTCGTTGCCGTTGTTGGCACTGTTGGTGTTGTTGTGGGTGGGGTGACTGGCGTTACTGGTGTGGTCGATGGAGCTTCTGTTGCAGGCGGATTGGTCGGCGGAGTAGAAGCTGCTACTGGCACAACTGCATTGGACTTTACCGAGTCTCTACTTTTGCCTGCACCGTTAATGGCCTTCACCGTGAATGTATAGCTTGTTCCATTACTCAATCCTGGTACTGTTATTGGACTAGCGGTTCCTGTAATTATCGTGTTCCCTGGCGATACAGTCACCTCGTATCCCGTAATTGGATTTCCACCATCATGGGCCGGCGCTGTAAATCTCACCGTGGCTTGTCCGTTGCCCGGGGTCGCTGTGACATCTGTTGGCACCCCCGGAGCGCTTGATGGAATAACGCTGACCTGATTGGAGGCTTCGCTAAGCCCTCCCTTATTCTCTGCTTTTACAACAAAGTAATAGGTCTTGCCGTTAACCAACTCAGGAATTGTATAAGGTGACGATGCCTCGTCTGTGATTTCAACCCTATGATCCGGATCATCATCTGTTGCCATGTAAATTCGGTATTCTACATCAGGTTCCGTTTCCCATTTTAAAATTACATGACCATCCCCAGGTTCAGCTGTCAGATTCCGAGGGTTGGCTGGTGCATTAGGCAGATTTACCGCCTGTGTTACTTGGAAAGTGACTGGTAGCATCAGATCTGCCGTCAAAGTAACCGTAGCCGTATATGTCCCTGCTGGCAGTCCGTCTTTGGCACGTAAGGTGAAATTGGTCTGGTCTCCAGCCGCCAATTCATTATCCGGTTGCGTGATAACAAAGGCATCCGAATCATCTCCGCTAAGGGATACAGATAAATTAGCCAAGTTCCCCGTACCCGTATGCTGAATGGACACGGTGTTCGTTTCTTGGGTACCCGATTCGTAATCAAGCATGAGCGACTCTAATGTGCGATCTTCAATTGGAGCAATCGTATACGTTGGAGCTGCTGTCACCGTGAGAACCATGCTACCTTTTTTGCTCATATCTACTGTCGAGGTCGCGAAAATCGTATATTCCCCTGGCTCAGCGTCGGCTTCCACCGTAACATAACCTGTGTCGCTAACCTTTACCTTATTGGTTGTATCGCTACTTCTCCATGTCACCGTTACATCGGCTCCGCCCACAGTGTCTACCGTTGCAGTCAGTTGTCTGCTCTCGCCCTGCATTAGGCTATCCGTAGCCGGGTCAACAATGACGCTGTTCACGGCCGGTGCATACGTCACCTTAATGTTTGCCGTTGCAACCTTGGTTAGATCGTACACGGATGTCGCTGTAATCACGTAGTCCCCTGGCACAGCATCGGAAGCAACGCTAACATTCCCCATGCTGCTTACTGTTACCTTGTTGCTAGAATCATTGCTTGTCCACAAGACGGACGGATCTGCTCCACCTACCGCAGTTACCGTGGCGGTAAGTTGCTCACTTCTTCCCTGCGCGACATTAGCACTTTCCGGATTGACAGTGATATTGTGAATAGCTGGTGCATACATCACTGTCACGGTTGCCCTTCCGGTCTTACTACTGTCTTCAATTGATGTAGCTGTCATCGTATAGTTTCCCGGTACAGCATCTGCTGCAGCCGTTACAAGGCCGGTATCACTCACCTCAACTTTGCCAGTTAGATCACTGCTGCTCCACGTTACCTCCGTCGAAGCTCCCCCAACTGCATCAACGACAGCCTCTAACTGTACGCTATCTCCCTGCACAACGCTTGCTGGATCAGGGGTAACGATGACTCCGTTTACTGCTGGTGCATACGTCACCGTAAAGTTTGCTGTACCCACTTTACTGCTGTCTACCGTCGAAGTTGCGGTAATCATGTAGTTCCCTGGCACAGCATCTGCTGCGACCGTCACGAAGCCAGTATCGCTTACCTCAACCTTGTTATCCGTGTCACTGCTAGCCCATGTCACCGTTGTGGGCGCCCCACCTACAGCGTTTACCGTTGCTACCAGCTGTCTGCTCTCTCCTTGCATCAGGCTGTCGGTATCTGGGCTAACACTAACGCTATTAACAGCTGGTGCATATGTGACTGTAATGACCGCTGATTCTCTCTTGCCTGTATCATAAGTAGAAGATGCTGTAATGGTGTAATCACCCGGTGCAGCATCCGATGCCACACTAACCTTCCCCGTTGCATCTACCGTCACTTTATTACTAAGATCACTGCTATTCCATCTTACCGTGTCTGGCGCTCCACCTACGGCTACTACCGTTGCCGTTAACTGGGTGCTCTCACCCTGCATCAGGCTATCCGTACTTGGATTAACCGTTATACTCTGAACCGCTGGTGCATACGTCACCGTAACGGTTGATGTTGCTGTTTTGCTACTATCGAACGTGGAAGTCGCCGTGATGATGTAATTGCCTGGTGTTGCGTCCCGCGCAACCGTAACTAAGCCCGCAGCATTTACTGTAACCTTGTTCGCTATGTCACTACTGCTCCATGTCACCGTCGTTGGCGCCTCTCCTACTGCGTTAACAGCAGCTGATAGTTGTCTGCTTCCACCTTGCATGGTGCTCGTCGTAACTGGGCTTACCGTAACACTGGTGACGCTTGGTGGAGGCGGCGGTGTGAATTGGGCTGCTCTTATATTTACTACTGTCCTGTCATTTTCGTCCCACACCGCATACAGCGCTCCGTTCATGGCTGTTATAGCAGGGTTGCGGGCGGTTTTAGTTCCAAATGCATTCAGTCCACCATTTCTTCCGTTTTCAGCCAGAACCCATCCATTGCCATTATACTTCTTCACACGGATCTTAAAAACGGGAACTCCGTTTACCCACTCGTTTGAATTCTCGGTCCATATGGCATATAGCTCATTGTTTAAACCCGCTAACTGAACCTCGAAAGCGCGTAGCCCTATATTTACATTAATGCCGTATTCGCCATCACCATCAATATTAGTCCAAGTAGTGCCGTCAAATTTCTTAACACGAATCTGATCATCTGTACTATATTGACCTCCACGAGCTTCCACCCATGATACGTACATATGATTATCAATAACACTTAAGGCTGGGGTTATGGCATTGTTCCAACTGACCTTATTCAAGCCAGCTCCACCGTCAGCGACCGTCCAGTTGGTGCCATCATACTTCTTCGCCCGTACTATATTAAAACCATTCGCTACTCTTTCAGACCACAGTGCATATAAATCATTGCCAAATACAATCATAGCTGATCCACCTGCTCCACTGCCTGGGGTTATATTTAACCCATCAGTTCCGCCGCCATCAAGGCTTGTCCACGTAGTACCATTGTATTTCTTCGCTCGAATCTTAGCTGCTTCTCCCCACATTGCATACAACTCGCCTTTATATGCAGTCAATTTTGGACTTGATGCTGTGATGGAAGGATTTTCATTGATCCCGGCAGGGTTGCCCCCTTCAGCATTTGTCCAGCTCGTACCATCATATTTTTTGACCCGAACTTGTGCAGTATAAGAAGCATTTCTCTCCAACCAAGTCACATACAGCGCATTGTCATAAACAGCTAGTGCTGGAGACTCAACATCTCTGTTGACATCGTAATTTAAACCAAAGGTTTGGTGACCCCCGTCAACACTAACCCAATTTGAGCCATTAAACTTTTTAACCCTGATTTGACCAATCGTAGGCGTACTTGGAATTGTTTCTCGCCATGCCACATAAATTTCACCATTCCATTCCAATATGGCAGGCTTTTCACCTCTCATGGATGGATTTACATTAATTCCAGTTGCGCCATACCCATCAATGATCGACCAGCCGGATGCTGCCGACGTTACCCCGCCTCCAATCACCAAGGATGGTATAAAGAGAATGATGGCTAGCAACAGGTGTGCCATTCTTCGAAAATGTCTGTTGTATCTCTTACTTAATGTTCTCAATGAAATCATTACGCATCTATCCCTCCATCTTCAAGTTCTATTTATGCATCTATACATGTATGCTCAGCATAACGGAGGGCACCTTAAAAAAACCTTAAAAACTGACGTTATTCGACACGATTCGACCAACTCAATTGCACATATCATTTAGTTTTTGCTCGTAAGTCTTTAAAACCCACCCATTTTTATTTTGTTTAAACTAACGCTATGCCAATACAAAAAAGCTCCACCGCAAATGCGATGGAACCCATTGTTATAAACTATTTTTCCATTAAGGCTGTATATCCGGAATACGAAAGGCAACACTCGTTCCACGTCCTGGCTCACTCGCGAGCTCCAGTGAAGTCCCGTATTCAAATCTCAGTCGCTTGTTGATATTCCGCAAGCCTACGCCGTGCTCACCATTCGATTCGTTTTGTTCCAGTAGCAGATTTATTCGTTCAGGAGAAATGCCAACTCCATCATCCGTTACAGTGAATAACCAACCACCTTCGGCTCTTTCTGCTTTTAATTCTACCGTTCCGCCTTCAATTCGAGCTCCTATACCATGGCGAATGGCATTTTCAACCAACGGCTGCAAGAGCAGCGGCGGCATCTTCGAGCGATAAGCATCTTCGGGAATATCATATTTGAAGCAGATCCGATCCCCGAACCTTGCTTGCTCAATCTCCACATACGTTTGAATCAGCTGGAATTCCTCATCAAATTCGATACGTTCATCTGTATTGCTGAACCTGAAGCTTCCACGTAAATAATCTGCCAGCGCAACGATCATGTTCCTTGCACGCTCCACGTCTGTATAACTCGAAGAGACGATACTATTGAGAACATTATATAGAAAGTGTGGTTTAATCTGTGATTGAAGGAACGCTACCTCCATATGAACAGCCCGTCCCAGCGACTCTTTCATGGCAAGCAGACTTCCAATTCGGGCTTTTAGTTCTTCCAGATCAAACGGTTTAGGCAAATAATCATTGGCTCCCACCTGAAATGCCGCCACCTTATCCTGCGGTTGCAGCGCTGCTGTTACCATGAGCACAGGCAAGTCCAGCAGTGAATACCGCTTGCGAATTTCAAGACAGACTTCATATCCAGACATACCAGGCATCATGAGATCAAGAATGACCAGATCAATTCTACCCGGCTGATCGATCTGTTCGAGCGCTTCGTATCCATCTTTGACCGCGATAACACGATAATTGAGCGATTGCAACGCATCTAGCAACACCTTTAGATTCACATACTGATCATCAACAATTAGAACCGTTCGCTGGCCTTCGGCATTCATAATGTAAGGCGTTGAGAATGAATATTCCTTCTCCAAGGGATGAGCATAAGATGTAGATGAAGGAACCCAAGGATCGCTATGTTGTGATGCCACCGGCAGTGTAAACGTAAAGGTTGTACCCACCCCCAACGTAGACATCACGGCAAGCTCACCTCCTTGCAGATCGATCAGTTGCTTCGCAATTGGCAATCCAAGCCCGAAGCTATGTTTTCGAATTTCCTCCGTAGACTTGAACGGCTCGTAAATATGCGGCAGATCATCCGGATCAATGCCTGCTCCTGTATCCCTAACTTCGAAGTGGAGCAACCCTCCGTGTTCTTTCCCGGTGACAACGATCGTTCCATGCTCCGTGTGCTTGATCGCGTTATCGAGCAAATTACTGATGACTTGGCTTATCCGATTTTCGTCAGCTTGCGCGAGAGGCAAGTCAACCGGAACCTGATTGATGAGTTGAATGTCCTTCTCTGTACAGAGATAGGCGTAGAAACGGATCTGCATTTCCACCACAGAACGCACATCCACTGGTGCAAGAACAATCCTGAATTCTCCCTGTTTCAGTTTGGACAAGTCCAGAATGTCATAGACGAGCTGAGACAGTTTTCGGGTGACCTCAATCATTAATTGTAGCTTTTCACGCTGCCCAGCTGTAACCGGATTGGCAACATCATCAAGCATAGATCGCGATATGTTCATCACGCCGTGCAGAGGTGTTTTGAATTCATGCGAGGTACGCGCAAGGAAATCGTCCTTGTGTTTGTCTGCCTCCAGCAATTGCTCAGAAAGCTCCTCAATCCGCTGAAAAGCATTGGAAAAGCGAAGCGACATCAATAGCGCAAGCATAAGGAGCACAAGGAATGGTTCTACTGGCGCCAACGAATAGATAGGCACTCCGAAATATACGTTCAAGTTCTGATTTAAGATCAGAGCGTTTAACGCCATAGCCGCCACGGCAAGATACCAACTGCCAGCTACCTTATGCAGAACTGCATGGACAAATACATAGGTTGCATACAGCAAAGCTATCGTGACATAGAGTGACGTTACAAGACGTAGCAGTCCTGTTGTAATCTGCGTAGCGAAGCCTAGATGTAAGAGGAGTAAAAATGTCCCTGTAACTAAGCCGCCTTTAGTAAGCCACTTGTGGCTGTAGGGACGGAAAGCGGTATACACATACAGGAAAAATCCTACGCCTACCCCTACTGTTACTACCATTTGAATCCGGAAATAAAGCCAGAATGGGAATGACCCAATCACATCAAACAATACTCTCTCGCCGCTGACACTTGTAAACGCCGCAATAAACAAACAGACGAGTCCAAATACGACAAGCGAAAGATCGTTCCGCCGCTGAGAGAATAAGCCGATAAAATAAAGTCCCATGATCAGAAAAGAGGTCAATACCACCCAGTCATGTGCAGTCGCGAGATCCCGAATTCTGGAGATCTGATCAGCCTTACCCAATTGAATCGATTCACCAATACCACTTGCAACGCGAAATTCGTGATTGGCAACCTCCACAAGAATGTCGTTCCAACCCTGTTTTAGTGTGAAATAGCTAACATAAGGCTTATTGAGTGCCCGATAATCATCTTCCAAATCAGGATCTCCGCTGGAGCCTGCGACTTGACCATTGACGATAAGCCTATTAGAGATCAGAACGGCTGCCGTTTTGATCCCATATACAACACTGTCATCATCTATTAGAACTCTCAACCGGTATGTAGCTACACCCAACGTATCCATCTGCTTGGCCCAATAACCAGGTACTTGAGTGAATGAAGATGGCTGATCTCCCAAGTTCTCTGCATCAAGTGGGTGGCTGAAGAGCAGTCGATGGGGATAAAACTCCCATTGCCCATCCAACCGAACGACACCATTCTCTTCAAATGCCCAATTGGTCAAGTCCATCGTTCCATTGGTTGCAATGGGCATCGTTTTTTTATTTACTGTGAAATATGTCAGCAATAACCCATAAGTGGCGAACAGCATCGCTATTGTAATAAGCGCAGCAATGATTTTACGACTCATTCGGCTGCGCACTCTGTCTTTCCATCGTTTGTCGAACCAATAACATAGTTTCCTCCTCTAATTCTGTGCCAAGCTGAACGCGTACAGCCTGTTCCAACTGCAAGCCTACACGGTACGCCTCGTTTCGGTTACCTAGCTCCAGATGAAGTCTGATGAGCGCGCGACCGTCAATCTCTGAATCAGGATGTAGCATGAGTAGCCGCTGTAAACTATCCGCTGCAAGTGAGAGCTTTTCTTGGCTACGGTAATACCTATTCCATTTACGAAGAACACGAACATACAATGATTTGATCTCCAACTGTCTGGCAATCGCCCAGTCAAAATTGCAACCATCCATATATTCGCCGGTGTACATCTCGTTCATCTGATTGTAATGCTTCTCTTGCATATTCTCTTCGTCCAATATATGGTTCAGCAGCGTCTCGAACGGAGAGACATCTATTGTAATATCGTTCAGTTCAGCAGAGAAACCCTGATTTCCTTTGCGAATATGGATAGGGATACCCTGGTCCGTCAGGCTTCTCCGAAGATAAGAAAGACAAGTGTACAAATAAGATTTGGCTTTGTCGAGGTCATACCCCGGCCACAACGCCTCAATAATGACACCAGCATTCACGCGCTTGCCTTCATGATGAATCAGAAATGCGCAGAGTTCTCGCTCTTTTTTTGTTTTCCAAACCACTTCTGTACCCATCTCAAGTGGTGATATGATGTGAAACCCTCCGAGAGAGTGAACCGACGAAACAGGAGCCTGATTGGGCTGCACTGGGTCTGCTTCTTTGTAAAGGTTTTTGGTTATTCGTGCAACGGTATTCTGTAATCTGCCTGCCGTAAAAGGCTTCAGCAAATAATCCGTAGAATCGATCTCGAACGCTTCCAGCGCATACTCTGCATAGGCTGTCGTAAAAATAATGGGTAGCTCAGGAGAGATATTTCTGATGCGACGCGCAGCTTCAGTTCCTTTCATACCCGGCATCTGTATATCTAAAAACACTGCATCTACCATTGTTTGGTTTAGAGCATCAATTGCTTGGATGGGATTGAGATACCTTCCGGCAACTTCGACATTCCCAACTTGGCCAAGCAATATTTCAAGCAAATTCAGCGCATCTTCTTCATCGTCAATTAACATGACACGAATCATTGGCTGTTAACCTCCTTTTCAGTTCAAGCTAAAGGCTAGCGGCTGTGAGTCAATGCTTACATTCAATGTTGATTTATATATTTATCGGGCGGGTAGCTTCGTCTCGTTAGACTCTTTTCATTCTCAGCGATAAAGTGGTTCCAAACTACTACATTTCGTCGTTCATTTTTTGTGTCTTTACTCTTGTCGAACTGGAGAAGCTGCTCTACAATGAAGCTCGGCAGGCTCTTAACCTGCAAATTAAGATTTGGAGGAGGCCTGAACGATATATGGAAATTTCACTGGATATGATCAAAGACAAAGTCGAATGCTTGCAGGCTTATGACTTCAATGAACTAGAGCGAACGATTGAAGACCGAATCGGAATGAACAAAGCGCTGATGCTACGGGTGAAGCAAGTTCAGCATCAAGTGACCTACCACCCAATTCTCAACAAAATGTTATATAGTGCCGTTGTGCATTTTGCAATGGATTGATGGGACATAGCTAAGTCGATGGGAACAGCAAAACCCGGATTGATCTACTCAATCCGGGTTTCCTCTGTTTTGTGATAATACTCTTTTTCAATCTAATACTTATCAATTAGATTTGGCTAATGGTACCTTCTGCAACATGCAGAATATAATTTCCAACCAGATATAGCTCCCAATGCTTGATAGATATGCTATTGCTCCATTTACTGTTCGTTATAGAGATCTTCTGTCTTATACACGTAATAACCCTCGTAATGGTAACTCGCATCGATGCCTTTCATATAAATCTCACGGTCATTGATCTGATCCGTAAGTGCTGCTTGAAGTAGAACCTTGATCTCGACATCTTTAATAGGACTTCTCTCCATCGCAAGCAGATAGTCTTCTTTATCAACCTTACTCCAATTGATAACTTGCCTGATTTCCTTTTTCAAGATGCAATCAAGCCATATTCTTGCACTTCTCCCATTTCCCTCTCGAAAAGGATGAGCCACATTCATCTCAACATACTTTTCGATGATTTCCTCGAAGGTGGATTGCGGCATTTTGGAGACATTCTCAAGCGCAGCTTCAAGGTACATCACAGGTGCGAATCGAAGGCCACCCTTGGCTATGTTAACCTCACGTACTTTTTCGGCAAAATCATATATTTCTTCAAACAAACACATGTGAATATGGGATAATGCCTTAAATGTTCCGATTTCTAACGTATCCAGCAAACCCGTCTCGAATATTTCAATCGCTTTTTTCTTACTGAGTTTTTCTTCCACACGAGCAAGCTCCGCAGAATCGGTAATACCTAACTTGTTTTCCAAAGCCATAGTTTAACCTCCGATCAAACAAACATTTGTTGAAGTTAGCTTGTGCTGATGCAGAATGATAGCGCCATGTTGAGTGCACCATATTGAGTGGTATGTGCAATTTCTGCATATACCACTTTTTCATCGAGCTCCCAGTATCAAAAATGCTCTTCAAATGACGGGAAATCGATGTTCTGTCCACATCTAACACTTCCCATAATAACCTTTTGATCGGCCCATATCATCTCGTCTTCACAAGAATTCTACTTTCTCATCCCCATCATACATCAAAAATTTGATTTCTTTCATCAGGATCTTCTCCCCAATATCCATAACTTTAGCCATTGCTTCTTGAATCTTAAACATAAACTGTAAAACACAAAAATAGAGACATCTTGCATCCTTGTGTTAAAAAGGAGTTACCGTATTGAAGCAAGTTCAGCATCAAATGACATACCACCCAATTCTCAACAAAGTGTTATATAGTGCAGTTGTGCATGTTTCAATGGATTGATGGGACAGAGAGTCTTGCTAACAGACAAAAACCCGGATCAGGCTTCCATGCCAGTCCGGGTTTCTACATAAACGCATAAAACTAAACTTCAAGTGACTTGCACAGCCTAACATAGCCTAATAGACAGCAATCCCGTCCCCCAAAATCGTCTTGTTCTGAACTGGATTACCAGTGATGTAGACCTTTCTTAAAGAGGTAAGCGCGCTTAGCGGGCTGAGATTGGATATCGCATTATTTTCTACGTGTAGTATCTCCAGCTGTTTCCAGCGTTTTACGAAATCAAGCGTTTGGATGGAACTGTCCTGTAGAGTAAAGGAACGTATTCCTGTTAACCCTGTCAAGTAGGGTGTTATCCGTTCCAAATCGTCAACATGATTGTTATCGAGAGAGAAATACGAGTTATTTAAATTCAACTGCTCCAGTACGCCGTTATCAAAAGGGGTCTCCCCCTCCAGCTGGAATGTGCACTCCAAACATTCAAGTGCTGTAAGATTCGATAGTTGAAACAGTTCCCGCGTCTCCCCGTAAAAGGATGTCTCGCTGGCGTTCAATACTTGCAATTTCGGCAGCTGATTCAAAGCCTTTACCTGAGTAAAGCTACCTGATTCCAGCAATGAAAGCTCCGACAGCTGCTGGAACCGTATCACATCACCGCCACTGATTCCCCCGCTGTTCAGATTAACGGTTAATTGACGAACCGCGGGTGCATGAAGGAGCGGCACGAATGAGGAAGGCAGCACCAATTCCGTTACGCGGGGAAGATTAAGCTCTGGCGCCGTGCTGTAGTAACCAGAAACCGCAAGCGTAGACAACGAGCTCAGGCTGTTGATTACTTGCAGTGTCTCCTGTGCTCCTGCATCCGCAAGCCTCAGCCTGCTGAGTGACGCTTTATTCCGCAATGGTTCAAGACTAACAAGGCTGACCTGATTTACATCCAGAGTATGCAATTTAGGCATGCTGGCTACAAAATCGAGCGTTCTCAAATTCCGCACGTTGTCAAACGTTAACTCTCGCATCTGGCTGAGGGCATACAGACTGCTGAAGTCAGTCGCTTCACTTGTGCCAATGCTTAATGATTCCAGAGAAGGAAGCGTGGACAACCAGCCCAGATCATCTATTGTTGTAATCGCAAGTGAACGTAGTGGTAGCTGCTGCAGTAATTGAAAATCAGTAACCGATTCATCCACGTATGTAATGCTTAAATTCTGTAGATTAGAAAATGCAAGCAATTGTGCCATTTCGTCATTGCTGCGTATCTGAGTCGTTAATTGCTGAATGCGGCTCTTATCGCCGAAATAAGAGGCGAATACATGGAACGATTCGTTGAAGGCAGACGAATAACTTTTCAAATTCTTCATATGACTGAAGCTCATGTCTCTCGTCTGGGTTATTTCATACTCCCCATTTAAGTCCAACCCCGTCAGACCCGAAAACGCTTCGAAGTCCTTCTGCTCCATTCGCTGGGTATTCAGCACTTTATCTGTCACGACATATTCTTTCCATTCTGGCTGCTCGTTGGTGAACGGATCGTCGAAGCTGTACCTGAACCGCCATCGGTCATCCACTTTCTCCACGGATAAAGAACGGATGCTAGCAAGTTCCTCTGACGACGGCGCAGTCTCCGTCTTATCAAAGATGTCTCTCAAGAAGAGTTGCAGCACCTCGCTTTCAGGCTCTGTTCGTACAACATGAGATTGGCTTACCTCTCCTCCACTCCCCTGATTGGCGAAAATCCATATAAAATAGACGGAAAGGGCAAGAACCAGCAAACCCGCTAGCAAGCCGTTCCGTTTTGGTTTTGACCTGATAGGTCTGGTTGGAACAGCTGTCCCGTGATAATGGTGGACGGATTGATCTACATGGTATACGTTATTTTCCTGGAGCAGCAGTTCCGTCTCACAGAACGGACATTTGAACAGCTGTTTCCCTTTAGGCTCTATCTTACCATTGCAATTCGGACATTTCAGTTGAATAAATGCCACGGGACACCTCCTGCATTTGAAAAAATAAAGTTCTCCTCTTATACGCAGTAATCCAGAGTAGGTAACAAGCGCTTTAGAGCGAAATTGTCCGTTTGGACATCTTAGAACAGTCTAGGAGCCATTTCCACTAACGGAAATCAACTAAAGTATAACACAGCCAGACTTAATCTAGATTCGACTCATATTTGATGTTATGCCCCTTATCTTGTAATGCAAAAAAGAGCTGTCCAAGCCATGTGTATGGCTTTAGGACAGCTCTTTCTTCTGCTGTATGTTATTAAAAGTCTACATTATTCAATCTTATGCTTCAGTATATATATTTTAGTCCAGTTAGGTGAGAGCTGATTAACTTTAGCAACTCCCTCTTTATACATCACATAAAGATTACCGTCTTTGCCTTTCGTGATTTGTATATCATGAACTTCAGTTGAGGAGAAACCAGGTTTGTCTACGGCGACCCACTCGCCCTCGTATTTCATGATGGTTGCCCGTTGACCCTGTGCCGAATCTTCATAAGCAACATAAGGAACATCGTACTTGTCAATGAAGAGGTCTATATACGAAAGTCTTCTCATTGAAGGATTGAACTCGCCAACCTTTTCCCAGTCCGTGCCTTTGTATCTCATCAGAACCCAAGGGGAAGCAGCTGTGTAAGGAGCGGAATACAGCACATAAGGCATACCATCTGAGTCGAGTTCCAATTTGACTCGTCGAATAGATCCAGGTTCTATATACACCCGACCAAAGTCACCGATACGCTCCCAAGCTCCATTGTTGTATTTGAGAACAGCTACATCCATAGTAGTGCCGTTAGAAGTTTCCACCGCGTTCAACACATATGGGATATTGTTTTGGTCGAATTTGATGACTGCACTGCTCGTCTTCCCACCAAGTTCTTCTCCACCGGTTACAGCCACCCACTGATTCCCTTCGTATTTCACCACTTGCATCTGATTGTCTGAATTGTTATACACCAGGTAAGGAACATTATCTTGGTCAAACGCAATGTCTGATCCTTCTCCCCGAAGAGATCCATTACGGGCTATATCTTCCCAGGTACTTCCGTTATATCTCTGCAAATATACACCTTCACCGCTGGAAGAAGTCTGGTAAAGAGTGTCCTGATTGTCCAAGGCAAACCTCGTAAGCAAATTCTTCTCCGTGCCTTGGTAGATATTTTTCCACTCGCCTCCCTCGTATTTGTCCATGTATAGATGATCAGCATAACTATAACCACCAAGGCCACCCTGATAAGCATCAGGTAGATTATAGGAAGCGTAAATCGTGCCCTGGCTGTCGGTTAAAACTTGATACGTTCCTGTCGCTCGTGGCAAAGTAGCTACGTTTAACCACGGTGTTACCGTCCATTTTGCATACAGGGTAAGGCTGGTTGTCACTGCCGTTTGGAAATCGTAGGCTATCGTTCCTCCGAGATCGCTGTACCAGCCTGCGAACACATACCCTTCCCACATCGGATCAGGAGGTGTTGTTGCATGTCCACCAGGACTCACGACTTGATCCTCCACATCCGAACCACCGTTGCTATCGAAACTCACCGTGAGTTTGTTGGATGTCCACTTGGCATATAACGTCAGGTTATCCGTCACCGGGGTCGCGAAACTGTACGCTTCATTCAGACCTGCATCACTGTACCAACCGCTGAATATATATCCGTCCTTTGTCGGAACGGCAGGAGCTATAGCTTGTCCGTCATATTCTACGGTCTGAGCATCTACGCTCGAACCTTCGTTGCTCTCAAAGGTTACTGTATAGATTACTGTCCATTTGGCGTACAACGTGCGGCTCGCCGTCACCGATGTCGTGAAGTCATAAGCTTCGTTCAGACCGATGTCACTGTACCAACCGCCGAACACATACCCGTCACGTATTGGGGCAGCAGGTTCCGTAGCCATCTCGCCGTCACTCACGGACTGGCTGTTCACCAATGATCCACCGTTGCTGCTAAAGCTTACCGTATAACTGTTCTTCGTCCACTTCGCGTAGAGCGTTATATCTTCCATAACTCCTGCTGTAAAACCATAAGCCGTCGTCAAGTCTATATCGCTGTACCAACCACTGAAGGTGTAGCCTTCCCGGATAGGAACGCCAGGAGCGGAAGCCACAGCACCTTCGTTCACCGTTTTGGCATCTACGATCGACCCGCCATTACTTTCAAATGTCACCGTGTAGGTATTCGGCACATACACCGCCCACTTCGCGTACAACGTAATATCCGTCGTCACTACTGCTGTTGTGAAGTCGTACGGGGTGATCAGCTCTATGTCGCTGTACCAACCACTGAAAACATAACCTTCGCGCTCCGGAGCGACCGGAGCTTCAGCTTTAGATCCTTCATTCACCGTTTGGCTCGTGACTACTGAGCCTTCGTTACTCTCGAAGCTCACCGTATAGCGTAACAGCCACTTCGCGTACAACGTAAGATCACCCGTTACCGGTGCCGTAAAGTCGTAGAGAGTTGTCAGATCGCTGCTAGTATACCAACCGCCAAATACATAGCCTGCATTCGTCGGTTCAATCGGTGTGCTAACCAAGTTGCCGTACCCCACCGTCTGGCTCTCCACTTCTTCCGCTCCGCCATTACTGTTGAAGTTCACCGTGTAAGCGTTCGTGGTCCATTGCGCGGTGAACGTCATACTTTCCTCAGGCATGGTCGTCGGAGGAGTCGGTGACCAACCCGCGAAGACATGTCCCTGCCAGATTGGTGTACCCAGATATAGCTGCGTCGTAGCACCAAACGGAACTTCAATAACTTTGGTCGCCTGACCGGAACCGTTGTAATCGACCGTCAAGGTATGGGCATCGCGCTTGTAGTACAGTTTCAACACTGTTTTTCCATTGCCCGTTATTTGGCTTGTTAACACCGTTCCCGGAACATTTTCATCGAATGTAAACCCATCATAGGATCTGGGGGTTATATTCGTCAGATTAGCTTCTGTATCGGTAGCTCCGCGATACGTTTCCGTATCGGCCACCGTATAGGTGTCACTCGCCATATTTTGTTTCAAGTATACGACTTGGTAAGGCGTATCTTCTTTGGCAGCCCATATAGCAGTGTACTCGGTGTCCGAAGTCGGCATGGTGCTTGGCACCTCCGGTGACCAGCCGACAAAAGTATACCCCGTTCTTGTCGGCATCGGGATGCGACCCGCAATATTTCTGCCTGCCGGTTCGGTTATCGTGCTGCGCGGAGCGCCTGGATAGCCTAGATTGAATGCGATGGTATGACTCGCCGGATAATACTCGATTCTTACAACCGTCGATCCGTTACCTTTGATGATTCGTCCGACGGATTCTCCATTCGCATAACCTTGGCTCTTGAATCGGTCAGAATTGATGCGAATCTCCGTATCGGTCGTTCCGGTTAACCGTTCTGTATACGCAGGTGTAGTCGAGGTCGCCTTCCTTGTATCCGGGTCTATCAAATAATGCTCCACTGTATACGGCGTATTATGGTTTACCTTCCAATGCGCGTACAGCTCGTAATCATCCTTAGGCATACGGCTTGGAATCGTTACCTTTGTTCCCCCTGTAGCTGCCGTATACCATCCATCAAATGTATAGCCCGGATAGACCGGAGTAGGTACATTAACCGCTGCATTATAAACAAAAGGAAGTACCTGAGTCACCCCACCGTTGCTTGGGTGTAACTGGAAAATGTATTCACCCGCTGTGACGCGCCACGTCAACGGAATGGTGCGCTTAAGCGGATCAGACGTGAATGAGAGCGGAGCCCCCTTCCAAGTAATGACCAAACTGCCCTTACTTACTGGACGACTGGTGTCTACCACTTTGATCTTCCCGTCAGCCTCGTTAACCTTGAAATTCGGATTGTCCACCTGGATATCGAACCTCGAAAGATCATACACCTGAGTATCCGTGTCGCCTGTCGTCAAATCAAACGTACTCATCGTGTGCCACAACTCCGGCACAGCGATGGATGACGCAGAGCCCGCTAAGGTAAATTCAAGTGATTCATCCTGCGGATAGGCGAAGTCATAGACGTTATCCGGTTTCCCAATCGTATAGAGCGGCCACTCTTCATCGACCAGCTCTTTGCCAGCCGAGAGGGCTCCATCACCCAACTGGGCACCGACTGCTACCTCTAGATAAATGCCAATCTCAACGAACAGGGCACCTAGAGACTTCGTGGTCTTCACCCCACTCAAATTTTTCAACTGATAATAGAAGTAGCCCCACAAATTCACATACACGCCGGGCTCTACAGCAAGTCCGATGCTATTTAACTTGACGCTACCAATTCCCGCTTTGACTTCCATATGAATACCGGCTCGCAATCCGATCGTTCCCATGACATAGAAGGTAAACTGGTAATCGCCATCTCCCGGCAGACTGACCGTATTACTTGAGCCACTAAAACTCAGCACGCGCAAGGTCACCGAGTAACGCTTAGCCATCTTATAGTAGAAATCTGCTCCGACCGTCAGGTTCACCTGGGCGCTAACCACAAACTCCGCTTCAAATTTGACTTCCACAATTCCATAAGCCACGCGCACACTCTTTTCAAAGAGTTCCTTCTTGATTAACGAAACCCACTCCGTCTCTTGCTCTAACATCTCTTGATACTGTTCTTTCAGAGTCTCCGCGTCCACGGCAGTATCTTGTACCCCCGCCATAATCGCTTCAAGCTCTGTCGCAATGTTCCGCACCTGACTCAATTTGCCCGAGGTCTGCGCATCCAGCCAGTCTGTCAGCGCATCTTCCAGTTCATCGGGTTCGACGAGCCCGATCTCTGCCTTGATGTTCATTCCGGTATAACTATGAGCATCCAAATTCGCAGTGATCACATAATCATCGATGCTATACCAGTAAGGGATACCCCACTTTTTCAGCCAATGCCCTTGCATATCACCGTTAATGCCAAGATCCAGGCTCATCTCTTGAACGAATGTGCCGGTCATATGGATGACCAAACTGCTATCCTCACTGACCTCAACAACAATATCCGCGCCCACTTGCAGCGTAGCGCTCACACCGGAGGATCGGCCGTTAATGTTCTTCAGCTTCGTACCGAGTGAAGCAACAACGGTCAGATTCTCCACACTTACTCGACCTTCATCGCTGGAGGACGCAAGGAAGGACTGAGCCTTAATCTCCTGAATCTCCTTCGTCTCCATAGCGATATCAGACAGATAATCTGCGGCTTGATTGACAAATCCGCTGTCTCTCGCTTGCTGCTCGATTTGCTCTTCGAGTTCCTCGATTTGCTCTTCCGACAACAAATCGTCGCCATCAATCGCTTGTTTCTGATAGATGTTGAAGGCATTCTCGATGTCTTCGAGAGTAGCATCGGTATACGTAATGACGTCCTTCTCCGCCATAGGCGTAATCGACGTAATACGTCCATAATTGGTTACCTTAGAACCTTCTTGGTCGAATTCACCTTCATAGAAACCGATAAAGTCACCCACATCAACCGTGGTCAGCTCATCCAAACCGAAGGGCTCGTACAGGCTGTCACTGTAGTTCATCACCGTGTGCTCAACCGTGATGGAGTTGTTATTGGGATCTCCATCCGTGTCTGCTTCCACACTCACCGGCAGCACATCCGGCTTGAAGAACACCTGCTTGGCATCCGCGTGATCGTAGGTATAGGTACTTCCGTCTACCGACGTGATCTGAACATAGGCCACATCGCCATCGTCTTCACCAGTAGTTTCTAATGTGCGCAGATCGGGGCGAACGCCTTGATAGATGGCTACGGTATCGCCAACTTGTATCACGGTGCTGCCGGTGTACTGGAACGTTCCACTACTCGCATTCGCCTCGGCAAGGGCATCCTCGCTACCACCTACCGTTGTGCTCACTACCGGTATCGATGGTGAGCCCACAGCATCGCCATTCAAAATCATATCCGTGACATCCGTAAACGGAAGATAGATCATACCCGGATTAAGCGGAATGTCTAGCGCCTCTTGCTTGGCGATGCTAAACACATAGATACTTGTCGTTGCGTCCTGTCCTTGGAAAGACAGCCTGTCATCGGTTAACGTCAGTTGATACGTATTGCCTTCGACGAATTTGCCATCTTCAGCGGCAGATGCTACGGTAAAGTTCCCGTTCCCTCCAGTGACCGTAACCCCTTCGAAGTCGGGATTTGCCGTGTCTGTGAACGTCATACCCGCTTTGACCTCAGACACTGTCAGGCTGCTCGATGCATCCTGCACCGTGACGGTGAAGTTTGGCGCCACATCCAGCACAGCATAGCTAGGGGTACTTTGTACGGCATTATTCACACTATCCGTATACTTTGCATACAGCTTCGTATCCGCAGTCAAGGTACTGCCGCTCGCAAAGATGAGTGAGAAATTACTATCCGTAAACCACCCTTGGAAGACATACCCTTCTTTCGTCGGGGCAGGCGGGTTATTAAGCACTTGGCCTTTCCGTACCTTTTGCGCGCCGATCGCTGTACCTCCATTGCTCTCGAACGTAAGTGTGTACGTCTCACTACCTGTGTTACCGCTACCTCCGTTGTCTCCAGGTGTTCCTCCACCATTATTACCGCCGCCAGGTGTTGGCGTTGGCGTCACCGTTGGCGTTGTTCCTGGTGCTGGTGTTGGTGTCACCGTCGGCGTTGGTTCGGGTGCTGGCGTCGCCGGCGTTGGATTCTGCTGTTTCCACGCCTCTACAACCGCATTGTTGCGCATAAAAAGAACCGCAGCTTCCGCACGAGTTGCTTGTGCACGTGGATTAAAGTTACCCTTTTGGTCTCCGGTGAACACCCCGGCTTGCCACAGCTTGATGACCGAATCAGTCGCCCAAGGTGAAACAGATGCAAGATCGCCAGGTTTTGTCGTGACAAGATTCTCAGTCTGATAAGGAATCTGTTCGCTTTCGAAATACCGCAACGTCATCGTTGCCATCTGCTCCCGGGATACTGTGGTATTTGGCGAATATTTACCTCCGCCCGTACCGTCGGTAATCCCTTGCTTAACTGCCCACTCGACGTACGGCCCATACCAACTGCCCGCCTGTACATCGGCGAAGCTCGACGTAGAATACTGGCTGACGTCTACGCCCGCCATTCTTCCGAGAGCTGTCACATACATGGCACGCGTCATTGTCCCTTTAGGCGAGAAGGTGCTTGCATCTGTCCCACTAAATATTCCCTTCTCCTGCACATGGACGACCGCATCATAGAACCAGTCTGTCGGACTCACATCCTGGAATCCACTGGTTTTAGTTACTGTTGTCTGCTGCATCGGCAGTTCAGCCGCTGCTGCAGACTGCGCCGGAAATACGGGCACAGCAGACACTAGTAAGCTGATCACCAGCATCCACATCAGGATTTGTCGGCTCACCTTCCACCCCTGTCTTGTTACTTTGTTCACTTTCATTCATCCCTTCTATGTATAGATCAGACTAAAAAACAACCGGCTAAAATTCTAAAACGATGAGATACTCCCAGGCATCCTTTGTAATCAAAAGCGGGCTTTTGATTAACCTATTAATCTTTTTAATTAGACGAAGGCTTCATCAACAACAATATGAGCTCAAACGTCCGGACTGAAGAGCCTACGCCTACTTCAAGGTTCGGTATCTCTAATTTCGCTTGAAAACGCAAGAAATGCGGAAATTATTGGATATTTTGTTGAGTGAGTGCCTCTAATCAAGTCAGCATGGTTTCCAAGAAACTGCTAACTCTACAGCTTGAAATCGTTCACCCACCTTTCGTATCTGTCGAATCATGTCACCGATGCAGTCAAATCATGTCGTTTTTTCATCCGTATTTTATCATGCAAGATAGGAGCGCTAGTGAATTACAAAGAAAACTTTAAGTTCGATCAGGATGAGCGAAACGTTGGGGTAGTAGGACATTTGAACAATGATGACAAGGGGATTTCGTTCCTTCTAGTAAAGGATGATAGCAGACGAAAATTAGGGCAAAGTCTCCTCCTTTTCGGAGCTATAAGACACGTCCTAGATATAAAAAAATAGCGGCGTAGGGATGTGCCTCCCTTACGCCGCTATTTTTCAATGGAATCTACCTTTACTATCTTTCTTTACGAACCTTATCACTAATCTCATGCTTGTGGTGCACTTTTAGCAACCAGCATGTATCCGCTCCCTCGAACCGTAATGATCCGCTCAGGATCTGCAGGGTCAATCTCTATTTTTTTGCGTAAATTACTAATGTGTACAGCAACTGTTCTCGTATCCTCCAGACTTTCCATGCCCCAGATGATTTGAAACAATGTATCCACACTGATGACACGATTTACGTTTTGTGCCATGTAGGATAGCAGACTGAATTCTTTTTTGGACAAAAAGACCGCTTTTCCCCCTATGTTGACAGACTGTGTATAGAAATCCAGGGTCAAACCCGGTAATTCTAGCAGTTGTTCCCTTCTGCCCGACGACACTCTACGAAGATGCGCCTTGATCTTGGCCATGAGTACTCCTGGACTGAACGGCTTGGTCACATAATCGTCGCCACCATAAGTTAATGCGCTAATTTTAACTTCGTCTTCCTCCTGACTGCTCAGAAACACGATTGGCGCACTCGTAAAATTACGCGCATTTCTGCACCAATCAATACCGTTCTCATTAGCCAGCAAGATATCCAACACAATCAAATCCGGCTCGAACGATGTAAGCAGCTTCATCGCTTCCGTCCCGCTATGACTGAAGGTGGAGATAAACCCCTCCCTGTCGCAATATACCTGAACAATCTCGCATATATGGGGATCATCATCGACGATCATTATTTTGTAGGTGTCCATCCTATCATCCCCTTCCTTCACTCTCAATACAAGGAAGCGTTACATAGAATGTCGCTCCCATCTTACCGTCACTCTCCGCTCGAACTGTTCCACCTTGTCCGAGTATGATTTCTCTGCAAATGGCTAGCCCCAGTCCACTACCCTCTGTTCCCTTATCCAACCCCGGTTGATCATATCTATAATTACGTTCGAAAATTTGCTCAAGCTGATCTGGAGGGATACCTATTCCAGAATCCTGTATGCTAATGATCGCCTGCCCAGCCTGATTCACCTCGTTCACAGCTAGTGCAATTCGAACCAGCCCTCCTCTGGAGGTGAACTTCATGGCGTTCGATACGAGATTAAATAAGGCCTGTTCTACTCTTTTTGCATCTATTTCGACAATAGGTAAGTTAGGGGATCGATCTTCCGCATCTCCGATATCTATTATAAAATCCAATCCTGCATCACGCACTACCAGCTCGTATTGTTCATAGAAATGAAGCAAGAATGGAATGATCGGAACCAGCTCCATTCGGTACGAGACTTGTCCGGTCTCCAAATGTGATAAGAAGGATAACTCCTCAATCATACGGTTAATCCTTATCGTGTTCTCCCGGATATATTTCAGATATTGTTCATTACGCTCTGGCTTGACCCTATCCTGCACAGCTTCCACATACCCAAGCATGCTGGACAACGGCATACGCAGATCATGCGTGATATAGGCAAGTAGCTTCTTCCTTCCTTGCTCGGAGTGAAGTAACCGGTCATACGAAGTGCGGAGATCATCATGAGCTGTAGATAAAGCCTGCGTGCGTTCCTGCACGGTTCGTTCCAAATTCATATTCATTTCAACTAGCTTGTCGTTCGCGTTCTGCAATTCACGTGCGATTCTCTCCTCATTCGTTGCTGTCTTCGTAAATCTCGAAGAGAGTAAAATCATCTGTGCGAACGTGAAAATCAATAAGCCAAGCGGGGCTGTATTTCCGATCACCGACCATCCGCTGTAATATAAAAAATCATTTACAACCGTGACCAAAGTTACCATCGACACCAAGAGAAAGATCAATGCTCCCTCCATACGCCGCATAGCTGCTTGAACCAGCCCGACCATCAGATAGACCATATGTAAAACTACCATTACACCGATCGCCAGCAATAATTTTGTATATATCAGTGCAGGAGTTACCACAACAAGGATACAGAATGCGCCAGTTACGATTCGGGTGCTCAAACGAAACCATCGCGACACATATTGCGGAAAAATGCAATCAAAATACATGGTGATGATATAACCGCTAACGCAGAGAATCAGATACTCGATCTTGAACTGTAACTCCCATGGAAAATGAGGAAACCACTGTGTAATCATGATCTCTCCACCTAGCAAAGAGCGAATACCGAACAACACGGTGAATAGACCAAAATACAACGGAGCCTTGTCCTTGCGTCGCAGCATGAACAACAGCAGATTATATATGCCAATCACCAGCAGGCTTGCCGTGATAAACATGTCTGCGGCGATTTTCAGATTGGTTCTAACCGTTAACATGTTACTGCCACCTAATTCTATAACCTTGGTGATGCCGCCACGCTTATGATTAAAATTAGCCACTTGCATAACCAGTTCTACCGTATCGTTTTCCGGTTGAAAAAACAGTAGCTTCGTTTCCAGATGCGGGGTCATGCTACTCTTGTCCTGACCCACTTTACCAACTTCGGCCAACAGTTCGCCATTCAACCATAATTTGTAGGCATGAAAAATTGAAGGTAGCCGCAGAGCAAGGCGCTGATTCCGATCCTGCTCGCTCAGTTGGATGACCAGGCGAAAGGTTGCATAACCTGTACCGCTCAGCTGCTGACCCTCTAATGGATAGCCCAGCCAGGAACTCGGAATGTCGATCCAATGATTCTGGTTCCCCTCCCTTTCTGAACGAACTCGGATATCCTCAGGCGATAAAAGCTCTTTCCAGTAAAACGCCCACTCCCCTGTTAACTTTTGTGGATTCGTACTGACTTGAACCTGCGTTAAATCCAGAACACCTGCGTCACTTTGGAACTTAGGTGCATCCGGCACAGAGAGAACGAAATAACCTGCAATGGAGCCCACAACTATGGCCGCAACGATATAAAGCCAGATCGTACGAGAACCCATTCTAAGACTCTCTCTCATTATGTACTCAACCCCAATCTACAAGAGCGCAATAAGTAAGTTGATCATCCAAATAATATCATCATTACAGCAGAATGTACCCTGCAAATTTCTAGGAGGGGTTGAGAATAAACGTCGTGCATGTAATCCTTTTTTAACATCAGAGCCGTCCACCCCGGACGGCTCATCAAAGTGCAACAAAGCAGACTCAAGGATACAAATTACAGTGGTGGATTCAGACACCGTTTTCTTCCCCAAACATGTGTGGGTTGATTGATATGGAGTTAGATGAATCTTCTCGAAGAATTTCCTCTTTCTAAATTTCTATTTACTGTTACAGAATAATGATATATTCTGGATGAAATTCTGAGAATAACTAGGAGGCACCATCATGGCACTGAAAAAGATGACCGCAGCACTGCTAGTGTTTTTGCTTTTAACGACATCGCTTGGCGTGATTCATGCTCATGCAGCTTCACCAACGATTACGGGACTCAACTTGCCTGTGGTCAAAACGTATAAAGCCGGAGAGAAGCTTGACTTCACTGTGGTATTTACTGAAAATGTGAACGTAACGGGCGGAAGGCCATACTTGAAGCTCAATATTGACGGAACAGTTAGGGAAGCATTTTATGCTCCTGTGTCCTCCCCTTCGCAGTATTTACAATTTTCATACACAGTCCAACCAGGCGATAATGATACCGACGGTATTCAAGTCGTAGATTCTATTCAGTTAAATGGCGCTTCGATAACGAATAATACAGCAGAGCCTGTTGTTCTCGGCAACGGTTTTGGTCCAAGCGATACGTCCGTGCTTGATACTGGTATCAAGATAGATACGATCATTCCGAGTATTGTCTCCGTCAGTTACCCTCCTGATAAAACATATACTACAGGCGAACCACTCTTATTCACTGTAGTATTCTCTGAAAACATTTCCGTTAACACCCTAAAGGGTAAACCCTATCTCAGTCTCAAAATTGGTGAAACCGAAGTACGCGCGGAAGCAGATCAGTATACCTCGAATGGGTCGAATCAGATTGTATTTCAATATATCGTAGAAGATGGACTTCAAGATCTCGACGGGATTACGATCGACAGTGAACTGAAGCTGTATGGAGGCACAATTGAGGATGCTGCACATAATTCAATTAATCCGCTTCTTCCTTATGGAGCTGATGAAGTTCGTTCCGGCATACAAGTAATTACTAGCGAACCTTCGATCATAACGGTGATTCCTGCTGACGGCTACTATAGAGAAGGCGATATCTTGAAATTCGATTTCATATATGATCCGAACGTCACGGTAAACGTGACTGGAGAGCCTTATCTCCCCTTGTCCTTCGAAACGCTAGAATCACCGACAGCACGTCAAGCAACGTTTGCAGAGGTAGTGGGGAACAGAGTTACCTTTACATATACTGTTCAGAGCGGGGATCAAGCTAAGAATGGTATACGAGTCGGCAATACAATTGAATTAAACAGCGGAACTATAGACGACTCAAGTGGGCCGACGCCGTTGCCGATCACCGTTAAAAAGCTTGCGCTTGCTGACGTAGTAGTCGATGCCGTCCTTCCTAAAGTACAGCATTTCTTTGCCACTCCGACCAATCGTAATTACGTTACAGGAGAACAAATCGAGTATAGGCTTCGCTTCACAGAGCCAATTAGGGTTAGTGGTACTCCGAGCTTGTCGTTAATGTCTGGTTCCCGTTCTGTAGCTCAGGCTGTATATGTTTCTGATGTATCAGGCTTGGAACCAACCGATCTTGTTTTCCGTTATACCGTTCAGGATACGGATAGAGATGTCGTGATTGACGCAGTAGGGCTGCTTGACAGTACAAACGGAACGATCGTTGACAATGGAGGGAATATTAGCCAGTCGGACACTGCCTATCCCCAGTTTGTCAAAATGATTTTAAATGCTTCTGCTCCAACAATTACTTTAGTAGAAGTGCCTGCGGCAAAGACCTATAATGTGGGTGATGAATTGCTCTTTAAGGTGCATTTCTCGGAAGTAATACGGGCGCGTATCAGCCCTGCCATTTTGCCAATTACAATTGGCAGCAATACGGTCAATGCTATGTATGCCGGTGGTACAAGTACCAATATCCTGACATTCAAATATGTGGTGCAGGCTTCTGACCTAACCACCAATGGTATTACTCTAGGAAATTCCTTGCTTCCTAATGGAGGAGCTTTAATAAGTAGGGATAGCGAAATCCAAGCTGATCTGACCCTTAACAACGTCGGAAACACGTCGGGTATTATCATCGGACAGGCTCCACCGCAAGCACTCCATGTGAACATCACGGGAACGCCTCGGGTTGGCTCAACCTTAACTGGAAGCTACACTTATAGCGATGCGAACTCGGATGAGGAAGGTGTAAGCTTATTCAAGTGGTTCCGATCTGATAATGCGCTTGGCGCGAACAAAACGGCAATTTCGAGAGCAACATCAAGCTCCTACACCCTACAAGCGGCTGATCTTGGGAAGTACATTAGTTTCGAAGTGACGCCAGTTGCGCAGACAGGCACAACTGTGGGATCGGCAGTAGAGAGTGTATTGACCTCAGCTGTCACAGTAACGCCAGTGAACGTTCCGACACCACCGGTAAACGTCCCAGCGTCGCCAGCAAATATCCCGGAATCACCAACAAACACCCCGGCATTGCCAACCACGTCAACAAGCGTGGATGTGCTAGTTAACGGTAAGGTGGAACGCGCGGGAACGGCAACAACATCCAAAGTGAATGGACAAACTGTAATCACAGTAACTGTTGACCAGAAAAAGCTGGAGGACAAACTCACGGCGGAAGGTCTAGGCGCGACTGTCATCATTCCGGTGAACGCCGAATCCGATATCGTCATAGGCGAACTGAACGGGCAAATGATTCAAAACATGGAAAGTAAGCAAGCCATTCTGGAAATAAGAACAAATCAAGCAGCGTACACGATCCCCGCACAACAAATTAACATCGGTTCGATCTCCAACCAGATCGGTAACTCGATCGCCCTGAAAGATATAAAGGTGCGGATTGAAATTGCCAAACCGACCACGGATACGGCACAAATGGCGGAGGATGTAGCTGATAAGGGAAACTTCAAGATTGTCGTTCCACCGATTGAATTTACGGTCAAAGCGATATATGAAGATAAAACGATTGTCGTATCCAAGTTCAATGCCTATGTTGAACGCACGATTGCAATTCCGGACGGTGTTGATCCTCAAATGATTACAACAGGCGTTGTTGTCGAAGCGGACGAATCCGTTCGCCATGTACCTACCAAAATCGTCCTCATTGACGGCAAATATTATGCAAAAGTAAATAGTTTGACCAATAGCACATATTTGATCATATGGAATCCAATAGAGTTTAGCGATGTTGCGAATCATTGGGCGAAAGAAACGATTAACGATCTGGGCTCACGCATGGTCATCGATGGCAAAGGAGAGGGTTCTTTCGATCCAGATTCGGATATCACTCGTGCTGAATTCGTGGATATTCTCGTTCGCGGATTGGGACTTAGGCTGGAAAATGAAGCTGCTCCTTTCTTGGACTTAAAAGCTTCTGACTGGCATAACGGCTCAATTAATAGCGCCTATTCGTATCATTTAATTAACGGCTTGAAGGACGGTAGTTTCCACCCAAATGCTAAGATTACTCGCCAGGAAGCCATGGTTATCACCGCTAAAGCGATGAAGATTACTCAATTGGTAGCTAATTCTGGTCAATCAATCGATACGATACTAAGTCCATATGCAGATGCAGCAAAAGTATCAAGTTGGGCACAAAGTGGCATCGCCGATGTCATACAAACTGGCATTGTAACAGGAAAAAGCGGTACAACTCTTGCTCCGAACGATTATATGACCAGAGCTGAGGCTGCTACGATCATTAAACGCTTGCTGCAAAAATCAGATTTGATTTAGACGTGTGATTGTATCTCAATAAAAAAATCGCCGTGTCCCTTCAAAAGAAGGAGAAGCACGGCGATTTTTGCTTATATATCAGAGTTTCTTATTTGTGATACAGCCTATAAAGGAATACTGCCGCTTCTGCTTTGGTTGTGTTTCCGCGCGGATTGACTTTGTTATTGCTACCTTCGATCAATCCTTCGTTAACCAGGATGGCGATACTATCCACCGCATAGGGAGCAATATGGGATTTGTCGGAGAAATGGTCCAGAGTCGCGGCTGTCCCTTGGTTACTCAGTTTCTTCTCAAGCTTCAAGGCTCTTTCTGTCAACACCATCATGTCCTGCCTTGAGATCTTGTTATTGCCGCCAAATCTGTCGTTGTCTAAGCCATTCGCAATCCCAAGAGCTTTGGCGATTGCAATTTCATTATAGTAGTATGCATTCTCCTGTATATCACTGAAATTGCCATTCACTTGTGCAGTCAATCCAAGTGCCCTAACAAGGGAATACAGGAAATCTGCCCTTGTTATATCGGTTGACGGATGGAATACATTCCCTTCTGTCTTGAGAATATCCTTGGAAGCAAGGACTTCGACTGCATTCCTTGCCCATGTAGTTTTTCCGAGGTCTGTGAATGTCTTGGGTACGTAAGCTACCGCGTAACTACTGAAATGAGTTGTTATGAAGGTTACCCTATCCGTCTTCGGATCATAACGTCCGCTCGGTAATGTAACCACATCACCACTTCTGTCGATGTCCCATACAACAATCATTTCGTGATTTTTCTGTTCGTCCGCAGTCGGCTTGTAAGGTAAGGATATCGTTACAGGCGCACTTGGATTATTCCAGACTGTTTCTTTACCGTCAACCGTTAGCGTAAGCTGTATGAACGGCCTATCCCCGAGAGCCTCCTTCACTTCCGCCGGGAGCTTCGACTTGTCGCTTTTCGCAATTTTCAGAGTTACTTCCTTGTTGCTTTCAGCTATACCGGTCAACATGTTACCCGATATTACAACGTCACCTAATTCAGTAGAAAGCGTCAGCTTATCATCCTTTGTTCCACCTGTCAGTGCCACAGCAGGCAAACCCACCTCGTACGCATTCACGCCTTGCGCCACAGGTATTTCTATAGTCGGATTTTGCGCCAGCAGCTCCTTTGCCTTGGCCAGATCCAGTGTTAGAACAGCTGTCGTTCCATTCTTCACCGTTGTCTGCGGGATCACTGTCTCATTCTGAACAACTGGTGGTGCTGGTGCCGGCGTTGAAGGTATATTTGGATTTGATGGGTTTGATGGGTTTGATGGGTTTGACGGGTTTGACGGGTTTGATGGATTCGACGGGTTAGACGGAGTTTCCGTCTTGCCATTCGTCACTTTTATCGTATACGTATTTACCGTACCATTGGCAGCTGTTACCTCTACATTGATGCTCGTTACTGTGCCAGGTGTCAGCGATATGGCTTCGGAAGCTGTACCGCTCGCAACAACTGTACCGTTCACTTTAATGGTTGCCCTGTTGTCCGCTGCTGTCGCAGTTAAGTTAATGTTATTAGCATCCTGCAAGGAAACAGCGTATTGAGTCGTTGCTGCGTCAAAAGTCGGTTGCAGTGATCCACTACTCAATGTCAATCCGCTGAGATTGAGGTTCACATTCACATGATCGCGGGGTGTATAGACTCCGAGATCTCCAAGATCAATTTCATTGTTCTGGATTTTCTCGTATTCACCTTCATAGAATTCATCTAGATATGAATGTCCAAGAATGAATCTGTCTGGATTCGCGGCTCCATAGTAGCCTGCATTGGCATTGCTCTGACTGTCAAACAGTACATAGCTTCCCTGCCATCCTGAACCAGCTACACCCCAGCTGATAATATGATCGATGTATGGAGAAAACTTGTCGAACATTTTGTACAGCAGCGCGTACTCATAACCCAGGGCATCCGATTGTCTGACATTAAGCGTTGCAGGTGCAACGGCACCACCACCTGGGGTAGTCGTTGGCATCTTAAGGTCCAGTTCGGAATAAGCAATACCAGACAGAAGACCCTGGTCAATGAGAGAAGCATAGAGAGCTACGGCATATTGGTTATCGCTTGCTAAAGTTTTTCCAATCGAATCATGTCCTTGAATACCAACGTCTTCAATAAGAGGTCTTCCGTCATATAGTGGATCAGAGAGCCAAGCAGTGTTCAGCGCGCGAACCATGTTGTATACCGTTCTCGCCTTAGTACGATTAGAGATATCGTAATCGTTGTAAGTCAGCTTAGGAGGATCGTTGACAATATAGGCATCAATACTACCAGCATTGTCGTTGCCATCGAGCTTCATGTATTCGGGAAGGTCAACGTAATTGGCTTTGTAAGCCTCAGCCATCTGGGCATTGGGTGCCGCAATGTGCGCGTATTTGAACAGCAAGTAAATATAATGCTCGGTGATATCGCCGCCAATGACATCATCTGACATTGCAGCAAGCCAGTTGGTGTTTTTGAGTGTCTGTCTCCAACTGTTCGCATCTTCTGGAATCGTCTCGCTGTGACGGCTTTCGTGAACCTCTTCGTTGAGTACGTCCCATGAATTGAAGGGAATTACTCCTCGCGATTCGCTTGAGCCATACTTCGGATCTGTCGTCAGGAAGTGCCGCATTACATACATGGTGTGGTTAAACTGTACTCTTCTGGCCATTTCCTTATCTACCTTAACCGTAGTTGTAACACCGTTACCCAATCCGTAGTAATCGGTTGTGCCATTGTATCCTAACGTAATAGTCGCAGGAACCATTTGCCTCATCCATGCAGGAGCCTGGTTATACCATGCCAGAACGTGGCCGTGGGACTTGTACTGTCCGGGAGTTCCGGAATCTCTGATCGCTTGATAGGAATTGGTTGGAAAACTGTATTCTCCTATACCAGGAGCGTTGGTTGCGCCGCTCAGAGGCTCGCCAGTAACACTTTTCAACCAGCTAGGTCCGCGGGGATGCGTAGAATCGGCTTTGAGATTGTTGCCATCGACAAAGATTTCGTAGTGATTGGCTCTAGTTCCGGTTACTGCCCCGGTTCCAATCGTACCAACCATAAACTTGCCATTGTCTCTATTGTAAATATCCTTTAAAGGCGTTACGTTACTCTGGTTTTCCTTGTTGACTACACTTGGAAGTGGAACTCCGTTAGGGTCGGGTTCGGTTATTTTGATATTGCCGACAAGAAGCATACTGGTTTCTGCAGGACGGCCATTCTCGCCGTGGAGTTCAAGAATGAAGTTAGAGGACATGCCTGTTGTAGCGGTAATACTGTGGTGCTTCAACAACCAGGTTTCACCGTTGTAGCTACCAATCCAGTCGGGGTTAAGGTTGTTGTACTCATATTCCCTGAGGTAGGAATCGATGTCAGAGCCAGCATTTCTGATTCTCCATCTCATAAATTTACCTTGAGCGCTCTTCGGATAGTACACATCAAAATCAATCGTTGCGCCTTCAGGGACATTTACACTCGGTGACAAGGGAGACTGAATAGACATCCCGCCGAAGTTGCCTGTCCCGTTATGGACGTAATTGATCTGGAGCACATCAGCTTTACCTTGCGAATCTGCAAAAGGATATGGAATCATTTCAAATGTGCCACCAGCAAAATCGGCGGGAACACGGTTATCAAGTGGTGGATTTTTGGCGGTCCAATCATTGGTGGGCTCTGTAATTTTTACAGGCAATTTACCTGGACCTGGATCAAGACGAAAATAGGGATCTGAACCGTCCGATTTGATCCTTCCAGTAAAATTCACTATGGCTTCCTGAAGGCTAGCTATGGCTTCGTCCGTAGGAGTCAGCGCATCACGTGCATACTCAAGTGCAAGATCAAGATCTTGGAGTTCATCGACGTTTACCCAAGGAAACGCTTGGTTCACATCAGAGCCATCGCCAGACTGACTAACTTGGATCGGGAATTCATGGTTACCAGCCTTGAGAGCTTCGGCTTGAGCAATGAGATCGTTCAGCTCAACATTCATATCAATACCAACGGTCAGTTCGCCTTCAGACGCAGCAGCTGGGACAGGCGTAAATGTAAACACGGAGAGCAACATGATGACTACAAGCATGCGGGAAACGTTTTTCAAACATTTTTCACGATTCATCTTCGTTTTCTCCTTTTCTCAAGGCAAAATCTAAAATCTCATCTTAGACCTACCTAACAGAATAATATGAATGATGGATGGATTGGATATTAGATATCTTATCTTTCTGTATTTTCCCTTGATTAGCTCATCCCTGGCTTAACGAACAATACACACCTCCCTTTGATGTTGAACAAAAATTAATTTGAAAGCGTATTCACAAAAGTGAATGACGATACGCTCTCAACTGTCTACAACCTTACGATTGACGGCAGTTGAGTGAAGCTCAGCAGTTCCCCACCGACGTCAAAAACGATCTCTCTGCTACTCTGAGTTGATGATTGATAATATGATATACAGTCCTTATAATTAACTCCATGGATGAAGTCTAGATGCTTTGTATTTTTTTCGAATCTCTCGAGAGCGGTTACAATAGATCCCTCCTGTCACTCACCTCCCCTCTTCTTGGAGGCTCCAATTCTAGATCACTAATCACTACTATGCTGTAACGAAAAACGGAGATGATTATGGACTATAAAGAAATCAATCCGCAAATCGAATATTTCATTAATAGACGCTCGACTCCAAACTGGATAATTGAAGATGCGACAACGAACTTTATCGATTTATCCTTTTTCACAAGTGGGAAAGCCCTTTACAGAGTGAATAATGAATATGTTGAAGTTAAACAAGGCGATCTCATATGTATTCCACAAGACAGTCGGCGCAGTGCAACTACGGATGCGAACAATCCGATCGAAAGTTTTGCTATCAATTTTCAGTTATATGATATAAAGGGGAATGATGTTGAGCTTCCCTTTCCATTGGTAACCCATATTGGCTTCTCAGAGGAATTATTATCTTTGTACAATGAACTGACACTTGTGTGGTTGAAGAAAGAGCCGGGATTCGAGATAAAAGCTCGTGCATTGCTCTTGATGATCCTTCATCAATATTTCAAGCGCTTCTATTATAAAATTCACGTTCAGAATATAGACAGCAGAATCCAGAAATCTATCAGATATATCCTGAATAATCTCCACAATCCAATCAAAGTAGAGGAACTTGCTAGTATTGCCGGCGTAACAACCGCATATTTCGGAACACTTTTCAAAAAGCATACAGGCTCTTCTGTAAAGGAATATATAAATAAAATGAAGATCAACAACGCCGAGAATATCCTGCTTAGCGGAGAGTTTTCCGTAATGGACACGGCATATAAATGCGGTTTCGAAGATATCTTCTATTTCAGCAAGCTATTCAAAAAAATCAAAGGATATCCACCCTCCAAAATCCTGTTGGACAAAAAGATAACCGAATCGACGGTTCCTCAACAAAACAGTTCTTACAATCAGAAACAGGAGTAGATCGAGGTAAAACTCTTCTTTGGGGAATCGTGTCTGCCTAAAACCGAGGTCCATTAGCTGACATTAAATTTAGAAGTATCAATTACATTCTATTACTGCTCGTAACATTCAAAATGCCCCCACTAATTAAAGAGAGGGCTTAACACCGATGCATCTTTATCATTCATCTTACCTCACCAACAACGCCACCGATTCTACATGCTTGTATCCCTTAAATGTCACTGGATTGACTTCATTAACTCATAGAAATATGTAGGTTCATGAGTTTTATTAAGACGATACCAAGCATCCAACGTTTTGGGAGAAAATACATCTAGTGCTTTTAACACATGAACGGAAAATTCTAATGGAGCTACTCCGGATGCAGTGATCAATTTCCCATCGGTGACAGCAGATTCCATATTGTAATATTCTTCGCCTGTGTAAGAGGGGCAGATCATTTTAAGGTAGGTCAAATCATTGCTTGTGTGCCGACGTGAACCTAACAATCCTGCTTGAGCAAGTCCAATGGTAGCACCGCAAATGGCTCCAACGACGATCCCTTGCTCTAAACATATCTCGGCTTTTTTGAATATGGGCTCGTGAACAGCTTCTGTCCATGTATTTCCACCAGGTAAAATAAGTGCATCTATGTTTCTAATATTGCATTCATCCACTGTAACTTCAGGTATTATTTTCAATCCGCCCATCGTTGTTACTGGCGTCTTTGCTACTCCAACAGTGACTATTTTTACTGGAGACAGCCCCTGTCTGAAGTATCTTCCGGAGTTGAGTTCGGCGGATAAATAACCTACCTCCCAATCGGACATCGAATCAAACACATAAAGATATACGGTATTATTCATTTCTAAGTGCTCCTCATAAAGTTATTAGTAACAGCAGCCATTCATCTCTCATGAGTGGTTATCATTATAATAAAATAACTTCACTGACAACTGCTGTCAGTGAAGTTATTAAGCTTGATAATATTCCATTAAATCTGAGGCTACCGCCACAAGTCTATCCTTTAAATTCTGTGGCTCTATAACTTGAATGGATTTCCCATAAGGAAAAATGATATACGGAACATGTGTATATAGTAATTCTTCCTCAAGTAAAAAGGTTGCTTGCGTTGCTGTTCGTTCCTGCAAATGATGCTCCAAAAACCAATGTAAACATAAATCATCCAACGCCTCTGCCCTGCCAACAATAATTAAAGGAATTAATCCGGATTTATCTACTAAATCTGGCAGCAGATTTCCCATAAAAAAAGTACGCGCTGAAAAATTAGTGGGGCGATTAAATGAGAATGGCGTACGTGTAATGTTCAGAATTCGTTCTACCCGAAAGCTTCGGATCTCATTCCGAAGGTGGCAAAATGCAATGGTGTACCACTTATTGTTCCAATTCACCACGCCATAAGGGTCAATTATTCTATTTTGTGACTGCCCTTCATGTTTTTTACGATAACAAATTTCTACAGACTCTTCATTTGCTACAGCATACTCTAGTTCTTGCAATACCGGCTGAACAGCGGGGTAGCCCTTCCGGTTTATCACTTCAAACCCGGCTAATTGATGGCTAAGTAACCTTTCCTGCTCCTGATTTGAATACATTTTCAACTTGGATGTTGCATTCTCTAATGCATCACTCAACGGATATCCGGCTTCTTTTGCAAATAGGGCAGCATGAAGCAATGTCTTTTTTTCATCCATACTAAAAAGCAAGGGAGATTTAATAAAATTGTGCAGCAAGCTATACCCGCCATTGTGGCCTGAGTCAGATATGATCGGAACCCCACTGGCACATAATGCATCAATGTACCGATAAACGGTTCTTATACTTATCTCTAACTTTTCCGATATTTGCTTGGCAGTCCATTTCTCTCCCGAATTCAACATCCATAGTATGGTTAGCATATTATCATTTTTGGACATAACATAACCCACCTTTGGCTGCACGAAGCTATTGTTCTCAACGAGGACTAATAAGCCCAGCAACTTGCTTTTTGAACGCATAATATCCAATCTCAGGAGATTGTAGCACACTACATCATTATTGATCGCAGAATTAGAAAAAAATTAATTAATATAGAATCGTTAAAGGACCCAAGCATTAGATGCTTGAGTCCGAAATGAATAGGTAAATGTAATATTATGTAACTTCCTTATTGCTCAACAGTGGCAGATGCTCTCCCCATCATTAATTTACTTCCTCTTAGCAGGTCTCCATTTAAAGCCGCAGTTCATACAGCCGTTAACAATTTCACTTCTTCCAGCGAACCCGACTAGGATACTTACAGGTAAGGATGTAAACATGGATATCCCGCAAAGAACTCCGATGATCGCGAATATAGCTCCAAATGGTTCATCCCCGGTACTACTTCCACTACTAATTCCACCAATTTCTATTCTTGCATTCGATTGAACATACATAATTACAACCGTACCAATCACCACTAATAGGAAAGGAAATAACCCCATCCACCCCAGTGTTTTAAACATGTTTGCGAAACTATACCCTCTTTTGTTAGCTACGACTTGCTGTGACTTGCATTTGCGGCATACAACAGCTTTATTTGCTGTGTTCGATTGCCTCCCTGCTCCCCCTGTTTGGCTTTCGATAGCCCTGTTAGCTTGGGCGGACGTTGTCCTGTTGGGTTGATTGGCGGTTGATCTTGTAGTACTACTTTGCACTTCTTTTGACTCCCTCCTGATGCTTTGTTGTAGGTATATTGAACTATTCGGCAAAACTTTCCAATATCCTCTTTACAGCCTTCATATTTATATTCGTCCCATATTACATACATTGAGCGACCACTGATCGTAAGAAGTTGATGACCATGAAATAGCGAGCAAATAGTTACTTAAAATGCACAACCTTCCATTATTACAATGGACGGGCACTTAGACGCATTGGAGAAGATAAATAAGGCAGAGATTAAAAACCTTCTTTAAGCAAAAAAAAGACACGGAAGAACAACTCCGTGCCTTTAGAAAACAATTACCTCGCTTCACCGAACTTGACATTGACGATAAACAAGTCTTGAAGCAGGTACTTCAAAGACTTATTCATAAAATCGAAGTTAAAAGGGACGTAACGGAACTAATCCTGCCCCTTCCATTCTAACAAAGCCACCGACTCCACATGCACCGTATGCGGGAACATATCCACCGGCGTAACCTCTACCGTCCGATACCCGCCATCCTCCAGCACTCGCAGGTCGCGCGCCAAGGTACTCGGATTACAACTCACGTACACCACTCGCTCTGGCTTCATCTCCAGAATGGTATCGAGCAAACGTGGGTCACAGCCCTTACGCGGTGGATCGACAACGATGACATCAGCTTCGATACCTTGCTCTTTCCAACGTGGAATCACATCCTCAGATGCACCAACTTCGAACTTCACGTTCTTCATCTCGTTCAACATCGCATTGCTGCGCGCATCCTCAATAGCTTCAGGCACAATCTCAACGCCATAAACCTGATCCGCATGCTGTGCGAGGAAAAGAGAGATTGTACCGATGCCGCAATAGGCATCAATAACTGTTTCTTTGCCGCTGAGTCCAGCGTACTCTACCGTTTTCCCATACAACACTTCCGTCTGAACTGGGTTCACCTGATAGAATGAACGAGCTGAGATCGCAAATTGCACATCGCCAATAAAGTCATAGATTACATCACAACCCCATAGGACACGGGTTTCATCCCCAAAGATGACGTTTGTCTGTTTCTTGTTCACGTTCTGACAGATACTCGCCACTTGCGGAATCGCTTCACGGATACTGCCAATCCATTCGTCCTTGTACGGAATATCCCGACCATTGGTAACGAGCACGAGCATCATCTCGCCTGTACGGAACGCCTTTTTCACGACGACATGACGCAACAGTCCACGGCCAGTCTCTTCGTTATACGCACTAATTCCAAAATGACTGCCGATCTCCTTCACCTTCGCAACCACTTCGTCGTTGTGCTCATGCTGGATGAGGCATGTCTCCATGTCGATAATCCGGTGGCTTCCTTTGGCATAAAATCCACCTACTAGTCCACCTTCGGTTACACCAATCGGCACCTGTGCCTTATTGCGGTAACGCCAAGGCTCTGTCATGCCCAACGTAGGAAGTACGCGAATCCCTTGCGCTGTGTCTTCCTCGCTCATGACACCTTCAAGACGCAGACGGATGCGATTACTTTCGTTGCTGTTGGCATCGGACAAAGCCTGTCCAGTTGTCTGATTCGCATCCTGTTCCAACCGTCCCGCTAACTTCGCCGCATCCACTGAAGCATCATGCTGCGAGTTAGGTGCGAGTGTCTCCGCGTTCTCCACCATCACATTCAGCTTACCAATCCGCTGCAAATTATCCACCACGAGCTGGCGTTTCCACGCAAGCTGTCCGGCATAACTCATATGCTGGATCTGGCATCCACCACACTGATCATAAATTGGACAAGGCGCGGATACTCGATCCGGGCTCGCTTTCACGATCTCCAGTAGTTTGGCATAGCCATACTGCTTTTTGGTTTTCATCACGCGTACGCGTACAGTCTCACCCGGAAGTGCTCCTTGTACGAAAAGGGTATAACCATTGGCACGGCCTACACCTTCACCATCATGGTTCATACCAATAATGTCGATGACCGTCTCTTCATTTTTGCTAACAGGTAATCCTTCAATTGACACAGCTTCGCGCGAGCGCCCCTGCGGACGAGCGGTAGAAAGAGATGCGCCTTGTGGCCGCACCCCTTTCCCTTGCTGACGTGTAGATGGACGAGATGATTGACTCGACTGACGGGACGCTGATGCGTTCCCTTGCCACTGAGAGGAAGCCGAATTCCGGCGGTTTTTTCCACGACCGCTGCGGTTCGTATTAGACAACGTACATTCACTTCTTTCTTCTTAATATATAATCAACTCTAACGAACCTGAGACACCTTATTCACATCAAAAATAACGTTCCAAAATTCTAAAGAACTTCAGAGACGTTATTTCATTCTAGAATCGTGTTTCCATATCATTTTGGGTCATTTCAGCCTAAATAGCGACGCTGAGATTCGTTAGATTTCTAATTCTACTCATTTCGCCTTAATAAAGCTTCCTGGATTCGTTAGCACGAACCCCATGAGATTATACGTGATCTCGGCAAGCATCGCAACTGGAAAAGCTCAACGATGAAGCACTTAGTCTAACGTCTCATTCACGTAGCACGGCTTAAACGACGAACTATTTTCGAAACTATTTGCAGCTCCAAGAACACGATCCCCCACCTCATGACGAAGGTGGTCAGCAATTTTCTCCGGATCTGGATTGAACCCAGGTCGGGTATCCAGTGACTAGCGACTTATGCTCCACTTCCGCGTCTTGTAGTATTTTTGGTTGCAGCGATCCCAGTATCGTAGCACATCTGACTACATCTTCCGCTATTTGCGCCAATCTGTTTGTCGCTTGCCTACCTCATATACCTTTACAAGTTGCACTTCTGTGTCTAACATCAATTCTGGTTGGAGCCTCCAAGCATCGTAGCACGTTTAGTTACAACTTCGCCTTAGATGTCTCTTTCCACTCTTGTAGCACTTCTAGTTGTATCATTCGCCTCTGTTGCCAGCTTCCTCGAACTCATAGCACTTTCAATTACAACATCCGCTCCTCGTATATCTCCATGCAGCACTTCGAGTTGTAACCTCCGTGCCTTATGGCTTTCTAATTGCAGCTTCCGCTCGAATTAACGATACAGCATCAAGTGATGTCGTAGGTTCTTGAACGTTGCAGGGAGCGTACCGCCCAGCTCTCCATCTAGGTTCAGTTGCACATATCCTGGTGAAGTCACTTCCATATAATCCGTTTGGAAATGAACAACCTTCTTATCGTTCAGGTGTTCACCACGCAGTGCAAGCGTGACAAGGCGGATCATATCAGCCAGATTACATTTGCGCACACCGATGACATCGAACAGGCCATCATCAATCGTCGCGCCTGGGGCAAGCTTCTCGAAGCCCCCAACGGAGTTCGTATTAGCGATCAGGAATAACATGAATTCATCATGAATCTCCTCCTGACCTGCTGCGCGGATAATTAGTTCCTGCGGAGACAAACTCGCCATTTTCTCAATGCCCTTCATATAATAGGCCAGTTGCCCAATCATCGTTTTCAGACGACTCGGCACTTCGTAGGTCAGCTCAGTCAATGAACCTCCACCTGCGATGTTGATAAAATATTTATCGTTCACCTTCCCAAGGTCCAGAGGACGCAGCTGTTGGTTAATGACCAGATCCACGTAATCTTCCCATTGCCTTGGAATCCCCAGTGCACGTGCAAAATCATTCGTCGTTCCGAGTGGAAACACGCCTAATGGTGGACGATTCTCACGCTCAGCCATACCGTTGATGACTTCATATAGCGTCCCATCGCCGCCAGCAGCAATAATCATATCGTATCCACGTTCGATGGCGAGTTCTGCTTCCCGTGTCGCATCTCCCTCACCCGTTGTTGCATGTACCGAAGCTTCAATTCCGCCTTGATCCAAACGCTGCAGCACATCAGCCAGACGTTTTTTCATTTCTTCCCGGCCTGAGGTCGGATTGTATATTAAACGAGCTTTTTTCATCTCATACGCCACCTATTCCACATTATGCATGAGTCTGTACGATCTCATTTTCATTAGCTTTCATTGTAAGAGTCTCGCGCTATCCAAAATTTACCCAACTCATCCTATCCGTTAATCATGCCATAACAATGTTGTTATCCTATATCTATGCTCAAGGAATTCCGTCTCATTCCCTAAGCCTTTATATTACATCATATCACCAAATGTGAACTTGTCCTAGCCTGTAGAATGCAAGTTGCCTAGCCTTCATTAAAAATGGTTCATTTTACATAACAGACGATGTTCTACAAAACTGTTATCATAAACTATCATTCTGCCCGCCTACGCAAAATTTAACCTACTACAGTATCTACAAACCTTACTGCTCCACATGAAAAATCGGACATAGGCCTACTCATTATCTCTGATAAGTCCGCAAGATGAAGATCATTAACAATATCGAATACTCCATCCAAATTCTACTCATACCGCTCAACATATTAGAGCATGATCTAAATTCCTTTAAGAGGCACTTTCACATAAGGACACCTTTCACAGCCTTTTCCTCCCTTACTGCATCACTTTCTCTTGATATCCCCCGCTACTCCTGCGAAAAGTATTTTGCCTGGTACGTTAATTCAGCAAAATCTCCCTCTCTCAGGGTCATAAGACACGCCCTACATGCTACATAAAAAAACGACCTCGATCTACGAAGTCGCCTTTGCATTGCAATGTAATCATTCCGATAATTATTGGGAAATCTAATCCACAACTAATATAGGTAGAGAGTTGGAAGCTTGAGTGAGTTTTGTTCATTCTGACAAAAAACTAATCTCAAAATAAATCAATATAGCAAAACTGCCCCCACATTAAGGAGACAGTTTTAATATGCGCTATTCTTCAGAGCACCAGATCTTACTCGTATTTATGAAAGTAAAGACCGCTCAATATTTACTGCAAACTATGTTCTACAAGGATAACTGCAGATTATTATTAAAAGCAGTTATACAAAAGTATTTCTACACAGGTAATTTCACCAATACATCATATTTTACCCCAGCTTGAATATCTGTGATGACATCACCTTCAACCTGTTGACCATCCACATAAACTTCCATCGCCTTCACAGACGCATTCTTCTCCATGTTTACTTGTAGCTCAGCCCCGCGGAACAAACGTGTAACTGAAGCTTTGTTCCAATCCTCAGGCAGTTGTGGGCGAACTAAAAGTCCTTGCGGATGTCCCTGCAATCCGAACAGACCGTCAATCACACAACGATAAACCCAAGGTACCGTGCCTGTGTTAAACAGGTGACTGGAGCGCCCGGCTGTACGTGGGAATTGGCGATAGGCTCCGCGATAATAATTCGGAATAAATACAGGCAGTTGCCCACGCTGGATCATATCCTCGGAATTTGGGCCAGGGATCATTTTACGCAGCAGACGATAGGCTCTGTCCTTCTCTCCTACCAGATACAATGCATAAATGTAAAACGCTGCCGCGTGGTTATATACTGCTCCGTTCTCTGCGCTTCCCGGATGCTTTTGCGTAACCCGTCCGACATCCTCACGCATAGCTGTGAAGGACGGAGCGAGCTTCTCCACGCCGTATGGTGACTCCAGTTGCTCTTCTACCGAGCGAATTAACTTCTCCCGCTTCTCTTGATCCGCGGCACCACTCATGAGTGCCCAGCTCTGAGGATTGATATAGATGCGTCCTTCCACATCCGTGCTCACACCAAACACGACGTTATCATCCGTAATGCCACGCGCATACCAGTCACCATCCCACAGATACTCATTCGCTACGGCATTGGTCTGCGTGGCTTCCTGACGGAATTCTCCTGCAACCTCAGCATGCCCCGCCTCTTCAGCAATATCTGCCCACACATTAAATGCATATGCCGTCGCAATCGTCAGCCAGCCGGATACTCCGATGCCTTTGTATCCTACCATGTTCATCGGATCACACCAGTCACCCTGATTGATGTAGTTCAGTCCTCGACCATCCCGCTCATGGATCAACCAGCGCATCGCAAGATTCATATGTTCCACTACCGAAGCCTGCTGCTCACTATCTGCAAAAGCAACCTGTTCCTCCAAAATGCTATAATCATGCGTCTCATCCAAATACGTCTTGAGGCAGACCGGAAGCCAGATACAGTGGTCGGTATGAGGAATCTGGTTAATGTATTTCAGCTCTGCGTCTGGGTGCAAAATAATACCGTCTGGCATCGCGCCGCTAATCTGCTGCTGGGACATGGCAGTCAGGAAGGCAGCCCTCGCAATCTGTGGCTGAATATAGCTCATGCCCATATTGTCCTGCAAATAATTACGCGTCTGCGGATCGGTGGATAGACGATTAGTCTTACCATGATAGTACATCTGGCGAGGTAGCCAATGATTCACGATGTTATCCAGCCAATGATCCGGCGTCTCGATCTGGATATTGCCTTGCCCTGCGGCAACATAATCCGCATATTCCTGCTCGGCTGCGGTGAAGCCGTCCTGCCCATTCTGATTTTTGCTCAAAAAGTAATGCTGACGGATGCTCTCAATCTCTGCTTCATCATAAGCCGGGCCAAAGATAAAGCGATAGTCCTGCTCCGCGCCTGCATCCAGCTCCAATCTATATTGCAGCACAGCCACAGGCGTCTCATACCGTGCATCTCCACCACGTAGTGTATCCGATTGAAGAGCGGAAGGAGCATGAAGTCCACCTTCACCTTCGAAGCTCTCTTGATTCACTTCCCATGAGACTGGCTTATGCTCCGCAAGCAGATAGGTCTTGTCCTTATAGTTCTTGATTTTGCTATAGTCTTGATATTTCTGGTACGGCGTAATGGCCGAGCAGACGATGCTCTGTAAATTCTCCACATATGAACCGGATTGGTTCATCCAGGACATATAGCCGACCGTAAAATACGGATATATACTAAGCTTGCGTTTTCTCGAAGACAGGTTCGTCACTCGCACACGCCATAGCTCCATCACATCTTCCTTCGGTAAACGCAGGGACATTTCGATGCAAATGTCGTCTTGGGCAACTCTCCAATGAATATCGTTTTTGCCTACAGCGAAAGTATATTCGTCGGCCTGTTTACGAACGGGTTCATACGGGGCTGAGAAAAGTTCGCCACTTTCTTCATCCTTGATATATACGAATCGTCCTGGATGATGGGCATAGTATGGCTGTTCTGGTTGCATAAACGTCTTGGCTTCCAGATTGGGTGCATATGAATATTTGGCAGGTTCCGGTTGCATGAATTGAGCCACAGCATACCCCCGGCAATTCACATGAATCATCATCTTCTCATTCCACAGAAATCCCGATGCCTTCGGCATACTTGTCGGGCTTGTCAATTCAACATATTGATTATCTTCCGTTACTTTAATCATCACTGAACCTCACTTTCAGAGTATGAAATCATAAAACAGAAAACGTTTTAGGTAACTTGTATACAACTTCGTACATTATAACACGGGAACGCTTACAATAAATCGTAATTTCAAGAACAAGTTGTCATTCTAGCGTTTCTCTTAGGATTATTCGAACTTTATTCGGACATTGCAAAAACTCCCATCATAGTTTCCGTAGACGTGTTGATTATCTACACTTAACTATGATGGGAGCTTATCAGAAATCTTAGTGTTTAATTTTTCTTATAATGCACGGACACAAGGAAGTTCTAGCATTTCTTTAGCATTGCTTTCTTCAAAAGAAAGCTTTACACCTCAGTCGCATGACATCGGTCTAACAAAATACGAATCTGCCGCTCTAGCCACTGACCTAAGAGCGAATGTGGCAGCAATGTCTCACCACTGTATGCATAATTCAGATCCTTCAGGCGCTCCGGAATAACGTTCATGGTGAAATAACCGGCACTCAAAAACAGCGGCGCCACGATTACTCGGCTCCCCCGCTCTTCACTCCAATACTTCGCCTTATCATACACGCTCTCCGGATTAAGCAAAGCATAATCGGTGTGTGCAACACCACTAACCTCACGAACCCGTTCCGCAAGTGAAGCAATACCCGCTTCCCAGCGCTGACGGAACCCATCACGGATACTTCCATGACCCACCAGCAGAATCGTTTCTTGCTCAGGCTTCTGTGACAGTGACTTCACTTTATCCCAAACCATGACCGCAATATCAGGGTCGTTATCGACGGGATAGCCGAAGTGCACCTTGGCTGTGACATGGAACGGTTCCAGATCAGTTTCGCGTTCTGGCGCGTCTTTGGCGCCAATCGCATACTCTATCTCATCCACATGCGTGCTGCCGGAAGATACAAATAGAGGTACAACTAAGAGATCGGTAACACCTTGTGCCTCCAGTCGGTCGATACCGTCCTGGATCAGGCGTCCTTCTACAAGTTCAAGAAAACCGGCTTCAACAGGCATAGCTTCAGGAAGGTTCAATTGAGCGATCGCGTCATCGACGGAGTCAACCCAGATCTGCTCCTGAGAGCCGTGACTAATGATAAGTACACCCGGTTTTTTCATCATTAGCGTCCCAGACGTTCCAAGGTCATTTTATAACCATCGTTACCATAGTTCAGGCAGCGTTTAACACGGGAAATCGTCGCAGTACTTGCGCCTGTCTCCGCTTCAATCTGATTATACGTGTTGCCTTTACCGAGCATACGCGCAACTTCCAAACGTTGAGACATCGATTGAATCTCATTTACTGTGCATAGATCATCAAAGAACACATAACATTCTTCAATATCTTTTAACGTTAAGATCGCTTCGAATAATTGCTCAATACTTTTATCATTTAGCTTTTTCAGCTGCATTTTATCATCATCCCCTAGCGGTTACTGTGTACCCCCATTGTACGCATCCTGAGTTGGTATTTCAAGCGTTAACGATTTCACGCAGTGCAGAATAAAAATACATGTTACCGTTTTCAAAAGAACTATTGTCCTCTCACCGTGTACAACAGGTCATAATCCCGCGGTATATCCAGTTTTTCGCCTGTATATTCCCGATTAAATATGTAGGATTTTAATCATCCTAAATGTTACAATTTTGTGTCCGAACTATCCAATACATCATAGATTCTCCTCTGATGCCCTGCGCCCAAATCCGCAAATATCCCGTTTTCCGGGATACCCGCCTACGCCGTCTCTCCGCGAATGACATACAGTATATCAAAAGGGAGTTCCATCTCGGCCCTGTTATGTATATTTGGCACCAAGCTGAGGGAACGCAATTCCGAAATCCAACATAGAAGGAACGTGATTGTTTATGCCACAGCATTATTATCACCGCCCGCCTACGCCACGGCAACGCCCGTCTTCCCATCCTCATCGGCAACGGCAAGCATATACTTCTGCCTATGCACCGCCAGGCGTTATCCAGCGTTCATTAAATGAGGCTCCGGTTCAGTCCATGTATCCTGGTGTGGAACCCTATTATCCAAACTTCGCAGAAGTGGAGGCATCTGGACTGGTTCCTTATGGGCAAGGCGCACCTGCCCCCAATTTTTATGCCGGAGGTGCCCCAGTCAGTGCGCCAATTCCGGTTCAAGAACCTGCATCATCTGGTAGCTCTGGATTCTCACTTGCCAACATCGGTGAATTAAAAGGAATGATTGACCGCTTCGGTGGTATTGATGGCATCATGAGCGGCATCGGCAAAATGCAAAAGGTTGTCGGTGGTATTCAGCAGATGGCACCGATGATGAAGCTGGTGATGGGAATTCTGCCATTTGGCAAAGGGAAAAGCAATAACAGCGAGGCAGATGCGGATTATGAAGAGTATTCATCTCCTCGGCCACGTAAACGTCGTAAAAAAACGACAACAACGCCTCGTCGCCGTAGCAACACGGTAAAACGTAAAACGAGTTCCACCAAACGTCGTCCCAAAAGTAGCAAACGTTAATGCTCGCTCTGGCACCTCCTTGAAGAAGGAAGGTGCCTTCATTTTTTATCTTTATTAAGAACTTATGTTCTTATTCGCTCGAATTAAGGTATACTATATATGTTAACTTAACCATTGCACACATCAGTGGGTCGGGCATATTGAACATAACCTACAACGAATTTTAGACACTACATAAGAAACAAGGAGGCAGACTGATGGAACTTTTCAAAGATAAGTACACACCTGCATTAATAGAACGAACGGGTAAACTACTGCAACAATTCCATCCCACACTGGACACCCATCATTTTCAAGAGCTTGTATTTGCCGAAGGCTGGGACACTTTGGAATTCAAGGCAAGAATTCGCCGGATTACCCTCTCTCTAACCGAAGTGCTTCCAGATCGTTATGAGGATGCGTTACAAGTTATTGAGCAGGCTGCACCGGACATGCGCGGCGTCGAGTATCTGTTCGTACCCGATTACATCGAAGTCAATGGACTTGAGCCAGAACACTACGAATTATCCATGAAGTACTTAACTGTCTTCACACCATATTCCAGTTCGGAGTTTGCGGTATGCCCGTTTATTGAGCGTTATCCAACTGAAACGATGAAACACCTGATGGAATGGACAGGCAGTCCGAACGAGCATATCCGCAGATTAGCAAGCGAAGGCAGCCGTCCCCGTTTACCTTGGGGCTCGAAGCTCCGAAGCTTGATCAGCGATCCGTCGCCAGCACTCCCTATTCTCCATGCATTGAAGCAGGACGAGTCACTCTATGTGCGGAAAAGTGTGGCGAACCATCTCAATGACATCTCGAAGGATCATCCTGATCTGGTTCTGGATCTCGCTTCTACCTGGTATGGGCAGCATGAACATACCGACTGGATTGTACGTCACGCGTGTCGTTCCCTACTCAAGCAAGGACATGTTCAAGCACTTCGTTTATTCGGTTACCATGAACAGGACGCCATTCATATTGAACATCTAACGCTTGCGCAGGAGACCGTGGCCATTGGCGAAGAACTTCATTTTTCGTTCGATGTGGTGAATGAGAGCGGAGAAGCACAGATGCTGCGGATTGAATACGAGATGGGCTATATGAAGGCCAATGGCAAACAGGCACCCAAACGGTTCAAGTGCTCCGACAAAGTCTACCCGCCAGGAAGAACTCGAGTAACTACGAAGCAATCGTTCAAGGTGATTACAACGAGAAAATATTATGCCGGTCTGCACACGCTAACCATTATTGTGAACGGGGCAGAGACAGCCGCTGCTTCTTTTGTAGTGGAAGTGTAGAGCCTCCAACCACAGCTACAGTGACAAACTCAAAAGTTATGCACATCTTATTGGCTGCCGAAAACTTATTCACATGTGGATACATTTGATTTCCCTTATATATATAGAAGATCATAAAGGCCACTTGGCAACCGATCTCTTGAGCATTAACACTACCTGAGATTTTGCTTTGTGGCCTATACTGATGTAATATTCGGAGTTCTATATTCTCACTTGAACCATCCACGCTTCACAAACCATGCCACCATGCTGCCGCCTAGCACAAACATCAATAAAAGTACCGCACCATACCCGAATTTCCACTGTAACTCAGGCATATAAGCAAAATTCATCCCATAAATACCCGCGATCAGCGTAAGTGGCATAAATACCGTTGTAATCACCGTGAGTGTTTTCATAATCTGATTCATTCGATTGGAGTTGAGCGAGATGTAGCTATCACGCAGATCTGCCGTCATTTCTCGATCAGCCTCGATCATATCCGTCAGCTTGAGCAGATGATCATAGATATCCGTAAAATACGCTGTATGCTCTCCTGTCCGCTGCACATGCTGGGAATTAATCACTCGGTAGAGCAGATCCCTCATAGGGACAACCGTCCGTCTGAGCTTGAGCAGTCTACTTCGCAAGTCGAACACCTGGTTCATCAGATCCTCTACTGACTCCTTGCCACCCCGGTTCTCCAGTTCTGCCAACTCATCTTCAATGGCAAACAAGGACGGAAAATAATGATCGACGAGTTTGTCCATCACGGTATAGGCTGCAGCTACAGGACCGCGAGCCCAGATCGTTCGTTCATGTGCGTGATGCAATAACCGCTCCCAAGCCTCATCGACCTCTTCAAGTGCTCCATGATGGAATGAAACTAAGAAGTTAGTTCCTAGAAACAAGTCTACCTCTTCCGCTTCCAACGTGACTGGATTCAAGGCATGTAACACGAGAAACTGTAAATTATCATAATAGTCGAGCTTTGGACGCTGCAATACATGCAGACAATCCTCTATCGCTAAGGGGTGAAAATGAAAATATGTATCCAACATACGGCTCTCTTCGTCCGTAGGCTGGTTAAAATCTGCCCATACCCAGGCATAGTCATTCAAATCTAGCTCTGCAAGTGGCACATTTACGGAGACTTGATGATCTCGTGTAATCGCGAGTGTACGTATCATAAATTAGACCACGTCCTTGTCCTAATATCCTTTACGCTATTGTACAATTTAATCATCATATCGTCTCCTGCAACCACCCGCTAGTCCTTGCTACGTATAGAAGCTCCTGTGAACACGACAACAAAAAAAGCCAACCCTGTTGGCTTCTCTCATTCCCTATCCACAGTTCCCTGTATCCACAGGATAAATATCTTTTGGTTTATCATTCCACGGATGGCTATCCACATATCCAGCCTGTCCACACGTTCATGCACAGGCGTCTCTTCTTTTTGGTTGTATAATTATCCACATATCCCGATATTCACAATGTTATGAACAATTGTGATTAGCTTGTTCGTAATGATTAGGAACATTTTTCTTATTAGTACGTGTTCAAAAAGGTCTCAAAAGCGGACTTTTTGAACAACCTCTATTAGAAAATGATCCAGTACAGCAAACCTGCTAATGCAGCAGTAATTGGAATCGTAATGAACCATGTAATAATGATCCGTCCAGCTAGTCCCCATTTTACGGCAGAGAAACGTTTAGCAGAACCAACACCCAGAATCGCGGATGTGATTGCATGCGTTGTACTTACCGGAAGATGTAGTAACGTCGCAGTGAAAATAACGGAAGCTGCTGACAAGTCTGCAGCGAAGCCATTAATCGGTTCGATTTTAAAGATTTTGGTTCCCATCGTTTTGATGATTTTCCAACCACCAATGGAAGTACCAAGTGCCATGGCTGTTGCTGCAGAGATTTTAACCCACAGTGGAACCTCCAAATGGTCTTGTACTTTGGCTGCAACGAGAGCAAAGGTGATAATCCCCATCGCTTTTTGTGCATCATTCGTACCATGCGTGAACGCTTGTAGTGCCGCTGTGAAGATCTGTACAGTACGGAATCCTTTGTTCACGTTATGCGGACTGCGTTTGGCGAAAATGTATTTAAGAATAATCATGACCACATAACCTATGGCAAATGCAATCAGAGGTGATAATAACAAACCTCCTACGATATCAATAAATCCACTCCACTTCACTTTGTCCGATCCTGCACCCACGAACACAGCTCCTGCCAACGCTCCAATCAGTGCATGAGAGGATGAAGAAGGAATTCCGAACCACCAGGTTACAAGATTCCAGATAATCGCCGAGATCAAGGTGACGATGACGACCTCAATCCCGTTATCTAGCTTGGTGGGGTCAGTCACACTCCCCCCAATCGTCTTCGCAACACCCGTAAACATCATTGCACCGACAAAGTTCATGACGGCTGCGAGCAGAATCGCACGTCTCGGCGTCAGTGCCCGTGTTGATACCGATGTGGCAATGGCATTAGCCGTGTCATGAAAACCGTTGATGAAGTCAAACGCCAGTGCAAGGAAGACGACTATACCTAATACCCAAATCGTTGTTTCCATTATTCTCTGGCTCCTTAAGAATTACGCATGATGATAGACTCAAGCACGTTCGCTACATGTTCGCAAGCATCCGTCGTCGTCTCAAGACGCTCATAAATTTCTTTGCGCTTGATCAGTTCAATTGGATCTGACACGGTAGCGAAGAGATTTTTGATACACATGCGCAGTACTTCGTCGCCCTGGTTTTCCAGATCATTCAAACGAATGGTGTACTCACGGATAGCGAGCAATTTTTTCTGTGACAGCAAATGAATCGCCTTCTGAATTTCGTAAGCCGATTGGCGCAGAATATCAGCAAATTGAACGATATACTCGTCTGGATCCGTCAGTTGGTACATATAGAAACGGGAAGCCGTTGCTTCGATTCCGTCCAATACGTCATCAAGTGTTGTTGTCAGCTCCATAATATCATCGCGTTCGATCGGCGTGATAAATGTTTTGTTGAGTTCTGTAATGATCGTATGCACGTAATCATCACATTTCGACTCGTACTTCTTCATTTCATTGGCAAAAAGAGTCACATCCTGAAGGTTGGAAACATGCTGGGAGAAATAATCTGCCGCTTGAACAACCGTATCTGCCATGTTCTCCAGTGTTTCAAAAAATATATCCTTCTTCTTCTTAAGCTTCATAGCTCTATCCCCTTTACGAGAAATTGCCGATAACCGATGAAACATGAAATGACAACCTTTGATATCTTATCATATTTGTTTCATGGTTTGTACAAAAGGTGTGATCCTTTTTTATATTCTTATCACATTAATCTGAAATGAATCTTAATTATTTGGTATGACTGGCAAATTCAAGGCTAGATTTTACACTGCGTTTACAAAAGGGTACAATAATCAGCTTGGACGGCAATCTCATTTTCATAAAAGAGATCCATTCATTGTCATCTATTAAGATTATACAATTCGCACTGCACTCACTTATTGCTCGCTCAGCTTCACGTGGCCCGAAAAACTCGGCTGATTCGGCACAATGCTAATGAACGTCTTACCCGGCACAAGCGCTACCTCACTGCCATCCTGCACAAAACGAATAATATCGCCTTGCTTCTTCTCCCACTGTCCACGGATCATTTTGCCCTTCTGGAATAACATCGCTTCCCCGCCTTGCTCCAGGTTGACGGACAATCGACCTACATCGTCGAGTACTTTGTGATCTGCACCCGCTACAATAATGTTGGCTGCTCCAAGCTGTTCACCATTATCCATATCCTGATCGGCTTTGCCGTTAACCAATCTCATATATCGTCCGCTAACTTCATCATAATCATACGTCACAAGGTAACTATTCAATAAATAATGAATTTCGAATTGCTTCGCCGTCTCTCCGCTAGAAGTAGAACCTTCTTCATTATAGGTATAGACAGGCGATACACTATCGTGACTGTAACCCTTGATATCGGCGCCTTCTCTCAGCTTGTCCACAGAGGTGTATAGATTATGCGGAGCTTTACGATCCGAAGAACGCCAAAAATACGGCCCACCGTTTGATATTTCATCCATATGTTGTTTTTGTTGTCGTTGCAAAATGGAATACGCCTCCGGGCTACCGCCTGCATGAACAAGCACTCCGTCATAGCTCTCGCCCAGCTGGATCAGATATGGTCTGATGCTACGCACAGGTCCCACCGTCTCAGCGCCGCCTTCACTCTGGAATATTGCGATGAACCGGGTGATACCACCCTCTGCAAGCACCTCCAAAATAATATCTGCTGAACTTAAGCCTGATTGAGGTCTCGCGGCAGGAGCATTATTAATCATTACAGCCAAGGGTCTGTTCGTAATTGCTTCATTAGAAGGCAAACCTGTAAGTGGCGCAGTAAATAGAGCTTTTGCTGGTTCTTCGACGACTTGCTCCTCCTGTACGGGTGCTGGAACATTATTAGGCTGCTCTGGCATCTGGGCTAACTCTTTGTTCTGACACGCGGCAAGACTGAGGGCAAGGATAAGTAGGGACGTAGCGGATGCAGTTCGTTTCCATGGGAAAAGCTTCAATTCAATGTACCTCCTGAAGCGATATGGCTGGATCTAAGATGCGGATGAATAGCTCATGTAGAAGACCATTTCACGTTTTCTTTCCATTTAATCATATGAACAGTGGTTTGTCTTTGATTTGGGAGCAATTGCTTACCCCAAAACCTTCATTTGAAACAATGCACAAGAAACCAAATGTGTCCTAACTGTGAACTTCTCAAAGCTTACTTAAAATTTGAACTAGATTGTGATTTTTATCACAAACAAAACAACCCTCGGACTATACAATAAAGACATCAAAGGTGATCACTTAGAAAAACAAAAACAACACACACTAGATTCCATGAAGGAGTGGTTTATATGTTCAGCTTCAACCAATGGCTTAGAGAAAACAAAGTGGCAATGTGGATTTTGACAGTACTTCGGGTGTACATCGGTTACGATTGGATGACTCACGGATGGAGCAAATTGACTGGCGGATTCCAAGCTGGCGGGTTCCTTGCAGGCGCAGTTGGCAAAGCTACTGGTGAGAATCCTACCGTTCAAGCTTGGTGGGGAACGTTCTTAGAGAAATTCGCTGTACCAAACGCTGGATTGTTCGACTTCATCATCCCACTTGGTGAATTCCTTGTAGGTCTGGGTCTCATCCTTGGATGCTTCACAACACTCGCTGCACTGATGGCATTGGTCATGAACTTCGCGTTCCTCTTCTCGGGTACAGTGAGCACGAATGCTCAACTGGTACTGATGCAGATCTTCCTTGTAGTCGCTGGTGCAAATGCTGGTAAAATCGGTCTGGATCACTGGGTACTGCCTTACCTTCGCGGATTGTTCAGCCGTAACAAAGGTAACAACCCCAAAGACACACCAACCGTTAGTGCCAAAACAGCTTAACGAATAATCAATACCGCTGCAGCCCCGCTCCCCGTCCCCCCTGGGAGCGGGGCTTTTTTTATGTCCCATTATTCCATGATCCACACAAACCTTTCCCATAACATCTCATTTATTACTTCAGTCTTGTTCTTAACAAGACTGCTCCATCTCGTTCCGAGTAGTGAATAAGATACAAAAATAACAAAAAGCCGTTTTACGATATGACATCGTAAAACGGCAAGAGAGGTCTATTTCCGAAGCGGGTTCATTTATGTCGGAGTGCATTCATCAATACCTGTGCTGCTTCCGCACGGGTTGTCAGTGCTGAAGAATCAAATGCTCCATTGACTCGACCTTTCATCAGACCCGATTGCTGCATGTGAGCTGCTGCCTGGCTTGCCCAAGCAGGTATGCTGGCTGCATCAGTAAAGGAAGATTCGGCTGCAACATCAGTCAGTGTCAGCGCACGGCTGACCATAACGGCCATCTCCGCACGTGTAATTGAAACGTTCGGACGGAAGTTTCCGTCCGCATGGCCTTGAATCCAACCTAGCGCGCTCGCCTGTGCAATAGCATCATGTGCCCATGCTCCGATCTGAGCCTCATCTGTGAAAGAAGGCATGGTTGAGATAGTATTTTCTTGCTCAGACACCGGCTTCAGCATCCGTACAAGCATTGCTGTAAATTCTGCTCGTGTAACATGTGTCCCTGGACGGAAGCTTCCATCCGAGTAACCATTTACGATACCGAGTGCAGCCGCTTCACGGATGCTGGCGGATGCCCAGTGACCTTCAATATCACTAAAATTAGCTTCTGTAGGAACAGCTATCGTTGCCGGAACTGCCATCACAGCAAAACGTGTAAAGTGATTCACATCTACGCTGATATTGTTCCCATCCACTTTGCCGTCTTCAACCATTGTCCATGGCGTATTCGGCTGTTGCTGGTAAAAGACCGCAAGCTTCTCATTGCTAAGAACTGAAGTCGGGTCAAAAGTTAGTGTTAATTTCACTGGAATTTTGAAATTGCCCTGCGTGTTTTTGGTGAATTCCACCACCTGACTTACAACGCGCTCATTGCTGGCTAAACCAGTCACCGGTGTGTCTACCACGGTGGCTTTAATTTCTAACGGCTGATCCGAAGCACCAGCTGGAACTTCAAGGAGCACTCCTGTGCCTAGCCGAAGCTCGCCAGCCTGCCCTGCAGGAATGGACACGGTTGCCTGTGTAGAACTTGAATTATTAGAAGGATTACCGCTTGAGATCGGGCTGGAATTGGAGTTGGAGCCTCCCCCACTTTCGTTGCTTCCACTATCTCCACTACCGCCACTGTTCCCTGTATTTCCATTGTTTCCGGAGTTACCACCGCCTGGTGGTGGTATAAGCGTCCACCCCGCATATAACGTCATATCTGCATTTATGGTCGCTGTCGCAAAATCAAACGGCTGACTACGTGCGATATCCGAGTACCATCCCGTAAACGTATATCCCGTTCGCACCGGATCGCTTGGACGAGATAACATCTCTCCGTTATTTATTTCAATAGCCTGTATCGTCGTTCCACCATCCGTCTGGAAGGTGACGGTTCGCACGGCTATGTTCCATTTTGCATACAACGTCATATCTGCCACTACAGTAGTTGTTGCAAAATCAAATGGCTGTCCCGAATCGGTAAACCAGCCAGCAAACGTATAACCTGTGCGCTCTGGATCGGTTGGACGAGACAGAAGGTCGCCATAAGCAACGGTCTGTGGAGCAATTGTAGTGCCTTCATCCGTATCAAATGTAATCTGCTGTACTTGAACTGCCCATTTAGCATACAAAGTTACATCCGACTGGATCGGCTGACTAAAATCAAACTTAACCGTGAGCTGCGAATCTGCAAACCAACCGGCAAAGACTTGACCTTCCGTATCCGAAGTTGGCTCATTTATTAAGGTTAACTGATCGCCATGTCCGACACGCATATCCGTTATATCAGAGCCTCCGGTCGTATCAAAGCTAACGGTATAGAGAATGCGTTCCCAGCCTGCATATAGCTGAACATGATCCTGAATAGACGATGTGGCAAAATCGAAACGCTGCTCTAAGCCCGCATCAATATACCAGCCGGTAAAGGTATACCCGAGTCGGCTCGGCTGTTGTGGCTCCTGCACCGGATCACCATAGTCGAGCAATTGCTCGCTCACTAGAGTACCACCATTACTTTCGAAGCTGGCTACATATTGATTCGTGCTCCAACCTGCATACAAGGTAACCGAGTCAGTAATGATCGTCTGGAAGTCGAATGGCAGCGTATGTGCCGCATCTGCGTACCAATTGGTAAACGTATAGCCCGTACGTACCGGATCTGTAGGACGCGTAATCAGTGCACCGTACGTTATCGTCTGATCAGGCACATTAGCATGATCTCCCTGATATACGTCGAACGTGACCGTATATGATTGGAGCGTCCAGCTTGCATACAGCTGTGTATCCACCGTTATTGGCATACTAGCAAATTCAAAGCGCTGTGTATGCGCCGCATCTGTATACCAACCGCCAAATGTATAACCCGTTAGCGTTGGAGCAGTCGGCTCACTCAAGAGCGTGCCGTAGTCGATCTGACGATCCGCTACCGCTGTACCTCCGTTACTATCAAAGCTGACGCTGTACTGATTGATATTCCAGCCCGCATACAGTTGTGTATTTGTCGTGATCGGTGTATTCGCAAAGTTAAACAGCTGCGTTTGTTCCGCATCACTATACCAGCTAGTAAAGGTGTAACCTGTTCGTGTTGGCGCCGTTGGTGCACTGATCGTGGAGCCATACGTGACCGGAACATCTGATACAGCTGTACCTCCGACGCTATTAAAGCTAACGGTATATTGATTGATACTCCAGCCAGCGTACAGCTGTGTATTTCCCGTTATCTCCGTACTAGAAAAATTGAACAGTTGTGTGCGGCTAGGATCGCTGAACCAACCTGTAAACGTATATCCCGTCCGCGTTGGCGCAGTTGGTGCACTAAGCGTAGAGCCATGATTCACTGGTACATCCGCTACTGCCGTACCACCACTGCTGTTAAAGCTAACCGTGTAATGGTTCAAAAACCACTCCGCATACAGCTGTGTATTCTGTGTTATTGCTGTATTCTCAAATCTAAAGAGATGTATGCGACCCACATCCGTGAACCAGCCGTTAAACGTATAGCCTGTTCGTGTTGGCGCTGTCGGTTCACTAATGGTCAAACCATGATTCACCGGGATATTCGCTATAGCTGTTCCGCCACTACTATCAAAGCTAACCGTATACTGATTAAGCCTCCAGCCTGCATACAGCTGTGTATCCGTCGTAATCGCCGTATTTTCAAAATTAAAAGATTGCGTTCGCGCTACATCGCTATACCAACCGATAAATGTATAGCCGGTCCGTGTTGGAGCGGTTGGCTCAACACCATGATCGCCATAATACAGAGGTTGCGTGGCTACGCTTGCTCCACCGTCACTGTCAAAAGTCAGTTGACGTGGTGCATAGTAACTGAATACGATCGTTGAACTATTGTTTGCCGCGTCAGTGACGATCAGTGTATAACTACCTTCCTGACTGACCTGACCTCCGTTCGCAAATGCCGTACCATTTAGTGTAGCAGTTCCATCGCTAAACGTAATCGTCGGCGGCACTGTATAACGTCCACCGTTCGTGACTCCACTTACCGTCGGTGGTGTAAGATCAATCGTAAATTGAACCTGTGTCATTCCATATCTGTTCGCTGCCAGTAGCGTATAGTTTCCTTCCGCAGTTACCGGCGAGCCGCTTGCAAATGGACTGCCATTCAAAATTGCCGTACCAGAGGTAAATACGGGATTGACCGTACGATTGTATATTCCCCCATCGCTAACACCGGTTACTACAGGTGGTACAGGTTGCTCTATCTTGATTTGAACCGTTGAATAGCCCGTAGCAAATCCATTATCGTTGTATGTTCTCACTGTAAAGCTATCATTACCGAAATAGCCGTTTGGAGCCTGATAAATAAAACCGTTACTGTCTTGCGTAACCGTTCCATACTGCGGCTGAGTGCGCAGCGAAACTCCCTTAGCATTCGCACTATCAGGCACATTGCCCATCATATCCGAGCTGTTAACTCGCACCGTCTTTCCAGTAGCTACGGTATAAATTGTATTTGTTCCTGCGACTGCAGAGGGGCCACCTCCTCGATCACCACGAGTAGGATATATCCCTGTATCCACAGTATAATATTGAAAATTATAAGAGTTATTTCTCAAATCCGGGATAGCAAATGTACTCCGTCCATCGCCACCAAACTTCCATCCCACGAGTGCAAAAAGAGCTTGATAATTCTGTAAGCGTAACGTTCTCCCATCGCTAGCACTCCAATTGGTCTGCATCGGAACAAGAAATGGTATGGTCTGACCTACTAATACATTACTATTTAGACTGCCAATATCTGTTCCATTCTGGTTACCAAAAGAAACAGTCGAAACAGCAAAATATAGTGGTGTGTTCGGCAGCAGTGCACTGAAACTTGGCAAAGTGAAACTTTGACCATCCTGAGAGCCATACTGAGAACCAATTACAGAGTATAGCTGTGGGTAATTCTGAGTATTATAAGTTCTGCCATCCAGCTTCAGCCAGCCATCAGGTACATAACTGTATGGGAAAATGCGCACTTCGCCAGCATATCCAGGCGCACTCCCCCTGGGATATACTCCATCCGTAGCTATGTAGTACCCCATACCATCAGGTATAGGAAGTGATGTGAGGTCCGGCAATGCAAAGTCGGATTGACCATTGCCCCCATAAGTCGTACCAAGCACAGTATACAAAGCTTGATTGTCCTGAATGCTCATCTTTTGTCCCGCAGCAAACTCCCAACCTTTGGGCACAAACCCGTAAGGAAATAGCTGTATCTCTCCCAGATACTTTTCATACCACTCTTCCGCGTGCGCGGATCGTGTTGTTCCGAGCCCTGCCGATAATGCAGTAAACACTAACACAAAGACCAGTGCGATCTTCCATAAGGCACGACAGGTACAATGAATCACTCCAATTTCTCCCCCTTGTTCATTCATAATTCCTCATGCCCAATGCAACTCCGCCAAGCAGTAAAATGATGTTTGTACTCTGATGTCTAGCGAGCTGAAACCAAAATTTCTCGCTCCTCTGTTGCATTGTCCTAATGAACTTGCACTTTGAGAACAGCCTACCATCCCCGTCAGCATGCGATTTTTCCGTAGCATATAACATGATTACGCTTAGTTTACTTTATAGATCAGGAAAAGAATATAGCATTTCGTTAGCTATACAGACTTTATTTTTTTGCACATTTTTACATTTGCAATGATATATATCACAAATATAACTCTAATTTTCCAAAGCGTTACAACGCAAGCTGCTCATATCCAGTTGCATACACTTGCTCACCTATAGAATCCCATATTATGATGGTATAAAGTCCAACAGAACAAAGGAGTATCTCTATGCCTACGCAGCGCCGTCTCGTAACTGACGCCGATTTCCAGGAAGCCATGACCTCAAAACATAAAATCCGGGTATTCAAAGATAACCACCAGATTGACTCTGGAGGTATTATCATCCGATTTGATGAGAAAACCGTTGTTGTTCAGTCCAGTGTTAGTGAACTGGCCTATCACTCACGTACCGAATGTGAGTTGTTCGAAATTCGCAAATAGTCCTATAAGCGAGGCTACAGGTGGTACTTTAATATATTTCAACGCTATGACGCCCTGAACACCAAAAAAAGGTTCCACGCAGTCAACCAACTGACCGCAGGAACCTTTTTGTTTATTTATAGACATAGATCTAGTCTGTTCTTATCTGCTCCAAGTTATATGCCGTCTCCAAACTGCCAGCAATTCAAACTTAACGTGCCGCTGGCATACGATTGAAACAATCGCTTCGCTGTGCGAGACATATCTGCTGTGCCCATCGCGTAGAACAATGGTGCCAGATGTTCCATGCCATAGGACGGAACTGCCGTCCGCGCATGAGGAGCTTTTTTTTCATACAAAAACAATTCTCTGGTATTCCATTGCTGCAGACGCTCCCCAAGCCAGTCATCGAACTCTACGGCCCAGTCTTGTGGCTCATCATCCTGTGCCAGCATTCTTAGATTGTGAACCGTTCCACCACTACCGATGATCAGCACGTTATCATGTCTAAGTTGCTCCAGCATGCGTCCGATATCATACTGCTCTTGCGGGGAACGCAGCGAGTCTACCGATACGGCAATAACCGGAATGTTGGCTTCGGGGTACATATGCAACAGCGGCACCCATACGCCATGATCCAGTCCGCGTCCTCGAACAGGTCGATGTGGCAAGTTGCTACGTGAGAATAACGCACAAATCTCGCTCGCAACATCGGTCTGCCCAGCTGCAGGGTACTGTATGTTATACATCGCTGAAGCGTATCCGTAAAAATCATGCAGGGTCTGATGGGACTCATCCATCGTCACCGAAGGCTCGGGACAATCCCAGTGTGCGGTAAATACAACGACGGCCTTTGGAGCCGGCAGCCTGTCTCCAAGCTCGTTCAAAAATTGAGTGTAGTCACTGCTCTCCAACGCCAGAGTGGGAGAACCATGCGCAATGAATAGTGCGGGTAATGTCATTGCTGCCAACCTCCAGACACGGATAGGATGCTTACCTCTCTATTTTACCCCGAAGGAGGCGCTTTTCCAAGTTACTCCCCGTGACTTTTGACTTAGATCATCCAGTGTTGCCAATCCTGTTCAATCTTCTGGCGCTCGCCTAGCCACTCTCTAGTCCGAGTAATCAACTGTTCCCGCTCCTTGCCCGAAGAGAAGGTGTGATCTCCCTGGAAGATAATCTCCTTATCGCAGCGACCTTCCTGACGCATCCAGAATACCTTTTGATACAGGAATGCGTAATCGACTGGGATAATCTCATCTGACGTTCCATGAACAACCAGCACATCCCCATTGAATTTGACTGCCTCCTGAAACGGTTGATGCTCTGCCAATGAATCGAAGAACTTCGGTGTGAATTTATATCCCAGATAGTCAGCTGCACCGTGCTTCACACCTTCATCGTATACTTCCCGTCCAGTGATTTTCACAATATCATTGAATGGATAACCTACCGATGACCACATGACGAGATTCTTAACACGTTTATCACGAACAGATGTCAGCAGCGCCACTGCGCCACCTAAGCTATGACCAATCAACGTCACTCGGGTCGGGTCGACATCACTGCAATTTACAGCATAGTCCAGTACAGAGCGAGTTTGAGCAATCATTGACTCCAGTCCCTCCGCCCCGTACTCACCACTGCTCTCCCCGCAGCCAACATAATCGAAGCGCAGCACCAGATATCCGTCCTCAGCCAGTTCACGAGCAGTTTTGACAAAAAGACGATCCACCCCAATCCGACTGCCCACGAACCCATGGCAGATGACAGCCAAAGGAACCCGCTGTTGGTGATTGGCCTCCTTAATGTCCTTAACCACTGGATAATGTATTGTGGCTGTTAATTCTTCCTCTCCATGGCGAATGCTGATCTGACGCTCCATGCCGATTTCCCCTTTCCGTTCCCTGACTATATATGTCATATAATAATTACTTACATTAGTCCCTCCAAGGACAGAACAACCTTCCGATCGCTGTTATCCCCAGATTTTTTGATTCCTTTTCTAAAAGGATAAATCCGGGGATAAAGGCGAACGCTTCGCTTCTTCCGGTTATTTCTGTCCTTTCCGTTCTCATGTAAGTTATTAATTTGAACCTATATCTTTTTTAATTATATAAATCCGATAAGTTTAGTGTGTATTAAAGTTGTAATAGTATATTATCATCTCAGAACCTCCACGTCAACATGAGTCCAATCCTCTTTGCATTGGAAAGTATAGCGCCTACAACGGCCACTCTTTATTGTTATTTTATCGACATGCACGCCGCAAAAATGAATGTACATTTGTTCATCCGATGCAAAATTCCTGTTGAATGTGTCTTTCGTTCCATAAATGTACACATACAAAAGAGGCTCCACCCAAACAACTCATTTGCCTGAGATGGAAACCTCTGTACTTACACGGATATGATTGAAGCTCATTCATCTATGCTACGTTTACTCGTAACTTTGCCGGAACATGGCATGAGTCTCCGTCTGTCCCTGCCACTCGTGCTCATGTGCAAAATCAGAACTCTCCCAGAAGCTGCCCTCGTGCTCCGTTTCCTCTGTGAGTTCATCTGAGACCTCTGTATCCTCCGTTTGTTGCTCGAGTGGAACAACCTCCTCCATCACACCGCGGGAATTACTGTTCATCAGTAGTTTTCGCGTTAGATCATTGTTGGACTGATTCATCGTAGTCACACTCCCATCCTTAGATTTTCGTTTGGAAATGCTACTATTGTGGTGGAATCAGGCTTCCTTTATTCACAATTCACACAATCGCAATATTATGAGACGAGAGTTCAGACACGCATACGCATAGCAATAAGGAACCATGGGAAAAATAACGAAATGGCTACAGTTCACACTCCCCTCGTGCCTTCTGGCGAAAGGATTGAATGTTATGGAACAGTGTATAGAATGGATCCGAGCTCACGGTAAGCTGGTATTGTTATGCACCTGTGTTATTCTCGCCTGCATCTGGATATGGAAGAACCATGAGCAGCTATTTTATAAGGAATGACTTTGCGAAAAGACAGCCCTTCCCGTATACTAAATTACCGTTAGGGTTTCTACTTCAGTGGGGACGGAAATGGGTTTAGACAGGGGGAGCAAGCAGTGGGAATTTCCTATAAGAAGCTAAGAGAAATACAGAATCGACAAATGACTGAATTGAGTCAGATGACACCGGATAACGTGAAATTATTTAACCAGATTAGTTCCATTGTTAGAAACACATCTGCGGATGAGAGAACACAAGAAGAGTGGATTTTATCTGTGGGAAAAGAGATCGTTCAGGCGCAAAAGGATGGGCGTTCTGCTCAGGAGTTATATGGAAGCGACCTAGAGGCGGCTGTACGCTCTGGACTTGGTCTCGATGAGGAAGAAGATAGCGAAGCCTCCAAGCATTCAGAGGCTCCTAAAACGAATGACATACAGCCACAGAAACAACCACGCTCACCAAAATGGTATGCGATGATTGCCTGGGCATCCGTGTCCTTCATCCTGCTTATTCAGGGCGGAGCTGGTTTAATTATCGGTTGGACAGATGGCGATATAGAGCCGTTTAGTCATATTAGTCTTTTCTCAATCATCGTGGCAGCCGTAGGAGGTATTGCTCTTGTCGAGATGCTGCGCCGCCTAGCTGAGCGACCGGATGATCAAGGTGCGGACAGAAATGCTGTACCGAAAATTAATATACGCGGGATCGTCATCTACCTCGCTGTCGTTGTGCTTGTCTTGTTCGTGGGATACCCATTGCGCGATAGCTTGCCCGTGTTTAACCTTGCACCGTGGGTTAGTCTAGTGATTGGTATCGTTGGCTTGGCGTTGTTACGCCCTCTCTTTGGTCAAAAGAAGGGTTAAACTCGCCACCAAGGTAGAACGTACCCCAGATTGGTATTCGTAATTTAGATTAGAAAGGAGCCGTTATGGCTCCTTTTTGGTTTATCTATTTTAGATCGTCACCGGCTATGAGGTAAAAGAATGAATGATGCCTTTTTAACCTTAACTAGCTGAATTGTTTACAAGGTTTAACAACGCCTTTTAGTAGTGGTGACTGTCTTGATTAGCCTTCAACTGATTACGCTGTTTGATCTCCTTGCCAGGGGTCTCCCCGAATTCACGTTTGAACATGCGTATAAAATAATTCACTTCCATGCCGATCATCTCCGCCGCCTCTTTAACACTAGATTGAGGGTGATCTTGTAGCCATTTGGATGCTTTTTGCAATCTGAGACGCTGCATGTACTGATGTCCGGTTACCCCATGCTTCTGATGAAATAAACGATTCAGATGCTGTACGGAATAACCTACCGCTTCCGCAACATGCTTCAACAAGAGATCCTCCTGATAGTGTACATGCATCAACTCAATTGCCCGAGCAAATGCCTCACTCCCTGGATCATTCTCCCGCTCTGCAGCAATTACGGAGGTTTGCCCCCCTTCTAACGAGCCAACTTCTTCATGAGATACCCTGCAACGTGCGACATCCAGAACAAGCTGATATATCAGGGCTGAGTTGTTCCATCCATCTGTGCGTCCTTGATCAAGCGCTGTCCAGATATCAGTCATTCGTGACCAAAACTGCTCCATATCCTCCAGATTCCGAGGTTCCGAATGTAACAGCCCCACGGCATGAAGCACTGATCTAGCGGACTCTCCTCCAATGCCGATATACCCAAGTTCCCAACCCGATTTGGAATGAGGCATATGCTCATAAGCTACCCCAGGTTCGATCACAAACATTTGCCCAGCATTCACTGACCAATCTCCCTTACCGGCAATCTTCAATTTCCCCATGCCAGTGCGTGACAAAAACAGTTGATACACCGGAAACCCATCAGGTCTGAGCTGCGGCTTCTCTTCATGTGTCCCAACGCAATACAAGTACAGCGGCAACCGGGAATCCGGCAAGCCAGTCAAGCGAAATGCGAGCATTCCATCATTCCTTTCGTACATGTCCTTCTCCTGCTTATTCCTCCTATTATCCCTTTGTTTGTCTGACTCGACAACCAGCCTAAGGAACCTATTTGGCGACATAAATTTTAAATTTAAGAGTTAATGCATTTGATTACGTTCCCTTAAAATTAATAGAATTGTATTTGTATACTGTAAAATTGGAAGTACTTAAATAAAAAAATAACGCCCCCTTTCGGATTGAAAGGAAGCGTTACTTATGGCTTATGGTTATATTATTTCATACTGTTTACTCCGAGCTTATAGTGTGGGACCCGGATTAGTTTCTGTTCCCGATGTATCTCCAGCTGGTGAAGTAGTTGGTGCAGGTGTTTCTTGTGTTGGTTGAGCTAATTTCAACTCAACTGAATTAGATGCCCCAGAAAGAGCACTTTTATATTTCGTTGTATCGTTAGTAAGGGACAAAATATACACTTTGTATGACTTTCCAACCTCAATGGGATTCCCAGCGGAATCCTTTGCAGATAAAGTTACTTTAATTTTCCCATCATTAACTTCATTCGTTTGAACTGAGTTGAAGTTAAGGTTTGTGACTGCTGAACTTGGATCTAAAGTACCCGCTCCCTCAACAACAAATAGTCCATATCCAGAGATCCCAGTTTGATCTGTTGGAGCACTAAAAGTTACTTCATAACTTGCATCGGATACTGTACTGGTATTTATAAAACCACTTATCGTAGCTTTATTGACATCTACAATTTGAGGAGCTTGAGCTAAAATCTCAAAGCTACTGGAAGCAGCAGACAGATTAGAAGCACGTTTATTACTATCTTCTGATACGGACAAAACGAACACTGAATATTTCTGACCAGGGGTAAGTGACTTATTATTAATATCCTTATGCCCCGTATTCAACCCGATTGCGTTACCCGCAGCATTTTTTTGGATTGTAACATAACTCCCAATTCCCTGCGCAGAACTGATATCAAATGATCCCACTTGATTTTGTGGCACGATGAATGCTCTGTATCCAGCAATTCCATCATCATTTGACTTGTTAAAGCTTATAGAAACATCTGAAGCATCCCCTGCTTGACCTTGCGTTTTTACCTCTACCTTAACACCAGTCACTGCCGCAACCGCAGTAGTGGCTGTCAATCTAATAGTTCCTGATGGAGAAGACAACACATTAGCAACGGAGTTATTACTACTCACTGCCAGTACATAGACTCTATAATCCACACCATTAACTATTGGGTCACCATCGACTGTCTTAGAATCCCTTAAGAAGTTAACCGTTAGGTTAGATCCTGTTTTGCTAACAGCTCTATAATAAGAACTACCCAGTGCATTGGCATTTCCCAGATTGAAATTACTATTCGCTCTTACTACAAAAACGCGATATTGGCTTACATTCGTCTCATCCGTCGATCTATTAAACGTGACTTGCAAATCTCTGCCGTCGCCATTATCCCCAATATCCTTAGGCTGAATATTGGTTGGCGCAGTCAGCGCAGTATTTTTGGTAAGTGTAATCGGCAGAGAATAACCGGACAATGAGTTCTGGCTAGCGTTCCCACTGCTGCTTACCGATAGAACAAACACACGGTAGCTTACACCTTCTCTAATGGTTGTACCCGTGGTATCCCGTAGACCAGAAGAAAGTGTGAAGGACTGATTACCTCCTGTTTTGTTCACTTGTTGATAGTAAGATGAAGCATTCGCTGCATTCAGCGTAAAGCTGCCTACATTACCAGAAGGAACAACGAACACGCGGTACGATGACACTCTAGATTCGTCTGTAGCTTTGGTAAATGAAACACGTAGATCCTGGCTATTCCCGTAATCACTTACATCGGCAACCGTCAGGTTACTTACCGCGCCTGCGTTTCCGTTGTTCGTCAATCTCAGCACGGCTGAGGAAGAAGACAATATATTGGCAGCACCATTGTTACCTACAGCCAGTACATAGATCCGATAATCCTGCAGGTTCGTCACATTATAGCCGCTTGTATCCTTCATCGAAGAAGGCAACGTTGTCGTGATGTTATTGCCTGTTTTGTTCACCGTATAATAGAAGTTAGATGATAAGTTATTTGCTGTAGTCAAGTTGAAGCTACTCGATACAGCGTTACGCACTACAAAGATACGGTAGCTCGACACTTTGGATTCATCCGATGAGCGGTTGAAGCTCACTTGAATATCGCGTCCATCTCCATAGTCCGAGTTATCTTTAACCTGTGTAATGACAGGGGCTGTTGTAGCGTTAACCCCCAGTGTTAATGATGCAGACGCAGCGGACAGTTTGTTGTCTGTTGTTGCCGCATTAGTGCTCACGGACAGAATGTAGACAACATAGGCTGTGCCATTTTTGATGATTTCTCCGGATGTATCACGCGTGGATGAGCTGAACTGGCTCTTCATCGTCTGCGTATTTGCTTTATAGATAATCGTTGAATTGGAGTTACTCACTTTGTTGGCTGCAGCTAGGTTGAATGAAGAAGCATCCTTCGCTTTCACTACGAACGCACGATAATACGTAATGTTAGACGTATTGCTCGGTTGCGTGAAGTTAATCTCCAGATCGCGTCCATCGCCGTAATCACTAATGTCAGCTGCACGCAAGCTAGTCACGGATTGAACGGCTGTCTTCACTGCGGATAATTTCAACGTTTGAGAAGACCAGCTGAGTGTATTTTTATAGTTATTGTTGTTATTGCCCACTGTAAGTACATACAAGCGATAGGTTTCATTGGAGTTCAACAGATCTCCATTCACATCTCGCGTCTGTGCGTTGAGTGTCAACTTAGGGTTATTGCCATTCGGTGTAATGGATGTATAGTTTGCAGACGGTACGGCTGTTGCCGAAGTCTCGTTGAAGCCATTCACATCACGGGTTTTGACCAGCATGACACGATAAGCCGACACTGCTCTTTCCGAAGTTGGACGTGTGAAGCTTACCGTCAGATCGCGCCCATCTCCATTACTTCCGGATACTGAGCCGTAAATATTCCATGCTGAATATTGCGTATCATCCACAGGGGGTGCTTCCGTTTTCTTAATATCTACCCGCTGCATACGGGAGTTCCAGAATACTTTTTCCCCAAAAGCTTCGCTCACAAATCGAATCGGAACCATCGTATTTCCTTTAATCGTGTTAGCAGGTACATCCAGTGCTACAGCTTCTCCGTTGATGTAAGCAACTTTGGATCCCAGCGTCAATGAGACCTCCTGATCTCCCCGTGTTGCCTTAATTGTTTTGGTTTTGTTCGTATATTGTACTTTGGCATCCAATCCTTCGAAGATCGATCTTAATGGAACCAGTACACGTCCACCCTTCATTACAGGTGCCTGAGCTGAAGATATCTCTGCATCATTGATATAAATGCTAATTCTCGCAGCAGCATCCATAACCGACGTTGGTAGTGCTGACATCAACATCGCTGATACCGCCAACGCTGACATCACCTTTTTAACTTGATTTCCTCCCGCTTTCCTCATCTCCCAATATCCCCATTCTTTTCATATAGTGAACTGCAAAATGTATTCATTTCATCACAATTAATTCCTGTAATTTCCTGTGTACATCTATGACGTTTGGACTTGTGAAAAAGTTTCCATCCATCCAAAATATATTTTTACAGAAATACCCTTCCACCTTCTACCTATCAAAGGTTAAAAATAACAGAACTTTTTGTCATTATTCCGAAACAACATCTCGATTCAAATCGTTTATGTTAGAACAAATGGAATTATTGGATTTCGACCTACTTACACTTTTCTAATCTACGGGAGGTTTATACAGATGACACCTTCGTACCCATCAGCCAAACGTAACGGACTCCGCATCATCATGACAGCAACGGCACTTGCACTGCTGCTTCAATCCGGAGTGGCAGGCACGGCAGGAGTCGCTGCCGCCGCTTCAACACAGACCGATGCCAAAGTAACGACTAATAGTTCTAAGGCAATCTATACAACGTTTCAGTCCAAGCTCAAACAAAAGAACGGCTTAATCGCTGCGGACGCCTATCTAACGAACCGAATCACACAAGTCACATCTCATCATCTAACCTTGATGGTATTGCAATTAGAGAATGCTCGGTTAAAATCATTAACTGCCATGACTGACCGCATGCTGGTTCCGAATGTGCAGGACAAGATGATGAAGATTTATCATTGGAATGATACTTTCACGGGATTAATGAAGCGTACTCAGGATAGCAGTCTACAGAGCCTGTTAAAAGAAGCGCGCGATAGTGGCTACAAACTCGTCATGATTGAGGGTTCTCTTTATCCCATCATGAACTACTCTGCCTTCCAGAAATATAATGCCAATGTAACCCCAGACATTTCACACTACTTGAATATAATGGCTGCAGAGACTAAAAAGATCCCAGCAGAAGACGGTGGACTACTCATCGGGTATCAGGAAGTACTGCTTCGCGCTCGTAATCAAGAGCAATTTCTAGAGCTATATCCAACATCGAATCGGGTGAAGCAAGTGCAGAATCTGCTTGATAGCTACACCATGTACACCTTCTACGGACTGAATAATACGCCGTTATTTGATTACGAGACGAATAAAATGGTACCTAACGCACAAAAAGGTTACACAGCTGTCATTCAGCGACTGGCGAGCACTGATAGTCCTTTTCTCGATAAGCTTGCCGCCTTCATGGATGTTGTACGTGAAGCCAAATACGAGAAAACGACTGCCGTAGAAGCTTGGCTGGACATGAATGTTCCGCTAACAGACGACTCTATTCGCTAAATGCTGCTCTTTCTGAGACAGCCTTAAAATAAAAATAAACACAAAGAAACCGCGGAAGGCTGTGACCTATCGCGGTTTTAATTTGTGTTTAATTGTGGTTTAATCCAATCTAATTGAATTATAACTAGATTAAATTTCTGTTTCAGTGTCATTCGCTCTTCAATTCATCTGACTACTACACCGGCTTAACCATATGACTGTACTCATGACCTGCAATAACAAGCACATCATCCTTGACGTAGCCCTGTCGTTCATACAACATCAAGGCACGACCGTTATCTCGCTCAACAATCAGGGATACTTGTTTGTGCCCGAGAGTGCGCCCCTTCTCTTCAAAAGCAGCCATCAGCGCTCGCCCAATCCCCTGCCCCTGATAGGCTTCACTTACGGACAATGTATCCAGATAGTACTCACCCGGACGTGTCTCTTTGACTAGAGCATACTTCTCATCCTGGCTGCGCCCAGGTCGATTGCGAATCGGCTCATCCAGCAGATCTGCTTCGCTTCCGTCATAGGCCACTAGAATCCCTGCCACAACTTCATTTTGCTCCATGACCGTCACATTACGATAGCTGATCCGATTATCCTCCTGCACGAAGAACTGTCGCAAAATACGCATCGCCTCGTCATGCTCACCTTCACCCGCCAAGGCATAAGCAATGTCACCAATGGCCTGGTACAGTAACGGAATAACCTGATCTACATCCTCTTTACGTGCTGGTCGAATCAGGGAACGCGTCTCTTCAGAACCAGCATTGATCGACATGTTGGAATCATTCATCAGATCAACATATTGAACAGATTAAGATTTTTGTTTAGTTCCGTATAGGCAATGCCCTTACGGTTCATGCGTTCGATCAATGGCTGGTAATCTTCCTTGTGTAACAGTTCGATTCCTACCAATGCTGGTCCATTCTCTTTGTCATGCTTCTTCGTATATTCAAACCGCGTGATATCATCATCCGGACCAAGAACTTCTTCCAAGAATTCACGCAGAGCTCCTGCACGTTGCGGGAAATTAACCATGAAATAATACTTCAGCCCTTCGTAGATCAGGGAACGCTCTTTGATCTCCTGCATCCGGTCAATATCGTTATTGCCGCCGCTAATAACACAAACTACAGTCTTCCCTGCGATCTGCTCACGGTATTGATCCAGTGCAGCCACTGCAAGTGATCCGGCAGGCTCAACAACAATCGCATTTTCATTGTATAGCTCCAGAATGGTTGTACAAGCCTTACCTTCCGGGACTTTCACAATATCGTCCAGCGTTCCACTACAGATATTGTAGGTGAGATCACCGACCCGTTTAACGGCTGCACCATCCACAAATTTATCAATGTCATCCAGTGTAACCACTTGTTTGCGGAACATCGCTTCACTCATCGAAGCTGCACCAAGCGGTTCAACGCCGATAATGCGCGTTTCTGGACTTACTGTCTTCATATACGTTCCAACGCCAGCAGCCAGACCGCCTCCACCAATCGTTACGAATACATAATCGGCTTTTTCGTCAAGGCTCTCCATAATTTCCATCGCTACTGTTCCGTTGCCTGCGATAATCTTCGGTTGGTCAAACGGATGAATGAACGTCATTCCTTGTTCATCACATGCACGCATCGCTTCTGCATATGCATCGTCATACGTGTCTCCAATCAGCACCACTTCAACATTGCTGCCTCCGAAGCGACGTACCTGCTTTACCTTTTGGTTCGGCGTCGTGCTCGGCATGAAGATTTTGCCGTGGATTCCAAGTGCGTTACATGAGAAAGCCACACCTTGCGCATGGTTCCCCGCACTTGCACAGACAATGCCTTTCTCCATCTCTGCCGGAGTAAGGCTGCGAATCATGTTATAAGCGCCCCGAATTTTGAAAGAACGCACCACTTGAAGGTCTTCTCTTTTTAAATACACATTACAATTATATTTGGCCGACAATACAGCATCACGCTGTAGAGGTGTCCGTACAATGACTTCACGCAGCACATGATGTGCGCGTACGATATCTTCCATGCCAACACCGACATGTCCGGGACTCATGGTACCCGTTGGTTCAACTGGTTTCATCTGATCTCCACACTCCACTTATATTGGCTGCAATGCTCTTGCACTGCTCTCTTTTTTTATTATTGTATCACTTTTGCTCTATTGTTGCGCCTGAGCTCGCATTATTTATCATTCGTACAACTTCATCAATAATAACCTGAGGGTCTGTATACATAACCAGATGACCGGACTGATCTGCGCCAATCCATCTTGCATTGGACAGTTTGCTCACAGTCTGACGATGCGCCGCAATGAGAGCAGGTCTAATCTTCCCCTCTCCCTTGCCCGGTTTAGTTCCTGAGATCACGCTAACTTCAAGACCACCCAGAACTGGAGGCCGCTCCAGCAATGCTGTCATATCATCCAGAAACGGTTTGCCTTCAGCAAGCATCGTTTTTGCTGCTTGCACCGTGAAATCTTCTTGGAGATGATCTGCTACAACATCATCAGGCTGAACCTTTCCAGCCTTACTTCCGAGCAAACGATATAAACCCGTATGTGCCATGATCGGAATAAGGAAGCTATTCAAGGCAAAGCCTTTTTTAGCCAGACTGGAGAAATATAACTCGCAATGCTCATCTGATGGGTCAACCAGTACAATTCCTCGTAGTTGGGATGGATTGGCAGCCGCAGCAGTGCGAACAATGGGACCTCCCCAGCTATGTCCAACAAGAATGAACGGTCCTGACCCCAGCGCAGACAGCACTTCTCCCAAATCTCCTGCCATTCGGTTCAGACTGCGCGGAGCAGAATCTACTTCACTTCGTCCCGCCCCTGCTCTGTCATATACGATTGCACGTGCATGCCCAGCAATAGCTGGTGCAACAAGCCCCCAGGTAGACCTTGAGAGCCCCATACCAGATTCAAATACAACTGTCAGTTCACCTGTTCCCTTAGACATATAATGCAGCTTCCGTCCATCACGGGTCTGAATATATGCACTTGAGCCAAACGTATGTAAGCCAGGACGATGATCCATATTTCTCCTCCTGTTTATTTGTATAGTCATCCTAAACCGAATCTAATTGAAAATGATTATCAGTTAATTATAAAATATTCTTCACTTTACGACAAGCATAGTAAACCGACTTCATTCTCTTCTCGCTCTTCTCCTATCTAGATGTTCTTTGCTCACTACACTAAAAGGAAAGAAAACCCGATCCATCATTGGATCGGGTTCAACCTTATATACATCCACTCATCCGTGGATATCATGCTTCCACAATAACCATTATGCTCGAATGCCATGATCCTTGTTGTTCAGTTTTTCCAACAGTTCGTTCATGTCCTCTTCGCTCATAGCTCCGCCACTAAAGGCAACGAGAGCACGTAGTGGCATATATTTCATCATGGCATCCATCATATCTGCATGGTCTCCAGCATCATCACCGCCAAAGCCGCTTGCTTCCTGGAATTGCTTCAATGCCTGCTCCAACAGCTGCTTATTGGCAGGGTCACGCTGAATATCCCCAAGTGTACTATTACGTGTATACGTTGGGATAAAGGTCGCCGTCGATTCTACGGTTACTCGTGTCTGTAAATGAATGTCCCGCGAAGAACTTCCCACCTGAATCTCGAATTCTCCCGTCTCTACATGCCAATCCTTCATATCCACATTATAATAAGCAAACGAACGCTTATCCAAGGTGAAGCCAATGACCTCCGATTGACCCGGCTCCAGCTGAATTTTGGCGAATGCCTTCAACTCCTTAGCTGGACGAATAACCGTGCTCTCTACATCACGGATGTAGAGCTGTATGATTTCTTTACCGGCTCTGTCCCCCGTGTTGGTTACACGAACACTTACCTGCACCTCATCCTGATCCGTCAGTTCCGTGCGATTCACCGTGAGATCAGCATATTCAAATGTCGTATAACTCAGACCGTATCCAAAAGGGAACAAGGGATCGATCTGTTTGGTGTCATAATATCGATATCCTACAAAAATTCCTTCGCGGTAATCGACCCGATCACCCTCACCCGGGAAATTAAGATAAGACGGATTATGACTGAGCTGCGCAGGGAATGTCTCTGCCAGTTTACCCGACGGATTTACCTCACCATACAATAGATCAGCGATTGCACCACCAACGGCTTGACCACCTAGATATGCTTCAAGCACAGCTTGTACCTTAGGCAACCATGGCATTTCCACAGGCGATCCGTTGCTTAGGACGACGATGACACGGGATTGTACCTTAGCCACCTCTTCAATGAGGCGAATATGGTTGTCTGGTAGGCGCAGATGCGAACGATCATACCCTTCTGATTCATAGCGATCTGGCAATCCTACGAACACAATCGCCGTGTCCGCCGTCTGAGCCGTCTGAATGGCATCAGCCATCAAGGACTCGTCCACATCATCTGCTTCAATTCGGTACCCTGGTGCATAGGTGAGCTTCACCTCGTCACCCGCCACACGCGTCATTTCATCCACAATATCATCCACCTGGGTTGGATTAATATGAGAACTGCCACCGCCCTGAAAGCGAGGTTTACGTGCAAAGGCACCGATAAGTGCTACAGAACCTTCACGTTGTAGCGGTAAGATGTTCTCCTCATTTTTCAGCAAAACCATGCTCTCCGAAGCTACCTTGCGCGCAAGCTGATGGTGTGCCTCTTTGTCATATGTTGCATTTTCCTTCTTATGATCCACCGCTTTGAAGATCAATGTAAGCAATCGCTCTACTGCCCGATTCAGCTTCTCCAGAGACAGTTCGCCTTTCTCTACAGCATCAATGACCTTACGTTCACCAATTCCGCCGCTTGCCGGCATCTCCAGCTCCATTCCTGCCGCAAGCGCATCCGCACGTTCGTTCACAGCACCCCAGTCTGACACAACAATGCCTTCATGACCCCATTCGTCTTTGAGGATATCCGTAAGCAACCATTCATTCTCACCCGCATAAGTCCCATTGACCTTGTTATAGGAGTTCATCACTGTCCATGGCTGAGCCTCCTTCACTGCACCCTCGAAGCTCGCAAGATAAATCTCACGTAGCGTTCGTTCATCTACAACAGCATCAATCGACATACGTCGCTCTTCCTGATTGTTCACAGCAAAATGTTTCAACGACGTACCTACACCCTGACTCTGTACTCCCTTAATATGACCCGCTGCCATACGTGTGGACAACAAGGGATCCTCGGAAAAATATTCAAAGTTACGCCCACCTAGTGGTGAACGTTTAATATTAACCCCTGGCCCAAGCAGCACGGCTACGTCCTCCGCCTGACATTCTTCACCAAGCGCAACCCCGACCTGACGCGCTAATTCGGTGTCCCATGAACTTGCCAGCCCTGCGGCAGAAGGAAAACACGTTGCAGGCACACTTGCCATCAATCCCAGATGATCAGCACTGGAATCCTGCTTACGTAATCCATGAGGCCCGTCCGTTACCATGATGGATGGGATATCGAGACGCTCCACCCCTTTCAGATGCCAGAAATCGAGACCTGAGCACATGCCCGCTTTTTCTTCCAAAGTCATCCGCTGTACCAATTCTTTGATGTTTCGTTCCATAATAACCCCTCCAGTTCATGATCTTTTATATAAATTAAGCATACATGGTTAAGTAATGCACTTTCAAATGTTTACCCCATTCGCAACGTTTACATAACGGTTGTCCCTATTCTTTTGTAGCAAAAAAGAAAAACAGCCTGATCTCTAAAGATCAAGCTGTCTAACGACTGCTCACATAGAACGGTTATCCATGATTGGATATCCGTCACTCCGTAAAGACTCACGCCTGAGACGCAAACCATGCTGCTGCGCCTTCTGCCTCGGTACGTGTAAGCTGATGTCCCTGACGCTCCCAGTGCATGTGCACGGTAGCTCCAGCTTCGCTGAGCAGGCTCGCCAGCTCTTCGGTTTCCCGTTTAGGCACGATAGGGTCATTCTCTCCTGCTCCAATGTATACAGGCAATCCTTTCAGATCAGGCAGCTCAAGTCCACGTAGGGGTACCATAGGATGATGGAGAATGGCTCCTTTGAACACATCTGCCTGATGGAAGATAAGGCTTGCAGCAATATTGGCTCCATTGGAGTAACCAAGGGCAATGACATTCGAGCGGTCAAAGCCATATTCTACAGCTGCTGCATCAATGAACGCGCCAAGTTCTGCTGTCCGTGCGATCAGATCTGGTTCATCAAATACACCTTCGGCTAAACGACGGAAGAAGCGAGGCATACCGTTTTCAGATACATTTCCACGTACCCCCAGGATACCAGCTCCAGGTGCAATCATCTCAGCCAGTCCAATGAGATCATTTTCCGTGCCTCCTGTGCCGTGAAGCAAGAGCAATGTCGGTGCATCAGGCTGTGAACCTGCTTTATAGATATGTTTCATTGTATGTGTCATTATTTTGCGTCTCCTTTCCATTCGCGTACTTGAATTGGTGGCAACATCTGTTCAATCTGTTCACGTTGTGGTTCGTACCATTCAGGCAACATTAATTTCTCGCCCATGCTCTCCTGTGGTTCGTCCCGTGCAAATCCTGGTGGATCGGTAGCCAGCTCGAACAATATACCTCCCGGCTCTCTGAAATACACGGCGTTAAAGTACTGACGGTCAATGATCGGTGTTGGATAATAACCTGCTTGTTCCAGATCTTTCTGTACTTGTTCATGCTCGGTGTAGTCTTTCGCACGCCAAGCAATATGGTGTACCGTCCCAGCTCCACCGATGCCCCGCTGGATGCCTGTCGATTGAATGTCAATGAGTTGACCGAGGTCACCTGTGGCACGTAGACGGATGATTCCATCCTCTTCTCCTACTTGCTCCAGACCAAGCATCGTTTCTAGCACGTGAATCGTTTTTTCTGGTACATGGCTGAACAATACAGCGCCCCCAAAGCCTTTGATCGCGTGCTCTGGTGTTACACCATTAAATGTCCACTGGCTAGGCTGACCTTCTTCACGTTCAACCAGTTCAAGCAGCAGACCACCTTTATCGAAGAAACGAATGTACTGCTCGCCAAACCGTGTTTTATTTTCAAAAGGAATATCAAATGAAGCAAGGCGTTCTTTCCAGAAAGGCAAGCTGCCTACCGGAATTGCGTAGACCGTTACCCCCGTTTGACCTGAACCGATCACGCCTCTTCTTGCATCTTGCTGTGGGAAGAACGTGATAATTGTTCCAGGCGCTCCGCCTTCATTCCCGTAATACAGATGATACACATCTGGTGCATCGAAGTTAATTGTTTTTTTCACCAATCTCAAAGCCAGTACACCGGCGTAAAAATCAACATTTTTCTGTGCATCGTCTACAAAAGCGGTAACATGGTGAATTCCTGAAGTTCTGAACATAACATCCACTCCCTTAATTTTAGTTGGTTGAGCATTTAATTTTGAAGTTGTTATTTATTCTCGTTGTTTTTTATCTTTAATTTAAGATTCTTTAAATTTATATTAATTCATCCCCATTCAAATTGCAAGCATTTATTTTAAATTTAAGATTTATTGCTTTATATATCTATCCTTCGGGCTAGTTGTCCATCTTCTTCAATATAATTTATCCAAAATAAAAAGACAGATTCCCGATTCAATCGGAAATCTGCCTTAGCTTACCCTATTTCTTCATTACGGGATAACCCGTTCTAAAAAGTTAAATCTTGAATTTCGGTTATACCAATTTCAGTCTTTTCGGTGGATTCACGAGATCCTTGTGTTCATATTCGTCTTTGATATCGCCAACGATTTCTTCCAGAATGTCCTCCATCGTGACCATACCGACCGTTTCGCCTTGCTCATTATGCACGGCAGCAATATGAACGCGACTCTGTTGCATCTGAATAAGAACATCCTTAATCGGGGATTTCTCTGAGAATTTAGGCATGTCATGAACAAAGGTGTTCATGTTGAACTCTCGCCCTGCTGCCACACTTGTCAGCATCTCTTTCGTATTAATGAATCCGATAAAATGAGATTGATCTCCACCTGCGACAACAGGATAACGTGTATATTCATGCTGGTTCAGAACTTCAATCATGCGATCAATAGGCATTTCCTTTTCCAGCGTAACGATTTTTTCTCTACGAATCATAATCTCTTGTAGGAGACGTTCATCAAAAGCAAAGATATTTTTCAGATAGTCGAGCTCAGTCTGATTAATCTCTCCGCTCTCATAACTCTGAGCCACGATGAGCTTCAACTCCTCCTCGGAGTGAACAGTATCGTGCCCTGCTGGTTTAACTCCAAAAATACCAAGCAGAAGACGAGCAGCACCATTAAGTGCGTAGATGAACGGGTTCATGATCTTACCGAACCAGTACAAAGGTGGTGCTAACAACAGAGTCATGCGCTCAGCAAATTGAATCGCAAGCGTCTTAGGTGCCAACTCACCAATAACTACGTGCAAGAACGTAATGATGGCAAGCGCAATACCATAAGATAACACAGTAGATAAAGCCGCTGGTACTTCTAAGCGGTCAAACAACGGATGCAACATTTTCTCTACGGTAGGTTCACCTAATGCCCCTAACACGAGAGCTGTAATCGTAATCCCCAACTGACAGGCAGAGAGGTAGTAGTCCAGATCGTGTGCAACCTTCTTAGCAAGTACTGCTTTCTTATTTCCCTCAGAGATCAATTGATCTATTCGAGACATTCGGACTTTAAGAATTGCAAATTCGGCTCCTACGAAGAATGCAGTCAGTCCGATAAATACCGCGACCAAAAATAAATTCAAGGCTATTATTCCGTCCAATGATTTCCCTCAGATGAGGGATTCACCTCCAAGTAAATTATATTTCATGTGTTGAACTCCATCATTCAAGCATTCACTTCACTTTAAAATGGCCTTAATCAGATACACTGCTGGTCGGAACCTCAACTTCTGCCCCGTTGGTACGCTCCAGTAGTACCTGCTTGATCTGATAATTATCGGTTTCAACGACCGTCCAGACATAGTCACCGTGCTCAACGGTATCTCCGTTGTCAACGCGAACTCCCTTTTGGAACTGAATCCAGCCTGCAACGGTATCCATCTCTTCATTACCTTCAAAATTCAACCCAAACTGTCTCTCCAGTTCGTCTAATAGGACACGACCGTTAATGAGGTACTGGTTCTCACCCGTCTCTTGGATATCTGCGACTTCGTCGGCATCGAATTCGTCACGAATTTCACCAACGAGCTCCTCTAGAATATCCTCCATCGTCAGGATTCCCGATGTCCCCCCATATTCATCCACGACTACAGCCATATGCACTCGTTCTTGCTGCATTTTGATCATCGCATCCTGGATACGGGTAATTTCCGAAACGAAAGGAATTTCACGAACAAAATGCGAGAGTTGATATTCTCTGCGAGTAACCATGTCAGGCAAAATCTTCTTCACGTTGACCATACCAACAATACGGTCTTTATCGCCCTCTTCGACGACAGGATAACGCGAGTAGTTGTGTTCATCTAGAATCGGAATGATCTCATCGTAGACCATCTCCTGATCCAGTGTAACCAATTCTGTTCTCGGTACCATAATATCTTTAGCTACGCGCTCATCGAATACAAAGACATTTTCCATATAAGAAAGCTTAGTTCGATTCGTCTCGTCGCCCTCATAGCTCTGACTCATAATTATCTTGATCTCATCTTCCGAATAAGCCTGTTCGTGACCCGCTGGCTTCACGCCGAATCCGCGAAGGATCACACGGGATGTACCGTTTAGCGCCCAGATGAAAGGATACATAATCTTACCGAACCAATACAGCGGTGGTGAGAGCAGCAACGTCAATCTTTCCGAAAATTGAATTGCGAGTGTTTTGGGTGCCATTTCACCAACCACGACGTGAAGGAATGTGACTAAAATAAAGGCGATTGCATATGAGGCAACCGACGATACGGCAGGCGATACGCTCAGATATTCGAATACCGGATATAATAGTCTCTCCACAGTCGGTTTACCCAAGGCACCAAGTCCCAGAGCCGTAACGGTAATACCAAGCTGACAGGCCGATAGATAATAATCCAAATCGGATACGACTTTTTTCGCAAGAACAGCCTTCTTATTTCCTTCCAAGATCAGTTGATCTACTCGTGACGTACGAATCTTAACAACTGCGAACTCGGATGCAACGAAGAATGCGGTTAATACAATCAAGATAACTAGTAATGCTAAATTAATAATGGTAATTATGTCCAATGATTTCCCCGATTCTCAGGGATTCACCTCCAGAAATAGTTACAGCGTTATCCATTAATCTTGTTAATTCCATAACGGCTGATCGTTGTGAACATTGTTTACTTCCAACTCAACTTGAAGCGTAAAACGTATATAAAATCGATAAATGATGAACTTACATAGGTCAACCTTGGCTTTGTAAGTTGTTAAAACAGGAACTAAGGATGCAGCAATCATGCTAGAAACCTTCTCAATCCAAACAGGGTTACCCCTCATGCTGTTAACTGTTTCCCCGATTTACTCCACCTTAATTCTCCATTTGGACAGTTTACAATATCGCCTTCCCAATAGATATCCACCTCCCTTCTTGTTCATTCCTGTTTCAGAAAAGTATACCACGTTCCGCTCCCAACCATCCAGTTGCACGTTATGGTTTGGAGTACTTAGCCATATGTATTGTTCACAGAATAGTCTATATGTATGAAGATCCATCCATCTAATTGTTTATTTATACAATTACTACCCTACGTATTTATTCCCTAAACACCATCTATTTGTACTAATTAAGTCGCGTGAATGAATATTCATTCGTGCACTTCTGGGATATAACTAAAACTTCTCTGCGAATTCATATAATCAGTATACGCAACAAAAGGCTCGCAGGATGCATACACTTTGCTATCAGCGTATTTCCCACGAGCCTTTAATATTCCTTGTTCTATTAGGTTCTATTAGACTAATGCTTTGGCTGCTATATCCGACCGTTGATGTTTACCCTCAAAACGAATAAGCTCCGCTTGCGCGTATGCTTGTTCTCTCGCTTCGCTAATGTCTTCACCCAGACCAACAACACCCAAGATTCGTCCACCATTCGTTACCCATTCACCTGATTCATTACGTGCTGTGCCCGCATGGAACACAATAGCATCCTTGGCTTCGTCCAGTCCTTCAATGCGTACACCTTTGGCATATGGACCTGGATAACCACCTGAAGCGAGAACGACACATACAGCGGCTTCATCGCTCCAATCAATCTCGATTTCAGCAAGCTTGCCATGAACCGTTGCCCAGAAAATGTCGAACAAATCTGATTTCAGACGAGGCAACACAACCTGTGTCTCTGGATCACCAAAACGAGCATTGAACTCAATCGTTTTAGGTTTACCGTCAGGAGAGATCATCAGCCCAGCAAACAGAACACCTTGGAATGGACGTCCTTCAGATACCATCGCTTTCGCGGTTGGTTTGATAATGGTCTCGACCGCTTCTTCAATAATAGAAGGATCAATGTGTGGCAATGGTGAGTATGTACCCATGCCCCCCGTATTTGGACCCTGATCGTTATCGAATACAGGCTTATGATCCTGAGCAGCAGCCATTGGACGAACCGTCTCCCCATCAACAAAGGCGAGGATGGACATTTCCTGGCCGGCAAGGAATTCTTCAATAATGACCTTGGCACCAGCTTCTCCAAATACCTTGTCCACCATAATGCTGCGCAGAGCCTGATCTGCTTCTTCCCGTGAATAAGCTACAGTTACCCCTTTACCTGCCGCAAGTCCATCCGCTTTGATCACCACAGGAATGGATTGTGCATTCAGATAAGCTTGTGCTTGTTCATAATTATCGAACTTCTCGTAGGCTGCAGTTGGAATGTTGTATTTATGAAGCAGATCCTTCATAAATGTTTTGCTACCCTCAATCTCGGCAGCATTCCGACGTGGGCCAAACACTGGAATACGTGTGTCATCAAATGCATCAACAATACCATCTGCCAGTGGGTCATCTGGTCCAATGACAACCAGACCAACCTTTAGCTCGACAGCCAGCGCGGTTAGTTTATCGAATTCATGCACCCCGATTGGGTGACATTCGGCTAGCTGTGCAATACCTGCATTTCCCGGAGCACAGTGAATTTTATCTACCTTTGGGCTCTTCGCCAATGCCCAGATGATCGCATGCTCACGGCCGCCGCCGCCAACTACCAGAATATCCATCACTTCGTTTCCCCCTCATGAATGATGTTCGTTAATATAAATAATTCAATTCTTCTCCCAAAACGAGGATGAACAAGCGGATTCGCTTGTTCATCGTTGTTGGTATTACCGTTTAATCTTAGTGTTTGAAGTGACGAACGCCTGTGAATACCATAGCAATGCCATACTCGTTTGCTACTTTGATCGACTCTTCGTCCTTAATCGAACCGCCAGGTTGAATCACGGCCGTAATGCCTGCTTTGGCAGCCAATTCAAGCGTATCTCCCATTGGGAAGAAAGCATCGGATGCCAAGATTGCTCCCTTAGCTTGCTCTCCAGCCTGCTCAATCGCAATTTTGGCTGCACCAACACGATTCATCTGTCCAGCGCCAACACCTACAGTCATGTCATTTGCTGCGAGTACAATCGCGTTGGACTTCACATGTTTAACCACTTTCCAGCCAAACAGCAGTTGTTTCAGCTCTTCTTCGGAAGGTGCACGATCTGTCACCACGTTCAATTCACTAGCTTCAATGGAGTGTACATCCGATTGTTGTACAATCATACCGCCATCGATGGATGTCACCACGAATTGGCTCTCACGATTGCGAGCTGCACTCAATTCACCCGTTTTGAGCAAACGAATGTTTTTCTTCTTCGTCAAGATCTCAAGCGCCTCTTGTGTGAAATCAGGAGCCAGGACGATCTCAAGGAAAATCTCACTCAATTTAGCCGCGGTATCACTATCGATAATGCGGTTAGCTGCAACAATTCCGCCAAAAATCGAGGTTGGATCTGCTGCATATGCTTTGCTATAAGCTTCATAGATGCTCTCGCCGACACCTACACCGCAAGGATTCATATGTTTTACTGCCACTACAGCAGGCTCTTCGAATTCTTTTACGATCTGCAATGCTGCGTTGGCATCATTGATGTTGTTGTAGGACAATTCTTTACCATGCAATTGCTCCGCTGTCGTTAATGTATCCTGAGCAGCGAGCGGTTTGCGGTAGAATGCCGCCTGTTGATGTGGATTTTCGCCATAACGCAAATCCTGGAGCTTTTCGTAAGTAACAGTCAAACGCTCTGGCAGTGGATCACCATTCACATTAGACAAGTAATCAGAGATAAGTGCATCATAAGCCGCCGTATGACGGAAAACTTTTGCCGCAAGCCGTTTGCGTGTTTCCAGCGTAGTATCACCACTGTTACGTACTTCCTCCAGCACTTGGCTGTAGTCAGCAGCATCTACAACAACACTGACAAAAGCATGGTTTTTAGCTGCCGAGCGGAGCATGGTTGGACCACCAATGTCGATGTTCTCGATGGCATCTTCATACGCCACATCCGGTTTTGCAATCGTCTCCTGGAATGGATACAGATTAACAACAACCAAATCGATGTAGCCTAAGCCGAGTTCTTCCATCTGACGTGTATGCTCTTCGTTGTCACGAACAGCAAGCAATCCACTATGAACTGCAGGATGCAATGTTTTGACACGTCCGTCCATAATTTCCGGGAATCCAGTTACATCCGAGATTCCGATAACAGGTACGCCTTCCTTCGACAATAGGCTGCTTGTGCCCCCTGTCGAAATAATCTCTACACCCATTTGCGACAGCTCGCGGCAAAAGTCCACGATGCCTGTTTTATCTGATACGCTGACCAGCGCTCTTTTGATACTCACAATATGCTCCTCCTTTAATGTCCCATAGCTTCGCGTTTCATGACGAAACACAGCCGATTTATTTCCCGAGAAATATCACAAAATGCGTACCAATATTCGACTCCTGTTATATATGTTGAACCATGGTGTTTACACGGAACACTCCGATGACAGAACAACCTTGAGAGTAGCGGTTATCCCCAGATTTTTTTGATTCCCTTTTCTCAAGGAAAAAATCCGGTGATAAGCGTAAGCTTCCGATGTAGCTTTATTGCAGAAAGCTTTTAGGCGAGCGCTTCGCTTTTCCAGGTTTTTTTCTGTCCTCTCCGTTAACGTGTAAAAAGAAGCAACTTATATCAAACCGGTTTGTTAACGGTGACGTGGCGTCCGTTTAATTGGATCAGACCTTGAGCGAACCAGGATACCACTTCAGGGTATAACTGCTGTTCAGCAGCATGAATGGATTTGCTGATGGTTTCCGCTGTATCCCCGAGCAAAACTGGTACTGGATGTTGGGCAATAATAGGCCCTGTATCCATACCTCCATCCACAAAATGAACAGTCACACCTGTAATCTTCACACCATACTCTAATGCCTGTCCGACAGCATCTTTGCCAGGGAACGCTGGAAGAAGTGAGGGATGGATATTAATTAATCGTCCTGCATACCGATCCACCACGACTGAAGTGAGCAAACGCATATATCCAGCAAGAACGACCAGATCTATACTTTTCGCTTCTAACGCCTCAACGATCTCTTTCTCGTAGGCTTCTCGTGACTCATAATTCTTCGGAGTGAAGAGATGGCAATCCACGCCAGCATCCTGTGCCCGCTGCACGACACGTGCAGCAGGTTTGTCACATACCAACAACTCAACGGATGCATTCAGCCCCCCGTTCCGCACTGCATCAACCAATGACTGAAAGTTACTCCCTTCACCCGAGGCAAATACAGCAATCCGGTAATTCGTCATTAAACATCAGCTCCTGTGAAGGTTACTCGCGCATCTCCTTCGGTAACACGGCCAATGATGTACGCTTCTTCACCAGATGATTTCAGTTGTTGCAGAGCTTCTGCGGCATCAGCTTCATTAACAACCAGCACAAGACCGATCCCCATGTTAAATGTTGTGAACATATCACGGTTAGAGACATTGCCTTTCTCTTGTAAAAGGTTGAAGATCGGCAGGATTGGCCATGAGCCGTGGTCAATATCCACATTTACGTTGCTAGGCAACATCCGAGGAATATTCTCAATGAATCCACCACCAGTGATATGAGCCATACCTTTTACCTTTACGTTCTCCAGCAAGGACAACAATGGCTTCACATAAATCTTCGTAGGCTCTAACAGCGCATCGCCCAGTTTACCACCGAGTTCCTGCACTTCGTCCTGCAGACTCAGTCCGGCTTGCTCCAACAGCAGCTTACGTACCAAGGAGAAGCCGTTGCTGTGTACACCACTGGATGCAAGTCCAATTACCGTATCGCCAGGAGCGATGGTTGTACCGTTAATGATTTTGGCTTTATCTACAATACCAACGGTAAATCCGGCAATATCGTACTCACCTTCACTATACATACCTGGCATTTCAGCTGTTTCGCCACCAATCAGCGCACAACCGGACTGATGACAACCTTCTGCGATTCCCGCAACAATGGCTTCAATCTTCTCCGGAATGACTTTGTCACATGCCAGATAGTCGAGGAAAAACAATGGCTCTGCGCCCTGTACGACAATATCATTCACACACATGGCTACCGCGTCAATTCCAATCGTATCGTGGCGATCCATAGCAAACGCGATTTTCAGCTTCGTTCCTACACCGTCTGTACCGGAAACAAGTACCGGCTCATCGTATTTATCCTTGTTCAAGCCGAACAGGGCACCGAATCCACCCAGGTCTGTCATGACTTCCGGACGGAAGGTACGTTTTACATGCTTTTTCATCCGTTCTACCGCTTCGTTGCCTGCCGCGATATCGACGCCGGCGTTTTTGTATGCTTCTGACACTACCATCGCACCCTTCATCTGGTTCTATATTTCATTCCAAGTATCGTATTTATATAAGTTCAACTAATGAATATTTACACTTGCCACTCCGATGACAGAATAACCTCCGATCGCTGTTATCTCCAGATTTTTTTGATTTCCTTCTTCAAAGGGAAAAACCGGAGATAGCTTATGCTTCCGATGTAGCTTTCTGTAAGAAAGCTTTTAGCCGAACGCTTCGCTTCTTCAGGTTATTTCTGTCCTCTCCGTTCTCGTGTAAAAAATTTAGTTGAACTAATATATTACTGTTTCATCTCTAATAAATGGTTCTGTACCAACTCAAACCCTGCCACGCCGAGCGTAATATACTGACTGTATTCTGTGGGCGAGAGATTGCGGATATACTCATCTCCAGCGTACAAATGCCCCGCACATTGAAATACTTGCAGTTCTTTCTTCGCTGGCGTTAATGGGATGTTACCGATGATTCTCCATGTTCCATCTTTGAGATGTGCCGGTGATGTGAAGACCACGCTGTTCTTTCGCTGCATGTAAGGATAGACAAGGAATTCGCGATCCTCGAAGCTTACGGTTTCGTCATGCTGAATGCTCATCACGCCGAATGAAAATGCCTTTTTGAAGCGTCCTCTCAATGCATTTACGACCTGACATACAGCCAAACGCCCATCATGCATCGGAATCAGAAAAATATCGCCCTCATTATAGCTTTTTCTTCCCATAAGCCTAATCTCCTAACAACTACATCCGAATTTTTCTTCGCCATTAAAGTCGAGACGAGTTGGATAATCATTATCGAAGCATGCAAGGCATAGCCCGCCCTTGTAGTCATCCTGATTATCTCCTTGAATGGATGTAATCAACCCATCCGGGCTAAGGAACGCCAGAGAGTCCGCATTGATCTCACGGCATATCTCTTCCACAGACAATGATGAAGCGATCAGTTCGCGGCTATCCGGTGTATCGATCCCATAGAAGCAAGGATTTTTGAACGGCGGCGATGTAATCCGCACATGTACTTCCGTAGCTCCCGCGTCACGCAGCATATTCACGATCCGGCGGGATGTCGTACCACGCACGATAGAGTCGTCGATCATAACTACACGTTTGCCTTCAACTACACGGCGCACGGCGCTCAGTTTCATCTTCACACCTTGCTCCCGTAGTTCTTGGCTCGGTTGGATAAATGTGCGACCTGTATATTTATTTTTGATCATACCCATCTCATACGGAATCCCCGTCTGTTCAGCGTATCCAATCGCTGCCGAGATACTGGAATCTGGTACCCCCGTAACCAAGTCCGCATCTACAAATGCCTCAATCGCCATACGGCTTCCCATCCGTTTACGGGCAGCATGTTGGTTCGCACCATTCATGTCACTGTCCGGACGAGCAAAATAAATATATTCCATCGCACACAGCGCTTTGCGGTGTTTATGATGATCAAATCGATCTTCATGCAGCCCGTCGGCATCCAGTACAAGCAGTTCACCTGGCTCAATGTCGCGGATCAGTTCAGCACCGATTGTTTCGAGCGCACATGTCTCAGAAGCAAATAGATATGCGTCCCCGAGCTTACCCATTGTCAATGGACGCAGACCATGAGGATCAGAAGCAACGAGCAACTTGTCGTTCGTCATAATCAAGAACGCATAGCCACCCACGATCCGCTGAAATGCATCCTTCGCCGCTTCCACCAGACCTTTGGAAGAACGGGCAATCAGATGGGCAATGACTTCTGTATCACTTGTCGTCTGGAAGATTGAACCGCTCTGTTCCAATTCACGGCGGATCGTCGGTGCATTAACGATATTACCATTGGTCGCAACAGCCAGATCACCGTCACGGTATTTGAATACCAATGGCTGTGCATTAGTCAGCTTGCTGTCGCCGCTCGTTGAATACCGAACGTGCCCGATAGAAATATCACCAGTTAGTGTCTGCATCAGATCCTTCGTGAATACTTCCTTCACGAGTCCCATCCCGCGATGGTAGTTAAACTGATTACCATCACTTACACACATTCCCGCACTTTCTTCGCCCCGATGCTGCAAAGCATGCAGACCATAATAGGATAACGAAGCGGCTTCAGGGTGTCTGAACACCCCGAAAACGCCGCATTCTTCCTTTAATTTGTCGAGTCCTTCCTTACCGGACCCTTCATTATAGTAATCACCTGTCCACAACGGCCCTGTCATCAGTTCATGAGACATGGAATCGCATCCTCCCAGACCTGAGTCAAACCTCCTACGGGTTCGTTCACAGCTGATCTTCCGTTCAATTCAATCGTAAGATTACTTCCTTCTACACGTCCAATCACAGCTACAGGCACACCGCGTTCACGAACAAACGCTTCAAGCTTACCTGCTTGCTCCGGCGAAGCCGATAGCAAAATACGGGATTGGCTTTCACTGAAGAGTGCATGATCACCGCGGAGTGTAGTCTCCACGTTCACTTGTGCACCTACGTTACCGCTGATGCAAGACTCAGCCAAAGCAACCGCTAGACCACCCTCAGACAAGTCATGTGCTGAACGAACAAGTCCAGATTGAATCGCTTCGAGCACGGTGCTAAGCAACGCTTTTTCCGTCTGCAAGTTCAACTCTGGCGGACGGCCTTCTGTCTGACCATGAACGGCGTATTGCAGCTCGCTGCCGCCCAGTTCAGCTTTCGTGTCACCGAGAAGGATGATGACATCTCCTTCGGATTTGAAGGCTTGTGTCGTAATATGATCCGTATCATGAACGAGACCTACCATACCGACAACTGGCGTTGGATAGATGGAGCCTTTGGCGTTTTCATTGTACAAACTTACGTTACCGCCGATGACTGGTGTATCCAATACGCGACAAGCTTCCGCCATACCGTCGACTGCTTTTTCCATCTGCCAGAAAATATCTGGTTTCTCCGGGTTACCGAAGTTCAGGTTGTCCGTAATTGCAAGTGGCTCTGCACCAGAACATACAATGTTACGCGCAGCTTCACTCACCGCAATTCTTCCGCCCACTTCTGGATCAAGATATACATAACGTCCGTTACAATCCGTTGTCATCGCCAGACCTTTGCGCGTTCCGCGAATTGTCACCACCGCTGCATCCGAACCTGGACGAACGGCTGTGCTTGTACGCACCATGTAATCGTATTGATCGTATACCCACTTCTTACTAGCCACCGTTGGTGAAGCCAGTACTTGTTTCAATGCGCCACCGAGATCCGACACTTCGTCGTAACGAAGCGTGTCGATGGAAGCACTCGCTTCATAGTACGCAGGTACAGAAGATGGCTTGTCATATACAGGACATTCGTCAACCAGTGCCGTTACTGGCATATCGCCAACCACTTCGCCATGGTGGATCAGTTTCAGACGACCATCATCCGTAACTTTACCAACCTTGGCACAGATTACGCCCCAACGTTCGAAGATTTCCAGCGCCTGTGCTTCATCCTTCGGCTCTACCACGAACAACATACGCTCCTGAGACTCAGATAGCATCATTTCGTAAGGGGTCATGCCTTCTTCACGCTGTGGCACCTGATCGAGATACAATTCCAGACCATTGCCTGCTTTACTTGCCATCTCCGCACTCGAACACGTTAAGCCCGCAGCACCCATATCCTGAATACCCAGCACGATGCCTGTGTCGATCAATTCCAGACAGGATTCCATAACCAGCTTCTCCATGAATGGATCACCGACTTGAACGGCTGTACGTTGAGATTCAGACTCTTCTGTCAATTCAACCGAAGCAAAGGTTGCACCGTGAATACCATCACGGCCTGTTGGCGGCCCAACATAATACACCGGGTTACCTACACCTTTAGCTACACCGCGCTGAATTTTATCATGATCAATCAGACCCACACACATGGCGTTAACCAGTGGGTTACCTTCGTAGCTCTCGTCAAACATCACTTCACCCGCAACGGTAGGAATACCGATACAGTTACCATATCCAGCAATACCTGCTACAACATGCTCGAACAGATATTTAACGCGATCGCTCTCCAGCTTGCCGAAACGTAGAGAGTTCAGCAATGCAACAGGTCTAGCACCCATGGAGAAAATATCACGGATAATGCCGCCTACACCTGTCGCCGCGCCTTGGTAAGGCTCAACTGCGGAAGGGTGGTTATGGCTTTCAATTTTGAAAACAACGGCTTGGTTATCACCGATATCGACGATACCCGCACCTTCACCCGGTCCCATCAGGACACGCGGGCCACTTGTTGGGAAGCGACGCAAGAGTGGTTTGGAATTTTTGTATGCACAGTGTTCCGACCACATTACACTGAAGACACCAATCTCTGTGTAGTTTGGCTTACGTCCCATGAATTCACAGATCAGCTCATATTCACTGTCCGACACACCCATTTGGGCGTAAAGTTTATGTTCTGCGACCTGTTCTGCTGTCGGTTCCTTAGCGGATAGCTGCTGCGTCATGCTTATCCCTCCATGCTTTCAAAATAGATGTAAACATACGTTTGCCGTCTTCTGAGCCGAGCAATGAATCTACTGCGCGCTCTGGATGCGGCATCATGCCGACCACATTTCCACCGATATTGCTGATTCCCGCGATATCGCCAAGGGAACCATTCGGATTGCTACCATACGTAAATACGATTTGGTTGTTCGCTTGCAAGCTTGCAAGTGTTGCATCATCGCAATAATAGTTTCCTTCACCGTGTGCAATCGGAATAATAATCTCTTCATCTTGCGTATAGTCACGTGTAAATGGTGTATCTGCATTGACTACTTTCAATACGGTATCATGACAACGGAATTTCAGGGATGTGTTACGGATCAACGCACCTGGAAGCAAACCAGCTTCAGTCAGGATCTGGAATCCGTTACAAATGCCAAGAACATATTTACCTTGTTCAGCAGCTTTGGCTACCTCGTTCATTACAGGTGCGAAACGGGAAATGGCGCCGCAACGCAGGTAGTCACCATACGAGAAACCACCTGGAACCAGAATGCAATCATAAGCCGATAGATCTGTAGCCGTGTGCCATACATAATCAACCTCTTGTCCAATCGCGTCTTCTACTGCCTTGTAACAGTCGATGTCGCAGTTGGAGCCAGGGAACACAAGAACTGCAAATTTCATGAGATTAACCCTCCAATTCGTAGCGGTAATCTTCAACAACGGTGTTCGCGAGCAGCTTCTCACACATCACTTTCAATCGTTTCTCCGCTTCTACACGATCTGTCGTATCCAGGTTCAGTTCCATGACTTTACCGATCCGTACACTTTCAACTTCATTGAATCCCATCGAATGTAGGGCTCCTTGAACTGCTACGCCTTGCGGGTCGAGTACGCTTTGCTTAATAGTGACATATACGGTTGCTTTAATCATGATCCTTATGTTCCTCCTCAGTAATGAACGGGATAAATGCTTTATGCTGTTAAAAAAATAGTTAGTCTTGGGTGGTGGCTCCGGGGCGGATTGTTCTGCAGGTCGCTGTTGTCCCCAGGTTTTCTGATTTGTTTAGCCCGCTCTGCGGACAAAACCCGGGGACAAAGGCGAACGCTTCGCTCCTTTACGAACAATTCCGCCCCTCCGCCTGATCCTACGGCGCTTTTTTAAAGGCCTAAACCTTTTACGTTGCACGGTTAGAAGTGGTTGAGATCTTAACCACTACATTTACACATAAGTGGTTCTCTAATGCTACAGATAACATGTGTAACATAAATTGAATGTCTTCACCTTTATAGGCTTCCCTGCCTGACGGAAGCCTTATTTAATACTACCTCTCCCCAGTTTGGGACTGGCGGAGGGAAAGATTTGAGCTGGAGAAGCGAAAGCGTTCGCCTTTGCAACCGGAATGTTTCCTTTTGAAAAAAGGATTACAATCCAAGCATTCCGGGGGCAACAGCGATCGAAAGCCAAACTTTCCCGTAGCTCGCACCAAACGTCACCTTACCCAAACTTTCCTGGAGCTTGCCTCAAACACTACTTGTTAAACGATTATAGATATCGACGTATCTTGCAGTTGTTGCCTCCACAACCTGCTCAGGTAATGGATCTGGCTGGCTGTTTTTGTCCCAATCCGTACCAGCAAGATACGTACGAACCGGTTCTTTGTCCATGCTGTCGATTTCAATATCAAGCGCATAGTTTTCTTTAGCCCAGAAGCGGGAAGCGTCTGGCGTAAAAATTTCGTCAATCAGAATGACTTTGCCATCCACCATACCGAATTCAAACTTGCAATCTGCTAAGATGATACCTCGCTGATCACAGTAATCACGAGCGAATTCGTACAAGCGCAGGCTTTTTTCCTGAAGCTCGATGGCGAGCGCGTCTCCAACCAGTTCCTTCATGCGATCCATTGGAATGTCTTCGTCATGTCCAACGTCGTTTTTGGCTGCTGGTGTGAAGATCGGACAATCTAGCTTGGCGTTTTTGCGAAGTCCTTCTGGCAATGTAATACCGTTGACCTCACCGCTATTCTCATATTGTCTCCAGCCGCCCCCGGTGATATATCCACGTACGACGCATTCGATATCAATACGCTCCGCTTTGCGGGTAACCATGATGCGGTCTTTGAGCAGTTCAGGGTCAGTTACAATGTCTCCCAACCGGTTCACATCCGTATGAACAACGTGATTTTCCATCATATCGCCCGTCAGCTCAAACCAGTAACTACTAAGCTTATTGAGCACATTGCCCTTTTCAGGAACCGCAGGTTCTAACACATAGTCAAAGGCAGAAATTCGGTCTGTAACTACGATCAAAAAATGTTCACCCAGATCGTACAATTCACGTACTTTTCCTTTATATAACAAAGGAGCTTTAACGAGATCCGCCGCAGTGGACAACGCCATGTTGGCTCACCTTCTTTCAGGAGATGTAAGGCTAGGGACAGAATCCTGATGGTGCGGACTCCACTCCGCTGACAGAACAATCTTTCGATCGCTGTTATTCCCAGATTTTTTTGATCACTTTTCCAAAGTGAAAATCCGGGAATAAAGGCGAACGCTTCGCTTCTTCAGCTTATTTCTGTCCTCTGCGTTCCCTGCAAACCCATCATTCTGCTCTATAGCCTTATTGAAATATTAGTCGTTTAAACCAAGCTTTTTGAAGATGGTATCTACATGCTTCAGGTGCCATGATGGGTTGAATGCATCTGCGATTTCTTCCTCGCTCAGCACTTCTGTAATTTCAGGTGTAGACTTCACGATGTCCTGGAACTGTCTTTGCTCTTCCCATGCTTGCATCGCACGTGGTTGCACCGTATCGTACGCTTGCTCACGGCTGAAGCCTTTGTCGATCAGCTTCGTCATCACGCGACCCGAGAACGGTACGCCAAAGGTGCGCTCCATGTTGCGTTTCATGTTCTCTGGGAATACCGTCAAGTTTTTCACGATGTTACCGAAGCGGTTCAGCATGTAGTTCAGCAACATCGTTGCATCAGGCAGGATCACGCGCTCTACGGAAGAATGCGAGATATCACGCTCATGCCAGAGCGTTACGTTCTCATAAGCTGATACCATATGTCCGCGAATGACGCGGGACAGACCTGAGATGTTTTCACTACCAATTGGATTGCGTTTATGCGGCATTGCAGAAGATCCTTTTTGACCTTTAGCGAATGCCTCTTCCACTTCACGGAACTCACTCTTTTGCAGTGCACGAACTTCTGTAGCGAACTTGTCCAGGGAAGTTGCGACCAATGCCAGTGTTGCCATGTATTCCGCATGACGGTCACGTTGCAATGTTTGTGTAGAGATTGGCGCAGGCTTCGTGCCGAGCTTCTCGCAGACAAACTCTTCAACGAATGGATCGATGTTTGCATACGTTCCAACTGCACCGGAGATTTTACCGAACTGTACGCCGTCTGCCGCATGGCGGAAACGCTCCAGGTTACGCTTCATCTCTTCATGCCACAATGCCATTTTCAAACCAAACGTTGTTGGCTCCGCATGCACCCCGTGTGTACGTCCCATCATTGGTGTGTGCTGATATGCCAGTGCTTTCTCACGCAGGATTTCTATGAAATTCACGATATCGCGTTCCAGAATCTCATTGGCTTGACGAAGGACATATCCCAGCGCCGTATCTACTACATCTGTAGAAGTCAGTCCGTAGTGTACCCATTTCCGCTCCGCGCCAAGACTTTCCGATACAGTACGTGTAAATGCGATAACATCATGACGTGTTTCTTGTTCAATCTCATAGATGCGATCGATGTCAAAAGATGCGTTCTGACGAAGCAATGCTGCTTCTTCTTTTGGGATAACACCCAGTTCGGCCCACGCCTCACATGCACAAATTTCAACTTCCAGCCATGACTTGAATTTGTTCTCTTCTGTCCAGATGGCTCTCATTTCGGGTCTGCTATAACGTTCGATCATGAATTTGTATTCCTCCAGAGATTAGTTTGTTCAATCCATTGCAATCCTTCTTCGACATCCTGACAGAGCAGATTGACATGCCCCATCTTTCTTCCTGTTTTCGCTTCAGTTTTACCATATATATGAAGCTTGGGAATAACCCCGAGTTCCATCGCTTCTGCGTCTGATTGACCCATCCGATCGATGACCCCTTCCAGGTGCTCGCCAAGCACATTGACCATAACCACAGGACTTAAGAGTGTTGTATCTCCAAGCGGCAATCCACAAATAGCACGAATATGCTGTTCAAACTGTGAAGTTGCACAAGCTTCCATCGTATAATGCCCCGAATTATGTGGTCTTGGAGCTAGCTCATTCACATAAAGTCTTCCATCCGCTGCTACAAACAGCTCAACTGCGAGCAAGCCGACCGCTTGCATCGATTCTGCAACGGCTGCCGCCAGTCTCTGTGCCTCTAACTGGATCTCCGTTGGTACCCTTGCAGGTACAATGGACGTATGCAGAATGTTGTTCACATGAATGTTCTCGGCTACCGGGAACGTTTTGATCTCCCCCTGTGTACTGCGCGCAACCACAACTGAGATCTCGCAATCAAACTTAATGAACTGCTCCAGCACCAATTCCGCACCTGTGGAGGCAAGTTCTTCATAAGCTTCAACCGCTTGGCTAGCTTCGCGAATAACTCGCTGGCCTTTGCCATCATACCCACCGGTTACCGTCTTCAGTACACACGGGACACCTAGTTCTCGAACAGCCGCTTGCATTGTATCCAAATTGGTAATCTCACGATAAGGTGCAACGCGCACACCTGCCGCCTCAATAGCCCGCTTCTCACGTAAACGATGCTGCGTGGTATACAGTAGTGTACTTCCCTGTGGTACGTACGATTCACGCTCCAGAAGAGCGGCAACACCAGCATCCACATTTTCAAACTCGTACGTAATTACGTCGCATTGCTCCGCCAATTTCCTAGCAGCAGCTTCGTCGTCATAACCCGCTTCAATCTGACGGGCAACTTGTCCACAAGGTGCATCTGCAACAGGATCAAGCGTTACAAATCGATACCCCATCGCCGTTCCAGACAACGTTAGCATACGTCCGAGCTGACCGCCCCCCAGAATACCTATCGTGGTCCGTCCAGGAAGCAGTACACGTTTGGCTTCGCTAGTCGCTTCTGACTGCTTATTAGGCATCATCATAGCTCATCACTGCTTTCTAACACTTCACGTTTAATTCGTTCTCTACGAGCTTCCGCACGGTTCCGAACTTCCTCATCAAAAGCACCGATGAACTGAGCAGCGAGTAAACCTGCATTCGTCGCTCCTGCTTTACCAATGGCCACGGTAGCAACAGGTATTCCGCCAGGCATCTGAACAATGGACAAGAGGGAATCGAGGCCGTTTAATGCTTTGGACTGCACAGGCACGCCGATCACGGGCAACATCGTTTTGGCTGCAACCATGCCAGGTAAATGTGCCGCCCCGCCTGCACCCGCAATGATGACCTTGAATCCTCGATCAATGGCTTGCTCAGCATACTCAAACATCAAATCTGGTGTGCGATGAGCGGATACTACTTTTTTCTCATAACCGATTTCTAACTCATCAAGCACCTCACACGCATGCTTCATCGTTTCCCAATCTGACTTACTGCCCATAATTACAGCAACTTGCACTGACATGAATACATTCAACTCCCGTCTGAGCTTTTTGGATAATGTCACGTTCCAGCATTCCTTTTTGTGTCCACCCTCATGCTCATGGAACAAAAAAATCCGCTACCCGCGAAAACATACATTTTCTCCGGACACCGGACTCCAAGAAATACGTATCCCGCATTTGGGCATGCCAAAAGGGGCTTGCTGTCCGCATGTTGATTCCATGCGACTCTCAGCCGTATCTCCTCGTAGTCCGGAAATTTACGGTTCCCGGGTAGATACTTCCGGGCCCTATTCCCGGCGTTATACGAGCAAATCTCTATATTGCAAAATTCTAGGTTCAGTCTCTTGCAAACTTCGTTTATAATCTAATAAAATCTTCAACAGCATTCGTTCCTACTCGACCTTATTCTTACTTGATCGACACATCTAACATTTTAACAATCCCCTACAGCGAATGTCAACTTAAAGACGAACATTTAACATATTGACAAATATAATGTTCGGGAATTACTCATTTCACGGCATTCCACTAACCATTTCATTCCATAAAAGAAAGCCGGCTCCTCTTCAATCTCTCGAAGACTACCGGCTTTTTCCATTGAAGTGTTAGACACTTCTACACTATTTAACGATAAGTACTGGAATCTGAGCATGTTGTACTACATTATGGCTGACACTGCCCAGAACAAACTCCCGAATTCCACCCAGCCCGCGGCTGCCAATAATAATGATGTCCGAGCCGTTTTCTTTTGCAAAATCAAGCAACACTTCCGCAGCAGCTCCTTGAATCAGATCCACATTAGCCGTTACTCCAGCAGCCTGGATTCGCTCTTTCGCTTCATCCGTCGTTTGTACTGCAAGATTGTAATAGTCATTGTTGAGAGAAGGCGGCAGTGGAGCCAATCCCTCGCCGATGAATACACGCGGGAAATCAAAGGCATGAATAACATCCAGTACTGCATCTGGTGATACTTTGGCGAGTTCAATCGCGCGATCAAGTGCTTTATTTGAAGCTTTAGAACCATCGTAAGCTACTAAAATTTTGGAAAATAACATGTGAATCCCGTCCCTTCCTTATATATGTAGAACATCCGAAGCAAGCTTCGGGGCAGCATCCTAACGCACTTTAAAACCTTGTACTCCATGTCATTCTTTAAACGTTCCAGAGCCAAGATGAACCATTCATAAGAATGAATTTACATATCAACTTATGTGAGATGGATCGAACATGTACACTACGTTCTAAAAAGAATGATCCAGAAACGTTTGATCCCGTTCAGCTCACCTTACTCCATTACTGGAGAAAGTAGCCATACATTACTGCATTCAGAAACACAAGCAGAGGAATACCGATCTTGAAGCTCGGATGCTTCGTTTTGTGCCTTTTGCGATACATGGCGATCCAGACTCCAAGCGCTCCACCAATGAAAGCGAGCAAAAACAATGTGCGTTCAGGTGTACGATCTCGACGTTGCTGGGCACGCCTCTTGTCATCGGACATCACCAGATATCCTACTACATTAATAAATATAAACCACAAAATAAGTCCGGTTTGCATGTATTAAGCAGTCCCCCTATCCCGGGACATCTCCCTGCCTCCATTATAATCCCAAGACTGGTACATGTTCAACGCGGAAAGGGGAACTGCATTACACTACTTATTCTAAGACTCCTGTTTGGGTATCCCGTTTAGACTTGGCGCTCGTTTGGCTTCTTTCTCCGGACGCACAGCGATACTCTCTTCGCGGATACTGTCTTTATTTTGCTGATTATGGCGTTTCTCTGGTTTGTTGTGCGGCATATGGGTATCACCTCCTTGGCTTACGTTGCCTGAAAACGGAGGATCTTATACGAAGATGTGCCTACGCCTGGGAGGCGGTATGCATTCGTTTATCCTGACTGTCCAAAAAATGATAAAGTGCCCCATACAGATTAGCATCGTTCCTGAACGTACAAGCCGTAATCTTAGGACTCGCCTTATGAAATGGATTCAATCGTTTCAGCTCATCAATCGCCCACTCCAGACGCTCCAAGAGAACAGGCTGTGCACTGATTCCTCCCCCAATTGCAAACAGCTCTGGATCTAAAATATATTGCAAATTCATAATCTGCACCGCCACATTCAGGCAATAATTATTGAATATTTCCGTAGCTTCAGGGTCCTGCTGGTTGATAAACTCAAATACCGCTGCTCCATCGGTAGGATCTTGCAATCCCTTCTTCTCACCGATCTGCTGAACCATTCCTACTGCGGAACAATCCAGCCCAAAATACGTAGCTTCTTTTGTCACAGGATCAATCTTACTCATGATGTAACTAACTTCCCCAGCAGACAAATTCGCCCCTCGTTGAAGCTTGCCTTCTACAATAATACCTGCACCGATTCCACTACCAAGCACAAGCACAATGGAGTCTTTCGCGTGTTTTACACTTCCAAGCCATAATTCTGCAAGTGCAGCACACTTACCATCATTTTCAATCGACACATCTATGTCATAACGATCTGCAAGAAGTTTCGCCAGATTAATCTCATGTAAAAATGGGAAAAAGCCGCCGTGATAAACCATCCCCGTTTCCACATCGATCGTTCCTGGGCAGCTAATAGCGATTCCTTGAAGGGAAGATCGTTCTTGAGCATCAATGATGGAATAGAGGACTTCCTCTAATTCTTGAAGATTGGTTCTTCTAGTCGGTCGCTTATCTTTGAATACGATATCCCCACCAGAGCTCATCAGAGCGTATTTCACAAATGTCCCACCAAGATCCATCACTAAATACATCGTACCTACCCCTTGTCAAAATAGTTAATTTGAAAACAAAGCATTGATTGAGATCCATTTACACTTATGTGTTCATTGATAGAAAGCGCTCTATTTTACTAATTGAAATATAAAATAATTCTCTATATATTTATGGTATTAATTTGTGATAAATGGTATTAAGCGTACAACTAATGAGGGAGGATTCATCCATGTTACCTAACAAACAGCTTCAATGGATCTTACATTTAATCTATGACTCTACCCGCATTCCCGTTTTTTATATTGCGGATGGCTCTGAACGGCTACATTCCTTCACCAGTGTTCAACCCTCTATGTCCAATCAAACAAATTCCTCTAGGGAACTAGTGGGTCACCTTCTCTCTATCCCGCTCCACCAAAAAATCCAACTTGTCTATATGAATAAGCAAGCAGATACATTGATCCTCATGCCGATCTCCTCGAAAGAGGGGCAAGGTCGTCTCATTTTATGGCCTAATTCACAAAGATTTATGGACAATAATATGATTGATCAACAACTTGATACAGCAGACTCACATCAGGTAGATCACAGGCAGTTAATCAGTGCAGCCATTCTGGCTCACTATCTAATGCATAATGAGGCATTAAATCTGGAGCAAGTCATTGAAGATAATCAGAGTGTGGTGAATAACAAAACGGAGAATGTCCTTGATCTTTCATTACTAGAACAGAGAGAGAATAACTTGTATCACAAGTCATATTTAGCGGAGCGGAAGTTTTTTGAACAAGTTCGTTTAGGAAACAAGAAGAAGATGCTGCTCTACCTGAAACAATTCACGGAGATGAACGGAGTTTACGGGAGATTATCCAAGAATGACAGCCTCCGAAGCAAAAAGAATCTCATCATTTCGGCTATTGCTATAGGAACTCGAGCCGCCATCGACGGTGGGTTATACTCGGAGGTTGCTCTTACACTAAGCGATACATATATTCAGCAGATCGAAGGTGTAACTCAGATTGATTCCATCCATCCTCTGCTCGAAGACATCCTTGTTGATTTTACCGAAAGGGTGGAGAAGGTTCATCGCGCTCACTTTTCCAAGGATATCTTGCTATGTCAAGAATACATTTTCAATCACCTGTATGATGACCTTGACTTAGATGTACTTGCCAATCATCTTCAAATAAGCCCCTCCTACCTCTCCCGTAAATTTAAGGAAGAGACTGGAGAGGCTCTGAAGATTTTTATCCAGAAGCAGCGCATTGAAGAAGCGAAGAATCTCATTGTTTTCTCGGACTATCAACTCAGTGAGATTTACCCATTATTGAATTTTTACGATCAGAGCTATTTCATTAAAGTATTCCGAAAACATACGGGTCTCACACCCAAACAGTATCGCAACCGTTTTGTAGTCAAACCCTCGCAATAGAATTCAATGTTGTAATAGGTATTCTCAAATAAAAGAATGCGTCTATACTTTTAGTTCCCTTTCTTCTCCATAGCCGCTTTCAGCAAATCTCCGAGATTGGAACCGATCGATTCCTGTTTGGCATATTGCTTCACCAGCTTTTGCTGTTCACGTTTGTTCACATGCTTTTTGTCCTTATCCAATGTCTCCGTAATTCCACAAGGCAAGCACTGCACGTATAATCCTGCTTTGCCCTCTTTGATCTCCATCTTTTTGTGACACTGTGCGCAGCGGCGGTTCGACAATCTCTTCTCTGCCAAGCGGCGATAACCACAGTCCTCTGTAGGACAAACTAAGAATTTGCCGCGCTTTCCTTTTTTCTCTAACAATCGTGCGTTACAGTCTGGACAGTGGCTATTGGATACATTATGAGGCTTGTATTCGGCTTTGCTTCCTTTGACCGTTGACACCAGTTCTTTCGCCATTGAACGAATACTGTCCAGGAAAGGGCCTGGTTTACCTTGTCCACGAGCAATTCGTTCCAGTTCAGCCTCCCAGCGAGCCGTTAGTTCCGGAGTGCGAAGCTGCGGAGCAGCAAGCTCAAATAACTGCTTTCCTTTGCCTGTTGGATGCATGCTATTGCCTTGGCGATCAATCGTATCGGAGCTAACCAGTTTCTCAATGATATCTGCTCGCGTAGCTGGCGTACCAAGTCCATGTTTCTCCATCTGAGAGAGCAATGCAGCTTCGGTGTACCGTTTAGGCGGCATCGTCCGTCCACTCTTCACATGACAACGCTGAACGGTTACAGACTGTCCTTGCTGCACATCTGGCAGAAGCACACGTTCTTGGTTAGCATCATCATCCGTACGGTCATCGTCATCATCGCTATAATCTCCGCCATATACTTCACGCCATCCACTGTCTTTCACGGTTGTGCCTTTGGCATGGAATGAATCGTTGCCCACCTGAACGGTAATCGCTACAGAATCGTACTTAGCTGCCGGATAGAACAAGCTGATGAAACGACGCACAATGAGGTCATACAGTTTACGTTCCTCTGGGCTAAGCTGATTCAGTAGCACGGTCTGCTCCGTCGGAATGATGGCATGGTGGTCTGTTACTTTACTATCGTCCACGATGCGTTTAGTGATATTTAGGTTTTTGCGCAGCAAAGGACGTGCGATAGAGGCATAAGGACCAATAGCTACACTCTCCAGCCGCTCTTTAAGCGTTCCCACCATATCAGAAGTCAAATAACGGCTGTCTGTACGCGGATACGTAACCAGTTTGTGCTGTTCGTATAGCCGTTGTAGAACATTCGATGTTTGTTTGGCAGAGAAGCCGTATTTTCGGTTGGCATCTCGTTGTAGCTCTGTCAGGTCATACGCTAGTGGATGTGGCTCTACCTTTTCACTTTTTTTCACTTGAGCGATCGTGCCTTTACGGCCTTCAATCCGTTGCTTCAATTGTTGCATTTCTTGTGGGTCAAAGATCCGAGAATCCCCGCCACTCGCACGCCAAACGGCCTGAAAACCACCCAGATCTGCCGTCAATGTCTCATACTCTTGTGAGCGAAACCCGTTAATTTCATTTTCTCGATCCATAATCATGCCCAAGGTTGGGGTCTGAACACGACCAGCCGACAACTGTGCATTGAAACGAACGGTTAGAGCACGCGTTACATTAAGTCCAATCATCCAGTCTGCTTCCGCACGACAGCGTGCAGATTCATAGAGACGATCGAATTGACTGCCTGGCTTCAGTGATGCAAATCCATCCTTAATCGCCTTATCTGTCTGAGAAGAAATCCACAAGCGTTTAAACGGCTTCTTCCATTGCGCCATCTGCATAATCCACCGAGCGAGCAGTTCTCCCTCACGGGCTGCATCCGTAGCAATGACCAGTTCTCCGACATCTTGACGTTTCATTAATTGCTGTACCGCTTTGTATTGATGATTCGTTTCCCGAAGCACTTTAAGCTTCGTACGCTCCGGCAGAATCGGTAGATCCTCCAGGTTCCATGTTGCATACTTTTTGTCGTAATCCTCTGGTTCTGCAAGACCTACTAGATGCCCAAGTGCCCAGGTCACGATGTATTTTGGTCCTTCAATATAGCTTTTATGTTTATCACGCGCACCCATGACCCTGGCTATTTCGCGTGCGACAGACGGTTTTTCTGCGAGTACCAATGTCTTCACTTCATATCTCTTCCTTTCTGATAAAACGTTAAGGGGTTGTTTCAAACTGACCTTTTGAACATGAACTTAACGTTCGGTTGCTTCTATTTTTTATTATATCATTTCAAGGTGGAGGTATGCTGTCCCTTCCAACTCGGCTCAATACTTCTTCTATTATATGCTTCATATAACATCGTTCGCGACTACTTACCTTATATTAATGTTATATTTATGTTATATATAAGTTATATTTTGCAACAAATTATAGATTTATATGTTTTAATAGCACAAGAAAATAAGAGAAATAAAGAGTAATACTCAATAAAGTTTATTATGTATACGTTTTTTTGGATAAATATTAACATTGTAAGATTACCTGACATGCATATAGAATGTGCAAAAGCATATTCACACAGATAACTTACACACATCATCTGAGACACAGGAAGGGAGCGTGGATGCATGACTTATCATGGATCTGTATTTAGAAAAAGTGGGGCATTGTTAATGGCGAGTGTTGTCGTCGCTGCAACTTGGGGAGGAGCCACAGTACCTTCAGCATTTGCCGCAACAGCAACGCCAGCGAGTAAAACTTCTACTGCCACGATATCCCCAGCCAAAGCACCGGCTAGTGCTGCAACATTCGTAGGAGCCATGGAGGAAGCGGCTACGCTTGCAGGCGTGCCTTTTACGATGGACAAGCTCTCCGGCACAACCATTAAGCGCAAAGATGCTGCCTTAGCCTTACAACAATGGCTTAAACTTGACTCTGCCACAATCTCCTTCAAGGATGTACCCGAGCAAGCTGATTATGCTGATGCTGTAGCATCTTTGAACGCTGCTGGACTGATGAAGGGCTATACTGATTCTCTTTTCCTACCCAACGCTATCCTTACTGAGAATGATGTCGCCGTATTAAAAGACCGCGTATTTAACTACATAAAACCGTTCGTTTTGGAGGAAGCCACAATTATGGATCTCCAAACGGCGATGACGCAAGGAAAACTGACATCCAAAGAGCTCGTACAACAATACCTGGATCGTATCGAAAAGTACGATGATCAGGGCGTCAGCATTAATGCTGTCCTGACAATAAACCCGGATGCACTGAAAATTGCAGAGCAATTGGACGCAGAACGGGCAGCGCAGGGTGCTCGCGGTCCTCTGCATGGCATTCCAGTCCTTGTGAAGGACAACTTCGATACCAATGATATGCCGACCACTGCCGGCTGTATCTGTCTGAAAGACTCTATCCCAGCTCACGATGCTGAACAAGTGAAGAAACTCAAGGCAGCAGGTGCTATTATTTTGGGCAAAACCAACCTGCACGAGTTCGCATTTGGCATTACGACATCCAGCTCGCTGGGAGGACAAACACTTAACCCATACGCACTGGATCACTATCCAGGTGGTTCTAGCGGCGGAACTGGAGCATCCATTGCCGCAAACTTCGCTGCTGCAGGCTTGGGTACAGATACAGGTGGCTCGATCCGTATTCCGTCCAGCTTCAATAGTCTTGTAGGCATTCGCCCAACCATCGGACTGTCCAGTCGTGAAGGTATCATTCCTCTGGCGTTGACACAGGATGTTGGTGGCCCTATGGCTCGTACAGTGAGTGATGCCGCGATTATGTTGGATGCTACTGTAGGCTATGACAAAAAGGATGTAGCTACTGCTTACGCTGTAGGCAAAATCCCTTCCAGTTACACAGACTTCCTGGATGTTGACGGGCTTAAAGGTGCACGTATTGGTGTCGCTGCAGAACTGATTCCAAGCACCAAAGCAGAAGAAAAGGCTGTCGCTGACGTCATCCATAATGCAGTAGAAGAACTTAAATCACTCGGTGCTACGGCAGTTCCGATCTCCATCCCGAATCTGACAGAGATCAATAAATACCCAAGTCTCAGTGGGTACGAATTCAAATTCCAGTTGAATGACTACCTTGATTCTTTAGGCGAAGAGGCTCCTTACCATAGTCTGTCTGAGATCATCGCTTCCGGAGAATTCGATAAAGCGCAGGAGCAATCCATGAAGGCACGGGATGCCCGTGAAACGTTAGAAACAACAGAATATAAGGACATCGTTCTGAAACGTACCAAAGTTACACGTGAATCCCTGCTGAAAGTCATGGCAGACAATAATTTGGATGCCATTATCTATCCTACATCCACGCAGGCTGCTGGCATTATTGGTGAAGGACAAACTTCCGGTGGTAACAACCGACTCAGTCCGTTCTCTGGTTTCCCAGCAATCACTGTTCCAGCAGGTTTCACAACCGACGGCTTGCCAGTAGGCATCGAGTTTCTGGGGCGTGCGTTCGACGAAGGTACTCTGATCAAACTAGCATATAGCTACGAGCAAGGTACTCACCACCGTCAAGCGCCTAAACTGACACCGTAATTATTTTGCCGAGTTGGCACACACACGTATACTGCTATCATTATATTTAGTCATATGTGACTGACCGGCTTTATCATGTTAAAAATTCACATCTAGAATTATGGCTCATGGTAAAGAAGAGATAATAATAAAAGCACGCGATTAACCCACTATGTATCTCTATGCCTGATCAACAGCACATTATTTTCAAGTTAGGTTAAAGGATATTATGAAAAAAGTATTACGGAAAATAGAAAGCTGGGGTACCGCTCTACATTGAGTGATACTCCAGCTTCTTCGTTATAATGTAATGGTTACTGCTTGAGACTAGGCTTTATCTGGCACGCCCCATTTAAGGACGAGACCCGAGTACGTCAAGCCACCTCCGAAGCCAAACAACGCTACTCGTTGGCCATGTTTCAACTTTCCTTCATCCACTGCAAGCTGCAACGCAAGCGGGATGGATGCAGCAGACGTATTCCCTCGGTATTCCATACTGGTTAATGTTCGTTCCAGTGGAATCGGGCCACGCTCACAGACTGCCTCGATCATTCTCATATTGGCACTGTGTGGGACAAACCAGTCAATCTGTTCAGGCTCTAATTCTGCTTTTGCGATGAGATGGCTTAATTGTTCAGGAATCATGCGTACAGCCCATTTGTAGATTTCTCTACCATTTTGAACAAGGCTCCCCTCTACCTTCAAAGGTGAACCATTCATCTCTGATGATAAACCACTCTTATATAAATGAACCCCACCTTCTCCGTGCGTTCCTGAGATTGCTGCCATAAAGTCGCCTTCCTCAGCAGATCGTTCCACCAGAAAAGCACCGGCTCCATCCCCAAATAGCACACAGGTTGTGCGGTCCGTATAATCCGTAATTTTGGATAAAGTCTCTGCCCCAATCACCAATACCTTGCGATACATTCCACTCGTTACCAAGCTATCTGCCATTTGCATACCATATGTGAAGCCTGCACAAGCAGCATTTAGATCAAGTACACCTGTATGTGGAATGCCAAGATTAGCCTGGACTCTGGAAGCCGAACTTGGGAAAGCATACTCAGGTGTGCTCGTTGCAAAAAGAATCATATCAACATCGTTTACGTTAACCTCGTAACGACCAATCATATCTTCTACAGCTTTGGTAGCCAAATCCGATACATATTGATTTTCATCTGCGATCCGGCGTTCTCTCATGCCAGTACGCTGTACAATCCATTCATCACTTGTATCAACCATTTTCTCCAGATCAGCATTACTTAGGATTCGCTCTGGCACATACGTCCCGAATGCGGTGATTATCGCTTTTGATTGATTCATACTAGCACCTCCGTTAGTGTTTTTATTATTATAGCACCTACTATTAGTATCTGGTACTAAAAAATAATAAATTTCAGCAACCATTCCAAAATGGAATATAACAAGAGCTATTCATCTTAAATGAGAACGATCATAGTGAACTGTGATTCAATCATTTTGTTAATATCTCTCAAAAAGCTCTTAAGCATTCATAACCCGTTTGGGGGGAATTTGAATTTAATCTTGTGTGTCGGGTACAAACACAGTCTTCTGAATCGACATGGTTAACTATATAAACACAAAAAAACAGCCCAATCCAAGATCAGGCTGTTTCTAAACATAAATAAAAACCACCACCGAATAACATCGGCAGTGGTTCTTTGCTTGGCGGCGTCCTACTCTCCCAGGACCCTGCGGTCCAAGTACCATCGGCGCTAGAGGGCTTAACGGTCGTGTTCGGGATGGGTACGTGTGGAACCCCTCCGCCATCGCCACCAAACGCGTAG
>NZ_JAMAUZ010000069.1:0-250 GCF_023714095.1 Paenibacillus sp. MER 99-2 | reverse complement strand
GAGATTTCCCAGTCTGTAAGACCCCTTGAAGACGACGAGGTAGATAGGCTGGGGGTGGAAGTGCAGTAATTCATTGAGCTGACCAGTACTAATCGGTCTAGGGCTTATCCAATTAGCACGTTCTAAATCGCAGACTTTCGTTTCGAATCTAGTTTTCAGAGAACAACACTCTGAGATGTAAGCTACGCGTTTGGTGGCGATGGCGGAGGGGTTCCACACGTACCCATCCCGAACACGACCGTTAAGCCCT
>NZ_JAMAUZ010000068.1:0-252 GCF_023714095.1 Paenibacillus sp. MER 99-2 | reverse complement strand
AGAGGGCTTAACGGTCGTGTTCGGGATGGGTACGTGTGGAACCCCTCCGCCATCGCCACCAAACGCGTAGCTTACATCTCAGAGTGTTGTTCTCTGAAAACTAGATTCGAAACGAAAGTCTGCGATTAAAACGTGCTAATTGGATAAGCCCTCGACCGATTAGTACTGGTCAGCTCCATGCATTACTGCACTTCCACCCCCAGCCTATCTACCTCGTCGTCTTCAAGGGGTCTTACATACTGGGAAATCTCA
>NZ_JAMAUZ010000066.1:0-253 GCF_023714095.1 Paenibacillus sp. MER 99-2 | reverse complement strand
GGATAGATGATTGGGGTGAAGTCGTAACAAGGTAGCCGTATCGGAAGGTGCGGCTGGATCACCTCCTTTCTATGGAGAATCGTTTCCCGTAGCGGAAACATTCAAATATGCAGCTTCGCTGCAAACTTACTCACTCGTTGCTCAGTTTTGAGAGCTCAAACTCTCAAACAGCTTGCTTTTGCATGGAGCTTGTTCTTTGAAAACTAGATATCGAAACGAAAGTAAATGCGAATTAGAACATTCCTTTTTAGCT
>NZ_JAMAUZ010000064.1:0-253 GCF_023714095.1 Paenibacillus sp. MER 99-2 | reverse complement strand
CAGGTCGAAATTCCTGTACCACCGTAAGCCGTTATGAGCAATGGGGGGACGCAGTAGGGTAGTGACGCAGGCTGATGGATGCCTGTCCAAGCAGTGAGGCTGATGTGTAGGCAAATCCGCACATCGTAAGGCTGGGCTGTGATGGGGAGTGAAAATTACAGTAGCGAAGGTCATGATCTCACACTGCCAAGAAAAGCCTCTAGCCAGGTGATGGTGCCCGTACCGCAAACCGACACAGGTAGGCGAGAAGAGA
>NZ_JAMAUZ010000063.1:0-255 GCF_023714095.1 Paenibacillus sp. MER 99-2 | reverse complement strand
CACTCAGGGTAAGTCGGGACCTAAGGCGAGGCCGAAAGGCGTAGTCGAAGGACAACAGGTCGAAATTCCTGTACCACCGTAAGCCGTTATGAGCAATGGGGGGACGCAGTAGGGTAGTGACGCAGGCTGATGGATGCCTGTCCAAGCAGTGAGGCTGATGTGTAGGCAAATCCGCACATCGTAAGGCTGGGCTGTGATGGGGAGTGAAAATTACAGTAGCGAAGGTCATGATCTCACACTGCCAAGAAAAGCCTC
>NZ_JAMAUZ010000062.1:0-255 GCF_023714095.1 Paenibacillus sp. MER 99-2 | reverse complement strand
CACTCAGGGTAAGTCGGGACCTAAGGCGAGGCCGAAAGGCGTAGTCGAAGGACAACAGGTCGAAATTCCTGTACCACCGTAAGCCGTTATGAGCAATGGGGGGACGCAGTAGGGTAGTGACGCAGACGGATGGATGTCTGTCCAAGCAGTGAGGCTGATGTGTAGGCAAATCCGCACATCGTAAGGCTGGGCTGTGATGGGGAGTGAAAATTACAGTAGCGAAGGTCATGATCTCACACTGCCAAGAAAAGCCTC
>NZ_JAMAUZ010000061.1:0-255 GCF_023714095.1 Paenibacillus sp. MER 99-2 | reverse complement strand
TGGCGGCGTTCTACTCTCCCAGGACCCTGCGGTCCAAGTACCATTGACGCTGAAGGGCTTAACGGTCGTGTTCGGGATGGGAACGTGTGGAACCCCTTCGCTATCGCCACCAAACGTTTGAGAGTTTAAGCTCTCAAAACTGAGCAACGAGTGAGTAACTAGCCGACCTGGCTAGATTTGATATTTGAATGTTTCCGCTACGGGAAACGATTCTCCATAGAAAGGAGGTGATCCAGCCGCACCTTCCGATACGGC
>NZ_JAMAUZ010000060.1:0-255 GCF_023714095.1 Paenibacillus sp. MER 99-2 | reverse complement strand
GAGATTTCCCAGTATGTAAGACCCCTTGAAGACGACGAGGTAGATAGGCTGGGGGTGGAAGTGCAGTAATGCATGGAGCTGACCAGTACTAATCGGTCGAGGGCTTATCCAATTAGCACGTTCTAAAACGCAGACTTTCGTTTCGAATCTAGTTTTCAGAGAACAACACTCTGAGATGTAAGCTACGCGTTTGGTGGCGATGGCGGAGGGGTTCCACACGTACCCATCCCGAACACGACCGTTAAGCCCTCTAGC
>NZ_JAMAUZ010000005.1:0-334707 GCF_023714095.1 Paenibacillus sp. MER 99-2 | reverse complement strand
AGGGTCGCGGGTTCGATTCCCGTCTTCCGCTCCATATTTGCGCCCTTAGCTCAGCTGGATAGAGCGTTTGACTACGAATCAAAAGGCCGGGAGTTCGAATCTCTCAGGGCGCGCCATTATTTTTTTTCTATATCGGGATGTAGCTCAGCTTGGTAGAGCACCTGGTTTGGGACCAGGGGGTCGCATGTTCAAATCGTGTCATCCCGATTTTATCTTGTGCGGGTGTAGTTCAATGGTAGAACTTTAGCCTTCCAAGCTAATAGCGTGGGTTCGATTCCCATCACCCGCTTATTGAAATACATGAAAGAGCTCTTGCGCTTAGCAAGGGCTTTTTATTTGTTTAAAACTGATATATCTAAAAATAAATCTGAACGAGTTCATTCCGTATTTTTACGCTAACTATGGATCGGATCATAACCATAACCGTGGGATCATAACGCTCGATGTAATGCTCGCCATATCACCATGGTGAACCAATAAACAGGATAGTTTGATTATTTCAATAATGTTTGTTTAAATGGAATAACTTCAACTTTAGAGATACATCTCTACATGTTTTTTTCTATATGCTTATATACCTTTTACACTATGGAGGAGGAATCGTATGAAAAAAGCGCTGGTTATTGGCGGAAGTGGGACGTTAGGGAAGGCTATTGTTGCTAAGTTAAAGGATTTACCTGTAGAAGTGATTACAGCAGGTAGACAGTCTGGTGATTATCAGGTGGATATGACTTCAACGGATAGTATTACTGCGTTGTTTGATTCCATTGGCTCTATTGATTATGTCATTGTGGCGGCGGGTCAGACGCATTATGCCAAACTGGAAGAGTTAACGCCCGAAGATAATATGATCAGTGTCCACGGAAAATTGTTAGGGCAAGTCAACATTGTGCTGATTGGTCAGCACTACGTTAATGACAAGGGTAGCTTTACCTTGGTTAGCGGAATCATCAAGGATCATCCAATTGTGAAGGGTGCTTCAAGTGCCATGGTTAATGGTGCAATAGATTCGTTTGCAAAAGCAGCAGCTTATGAACTGCCCCGAGGTATACGGTTGAATTCAGTTAGCCCTAACTTATTCGAGGAATCGGCAGAGAAGTATAAAGGTGTCTTTATCGGATTCAATCCTGTACCTGTGGAACGAGTAGCCAATACGTTTATTCAAAGTGCACTTGGCATTGAGACGGCACAGAACTTTAAAGTATATTAACAGACTTCATCTCAATCCCGTTTCTGTATTGGACACGTAGACTAGGCTACATGGCAGGTCAGTGTGATGCACCAAACTCATTACGCGGCGTTCTAATATTAACCATCTCTAAATCCTAAGTGGATAACATGAAATACACCACACGATCAAAAATAAAAGGACATGAACTGGAGCGAACTCCAATGCATGTCCTTTAACGTTTATCTCTACAAAGTGTGTCTCTGATGGGTACATTAATTAATACGCTTACCTCAACCTGAATCTCAACTCGTGCCTCAACTTACTTAGCCCTTTATTCTTACCGTATTCTTACCTTACGCTTACTCATACCTATATTCGTACTGCAGATTTCATCTGTACCTTGCTATACCTGCAACTTAGTATCTCTCCAGAATAAGCTGTGTTTTCAAGCCATCTGCTGGAAGAAGCCACTGTTTGTTTTCAAGTACCTGCATTAGTTGATTACGGAGATCGGAGACGGTTGAAGCATTGTCTGTTTTGAAAGAAACCTCAACAATATTCTCTACTCCAGTGCCAGCTGCATTACGGATAGGCCATACTTCTAAGGTCATCTCCTGTCCATTCCAAGTTCCTTTGTACCGCTGGAAAGTTACTGGGCCATAGACACGGGAGTCGGTCAACTTTTGTTTACCCCAGTTGGAGGAAGACCATTTGTTCAGCTTACCTGGTAGCTTGTCCAACAACATCTTCAATGCTTCTTGATCTGAAGGCAGGTTAATGCCACTATTTTTAGGGGAATCTACTTTTTTGGTATTCGAGAAGCTAAGTGTTTGTTTGCCATATCCCCAATCGATCTCAGCCTCGTAGTTATCATCTGAGGAATCGAATCCCTCTTGGTTAGCCAGTGTAAGAGCTGCATTTACATCTCCATTGATGATCGGGTAGCGCTTCTTGTACGTCAGTTCATAATTATTTTTATCTTCTTTTTTGCGAAAACGTACGTTCCAACCTTCTTCGTCCAGCTCCCGCGCATTGGTGTCAAAGTACTCTGTCTGAATGGCAGTTGGCGTGGAATCAAGACCAAGCGTCTGAACAACTTCAGTACGTGGAGTACCATCCGCATTCAATACCAGTTCGGGTTTAGCCAAAAACTTAACCTCATATGCAGGAACCGCATTTGCTGCAGCAGAGGCCTGTGGTGCTTCCAGTACCGTAAGTCCACTTCCCAATGTCACGATGCTTAGCATCAACGACGCCGTTACCTTTTTCCACTTTTTCAAAACCAATCACTCCCTAGGTTGAATTATTGTACAGACCCCACTTTATCGTTCGAGTATGTCGAAGTGATTAACGGGAGAAGCACATTGCGTTAACCCTGCATAGATTTGATGAATGGCGAACGATAGTTTCTCTAGGTAATCTGTTGATAACGTCATAGGGAACCTGTGATCAGCGTGTACAACGTCAGCACTTTATGAATGGCTTAACTTCATTAGGTTATTACTGCACGCAGACTCCACTCACGCAAAACTTCCTCGAAACGATGGATCTGAACGGAGGGATGCCGATCCTTGTTATGAACCATGTACATATGGCGAGGTGCCAGTTCCCCGGGAATGGGAAGAACCCGAATGAGTCCTTGGCTCTCCTCCCACTTAACAGCCATACGTGAAGTAAATGAGATATGACCTCCTAATAGTACTAATTGTTTGATTGCTTCCAGCGAGTCCATCTCGACCGTACCACGTAATCGAACCTCATGCTGCTCCAGCCACTGATTCGTTATGCGGCGGGTATTGGATTGATTCCCATGCAGGACAAACGGCACTTGAGCAATGTGCTCAGGCTGTAGGTCTTCCTTTTGAACCAGAGCATGCTGGGGTGTGCAAATGAGAACGAGATTATCTTCGCACAACGTCTCTGTCTGAAGCATAGGACCGACAAACGGCTCAGATGAAATGATCCCTAGATCGATCTGGTGTCGTACTAACATATCTCGGATGACAGGGGCCGGTTTAACCGACAAATGAATTCGAATCCCCGGAAACTCTTGAGAGAAAGCATTCAGTATCGGAGGTAATAGGTACGTTGCAGGTACATAACTTGCTCCAATGTGCAGGGTTCCCCGGTAGAGACTGTCATATTCCCGAACGACTCGGCGAGCCTCTTGGGTTAGGGCATTGATTTTCACAGAATAATGGAGCAGCGCTTGTCCCGCCTCGGTCAGAAATGTTTTCCCACTTCGTGATTCAAATAACCGCACACCCATCTCTTCTTCTAATGACTTCATATGAAATGTAACTGTAGGCTGCTTAATGCCTAAAATCTCAGCAACGCTGGTCATGTGATGATGCTTATCAATCAGCTCAACAATTTGTAATTTGATCAGATTCAATAGATACTCACTCCTCTCATTTTTTCAAACTTGTAGTCCACTAAATAGAGAACAAACTATAGAAAACATCATTAGGTCGCCTTATATAGATTTAATCTATGAACATCAACAGAATTCATCTAAAAAGTTAATTATCATTTTACATTCCTAACATACAACTCTCGAAGGCGAACGTTAGACTGATAACAGTACTAGAAGACAGGCAGGGATGCTTATGAAATTAGAAATACGACAGGTTCAAAAATCATTCAATCGTACTCCGGCGTTATTGCCTACTGATCTCACGCTTGAACACGGACAGTTTACAACGCTGCTCGGCCCATCAGGCTGTGGTAAGACAACACTGCTACGTATGCTGGCAGGACTTGAACAGCCGGATGCGGGAGCTATATACGCGGATGGCGAGTGTATCTATTCAGCAGAGAAGCGGATTGATGTGCCAACACATAAGCGGAATCTGGGCATGGTGTTTCAAGACTTCGCCTTGTGGCCGCATATGACGGTATATGAAAATGTAGCGTTTGGCTTAAGGGCTGGTAAACAGAAGTCCGATCTGCGGCAAAAAGTAAAAGAAGCACTCGATATGGTACGCCTGCAAGGGATGGAGGATCGTTATCCTCACCAGTTGTCCGGTGGACAGCAACAGCGGGTTGCTTTTGCCAGAGCGGTGGCCGTTCGACCAGGTGTGATCTTGTTCGACGAACCACTAAGCGCACTAGATGCTGTATTACGGGAAGAGATGCGGATTGAGATGATGTCACTGGTACGAGATATGGGATTGACCGCATTATATGTGACGCATGATCAGGTTGAGGCGATGTCGATGTCGGATGAGATTGTCGTGATGGAGAAGGGACGAATATTGCAAAAAGGCAGTCCAGAAACCATCTACGCTACACCGAGCGAAGCCTTTGTTGCTTCATTTATCGGTAAATCGAACTGGCTGACGCCGAATCAATCCATGGTTCGACCGGAATATGTCTCCTGGAACAAGATCAATCATGATGATCTCCGATATCACGGGGTCGTGCTCAGTGTTAGTTATGTGGGCGAGCGATATGAGGTTCGGGTGCAGATGGATGGGCTGGGCGTGTGGACGGCATATCGGAACAACAGAGTAGGTATAGGCGAGCAGGTAGATCTCTATGTGTCTCCTGAGCGCATACATCGAATGAATATAGACGGCGAGACAAGCTTTACGAGAAATAAGATCGCAGCAGTAAATTAAGTGATTGACCACCACTATAAAACCAACTAAGGGAGATGTAATAACATGTTTGGAATGAATACACGTAAGAAAAGCGCAATGCTGATTTTATCCGCGGTAATGAGTATCAGCTTGTTTGGATGTAGCACAGGTAATACGACTACAGGTTCAGCGGCTCAACCGGCAGGCGAGGGTAACACGGCAGCGGCTGCAGAAACAACGGATAAAACAGGCGGCAAACTGGTATTGTATAGCGCAGGGCCGCAGAAGTTGGCTGATAATATCGTAAGTGGATTTACAGCGAAAACGGGCATTGAGGTGGAAATGTTCCAAGGAACGACAGGTAAGATTCTGGCTCGGATGGAAGCTGAAAAATCAAATCCGGTAGCAGACGTAGTCATTCTTGCTTCTTTACCTTCCGCGCAGGCACTGAAAGCAGATGGACTAACCCTGCCTTATCCAGAAGCGGCGAACGCCGATAAATTGAACAAGGATTGGTCGGATGCCGAAGGCAACTATTTCAGCAGCAGTGCATCTGCTCTGGGGATCGTCTACAACACCAAGCTCGTATCCACGCCGCCTACTTCATGGGCTGAGCTCGCTACACCTGCATGGAAAGATGCAGTGAACATTCCCGATCCAACGCTCTCCGGTTCTGCACTGGACTTTATCACAGGTTACTTGAGTGCGAATGGGGACAAGGGTTGGGATCTGCTGAGCAGTTACAAAGCTAATGGCGTAGCTATGGCAGGAGCAAATCAGGAAGCACTTGATCCAGTAATTACGGGTGCGAAGAGCATCGTAGCAGCTGGTGTAGATTACATGGCGTATTCCTCCAAAGCCAAAGGTGAGCCACTGGATATTGTGTACCCTGAAGAGGGAACAGTGATTAGCCCAAGACCGGCAGCTATTTTGAAATCAAGCCCGAATGTAGATAATGCCAAAGCATTTATCGACTATCTCTTGTCTGACGAAGCACAAAAGCTGGTTACCGATGCTTACCTGATTCCAGGACGTGAAGATATTGAAGCAACGAATCGCGCAAACGTGAAAGATATTCCACAACTCAAAGTGGATTGGACTTGGATGAGTGAGCACGGAGATGAGACGGCAGCACGCTTCTCTGAAATCTTCAAATAAGATGAATAATCAAACTATTCTACGGAGGGTCGGCGTGATTCTGGCCCTCTTTCTGTTGACGGTAAGCATTGGCGTACCTCTGCTTTTTATATTCTGGCAAAGTATATATCCGGATGGCCAGTGGGACTGGACGGCTCCTATTCGTACAATCACAGGGCATCATTTGTCCGGGGTACTGCTGAATTCCATATGGCTTGGTGTCTGTGTGGTTATTGGAACAACACTGCTCGCCTTGCCGCTCGCCTGGATGATGTCTAAGACTCGAATGGGTCAGCATCGCTGGGTAGACGTAATCTTGATGATCCCGTTTATGACTCCACCGTACATTGGTTCTATGGGCTGGATTCTGTTCATGCAAAAAGGGGGCTATCTCCAGCAATGGATTCCCTCGGCTTCGAATTGGAGTGAGCTGTTCTTCAGTTTCTGGGGAATGGTGCTCATTATGAGCCTGCATCTATTCCCGTTCCTATACTTACTGCTTCGGGACGCATTGATCCGCATCGGCGGCAATCTGGAAGAAGCGGCAGCAGTACACGGTGCGCCTGCGAGCTATCGGTTCCGGCGTATTATTCTTCCATTGTTGTTGTCTTCTTATGGCATGGGCATCATGCTGGTATTTGTCAAAACGATTGCGGAATTCGGAACACCTGCCACCTTCGGTAGAAAGATTGGCTACTACGTTATGACTTCTGAGATTCATAAGTATATCTCCAGTTGGCCAATTGACTTTGGTAAGGCAACGTCACTCGCTTCCATTCTGTTATCGGTCTGTCTCGTTATGTGGTACATGCAGTCTACAATGTCTCGCAAGTTCACCTACCGCTTAATAGGAGGAAAGGGACAACGTTCCAAGCGCTATTCTCTCCGGGGCTGGACTGGAGTGCTCTGTGGTACGTATCTTGCCCTTCTCTTGATTCTTTCTGTAGGCATTCCGTATTTCTCCATTATTGCGGCTTCAACGATGAAGTTACGCGGAGTCGGGTTAGCTTGGGATAACTTAACGCTAGAGCATTACCGTGATCTCTTGTCGTGGGGTTCTGTTAGTTTGAAGGCGATCGGAAATAGCTTAGGGCTGTCGCTCGCGGCTTCAACGGTCGCAGTGTTCATCGGTACGGGGCTTGCGCTGACCATCGGCAAATCATCTTCATGGATGCAGCGTATCATTGATTTGTTCAGCCTACTGCCGAACACTGTGCCGGGGATCGTCATGGTTGTTGGACTGATTTTGTTCTGGAATTCACCTTGGATGCCATTCACGCTCTATAACACCTATGGCATGGTTGTTCTCACCTATGTTGTGCTGTTCCTTCCTTATACCGTGCAATATGTAAAATCAAGCTTTACTCAAATTGACGGATCGTTATTTCAGGCAGGTCAGGTATTTGGCGGCAAGCCGCTGTACATCCTACGGCGTATTCTCGTTCCCTTAATTATTCCTGGCATGCTTGCTGGGTGGATGATGACCTTTACGATTGCGACAAGAGAACTGGTCGCCTCGTTATTAATTCTTCCGCCGTCGATGCAGACGTCGGCGACGTATATTTTTGCCCAGTTTGAACAGGGTCAGGTTTCATTAGGTATGGCGATGGCAGTCGTTACTGTAGGGATGACGGTACTTATGTTGCTAGGGATTGAAATTCTGAATTCGAAGAGAAAGTGGAATGCATCATGATCAAACTGAACGTATGGGGCGGTGCAGGGGAACATGGCCGCTCTTCGTATCTCCTTAGCGGGAGTACACAACGTCTATTACTGGATTGTGGCGTCAAAAAAGGTGGAGCAGGGGAGTACCCCCTCCTTGATAAACAGATTGTACCGAAGCTCGATGCAGTGCTGTTGTCTCATGCACATGAGGATCACTCTGTAGCCATCCCTCTGTTGTATAACCTGGGCTATCAGGGTGAAGTGTGGACGACGCGTGAGACACGAGAACAGTTGGACACGTACTTCAAGGCATGGCGAAACAATACAGAGCGTGCAGGATATGCAGTGCCCTATGAAGAGAGTGACGTGCAGTCTATCCGGTATCGTTATTTGGAACAAGAGGCAGCGCGTGGAACTTGGTTTGAGCTTATCCCAGGTGTGTGGGCGATCTGGGGGCGTACGGGTCATCTCGCTGGCTCTGTATGGTTTGCGATTGAGATGGAGGAACGGCGCATATTTTACTCTGGCGACTATACTTCTGAATCCATACTGCTACAAGAGGATGATCCTTTGGCGACTTTACGTGGCGCCAATCGATTGTATAGCACGCAGAGGAGCAAACCGATGCGCAGTCGGGTGGATCAAACAGCATTAAGAGGCAACATCGCTGTGGGTCAGGAAGCCGAATTTGCAGGTGATCAAGCGATCAATGCGTCCTTATCTACGTCGTTTAGAGAAGCGGAGCAAGCGGCGATCTCTTCTCCTGCCCATGATCCGATAGCAATGGACGATAAACAGCTTTTGAGCTGGCAGTTAGCACCTAATACTAAGGCAGTGGAGGCCACTACCTCTAGCGAGAGCAGAGCCTTGTCGATACAGCCTATGAAACCGTTAGAAGAACTACTGGATCTCGCTATCATGGATGCTGCCTACGGTACAGATCGGGATACGCAGGCTGATAAGTTACAACAGTTGGATCATGCGATTCGAGAGACGATTGCGCGTGGCGGGAAAGTGCTGTTGCCTATGCCTGTGGTAGGGCGTGGGCAAGAGATCATGTTATGGGCAGAGCAACAGTACCCTGACATTCCTTTATTCGTCGAACAGGGATTGATGAAGGGAATGAAGCAGCTTCTACATTCACCGTACTGGCTGAGAGAGAGCGAAGTAGCGAACAAGAGATCTCTGACCGAAACGATTAAGGAATGCTTGAACGGGTCTAGGTGGCAGACACCAGTTACGCAAGAAGAGCGGGAACAATGGTTGGAGCAGCATGGAGCCTCGCTATGGTTTATTCCAGATGGCATGATGCAGTCTGCCCTTGCCCGCTGGTATTATAGTCAGTTAGCCGGAGATCAGAACAATATGGTGCTGCTTACTGGACATGTGTCGGAGGGCACCTATGCAGGTCAACTGTCACGAGCTCCTGAAGAGCATGGGAAGTGTGAGGTACGGAAGGTTCGTTACAAGGTTCATCAAGGGTGGATGGATGCAGCCAGAATGATACGTAGACTTCCTGCAAGACACACGATTCTAGTGCACACCAATCGCAAAGAGACGGATAAACTTAGGGATCATCTTCTAAGCGATAATACGCTTAGTGAAGCTAGGTTAAGTGAAGGTGAGGAAGCTGCGCCTAATAAGATGATTCATTCGCTATCACCTGGGGATGAGCTTGTGCTGTGATTGGCGAGTGGGATAGATCGTTAATGAGAGATTCGTGAGATTCGTGAGAATGACGAGAACGCCCTTACGGGGCGTTCTTTTTATATCATGAAAATATAAAAACACGATGACAAGCATTGCTTGCTTATCATCGTGTCAGCCAATGATTCAGTGCTGAATCATTACATTCCTTTGTAGCTATGGTGTACGTTGAATGGGGTGTTCCAGTTCAGAATGTCCCATCAAGCTCTCGGATGCTTCGCCATCCACTAACACATCAATACTGCTGACTTCATCGAATTGAAACATCGTTTGGGTCAGTGCATCAAGTGCAAGCAGTTCTCCACTGGATCCCAGGCTGGCTTCCTCTGGAATATGGACATCTAACGTAAGTGCACCATCCTCAAACGTTGTGGAGAGTAGCTCCACCTGATCCCATAAGGAAATGAGGTTTGCATCCGAGCTGCTCTGTAATGCTTCGAACGTCTTTTGATACTTCTCTGTTTCTTCCTTGAAATCAATGGTTTGCTTTTGTTGCTCCAGCCCCAGTAATTCTGCATCTGCGTAATAGACCTCCACAGCTTGTGAGATTCTTGTCTCTGGTTCTACCGTGGTTTCCGCTGGGCTCGGGGATTGTCCCTGCCCTTGGACACTGCTTGGTTCATTCGATCCGGATTCAGTAACAGGCTTCTGAGCACAACCGATTCCAACAATCATTAAAATGGACAAGATGAGTGCACATCCTAACTTAGCTCTCAATCGAGCACATCCCTTCTAAGTGATATTCAATATGATTTAGAGCCCGAGGTATTCCTTGATTCCATCTACAATCGCTTGAGCAGCCTTCATCTGCATGTCCTCGGATAACAGAGCAATTTCTTCTTCGGCATTACTGAGGAAGCCGAGTTCTAACAGTACCGCAGGCATCGTGGTATTCCGAATGACCTCTAGATTGCCATTTTTCACACCGCGGTCTTTAAGCCCCATAGCTTGAATCAAATGTTTATGGATAACGTTCGCCAAATCCTTGCTGCTACTGCGTTGGTAATAAAATGTCTCTGTTCCTGATACTTTGGGAGCAGACTCTACACTATTGCCATGGATGGATACAAACACATCTGCATTCAGATCGTTGGCGAGTTTGACACGTTCAGGGCGTGTGGGATATACATCCGTAACACGTGTCATAACCAGTTGAATGTTTTCCTCCTGTAGAAGAAGTGCTTGTACTTTCAGCCCTACAGCGAGGGTGAAGTCTTTCTCAGGTTTATTCGTAATGCTTATTGTTCCTGGATCATTTCCGCCATGCCCTGGATCAATGACGACCACTTTGCGTCCTGGTTCACCTACTGGCGTGACAATGACGGGGATGACGTTCTCACCGGAAACGTTCAGATCCACGATGAGTTTGCCAGCGACCTGCTCCTGGCTGAACTGAACACTTTTGACTTGATTCAATTCGACGACAATTCGAACTTGACCTGGATCATTTTTGAACAGTGAATATCTTACATCGGTCACATTAGGTAATCCGCTCACATCTAACTTTCCATTCATCCCTTGATCCAGAGGTTGTGCCATATTACCGAATACGGTTCTTGGTAAATCAACAACCAGCCGGTCAGGGTTCTTCAGTGTGGTAATGATCGGTTGCACATCTTGATCCATAGATACCACGAGTTGGTTGTTTGTAAACAGGATATCTGTCACTTGGGCTAAGGTAGAGCTATCATCTTGCCCTGTATTTGTGTTGGGTTCTTGGGCAGGAGTTTTGATGGTATTCACTAAGTATACGATTTTGTCTTGGTTGTTCCACTTCACCGTTAATCCCATCTGTTCACTGACAAATCGAATCGGTACCACGACTGTATTGTTGATGATCTGCGGGGCGGTATTTAAACTTACTTCCTTGTCACCCACCATGGCTTTCTTCTGATTAACGGTTAAAGCGAGTATTTGGTTATCTTGTTGAATCTTCACTTGGCTTGCTTTCTGATTCCAGTTGACCTGGAATTTTAGATTTTCGGCAACGACCCGAATGGGAATCATCACGTTTTTATTAACGATTGTTACTTGAACATCATTAGGTAGACTTAATTGCTCACCATCCAAAAAAATCTTTGACGTGTTCGCTGCAGCATGTCCAGGACTTGGTAATAAGAACAGCAGGAACAGGCTCATCCATAAGAGTAGCAAGGTTTTCTTCATTACACACCTCTATTATTTAGATCTAAGAGCTTGATTAAGCTTGATCCATTCTTGGAATTCTTGTCGTTTCATTTTCTTTATCGGTTTTACCTTGTTACTGGCTAACGTGTATCTGTACATAATGAATTGATCTGATGGGTATTCACTGATGTAATCTAACCATGTGCCGTCCTTTTGCCACAGGATCATTGAGGTCGTGATGTAGTTCGTTGTCCGTGGTAGCTTCGTCAGGCGGTCTTGTTGTGCATCGTAGATGGATATGGAGCTTCTGGAGGTATCTCCATAAGAGAAGGCGATCTGATCCTCAGAAGGTGCCCATGCATAAGCCGTGATGGTTTCTACATTTTTCTGACCAGCCTGGTGTAATCGATCCTGAAGATTCTTCCACTCGCCCGTTTCAAGGTTCAGGAGAATCAATGAACTTCCTGCGCTACGTTCAGCTTGTATGGCAATCCATGTCTTCGAGTTAGAGGCAGCGATACTTGTAATCTGGAGCAGCTTGTCCTCCCAATCTTCGGTCTGCATCGTATATTGCTGCTTCCCTTGGGTAACGACGATGGACTGAATGACATGTTGCTCAAAAGCTGGAACGCCTTCCCGCTGAACAGAAGTTGTGGTTAAGGTAACGTTTCCTCCCTTCCAAAGGAGGGGGTTATTGCTGCTTTTTTGGAACGTACGGTTACTGGCATACACAGATGGAGCGGCCGTAGCACTTATAACGGAGTTGGATGTCACGGACTCGGATATGTTCTGTTTAGCGTTCACTATAGAGGGTGCTGTGGTCGTCAATCCTGCTAAGAGCACACCGACCAATAACCAGCCAGCTATCTTTTGCATCGCATCTTCTCCTTTATTGCCTATTGAAATGCACGCATCTCCTTTTTTAATTCCATAATATCCCTACATTATATAAACGGTAAAATTGTAAAAATGTTTCTATCTGATCAATATTTAAAAGTTTGTATATCATCAATGCATCCTTCGATCAGTATGATATATATTTAATGGATCAAACGGACAAACAAATGTAGGATATGGACATAAGATCGATCACGCTTCATATTTTCATATGATGGACAATGGTTTATCGGGAGGAGAATGGAGATGAGTGAGCAAGGGGAAAGGTATCGGAGCATTCTGCAGTCTATGAGTTTACGGGAAAAGGTTGGGCAAATGTTATTGATTGGATTCCATGGCACCGAAGCTGCCGGAGATATTGAAACGTTCATTCAGCAGTACCCGGTTGGTGGCGTTATATATTTTGCGCGTAACGTGGAATCGCCTGAGCAGGTAGAGAAACTTTCACAGGGAATACAGAGCATTGCTTCCGCAAGTAACCATACTCCACTATGGATTTCCATTGATCAGGAGGGCGGCATGGTATCCAGGATTACGGAGGGGATCGCGTTAATGCCTGGACAGATGGCGATTGCTGCTGCCGGTTCCCAAGATGACGCTTATCAAGCGGCATATATAAGTGGCATAGAGTTGAGATCTATGGGGATTAACATGAATTTTGCGCCGGTCTTGGACGTAAATAATAATGCCGCTAACCCTGTCATTGGTGTACGCTCATTTGGGGAGAAGGCTGATGTCGTGGCAGAGTATGGGGTTAGAGCCGTAACGGGTTATCAGGATGCTAGAGTTGTAGCAACAGCCAAGCATTTCCCAGGTCACGGGGACACCGACACAGATTCCCATCTTGATCTACCCGTTATTCATCATGACCGAGAGCGGATGAATCAAGTTGAGCTGGTTCCGTTTCGTGCAGCTATAGCAGCCGGTGTGGATTCGGTGATGTCGGCACATATTTATTTTCCCGCGCTCGAATCAGAGCGTCTACCTGTCACTTTGTCACGATCCGTGCTTCACGGGTTGCTCCGCGAGGAATTCGGTTATGAGGGTATGATTGTAACAGACTGTATGGAGATGGATGCCATTGCTGTACACTATGGAACGGTTGAAGCGGCAGTGATGGCTGTAGAGGCTGGAGCAGATCTGGTACTCATTAGTCACACGCCGAGGTTACAGATAGAGGCTTATGAGGCGCTAATCGCTGCGGTACAGCAGGGGCGAATTAGCGAAGAACGTATAGATGAGTCGGTGATACGGCTGTTGAGGTATAAGAGCAAGCATGGTTTATTAGATAGCGTAATGAATGAAGACAATCGAATTGAGGATGTTAATCGATCTTTCGCACAGCCGGATATGCCCGCTATGGATAATGGGACAGAGCGTAACAGTCCGCTCCATCAGGCTGTAGCTCAGCGGATCAGTGAGAGGAGCATCACACTTGTACGTGATCAGATTAGGATGTTGCCCCTGAAAATGCAGCGTACATTGGTCATCACGGTTGCATCATCGGTGACCAGTGCTGTTGATGAACAATTAAGTGAAACATCCACGTTGGGTGCTGTATTGTCGCGTTATGGGCTGGAGGTTATTGATCTGTATGTTAATGTAGAGAATGTCTCCACTTCCTCTGCGAGTATATTACAGGCTGCGAGAGCGCAAGAAGTGGAGCAAATTATCGTGGGTACTTACAATGCCAGTAGTGTGTCTGGCGAATCACAATGTAGATTAATTGAAGCGTTGCAGCAAATCGGAAAACCGCTAGCAGTTGTAGCGCTACGCAGCCCGTATGACCTGCTTGCTCTACCTACCGTGAAGGTTTATGTAGCAGCTTACGAGAGTCGGCCGCTCGCAATGAATAGTGTTGCTCAAGCGCTCCTAGGTCAGATTCCTTTTCAGGGGAAATCACCTGTGTCGATCGAGTGAAGTGAGATAAAAACGATGATGTAACTTGAACTGATGTAGACTGTAGTGTGTGATATAGAGTGCGTGGTTATAGCTATTACACATAGCAAAAAGGACGAATCCATGAGAGTCATTTCCCTGTTACATAGATTGGGAGATGGCTAATCAAGGAGACGTCCTTTTTTGGTGATACATCAATGTAGTTTTATAAAATGAAGAACATTATTATTGCAAATGCAATGCTTTGGCTGTCTCGGCTTCTACCTCACTCATCAGAGTAGTCATATCCATGCCTGCATGATTGCCGAGCAGGATGATCGTGATGTCATCGGATAGATTGCGAGAGAACGCAGTGGCGAAGCCACCACCACTACCGTTATGGAAAACGGTACGGTTCTGATCATTTTCTTTCAGAATCCAAGCGTAACCATAGTTTTTGCTGGAGTAAGGCTTATACATTTGTTCAATCGTATCTTGGCTCAAGATCTGATCGGTGTAAAGCGCACGATCCCATTTCAACATATCGTCTACCGTGGAGTAGATCGTTCCAGAACCCGATTGTGAAACGTAATAAGGTGCAGGCACCCAAGCGTTATTTTCGGAAACAAATCCACTGATGGTATGAACTTGACGGGAGGCTTCTCCTGAGTTTTTCATTCCCAGCGGTTTCAGAATCGTTTGTTGTACATAATCAGCGTAGCTATTGCCAGATACTTGCTCAATAACATAGGCGAGTAACACGTAGCCGCTGTTGCTGTATAGATAAGCACTACCTGGTTCAAACTTCAGCGTTTTGTGCCGAATCTCCTCTACCGTTTCCTCCAGAGAAGTCCCTTCTCCTCGGCCAAATGCGGAAGGAATACCCGAAGTTTGGGATAACAACATGTGTAGCGTAATTTTATCCCCTTGTGGAATGCCGGAGATATACTTGGAGATCGGGTCTTGCACATCGAGCAACCCTTCTTCTGCTAAGTGCAGGATGGATGCAGCGGTGAATGACTTACTTAGTGAAGCGATACGAGTCTTCTGATCCGGACGATTCAATGTGTGTTCATCAGCAAGGCCGTAGCCTTGGCGCAGTAACACCTCGCCATCCTTAGCAATCAATGCCATGCCAGGAAACTCAGCTTCGCGCAGATACGTATCCACACTCGCAAGTTCAGCATTTAATACGCTGACTTGGTCTGTCTGTACGTTTACACTCATCTGTCCGGAGGTGGTACGTTGTACCTTGATATCTGCCTTGAGTGCATTGGCAAGTGGACGAACCGGAATCATCAATGTACCATTCACCGTCCGGGATTTAACGCCTGTAGACAGTTGAACGTGATTAACTTGAATGGAGCTGCTGCTTGCCTGATGAATGAGGGTGTCTCTTCCAACCGTAATGGTCGCTGTCTTCGTAGGCGCATCCCATTTGAGCGTACCCTTTAAGGATTGCACAACATCTCGAAGCGGTACGAAGGTTGACCCTTGAAAAATAAGGGGCTGATTCTTCCAGGTCTGTTCTTGACCATTCACTTCAATATGAACAGTGTTAGCCGCTTGAGCGGCCGAAGCGACATTCCCGGCCTGTCCCAGCACGGGGCTAGCACACAACATAAGTACGAGCATGATACGGGATAACGAGATAAATAGCTTAGAAACAGGTTGTTGCACTTGCGACTTGCGTATAATTTGAATCCTCTCCTTCCAAACGTTTCATGAATAACCAGCTTTATGAGCAATTGTAAACGATCTCGAACAAGTGGTCAAAATTAAGTATGCTCATGTTGCCATCTTGTAAATATGACACCCAATCTCCAAAATCCGAACTATTTAATATCTATACGTAATATTTTTCGTATGTCTATCCGATAAAAAGAAGGGTGATGAATTTAATGGAGGATAGACATAATGAAGAAATTAATGAAAAACTGGTTTACCTTGACTGTCAAAAAACGGCTAATCGCTTCATTGCTCTTGTTCCTGATTATACCGAGCATTAGCGTAGGCTGGTTATCCTACACAAAGGCAGCGGAGCGTGTAAATGAAGAACTCATTCATTCTGCACAAGCCAAAACAGAAATGCTTAGTTTACAGATCAATGAAATGCTCGATATGGAGAAGGATAATGCTGCACAGCTAGCTGCAGGGGTAACGTCTAGCGATGTAATTAACAAATCGCCTGCGCTGCAAAAACAGATGGATCGCATGTCAGAAAACCATGATGAACTCGCTGTACTGACTATAGGTGCTGAGGATGGTAGTTGGATGAAATCGCCTGACCCAGGTGCGCAGATTTACGATCCGCGTGAGCGAAGTTGGTACAAACAGGCTATGGCTGGATCGGAGCCTATTATCTCTGACACGTTCCAATCTGCGACAACAGGGGAGTGGGTTGTGACCGCGGCGGCCAAACTAGCTGATGGTAAAGGGGTATTTGGTGCCAATGTAAGTCTCAATCATTTGAAGGAATCGGTAGATAACATACATATCGGTAAAGAAGGTAAGCTGTATATGCTGGATAATGGAGGAAAGTTCCTCTTCCATTACAATATTGAATCTGGGGTACAGTCTGATGCAAGTTATATTAATGAGATGTACACGCAAGACCGGGGTACCGTGAAATACACCTATGAAGGTCAGGAATTGCAAGCTGTATATTTCACAAATCCAGCGACGGGGTGGAAGATTGTTGGCGAGCTGGTTCCTTCTGAAGCGGCTGAAGCAGTAAGACCCATTTTGATTCGGACGTACATGGTTGTAGGCGGTTCGCTCTTGATCGGTATTATTTTGCTGATCTTTATCATCCGTAGCATCCATCGTCCATTGACGCAGCTTACCCAAGCAGCTTCGCAGGTGAGTGCAGGGGATCTTACCGTTCATATCGGCATGAAGCGGAATGATGAATTTGGTCAGTTAGCGAATAGCTTTGACACGATGACCTCGTCTCTGCGTGAAGTTCTTGGCGAAGTTCACGGCACATCGAGTCAATTGGCAGCTTCATCGGAAGAGCTGATGGCGAGTTCAGAACAGACATCCAAAGCGACGGAGCAGGTGGCTGAGCTGATGCAAGGTGCGGCGGAAGGAACGACGAAACAAAATCACAGTCTGTCGGCTACAGGGCAACTAATTGGAGAGATGTCCTTAGGTGTTAAGGAAATTTCAACGAGTGCCGAAAGTACTGCGCGAATCGCACTGGAAGCATCTACAAAATCCGAGGCAGGCATGGTTACAGTAGATGGAGCGGTAGCATATATGCACCAAGTCAATGATGAGAGTAAAGCAGTGGAAGCTGTGATTGAGGATCTGCGTGCCAAAAATGATGAGATCATTCAGATTGTTACGGAGATCACGGCAATTGCTAAACAGACGAACATTTTGGCATTAAACGCAACAATTGAAGCGGCACGAGCAGGTGAGCAAGGTCGCGGATTTGCCGTTGTTGCTAATGAAGTGAAGATACTTGCCCAGAGCTCGGGCAGTTCGGCTGAGCGTATTAATGAGTTAATGCAGGAAATGCAAGAGAAGACCAATGCCGTACAGTCGACCTTTGCCCAAACAGGGGAAAGTATGATGAAGAGTTCGCAGATGATTACAGAAGCGGGAGGAGCCTTCCAAGATATTCGGGATGCTGTTCAGCAGGTGGCGGCACAAGCAGAGGAAGTATCGGCTGCGTCCCGTCAGATTGATGGTGGAATGGGGCATGTAACCAAAGCGGTGAATGATACGATCCTTCTATCGGATCAGATTGCCTCAGGAACCGAGGATGGTTCAGCCGCTGCGCAGGAGCAACTGGCAACGATGGAAGAGGTTGCGGCGTCCTCTGCGGCTCTATCCCGTATGGCAGAGGATCTTCAAAGCATGATTGAGCGTTTCAAACTATAGAACGTGTTGTAGAAAAAGATGTTTAAGGCTGTGGGGTTGTAACCCTGCAGTCTTTTTTTGTTTTCCAGCTTATAAGTTGAAGTGGGGACATACTTCCGGGTACATGTTCTGACCAATAGCTTACTTCTATGAGTAAGGGTGTTTGTTGACTTTGGATAGACTTAATTATATTATATCTATAAATAAACAAACGTAATTAATTTTTATCTATAATAAATGTGTAATCAAGTTGGTTTGAACCAGTCTAAGCGATAAAATAATAAATTCATTCTTATGAGATTAACGATAGAGGATAAGGGGAGAGTTCTTCCATGAAATCAACGGACGTTATTTTGCAGACAGCTTCATTAGAAGAGATCAAGCGAGGATACTTGAAGGAAGCATCGAGTTATGTGTGTACTTGCTGCGGATACAGCACAGAAGTAGGCATCATCTATCCCGAAGACGGCGTGTTGTATGAGGCAGAGCGTTACATTCGAGTTCATTTGGAGAAAACGCACGGATCGGTATTTGAATATTTGCTGGAGCAGGACAAAACGATAACCGGATTATCGGATGTACAGCGTAGCTTGCTCGCTCAATTCTATGCAGGGAAGAAAGATGCTGAAGTGCAGGAGGCACTTGGGATCGGCAGTGCTTCCACTATTCGTAACCATAGATATATGTTGAAGGAAAAAGAGCGGCAAGCGAAAATTTTCCTAGCATTGATGGAGCTTCTCAAAAGTAAAGATACCCATGCACCGGCTGAATTCGTGACACCTGTGAATAAACAAGTAGGTCAAATGAATAGAGGATCATTCGATATATCGGATCAGGATCGAGTCAAGGTGTTAACTAAGTATTTCCCCGAAGGTACGGACGGCATGTTAACGACGTTCCAGATGCAGCAAAAGCACAAGTTTATTGTGCTGACTGAAATCATCAAACGATTCGAACCCGGACGAATCTACACGGAAAAACAAGTCAAAGTGCTGTTAAAGCAGGTCTATCATGATGATGTTGAACTCCGGCGCTATCTCGTTGACTATGGATTTCTCGGTCGAAAAGCGGATGGCAGTCAATATTGGCGAGAGGTTGATCAGGTTGATGAAGCACAGAGCAGTACGGGGGCAGGCTCCAAAGGAGCCCGTTCAAAAACGGTTGAAGAGGTTGAAGAGAATAAAGTGAAGAAAGGGGAGTTGGAACGTATGAATCGCCGCAAAGAACTTCAAGAACAGGCCAAGGAGGTTAAAATTGAGGCAGGTGTATATCAAATTCGCAATGAACAAAATGGTAAGGTGTTTTTGGATAGCACCCCTAATTTGAAAACGATGAATGGACAGAAGTTCATGCTCCAAATGGGAACACATCTCAATCGATCATTACAAGCAGAATGGAATGAGTATGGGGAGTCTGCCTTTACGATTGAAGTGGTGGAGAAGTTGAAGAAGCAAGATAATCCGTTTTTTGATACAAAAGATGCGCTAGCGAAGCTGTTGCAGGCATGGATGGAGAAGCTTCAGCCTTATGGAGAGCAGGGTTACCATGGTGACAGCAAGAGTAGCTGAACCAACCTAGGTATAAATTCAGGCAAGAGACAAGGTGTAAATGGAAGTGAAAAAGGTAGAGGATGTATCCATATGATGTAACATGTGAACCTGTTGTTTTATAGATCGTCTTCTTATGGATTGTTCTATCCAAGGAAAATGCCCCGCTTGGCTAACTCTAGCCGGCGGGGCATTTTGTATTGTAATACTCCATTATGAAGTATTCATAACACCATAACTTTAACGATGCCAAGCGGATGGATCAGAAGGATTATAGTTTGAATTGGTCAACTAGCTTCTGCAGTCTGTGTGCTAAGTGCGCAAGAGAGTCAGCTGAGGATGAAATCTCTTGCATTGAAGCGACTTGTTCCTCTGTTGCTGCGGATATATTCTCTGTACCATCTGCATTTGCTTCCGAAATAGAATGAATGTGGTCGATAGATTGAACCACTTCTGCTGTACTTGCAGCCATCTGCTGTGAAGCAGCAGCGATACTTTCCAGCTGGTGATTAACTACATCTACGGCTTGATTGATCTGTGCAAAAGCCTCATCTGCAGAACGAACTGCACGAATACCGCTTGCCACATCCTGTTGCCCAGCTTGGGCATCCTTGTTCGCCTGCTCAATCTCCTGTCTAATGGAAGCAACGCGCTCAACAATACGTTGGCCAGACTCGCTGGATTGTTCTGCGAGCTTGCGAACCTCACTAGCAACAACGGAGAACCCGCGTCCATGCTCACCAGCTCGTGCGGCTTCAATAGAAGCGTTCAGGGCAAGTAAGTTGGTCTGAGCTGCAATATCGGTAATCACCGAGACCATCTCGCCAATGGAGGTAGAATGGTGTCCCAGTCGTTCCGCTGTTTTGGTCATATTATCGACAAAGCGGCTTACCGAATCCATTTCAGTGACGACAGTTTGAATGGAGGCATTGCCCTGCTTAGCTAGTTCGCTAGCCTGCAAAGCAGCTTCGGACACTTGCTGAGTGCTGTCAGTCACCTGTCCAACGCCCCCGGCAAGTTCATTCATCTGCTGAGAAGTATGCTTCAGACGGCTGGCTTGTTTCTCAATGCCTGTTGCGGATTCTTCGGTAATCAGTGCAACCTGCTCTGTTGCTTTGGTTGTCTCGGATGCGTTCACGGCAAGCTGGTTAGATGAGCTGGTTAATTCATCAGCAGTCTGTCTTACATCTTGAATTACGCTGCGCAGAGATTGGCTCATTTTGTTGAAGCTGGTGCTCAGTTTACCGAATTCATCTTGTCCAGTAACGGGTACCTCTATTGCCAAATTACCATCACTAATCTCATTAGATGCCTGCACCAGGCGATTCAGTGGGCGTGTGATCGATTGTACGATCCAGTAAATGATAATGGAGCTTACGGCAACGGCAATGGAAACGACAATTAGCGTGGTATACAGAATAGGACGAACGGAGGCAGTGACTTCATCACTGTCAATAACACCTACAACTGTCCAGCCGGTTGTTTCATTCGTTGTGAAGAATGCATGCTCCTTATGACCTTCTAATGTATACGTGAGAGAACCATTTTTCTGATTAAAAATGTCTTGGAATGGAGCGGTTGTTCCTTCTGTCCCTGGCTCCACGGTAGGGTGAACGATGATTTTATTGGCGTTATCAATGATGTACACATAACCTTTGGTACCAATCTTGGTGTTGTTAACGGTCTGCGACAAGCCTTCAAGCGAAAGGCTGACAGAGACGACGCCATGACCATCTGCTGTGGTCTGAGCTACTGAGGCAACAACGTTACCTGTGTTGCTAGAGATATATGGTGTGATTACGGTTGGAATATCTTTGTTCTGTGTTGCGGCTTGATACCACGGCCGTTCACGAGGGTCATACCCTGCCTTATTGACCGCGGTTACGGGAGAATTGACATACACCCCTTGATCTGTACCGATCGAGGCAAGCTCTACGTCATCGTGAGTTTCTTTATATGCATCAAGTAGGGTACGAATGGTTTCTGTTTCGTCCCCTTGGGTGGGGCCTACATTGCCTGCATCCATCTGGGAAGCCAGGAAATCGACATTTTTTCGTGTAGCACCAATGATCTCATCAATGGTCTGGTTAAGCACATTCACACTGCTCATGGCACTTTCGTACATCTTTTCTTCCACTTTACCTTCAGCAGTCTGGAACGAGATGATGCCTAGGCTGATCGTTGGAATGAGTAGGACAATCGCAAATGACAGAATCAGTTTCTCTCTCATTTGTATAGCCCTTTTGACAACAACCTCACGTTTCTTCTTCATACATATTCCCCCTCTAAGCAACACCCGCAATAATATGGATCAACCCGTTTGAGCAAAAACAGCGACAACCTACGTTGTTATTGTTTTGGATCACGACATAATCAAGCTTAAGCTTGTCCCATCATAACTTAGGTGATCATGTAATATATATTCGGCTGCATAGGTCGTTTGGATTAGGTCTTTTTGAGTACTTTTGCATAAAAAATTTTACCTCTCCCCGAATCTTTCATCTTGTGGTATATTTCTAGGTTAATGTGTGAAAAACACCTATACACCAACAGGAATAGGAAGGGGTTGTACCCGAATTGAGTAAAGCAGTCATGGTCGAGGCTGAGTCTTCAACCGCAGCAGATGTGCAGGATACAGCTTCTTTTATGCAAGGAGTTAAAGACTGTATCCCAACATTGTTAGGCTATTTAAGTATTGGTTTTGCCGCAGGTGTTATTGAAATGACAGCGGGTCTAAGTTTAGCGGAAACGGCTCTGCTCAGTCTGATCTTATACGCAGGATCTGCCCAATTTATTGCTGCTGGTATGCTAGCATCGAATGGGTCGGCAGCTGCAATTATATTTACGATTTTTTTTGTTAACCTTCGTCACTTGTTGCTCAGTGCAGCAGTGTCCCCGTATTTTCGCCATCTGACTCCACTCAAAAATATGTGGATTGGCTCTCTGCTCACCGATGAGTCGTTCGGTGTAGCCATGACTCGTGCGATCGGGCGCGAGAGATTAAGTGAGCGCTGGATGCATGGACTGAATATTACCGCGTATCTGAACTGGTTCGCAGCGAATATGGCGGGAGCGTACTTTGGGCGCTGGATTACGAATCCAGAGCGGTTAGGGCTTGATTTTGCATTACCTGCTATGTTCATCGGTCTGATCGTGCTTCAACTTGTACAACGGAAAAATAAAAAGCTACATATTAATGTCGCGATCATCGCAGTGGTATGTGTTATTATCGCGAGCATGGCGTCACTAGGCAGCATGAGTATTATTGTAGCCGCAGTCATTGCGGCAACCATGGGAGTGGTGATGGAAAGATGGAAGTAAGATGGGATGTATTCTGGATCATTATGGGCTCGGCATTGTTAACGTTTATCCCCCGTGTGCTGCCCTTGATGTTGTTCAGTAAAATACAGATTCCAATGTGGCTGCTACGCTGGCTTGAATACGTACCAGTGGCTGTTATGGCTGCTCTAATTGGACAGGAACTCTTCATGTCTGGCAACAAACTCGTACCGATTACACACAATCCAGCGTTATGGGCAGCCTTGCCCACGCTTATTGTTGCGATCTGGACGCGAAGTCTGCTTGGAACCGTCCTTGTTGGTATTGTTGCGATGATGATTTTGAGGTATTGGATGGGGTAATGCTGCTATAAAATTTCCAGTGATTAGGAGTAAACCTTCGGCTGAATCGGTTAATGATGCTCATATAGTGCGTGTTCAAAAAGGTCGGTTTTCAGTACCGAGAAAATGGGATGAAGATAGAAATGGAGTAGCGGAGCGTAGGCAAACCTACGTGAGCAACGGACATTTCGGCTGAATCCCATATTCGAAGCTGAGATGCCGCTCGCGCATCCTTCGTAATCAAAAGCGGACTTTTTGAACAACCTCTTATAGAGGTGTCTTACATGATAGAACATTATGCTGAGGAGCGAAGGGAGCGAACTCAATGGGAACGATAAGGCGCAAAGTGTTAATCACAGGAGCGGCTGGTGTGATAGGTAGAAGCCTACTTACGGGACTAAGAGCACTGGAAAAGTATGATATCGTCGCTGCTGATCTGCAGCAGGACGATGAGGCAGGCATTGTGAAACTGGATGTTACGGATGCGGAAAGAATCAAGGAACTCACTCAAGGTGTGGATACGATCCTGCATATTGCGTGGGCAAAGGATGAAGAGGATTTTTTGGGCAAAGTGCTGCCGATTAATGTGACTGGGGCATATCATCTGTATGAAGCTGCTCGGTTGAATGGTGTGAAACGCGTCATATTTGCAAGTTCAAACCATGCAACAGGGTTCTATAAAACAGGCGAGGATATTGAGGTTGATGATCCGTATCGGCCAGATAGCTTCTATGGGCTCAGCAAGTGTTACATAGAGTTGTTGGGACGGTATTACGTGGATAAGCATGGCTTGTCTTCATTTAATATCCGAATTGGCAACTTCTCTGGGGACACTCATCCACATTCCGAACGTTCCGCACATATCTGGATTTCGCCACGGGATATGGTGCAGTTAGCCCATTGTTGTGTTGAGGCAGATACAAATCTTACGTACCTTAACCTATACGGAACTTCAGCGAATACAGATAATTATTACGATATCGGATACCTTAAAGAGAAAATAGGATATATTCCCTTGGATGATGCGGCAGATCTATGGGAGGAAGCTAAACGTCATGGTGCACCTGATAAGCAGGATGAAACAGCATATCAAGGCGGCGGTTATACAGCGAAGGAGCAAAAGGGAACCTAGACATATGTCTAGGTTCTTTCTTATTTTAAATATGAAAACGCTATTTTCTATTGAACGGGAAAGGGATAAAATGGGGAATGAGATAGTCCGATGTTCATTTCTATTATTATTCGAAGGAAGGAACGGTATCAATGACGAGTACACATTCATCCGTTATATTGTTTCAGGGAGATTCGATCACAGATGGAGGAAGATCCCGTAATGATGACCCCAATCATTTTCTCGGTCACGGGTACGCCTATCTAATTGCAAGCAGATTGAGTGTAGATCTGGCGGCCAGACAGCCGCTTTTCTACAATAGAGGTATTAGTGGTGACCGCGCATCCGACTTGTATGCACGCTGGAATGAGGATACGTTCAGCTTGAAGCCGAATCTAATTAGCATTCTGATTGGTGTTAACGATGCTTGGCGTAGCATGAATGGTGAAGCAAGCGGGTTCACCGATCGTCTGGGACGAGCGTATCGGCACCTTTTGGAAGAGACACGTGAAGTGATGCCGGATACGGGGCTGGTGCTTTTGGAGCCTTTTATTTTGCAAACAGGAGCAACCGTAGAAAATTGGGATCGTTGGCAGGAGCGAATTGGTGAATATCAGCACTTGGTTCGTGAGCTTGCCCATGAGTTTGATGCTGTATTTGTACCGCTTCAACAGCAGTTCAACGATGCACTTCAGCAGGCAGAAGCTGCTTATTGGTTATGGGACGGCGTTCATCCAACAGCAGCAGGACATGAACTGATCGCTCGCCAGTGGTTGGATGTAGTACAGAACAGCCCGTTGAAAATACAATAATAGAGGTAGTTATCTTCATCCCATCTTCTTGGTACTAAAAACCGCCCTTTTTGAACACGCAATAATATCGTGAGCGGAGGAAGGCTGTGCGCACTTTCTTCGCTTATTTGCGATTCGGTATGGGGAGGCGGAAATGAGTAGTTCTATTTAAAAATTGGAAGGTACTCCCTAAAGAGTGTTAAAATGATCATAAGCATATCAAGCAATAGCTCAAATTGAAATCGGTTACAGTGGTAAGGAGGCTTGTCTCATGACCGTCCATCCTGGACTGAACTGGACGACGAAGCAGATTGCGGAGGCATTGGAACAGGGAACTTCGAAAGCTTTGGAAAGCGTTTCCGAATGGAAAGGCAGGATTGCGAATACACGTAATGATCAGGAATACAATGATTTCTGGAAGGACATTGAGACGTATGCGTTAAGGGCAAGTTGTGAGCCTATGCCTGAATTATCGTTTACCCTTTTGCGCCAATTCAGGGATGCTGGGGAACGAAAGGCGTATGAAGCAGCTTATTTTGAACGTCGTGGGCGAATCGTGGCTCTTGGTGTATTAACGGCTTCGGCTACGTCGAAAAATTCTACATACGTATCTCTGCTAGAGGATCTGATCTGGAGTGTGTGTAATGAACATACCTGGTGCTTGTCTGCCCACATACCCCCTGGAGAAGAAGCGAATGCTTACACATGGATTGATCTGTTTGCAGCGGAGACTGCTCAAATGCTCGCAGAAATTATTGTCATGCTGGGTGGCATTATCGATGAGCGAGTAGAGCGACGGGTTCGCTCCGAGATGGAGCGCCGTATTTTCGCGCCGCTATATCGCGAGGATCGAACGTACGGATGGGAACGTGCAGAACACAATTGGTCGGCGGTATGTAGCGGTGGCTGTGGGGTGGCTGCACTCCTTCTGTTGGAGGATCAGTCGCTTCGGGTCAAGGCAGTAGAGCATACTCTGCAAGCAATGGATGCCTTTCTGCATGGATATGGCGAGGATGGCGGGTGTGCAGAGGGGATTGGTTACTGGGTATATGGGTTTGGCTTCTATACGTATTATGCAGAGATGTTGAGAACCTTCAGTGCAGGTACACTCGATATGTTATCTGAATCCAAGACGAGAGCCATTGCGTTATTTCCGCAGCATATCCATCTGTCTGCAGGTACATTTGTTAATTATTCGGACAGTCATGAACGGGAGGTTATTCCGTCAGGCTTGTTATCGAGGTTAGCTAAGCGAGCGCAAGGGGAAGTCAACTGGCGGTTGTCCATTCCTCTTGTGACAGATGATCCATGTAGGCGCTGGGCTCATGTCGCACGTAATCTGTTATGGACGGACAGGGCTGTACTTGATGATCATCGTGAGCAGGCTGGGCAGCCCCCGTCTCAGACATTTATCGTACTGGAGGATCTATCGTGGATCATGGGTAAAGCTCAACTGATGCATGACGAAGAGATGGCAGGCATCGAGGTTGCTTTCTCGGTGAAAGGTGGGCATAACGACGAACCCCATAACCACAATGATCTGGGACATTTCATTCTTCATGCAGCGGGTGACAATATTCTCTGTGATCCAGGTGCAGGTGCGTATAGCCAGGCTTATTTCAGTCCTGGACGGGAGAGCATTCTCCAGATCGGTTCTCAGGGACATAACGTACCGATCATTGAAGGAATGGTGCAGCAATCGGGAAGAGAAGCTGAGGCAAAGATGCTTGAGATGAAGCATACATCACTGCATAGCGCAGCCATCACGTTCGACCTCACGTCAGCCTATAGGAAAGCACCTACGTTGGATCGGTATACGAGACATTTGAATTGGAGTTGTCCTCCGGCGGCTCAGGAGGCTGAGCTGTGGGTAGAGGATCATTTTACATGGAAGTCCGCTTACGATTCTGATTGTATAGATATGAGCATAGATGATGTGGCGCGAGTAGGTGAGATGAAACTTGGTGCTGAGACAAGACCCAATGGAGAAACAAATGGATTTTCAAGTCCAATTGAAAATGTAGATACGAATCCAAGTATGAAATCCAGTACAGGTATAAGTACAAATGCAAGTACAGGTACAAATGTTAGTGCTTGTGTGAGTGCATACAAAAATGTGATTCAGCGCTTAGTCAGCCACGTTGAACCTGTGATCCATGATGGTGTGGTTCAATGGAAGACCGATAAAGTCGTGGTGAGCATGACCTATGAATCCGAACACAGCTCAGACCGTTGGGTTGCTCGACTTGAAGTGGTGGATACGGTTGACCATGATCATCTTCCCTTGAGGCTATATGTTACCGAGCTTGTATTGGAACGTACACCGAATCAGGGTATGGAAACCACAGCTCCTTCTGTGCAGGAGACCTGGTGCAGAATGAAGTTCATCACTCGGCCTAGCGTGTAGAGGGGAATGGGATGGGCATCGTTGCGCTGATCGCTATGGAATGCATTTGAACATGAAAAAGTAGGGTAGTGCGCTTGTTGTAGCAGCCCTATTAAATAGACCAGAAAGATTGATTAGAGGAGGATACAACGTATGACAGAAACGGCTAATTGGGTAGAAGAAGCATGGCGGCAAGGGGCAGCAAAAGTACTTCGCAATGCAGAGCGGATTAAAGATACCTTTCCGCATATCGCTCCGCAAGGCAGATATGATCAGAATGACCCGGAGTGGTGGACGGCTGGCTTCTGGCCGGGACTACTCTGGCTGGTCCATGAAGCAGCGCCGAATGCTGAGGCGGCTGCCTCCTTGGCGCGTATTGCTGAAAGCTGTGAGCGCCAATTGGAGGGGTGTCTTCGTGATCCGAACTCTGTCGATCACGATCTAGGGTTCATCTGGCTGCTTAGTGGCGTAGCCAACTACAGCCAGACGGGCAGCGCAGATGGCAAGCGGCGAGGTATGCTCGCCGCCAATCTACTTGCTGCCCGCTTCCATGTGCGCGGTGAGTTCATCCGCGCATGGAATTTCAGCTCGTCAACGATGGACACGCGCGGCGTAGCCATCATTGACAGCATGATGAACCTGCCGCTGCTCTACTGGGCGTCAGAGCAGAGCGGCGATCCGCGCTTCCGCTGGCTGGCGGAAGCACATGCGGACACCGTAGCGCGTGAATTCGTACGCGAGGACGGGTCCATCTGCCACGTGGTGGAGTTCGATCCACACACGGGGCAGAAGCTTCGGGAGCATGGCGGCCAAGGCCATGCTCCGGGTTCCGCCTGGGCGCGGGGCACCGCCTGGGCGCTGCACGGGTTTGCGCTGTCATTCCGGCATACGGGCGAAGCCCGCTATCTGGAGACAGCGGAAGGCGCGGCCGATTTCTTCCTCGCCATGCTTGGCGAAGAGATCGTGCCGATGTGGGATTTTCGCGCACCTGCGGAGCATCAGGTGGCGTGGGACTCGTCCGCTGTGGCCATTGCCGCGAGTGGACTGCTCGAGCTCGCGAAGCTGTCGCCACGCGGAGCGGAATACGCTGCGGCAGGGGAGCGCATCGCTCGGGGCTTGTACGAGCGCTATAGCTCAGGTGAGTCTGCAGCAGAAGAAGGCTTAATTATGCAGGGAACCGTGCATTATCCAGAGGGACGGGGGATTAATGTTCCAATTATCTATGGTGATTATTTCTATATGGAAGCACTGGCGAAGCTGCAAGGGCGTCCCGGGTTCTTTTAATTCCTTTCAACAGCCTACTGCAATTATTGATGAGTCATGATAACTAAATTAATCTATAAATAGAAAAACACAGTGGTTGAGTGTGCAAAGTAGAGTTTTCTGTGGAATCTACCAGAATTCTTACATGAGCACATCTTGCCACTGTGTTGTTTGTTATGCCGCTAGAGAACAGCAACTACTTAAAAAGTATAAGCTGGGGATGTTTCCTTTTGAGGTAAGGGAACTCACAAAAAATATAGACTAAGACGGAATAGAAGGTTTACGGAGTGCGCTCAGGCGTTTAAAGACTACGTCTCAAAAGAACAAAATCAGCTGAAGATTGATCCGGATAACGCTGCGGGATGATCTCCTGCACTTTGAATTCCGGATAATCGTACAGATAGTGGAACAGATTGCGATCTTGAATCGTATCAACCCCTGGGTTGCCTGTCTCTTTTAGCCGGGTATACAGGACAACCCACTCTCCGGAGGCGTGCAGGATATCATGTAAGGTATTACGAAAATCCTGTTCATCTGTAATGTGGTAGAGAACATCAAGACAGATGGTCAGATCCGCCTGAAGAAAACCTCGGTTAATCCACAGACCGGGTGTATATAACATGAAGCTTTTGGATGTATCGCTCGCAAACTTAGAAGCACATAAACGAACAGATGCTGCTGCTACGTCCATTCCGAGATACGTACCATAGTTCATGTATTGCAGCTGATTACCATCCCCACATCCAAACTCAATTACGCTGGTGATGCCTTCGCGCTGGATAAGCTCATTCACAATCTCAGCCTTAAATTCGGCCAGTACACCATAAGACCCCCTTCCTGACGTTTCCCCAGAGCGATAGGTTTGCTCCCAATATTCAATGTAGTCGAAAGACTTCGTCATCGTTGTCCCCCAATCATCCATCAATTTCAATGCCGCTATTATAGCGTATGCGGGAACGTATCCTATATGATCCTGAACGCTTATTGCATCGGAATAAGAATTAATTTCCACTAATTTTCCTGAAAGTCTAAACATCTGGAAAGAACCTGCCGACATTAAACGTAAGGAAAAAAATGATTACAATCGGGGGGAAATGATGTTAAAGCCAAGATTGACCAAGTATATGGTGATGATGCTGGTACTGGTACTGAGTATTTCCAACGTAGGCCTGGCCGCTGCGGCAGATAAAGAACTATCCAAAATTGTCTTGTCTAAAAATGAGTTATCGCTCGAAGTGGGTGATTCGACTTCAGTGACGGCTACAGGGGTATATAGCGATAATACATCGCAGAGTGTGACGATCAGCTCGGAATGGAACAGTAGTAACCCTTCAGTTGCAACGGCTGGAAGTACTGGAACCGTTAGTGCCAAAGCTGAGGGTGAAGCGACGATTACAGTAATTTATCAAGGCAAACAAGAAACGATTCATGTCAATGTGACGAAAAAGGTCAAAGCGTTATCCAAGGATGTACAGACGCTGGATCTGCGAATCGGAGCTTCGAAGAAGATCAATCTAACAGCAACATACAGTGACAACACTGTAGAGGAAGCAGCAGCGAAAATTGCGGAATGGTCCTCTAGTGATGACAAAGTAGCGACTGTAGTGAATGGAGAGGTTACCGGCCAAAGTGCAGGTACAGCCGTGATCACAGGTAAGGTTGGTAAACAAAGTGTAACGGTAGATGTTAACGTTGAAGTGGTTAAGCGTGTAGATGTGAATAAGAAACAGATCAATCTGTTATTGAATGGTCAAGATGATGTAGAGCTGACAGCAACATATCCAGATGGTTCAACAAAAGTTGTGACTGAGCTTGCAGAGTGGACGACGAGCAACGAGAAGGTAGCAGATGCAATTAAAGGTAAAATCAAAGGTTACGCTGCTGGTTCAGCCAAAATCACAGCAACTTACGGTACAAAGTCCGTAACGATTGATGTGGATGTTGATCTGACTAGCAAACTGAGTGCAAGTAAACAAAGCGTGTTCTTGCGTGTCGATAGCACAAACCTAGAAAGCAAGAATACAGCAGACATTGTACTAACGGCTTCTTATCCAGATAGCGAGGATAAGCCAGTCACAGATCTTGCCACATGGACATCCAGCAATGAGAAAGTCGCTACCGTATTCAAAGGCAAAATTACAGCTGTGGGCAGTGGATCAACTACGATCAAAGCAACACACAGTGGTAAAACGGTAGAGATTGCAGTGGATGTAGATACAGCGAGATACCTGGATATCGATGGTGTTGAGGACAAGGTTGCTATGAGCCTTGCGGATAATACCAAAACCAAGAACCTTGTCGTAAAAGCAGAATATATCGACGGAAGTAAAGAAACCGTAACGTCTAAAGCAACATGGACTTCCAGTAATGCAGATATCGTCTATGTATCTAACGGCGAACTGATTGCATACAAATCCGGTACAGTGACCATTACCGTTGCCTATGGCGGCAAAACCGTTAAGTTCACGGTCAATGTCGATGTAGCGGACAAGTATGAGATGGAGAAGAAAAAAGCTTCGGTTGCAGTGGGTGGCACATTCGCCGCTAAAGTTTTTGCGGTGTTTGGAGACACCTCGAAGGATGTGTCTGAGGATGCAACATGGAGCAGCAGCAGTGACAAAATCGCCGAAGTCGACAGCAAAGGTAATGTAACGGGTGTAGCAACGGGTAAAGCGACGATTACAGCCAAAATCGAAGGAAAAACGTTGACGTTGCCAGTAGAAGTTGGCATGGCTAGTGATCTGGAAGCAGATGAGAACTTCGTTGTGTTGTCTACGAAGGAAACGAAACAAATTGAGCTTACTGCTACGGATGAGGATGGATTGACGAAAGATGTATCCTCAGAAGCAACTTGGAAGTCAAGCAATGCACGCGTGGCTGATGTGAAAAAAGGCGTTATCACAGCGAACAGCAGTGGTAAAGCAAATATCACGGCAGAGTACGGTTCCAAGAAAGTCACTATTCAGGTTGAAGTTGACGTAATCTCACGGATCGAAGCATCCGTGCCAGCACTTTCTCTGAAATCAGGCGACACGGAAAACTTGACGGTTACCGTTCTATTGAGTGATGGTAGCGAGCGTGATGTAACAGATAAAGCAGAATGGAAAACAAATAACTACAAGGTTGCACAGGTGAGCAAAGGCGCTGTAAAAGCAATCGGTTCAGGTAAAGCTAAAATTACAGCAAAGTATGGCAGTAAATCGGTTACGATTGCGGTGGATGTGGATACCTTGAAATATCTGCAAACTGATAAAGTTACGCTGACGATGAAGCCAGGTGACAAAGCGACCGTAATCGCAACAGCAACATTTGCAGATGGTAGCGAAGCAGACGTATCCAAACCAGCGCTATGGAAGTCTTCCCGTATTGCTACAGCATCAGTGAAGGACGGCGTTATTCAAGCGAACGGTAAGGGTAAAGCAACAATTACGGTCACCTATGCTGGCGTGAAAACGAAAGTGACGATCGTTGTTGAAGCGAAGTAATCTCTTCATAAGACTAAGGTGAATAACAGTAAGCATGTTGTATGAAGTACTAGCTTCAACATGCTAAGATAACAAAAGAAAAACGGTGATACCTGTTCTTGTGAGCAGGTATCACCGTTTTTTTAATGTGCTAATGTTTTTTTAAAGTATCAATAATGAGCAATTCGTCTTCACAAGCGAACAGTTGAATTACATGAAATGAGGCAGAACGAATGCGCCATAAGCAAAGGCGATCACAATAAGAATAGCAGGGTGAAGCTTGGTTTTGGTCATGACCCACAGCGAGATTCCAGCAATAATTAAGGTTTGCCAGATGCCGATCGACTCGGTTGAGACTTGGCCGAACTCCCATGTGAGCAGAATCATGAGCACGGCAATGACGGGCTGTACTAACAGCGTCATGCCTTTGACCTTTGAAGAGGTACGGTATTTGTTAAGCAAGCGCAGCAATAGAATTAATGCGACGGCCGAAGGCACAATCGTAGCGAAGCTGGCAATGAATGCACCAAACCAGCCAGCAACCTGATAACCAACAAAGGCGGCAATCTTGGTAGCGATGGGTCCTGGGAGTGCATTACTAATGGCAAGCACATCACCAAATTGCTCTGTCGTCAGCCACTTATAGTGATTCACGATCTCTTCTTGCATAAGCGGAATGGAGGCTGGACCGCCCCCGTATCCTAATATATTAGCTACAAAAAATCCCCAAAATAACTCCCACCATGTCTGTAGCATCGTCTAGGACACCCCCTTATCGGCGTTGTCCTTCGACTTGAAGCGCTGAACCACATCGAAATGGAAGAACCCATAGACTAGAAAGACAGCGATAACGATACCGGGGTGAATGTCTAGTAGCAATAAGAGTACAAACGCAATGACCCCAAATAGTAGGGCAAAGGTTTTGCCGAGTCCTTTCCACGCTTTCATGGCGAACTCATAAGCCATCATGCCGAGCATGACAAAAATGACCGGACGCACAGCCGCCACCATGCCTGCGACGACTTTGGATTCTCGCAAGGCATACATCGAGCCAAGCAGTGCAATAATGGCAATACTTGTCGGCAGTATATGGGCTAACACAGCTATAATCGCGCCCAAGAGACCTTTGGTTTTATAGCCTAAATATGCAATCATTTTGGTCGCAATGGGACCTGGGAGAGCATTAGCAATAGCTAAGATTTCCCCGAACTCCTCATCACTAACCCATTTATAACGTGTAACGGCTTCATAACGAATCAAGGGAATTACCGAAGGGCCACCGCCATATCCCAAAATTCCGGTTCGCATCATCCCTGTGATGAGACCGCTATAAACTTTCCAACTCATGCTGTTATCCTCCTACAGTCTCATGCCCATCCGGCTTTTATAACGTTTTAACAATAGTTGTGACTCTACTTTGACAATTCCCGGCATTTTATAGAGTTTCTCTAGTAGAAACTGCTCCATCTCTTCCATATCAGCAAAAATACCATGCATATGCAGAGTACTTGGGCCTGTCATATGGTATAGGCTGGTCACCGCTGGTTCTTCATCCAGCTTCTCCGCTACCTCGTCCAGAAAAGGAGGTTCTACGTCCACATTGAAAAAGGCTGAGACCTGTAGTCCAACCTTGCCGGGGTTGATGACAACCGTGAATCGTTCAATAACGCCTTTTTCAGATAGCGCATTAATTCGTGCCTGCACGGCTACGCGAGATAAACCAATCTGTTGTCCCAGATCGGTATAAGACATCCGACTATTGTGATGCAGAGCAGCCAATATTTTACGATCTATTTCATCCAGATTGTGCATTTGGGGAATTTCCCCACCCTTAGAAGAACGTTTCTCTGCCATGATTGACCATCCTTTTCTATCGCTAATTACAGTTAGAACATGAAATGAGCATTTATACATTTTGTACGTAGCACTCTTAATTTTAATGACGAAACGTAATTTGAGTCAATATATTTATAATAAATAAGGATTATACCTGATAATTCACTTTCACTTTGTAAAATTGACCAAGTTTACCTTCTAGATAGAGTGAAAGCTACCTCAAAAATAGAAAAAAAGACTGCCTAAGGAACGAACCTTAACAGTCTACAATGTGTACTTTAGTATATTCGTAGCTACACAATAGCTCTATACGATCGACGTGCGCTCTGCAAGCATAGTATTCGCTAGTTATGCTGGTCACGCATGATTGTGATTCGCCAGTCGTGCTCGAATGTTAACGTTGTATTTACCTCAGCGCAGCATCTACTTCAAATGCACTATTCAATCCAAATCAGTCGTTCATCCTCGCGCTACTTCGTTGTTGCCCTTGGCAGAACAAGGGTGACGGTTGTCCCTTCACCTGGCTCGGAGGATACCCTCAGTGTTCCGCCAGCTCCGCGCGCACGTTCTTCCATGCTGAACATGCCAACGCCGTTCCCCAACTTCGTTCCGTTGAAGCCAATACCTTGATCCTCAATGATGACCACAGTTGCATCCTCAGCATCTTCAACGGTTACTTGTGCTTCGGATACATCCGCGTACTTCGCAATGTTGGTTAACGCTTCTTGAATGATTCGGTACATCGCGATCTCACGGTTCATATCCAGTCGTCTACGTAGATTGCACTCCAGCTTGACTTCAATTCCGTAGTGGCGATTGTAATTCTCTATGTAGGTGCGAATCGCGGGTACAACCCCCAGATCATCCAATACAGAAGGTCTGAGCTCCCAAGCCATACCACGAACATCCTCCATAATCCCGGTCACTTGTTTTCGCAGGGATTCGACGCCGGGATGTGGCTGATCTGCGAGCAGGCGATCCATCTGAATGACAAGAGAGAATAGACTCTGACCGATCCCATCATGGAGCTCGCGTGAGATCCGTCGCCGTTCCTCTTCCTGAATGTTCATGACCTGAGACATCATCGTCTGCAGCTCACCCTCCACACGTTTAAGCTTAGTGACTTCACTTCGTACCGCTAAATATTGATAAGGCTGTCCTTCATTATCGAGAAAAGGCACGATGGTGGTGTTCACCCAATAATAGTTCCCGTCTTTGGCACGGTTACGTATCTCGCCATGCCATACCCTGCCGGAGGATATCGTATCCCACAGGTTCTTCATAAATGTTTTGCCATGATAACCCGAATTGATAACACGATGATCCTGACCTATCAGCTCACTCCGATCATACTTCGAAATCTCGCAGAATTTATCGTTTACATATTGAATTTTCCCTTTACGGTCAGTGAGCGCGACGATGGAGGATTCATCAAGAGCAAACTTCAGATCACTGAGTTGATGCAATGAACCTTTCAGCCTGCTGCGAAACTGGTCATCAGTGATATGGTTATCCAATTCACGCAGTAATTGCAGAACAGGCTGGTCGGCAAGTCCACTGAGTCTATTTTCATGTTCGCTATTCAAAGTTCAGCAACCCCTTTTTCATTGCAAACTTCACGAGTTCAGGCCGGGTACGGAGACCGAGTTTCTCCATGAGATTGCTTTTGTGGGATTCCACGGTTTTGACACTAATCACGAGATGCTCAGCAATTTCCTTGTTGGCATACCCTTTGGCAATCCATGACAAAATCTCTTTCTCTCGCTCGGAGAGCGTGTCATACGGGCCGGCATTTTCTTGTTTTGCTTTATCGAGGTATTCACTCATGAGTCGTTTCGTTGCACTTGGATACAGGTATGCACTACCGTCTGCAACCGAGCGAATGGCGGCGAGCAACTCTTCATGTGGGGCGCTCTTGAGGATATATCCAGAGGCTCCAGCATGAATAGCACGGAACAAATATTCTTCATCATCATGCATCGTCAGTATAAGAATGGCGACGTCTGGCATTAATTTTTTTAATTCAGCCGTGGCTGTTAATCCATCCTTGCCTGGTGGCATGCTGAAATCCATTAAGACCACATTGGGCTTCAGTTGCTGGGCTTTGGCAATGGCTTCATCCCCGTCGGCTGCATCTCCAACGATCTGAATATCATTTTTACCGTCCAACAAGGCGATGAGCCCGGAACGTACGACCACATGGTCATCAACGACCAATAGTTGAATCACATCATTTTCCCCCTGTCCGCATGCATATGTCTGCCTCTATCATACCAAAAAAGAAAGCCACTCAGAGAAGGAATCTCAGAATGGCTTATCTATAAAATGAATAAATAAAGGCTGTGCTCGACCTTAACAGGTGAAACAAGCCTTTGTGCATAGATTCGATGTCGCAAGTTATCCGTGAATGAGCGATTCTAGCTCACGTGCCAGTTGCTCCACTTCATGGATCATATCTGCTGTAAATGTGCAAGACATTCGGTTACCTACGAGCAATACGGCTTCAGGCAACTTGCCTGACTGGAAGACAGGTACCGCAATAGCACATACGAGCCGTTCAGCAAGCATAAGCGGACACCGCCCGGGTGTATGGTCTGTATTCGATTGTGCATCTGACAGCGTGGTTCGCCCAGTTCGCAGTGCTGTACCGACAAGGTCTTGTCCGGGACGCATTTCCATGCGCTGTACACGTTCGTTGCTGGCACCGGACGTATATTTCCAGCGAAGCAGCGTTCCAGACAAACAGGCGAGACCGCAAAAATCGCTGGATGTGTTGAGGCGCAAGCGGTCGATCATCTCCTGAATGCCAGATGGATGTTCATCATGCATGAGAGACACTTCCTTTTAGGGTCATACCGTAGATTCCGGTCGAATGAATTAACGTTAATCAAATAGACTGAGTCATTAATGATAAGTAGATGTATATGCGTTCCTACGTTCATTTCTATTGTAGACCTTTTCCTTCTCCGTGTAATTCAGGGAAAACCCCTATTTGTTTTCTGGATTTTACTGATCATCCTTGCCCAAGTGCCCTCAGGCCAGACCTACTGCGACATACAATGCAACTCAGACTGTGGGTTTAGTGCCTAGTGTGACTTTTCTCACAGCAAATTCAGGGAATTTATCCGTAAGGTTCAGGTAATCCCCCGATAACCTTTATGCTCTTTTCGCGGTAAGATAGATGCATAAGGAAACACGAGGGGGACGATTGGTATGGGTACGGTATTCGTAGAAAGAACAACCCAAGCGACGGAACGAGAACAGACGGAGGGAAGCAAAATGACACAGAGGGAAACTGGCGGAATTCTTTCGTTCGTAACAGCCGAACAATGGGCATCGATTGAAGCTATGATGCAATCCAAGCGGGTGAAGTCGGGGTATAGTCTCTTTCTGGAAGGCGATGAAGCCGGATACCTGTACTACATTCGTTCGGGACGTGTGAAGCTGACAAAATCCACGGAGGATGGCAAAGAGATTATTTTGTCTATTCAACAAAAAGGCGATCTGATCGGAGAATTCGGTGGCATTGGTGGTCAGATGCACAGCTACAGTGCTGAGATGACAGATAAAGGAGAACTCGCGATTATCTCGCTGAGCGAGCTGGAGAGTGTGCTTAGTAAAGATGGCGATCTTGCGCTGAAATTCCTGCAATGGATGGCGCTCGCACAGCGTATTACCCAGTCGAGGTTTCGTGATCTGCTGCTCTATGGTAAAGCAGGTGCGCTGGCATCGACCCTTATCCGCGCTAGTAATTCGTACGGAAAGATGACGCCAGATGGCATTGTTCTGGAGATGAAGCTGAATCATACAGAGCTTGCAGAAATGATTGGCGCGACTCGCGAAAGTGTAACGCGGATGCTGGGTGCTTGGAAAGAGCAGGGTACGCTGGATACACTTGAAGGCAAACTGATTATTCGAGATTTGGCTGCGTTACGCAGTATGTGTGGGTGTCCTACAGTCCCGAGCTGTCCAGCAGAGTTGTGCAGAATGTAATGTAACACAAGAATAACTGTTTATCTTCATTGGCGATTGGGGTCGTTACGGAGAACGGTTGTTGTATGTAGAAAGAGGGTCAGCCTGTTGTGGGCTGACCCTTTCTGCTATGACTTCGCCAGAATGGAATATAGGAAGGAGTCATGATATTTGCCTTTGTAGTACCAGTGTTCTCGCATCAGACCTTCGCGTTCCATGCCGATGTGCAGCATGACCTTCTCTGAAGCGCTATTCTCTGGACGACATTTGGCGAAGATGCGATGTACGCCAAGTGTATTGAAACCAAATTCCAATATCGCATGTGCGGCTTCCGTTGCATAACCTCGGCCTTGATAGCTCGGGTTCAACACATAGCCTAGTTCCGCGTTGGTGTCCATGACATGAATACCAATACCACCAATTAGTGTATCCTCTTGTTTCAGACAGATGGCTAGTTCATAGCCTTCTCGTGGCTCTGCTTGCTGTAGCTCGATCACATACTTCACGTAATCTTGGGTATCCTCTTCCGAATTCGGTCCCCATGCCGTATGTGTGGTAACCTCGGGTAGCGAAGTATATGTATGAATGTGCTCCCAATCTGATGCTACAATCTCACGAATGATTAATCGTTCTGTTTCTAGTTGCATCATGTCACCATCCTTAACTATTGTAAAATAACCGTGATTCCTTGGCGTTCCAGATTTTCAATAATCGCCTCATATAATGGTCTATTCCCTATTTCCACCTCAAAATCCTCTTCACCTAAACGTTCGTTCTCTGCCCGCATCCAGTCAATCTCCCGATGCCATGTGCTAATATCCAGATATGATCTGGCGACTCGATGATTAGCCCACTTTAGGGTAAAAGGGGTGATTGCTCCGAATCCACCATAAGTACAATCGATGAACGAGTTAAAATCCGATCCATAATAGCCACCTGGTCCATTCATGGCTTCACCTAGTGCACAGAAAAATGAAGCGTAACTAGTAACATACGTACCGTCCATCTGAAATGTTTTTGTCTGATCTTCTTTTATGTCGTTAGTTTTCTCAACGATTTCTGTTGCTATATTCATATTGTTATGGCTCTTCACGACACTTAGCCATGCTCTTCTTCCATTCTCATCGTAGGTAGCCCACTGGTTAAGCGCTGAAGGGAGCGATGTTCTCCATTGATCCCAGATCTGAAGTTCCTGCGCTGAGATCAGACGATAGATGGATACATTCAACTTGAGATTTGCAGCAAGTGTGGGAAAACCAAGCTTATGATACATTGTCATGTCATGAATAAAAAAACCATAGTAGCCTATCGTGTGGTCATCTTTATTCAACATTCCGACATAGGCATATCTTGATAGGGGTTCTTTCTTTTGCAAAATGTACTGTTGGAACTCATACGAAAATACGAAATGCTTCAATATAATCTGGTGGTAACCCTCATCGAGATTGATTAATGTTCCATCTAGGCCGACGATATCTTTACAATGTCCTATGATCAGATCGGTTGAATCATCTAGAAGGACGAATGGGAAAGTCATGATCGTATAACCTCCTTAACTGGTATGAATGAAATTCTACGTATACAGTTTATGATGGGAATGGTTTACAACCCAAGCATATCACAATACGATAAGACACAAAAAAAGCCCCTGACTGATTCTATACGAATTGGTCAGGAGCTATATTGAGCATAACTGTTGCATTCTAATCTATTGTGGCTGTTTACATTCCACTGCTGGATAAGCTGCTGATAGCTTACGGATGATTTCCTTTTGCCATTTCACATCACCAATGTTCATTGCCAGGTTTAGAAGATCCAGATAATCATCAAGCTGCAGTGTCGTTTTTTGCTGAGTCGTATCCATTCGATGTTCGTTCCCCTTTATCTATATGATCGTTAATTCATGTACAGTAAACAGAAGAGAGACAAGTTCAAGAATGATAATCATTATCAAATATATACTATCATTATGCATGGGTTGAAGGTAAAATGCAATGGCAAGTGCCTTGGTTTTTAGTTTTTTTGATAAAAATATGATCTACAACGCCCTTCGTATCCGTCTATTGAAGAAAAACAGCAACCGGAGATTCACGGCTGCTGTTGCGATTTTTTCATGGTACCGGTGTACTTCCTGTTTTGTTTATCGAGCTGATTCTTGTCCAATGATTTTTTGATAACTTGCGATATCCAGTCTGCGGCCAAATTTATAACCTACTTCTTTGAAGTGGGCACATTTCTCATACTCTAGACGCTCGAACAACCGGATACTCCGTTCATTCTCTGTGCATATCGTTGCTACAAGTACATGGAAACCTAATGTTTTTGCTTGTAATTCAAGTGCCGATAAGGCTTTTGTACCAATCCCACTTCCAACATAATCAGGAGCTATGTAGATCGTTACTTCAGCAGTGCCATCATAAGCTTGTTTGTTCTTGTGTTGAGTAAGCAGCGCATAGCCAATGATTGCATGCTGCTCTTCAATGACATACGTTTGGTAGCGAGGGTGGCCATTCATTACATTGCTTCGCATCTCATCTAGAGTTAGTTCTTCCGTGTGAAAGGAAACGGTCGTATGGCTCACATAATAATTGTAAATGGCCTGTAGTTGCGCCAGGTTTTTTTCTGAAACTTCTATTAGCTGCATCTCTCCGAACGCTCCTTCTATACCATGAATAGTTGCATTTTATCATAACGTAGAGAGTTCACAGCTATATATGTTTGGTCATTAAAATTTCCAAAGGCTCGCCTTCAAGCAATAAACCTCCCGCATCACGATACCCTAACCTTCGATACAGATGCTGAGCACCTTCATTGGCTAGAGTAGAGGTCATGACCAGTTCAAACCCGAGGTTCTTCATCTCATTTTCCCAGAAAAGAATGGCTTGCTTCCCGAATCCTCTGTTGCGATAGGGTTCATCAATCCAGATCATGTTCATAAAAGGGGTATTATCCCAGAAATAGCTGTGCCGCATCCAGCCAATGAGCTGATCCTCTTCATTTTGCAGCATATAAATCTCATTGCTTCTGATCTTGGGCAAAATGAAGCTGTCTACGATATGACGGTCATGTTCTCGAATATATTCATAGTGCAATGCAGTTGCTGCAATAATTCTCATTCTACGTCCTCCACGAGATAATGATCTAATGTAAATATTATACATACGTTCATCTAGATGAGGAAGCAAAGATGTTGTTATACATAGAATAAGGTGAATAGATCACCTATGTTACGGGAAATGTATAGGGTAATTATGTAGAAGATGCAGATGAGGAGGCAGCGATCTATGAACCAGCGGCAAGCAGACTGTGACAGTTCTTCGATGAGACAAAAGTTAAAGGCGGATCTTCATCGTGTGGCGGAACGCATGAATGTAACATTATCCCGTTTTGACAACGATCATGCTTGCTTGCTGGGACAATTCGCTGAGATTCGAGCCGAGATCAAACAGATCGAGGTGTTAGCCTCTTCATTTTACCTGGATTGTTACCTGTCTCCGTTCACTGAAAAGTTTGCCGAGCTCTCAGCCAGCGTGCAGCATCTATCTGATCGAAGATACGGAGCACTCATTGTAATTGAACGTGAAACTCCACTGGATTCCATCATTCATTCGGGAGTCGCTGTAGATGCGAGAATAACGCATGCCTTATTGGAGTCGATCTTTATACCTGGTGCACCATTACATGATGGGGCTGTGCTGATTCGGGGCAACCAGATTGTATCCGCAGGAAATGTATTACCGTTGTCACAGGTTGAAGTGCATGAGCGTAAAATGGGAACTCGCCACCGGGCAGCTATAGGGCTTAGTGAGCTCACAGACGCTGTGGTACTTGTTGTCTCAGAGGAGACAGGGCAAGCATCCTTTGCAATCGGTGGGGATTTGCATCCGATTAACGTCATTGAAGTCCTTTCCTGACTTTCCCGACGAACAGCGAGAATCTAAAATCATGCACACCTTTTTCCCTGTTCAGGAGAGAAAGGTTTTTTAATGAGAGGCTAATGCCTTACATCGTGATGTGATTTTGCACAAACTTCGTATTCATATGTACAATAGAGAGTGGTCAACAGACAGATCTATAGCGATTCAGGTCGCTAAATTGGTTAGAGGAGCGTTATAAATATGAATTGGTTTGAAGCAATGGAGCATCACGATTATGAGCAATTGGTTCTGTGCCAAGATAAAGCCTCCGGGCTTAAGGCTATTATTGCAATACACGATACGACACTTGGACCTGCACTGGGCGGCACACGGATGTGGACATATGCATCAGAAGATGCAGCCATTGAAGATGCCCTGCGGCTCGCAAGAGGAATGACATATAAGAACGCAATATCAGGTCTAAATCTTGGTGGTGGCAAAGCGGTCATTATCGGCGATCCACGGCGTGATAAGAATGAAGCGATGTTTCGAGCATTCGGAAGGTATATACAAGGGTTAAATGGACGTTACGTTACTGCAGAAGATGTGGGGACAACTGAGGAAGATATGAACCTTATCTACCAAGAAACAGATTTTGTTACGGGCATTTCTCCAAGCTATGGTTCGTCAGGTAATCCATCTCCTGCAACGGCGTGGGGCGTATATCGGGGGATCAAAGCAGCAGCAAAGGAAGCATTCGGTACGGATCTTCTGGAAGGCAAAACGATTGCTGTCCAAGGTGTAGGGAATGTAGCCATGCACTTATGCCAATATTTGAACGAGGAAGGCGCACATCTGATTGTGACGGATATTCATAAGGATTCGGTAAAACAAGCCGTGGACCGTTTCGACGCTAAGGCTGTCGACCCAGCAGACATCACTGGAGTAGAGTGTGATATCTATGCCCCATGTGCATTAGGTGGCACAATTAATGATGACACCTTGAAAGTGCTCAAGGCTAAAGTGGTGGCAGGCTGTGCCAACAATCAGTTACTTGAGCCGAGACATGGTGACCAGTTACACCAGATGGGTATTGTATACGCACCGGATTACGTCATTAATGCGGGTGGTGTGATCAACATTGCCGATGAATTAAATGGATACAATGCGGAACGGGCATACAGTAAGGTGAGCCAGATCTACAACACGCTGGAGAGCATCTTTGCCTCGTCCCGTTCGGAAGGTATCCCGACATATGTAGCAGCCGATCGTCTTGCTGAACGCCGAATTGAGATGATGAAGAACACACGCAGTACGTTTCTGCAAAATGGACACAACGCGTTAAGTTCCCGCAGATTGCGTGGATAATACACAGTAAGTAACATGATAAGGACTCATTAAACTGTCTGATACCGGGAAACCCTCCTTCACATGAATCAATGTGGAGGAGGGTTTCTCGTGCATATGGACAGTTTTTTGATTTCTTTTACGACAGATAGTAGACATGCACATCAAATTCCCACTCCAATATACCGATAATACATGTACATCGTTCAGATGGTTCATGAAAGTGGGGGAAATCGTAAATGGGGAAGAAGAAACAAGGCTTGTCTTATCGAATTAGAAATATCTCGCTGAAGGTTAAGCTACCGATCATGTTAAGTTTCTTAGTGGTGTTGGTGCTTTTGGGAACAACCACAGCAACGTATTTCGTCTCATCCAAACTTTTGGTTATGAAGAGTGAGGGAGAAATTAACGGAATGGCCGACCGCCTTGGGGAAGGGTTGTGGACGGCCGTACAGCTTCAACAGCAGATGAGTCATGCAATTTCCGTACATAATACGTTCAAAGAGCTGCTGGAGCTGCGGAACACGAACAGTATGACGGATGAAGAATTTTTCTCGGATGCTAATCCGTATTTTAACAAAGCTAATACGATTCTAACGAACAGTGTATCGGATACCGAAGAAGCAAGACCTAATCTGTACTTGCTGGATCAGAAGGGGATCATGGTGGCTGCAACCCAGACAGATGTCATTGGTCAGCCCCGAGATGATCGGGAATATTTTCAGAAATCCATTACGGGTGAATCGTTCATCAGTGATGCGATTGTGTCCAAGCAAAGCAAACAATTGGTGATCATCTTCTCAGAGCCGGTCAAAGATGATGAAGGCAATACCATTGGTGTGCTTGCTATGACCATGGACACCAGCTTTTTCCTAGGACAACTGGGTGATATCAAAATTAATGGCGAAGGCAAGATTGAAGTGCTCAGCCGCAGTGGCACAATCATGTACGATTCACTCGATCAGACCTTGATAGGAGAATCGCTTGCAGAAGATCAGAATGTGCAGGCACTTCTTCAAGAAAAGGCGACGGACGAAGTGAAGATTACGACAGCGACAATCGATAATACGTATTATCGTGTCAACCAGATCCCCGGTGCGGATCTTCTCGTTATTGTTATTGATAGCTATGACGATATTAAACGCCCGGTGCAAGATATGCTTCAGCAGATGTTATGGCTTACATTGCTTGCCATTGTGATAGCCATCGGAGTGGGCATGTTAATCTCTCGCAATATTACGAAACCGATTATCAGACTTACAGGTTTGTTCAAACAGCTTGCCCAGGGGAATCTGACGGTGAAGGCAGAGGGCAGGTACCACAGCGAGTTCAAAGATCTTGCAGATAGTTTCAATAGCATGGCTGAACAGAACAAGAACCTGATTACGAATATGGGAAAATCTATTACGGTTCTACAGACGAGTACAGAGGAGCTAGAGGATACCTCCAAGCAAACTACACGATCCATTGATGAGACATCCGCTACACTGATGGGAATAGCACAAGCGATGGAGGCTCAGTCGGAAGATACCGAGCAGATCGTAGGGAAATTCAACAGCTTCGGCGATAAAGTGACTGCTATGAATGGTAGTGCACAGGATGTGAAGTCGAGAGCGGATGAGATTGAAAGTGTATTCCATAATGGAAGCGAAGTCGTGAATGAACTGATGCGGATCAATGAGATGAATGAACGGGAAGTAGAGAAAATCTCTGAGATTACGGTCAAGCTTCAGAACAGCTCAGGCAGTATCAGCCATATTACAGAAGCGATTAGCCAGATCGCCAAACAGACGAACCTGCTCGCATTGAATGCCTCTATTGAAGCTTCTCGGGCTGGAGAGCATGGTAGAGGGTTTGCGGTTGTAGCAGAGGAAATCCGTAATTTGGCGGAGCAGAGTTCTAGACAGTCGAAAGAAATATCGAGCATTATTACACAGAATCTGGCTGATGTAGCCGAGAACAATCAAAGTGTTGCGGAGATCCATACGATCTCGTCCAGACAGGATGAGCTGGTTATTCAGACTCGTCAGGCATTTGACGTGATTCTGGAGAAGGTGACGGAGATTAACCATCAGATCGCTTCGATGGCAGGACAGATGCAAGAGATGATACAGAACAAAGACGATGTGCTGGAGTCAGCGCATAGCCTGTCGGCATCAGGGGAGCAGGTATCTGCTTCGGTTCAAGAAGTCACAGCAACAATGATGGAGCAAAGTGCAACCGTGCAACAGTTGGCGAATATGGTGGATACCATTGATCAGTTAACACGTGATTTGGCTGATGCTGCCGGTAAGTTCAAGGTTGAGTAAGTAACGGAAGTAAAAGCTAAGCATTAAAAGAAGAGCATTATCATACACAAATGAACTCCAAGAAGTCCCTTGTGCCAGCAAAGTTGGCAGATCAAGGGGCTTTTTTGGATAAATACATTAATAAATGGTATATAATTGGAATATTAATCTAAAAAGTAGTATAATGTTTATATATAAAAATTGTAAATATGGGTGATTACGGTTATTTGCGTAGAAGGAGGATCAGAGATGAGACGACATTGGATGTGGCTGATGCTTACGGTTCTTATCACGAGTGTGTTAATAGTGGGATGTACGTCATCTGCAACGACTGAACCGAGTACAGAATCAGCAAAAGAAACGATAACAACACCTACCGAAGTGGATATTGAGGTTCCAAAGGCTACGGATCAGGATGAGCAGGCTGCGCTACAGACAGCGAAAGACTATAAGACTACTGAATTTGAAGTCAATGAAAATGATGAGAAAAGCGCAACGACGATGGAGTCTGCCCTAGCCAGGGGAGAACTGATCAAGCCGTTCCTGACCGAAAAGTACTTCGAAAAACAGATGGCTGATCGCAATATCGTTTTGCCTCTTATGGTGGCTTATAAAGAACAGGTGAAGCTGCGTGGAGAAAATATGAATTTCACGTTGAAGGAAAATAGAGGCGATTCTCTTCTCGTATCATACACGCTGGACCTTATTTTCATGGATGAACAGGATAAAGAAGTTCGCAAAATACCGCTCGAAGGCGAGCTAACTTTCCTGTTTGAGAACAAGCAGTGGCTCATTGTGGACGATACCTACAACATCAGGGAGCTTCAGGAATTGGTCTATGATTATGGACAGTAATTTTGCCTGAAACATTCAAAACGTAATACATTTCTGATTCAACAGCTTCATAAATTGATCCAGGGCGCTACTAACGTAGCGCTCTTTGTCGCGTACGAAGGTTGTCGTTGTATGTGTCATGCCTGCAGCTAGATCATGTAACGAAAACTTGTGTGTCCGCTTATGAACGACACTCCCCGGCATAATGGTAAATGCAATTCCAGACTCCACACAGCTAAGCAGGTTTTCCATCGTACTGACTTCAATCATGTTACGAGCAGAAAGCCCTTCTTCATGCAGAAATTTCTCAGTCATTTCTCTATATGGACATCCCTCTGGGAAGACGGCCCAAGACACCTGGCATAAGCTCTGCGGGGGTGTATCTGTATATCTAGATATGATGTGTACCGTATCCTGCATTTGGTATTCCACTTGTAGTCCTTCCTTCACACAAGCGCCACTAATAAAAGCTCCGTCGATTTCATTATCCTGTATTTTTTTGCGCAGTAACTTAGGTGAGGTTGCGTTGATCAAGGATATAGACACTTGCGGGTACGTGACTTGGTACTCATTCATTATTTCCATAAATCTGCTGGACGCTGCTGTCTCAACGATACCAATCCTCAAATGCCCTTCAGGCAATCCTGGATCAGCCATCTCCTGCTGTAGATCATTCATCAGATTACGAATACGCATAGCATACTCTACAAACTTCTCTCCTTTGGCGGTTAGGACAACTCCTTTTGGAAAACGATTAAATAACTGTACGTTATACTCTTGTTCCATCTTTCTTATACGCGTGGTGACGTTGGATTGGGCGTAATTCAAACGTTTGGCGGCGTGAGAAATTTTTCCTGTATTGGCGACAGCGATAAGAATGTCGATATCCGAAAGTTCCATACTTACCTCCAATATGTTAGGTATCACTCTGAGAGATACACATATATATATCAATCATTTTACGGTATGCAGATCCTTAAATACAATATCCATATATAACAAGGAGGGATATGAAATGAATCGATTATCCAGCTTATTAAGTCCGGTAAACATTAATCAATGGAAGCTTCGAAATCGCGTCGTTATGGCACCTTTAACTCGTGGATTTGCGATGGATCAGGATGGTACAGTCACGGAAGAAATGGTGGCTTACTACGAGCGACGAGCAAGGTATGGTGTGGGGTTAATTATTACAGAGGGAATTAATCCTTCTCTCGCAGGGAAAGGCACCTTCAACATTCCTGGCTTATACACGGCCAAACAGACTAACTCGTGGAAGAGAGTAACCGAAGCTGTCCACGGACATGGGGCAACTATTATCGCTCAACTTTGGCATGTAGGCAGGCTGGCTCACTCGGATCTGATCGGCCATCCCCCTCTGGCACCTTCTGCAATTCAAGCTGAAGGAAGGGTTCATAAACTTCATAAACCTTATGAGATGCCTACACCGATGAGTACATCGGATATTCACGAAGTGATTGCGTCCTATCGACTGGCCGCCCGGAATGCCATGCAAGCTGGGTTTGATGGCGTTGAAATACATGCAGCGCATGGTTATCTGATCGACCAGTTTATCAATGAGCGAACTAACGTGAGAATAGATGCGTATGGAGGAGATGTATCCGGGAGATTACGTTTTCTACGTGAAGTTGTTGAGGCGGTAAAAGAGGAGGTTCATGTGGATCGTATTTCGGTTCGAATTTCGGAGAAAAAGGATGATGATCCCACCTATGCTTGGAGGGATAAAGCAGGAATGATTAGCTCATATCTTGATCTGTTGCGAGAGTTGAATATTACCGTTCTGCATCCATCCACCGAAGAGTTTACTGAAATATGGGCAAAAAAACAGAACTTGTATCAGATAATAAGACGTCAGTGGGAGGGAACGATAATTGGTGTTGGCCATTTAGATGCAGATACGGCGGAAGCAGCAATTCGTGAAGGTATAGTAGACCTTGCTGCATTTGGCCGGCCTTTTATAGCAAATCCAGATTTAGTGCAAAGATGGAGCGAGAGCAGGCCTTTGGTAGATTATAATCCAGTAGAACATTTACCTTTATTATTGTAAGGTGACTGAATATACTTCCAATCGCTACCGCAAAAATTGGAATTGTTATAAATATAGGCAGAAATAAGGCGGGGGGCGATTCAGACGAATCGCCTTATTTGCGTTGAATAAGAATGGCTTCTGGATTAGAGGGGATTAAACCTGAAAGATCGGAGATATGGCAGGGGGTGCCGAATGAGTAGATGTGGCGGGTTGCTGAGATAAGATCGGGGCATTGTCCCAGACAGAGCTGGGCAATTCACGTCGTAATACGGGGGCAACCTCTTGGGCGAATCGCTCTAACTGCTCCAGTTGCTCGCTATGGCTGAGTCCATCGACACTAATACTGAGCACCTGATGTCCGTAGGCTGCGTGATAATTCACAATTTTCTCAATAACCTGATCGGGACTACCAATCAAGACAGGACCATTCGCGATGTTATCCTCCAGATCCTTGAAGGGAGACTGGTTATGCTGCGCAGAAGCAGTAGCATGGAATGCATTGTAATAGGGTTTGTATCTGCGAATGGCTTCTTCTCGCGTATCGGCGAGGTACAAGCTGCCAGCTCCAGATCCAATCACGGCTCGCTGGGCATCATGACCATAATGATCGAGGCGTTCTCGATAATGATCAATGAGCGCTTTGTATTTCGCCTGAGGGTGGAACGAGTTAGAGGTGAATAGCGGCTCACCGTACTGCGCTGCCAGCTCAGTGGATAACGTGCTCGATGCGCTACCATGCCAGATCGGAATGGGTTGCTGTAGTGGTCGGGGTTGAGTGGTTACTCTGTCTAGTGGCGGGCGGTATGTGCCTTCCCAGGTCACATCCTCCTCTGTCCATAGGCGCTTGAGCAGACGGTAGCGTTCACCCAATGAATCCCACTGCTCTTCTTCTGTGATGCCAAACAGCGGGTAATGCCGCGGATCATTGCCTTTCCCGATAATCATCTCCAGTCTGCCGCCGGATAACTGATCCAGTGTGGCATAGTCCTCCGCAACACGCACAGGATCAAGTACACTGAGTACCGTAACGGTCGTTAATAGACGGATGCGTGATGTAGCCGCGGCAACTGCCGTCAACACGACAGGTGGAGATGAGGAGAGGAAAGGTGCGCCATGTCGCTCGCCAATTCCGTATGCATCGAATCCCAGACGTTCTGCCAACTTGGCTTGCTCCAGAATGTTCTGGAATTTCTGCTGTGCCGTAAACGCTTCTCCAGTGATGGCATTGGGCAGATTCATCATGAGGCTAAATAACGCAAATTTCATCTGACCCTCTCCTTGAGTGAAGTAAGAAACGAATGTATTATTGTTTAATCCAATCTGAATAGTATGATATGTAAGTTGATATAACTGTACCATGTTGTCCGTCTTTCTTCTAATGGATTTTTTCTATAAGCAAATTTTCGCTGTGGTGTATCATTTACGATCATGCTTTTTATGTTGCTAAAATGAGTCTAAATAAACGAGCCGTTCATCATTATGGCGATGAACGGCTCGTTTCGTGTGCAGCCATAGAGAGGCAGTGAGTCATTAATCTTGAATGTGGCGTGTGTTCTTTTCCGTAGAATAGTACAGGAAAGCGAGAAGTGGCATAGCGATTCCAATGATGGATGTTAGCGCCCAGCCCCCATAGGCATAAGACCAACTTCCGATGGATGAACCAGCAGCTCCTCCGATAAAAAAGATCGACATGAAGATCCCGTTGATTCGTCCTCTCGCTTCATTCCCTAAAGAATAAATGACGCGTTGCCCAAGCACGAGATTGCCGGATACGGCCATATCTAAGGTAATAGCTGCAATGAGCAATACAATCAGAGCTGTTGTGGAGTTGCTTTGGAATAGATAAGTTACCGCAAATGACAGTAATGCAATCACCATTGCAGCACCCGTAAGGATCCGCGTTAACCCACGATCGGCCAGTCTTCCCGCAATTGGTGCTGCAATCGCACCGCCCACACCGGCTAATGCAAACCAGGCGATACCTTGCTGTGACATATTGAAGTCATTGGCAAGCCGCATAGGGACTGTCGTCCAAAACAAGCTGAATGCACCAAACAGACTAGCTTGGTACAGTGCCCGGCGACGCAATGAAGGGAGTTTTTTCAACAAAGTACCTAGAGAAATGATGAGTTGTCCGTAATTTAAATTAGGCTTCGGCTGACGTACAGGGAGAGTGCGGGACAGAAGGATGGTCAATAGCGCAATCATGATGGCGGAGAAGATAAATACGGCTTGCCAGCCCCAGATGCTCGTAATAAAGCTTGCTACAGGGCGAGCGAGCATGATGCCGAGCAGAAGACCGCTCATGACGTTACCTACGACGCGTCCACGTTGCTCTTCGGAGGTCAGATAAGTGGCGTACGGGACTAGAATTTGAGCTACGACAGAGCCTACGCCAATGAATAGCGATACCATTAGGAATAGACCAGCTTGAGGGGCGAATGCGGCAATGATCAGAGCTAGAACCAATACGATTAAGGAAAGTGTGGCTAAACGCCGATTCTCAATAATGTCGCTGAGCGGAACGATAAATAACAATCCAATTACGTATCCCAACTGGGTTAAGGTCACAATTAACCCGGAAGCGGCAGAAGATAATCCGGTTGTCATGCTGATCGGACCTACTACGGTCTGAGCATAATAGAGATTGGCTACGATTAAACCACACGCGGAAGCAAGAAGCAGCACAATCCAGGGCGAGAGCTGAGATTGTGCTGAGGTTGTTGAAGCTTGTTTGGTTGGCATGTTTATCATCCTCCGGTACTAAGATGTTGGAATCAGTTTGTATCAGCGTAGTGAAATAACTAATAAGTGAACGCTTCGTACACTTATTGTTGATAAATATATACTAAACGTTTAGTATTGTAAATAGGCGTTTTTCAATGAACTATGATTTTAGTATGATATATCTAGAATGCACCGAGGAGGAAACCGAATGACTGGCAAGAGAGGGCGGCCTCGTAATGTAGAAACACAAAATGCAATTTTGACGGCGGCATATGAACTGCTTTTGGAGCACGGATTTGCAGCGGTTACGATTGAAAAAATTGCAGAGCGAGCACAGGTTAGTAAAGCAACGATATATAAGTGGTGGCCCAATAAAGGTGCGGTCATTATGGATGGGTACATGCATGAGGCGACGGCGAGGCTACCTGTACCTGATACAGGTTCTGTATTTGAAGATATACAGCTACACGCGTCGAATTTGGCTCGGTTTCTGACTAGCCGTGAGGGAAAAGTCATTACGGAGATTATTGGGGAAGGCCAGTCCGATCCAGGACTTGCGGTGGAATACCAGACTCGTTACATTCAGCCAAGACGACGCGAGGCATGGGGGATTATTGAAAAAGGTGTGGAGCGCGGAGATCTGAAGCCAGACTGTGACATTGCGTTATGTATCGACCTGGTATATGGCTCTATCTTCTACCGAATGTTAGTTTCGGGTGAGCCGATGGAGGATGGTTACGTTAATCGTGTAGTAACTTCATTATTCGACGGCATAAGAAAATAAGTTGACATGGATATCGAATTGCCACGGTTTTTATTGACCGATGTAAAAATAAGGATTAAAATTGTGTATATCATATAAATTCAAATTTTTGGATTTATTATTGTGGAGGTGGGAGGTATTGGAACCTACAACTACGATACGATCCTATATTGAGGATCACATCAGGAAACAGGGGTATACGCTGCAGTATTTTGCCGATTTATCTGGTGTAAATGCTGGAACACTTAGTGCAATAATCAAAGGCACAAGACCCATCGCAATGGCTCAACTGGATCTCATTACGCAAGGCATGAATCTAGAGCCAGGTCACTTCTATGAACTGTATGGAGCAGAATGCTTCGTCGAATCTTCCCCACACTGGAGAAGACTGGAGCCATTCTTGCAACGCTGTGCCGAATTGGACAAGCTGGATTGCATTCATAGGGTGATACAGCAGGTTACGGATGATCGGTCGTATATATCGGAACTGTTTGAGATGGCTGAGGGCATGTTCGAGCGAGGACAGAAGCAAGCTGCACTGATGTTATATGAATGTGTGGCTGAATGTGAGAAATACCAGCACTCGGAACGACTTGCACTATGTCATTATCGTATTTTCACCCTCTCGCTGAGTCAGGATCAGAATCAAAACCTGAGAGCTGCCGTGCTGTTCGAACCGTATATTAATCGGCTGGATGAGGAGCGACAACTTGACGCCATTAAGGATCTGGCGAATACATACAGCGGGTTATGTTATTGGGATAAGGTATTTCAATTAGCCGAGGAACTGGAACAACGAGTTTTGGTTATGGAGAAATATATTAAAATGAAAAAGGATACATCTGATATACATCGAGTATCGAAGCACCCTTTATTTATTTATAAATCCTATTCATATCTATTAAAGGCTACGGTATGGGGAGAGAATGGGGAATTTGAGAAGGCATTACAGTACACGAACCTCTATTTGAATAATGTAATTGAAGAGCCTACGCTAGAAGAGCTTTCATTTGTTGATCGGTTTAATAATTGGGGCAAAGCGAACACTTACTTATACAAATTAATGATGGGTGACTATGAGGCACTTAATTCCTATCTCGATTTTATTGAAGAAAATGAAAATGAAACCTTGCTTGGGTTGGTTAAAATTATGGAAGCTGCCAATTCATATAATCTGGATGTAGATCAAGCTCTCAAGAGATTTAATCCATATATTCATATCTTGTACCAGGATAGTTATTTGGATAATAGCTATAACAGTCAGATCAAAGACGAAAGATATACTAAATTTTGGGCTGGGTTAGCACTTTATCAACTATCCAAGGATAGATATGAAGAAGGGTTTAAATATTTAATAACTTGTTTAGAGTCAGCTCATAAAATTAACGATACTTCTACAATCATCTTTTGTGTTGGTTTATTTGAAGAACACAGGGAGCATGCATCAGAGTCAATAAAACTTAGTTATTTAAACATTATTAAGGGGGTCTATGGTCGTTATGAAAAGAAAAGCAAAGTTAGTGTTAACGCTCTTTAGTTTATTTCTTCTATTTTCGAGTGTTGATAGTGGGATACATTCTATCGTAAATACTGTTTTTAATCATGGTGTAGGCGGATTTTGATCTTTGTATAGTTTATATGAGTAACATTTGCCCTATTTTCAGTTATGAAAGTAGGGCTTTTTCGTGTATATTGTTAGCCTTCTATTTGGTAATTCAAAGGTTTCCTAAAAAAACGATTGTCATATTACTGCAAAAGGAATTATAGTTTTGTTAATTGAATAAATTCAAATAAAAACAAATAATACAATAATTATCCATAAAATTAAATATTAAAATTTGAATCACATCGGTGTTTTGGGGACGCAGTAGGAGGAAAGCAGCATGAAGAAGTGTTTTATAATATGGATTGTAATTCTGTTGATCATAACATCTTGTAGTCATCCTGAATCAACAGAGACTAAAAATATAAAAGTTCTATACAGTTCATATGCTGATTTCAGACGAGATTATGGAAGTATAATAGATACGCAATTTAGCGATACCAACATAGAAATAATAGAGTACAAAGGAGTCATGGGAGAGGGAATTTGGGATGCAATGAAATATATTCCGAAAGGTGACCTCGATTGGAACGTTAAGGGCTACATAGACTTGATAAAATCAGAAAGCCCAGATATTTTATTTTTTCCATCGGAAGTTTATATGGAGCTGCAGAACGAGAATATGCTGAAGGATCTCTCTATCTTTGCCACAGATAAAGACTTTACTGCAGGGATTAATGAGCATGTATTAACTACGCTCAATGAGATGGGGGGCGGTAGTATTTATGCATTCCCTCAATCCATGGTATCCCAGGCTTTATTCTATAACAAAGATGTTTTTGCCGAGTATGGTATTCCGGAGCCTGCTGACCGAATGACATGGCGTGAGTTGCTATTGCTGACCCAGCGTTTCTCTGGCAATTCCGACCTCCGAGGTCTGTACACACCATATTATGATTACGCTGATTTGATAATCGAGATGGGCAAGGCAGATAGCCGAAGATGGTATGATGCTTCACAGCAACAGGCTCACGTTGGAACTGAATTTTGGAAAGACTTGATAACTAATGCAGTCACAGCATATTCAAGTGGCGGTATAAGTATCGAGGGAGGTATTCAAATCGACCTGTTCAGTCAGGGGAAAGTTGCGATGATCTTGGAAACGCCTTATTTTATGAAGCAAGTTCAGAGCTTGAATCCAAAGGTTAATTGGGGTGTTGTAACGGAACCTGTGGGTACGGAGAATCCTGATGTCAGTACCACGATAACCTACCCAATTATGAGTGGAATAAGCAATAATGCGCAGAACTTGGCTACCACCACTGAAGTATGGATGCAATTGAACAATAAAAGAACTACGGAGATGCGTTCTAACTCAAGTATGGATAAATTCACCACGTCTATAAGGCAACTAAAGCCGGGAACAGAACAAGATGTTTTCTATACGTTAAAGCATTCGGTCAGTACTCTGATGGAGCGAGTACCTCTGCATATTGAATTGAAGCAAAAGACAGATCGTATTATAAATGATGGCATACAAGATGCAATAAAAAATCCGGATTCTCTCCATTCCATTATTGATAAAATGCAGGAGGATTTAACGCATGTATTATATACAGAAGCACAAAAATAATATATTAGCTTGGTTCTCGATTGCCTTATTACTCAGTTTGTTAACAGGTTGTGGCTTGCTTGGTGAATCTACCAAAGAAAAAATTGAACCTATAACGAATAAGGAACTTACCGTTCTGACTCCTCAGAGTGAGGAGACATTCTATCAATACTATGGCAATCATATCATGAGTAAGTTTCCGAGCGTGACTTTTAATGTGATCTCATCAAACAACGATAGTTTATATGAGGACGAACGTTTTTTCGAAGATAGTCATGCGGATCTAATTATTTCGTATCTGCCAACATTCCGCAATTTGCGTGAAACAGATCGAATTGAAAGTATGAACCCGTATCTGCAAGATTCAACGAAAGAAATACAGCTTGATGATTATTATGATCAAATGAAAGAAGTTCTTTCGAACGAATCGGGAGAACTGTTGGGTCTTGCACCCCAGGTTGCGGTTTCGGGGATTTTTTACAACAAAGATTTATTTGACTCCATACAGGTCGATTACCCGACAGATCAAATGAGCTGGGAACAATTATTATCCTTGTCTAATCGATTTGCTGATGGAGACAGGTACGGATTTGAGGGCGGAGAAGCTACACCCCAACATGTAGTGATGACAATTCTCGCCACAAATAAAATAAGGTTGCTGGATGACCAAAATCAAGAGCTTATCTTTAATGAGAAGGATTGGCTCAAAATGATAGAGCTAGCGGTGAACTTACAGAAGCAAGGCGGTTTAATCGAAGGGACGGGAGAACATTTTCTAAAAGGAAAGTCTGCGATGTTGTCCTCCAATATAAGCATGATTCCTAAGCTGCAACAACAAAATTCTTTCTCATGGGGAGTGGTAAGCTATCCGAGCGATCCTCTACATACGGAGCTGAGCTCAGGCTTGCAGTTCAATCATGTGCTTTCAATAAACCAAGAATCAGCTAACAAGGAAGAAGTGTGGAAAATTATCGCGTATTTAATGAGTGAGGAATCGGCAGATCATCTTCAAACGCAGGATTATATAGGGAGCTTACCGGCCCTTACCTCTAAATTAGGAAGTTACAGCGGAGTTGAGATCAACCATTTAATTCAGAAAAAAGTCGATACAAGAAGAGGATATTACGATGATCTATCCCAAGGTTTTCAAGAAGAGTTTGGTGAAATGCTGAAATCTGTTTTAGAAGTTGGTGTGAAAGATGAGAAAAGTACAGAGCAGATGTACAAAGAAATCGTTAGTCAGGGGAGTAATATCTATCGTGAGGAGATGCTAAGGGAAGGGTGATTGCAGAAGGTTCCTGAAAAGTTCACGTCTAACAAAAAACAAGAAAATAAGGTATGAAAAATTGAAAAATTGAATTGACCATTGTAAAAATAAGGATTAAAATTACATTTGTTATCATTTGCAAATGGTGAATTGGAGAGCGCTATGAGAATAACATATGAGTATCTCAGGCTTTTTGTAAAGATGATGTTAAGCAATAAAGTAGCCTTTGTATGGTATTTAATTTTTCCGCTCGTTGCTTTTCTTATTTATAATTATTCCTGGTTTGATTCTAGACCCACCACAATTGATTTTTACATTCAAACGAGCTTTTTTATTTCATATATTACGTTGTTAATGTCCATTGAAGTGGCTACCCATTTAATTGCTTTGAGAGAGAACGGCTTCTATAAAATGTTCAAATTTATATCAGGAAGTAAATATCCTTTTATTTGGGGCAAGGCTCTGAATCAGGTTTTGTTCATTATAGCTACAATCTTTCTGGTGTCATTCGTAACAGGTGTGATGTTCTTAGAACCGGCACAACTCGTGACGTTTCTCATTACTGCCATTATGAGCTGTATACTGGGAGCTATTATTCTTATTTTGCTAACATTGGTTCTGATGCTTATCCCGATTAGACAAGAGTCGTTGAACGCAGTAATTAGTATGAGTTTGTTGGTGTTATTTTTTGTATCTGCCAAAGGATTTGCATATTCTACGGAGTATAGCTTCCTGTTCGTACTGTTCAATCCGCTTGAATATGTCAGAAATATTACGTTTATCTTTGCAGATTGGTTTACGGGTCATTCTTTTCCGCACGAGAGCATTGGGGTTGTTGGCATAATCTCGGCTTGTTATGTGATCTGTGGATTGATTGCCCTTAAACTTGTAAACGTCATATCAAGAACTCATCGGACATAGCAGGAGGATGCCATGATTACAATAGACAATGTAAGTTTTTCCTACCGCAAGTCGGCGCGTCAGAACTTAGATCGTTTGAGTGTAGAATTCCGGGCAGGAACCGTGAACATGATTGTTGGCAAGAATGGTTCAGGCAAAACAACACTATTCGATCTCATCACCAATGTCATTAAACGTCCTCCCGAAATTAGAGGTGTGCCTGAGGAGAAGGATATGATCTATCAGCTTCAAGGCTTAGTGTTCCCACCTACGTTGAAGTCGAAGGATGTATTTCGTTTCTTTCTATATTCCGATCATGCCAACCGTATTCGAGTTACGAATGAGCCTTATGTCGATGAAGATATGAGCAATTCTGAGATTGATATGGTAAGACGGATATGGAATATGGAGTTTGGGCAATTATCTGTTGGAGAACGAAGGTATCTCTGTATTATGGCCATTACCCTGATGGATAGGAAACTGTACATCTTTGATGAACCAATGGCTGGAATTGACCCCGAGATGAGGCAGTACATATTAAAAAGAATCGAAAAACTTGCACTACACAAGGAATGCACGGTGTTATTATCCAGTCATCATTTACATGATTTCCAAAGGGTTCAATGTACGCTCCATCTACTGCATCAGGGCAGAATATCCTTTAGTGGTTCATACGCTGAGTTTATTCAGAACGTAGAGGGAGAAAATCCGGACGATGCATTTCTACTGAAAGTTCAATGAGTGAATCGAAAACCTTTTCTTTATTATCCTCTTCATTAATCGGGTGGAAAAAGTATAAGCGGTGACATCCAACTTATTAATCTTAGAGATGGAATGTTAGAACGACCTTGCGTGCAAACGGTCTATGGCAAATACGTCTCTACATGCTTGCCTGATGTAAGATATTCTTTCACTGATGCGATATATGGAAGGTAGAAGGATTCAAATATCTATATCTTGTAGGCTTATGCCAATACCGAAGTGTAGATGAAAAGGGCTTGATTGTGAAAGAATTGGGATGCAAATAAACATTTTGTTTTGCAAAGGATTTCATTGTAAATTTTTTAGCAATATATTCTATAATAGTACAAATAAAGGGGGTGCATGCTGTGAATGAGCGTAAGAATATCAGCGACCAAATTGAATGGAGCAGGCAAAAGTTATGTCGTATGGCGGAAAATCAGGGCATGCAAGACGGCCAAGTCCTGCAGCAGTCCATGATATTAGATGAACTAATTAATGAATATAATCGTTTTAAGTACAAGACACATATTCTAAACCGACAGCCAATTTCCTAGGTAATTGGCTGTTTTTTTATGCATACCTTTAACCCAACCATAACTACCTCTAAGCACATATTACCTTGCACGGCTATGGAGTGTTATTGGCTAGCTGCATATCGTTTATGATATCAATAGAGTTTATCTGCCAACGCAATAGATCGCGAGTTAACGAGAAGGATAACATGCCGGAGTGGATATTCTTGAGTTGACCATCTTCAGCATAGGTAAACACCGCAAAGCTGACTAGAACCTCTCTAGAGGAAAATGTTTTTTTGATTGTATTGAATGTCACGGTTGGTGTCGGTAGTTGATGATCTGTAACATACTGATTGAATTGAGCTACCGGATCAGTGGAAGAACCTGATGGATTAGTCGTTGCGAATTGTTCGGATATGTATGTCTGAATAACCCTATTCGGTGAATTCGCCATCGTGTAGATTGCGACGAATATGATTGCCACGACAAGCGCAAGTATAATCATAGCTGCTTTTCTAGTAAGCATAGTAGCCCCTCCATACGTAACTTGAGCAATAAAACAACATAAGCTGCCAAGGCAGTGATACTCAGCTCAAGCCATCTCAACTTCAATGTTGAACGATCTATACTAATAACAAACGTAACGGTGATAAGTTGTTTCTTCAACTCAAATAAACATAACATGGATACCGTGTGGTACACATGTTATGTTTTTTTGTTAATTCATTCGAGCTTCAAGCCGCTTGGCCACGATGGACAAGGCATAATTGACGACAAAATACAGCACGGCTGCCAGCAATAGAGCCGGAATAATATAATCGAAGCTATGACCACCTAGAATCTGCACATGATGCATTAATTCAGGTAGAGAAATGATGATTGCCAGCGACGTATCTTTGAGCAGCGAGATAAACTGGCTGACCATGGGTGGAGACATCCGTCGTAACGCCTGAGGCATAATAATTCCACTCAGTGTCTGCATGTAACTTAACCCTGAGGAACGAGCTGCTTCGATCTGTCCACGTTCAATGGATTTGAGACCGCTACGAACAATCTCCGCGATCATTGCTCCTTCGAACAAACTCAGACCCACAACAGTAGACCAGAACACGGACAGCTTGATCCCCATTTGAGGCAATACGATATGGATGAAGAAAATGATAAGTAATAACGGTAAATTACGAATGGTATCTACAATGACTGCGACAATCTGGGACAACACCGGGATGCGGGTGTACCGAATCGTCCCTAGAATCGTGCCCAGTGCGAAACTAAACACAATAGATAACCCTGCGACTTGCAGGGTAAGTAGAAATCCTTGTAATAGAAAACGAAGGTTGGGCCAGGCATAGGCCCCGCTGAAGTCCATAATTCATCGACCTCCTTTTCGAGATAAGACCTGATCACATGGTGACCTGACCTGTTGGCTTCGGCTTGTTCGATTTTCCCTTCGTGGTGGTTGATTCAGCGTCACTCTGTCCAAATCGCCGCTCCATATAGTGAACGAGCAAGCTGAGGGGTAACGTTAGAGCCAGATAGAAGAGAGCGACAATGGTATACACGCTTAGAGGTTGGAAGGTATCTGAGTTGATGAGATCGGCAAAATACATCAAATCCATACCTGCTACGACCGCAAGGATGGATGAATTTTTGACCAGATTAATGAATTGATTGCCAATGGACGGCAGTACAATTTTGATTGCTTGTGGCAGAATGACCAGATTCATCGCCTGTACGTAAGATAAACCGGAAGAGCGCGCTGCTTCTAGCTGACCACGTGGTACGGACTGAATTCCCGCTCGAATCGCCTCGGCGATAAATGCCGCAGTATAGATTGTTAGACCCAGCGTGCCGGAGATGAAACCATCGAGCGAGATGCCAATTGCAGGCAGTCCTAGATAGAAAAAAAATACGACAAGCAGCAAAGGAATGTTGCGAATAAACTCCACAAAAGCTGTGCCAATCCAGTTTAATGGCTTGATCGGAGAGATGCGGAAAATAGCAATAATCGCTCCAAGGATAAAGCTGCCGATCAACGCCATGATGCTTACTTGAATTGTGTTCCAGAATCCTTCCAGAAAACGATCCGAATGTCGGATCAGAACGTTAAAGTCCAAATTGCCCATTCAGGGAAAGCCTCCGTTCCTCAGATGTGAGCGGCGATGCTGATTCACCCTGACAGGGAGGATCACAACATACCATCGCCGCTGAACCATCAGTTAATCGAAGTTACTCAGGCTTGGCGCCCAGCCATTTCTCATGCAAAGTGTCGTACTCTCCACTATCCTGCATGCTCTTGAGTAAGCTGTTTACTTCAGAAACAAAGGCAGAGTCGCCTTTGCGAATCGCCATACCATAAGGCTCGCTGGTGAAATTGCCACCGACCAGCTTATAGTTATTATCTGTTTGCTGCATACCAATTAGGATGATGTTATCTGTCGTTAATGCCTCACCTTTTCCTGCTTTCAGCGCCTTAAAGGCATCCTGATAGTTATCGAATTCCAGCACTTCGGCATCTGGCGCCTTTTCACGAATGTTCTGAGCAGAAGTGGAGCCCTTCACGGCTAACACCTTTACCCCTCCAAGGCTCTCTAGTCCGGTGATATCACTGTCGTTTTTCACAAGCAAAGATTGCCCTGCCTCGAAATAAACATCACTGAAATCAACCTGCTCCTTACGTTCATCCGTAATTGTCATTGTGGCAATAATGATGTCAATGTCGCCGTTTTGCAGCAACGGAATACGAGTTTTAGATGTTACTTCCTTCAGCTCGACCTTGGTTTCATCTCTAAGAATTTGTTTGGCGAGTGCCTTCGCGATATCGATATCGAAGCCTTCGACCTCACCGCTTGCAGGGTCTTTGAGTCCAAACAGCTTGGTATCGTATTTCACGCCAGCAATGAGTTTGCCCCGTTCTTTAATCTGTTCAATGGTACCTTTGGCTTCCGAGGTGTTGTCACCAGATCCACCGGATCCAGATGATGAATCCCCACCGGTATTACAACCAGAGATGACAAGCGCCAAAATCAATACGAGCATGAGTGACGGCCACTTCAATATGTTCTTCATTTGTTAAAGACCCCTTTTCCAATGGAATGATATTAGTGGTGAATCAGACGACTCAGGAATTGTTGGGCACGTTCCTCTCTAGGGTTGTCAAAGAACGAGGCAGCAGAAGCTTCCTCCACAATGCGACCTTCATCCATAAAAATAACGCGATCAGCCACTTCACGGGCGAAGCCCATCTCGTGGGTAACAACAACCATTGTCATCCCGTTGTGTGCGAGGGAACGCATGACATCAAGCACTTCCCCGATCATTTCGGGGTCCAATGCAGAGGTTGGTTCATCAAAAAGCATGATTTTGGGCTCCATCGCTAGACCGCGAGCGATCGCTACACGCTGTTGTTGTCCACCAGACAACTGTGAGGGATAACTGTCTGCTTTCTCGGCAATGCCTACTCGGGTCAGATATTTCATAGCCGTAGCAGCTGCCTGTTCCTTGGGTTGTTTGCGCACCTTCATCGGTGCCAGGGTGATGTTATCAATGACTTTTTTGTGGGGATAGAGATTGAAGTGTTGAAATACCATGCCTATGTCACGGCGGAAGAGGTTAATGTCTATCTTTTTCTGATGTAAAGGAATCCCGCTAACGACGAGCTCGCCTCCAGAAATGGTTTCTAGACGATTAATACAACGGAGCAAAGTGCTTTTGCCTGAGCCGGAAGGCCCGATAATGACGACAACCTCACCTTCTTCAATCCGAAGATGGATATCCTTGAGAACGTGGAAGTGACCAAAGTGCTTCTGAACCCCTTTGAATTCAATCAACAGTGCATCCCATCCTTTCTGCAACGTTAGTTTGAAAAGGAATATTTAGGAAAACATTGGAAGTGGTTATTTCATCATACATAGTCATCCTATATGTGGCAATTAATTTGTTATAAAATGTGACATAAGTAATGGGTTGAGTAGGGCTAACACTTATATTGTGTTATATCTTTGTTATGTTAAAAGATTTGCTGTGACGAATTCTGACAGAAAAATGATCCAATTTTCCTAGTTAATTTACAGACATTGGAATAGATGGTTGTAGTATGATGAAAGAGATATTCTGTTAGACCACCCAGAATCCGAACAAATAACATCAAGTTCCATTCGTAGTTGGCAAAAAAGATCAACCTTTGATCCCACTGCTACTGATATGATGGAGCGAGAATATTCCGCATAAGCCTAATCTATATAAATTGAACGAAACATTTACACGAGAACGGAGAGGACAGAAATAACATGGAGAAGCAGAGCGTTCGCCTTTATCACCGGATTTTCTCTATGGAAAAGGGAATCAAAAAAATCTGGGGATAACAGCGATCGTAAGGTTATTCTGTCATCGGAGTGGCAAGTGTAAATATCCTTCTGTTCAATTTATATAATCCAATAAGAAGCAGAAAGGATGATAACTACGCGATGAATACATATAATTCCGCAATACGTGCTGGTGAGGAATTAACGTCTGATAAAGTATCATACGACGTTTCCTTACCTAACATTCCTGCTCAGGATTTTCTGATTACTGAATTTGGGGCTGTAGGAGATGGTGTAACCGATAATACAGAGGTATTCCGGCTTGCGATCGCGGCTTGTTCGGAGGCGGGTGGGGGACGAATTGTTATTCCTGCTGGTGTCTGGCTCACGGGTCCGATTATTTTGCACAGTCGGATTGAACTGCATGTCCAGGCTGGAGCGCTAGTCACCTTCAGTCGAGACTTTGATCAATATCCTTTGATTGCATCTACCTTTGAGGGGTGGCAGGCTGTGCGCTGTCAATCTCCGATTGATGGAGATCAGTTAGAGGATATCGCCATTACGGGTGAAGGTGTATGGGACGGCAATGGTGAGGCGTGGCGACCTGTCAAACGTTCCAAACTGACGGCTTCGCAGTGGGAAGCATTAGTATCCTCCGGTGGTGTAATCGAACACACAAGCAATGAGGAAGAGATCTGGTGGCCATCCCAAGCCGCGCTTGAGGGAAATGCAGTTGCTAATCGTATGCATGTAGAACAAGTACGTGACCTGTCAGCTTACGAGGGGATCAGGGATTTTCTTAGACCGAATATGGTGAGTTTGCGTAGATGTAAACGAGTATTGTTGGACGGACCAACCTTTCAGAATTCTCCAGCCTGGAACTTACACCCTTGGGCTTCAGAGCATGTGACGATTCGTAACGTCAGCGTTCGTAATCCGTGGTTTTCTCAGAATGGGGATGGACTTGACATCGAATCCTGCCGTTATGTTCTGGTAGAGAATAGTGTCTTCGACGTTGGAGATGATGCGATCTGTATGAAGTCAGGCAAGGATGCCGAAGGTCGCGAACTAGGCTTGCCATCTGAGTACGTTACCATACGAGGATGTACCGTGTACCACGGTCATGGCGGCTTCGTCATTGGTAGTGAAATGTCTGGTGGTGTGAGACATGTGCGTGTGTCGGATTGTACGTTTATTGGAACAGATATTGGGCTTCGTTTCAAGAGTGCACGTGGTCGCGGCGGTGTAGTGGAGGACATTGAGATTGAACGAATCTATATGAAAGACATTATTATGGAAGCGATCTCATTCTCATTTTTCTATGCGAATCAGGAAGGCTCGGCACGAGGAAGTGACATTGCACACGAAGTCACTGAAGAGACGCCGGTGTTCCGGGATATTCGAATTAAGGATGTAGTCTGCTCTGGGGCGGACACGGCGTTATTGGTGAGTGGTTTACCGGAAATGCCTCTGGATGGATTGGTGATTGAGGGATACCGTGTGTCTGCGCAGAAAGGTGTGCAATGTTCACATGCGAAACATGTACGAATTGCCGATCTGCAGCTCACCGTAGCTGAAGGCTCGCTGATTGAGCTTCATCAGTGCAAAGGAGCGGAGCTTGAAGGCATCGAAGGAACAGGTGCGGATGGTCGACTTTTGCGGATTACAGGACATGATACGACAGGTATTGTGTGCCGGGGAGAAATAGCAGATACCGAGGGAAGACAGATTTCTATTGGGCCAAATGTTAGAAGTGGTGCATTGATTCGTCAATAAATGGCTATTCGAATGGGATTCGATGTAGCCGAAGTGGTGTAGCGATGATCTCCGATGAAGGACTGAATGGTGCATTTTTATATGGAGATGGAAATGTGTTTGGTCATTAAGGCTACCCACTCGGCTATCCTGGATGCCATACTAGCCTCACTATAGGTAGATCGCATGTTAATTATGCGGTCTATTTCTAATTTGTTTTGATGCGTTAGATGTGTACAGAGATGTCGTGCATGTTCGGATACAGGTACAGGTATCCTACGCTAACATCACTAAGATCTCTTACCGATGCTCTTTGCGATAACGAAGTGGTGTGGTGCCTGTGACCTGTTTAAAGGTTTTGTTAAAATGTGCTGTATGTTCAAACCCTACCTTCTCCGCAATGAACTGCACACGCTCCTGTGTGGACAATAATCTACGCTGGGCTTCCCGAACCCGGACAACGCGCAGATATTCACTAAATCGAAAACCAGTTAACCGGCTGAACATGCGACTCAGATAGGATGGGCTTATATAGAAACGAGCGGCTGCTTCCTCCAATGTAAGTGGTTCGTTATAATGAGTGTTCACGTAACGGGCAACTTCGGTAATTTTGTCATGCATGGGGTGGATTGGCTCCGGCATCATTTGCCGTGTCATCTCTAAAGCGCGATGAATGCTGATTAATAGCTGGGAGAGCAGGCTGCGTACAACAATTTCATAATAAGGACGACGATCTTTACACTCGCGTAGCATTTGCTCCAACAAGCGTTGTATCTCAGGCTGTTCCGATTCGGGAACATGCAGTAATCGTGAACGTTCGAACGGAAGCAGACCACAGATGCCAAGCTCCATTCCCGTGGCGAACGAGGGAGAGAATCCGACGAGGATACGTTCAAAACTAGGAATGCTTCCTTTAGACGTAATGTGTACGTCGTGTGGATTAATTAAGATCAGATCACCTTTGCTCGCGTTGAGCAGCTGACCGTTCATGGAATATACACGTTCTCCTTCAAGCAGATAGTATAGCTCGTAAAAAGGGTGAGCGTGGGGCTGTGGCATGGCGTTCCCGTCATGTCTGCGCATATGCTCTATGGTGAAGGAATGATCTCCAATTCGATATTTCGGTCCGATTCGATCTTCGATGACACTCATAACACGGCTCCTCTCTGCTTCGGCGGTTAACGATGATATTTATATCATAACGGAAAATCCAGTTTATTGTAAACGCTCTCAACCAAGACTGTGGCATGTTGTGCAGATAGAGACATACGAGAAGGCAATCCAATTGGGCAGTTGTGATGCAGCCTAAAGGTGACAAAAAGCTAACGATGTTTTACAGTAGGGAGAGCGAGGCAAAACTCTAGATGAAGAGTACCTCCAATTAGATGTGGAAGGAAGGAAATAGGATATGACGACACATGAATTATCGCCTCTGGTTGCGGCACTGGACATGCAGCCTCACGTTGAAGGCGGTTGGTATAAGGAAGTATGGAAAGCTTCTTATCAGATCCCACAATCCGTACTGCCGGAAGCATACTCGGGACCTCGATTCTCAGCAAGCTCGACATACTTTTTGCTGCACAAGCATGAAATCTCAGAGTGGCACACGGTGTTATCTGATGAACTGTGGTTGTGGCATAGCGGTAGCCCGGTTGAGTTGAAGCTGGGTGGTAATGGAGAGAATCCAGAAAACGAAGAGGTTCTCGTGCTCGGTATGGATCTCGCTGCTGGACAATCACCACAAGTGCTTGTTCCTGCCGGCGTATGGCAGACAGCACGCCCGCTTGGCGATGAACCTGTACTCGTGACATGCGTTGTAGCACCAGGTTTCCACTTTGATGACTTCAAGCTGGTATCCAAAGGCTAAGTCAAAAAGGTTAAGCTGAATAGGGTCATACATTGACCCAAAGATAATAAATCCCGACTCCAATGCAGTCATGCATAAGGTCGGGATTTTAATTTTAATATCATGTGTTACTGTATCATTTCGCTCTAGAAATTGAAGTTATCTGGATCAGAACCGAAGCGTTTATTCTCGTTCAGACTGTTGATCTGTTCGATATCTTCTGCTGTTAATTCAAAATTGTATACATCGGCATTCTCGCGAATACGCTCTGGTGTAACGGATTTGGGTATAGTAACGATGCCGTTTTGCAAATCCCAACGTAGAATTACTTGTGCAGCTGTTTTGTTATATTTGGCTGCGATCGTTTGCAATAATGGGTGTTCTACCAAATGACCTTGTCCCAGTGGTGACCAAGCTTCGATCTGAATCTGATGTTTGGCGCAGTACTCTCTTAGTTCCGTCTGGATCAGCAAGGGGTGCAGCTCGACTTGATTGACCGCAGGTTTGATCTTAGCATCCGTCATCAGGTCTTCAAGGTGGTGGATCTGGAAGTTACTCACCCCAATGGCGCGGATGCGCCCTTCTTGATGTAGCTTCTCTAGTGCTCTCCATGTATCCTTGTACTTTCCTTTTACAGGCCAGTGGATGAGATAGAGATCGAGAACTTCGAGTTCAAGTCGTTCCATACTTGCTTCAAATGCGGCCAATGTGGATTCATATCCTTGATCGCCATTCCACACTTTGGTCGTAATAAACAGATCTTCCCGGGCGATTCCGGATTCACGAATACCTTGGGCAACGCCGGATTCATTGTTATAACCTTTGGCAGTATCGATGCTGCGGTACCCTGCCTGAATGGCCGTTTTCACCGTTTCAACAACTTCTTCTCCATCCTTCACCTTGAATACACCCAAACCTAACCAAGGCATTTTGACGCCGTTATACAGTGTAGTTGAATCTTGCAGATGTTTCATGATCCGAATTCCTCCCTTAAGATAGATGGATTAACTAACTCGCTCTCTGTATGTATTACCCTATCAAGCAATAGAGTACCTCATAATTATAGTCTTGTATTTTGGTGCAGAACAAGATGTTAGCACATGTCGATCTACTTATACTCATCGTGAAAATTTACGCTTTTTGCCCGGTAGAGGTTTGGATTTGATGCGTTCGGGTGATAAGATGAAGTATACGAAACGGCGATGGTCTATTTCGATTAGAAGAACGTGTTCAAAAAGGACGGTTTTAAGTACCTTCGTAATCAAAAGTGGACTTTTGAACAACCTCTAGAAGTGCGTACATAATGTAGATGCTATACACGACTAGCCCATAGCGGCTGGAACGGTGTGATTAATCATAAAGGAGCAAGGGTAATGGCTAAACCTAAACAAACTAAAAAAGCAGCAGCATGGTCACTCGTCATCATGGGGGCGGGATTTGCCGCATCGTTGCCATTCCAGGGAAGTCTAGTCGGTAAAATGCTGGTTGGATCATTTGAGGCTGGACTGGTAGGTGGACTCGCAGATTGGTTCGCTGTAACGGCATTATTCCGCCATCCGCTAGGCATTCCGATTCCACATACGGCATTGCTGCCGAAGAATAGAGATAAGATGACCGAAGGGCTGGTCTCTGCAGTTGAGAATAATCTGCTCAACAAAGACAGTATTACGGAGAAGATCGCAGGCTACAAAGCAGCGGAGACGGTACTTGATACATTCGCTAAAGAGCTTCATACGGATGGCGCCAAAACGATGATTGATACACTCTGCAAACGAATTCTTGCTGGACTGCCGGTGGAGCAGATTGCTCCACTGGTGGCGCGTGAGATTAAGTCGCAAGCGGGTGCTTTTGATCTTGGGCCGATTCTAGAGCGGGCATCCATTCAGATGCGTGAGCGGGGATACGACGTTAAAGCGCTGGATTATGGACTGAAGCAGGCGGAAGAATGGCTTGTGAAACCAGAAACCATCATGTTCTTGGGTGAAGCGGGCATGAAAGCGGTCAGCGGTATTCAGTTGAATGGATTAATGCAATTTGCGATGAATGCGTTCATGGGTTATTTGAATGAAGAGCGTCTCGGTAGTATTTTGCAAGGATATCTGTTTGACCGGGTAGAGGACATGAAACGGGAAGGCAGTGCGCTTCGTTACAAAGTGCTTGATCTGGTGCGGACACAGACGGTTCGCATAGCGATGAGTGAGAGTGTGCAGCAAGGGCTAAATGATTGGAAGAATAGTATGCTTGACGGCTGGAATGCAGAGGAAACGGTGCTGAATAAGCTCACTGAACTAAGAGACAAAGCACTTGCTGGCATGGAAGACGGGCAATATGTGGATACGTATGCGCTGCCTGCAATTGAGCGGGTGTTGTCTGATCTGCGAGCAGATGAGGCGCTGCTGACGAGCCTGAATGCGAAGATCGTAGAAGGCATAACCACACTGCTGGAGAAAAACCATTCCAAAATCGGTAACCTCGTACGCGAAAATGTTGATAAAATGGACAATGCATCCTTAGTCTCTTTAATTGAGGATAAGGTTGGTCAGGATCTGCAATGGATTCGAATCAACGGAGCGGTTACAGGTTTTATTATTGGTATCGCACTGACTGCACTACGGATCGTATTGGAATAAATGTGTCTAAACAACTGATTTTAATAAGTGATGTAAGTAAAGTGTCCCAGAGCCGCTCGTTCGAGAGCAGGCTCTTTTTGTCGTGCATTGGAAAAATAATCAAATTACCTTACGCAAATATGATGCATGTATCGGGAAAAAGGGTAATATACACCGGGATGCACCTTTGAATCATTTAGGAATAAAGTTACATAAAAACGATTCTGCTAGCCGATGTGGCTGATGTTGATTTTGTACTATGATGCAGATAACAGAAGAAGAGTCACTATTATAAACCAAGGATATGTTCCTTTTTCATAGGATGGATGTAGGACATGAAAACAATGCGAAGAAGGTGACCCATGTGAAACCAATGCAAAAATATGTGTGTTTATTCTGTTTAATTATACTATCTGCATTTATTTTAGGAGGCTGTCAGAGCATGAATAAAAATGAAGACGAGGCTTTGTTACAGGAAGCAGAGAACATTGCTATCCAGCATATGAAGGAAAAATATGATCTTGATGTTATCGTCACTAGCGAGAAGAAACTTCCAAGCATAGCGGTTGCTGAAATATCACTGAAAGGCCACGTCGTTGATCATGAAGAGCAACGATTCAATCTGTATGTGAATTACGAGAGAAAAGAAGTAACGAGTATGGGAATGAGTGAAGAGTTTAAGAAGCTGTTGTTAGATAAAGGCTATGACCCGTTCAAAAAGTGAGTTATATAAATTGAACTAAACATTTACATGAAAACGGAGAGGACAGAAATATAACGACTTCTTAAATTAGGAGGAGAGCGTAGTTGAGTAAAATAGATGATGAAACGTACAAAGAGATGTCGAGGCTTGCTTATGAGGATCTGGAAGCCGGGGATGAATATGATACACTCCCTGGATGGAAGGTTCTTGAGGACACACATGGCAACGGTTATTCTGGCTTTGATGCGGTAACCTTCTATAACCCCGAGACAAGCGAGGCGGTTATTGCGTACCGCGGTACAGAGGGAAGTGCTGGATGGGGCCGCAAAGGGCCTGACTTATTTGCCGATGCACAGATCGGTTTGCCAGAGCTCGGGAGAAAATGGGAGCAGAAGACAGACTTTACACCGGATTGGGTGACGGGAACCGTGCAGAAAGTGAAGGATGTTACCGGAGTAACCTATTTAGAGAATGCCAAGGGCAATGTTGATAAATTTGTAGATAAACATTTGAGTGTTCAGCCCAATCAAATGTATGAAGCAGAAGATTATGCGAAGGATATGCAAAATAAGCATAAGGATCTGAATTTCTCATTAACAGGACACTCCCTCGGAGGCGGTAATGCCCAGTATGCGGCCGCCTACACAGGATTACCAGCGGTCACTTTTAGCGCACCGTCCGTCATCTCCAGCCTCACACCAGAGATGAAACGTAAAGCTGAAGAGGGTGGGTTTGATGGGCAGGTTACGAACTACGCTCATCCCGGTGATTTTGTGGCGAGTGGTTTCTTCGATGGATATGATCGCCATGTTGGTTCAACGTACTATATCGATTCCAACTATAAAGACATGAATAAGGGTAGTTTTTTTGGATTTGGAGACATAAAGGAGAAGATCGACAATACGTTTGGCGGAGAAAATTATCACGAGCTTGATCGATACAAATTCGATGGGAACGGATATGTTTCTAACGATTTATATGATCCTGTTACTGGAGAAAAAATCAATTACTCCCCGCGCCAGCCTTCCAACGTGTTGACCGATCTCGCCGGATTTATGCGTAATTTAGGTGTTCAGGCAAGCGGTCTCGCCAAAGGTATGGCAGGAGCGGTAGCGGCTTCCGGGTTGATTCAGGTAACGCCGGAAGAACTAAAAAGCGTAGCAAGCCGCTGGAAGCAGAACGCGCAGCAGTGCAATTCGGAGCTGAATCAGATCAGACATCGAATGGCACAGTATTTGCATTCTAGCCGTAGTCGTAGGCTCGAACCCATTGTTACGCAGCTCGATGCATCGATCAATGAACTCAGCACATGGCATATGAAGCATACGAGCCAGTTCCTGAACTTTATTGATGAGAAGGCAGATGCCTTCAGGCAAGCGGATCAGACTCAGGTGAGTTTTAACTAGGACAGGCGAATCCGCCAAACCTTGAAATTTACATAGGAGAGGTGAACATAAGTGAGCGGACAATTGCTGGTGGAATTGAATGACCTGCGAATTGCGGAAAAAGAACTTTCGCAGCTGCTTGTCCGTCTGCAAGCTGACGAGCAAGAGGCGAGAGCGCTGTACGCGCGTCTTAACGATTGGAAAGGACAATCGGCAGACTATACACGAGAGCAGATTGAGGCGTTCTTTGCAGGTCTATCCTCACGGATTCATTCGATTGAGCAACAGAAGAGAACCCTGATTCAATACATCGAGATTATGATTCAGACGGATCAGGAACGCTAAGGTGTGTAAAAAAAAAGGAACCGTTGGCATGTGGAGAATATCCCCAAGTCAACGGTTCCTTTGCGTTTATCTTCGTATGCTCCGCTTAATTGTGCTACTCTCAGCGTGCATAGTACTATGTGAAGCGGACTGTTTGAACGATCTAAATTAGCGTTTTTTGCGGCGTGTTGCGAGAGCGATTCCCAGGAATGACATGATCAATGCCAGAATGGATACAATCAATGTCGCCTGTTGCAGCTTGAGTGTGCCTGGGTCTGAATCTGTATTGTTAGGTTCGCCTGTCACTGTGTCTGTCAGAGCATCTCCTAATGTTGTATCGTCGTCAGCTTGGGTATCACCAGTAGCGTTAGTGTCACCAGCACCCGCCTCAGTAGAAGTATCATCGTGTCCCTCGTTACCAGTCGCTGCGCTGCTATGGTGATCTCCACCCGCTGCGGCATTACCTGCTGCTGCCGGGTCTTCACTGATAGTTGTAATGCTGTGCGGCGTGCTGTCGCTCGGTTCACCTGTCCACTCTACGATGCTACCATCGCTATAGTACTGGAAAGCATCCCAAGCTACTTCAGTTTCGGCTTGCGGATTTTGAGCGACAAAGTTGAACTGTTGGAATTGTCCAGCCAGAATTCCTTCGTTATCTCCATCGACTTCCCATGTAATCGAAGTAACTTCATTGGAGTCGTTCTTCTCAGTGGAAATCTTCCAGCCTGCGAGTGGTTGGTATTGTTTGAAAGCCACGCCTTCCGGAACTTTAAGCGTGATTTTGGTTGTTGGCAGTTCTTTTTCGGAAGGAATCTTAATCGTATACGTCTGCCATGCACTTGTCTGTGCTACCGTTGGATTCACAGTAACGTGTGCGCTAGCGAACCCGGCAAATACCATAAGTGCTACAGCACTTGCGGATACAGTAGATATAAGCTTGGAAGTCCATGATGTTTTCTTCAAAATAAATTACCCCTCTCAGTTCTTATCATATATGCTTCAGTCTCATTTCAAAAAATAAGTGCTGGTGTTGTGCTAAGAGGCCGTTCCGCGTACGAATCGTTCTTACGATCGCTGTTATTCCCGGATTTTTTGGATTCCAATTTATAAGTGAAAATCCGGGAATAAGCGTATGCTTTCGATGTAGCTTTCTTGCAGAAAGCTTTCAGGCGAGCGCTTTGCTTCTCCAGAATCGATTTCGTCCTCTTCACTACTTTTTGCATTACACCCAAACTTAATTTTAAGAGTGAGCTACGAATCAATGTGATGTCGTTAATATACTATGGACTAGCGGTGTCGATTTCAAACTCTACATCCAGCGCATCCAGGCTGCGTGTAAGCAGATGCACCTTGATATTCCAACGTCCTGGCATAGAGATATAATCTTCAGCCTTGTAGACGCCGGTGTCGTTTTTCGGAATGGTAATTTCATATATACCCATGTCCATATCCAGGTGCGTCAGTGATAAAGTGACTTGCTCCAGGTCATTAACGACACTGCCATCTGCACGCTTAACACCAATCTCGAAGACGTTCTCCCCAGTCACATTCGGACTCACCTGAAGTGAAATGGTTGTGCCATCATCGGTGGTCTGTACTTCGTTGAATGGACCAACCGGTGCAGGTTGTCCAGGAGATAGGTGAGTTAACACAGCAGCCAGGGCAAGAACAATTGCTCCTGCAGCAAGTTCGGCTTTGAGACTGCCGGCGAGTCTATCGCCACTGCTTGAGCGAGCGAGTCGAGCATGACGCCAAGCGAAGGCGAGCATGACAATGAGCAATACAACTTTGGCAATCAGAACAAGACCATATCCTGTAGTGAACAACGACGTAAGTATAGGTGCCGGTAGAATAATAAGGCTGCTATATATCCCCGTAGCGACCAAGAGTGCAACAGCACCAACGCCCCAAGCAGTAAAGCGGCGAATAGCTGTCCAGTAGACATCTGCTCGTAGTTTCCGAGGCAGCTGATCCGTGAGTGGCGGCAGGCAGATCGCCATGGCGGTCAAGGCGCCAATCCAGAACGCAGCCCCAATCAGGTGTACATAATCCATGGTAATCGCAAGTACCCGTTGTTCCGCAGCTGCAGGATGACCCGTCATTGCGTGCGTAAACAACCAGCCAAGCACGAGAAGCAGGGAGCCGTACGAAGACCAGATGCGGGTTCGCATGGATCGGTCTCGATCATAGCCAGAGAGAATGGTCACTGCCAGCAGCATGATGATAAGCATCTGTACGATCCAGATCAAGCCAAAGGATGTAAGCTTAAGCGCACTTCCGATCAGTGCCCAGCTCAATTCGCTCAGGGATACACCAGATTCGTATAATGTACTTAGTGGCAGGCTAAGCATTGCCGCAAGTGAAGTTGCGCCGTAACTGATCCACAGAAGTTTGTGGCTTCCCGGAACATCCAGGGGCTCCCTTGCCATAGATGTTGGCATGATGCGGAACAGTAGAAAGGCGAGTGTGCCCAGAATCACAGACAAGCCAAGATATTGAATCCAATCTGTTAGGGATAAAATCCACTTGATCGGCCCGCTACCTTCACCCGCACCAGAAGTAAGGTCTGCCAGTCCTGCAGGTGCTCCGGAAGGTTCTCCGATGTGGAACACATAGGCACCCTGGATGGGGTGACCATCCGCAGAGACGGCTTTCCAGTTGACGGCATACGTGCCATTCCCTAATCCACTGCGCAGACCTGTCTCCATAATATGTGGACGTGCAGCATCGATCTGTACATTTCCGTCATCGGCTCTCGTCCCGTCAGGCGCGGTTATTTTGATATCAAAAAAGGCAGTTTGCAAGGATTCGTTAAACTCCAAAGACAGAAGCTCTGGAGCAGTAACTAACAGTTCATTCTCTGCCGGGGAAGCCTTAACAATATAGGCATGAGCAGACGCCCATTGCGGCATAACAAGACAGCAGATCAACATCAGGGCAACCATGATGGCCCAATGCCGTTTGCTTCGTTTCAGGGTAAAGCTTACTAAACTCAAAAAATCATCACCCTCAGGTTATAGAATTGTAGTCCCTATTGTAGTTCTTTTAGAGGTTGTTCAAAAAGTCCGCTTTTGATTACGAAGGATGCGCGAGTGGCATCTCAGCGTCGAATCTGGGATTCAGCCGAAATAAGTCGAGGCTTACGAAGTTTGTTTCCTTCGGAAACAATGTAGTTGCTCACGTAGTTTTGCCTACGCTCCGCTACTCCATTTCTATCTTCATCCCACCTTCTTGGTACTGAAAACCGCTCTTTTTGAACACGCACTTTTGTTGATCCGACAACAATCTATACCATTATAACTTTGTCCAAAATGATGGCGTATGACTACATAGGGCTATAAAAAAATGATTTAATCCGCATAATTGTGACAAAAGCATGAATGCACCTTCGTTCTTGTTTGCAGATTATTTGCGAGGTTTTCTTCCTGCAATCCCGCTCTCTAACGCATAACGGGTCAATTGAACACGATTCTCCAATTGCAGCTTCTGTAAAATGTTCTTCAGATGATTCTTCACGGTCTGTTCCGAAATGCCAAGCTGATCAGCAATCTCCCGATTCGTGTATCCAGCAGACACCCATTGCAGAATCTCAAGTTCCCTTGCGGTAAGAGGGTTATCCGGAACATCTTCGCTACGAGGAGCAGGGAATTCCTGAAGGATACGGTAGGCGAGCTCTCTGCTCAGTGGTGCATCATCGGAGACGATGGCACGCAAGTATTCAAGCCAGGTAGAAGGAGATAGATTCTTCAGCAAATACCCTTGAGCCCCTTGTTTGAGCGCTTCGAATAGATAGGTTACATCATCCGACACGGTAACCATAACGATAATGACATAAGGGTAACGCATCTTAATCAGACGTGTGGCTTCCAGCCCATCCATATCAGGCATCTGTACATCCATGAGAATTAAATCAGGCATCCACTGCTCCGTCAGTTCTAAGGCTTCCTGTCCATTCGATGCCGTGCCGATGACTTCGAATAATGTATCTTCCGCCAATATACTGCAGATCGCTTCACGCGCATGGGCATGATCATCAACCACCAACACACGTACATGTTCCATGTTAGATATGCTCCTTTCCAATCGATATCCGAGTACACCCCGGCTCCGAATCCAGCGTCAGGAACCAGCCCATCTGAACGGCACGTTCCTTCGTAATGCGCAGACCATATCGATCCTTGAGATGTAACGGGTCTCCACCAAAGCCCTTGCCATTATCCTGAATATGTACATGCCACTGCCTCGAATCTCCGGCTGCCTGAACCTCAACCTTAGTAGCTTGAGCATGTTTGCGTACATTCATAAGTGCCTCCCGGATGCAGGCGATCAACTCCACTTGTTCTTTCGGTGTAAAAAAAGAATCATCCAGCTCCCACCTAACCTGAGCTGTCGGTACAGTATCTCGAACGAGTGTTTCGACCTGCCCTCGTAGGGCGATACCTTCCGGAGCGGCATCTCGGGCAGGCACATGTCGTAGCTGAGCAATCGCTTGTCTGACGTAGGCGTTGACCTCATGTACCGTTTTGCGAATCTCCTGAATGTCTTGTTCATGGCCGCTGCCTGCAAGACTTCGTTCGGCTTTGTCTGTCTTCACAGATAGAAGGAAGAGAGATTGCGCAATCCCATCATGGAGCTCGCGAGCCAACTGATCTCGTGCTTCAAGCGCGGCCTTAGAGGCGCGTTCCTGCTCCAGAGCAGCCCTGGCACTTTCAAGCATGAGAAACAATCGACTGAGCAAGGTCACACTGACGAGATAGACAATAAGGGGCGTAAGCCAGTTCCCTGCATCCATCGAAAGATAGGGCATGAGAAACTGATGGCGTATGTATTCCCAGATCCCGACGGTGATTGTAGGAATCAACAGGATCATCCATTTAATTTGTTTATAGGACATGAAATTAGTTAACTCCTTTATCATAACTGGAACATCGTCTGACTACAGTATAACGCAAGCTTGTCTTAAGACCATAGTCTCCAAGGTTCAGAGGATTTTGGGGTGGATGTGGGAGGATATAGAAGGATATCTAAGAACAACATGTGTTGAAATACTGTCAGGGGATGTGAGCATGGATGTGAAGGGGTGAGCAGGTCTGTGTCTGTTTTCCCTAATGGCGAAGGTCCTCTATACTTAATAAAGAACGTTAATTCATGACAAACCATGTTAAGGAGTGGAAGCATCAACATGAATCAAGAGGTATTGGAACGTCGCAGTGAGTTGCTCAAGAAGAACATTCACCAAATGCTCGTTCAAGACAATCAGCACGGGATCAGTCGCCAGGATAACATGTTTTTGCAGCAGATGATCAAAGAGCTGCATCAGACTTCACATGAGCTGAATAACGCCCGTACGGAGTAGTTTCCGTACAATTCTATTCAATTCAATTTCGGTAACGTGATCCGTAGAATTCGTACAACGTAGCATCTGCAATTGCATTCCTATCAAGCAGACTAATGTACGATTCATCCCCTGACGAAAATGAAAATGGCGCTATCTCCGATTAGATCGGGGATAGCGCTTTGGCGTTGTAGGGACAAGTCTGCTCTTGTCCTCAGCATGTTAGAACAGCGGTTGTTGCTTGTTACGCTTCTCAATATAACGGATGAATAACTCCGCAAGGTCCGGATCGAATTGTGAGCCTGAGCAGCGACGCAGTTCGTTGATCGCTTCAAGTAAGTTTTTCGTATTTTGATATGGCCGCTCTGTAGTCATCGCGTCAAATGAATCAATAACCGTGAGCATACGACATAAACGAGGGATCTCTTTCCCTTTTAACCCATACGGATATCCTTGTCCATCATAGCGCTCGTGATGCAATTCGATATAAGGGATGAGATCGTTGAAGCGTTCGTTTGTCATCACCATTTTTTTGCCCCAAGTGACATGTCCCTTGATGGTTTCCCATTCTTCACACGTGAGCGTGTCCTTCTTGTTCAGAATAGACCACGGAATCTCCAGCTTACCAATATCGTGAATCAGTGCTCCCAGCACAAAAAGGCGTTTCTCCGCATTGTCCAGCTCCAGTACTTCACTCATGTCCAAAGCGTATTTGTACACTCTCTTCGAATGCTTGAAAGTATCGATATCCTTGTATCTGAAAAGATTCAGCTGCTGCTCAATATCACGTACATCCTGTACGAGATCGATCTCATGCTCCATACCTTCGTTAATACCATGGCGATGCACATTGTTTTTCCCTTGCTTTTTGGCATAATAGAGTGCTTTATCCGCTTGGTCGACAAGCTGGGACTTGTTGTACATATCAACCTGATAAGGAGCAACACCTGCTGAGAACGAAAGGCAACCATGAGGGAATACCTCGACACCTTCAAACGGTGTATCGTTTAGCTGTTTGCGGAGCTTATTCATAAACGTATACGCCTCGTCCAGCTCCATACCTGGCATGAGCAAGGTGAATTCTTCGCCACCGTACCGAAAAGCAGTAACGGTTGTGTTCTCCGTCCGTTGAATTAGAAATTCACCGAAAAAAGCGAGCAGGCTGTCGCCTTGTAAGTGACCGAAACGGTCATTATATTTTTTGAAATCATCAATATCGATGAGACCTAGCGACAGCGGAGTTCCTTGTCTGCGAGCTTCGCTCAGTTCATTTTCTAGCATCGTCTCAAAATAACTGTGATTAAACAGCTTGGTGCGTTGATCCGTATTGGCTTTCTCCTCGATGCTCTGATACATCACAAACAGTTGCTTGAATGCGTGTGATAGCAGAATGCTCAGACTCAGGTACAGAATCAATCCCAGTACGCCATTGTGAACAACGAGAATGGTCAGAACGAGCGCTAGAATCAGCGTACAGAGGTAAACCAGAAGCGATTCGGTTACGAATGCACGCTTCATCTGTTGTAATGCATTTTTCGTGGAAAAATGAAAGAACAGTCCCAGTGTCATCGTATTGATGATGAAGTAGGCGGCAAGTGCTGCAAAATAAGGCAATAGATTATACCCATTGATCTGTCCGGGCTGTCCACCTGTCCCTTGGAATATGGAGGAGGCTCCAGCAATCATTAAGGTATATATGCTGAAATTGACGATGTGCTTCCACCAGGTTAAGTTGCGCTCCTTGATCAAGAGGATGAGGGAAACGGGCAGTAACACGGATAGGCTGAACGCCCCGCCAAACATGAAGATGCAGGCAAGATACACAGAAGAGTCCATCGATTGCTGATTGCCCTTGGGGGGAATCTGAAACGTGAAATAATCCAGAATCAATGCTGCTCCCAACATGGTATATACCATGACCCATCCATCGGTGGACAAGCTAAGATAAGACCACTTATTCATGTAGAGAAAAACTCCGATGCCTGTGCAACTCAGCAAAATTACATAGATAAGGCTTCGGTCTGCTTTATGGATAAGGTTACGAATAAAGTTCATAAATAATCTCCTGGTTAGGACTTGTCCTGAATCTCACTTAAGGAGTTCTAAGACACATCCTGGTTTAGTCTGCTCTTGGTGTGAAAGATTAATATCATCTTATACTATATCGATGTATAACATAACAAGTTGCTTGCCAAAAATCCAGAAAGAAAAAACAGGCCGCAGGCAGCCTGTTTCGTCAACGCTGGTGGGGGACTAGCCTCCCAACTTGTATCCCGAAGTCAGTGCAACAACGACCGAAGCAACGATAATGGCGTTGATGACAAGGCGGGAATATTTAATGCCTTCGAATTTTTTCATGGAAAAGACCTCCCTTCCTTGGAGTCTAAATTCAGTTCATCAGTCTTCACTGATGCTGAAATAGATGCAGACTTGCGATTGCGTGGAACCATCATGCTCTGGATAAACAGGAATATGCCGATGTTCATAACCACATCCCCGATGCTAATGACCTGCGTACGTGGATAAGGGCTGGAGAGTGGAATGATATCGCCTAGGAAGGCCAGATGTGTTGAGGCATCCATCATATGATGTTTCGAAATGGCTCCACCTTGAAGCAGCATATCGACATAATAAGGGCCAAGCACACTAGACGCCTCCACCGATACCGGCATGCGCCCGCCATTCACTGCCATAACGACAAAATTGAGAAATACACCAATCCAGATCAGGGTAAAACCGGTATGATTTCGGTTCAACCATAGAAAGGCAAGGCCTGTGATGTAAATTAGCGCAAATAGGTAACCGTTAATGGACGCAACCCAATCCCACTTCTCCTGTACAAAGAAGATCGCGAATTGAGCAAGCAGTAGCATTGGAAAAATCCAACCACCTCGCAGCTTGAGTGCTGAGAACTGGTGGAGGCCATTGCGAATCCCGCCCCGAAATAGTCCAATGATCAGGCCGATTATAATGCCGTCATATACCATGATTAACTCCTGTTCATGCAGAAATATGTAAGATCAATGCGTATTTGTGTACCTAAGATATTCGACCTTATATTGGTAATTCCTGCAAGAAAAATAGGCTCGACAAAGAAATTTTATTAGGTGAATTTGGATGGCTAAATTCCTTATAGAGTGCTGTTCCTGCGTGTCTAAATGAGGCTTGATTTCACAATGTATTTGTAGAAATAAAGAAAAAACCGTCTTTACAAACCGAAGGGTCAAGTGCCATAAGGTTTCGTAAAAACGGTTATTTTGTAAGTCAAAAGATGACGTTTATTGCATGAGTGCGTATATCAAAAATTACTCGGATTCGCCGTTCAAGTAGTTAAGGAATGGTTGATCCACCCAGAACGTATAACTTGTGATATCTGTGTCTGGAGCAAGCTTGCGGAAGCCGTCTTGAATATCTTTTGCTTTCTCTTTAAGAGAGAAGGACTGTGCATAGTAATGACCGAGCGAGATTTTGGTATTGGCAATCACCGGATACCCATCAATAGCAGTAGCGGAGTAGTAAAGCGGCTGCCACCATGAAGCGTGAATCAGGTTCGACGTATTGCCCGTGCTCTTCTTCGCATACTTCAGAATAATATCATTGAAGCGTGCTTTGTCCGCCGTAGTATTGAACTCGAACTGAATATCGTACTCTTTGGAATAGGCGATATAATTGCCATTTTCGATCTGTGTAACTTTGTAATCTGGCGTCTCTGTAGGCTCGCCCCACTCTTTGAGGTAGATGAAGGCAGAAGTCTTCGGTTGGAACTGCACATCGGCCTGGATGCCTTCACTGCGCAGAAGACCAATCAACTGTACGGCATGTTGAATATCAGAATGACCATAAGTTAGCGTCAGTTCATCGATAAAGTTGGAATCAAAACGAGTGTCTTTCAGGTTATAACCTGTCACCAGATCATTACGCAATGCCTGATCCACAATCTCTCTCAGCTCAGGTGCTTCAATGAGATCAGCTGTGCGATAAGCTGCGTACAATTTGGAATAGATGTCTGCATCGCCTGAACGTCCAATTTCGTTTTTGTAATTTCCTTGGCTAGACAACACGCGACCAAGTAGGATGTTAGCAAAATCAGTAGTCGCTATGCCACCTTTGCGGAGGGCGGGATATAGACTCTCTGGAATCAAGCCGGTATCAACGGCAGCAGCCAACTCTTGTGCAGCAAGACCTTGAACACGTCCAGCGCCGATTCCAAGCTTAGCCAGCGCTTTCGCTGTTTTTGCTTCAGGATACGTGTAAGCCAGCTCTTTGAAGCCTGCTGCTTTTACTGCGATAAATACGGCAGCATAGGTGCTGAGCTTGTCGTTGGCACGAACTTCTGTGCCTGTAATAACGCCGCTATTGTATAAGGAAACGGCTGCATCATAAGCAGAATCACCCGATTTCAGATCGGTGAAGGCAGGAGCCTTAACTTCACTTGCTTCATCTGTGCTCGCGCTAGCTGCATCAGCTTCAATAATGGCTGCAATAGCCTGGATGAAGTCGCCTTTGGTAGGCTGCTGCGGCAATTTCACATTGTATTTCGCTTGCAGGAACTGTGCATAGTCTGCTGCACTCTCTGTATAAACTGTTGGTGCTTGAGCTACTGGTCCTTTAACGGACACCGATGGGGCAGAAGCAGGAGCTGCAGATGCTGCAGAAGCGTAAGAAGGCAAGCTAAGGCTGCCAAGTGTGACCGGAGCAGCAAGCAAAGCCGCAAGTGTGATCTGGGTGATTTTCTTCAAATGAATAGCCTCCTTAAAAATGGGTGGTAAGTAGAGTAGATCATTAAATAAATCCGACAAATCCTATGTGAATAAATAAAACGAATAAGTTGGATTGACTCTAGCATGGGGCATCTCTGATTGTCAATAATAAAAATGTTTATTATGTCTTGAAAGTCACGTGAGACAGTTTATCCAGCACATAATAAGTACTGCGTATTGCCCTGAAAAAGTAACTGATCTCCAAATTTTCGTTAGGGCCGTGGTTGTTTTGGTCGTAATTTGCATAGGGAACAATAATGGAAGGCACATTCAAAATCTGGGTCCATACATAGTCTGGCAGCGTACCTCCCAGGCTGGGTTGAATAACAGGGCGTTGTCCTGAGGATTGCTCAATAGCCTCAGCAATGGCAAGTACAGCCGGATGATCTGCGGGTGTTCTTGAGGCCGGGACTGCACCTTTACGCGTCAGCGTAATGCTCGCGTCGTGTTTTTGTACATGGTTGGCGAGTGCTTCGAATACCTGATCCGGGTCTTGTCCAGCAACAAGTCGAATATCCAATCGGGCTGTGGCACGTGCTGGAATGATAGACCTCCCCCCTTTACCTGTATGACCGCTAAACAATCCAGACACATTAAGCGTTGGTTCAAACATCAGCTTACGATGATACGTATCGCTATCGATCTCAAGCGCATCGTAACCACTCTTGCGTCGAACCCCTTCCAGATCAAAAGGGATGTCACGCAGGATTTGCTCTTCATGTGGTGTTGGTGGTTTCACGCCATCGTAAAATCCTTCAATCGTCACCTGATCTCCCTTGCGCATCGTGTGCAGTAACTCGGTTAAACGCCATACGGGATTGGGCACGATGTTGCCGAGATTGCCAGAATGATTGTCCCATCTCGCTTCTTGAGCCACCAGTTCTACGCCCAAGGCACCTCGAACGCCGAGCAGGATCGACTGAGCTCCCGACTCATGGGAAGAACCATCTGTTGTATAGACCAGATCTGTCTGCAAAAGCTCACGCTGCTGCTCCACAAAAGCCGCCAGGTGACGGCTTCCGGCTTCTTCCTCACCTTCAATGATCCATTTGACGTTCACGGGCAGTCGTCCATGGATATCCAGGTAAGCCTTGACCCCTAGTATGCTCGCAACAAATTGGCCCTTGTTATCGCCGGCTCCTCTTGCATAGATACGGCCGTTTCGAATTTCTGGCTCAAAAGGGTCACTCTGCCATTCCTCCAGCGGATCAGGAGGCTGAACATCATAATGACCATAGATAAGCACAGTTGTTTCATTATCCGGATGCAGCCACTCTCCATAAATAATGGGATGGCCTTCAGTTTCATAAAGACGATTCTTGATACCGTAATCGGAGAACAGTTCTTGTACCAGAGAAGCACATTCCGCCATACCGATATTTTGCGTGCTGATGCTAGGCTGCCGCAACAGCCTGAACAATCGTTCCAGGTACAGTTCTTCATTCTGGGAAATAAATGAATCCACATTGTTGACCAAACTTCTCATCCTTTCTGTGTAAGGCGAATTGCGCCTCGTTCATGTCGGTAGATTCATATAACGGTCGCTGTATTCTTCAGACCAAGAATGTTTTACTGGACATAGACATCATTGAAAATTGGGTATGCCAAATAATCAAATTTTAATCCTTTTAATGTATCGCTGGCTCCAACAACGTATGGGAAAATATATATCGGAATGATAATTGCGTTGTCCTGGATGTATCTCAACACCTTGCCATATATCTCAGCACGCTTCGTATCGTCAAATTCAATGGCACCTTGTTCCAACCATTCATCGACCTCAGGACTGGAAAGATTGGACAGTGTTGCTCTAGCCCCTGGAGCAGCTGTGTGGTAGAAGGGAAGTAAGGCATGTGGATCATCCTTAACCTGACTGTTACCGTAGATGTCATAGTCCCCATTCGTAAACACAATGGTACCGACGTCCTGCGTAATTTCCACGTTAACCTGTACACCTATTTTTTTGAGTTGTTGTTGGATCATTGCAGCAATGTCATTTCGCTTTTCCCGATTAGGAGATCCGTCTACATAATGCAGAGTAAGCTTCTGCCCATTTTTTTCTCGAATGCCGTCCGTTCCAACTTCCCAACCAAGTTCATCGAGTAATTGCGCTGCTTTTGCCTGATTCGGCTGGATTACGTTCTCCAGAGAAGCATCATATCCCAGTATGGAAGGCGTTAAAGCTGACCAGGCTTGCTCGTACGTGCCCAGATAGAGTGTTTTGACGATTGAACTAACATCAATACCGTATTGCAACCCTTGTCTGGCCTTCAATTCATTCCACGGTTCTTTGTTCTGATTGATGAACAACGTATACGGAAGACCAGGTGTGTTAACTTTTAGCAGTTGGAAGCCAGGCTGCTTCTCCAGCGCCAGCACATTTTGTGGTGGTACTGTCTCAATGGCAGTCACTTGCCCACTTTGCAAACTACCTACGCGAGTAGCCTCTTCAGGCAAAATTTTAAACGTGAGCGTGTTTAAATAAGGGGCGCTTTTATTTTCGACTGTTTCGGGAGCCCAAGCATAGTCTGTATTACGTTCCACCTGAACCTGTGCATTCTCGTCCCATTTCACGAACTTGAACGGTCCTGTACCGACAGGATGCTGCCCGAACTGGTCGCCGTACTTTTCCACCGCTGTTGGTGAAACTATACTCAGCGCTGCTTGGCTTAAATTGCCGAGGAAAGCGCGCGAAGGTTGCGACAGATTTAATTGGATCGTGTACTCATCAATTATTTCAGAGCTTTCATAAGGCACGATTAATGCTGCTGAATTTCCAGCCTTAGTGTTGGGATCGAGTATTCGATCGAGGCTGAATTTTACCGCTTCGGCATTGAAGGATGTGCCATCATGGAACTTCACGCCCTCGCGTAGTTTTAACGTATATGTTTTATGATCCTCCGATTCCTCCCATTCTGTTGCTAACCAAGGCTTGATCGTCCCATCTTCCGTCTTTACCACCAGATTGTCGAAGAGGGTTCGGTAAACACGAATAGCAACAGCAAGTCCGCTTCGTGCAGGATCTAACGTATCAGGAGAGGTAGCGAGTGCGTATATGGCATCCCCTCCTTTTCCTGTCGTGCTGCTTGATGCCGCGGTTGTCTCTGTTGAACTGCTCGCTGGGGTTGCCTGCTTTGTGCTCGAACCGTTCGAGCAGGCTGACAGAACAAAAACCGATGTTAGAATTATTGAAATCCACCATTTCCTTGTACGCATAAGATCCACACTCTCCTTTTAGATGTCAACATGCCGTTTATCCGTTACCTTGGCTCATGATGTCATTGTAATAATATAATTAATTCAATCAATATACTTGGTATTAAATAGTACCGTACTCCTCACCTGTTGTTTAATTGAAACAATCTATATCGTTATTGAAAATTCATATAGTTACATCCATCTTCTATGTTTTGGTGTAATTGCATGACTCAATCTCAGCTTATTAATGGGTAGAGAAAATGGTTGGCATATAAATAGGATTACGATATAATTCTGACAAAACCTATATGAAATATAAAATTTAAATCACTTTTTGAATAATACGTCTTAAAGATTTATTGACAAGGATCGACACTTTCCGCTAGGATAATAAAAAAAGAATTTTGAAAAGGGGAATTTTCGAAATGAAAAGAGGTTTATCGTTCGTCTTATCGATCATTATGTTGGCTATTTTGTTGGCAGCTTGTGGAACTTCGGCTTCCAAAGACGAACAATCCGCTCAAGGTGGCGATTCCGAGAAATCCCTTCGGATGGCTCTGGTACTTCCCGAAAAAATAGGGGTTAACCCTTTCTTTGTACAGATGGATGAAGGCTTCAAAAAAGCAGGCGAAGAGTTCAAAGTAGATACGAAGACAATCGAATCAACAGATCCGGCTGCATTCGAGCAAAATCTGCGTGCTGCTGTTGCTGAAAATTACGATCTGATTATTACTGCGACGTTCCAAGCTGAGGATGCACTGAAAAAGGTTGCTGCTGAGAACCCGAACAAATCCTTCGCAATTGTTGACACAACTGTTGATCTGCCTAACGTTCGTAGCGTTGGTTTCCGTGAATATGAAGGAGCGTACCTGCTTGGTGCAGCTGCTGGATTGTCCACGAAGACAGATAAAGTCGGCATGATCGCTGCAATGGACGTTCCACTGATTAAGAAATATACAGAAGGTTTCAAAGCAGGTCTGGAGTCCGTTAACCCGGATGCAGAATTCCTTGTAAATTATGTTGGTGGATTCAATGACCCGGCAAAAGCAAAAGAATTGGCATTGGTGCAATTCGGCAAAGGTGCTGACTTCATCGCTGGTGCATCTGCTGTAGGTGACCTTGGCGTGTTCGAGGCTGCTAAGGAAAAAGGCTTCTACACTTCTGGACAAGATACGGACCGCACAGTTGAAGATCCAGAGCACATCGTATTGTCCCAGTTGAAATCAACGGATACGGTTGCTTACGAGACAGTGAAGGATTATGTAGAAGGTAACTTCAAAGCAGGCGCTGTAAACTACGGTCTGAAAGAAGACGGTGTAGGTCTGACATTCGTTACACGTGATAGCGAATCTCCATTAAGTGATTTTGTTGGACAAGAGGTCATCGACAAAGTTACAGCAATTAAGGATGATATCGTATCCGGTAAAATCGTTGTAAAAGATCCATTGCAACAATAGTCTACAGTGTTCTATGTGAATGTGTTAATTAGCCGGCTGCCCGTTCAGGCAGCCGGTTTTGCTGCTATTATAATGAACAGACTGAGAGGAGAGAACGCGCGATATGCTGCTGGAGATGGATCAGATTACGAAAAAGTACGGCGAATTCACGGCGAATCGGGATATCCGCTTTAATTTGCGTGAAGGGGAAATCCATGCCCTCGTGGGTGAGAATGGTGCAGGTAAAACAACCTTAATGCGCATGTTGTACGGGATGGAGCAGCCTACATCAGGCACAATCAAGGTTCGTGGACGTGAGGTAAGCTTCGCAACACCGTCTCAAGCCATGGCCAGCGGTATTGGCATGGTACATCAGCATTTCATGCTGTTTCCTTCCTTTACGGTTGCCGAGAATATCGTCATTGGTCGTGAGCCAGCGTCTGCAGGGGTGTTCGACCGTAAACAGGCCGCGGCACAAGTGAATGAGCTGGGTAGGAAGTATGGAATGCCCGTGGATCCATGGAAAAAAGTAGCCGAGTGCCCGCTTGGTTTGCAGCAGCGTGTAGAGATTTTGAAGGTGCTGCATCAGGGTGCAGATATCATTATATTGGATGAGCCTTCGGCGGTACTGACACCGCTCGAAGTGAAGGAACTGCTGGCGAATATGAAATCACTCGCCAAGTTAGGCAAAACATTTGTTTTAATCACACACAAACTACAAGAAGTTATGGATGTGGCAGATCGGATTACCGTTCTTCGCGATGGTCAGGTTACAGGCACGCTCGACGCCAAAGACACAAACATCGAAGAATTGTCACGGTTAATGGTAGGACGTGAGCTTGTGCGGATGAATAAACAGCCGGCGGCTCCGACTGAAACGGTGCTTCAGGTGGAGGATGTTAATCTGTCAGGAGGCAAGGATCGTTCTGCGCTTCATCAGATTCACATGAACATTCGAAAAGGTGAGATTGTCGGGATTGCTGGAATTTCCGGCAACGGGCAATCTGAGCTAATCCAGGTTATTGCCGGACTGCGGAAAGCAGATCGTGGTCGTGTCTTGTTGTCAGGGCAGGATACAACGAACTGGCCTGTGCGACGCATTCGTGAACATGGACTAGCCCATATCCCTGAGGATCGTTATATGTGGGGAGCGGCTAAGGATGCTAGTGTACGTGAAAATGGATTGATGGGACACCACCATAAGCTACAATCACGCGGCATTATCAAAGCAAAGGCAGCTCGTACCATGGTGGAGAATTGGATTAAGCAGTTCAGCATCAAGACTGGTTCTGCGGAGACGAAAGCACAGTTCTTATCCGGGGGTAACCTCCAGAAGCTGATTGCTGCGCGGGAATTTGCTCAAGATACTCCGTTCCTCATTGCTGCTGAGCCTACACGGGGCGTAGATATCGGAGCAATGGAGACAATTCATGCTGAATTGCTGCGTAAGCGCAATGAGGGCGCGGGGATCCTATTAGTATCTTCTGAGTTATCTGAGATTTTACAATTATCCGACCGTATTCTGGTGATGTATGAAGGCGAGATCGCTGGAGAGCTGCAGGCAGATGAAGCGACGGAAGAACAGATCAGCTTGTTAATGGCAGGAGGGAAAGAGCGGGTATGAATCGGGTAAAGGAAAGTCTTCGTGGGCTCGTACAGCCGCTGCTTGCTGTATTGATTGGTCTGCTGGCAGGCGCTATAGCCATTATGGTTGTTGGCGGGTCTGTGGTCGATACGTATGCGGAGATGTGGAAAGGAGCCTTCGGCAACTTCTACTTCTTCACTAATACATTGGCTCGTTCTACGCCGATTATCTTAGCAGGACTTGGCGTGGCGCTAGCGTTCCGTGCGGGATTCTTCAATATGGGTGCAGAAGGCCAGATGATTCTAGGTGGACTTAGTGCGGCCCTAACGGCGCTCTATCTGCCAGGGCCGGGTTGGTTCGTATGTATAGCGGCCATTGTGGCAGGCATTATTGCCGGAGGCATCTGGTCTTTATTTGCGGGCTGGCTTGATGCACGGTTTGGCATGAATCTATTAATCACGACATTACTATTAAACTATATTGCCATTAACTTCGGCGGGTATATGGTGTCCTATCCGTTTAAAGATACAACGGGTTCTGCGGCTATGGCGCAGACACCCATGATTGATCAGACGGTATGGCTACCGAAGCTATTTCAAGGAATGAGCTTACATGCTGGTTTTATTATCGCCATCGTAGCAGCCATTCTAATCTATTGGTTCACTCACAAAACGGTCACTGGTTACGAGATTCGTATGTTAGGTAGCAACCCTTCATTCGCTACGTATGGTGGTGTTCGCCGCATTCGGATGATGATGTTATCCATGATTATTAGTGGTGGACTCGCTGGGCTTGCTGGAGCGGGAGAAGTGCTCGGCACCCAATACCGTTTCCTTGATGGTTCGTTGTCGTCAGCTAGTTATGCTTGGAGCGGCATTATGGCTACATTGCTGGCTCGCTCTCATCCACTCGGTACAGCGGTAGCAGCCGTATTGCTCGCTGCACTACAGACTGGAGCGATGGGCATGGAGCGGAATACGGATGTCCCACTGGAAGTGGGTAGCGTAATCCAGGCTGTATTAACGTTATTTGTATCGGCTCAGATTGGATATTCATTCCTGAAGCGGAGAAAGGAGAAAAAGTCCAATGCAACAACTGTTTGATGCCGCCTTGTTCGGCTCTACCTTACGGATTATGACTCCGATCCTGCTCGCGGCGCTCGGCGGTGCTTTATGCTCCCGGGTTGGTCTGTTCAATGTGGGTTTGGAAGGGCTTGTGCTCATTGGAGCCTTCTCAGCAATCGTGGGTAATTACCTGTTTGGCAATGTATTGCTTGCCGTGATCTTTTCTATCATTATTGTTATGCTGTTCTCAGCGTTATTTGCCTTTATTAGTATTAATCTAAAAGCAAACGCCATCGTCGTCGGTATCTCGCTTAATTTCTTGGCCGCAGGGCTAACGACCTTTGCACTACGTGCGATTTTCGACGTGAAAGGCGCATACTACGATAAAGACATGCAAGGTCTCCCGAAATGGGACATTCCTTTGATTAAGGATATCCCGTGGGTGGGTGATGTATTTTCAGGTCATAGTCCGTTGATCTATCTGGGCATTCTCATTGTGATTGGACTTCAATTCTATCTATTTAAAAGCGTCTCCGGATTCCGCCTACGCTCGGTCGGTGAAAATCCAGTAGCGGCACAGAGTATCGGCATCAAGGTTCGTGGTATCCAGTATGGGGCGGTCCTTATGTGTGGTGTGTTGTGTGCGCTCGCTGGGGCGCAATTGTCGCTTGGACAAGTGACCATGTTTACCGAAGGTATGACGGCTGGCCGTGGATTCATTGCACTCGTGGCTACGATGCTGGGACAGGCGAATCCGCTCGGGGTAATGGGTTCTAGTGTGCTGTTTGGTTTCATGGAGGCATTCAGTATTCGTCTACAGGGCTTCACGTTGCCAACACACTTCACGCAAATGTTGCCGTATATCGTAACACTGGTAGCGATGTTCTTCTTCAAAGACCGTACCTATCAACAGGATGCATTGAAAGCGGGCGGAAGCTCGCGTTAATTCGTTAAGTTCCACCACGGAGAGTGTATGAAAAGGGAGGGAGCACGTTGCAAAATAAGGCTGAACGGTTGAAAAAGACGAAATCACCCGCACCCAAAGTAGGTGCTGAGCATGGAGATCGCCTGCCGCCGGGGCAGATGTTGACCGAGAAATTCCCGATCCTGCATGAAGGAGAAGTGCCCGAATACGACCTGTCTACATGGGATCTGAAGGTGTTCGGTGAAGTTGAAGAGGAGAAAGTATTCTCCTTCGCAGAGCTTCAGGCGATGCCTCAGGTGAATACGGTGAGTGATATCCACTGTGTAACCCGTTGGTCCAAGTTTGATACCCCGTGGGAAGGCATTCGTTTCTCGGAATTCGTGAAGCTTCTTGGCGTTAAGCCAGAGGCAAAATACGTGATGGTTCATGCAGATCATGATTATGAAACGAATGTTCCACTCGAAGAGCTTATGCATGACGATGTATTACTGGCCTTCAAATATAATGGCGAGCCACTTACGCCGAAGCATGGGTATCCATTACGGCTGGTTGTGCCGCAGTTATACTTTTGGAAGAGTGCGAAATGGGTACGTGGGCTTGAGTTCATGACCGAAGACCGCAACGGGTTCTGGGAGAATAATGGGTTCCACCATTTTGCCGATCCGTTCAAGGAGCAGCGCTTCTCGGGTGAGGATCTACCGATCCCAGAAGACGAATGGACGAAGAAGGAGTTTGATTAAGATGTTGATGCCGATTTTGCAAATTCACTCTGAGGACATGCCGGCATATGCCATCGTCTGTGGTGACCCGGCGCGTGCGGAGAAGATTTCTCGTAAGTTAGAACAGGTGAAAGAGCTGGCGTTCAGCCGCGAGTACCGCACGTTTGTGGGACAATACGAAGGTGTGCAGATGGCTGTGGTTAGTCATGGTGTAGGTTCGCCGGGAGCGGCTGTATGTTTCGAAGAACTGATTCGTGCAGGTGTGACCACGCTAATTCGTGTAGGAACAGCAGGCTCGTATACCGCTGATTATCCAGCTGGTAGCGTTATTGTCAGCACTGCAGCGGTTCGCACGGATGGATTGACTCGCCAGCTCGTGCCAGATGGTTTCCCAGCTGTAGCAGATATCGGTGTTACACAAGCGCTGATTGAAGCTGCACGGGGCACGGGAACCGGGACGGATGGAGCCTCTGTAGCTTCCGATGCATCAACAGCAGGTGCAACTAAGGTGGGAGTAGGCATTACTGTTACGCTGGATGCTTTCTTCACCGGAGTAGAAGAAATTCCACATCGCAAGTACAAGCAGGCAGGTGCGCTTGCTGCAGAGATGGAAATTGCTGCGCTCTACATCATCAGCACCTTGCGAGGTGCTCGTGCTGGTGCAATCGTAGCGATTGATGGTTTCGCAGACAGTGACCTGGCTGCCGAGTATGATCCGCATACGGATGCGGTAGCGAACGCGGTGGAGCACGAGATCAATTCGGCGCTACAAGCGCTGGCTACATTGGCGCGTCAGGATCAGGTTTAATTAGCAAGGAGCATTGCTAGAGATAGATCATGCAAAATCCAATACAGATATGCAAAGTGGGATAATCCCTTTTTGCATGGATTTCAAAAGGCCGGACTCCTTCAATGGAGATCCGGCCTTTGTTTGAGATTACATACTTTTTTGCTGTATTTATCAGAGTGTTTTTTCCATAGATAGCAGTTTTTAATACCTGATATCGAAGTCAGAATACACAGTGTGATCAAAATAATAACGCCAGGTGAACCTCATTGTATCTGGAAAGCATTCAACGTATTGTTGAAACCGTAACTAAACATGTGCATAGCTACAATTAAAACGATACAAAATCCAAATGTATAAATTCCGACTAGAAAAGGTTTAAGAAAGCAAAATTTAAAAACACCAGCTGTCAGCATCTTATTCCAATTGTTCTGAGTGATATCCATGTTTCACCCCTTAGTAAACATTTGCAGATAAGCTAATATCTCTAATAAATATACCGTTAATGCTTAGTCTAAACCTTTGTTTCCTGAACAACGTACACTTTCTCAAATGAATGATCCTGCCAATAGTTGGTACATTATATAATGGAACATCATCACTAATACAGAGATTAGGGAGAATTCCGGCATGACACAGAACAATCAACCTCAAGATGAGGCTGCAATTCGTAACAAACTGGATGAATATGGGGATTCTTTGATGGAGAAAAAGAAGATCCTCAGTGGTGTAGACATTGAGCCACAAGCAGATGAGTGGGCGGCTAAGCCATCTCCTGTAGCCTTTAACAGTGTAAAATCCTCTTCCAAAGAGTAAAACGAGCTATGGCTGAATTGTGGCGGATACCTTCAGGGTATCTGCCTTTTGATGTATAAGGATGTACAGTGGTTGTACGGGAGATGTATAATACTGGAAACATGTGGGGTGAGGAGTGGATAAAGTAAGGCCGGCCTCCATTCAGAGGAGAGCCGGCTTTTAAGTTTTATTGTTCATCGTTGTATTTTTTAATTTTTGTTTTCCAAATATAACAATTGCTAATTATATTTATTACTGCAATTAATCCAAAAGCAGACATAACTAAGTAAATGTCTTTAGATATGAATGAATATAGGAAATTATTTAAAGCTGTCGTGAATCCCAAATTCCAGCCGTATAATATTAAACCAATACCTATAATGAAAATAAACCCACAAAGAGATAAAAAAATCGGTTTCAAAAAACAGAATTTCAGGAAACCTGTTGACTGAATTTTTTTCCACCTTTCGTTTTTTGATACCATTGATATCAACTCCTTGTTGGCTCTTATCGGTTAGTATATCTAGTAATCGTGGTCTGTAAAAAGTCCGTAAAATCAAAAGTGTATCCTAATTTGGCAAGATTAGTTGGTTTAGTAATGACTGATCCAGAGTAATCAGATATTACTCGTAAATACCTTGTTCCTTGTTTTGAGTCAAACTCCCAGGAATTCACAACACCTTTCCAAAGTGTCCAACGGTCTTCATAGTGAACTGTGGGTATTACGTTTTTAGTGAATATCCCATCTAATATAACACCAGCATATGCTCCAACTATTGCTGAAGTAACGACTGCAACTGTTATAGGTCCAGTCAACGCAGCAATAGCTATTGATACAGCAGCTCCAATTGCTGTACCTCTAGTAATACTTACTTTTTTTTCAGACGTACGAGTAATGCCACCATCCTTAGTATAACCTTTTGCTGTTAATTGTGTTACAAAAGTATCTGTATACGAGGCTTTATACGTATAACTTGCAGTGGAGAATGGTGTTACTACATCGGATGCAGGGTTTTCTATAGTTATGCTTGATCCTGTATCTTCTGTGATGTAATCACTTGGTTTCAAGATCGTTGTAGTGTAGGGCTCACTAGTAGATGAGAGGCTGTTTTGAGCTTCATTGTTATACTTTGTATAAACCAGTATGTCAGCGTCTAAATCTGTCTTTGCAGAATGATCGAGCACGCCATTAAGATAAACTTTAATCGTGCCATCCTCTTCTTGGACTATTTTAGTTGTAGTATTATTTTCATCAATAAATGTGTACTCATTATCATTTGCTAATGATGGTTGTGGAGAGGCAGCGACAGTTAATACAGGTGTTAGCAGCAGGACGATAGATAACATAAATGATAGCAATGTTTTTTTGTTCATATTTACCTCTAATTTCTATTTTATGTTTATATTATCCATTAAATAAATATAAGTGTAAACGTTTTCTGGATTATATAGGAATAAAGTTACATACGATCTCGATTGAAGATTAATCAGTTAACTCAGTGGTAGGAATGGTTTGTGGGGTGGTTTATTAAGTTGAAATTAGGTGCTTAAGACCTACATTGAATTCAACCTAAACGTTGTTAAATGAATGATCCCGCCAATAGTGGGTACGTTATATAAAGGAACATCATCACGAATACAGCGAATAAGGAGGATTCCGACATGACACAGAATAATCAACCTCAAGATGAGGCTGCAATTCGTAACAAACTGGATGAAGATGGGGATTCTTTGATGGAGAAAAAGAAGATTCTGAGTGGTGTAGACATTGAGCCACAAGCAGATGAATGGGCGGCTAAGCCATCTCCTGTAGCCTTTAACAGTGTAAAATCCTCTTCCAAAGAGTAAAACGAGCTATGGCTGAATTGTGGCGGATACCTTCAGGGGTATCTGCCTTTTGATGTATAAGGATGTACAGTGGTCGCATGGTAGATGTATAATACTGGGAACATCTGGGGTGAGGAGTGGATAAGTTATGAATGAAGTGAGCATCCGTAGAGCCGAAAGTAAAGATTATTCAGGAGTGTCCGCACTAATGGATGAGTTGCACCGTATGCATGTCGAGGCACGTCCTGACATATATAGACCGTTACAGCCTAGAATGAGTCAGCAGGAATTCGAAGACTTGTTGAATGCAGAAGATCGCTACCTGTACGTAGCTCAAGCAGCGGAGCAGGGAGAAATCTGTGGGTACGTGAGCGCCCAACTCAATAAAATTCAGAATGTAGAGCTGCTAATGGATCGAGATGTGCTCTTCATTAATGAGATTATTATTGATCAGATGCATCGCGGGCGTCATATTGGACAGAAGATGATGGCGGTGCTTGTCGAGCTGGGTAACGAACTTCAAGCCGATCATCTAGAGCTAACCGTTGCTTCGTTTAACCAAGGGGCACAAGAGTTTTATGAAAAGTTAGGTCTGGTCGTCCGTAGCAGCAGAATGGAATACATACTCTAAAAACATTTTCTCTTGAATACCCCCATGGGGTATGTTATCCTTAGGTCAGAATGATGAAGAGGGGTGTTTATGATGGATCATCAGAGCCATCCCAAGGACTTAATGGAACCTTCCGGAACCGATGTACCTGAAGTATTGGAGACGGAATCTGCACAAACGGTGAATTCATGTCATGCTCATGCTGATAACGATGACGGGAAGCAAGTCCGTAAGAGTCATCACTCACAAGAGATGAAGGGCAATCTGATTTCACGGTTGAATCGTGTTGAAGGACAGATTCGTGGAATTAAAGGGCTCATTGAGAAGGATACGTATTGTGATGATGTCCTGACACAGATCGCGGCAGCCCAGTCAGCGCTTAATTCAGTAGGGAAACTTCTGCTTGAAGGGCATATGAAGAGCTGTATCGTTGAGCGAATTCAGGCAGGGGAACATGAAGTAGTCGATGAACTGCTGGTTACGGTAAGGAAATTAATGAAGTGAATATTGTTATTTAATCTAAATAAGTTCAACTAAACTTTTTACACGAGAACGTAGAGGACAGAAATAACATGAAGAAGCGGAGCGCTCGCCTATAAGCTTTCTGAAAGAAAGCTACATCGGAAGCATAAGCTATCCCTGGATTTTCCCCGTTGACAAAGGGAATCAAAAAAATCTGGGGATAACAGCGATCGGAAGGTTATTCTGTCATCGGAGTGGTAAGTGTAACATTCTTTAATTGAACTTATACATTGCCCATAAGGAGGAATATATGATGTCTAATGTTACATTGAACGTATCAGGAATGTCCTGCAATCACTGCGTGAAGGCTGTTGAAGAAGCTGTGAAGAATGCTGGTGCAAGTGGTCAGGTCGATCTGCAAGCTGGAACGGTAGCAGTAGAGTATGATGAGCAGAAGGTTAACGTGGATCAGATCAAGGCAGCAATTGAAGACCAAGGATACGATGTAGCTTAATTATTTTCTCTCAATTTTCATCTGATTCATATGAATGATTTATGATGATCTGGCTTGAACAGAACTTCCTTGTTTAACTCAAGGGACGAGAAGAATCGGTAGATTTTTTTCGAATAAGTTCATCGTTTAAGCCTTATTTTTTCTAATGAATATACCCCTATAGGGTATTGGGGAACAAATTGAACGGAGATGACGACATGGATAAGCCAGCAACAGAAAATACTGCAACTGGCTCAGCATTACCACCCGTAGAGGGAGCATCTGGTTTACTCACCACACTCCAAATTACAGGTATGACCTGTGCAGCGTGCTCTACCCGAATCGAGAAGGGGTTATCCCGCATGGAAGGGGTCAATCAGGCTAACGTTAATCTCGCAATAGAGCAGGCGACCGTTAGGTACGATCCCAAAGTCATTAATATCAATCAACTGCGAGATAAGGTTGAAGCGTTGGGTTATGGCACAGTTACGGAATCGGTAGATCTGGATATAACGGGCATGACCTGTGCGGCTTGTTCGGCTCGGATCGAGAAAGGGCTATCCCGCTTACCGGGTGTATCTCGAGCAAATGTAAATTTAGCGCTGGAGACAGGGCATGTCGAATTTACAGCAGGCGCTCTGAAAGCATCCGACATTACGGCTAAGATTAGACAGCTTGGTTATGGCGCAGAATTACAACAGACGGGAGAGGAAACTTCATCTGCCAGAGAGCGGGAATTGCAACGTAAGAAGTGGAAATGGATGATATCCGCAGCACTTTCGATTCCTTTGTTATGGGCGATGGTGGGTCACTTCTCCTTCACATCGTGGATTTGGGTGCCTGATCTGTTCATGAACCCATGGTTCCAATTGCTGCTGGCAACGCCAGTTCAGTTTGTGATTGGATGGCAGTTCTATGTGGGAGCCTACAAAGCATTGCGTAGTGGTAGCGCCAATATGGATGTGCTGGTCGCTTTGGGTACAAGTGCGGCATTTTTCTACAGTCTTTATCTAACGTTATCCAGTGGTTATCTACCTGCGACTACGATGGATCATGGTGCAATGGAAACAAGCACAGCCGCTATGCCGATGGTGGAGCTTTATTATGAGACGAGTGCAATTCTGATTACCTTAATATTACTCGGCAAATGGTTCGAGGCTGTAGCAAAAGGACGCTCATCCCAGGCGATCAAAAGCTTGATTGAGTTAGCACCGCGTGAAGCCCGCGTCATTCGAGATGGGCAGGAGGTCGTTATCCCTGCGAGTTATGTTGCTGTGGGTGATCTCGTTCTTGTGAAACCAGGGGACAGTATCCCGGTGGACGGCATCGTGGAGGAAGGACAGTCTTCTGTAGATGAATCGATGCTCAGTGGAGAGAGTTTACCTGTAGACAAAAAGCCTGGTGATGCTGTTACAGGGGCTACTTTGAACAAAAACGGCATGTTACGCCTAAGAGCGACCCGAGTGGGTGCAGATACCGCTCTCTCCCAGATTATCAAAGTCGTTGAGCAAGCGCAGGGCTCCAAAGCTCCAATTCAACGGATTGCAGATGTGATCTCAGGTATTTTTGTCCCGATTGTTGTGGGCATTGCCGCCGTTACCTTCCTTGTCTGGTACTTCTTCGCAAGTCCCGGTGACTTCGCTGGGTCATTGGAAAAAGCAATTGCTGTCCTGGTCATCGCCTGTCCATGTGCCTTAGGTTTGGCTACGCCAACCTCGGTTATGGCTGGATCGGGGCGAGCTGCTGAATACGGCATTCTGTTCAAAGGCGGCGAGCATCTAGAATCAGCCCAGCAGATTCAGACTGTTGTGCTGGACAAAACGGGTACGGTAACTCAGGGCAAACCTGTGCTTACAGACGTTGTAACAGCTTCAGACTGGACAGAAACGGAGCTGTTAGAACGGGTTGGCGCAGCAGAGCAGAATTCGGAGCACCCACTTGCTGAAGCTATCGTGGAAGGGATTCAAGGTAAAGGCATCGCTCTGAGCCAATCCGATCAATTCGAGAACATACCTGGCTATGGTGTTCGAGCTCGTGTTCAGGGACAAGAGATTCTGGTTGGAACCCGGCGTTTGCTTGCTGATGCCAAGGTTAATGTTCCAGATGGTACGGTGGCTCAGATGAACCAACTGGAGGAACAAGGGCGTACAGCGATGTTGGTTGCGATTGATGGTGTGTGGGCAGGGATTGTAGCTGTTGCAGATACCATTAAAGAAACGTCACGCGAAGCAGTAGCCCGTCTACAAGCGATGGGAATCGACGTTATCATGATTACCGGTGACAATGAACGAACAGCACGCGCTGTGGCAGAACAAGCGGGAATCCGTAACGTTCTGGCAGAGGTGCTCCCAGAGGGCAAAGCGGCGGAAGTGAAGAAGCTGCAGGCTAATGGTCGTAAGGTGGCTATGGTTGGAGATGGAATTAACGATGCGCCAGCTCTGGCGACAGCCGATATTGGGATGGCCATTGGGACAGGAACGGATGTAGCGATGGAAGCGGCGGATATTACGTTGATGCGTGGGGATTTGAATAGCATTGCTGACGCAATCGAGATGAGCCGGCGAACAATGGGTAACATCAAGCAAAATCTGTTCTGGGCGCTTGGATATAATGTGATCGGTATTCCAATTGCTGCTGTGGGCTTTCTTGCTCCATGGTTAGCTGGTGCTGCGATGGCGTTCAGCTCGGTGTCTGTTGTGTTAAATGCCTTACGTTTGCAACGAATGAAGCTGCAACATAAATCATAAAGCAACAACTAGAAATTGAATCAAGCTCATTGGGAATCGGTAGGATATCCATTAGATTAGGTGAGGCTTGTACGAAGAGATATGTCCTGAGTTATTTCTATAAATGATATGAAAAGAGAGTAGTGACTTTTTTCTAAAAAAGGTTACTTTCTTTCATTGATTTTCAGAAATTCCATTGACAATAATGACATATACACTTAAAATTTAAACATTCGTTTGATTCAAACAAATGTTTATATCAAATTCGAACTACTTTGCAATGGAGGATAAGATCTATGGTACAGGCTTTACGCGTTTTGTTTAAAAAACCACCAGTGATTGTTGGAATCGTGACGGCACTTATGTTCCAAGTGATTTTTAGCATCATCTGGATGACTGCATATTCAGGAGTTAATGATCGCACAAATGAGCTTACTGTTGCGATTGTAAACGAGGATGGCGAACTATCCCAAGGAATTGCCGAACGATTGGCAGAGACGTTACCGTTTCATACCGTATCCAATCTAACTTCGGAAGAAGCAATCGATCAGCTTAATCATCACCAAGTTCATATGGTGCTCGGCATTCCGGCTGGCTTTAATGAATTGCTTCAGACGGCTGGATCAACCGCTGAAATTAAGTACACAATTAATGAAGCTAATCCAGTGACGATCAAAAGCATGATGCAAGGTGTATCACAGTCCGTAACCAACACGATCAACAAGCAGGCTACTGCTCAAGGTGTGCAGACTGTGTTAACCGCAACAGGAACGCCAGCAGATCAAGCTGCTAATGTGGCGACTAACCTGACTTCCCGTGTGGAAGGAGTAACAACGTCCATCAACCCGGTGAACGGAATGAACAATCAGATGGTACCGATGATGATGGTGCTGGCATCTTATGTTGGAGCTATGATCATGGGGATGAATCTGCAAACGGCTATGGGGATGTTGTCCACTACGTTCTCTCGCTGGACGCTATTTGGTGCAAGAATTTTCATTAACGTAGGTTCAGCCTTGGTTGTATCCTTACTCGGATCTTCACTTATCGTTGCGCTTGGCGGACAGATTGAACAAGGATTTGTTGCATTCTGGTTATTCCAAGCCTTGTTCCTCTGCACGTTTATGTTCTTCTCGCAGTTCTTCTTGATCTGCTTCGGACCTGCAGGAAGCTTGTTCAATGTTATCTCGCTATCCTTGCAGCTTGTATCTTCCGGAGCGATGGTACCGCGTGAATTGCTGAATGGATTCTATAGTGGTGTGGGTCAATTTTTACCAGCTACTTATGCGGTTCAAGGTATCTTGAGTGCTCAACTGGGTGGCCCAGGAATTCAGTCTGCTGCAGGTTCAATCGTTCTTATTCTCGCGATTGTGGTTGCACTCTCGCTGCTGGTTACCCTTGTGAAGAAACAGCGTGTACCCGCAGGTGCACCAAGCCCAGCACCATCTAACGCTTAATATCTAAGGCTATACAGATGGAGCTACACTGTATACTTACGTCAAGCCCCCCATTGATTGCCGATGGGGGGCTTGGTGTAATAGTAGATGGAGGATACAACTTCACATATGCCATGCTTAATGGCTATGTCTTGCGCTTTGTTGCACAAACTTTCATAATAGATAATTATGTATAATTTCATTAAACATTTACAAGAGAACGGATTAGAGGAGCGAACGGAATGACGGAACCGGAATTGGACATTAAAACGAGGATATTGCTTGCAGCCAAGAAGCTTTTTGCCGGTCAGGGGTATGATGGGACAAGTGTTCGTCAAATCTGTGATGAAGCGGGAGCGAATGTGTCCCTGGTCTCTTATCACTTTGGCGGCAAGGAGAAGGTGTTTGAGGCATTATTTGAACACTTCTTCCCTGGTCAGATGCTGAATGAGCTGGCTGCAGAATCCATGTCCCCCGTGGAAGGTGTCCGCCGAATTGTTGGTCAAGTTGTGAAGTTTACGATGACAGACACCGAGATGAGCGACATTGTGCAGCTTGAAATTACGCTGAGGACACATCGCACGCCGACGGTCTTTCGTTTCCTGGATCCGATCTGGACGAAGGTAAGGGATTTACTGCAAGAAGGTAAAGATCAGGGTATTTTTCGTATTGAATCCGTGTCATATGCCACATTACAGGTGATGGGGGCAACTCTGGCGCATAAACGAGCCAAAAATTCACGTTTTCTGGCGGATTATCAGGGAATAACTACAGAGGAACTTGCTGAGCAAACGATTGAGTTTGTACTTCGAGGATTAGGAGTGACTAACCATGAATGAAACGATTGAATTAATGATGAAGCACCGCTCTGTACGGAAATTCAAGGCAGATCCCGTAAGTGAGGAACAGTTGGCAACGATCATTGCAGCTGGACAGATGGCTTCTTCCTCCAGCAGCGTGCAGGCGTATAGTGTAATTGCGGTAACGGATTCGGAATTAAAATCGAAGCTTGCTGAGCTTGCAGGCAACCAGGCTTACGTGAACGAATGTCCTGTTTTCCTGGTATGGTGCGCAGACCTCTTCCGACTGAAGGATGCTGCGAAGCAGCATACGCCAGACAAGGAAACCTATGCGGATTCGACAGAAAACTTTATGGTTGCCACCATTGACGTGGCGCTTGCATCACAGAACGCAGCCCTTGCAGCCGAATCACTCGGCTATGGCATTGTCTATATCGGTGGAATTCGCACACGGATTGAGGAAGTTTCTGAGCTGCTAGGACTACCCGAAGGCGTATATCCGGTCTATGGCATGTGTATTGGTGTTGCCGATCAGGAGACAGGCATTCGTCCGCGCTTACCACTAGAGGCTGTTCTTCATCAGAATCAGTATAATGCCGAGCAGACACTTGAAGGCATGGCGCAGTATGATGAGACCACGATAGCCTACATGAATGAACGGACGCAGGGCGCAAACAAGACACCTTGGTCTGTATCGATGGCCAAACGTCTCACAGAGCCAGTGCGATTGCAGATGAAGCCTTTCTTGGAGGGCAAAGGGTTCATGAAGCGTTAATGTGCGGGCAAATTGTATAGTTGATCGTTGATGATTCAAAAGGTCAGTTAGGCTTCATGCCTGACTGACCTTTTCCTGTATAAGCTTATTGTGATGATAGTGGCAAACCGTAGAACCGTTTGGCATTCTGGTAGAAAAGACGTGCAGCGCGTTCGTGGCTCATGCCCATGACCTCGCACCAACTCTGAATGACTTGTTTTGTCATCGCGGGATGAGTGATCTTCCCTTGTAAAGGACCTTCGAAAGGCCAAGGGCCATCGGTCTCAGCCATGACCTGCTCCGATGGATATTGCCTTGCTAGTTCACGGATCTCTTCCTCATACATAATATCAGGGGTGAAGGAGACGAAATAACCGTTGTCTGCCATCCGTGCAATCGTTTGGCGTGAGCCTTTGAACCAGTGGAAATGGGCACGACGGAACTGATACTTTTCAAGCAGATCACAGGCGATATCAGCATCTTCATAGACGGCATGAAGAACGAGAGGTTTGTTGTACTGCTTCGCGAGCTGAATGAACTGTTCCAGCAATTCAATGTAGCCGTGCTGATCCCATGTTTGGCCTGCTTGTTCCGCTTCTTGTCTGCTGTAATAGGGTAAGCCCACCTCTCCGATGGCTATAGCTTGTCCTATATGCTGCTTGATCCAGCCAAGGAGCAGATGGAGATCGCCTGCAGAAGGGAGCGGTTGCTCTGGGTGGTAGCCAAAGGCAGGAAATACCGTACGTGGGTTATGCTTGGCAAGTTCCAGATTGGCCTGGCAGGAATCCATATTCATGGAGACCGCAATGAGGGCTTCAACTTGCTGGGAGGAGAGAGATTGCAGTATAGACTGTTGTTGCGTTGTTGTATATTGATCCAAGTGGATATGGGCATCGATTAACGGTGCTATAGCACGAGTATCCATAATTTCCTCCTTATGATTAATAGGGTCTAACTATTCATGTTACGAAGTGAATTCCATGTCGGATCACCCATATTAGGTGAAAAAATACATTTTTACACAGATTGCTTACTGCTCTGCTGAACCCACTACAATAGCTTTAAAAACCCGCGCTATATAGATAGGCGGGCTTTGTGCTGTTCTTCTCTCATCCACTGTGAAATTTGACGTTTGCGTTCAAGAAAGGCAGAATCCTCCGTCACCGATTCACGTCGTGGACGATCAAATGGAACAATAACCTCTTGCAGCACGGTTGCTGGGCGATTGGATAGAACATACACCCGGTCCGCTAGCAGAAGAGCTTCCTCAATATTGTGTGTAATGAATAACACTGAGCGGCGGTTCTGTTCCCAGATCTCCAGCAGCCAGCGCTGCATATCACTGCGGGTCAAGGCATCAAGCGCACTGAAAGGCTCATCAAGCAGCATAAGCTCTTGTGGACCGAGTAACGCACGTAGGAAAGCAACACGCTGCTGCATCCCTCCTGAGAGCATATGTGGATAAGCACGTTCGAAGCCAGCTAGACCAACACTCGCTAACCATTTACGTGCTTCAGCAATCGCTTCTGTTCGGGGTAGAGCTGTCTTCGATACTTCGCCTGCTAACACCACATTATCTTCAATGGTTCGCCAAGGCAGGAGAGCGGGTTGTTGCGGCATGTAACTGATTTTGCCACGTTGTCCGGTAACGTCATGCCCTTGCATGAGAATTCGTCCAGCCTGCGGCTTGAGCAAACCGCCGATGATATGGAAAAGGGTGCTTTTGCCACAGCCGGATGGGCCAACAATGGCTACAAATTCGCCTTGCCCCACCGTTAGGGACAGATTATCCAATACAGATAATGTTTTGCGCCGCTCGCGATATGAAGCATGAACCTGCGTAACCTCAAGTGCTGGAGAGACTTGAGTATTCCCTTTTGTTACTGATGTAGAATCGGGCGGTTGCAGGGTTGTCTGTGTCGTTATATTTTCATTGGTTACGTGTTTATTCGTTGGGTTATCGGAAAGATGATCGTGCTTGTTCCGTTCGTCTCTCATCCCGGTTTCACATCCTTGCCACATGGTTTTCCAGTGTCAGTATTAACGTTTTTGTGGTCGCCAGCGCACGAGCAGCTTCTCTAGTAGCGCGATCAGCAGGAAGAGCAGTAGACTGAGCGCCACAATAATCATGATGGCTACAAATAGTCGATCTGTTCGATATGCAGACTTCTGTAACATCATATAGTATCCAATGCCCTTATCTGCTCCGATCCATTCTGCAATAATGGCACCCATCACACTATATGTAGCGGCTATTTTGATTCCAGAGAAGACTGAGGGCAGCGCGTGCGGAAGCTCCAGTTTCCAGAACAGCTGTCCACGTTTGGCGCCAGCCATACGCATATAGTTCATCATCATGGCATCTGTACGGGTTAATCCATCCATGGCGGCTACGGCAACAGGGAAGAAGCAGACCAGAATGATGGTAATTAATTTGGGCAGTAATCCGAATCCGAACCAGATCAGCAAAAGCGGTGCTAGCGCGATGGTTGGAATGTTCTGACTTAGGATAAGCAACGGATAGAGCGCGGACTTTAGAAATGGGATCAAGTGAAGCACCATGGCAATCAGCAGTCCCACCAACGTTCCTGCGGCGAATCCGATGAGTGTTAACTGGATCGTCGCCCATGCATGCATACCAAGCCGATCCGCCTGTGAAGCTGCTTCACGAGCGATGTCCGAAGGGGCAGGCAGCATCCATTTTTCAATGTGAAATAGCGAGACCGCTCCTTGCCATATCGCAATAAAGAGAATAACCGCCACAAGGGGCGGCCATACGCTTTTGAAATAGGAGTGCATCAGCGATATTTCTCCGTAAGTTTATCCATGCTGAAGCCGGCACCGCCGCTATGGGCGATTTTGATCTGGGAGATGATGCTAGGGCTACCGGCGTCCACAAGTGCTTCATGCATTTTGCGAACAACGTCTAGCAGCTCCTCCAGCTCACCTTCCATCGTTGTTTCTAGAGGATTGACCTGATATTTCACACCCGATTGTTGAATGACTTCAATAGCGCGATCCACATACGGATATGAATCCTCACCATTTGGCGTCTTCGGGATGACTTGAATACTGAGTAACGTGCTTGCCATGGAGTTCACGGCTCCTTTCGAAATATATAAAATGAACGAATGACTGTTACACTTGCCACTTCGATGACAGAATAACCTTCCAATCGCTGTTATCCCCAGATTTTTTTTGATTCCCTTTCTCTAAAGGGAAAATCCGGTGATAAAGGCGACCGCTTCGCTTTTTCACGTTATTTCTGTCCTCTCCGTTCTCGTGTAAATATTATGTTCATTTTATATGAGAGATTTTATTGGGGTAAAAAATCGTTCGTATATGCTTTGCTCACATCGATCTGTTCATCCAGCAGTTTCTTGCTGAACATCCAGTCCGTATAGTTCTGCCATACTTCCTGTTTCTGTTCGCCCCAGCGTGGTGCATCATCTGTGTATTTCGGGCTTAACCACTTCTGGCTTGCTATTACAAGATCCTTATCCAGATCCGGTACGGCTTTGATCAGAATATTAGCGGCGTCTTCGGGATGATCAATCGCATACTGATACCCTTCCGACGTGGCTTTCATGAACGCTTTAACCAGTTCAGGATCGTTCTGAATCGTGGTTTCATTCGTTACCAATACAGGCGTGTAATAATCGAGTGCTTCGGAGTAGTCTTTGACATACAACATGTCGATCGGCTCTCCGCGAAGCTCAGCCTCAATCCCCGTCCACGCATAGAAGATCCAGGCAAAATCAATATCTCGTTTCACGGCGGTGAAGAAGTCGGCATCGCCCATGTTAATGTTTTTCACCTTGGACACGTCTGCGCCTTCGCCCTCCATAATGGATTGCATGACGGCTTCCTCCACTGGAGAGCCCCAGCCTCCATAGGTTTTACCTTCGAAGTCTTTCGGGGATTTAATGTTCCGATCCGTCGGTGCTGCAAATCCAGATGTATTATGCTGAATAACCGCAGCAATGGAGACGAGCGGTACACCTTGGGTACGCGCCTGAGTTACACTTTCCTGATAACTTACACCAAAAGGTACTTCATTCGAAGCGACCATCGTGTCAGCGCCGCCCGCACCAGGCTGCACAATCTCCACGTTTAAACCCTCGGCTTCGTAGAATCCTTGATCTACTGCTGCATATAAGCCGGTATGGTTCGTATTCGGTGTCCAGTCCAGTACAACTTTAACGTCTCGGAGTGCTACGTTATCACCTTCACTGCTGTTCTCGGTGTTGGTACCTCCGTTAGATTGGGCAGGGCCAGCTTCCTTGCTTCCGCAAGCCGTGATTGCAATCAAGGTTACGCATAGGAGCAACAAGCCGATCATTTTACGCCATCTCATCTTCATTCTCTCCTTCATGTGGTCCGCCTAAATGGCGAGGGTTCTCCTTGGCTTCATATCCAAGCATCGTGCATAAATCAGCAGAATTATACCGGCTATGATCTGGATGTCTTTTTTATGTAATGAGATATGCAAAAGAACATAAAAAAAGCGCCCCGGATTCCGGGACGCGTGCAGGCGTTAGAGAAGTAGCGCGCAGCGATATAGCTGGGCCTATTCGATATACTCCGATTCCTACGCTGGCATGATCCAGATCAGGTCTAAGGGTTAGTATCTTGTGGGATACACTCTCAGCCGGCCAATTCCGACTCCCCTGGGAAACTATGAAGTTAAGGGTATTACTAGGTGTAATTATAGGGCAGTGGGCAGAACGTGTCCAGTCATGAACTGGAATATCGGATGATGGATCTCACGAAGTGGATGTAAAGCAATCATAGATGCTGTCTGTGCGCCAATCGGGATCATGGATAGATCGGTTTACCTTTAACGCTGAAAGAATTCAATCCATTCCTTCTCTGGGCCATAGATGAAGAAGTAACGATAACCGTTCGGTAATGTGATAATCTCCCCATCGATAAATTCGGCGTCCGTCGCTTGTATACGCTGATATTCAGCATCAAGATCCTCCACGTGAATCGCAAAATGATGCACAGTTCCTTCGGAGGGAAGTTTGTCGCTATATCCCTGAATCAGTTCAATTTCAGTTTCATCACTGCCATTGAATCCGAGGAAAGCAAGTTGGATCACACCATTGGTATGGGTAACGCGGTCTTTCAGCTCAAGCCCAACGATCTCGGTATAGAAGCAAAGCGTCGTCTCTAGATCACGGACAGCGATACCGATGTGGTCGATACGTTTTTGAAAGTTCATTGTATAGTAATCCTCCTAACTGATTCGTGAATATGGTTTACATTTTAAGGAGTATGATAGGGGTATAAATCCGGGTTGTCAAATAGGAAAAAAGAGTTTATCTAGATGAAATGTTCTATATTTCAACATAAACATATAGGTATCTTATTAATGTTCACAAAGTGTTCACTTATGTGACCCTATTCCTCATCTCTATAATTGTCCAAGTAGAAGAAAGGATGAGAGAATTGCCAACAACCAAGAAAGAACATACGTATTTTGGATTGATGATGTGCACAGGAATGGTCGTTGTTATGATGACTTTCAATTTACTGTACAACGGACTAATGGGGAGCATGTCTCTACTTGAAATCCTATTTCAATTCGTCCTGTGTTTTATTGTAGCTTTTGTGGTGGAAAGCTTTATCGTTGGGCCGGTGGCTCAGAAAATTGCCTTTGCGTTGCTATTCAACAAATCGAATAAGGTGATCGGCGTTTTGATGATTTCAGTGTGCATGGTCGTGGGCATGGTGTTGATGATGTCGATGTATGGGATGCTTACGGCGTATCTTGCCAATCAATTGAACGGAAAGCCTCTCGTAGAAACGTATCTTCACACCATACTCCGGAACTTTAGCCTGGCGCTACCGTTACAGTTGCTCATCATTGGGCCGCTTGTTCGATATGTATTCCGTAAATTCATAAAAGCTAAAGGGAACGTAACCCCCTTAGTTAATACAGAAGCCTAATTGACTTTGTGATTCCATATGTTCATTGAGTGTAGAGACAGAATGAATCCTGTATTAATTGGAAAATAGAGGAGGAAAGTGTTAATATTTTTGCCATCAAGAATTTTAACAGGTGGTGAAGAAACTGAAGCAAATATTACTGATTATTGTAGCCCTGTTGTTGATTACTGGGTGTAGAGATCAACAGGATGGAGAAGAATACGTTAACACTTCTTCTGATTCTAGTACCAGTTTTACTCAACTGGATAGCGAATCAGAAATCAAAGCTGAAAATTTGCAAGAGCTAGTGGCTGTGGGTCTGGAGAAGAGATTAAACAGGGAAGAAAATTCTGAAAATATCACTATTGATGTCCCTTACGATGAAGGAAGTTCTATCTTTGCAACATACTATCTCAACCAAGAGCCGGTAACAGAGGTGGGGATGATACAAGCTGTAAAGCAAGAGAACGAATATATATTGCAAAATATAGATCTTAGCCCTATAGATAAACAGGCACCCTTTTGGTTAGCTAAATTTGTAGGCACGACGATGGATGGAAAGAGTAATTTTAGGGTCAACTACGGTTACATTAATGATCCTTCGATAAACGAAATTCGAATTCAATACTCCAACGTCACAATGCACGGCATGTCAATTGATGATCGCAAGACATTTCTGGATGTAACAACAGATGAGAAGATGATCGAGACATCCGTTCAGGGGATAGATGGGGATAACAACCTGATTTATAAGTATGATTAAAAATTTAAACATTAAGCCAGTATCGCTTGCATTTAAACGTTGCTTTTGTATATACTGTTAATCAACAATTACAGATCGGAACATGCCGTTGAAGAGCATCCAACTCGGAGGCGTTTTCGCCAGGGGAGCGATATTTCCCCAAGTTAACCGGAACCGCCCGTTATCGCGGACCAAGCGGCTGGAGCAGTGAATGAACTGTTTCGGCAAGTTGGGTGGCACCGCGAGCAGAGCGCTCCTCGTCCCAAGGGATGAGGGCGCTCTTTGTATTTTTACAGCCAAAGGAGACGGTGACCATGCTTGAAATGAAGTGGATCAGAGCGCATGCAGAAGAGGTGCAGGCGGCGGCAGATGGAAAGAAAATCAATATTAACATTCAAGAACTGTTAAAGCGAGACGAGGAACGCAGAGCGTTATTGCAGGAAATTGAAGAAGGACGCAGAGTGCGTAACGCGTTGTCGGCAGATATTGGCAGGATGATGCAAGCAGGCCAGCGTGAGCAGGCAGAGGGGCTGCGAAGCGAGGTAAAACAACGGAATGAGCAGTTGGAACAGCTCAAAGTTAAGCTTGAAGCGATTCAAGAGGAATTTACGCGTATGCAGTGGCTCGTGCCGAATGTTGTATCGCCAGACACACCTGTAGGTACTTCGGATGCGGACAATGTAGAGCTACGCCGTGTGGGTCAAATCCCGACTTTTGAGTATAGCATGAAGGATCATGTGGAATTGGGCGAGATGCATGACCTAATTGACATTGCGCGTGGGGTGAAAATCGGTGGAACACGCAGCTATGTGCTAAAGGGAGCAGGGGCACTACTTCACCGCGCCGTGCAACAGCTTGCGCTCGATCTGCTCTTGAAGCAGGGATTCACACCGCTAGAGGTGCCGCTCATGGTAAGGGAAGATGCTCTACTCAACACAGGGTTTTTCCCAACAGGACGAGACCAAGTGTATGAGCTTACCGGTGAGAACAAGTGGCTGGTTGGTACTTCGGAGGTGCCGCTCGTGTCCTATTATGCGGATGAAGTTGTGAATGTGGAACAACCTGTGAAGCTTGCTGCTGTATCGACGTGCTTCCGCAGTGAAGTGGGATCGGGAGGACGGGACGTGCGCGGATTGTATCGTGTACACCAATTTGCCAAGGTGGAGCAGGTGATTCTCTGCGCTCCAGATGCGGCAGAGTCGGAACGGATGTTACAGGAGATTACAGGACATGCTGAGCAATTGCTGCAATTGTTAGAGCTTCCTTATCGTGTTGTAGCGGTATGTACCGGGGATATGGGGCAGAAGACGTATAAGCAGTATGATATTGAGACATGGATGCCTAGCCGGGAGGCATACGGAGAGACACATTCCTCGTCCAATTTGCATGACTTCCAGGCACGCCGTTCGAACATTCGTTGTCGTGATGCAGAAGGGAAGCTGGTATATTGCCATACCCTAAACAATACAGCCGTGGCTTCGCCACGTATTCTTATTCCATTACTGGAGAATCATCAGCAGGCAGATGGAAGCATTCGAATTCCGGCTGCGCTCCAGCCATATATGGGCGGAGCAGAGTATATTACACTGCCACATCTAGCGGAAGAAGAGTAAGACGTGAATTACAAAGAACTCCTATATCGCCATGTCACTGAAGATCCTTACGTACTTCATCCAAGTTTGGATTCCAGTTTTTCATGGCCTTCTTCACCCATGGTGACATGTCTTCAGATTGATACCTGGTTTGGCCGCGATCTACTTCAGCCTGAACCTTATATACTTTACTATTATCAAAAATGAGCGTCCGATCCGCTAATCGCATGGCTTTAGGCAGATTATCAAACAAAAAGAAATAAAACCAGTTTAACTGGTAAGTGAAAGAGACAAATAACAATGAGCCTGAACGGCCCTGCTGTCAGGCTAGCGTCTTTAGGCGCAGTTTGGCAACAGGGGGTTATACCCCAAGAGCAAACCACCCGTTGGACGGGTGGTCCTGATTATTTTTCTCACTTTATAAATCAAGATGGCCACCATCAAACTCCCTAATTGCCCCAAGTGACATACCTACTTATGCATTAAAAACAACTCTTTAAATCACTATTGACATCATATATGATTTCATATATGATATTTTCATACAAACAATTAGAGAGGAAGATATTTATGAAACAAGTACCATTAAGACTAGAAGATAGTATGCACAATGAAATTTCTGATAGTGCCGCAAGAACAAACTCATCGTTACAGCAACATATTGTTCAATTGATCTTCAATAGAGGAGATATTTACCGAACTAATCTTGATGGTCGAATTCAACTCAGAGTTAACTTAACCTATCTAGGTGACTTATTGGTATTGGGACGAATATCGTCTTTTAATGGAGTATACGCGATGATGGAAGAAGCGTTACATCATAAAGAACAGGTCATTATTGAAAAACACTATACAAATGCATTACCGCAACATATGAAAACATTTGAAATGGTCAAAGATTTAGAAAAATGGCGAGACGCCATGAACAACGATAAATCAAAGTGAACCGCCTGTCATTGTGAATCTGCCCTTCCCTCTACACTATGATCCCCAATTCTAGTCTGAAAAATTTCAGTGCCTGCAGCTGTGCCTCTCTGGAAGGAGGAAGCGCCGCAGGCGCTTCCTCTACAACGAAATCCATTACGATCTGAAGATTATCCATTAGGCAAACTTCCTTTCTTTAGTGACTACCATCCGACCATAGCGGCCACTAAGTATCAATCGAGCACGAATCGTGCTGAAGCCGATACCCTTCCAGGGGTGATTAAAGTATCGTTCCGTTTCGCACCATTCATCCAATTTATCCGGATGATGTTCTCCCAAGGTTTCAATCTCCTTTTGTGAAGCAAATGGACAACCGGCACAGGCACAACGCCGAACAAAATGGTATACCTGGTTGTATGGAGAACGCATCCAGAAAATCAGCTCCCAAATCTCTTCAATCGTAAACTCAAGAACTGGACGGTGGGTATATCTTAAAATCACTTCATCCCTCGTATCGTGGGATAACTCCGCTCTATTCGTTGATTCATACCAACGTTCACCACATAGCATCACGGGTCAGGATATTTTACATCCAGGAGCTCACCGTTTCTATACTTTGCTTTTGGTGGATTCACGGATCTAGTCATACCCTTGCTGGTCCAGGTAATCACGCTGAGGAATCATTTTGCAATTCTTCGTACAGTGTCTCCTTTTCATCATTGGCCAGAACGTACTACCTTTTTCTAAAGAGAACAGCATAACCATTATGGGCTATTCCCCTTTTGGATTTGTTCCATCTAAATTCGGTAATAAAGGATTTCCGCAAATGGGTTCCGCAGAGAGAAAGATACTCGATACCATCGGAGATAACTATGGTGTAACCGCATATCAGGTTGCGATGAACTGGATTTTAAGGCAGGAAGGTATAGTTACCATCCCCAAAGCGGCGAGTATACAGCATATAAATGATAATTTGAGAGCTCTAGATTGGGAGTTAGAGGAGGCGGACTTAGCAAAAATCGAGAAATCCTTTCCGCTGATGGACTAGGCTATAGCTAACTACCTGTAATACATATGATAGGAGTGGAATGGAATTGATGACAGCATCATTCTCACATAGACCCGAAGGATACGAATGTCCATTTTGTTGTATATGGGGTATCGATGGGTCTAATCAGGGAACGAAACAAAGGGATATCATCTATCAGAACGAAAAGGTAACGGCATTTATAGCGCGTAAATGGTGGCTCAACAATAAGGGGCATGTGCTTATCATTCCTAATCAACACTTTGAAAATATCTTTGACCTTCCTGCCGTTTATGCTGCTGAAATCCACCGCGTGGCTCAGCTTACAGCACTTGCCATGAAGAATACATATGGATGTGATGGGATTTCTACGCGGCAACATAATGAACCTGCTGGCAATCAAGACGTATGGCATTATCACCTGCATGTCTACCCTAGATATGCGGACGATCAATTGTATCTATCACAAGGTGCTAATTCTGATCCAGAAGAACGTGCTCTTTATGCTGACAAGCTGCGTTCTTGGATCGATGAAAACTCGTAAAATCTAAGGAGATTACATCAACACATCATTTAATGGGTATCCAGATTTGAGGTGGTTGATTAGACCCAGGATAGACCTCGAATTCGGGGATACCCGCATGTTCATAAGGGTTGGAGGGGAACCATTCTGTGATGATCTGTTTCCACAGAGCCTGCATACTTGCGGGCATCGGTCCTTGTACTTCAAATATGCACCATTTGGAAGCAGGAATTAGAAGCGTAGAGAATCCTTCAGGTACTTCTCCATCGTAAGAGGTAGCAATCCAGTATTCCATTTGTTTCTCATGAATCTCGTTCTGATCTACACAGACACCAAGAATGCCTTGAATCAATCCGTTATTTAATTGAAACAACCGATCTTCAGCTCCACTGCGGTATGCATCTTGCCACATCGTAGAGATTCCAGACAAGTGTTCTCCGTTGATATACGAAAAGGATTGTTGGATTCCTACCACCGAAAATTCATCGTGTTCTACCATCTTATAATTCATGGGTTCTGCTCCTTTTAAGCTAAGCTGAATAACCAAGCGGTTATACGCCTTGATTGAGATCTTATTTCGACGGGCTTCACTAGGGGGAAAGCCATGTTGTCTGCGAAAAGCTTTGGAAAATGACTCGGGCGTGTCATAACCGTACTTGAACGCTAAATCAATGATTTTGCCATCGCTTTGTAGAAGCTCATATGCTGCTAATGTTAGTCGTCTTCGCCTGATGTATTCTGCAATCGTAACATCAGCTAATAAGGAAAATGTACGTTGAAAATGAAAGAGAGACAGGTTGGTTTCAGCCGCAATTTGTTCAATGGTCATGTCCTCAAGCAGATGATCTTCAATATATTGAATAGCTGTTTGTAATGGCTGAATCCATTTCATGTTGTGATCACTCCTTGATGCATATCATACAGGATTGTTGTTTCAGCAGCCTGTCTTTTTCTGCTTTCATTTGTCCGTTTGTATGTATGGTTTCTTCAATAAGACAAGTTTAATGAAAATCGGAGAGTCTGCTAACCTCGCTAATTAGGTTTAAGAAAACTGCCAAAAACCTGCAATGGGATGTGCGAATTCCGTTCCCGCTTTGCCGAAAATATATAATGAACCAAAATAAAAAGGATAACTACCATCGGCTTGAATCAATGTGTCAGGATAACCATCTTCATCTACTTGGACAAAGAATGAAAGTGACTCTTCCTTAAGTTTGGCAAAATAATAGTCTTCATTTTGAATCAGTCTCGGGTTGCCTCCCACTTTAATTAAAAAGGGTTGATCCATTGATTTTTCATCATTGCATAGTTGACCATCTGAGATGATGTGTTTGATAAGATTTGAATTAGCAAAGGTATTATGCGTGCTTTCTGCTGAAATGGGATGCTCAACCACCTTGACCGCGCAGTTTGGATAAATGTTGTTCTCCAAATGCTTATCACGATCTTCTGGGATAAAAATTGAAATCATGCTATCTGGTTTAAAGGGATGCTTGAGACTTAGATAAAATACATATTTTTGGTCGTGTTCGTGGATGAGGTTGGATGGATCGTCAAATAAAACGGGCGCATTCCCGCCAATCCAGCCTGCTCCGTGTTCGTTGGTTAGATCCAAATCCGCGTAATAAAGGATACAATCTGATCTCTCGATTAAAATATTTGTTTTGTTCTCCATCCTTCGGTGCAACTCCTCTCAAAAACTAACATTACCGTCACAGCTGTGATAGAAATAGTGTTGCTGAACTGAATAGTGCTGGTTCGAATTCGTATAGTTATTATTTGATTATAATGAACGCTCGCAAACGAAGCGACTTCTCTCGAATGAATTCAGAGAGAAGTCGCCAGTTAAGCTTTTTTATATTGTGCAGCAGGATTCTTCCCCGTTCATGTCTTGCTTCGCTTTATTGGATGTTACCGAATACACGATCACCGGGTTGAAAAAAAGAGGTCAAATCAGTTCATCCTGGTGACCTCATATACGATTCTTTAGGCTGATGACATTCTATTTGTTTGCGCTAAGCGACAACAAGTGTTTCAGATTATCATCGATAAATTGATTGTCGGCACTGTTGATGCCGCGACCAGCAAAGTGACCCCAGATGGATGGGATCGGGTTAAAGGTAGCATGAGGGATACGTGCAGCCTCATATTCATTATCGTCTGCTGTACAGAAGAGATCGGTGCTTCCCGGCATGATGAAGGCAAGGGCTTGTATACTCTTAAGCGCTCGTTCAAAATCTCCGTTATAGGAAGGGTTGGCACTAATATCTGCATGCTGACCTGTCCATAACATGGTCAGAACATTATGCGGATCCATATTCATAAAGCTATTTTCCCAGACACCAGCTACAAAATCCTCCAATGAGTCAAATCCCATCTCACGATAAAGCTCCTCTCTATAAAACGCATGGGATAGTCCCCATCCTGCATACACCCGACCAACGGCACGCATGTCTGTAGAGGTTAGTTGGTTTAGTTTGCTTGAGTCGAAGCCAACGACAGATAGCAGTGAAGATTTTACCCCTTCCAGCACCACATATGTGTGAGGCCAAGGTTTGGCGATGCCTCCGAAAGGTGCAATTCGTTCGACCATCTCCGGGTAACTTGCACCCCATTGAAATGCCTGAATGCCGCCCATGGACCACCCAACGACAAGAGCAACTTTTTGAATACCGAATTTGTCAGTCAGCAGCTGGTGCTGGAATTGAACGTTGTCATAAATGGTTACCTGTGGGAAGTTAGCCCGATCGAATGGAGGCGGCGTATTACTTGGAGACGAAGATAGCCCATTGCCCAGCAAATTGGGAACGATAATAAAGTATTTCTCGGGATCGAGTGCCATCCCGCTGCCAATGAGCCATTCATTCTGAACATGATGATCTCCAAAAGCCGTTGGATAGACAATAACATTATCCTTCTGTTCATTTAATTTTCCGTATGTTTTATAAGCAAGAAAAGCATTTGGTAACGTGACTCCTGATTGTAAAAGTACATCACCCAAATTATATATTTCATAGTCCATCGTGGATTCGCTCCCTTCAAAATGAAGACCACATGTTCACTGTGATCTCTTGTGCTCAGTATAGAGCCGTGATATCCTCAATAAAAGTGAATATAATTCAATGTAGTGTTCAATAAAATTGAAGATAGAAGGAGAAGCATCGGATGGAATTGCGTCAACTGAATACGTTTTGCACGGTTGCAACAACTTTGAATTTCACACGTGCAGCAGAAGTGCTGAGCTACGTTCCTTCCAATGTCACGATGCAAATTAAAGCATTGGAAGATGAGCTGGGTGTGCGCCTCTTTGATCGGTTGGGTAAGCAACTCGCGCTCACAACTGCGGGGAAACGGTTTTTAACACACGCCCAAGGCATTCTTGAGAAAATGGACGAAGCTCGCAGTGTTGTTCATGATAATGAAAAACTAAGTGGTACCTTAACGATAAGTGCGAATGAGGTTATTTGCTCCTATCGGCTTCCGCCAGTTTTCCAAAGGTTTCGTTCGCAACATCCCGGCGTTCGTCTGATCTTTCGCTCAGTTCCGAATCAAGAGCTTAAGCAAACGTTATTCGAGGGAACGACAGATATCGTGTATATGCTGGATGAACCTATTCGCTCGAAGGGGCTTGTGGTTGAATCACTTGTGGAAGAAAATTTCCGTTTGTTAGCGGCTCCAGATCACCCTCTCGCTAAGCGAGCTGTGCTGCAGTTAGAAGATTTTCATGAAGAAGTATTCCTGACGAATGAAAAGGGGTGTCCATATCGAACGATGTTTGATCGTTCATTTGAGAAAGAGGGTATTGATAGCATCACATATCTGGAGTTTCAAAGTGCTGAAGCCATTAAACAATGTGCGATCTCAGGCATAGGTATCGGATTTCTTCCCGAAATCGTCGTGCAAGCTGAAGTTGAGCGCGGGGAACTTGTTGTTCTTCCATGGCAAATTTCGGACTTACAGGTGCACACACAAATGTTGTGGCATAAGGACAAGTGGCTTTCACCGATCATGCTATCTTTTATTGAAGCAACAAGAGATGTTTTTCGTTCACAGATGAAGGAAGAAGAAGTATAGTCTCCTAGGTTAAAAAAGAAGAAAATGTCGATTTTAAATTTAGATGCTGCTCTTAGTTATATTACAATTCACTTTTGTGCATATCAATTCCGATATACTATAATAGAAGTAAAATACTGGATAGTAGGAGGATGAAAAGTTCATGATTAGTATGAAACAGGCACTTCGCGGAGCACTCGCTCTAGTTCTTGTATTCGGGGTGCTAGCACCAACACTAGTCTTTGCCGCCACAGGAGATGTCACTTCGATTGAGATCACCAATGAGAGCCCGCAGAAAATGAGTGTATCTGAGACGGCTACGCTTCAGGTTATGGCCGTCATTGAAGGTTTTGATAATAAACAGGATGTGACAGAGGGAGTTACGTGGTCAACCAGCAATGCAGCCGTTGTAACGATTGCAAAGGGGAAAGTGAAGGCTGTATCAGCCGGAGAAGCAACGATCTTTGCACAGCTCGATGGAGCGAAGGCTCAATTGGTTGTTCAGGTTCAGGATAAGATTAAGAGCATCAAGGCTTCGCCTACCTCCTATAGTTTTGTCAAAGGTAGTGAAGGTACACTGCCGAAAGTAACGATTACCCGTGCGAATGGCAAGTCAGAAGACGTCACTTCGGAGATTGTATGGACAGTTTCCAGCTCGTCGGCTGTGTTGGAAGACGGGAAGATCAGAGGTATTACACCTGGTCGCGTATTATTACAAGGGAAGTACGGTTCAACAACGGTGAAAGTACCGGTTGCCATCACGGATGTGATTACGAAGATCGATGTAACACCGAAGGCATTACAGCTCAACATCAAGAAGTCGAAGGTATTGAAAGTAGTTGGTACATATGCGAATGGCAAAACAATCAATCTTTCGAAACAGGTGATCTGGACCTCTTCTAATAATGGTGTAGCTACAGTTAAAAATGGTACCGTTAAGACGTTGACTGAAGGACAAGCAACCTTGACAGGAACGTATCAAGATCAGACAATCACTGTAGAGGTTACTGTCGTACCTTTGCTCAAAAAATTGATTACAGGGCAGAAAAAACTGGTGTTATCTCCGCAAGGAAGCACGACACTCAGCTTGATGGCTCAGTATGATACGGGCAAAATGACTGTCGTAACCAACAGTGCAGTATGGACCAGCACTAAGCCTGGTGTAGCGACGGTTACAAACGGGAAGATTCAAGCGGTATCCAAGGGCAAAACCTCCATTGTAGCAAAATGGGGAAACAAAAAAGTGAGCATACCTGTTACGGTAAAATAATCTCAGAACTACAACACGGGTCTGTAATATGATATGTATCTGGTGACAAATAGCGTTATATATGTAATATTTATACAAAAGAAAAGAGGCAGGGAGCGTAGATTATACGCTCCTTTCTTGTAACCTTTATCAGAATCGCAAGGATCGGATGTGATCGTTTGAAAGGTTCCATTATAAGTTCAGAGTGCAATTCGAATGATGTGGCTTATCTTCGATATCTCCTGTTATCGATTCTCTCGGCACTGACTTTTCAGATGAGTGACAAGATTGAAGGGATGAAACATCGTGCCTATACCAAGTACCTTGAAGGGTATCGATTGAAGAGTAAGCAGATCCAATGAGAAGCAGACTTGTCTATTTCATAGCAACGATCATCACGATGGGACTAGGTCTTGCTTCGCGTCATTATGGAGATCAGTTACCCAAGTGGGTGAGTGAACATGCAGGAGATGCACTGTGGGCAGGCATGATTTATTTTGGTGTACGCATGGTATGGCTTAGGCGTAGTAAAGTATGGACAGCGATGATTAGTTTGCTGTTCTGCTGGATGATCGAATTCTCACAATTGATTCAGACACCATGGTTGATTGAGATTCGTTCAACGTTGTTAGGTGCACTTATTTTGGGCCATGGTTTCCTTGTGGTTGATCTCATTCGTTATGCTGCTGGAATTCTGTGTGTGTATATGTTGGATCGTTATTTCCCGAGCAATATCAATCGCATGTAAGATGGTGAAGCAGGTATTTAGAAATAGGTGCCGATAAAGGTATTGATAAGGAGATGCTGTTGATGAATGTGGATAAGCTGTTTAGTGAATCCCCGGAATTTGAGACAGAGCGATTGTTACTAAGACGTCTCACAATGAATGATGTTGATGAGTATTTCCAATTTGCTTCCGATCCACGTGTGAGTCAACAGAGCTTGTGGAACAGCCACGAGACGGTTGAGGACTCGGTTCATTATATTCAACGCGTCTTGGACAACTATGAGCGTAGAACAGTTTATATATGGGCTTTTGTTTGGAAAGAGACAGGTCAACTGATTGGTAGAGGCGGGATCTTTGATCTGAATGAGTCTATGCATAGTGCTGAGCTAGGATATGCTATATCTAGTTTATATTGGAATCAGGGTGTTGCATCTGAAGCGATGCAGCCGATTGTACATTATTGTTTTGAAGAGCTTGACTGCAATCGTCTAGGTGGTAGATGCAATGCAGGTAATATAGGATCTGCACGTGTGATGGAGAAGATTGGCATGTCATATGAAGGAATACTGCGTAAGCAATTGAAAATCAAAGGTGTCTTCACCGATCAGAAAATATACTCCCGCATTCGGGATGATCTATAATACATGAATGACGGATCGAACTTGTAATGTTATAGCATTGGTTTTGCATTGAACTTTACATATGAATTCAGGAGGTATAACGATGATCTACAGTATCATATCCCGCTCCACTTGGGAGCAACTATCGGGGGAGAGCTTCTATGCTCCTGACAGCTTGAATACAGATGGTTTCATTCATTGTTCTACGAAAGAGCAGATTCCGTGGGTAGCTGGGCAATATTATGAAGGACGTACCGATCTACTCCTGCTTGGTATCAATGAGAAAGTATTACAAGCAGAGTTAGTATATGAGGATTTGTATAACTTAAACGAACTTTTCCCACATATCTATGGTCAGCTTAATCTGGATGCCGTGCAAAAGGTTCTCGATTTTAGCCCAAATGAAGATGGATCATTTTCTTTTCCGGAATAGTGAGATAACTTCTGATTCTAATCATGTAGGAACCTTAAAAGGATGAGCTTCATTATCTGATCGCTATGTAGAAATTGAAATTAACATTCTCATATCAGGAAAGGTGTGATGTTATGGATCTCAATCAAAGCTTTCTGGAGACTGCCGAGAAACAATTTTTATATTACAAACAGCTCGGGGATAAGGCCATGGCGCAACTTGAGACGGAGCAATTATTTCAATCCTGGAATGAAGATACAAACAGCATTGCTGTGATAGTAAAGCATCTATGGGGGAATATGTTATCCCGTTGGACAGATGTATTAACGACAGATGGCGAGAAAGCGTGGCGGGAACGTGATGCTGAATTTATCAACGATCTATCTACGCGGGAGGAATTGCTGGACAAATGGGAGGAAGGCTGGAGCTGTTTGCTGAGCGCCATTCGTTCATTCACACCCGATCAATTATCCCATATCATCTACATTCGTAATGAGGGCCATACCGTCATGGAGGCAATCATCCGCCAGCTAGCACATTATCCGTATCATGTTGGACAGATGGTTTATGTCGCCAAAATGCTCAAAGAGACGTCATGGGATAGCTTATCCATTCCGCGAAATGGGTCTACCCTCTATAATGGCGACAAATTCGCCAAGCCTAAGATGACAAAGCATTTTACAGACGAGGAACTTAACAGGGAGGAACCAAAATGACACAATTAACTCTAATTCGCCATGGGAGTACGGCTTGGAATAAAGAGAAGCGATCACAGGGGCAGACGGACAACCCGCTGGATCAAGAAGGTAGAGAACAGGCGTTATTGCTTGCCGCAAGACTTAGCTCAGATTCATGGGACGCGATCTATGCTAGTGATCTGGAACGTGCCAGTGAGACAGCCCGAATCATCGGTGATCAACTGGGTATCAAGGAGATTCATCTCGATCCACGTCTACGTGAAATGGGCGGAGGTCAGGTTGAAGGAACTACAGAAGAGGAGCGGGTGTCACGGTGGGGCGCAGATTGGAGCAGCCTAGAATTGGGAAGAGAGACAGCCGATGCGGGAACGTCACGTGGTATGGAGGTCATTGAAGAAATCTGCCGTAAGCATCCACATGATCGAGTACTTGTCGTTAGTCACGGAGCGATACTCCGTAATACCCTTAGAGGATTGCTGCCTGAACTTGATGTAAGTGTTAAGCTGTCCAATACTTCCGTTACCCGGATCGAAAAGAACGCAGAGGCTTGGGGTTGTGAGTTGTACAACTGCAGCGTGCATCTGAATACTTCTGAAGGAACGCGATAGATGGAAGCTGTAGCGCTGAAAGAACAGTTGCAGCTTTTCCGGAGGAACGATACATCGCCTTCTGATATTGAGAACCCATATGAAGTGGCATGGCATATGTTACGACATATTGGCAGCACCGATCCGGTTCTGCGGGACGAACTTATCTATGTTACGTTTGCAACTTGGATTGCGCATGGTGTGTTCTCTGCTGACCAGCTGAGAGAAATATTGCATATAGCGATAGATGATGAGCATCTCTTCTATCGTCTGGGTGAGCAGGGGACGGACAGTGTGTTTACAAGAACATTTTCGGTGTTGTTATTGCCTCCTATTCTTAGTATAGATCGGCAAAGCCCTTTTCTAAACAAAACAGATATCGATCGTGTACAGGAACGTTTGGTTGCGTACTTGAAGGAAGAGAAGGATATTCGAGGGTACGTCGAGGATAAGGGATGGGCACATGCTCCAGCTCATGGTGCAGATGCCGCCGAGGATCTCGCGCAATCGTCTGATATCGATCGATCTGGCTTAAAGGAGCTAATGGCAGCACTCGCTGTGAAAATAATGGAGTCTAGTACAGTGTACATCTATGATGAGGATCAGCGAATTGCGCATGCCGTCGTAGCGATTCTCCGCCGTAACCTGTTGGAGCTAAGCGAAATTACGAGTTGGATCGATTCTCTTCAACGTTCAGATTCTAGGGGAATCCAGACACTGCAAGAGACCAGCCAGCAGGCGATGAATGTACGAGTCTTTCTGCAAACCCTATATTTTATGATTCGTACAGAAGAGGCAGAGCCGTTTACATTTGTTCGTCACGAAATGATAAAGGTTATTGAAAAAGCCCGCTTGTAACTAGGGTGAGGAGGAGAGAGCTTGAATACACCGATGTATATGTGGACAGAAGAGATGGTGTCTCCTTTAAGTGAGTCAACAATCATTATACGTTGCGGGGATATGATCTCCGATGAGGTTCATCAGCGGGTAATGTCCGTCTGCTCTATGCTAGAACAAGATCATATGCATATCCCAGGTATAATAGAGGCTGTTCCGTCATTTGCATCGGTCACACTTTTCTACGACCCTTATCTTCTAATGCAACATATGTCTAGCAGTCTAGATTCTACATCTACGACAATAGAAATAGGTGGATCATACGAACACCCACGAGCCGATACATCAGCCACCTCCCCATACATATACTTGCGTAACCTCCTCCTCTCCTCTTTACAAGAATTACAATCGGCGGCAGCATCCAAACAAGCCAGAACGGTTACGATACCCGTATGTTATGGGGGAGAGTTTGGGCCGGATCTTGAATATGTAGCGTCAGTGCATGCATTAACGCCAGATGAGGTTATCGCTATTCATACAGCAGGTGAATATCTGGTGCATATGCTTGGATTCGCCCCGGGATTTCCCTATTTGGGGGGACTATCTGCGCGTATTGCCACACCAAGACGTGCAACGCCAAGACTTCGTGTGGAAGCTGGCACAGTTGGAATCGGCGGTGAGCAGACGGGCATATATCCACTCGCGACTCCTGGAGGCTGGCAGTGTATTGGGCGAACCCCAATCCCATTGTTTCGTCCAGATGACAATCCACCTAGTTTATTGACTGCAGGGGATCGGGTTCGCTTCACACCTATATCCATTCAAGAGTATTTCGAACATCAGGGGGCTATGTCATGAGCATAGAAGTGATCCGCTCAGGTCTGTTGTCCACCGTTCAGGATGAAGGTAGATTCGGACAACGTCGGTATGGAATTCATCCCGGAGGAGCGATGGATACCTTTGCTGCGAGGGTGTCTAACATGTTAGTGGGCAACACTCGGAATGCAGCCGTAATTGAGATGACGATGACGGGGTCAGAGCTCCGATTCGAGGACGACCAGTTGATCTCTTTATGCGGAGCCGATCTGTCAGCAAAGGTAGATGATATGGACATTCCGATGTGGCGCCCCATTGTAATGCCTGCCGGAGCAGTCTTGCGATTCGGACAATGTCGCTCAGGGCTCCGAACATATATGGCCGTTGCAGGTGGCATCGATGTGCCTGTAATCATGGGAAGCCGAAGTACGGATCTGAAGACCGGAATCGGTGGTATCGATGGACGTGCTTTGCATGTCGGTGACAAGCTGAGGATCGGAAAGCCTTCTACAGAAGCGAGCATGATCTTGGATTTCTGGGGGACGAAACGGAAGTCTGATGTTCATCGTGTGAAAGCAACTGCATGGTATTTCTCCAGCAATGAATGGCCGGGCTATCACGAGGAGCCTGTTATCCGTATTGTACCGGGCATAGAGGATCGTGGATTTACGGAAGAAAGCTTAAGAACATTTTACGAAGAGCCTTACCTTGTATCGCCTCAATCGGATCGAATGGGCTATCGTATGCAAGGTGCTGTCCTAGAACGGAAACAAGCCAGAGAGCAGCGATTATCTGAAGCGGTCACCTATGGAACGGTGCAGATTCCTGCGGACGGTCAGCCGATCATTTTGATGGCAGATCATCAGACCATAGGCGGCTATCCTGTACTTGGTCAGGTTGCTCGGGTTGACTTACCAATTCTGGCGCAGGCTAGACCTGGAACAAGGGTTACTTTTAGACAGATCACATTCAGGGAAGCGGAGATGTTATGGCTCGAACAGGAGCGGCATCTACGATTGGCTGAGAATTTTATTCGCAGCAGGATGGTAGCGGGAATGGAGGAACTTCGGTGAAACATGTGGATATAAACTGTGATCTAGGTGAAAGTTACGGGATTTATCAAATGGAATCGGACGAAGCAATATTGCCTTTGGTCACCTCCGCAAACATTGCCTGTGGCTTTCATGCTGGCGATCCGGGGACGATGAGGCGCACTGTAGAACTTGCCATGGAACATCATGTCGCTATTGGAGCCCATCCGGGTTTACCTGATCTACAAGGGTTTGGCAGAAGACGTATGGAGATCACGCCTCGGGAAGCCTATGACATGGTAGTTTATCAAATGGGTGCTTTGGATGCATTTGTCCGTGCTCAAGGAGGACAGATGCATCATGTGAAGCCGCATGGAGCCCTGTACAATATGGCAGCCGATGATGCTGGCTTGGCCGAGGCAATTGCGGAAGCTATCTATCAGGTTCAGCCTGAACTGTATCTATACGGTTTGGCAGGTAGCGCCATGATCGAAGCAGCGGATCGCATTGGTTTGCGTAGCGTGAGCGAGGTATTTGCAGATCGAACCTATGGAGCAGATGGTAGGTTAACTCCGCGAAGTCAGGAGGGGGCACTGATTCAGCATATCGAACAATCGCTCGCTCAGATCCTTCGGATGGTGAAGCAAGGGCTTGTTGATACGACCGCAGGAACGAGCGTACCTATTAAAGCAGAGACGATATGCATACATGGTGACGGGGCACATGCCCTTACGTTTGCACGCCAGATTCGTGCTATGCTAGAGGCCGAGGGGGTTACCCTGTCTGCGATAGGAACAATTGGATGAGTAGGAGAGATAAACATGACTAAACCGATACGTAATTCGGCGAAAGCTGTCATTGTACAAGATGCACGATTGCTCGTGATTCGTGTGGAGGATCAGTACGGTACAGCGTATATTTTCCCTGGTGGGGGACAAGAGAAATATGAGGAATTGAAGGATACTGTACTGCGGGAATGTCTCGAAGAGATTGGTCAGGCGGTTACAGTGGGTGAGTTGATGCACATTCGGGAGTATATCGGTAAAAACCACGAGTTCGCCGAGTGGGATGCGGATTACCATCAGGTCGAGTTTTATTTTGCATGCAGTTTAATCGATCCGTCAGCGACAAGCTACGAGGGGTCTAATCCGGACAACCATCAGGTTGGTGTGGAATGGATTCCGCTTGAAGACCTGTCTAAGGTTCGGTTATATCCAAAAAGAATCGGAGAGATGCTGCTCGCACAGGACTCCTCCAAGATTTATCTTGGCGATCTGAACTAACAGTAGCTAATCAAATAGATGTGCCTATTTTGATATATAAACATTTTAATAAATAAAATTTCCAGTATTGTCACGTTTGCAGGTCCGGTTCATGGATTCACCAATGATGAGGTGGGTACACTATAAGTACAGGCTTATACAACAATATCGTTATAAGCGGTGCCAGTTGAAGAACTCTGAAAGTAGTGAAGGGAACGGAATCGATTCTGAAGAAGCGAAGCTAAAAGCTTTCTGCAAGAAAGCTACTTCGGAAGCATGATCTCGCCTTTGTTTCTGAATTTTATACCGATAGAAATTTCAATGAGAAAATTCAGAAACAACAGCGATCGAAAGAACGATCCGTAACCGTAACGTCACACACAGCTTCTGTCAAAATATCCCCAAACCCGAAAGGAGCAACTCCCATGAACCGGACTGAATTGGAAGAGAACATTGTAAAGGCATTAGAGAATAATCCGTTTTGTAGCTTCTCCACGGTGGAGAATGGCAAACCCAAATCTCGCTATATGGCGCTGTTTAACGATGGAATGAACATTCATCTTGCAACGAATCGTCGCACGCATAAGGTAGAAGAATTGGAGAACAATCCGAATGTAAGTCTTTTGCTTGGTTATGAGTCGGGTGGCTCCAAAGAAGTTGTTGAGGTAGAAGGAACGTGTGAAATTACGAAAAATGAGGGTTTGCGTGAACAGGTGTGGAATGATGAATTGAAGGCATGGTTTGACGGTCCTCAGGATCCGAATTATGTCATTCTGGACATTACACCAACGCGGATTGAATATACGGGGAAAGATCACGAACATCAAGTGTGGGAACAATAGAATTCGTACTTATGAATCACCTTTTGCGAACGATGCGTGAATGCACTGTCTCGGAAGAGGTTTCAACCGTGAGGCCATGTGGCTTCGCGGTTTTTTGAGGTTAGACATAATCGTTCTAAAATGGATATACATGTAAGATGAATGTAATATACGTATTTAGCATGATGAGTAAACTATTTTTACAAAAAAACGCGAGAAATTTGTCGAAATTACGCATGATTGTGTAAAGTAGGGCAGGTATGTGCGGATAACGTAAAAAAATAAAGCTTTTCAACGACTTCACATTGCGGTATTATTTGGAATGTAAACGACACGCACAGATATGAATAGATGTTCATGTGAGATAAACTAACCTGGGATTTTGATGGTTTCATCAGAAGATCAGCACGCACAACCCATGGAATCTATCTTGGTCTGCGCTTGTTCGTTTGCGTACTAATGCATGATTCAATGTACATAACCGGGAGGGGTTATTTTGAAAAAGAGTAAGAAAGTATTATCAAGCCTGACTGCCGCTTTGGTTGCATTTAACGTGCTTGCGGTATTTCCAGTACCAGTATCGGCTGCGGACGCTGCCAAAGTTAAATTGCGGATTATGGAAACGACAGATATTCACGTCAATCTGCACAACTACGACTATTATTCTGACAAAGAAACCGATCAGTATGGACTGGCTAAGACAGCAACCCTGATCAAAAATGCACGTGACGAGGCGAAGAACAGCCTGCTATTTGACAATGGTGACTTGATTCAAGGAAATCCATTGGGAGATTATGTTGCCAAGATTGATCCACTGAAAAAGGGTGAAACTCACCCTGTATATAAAGCAATGAACCTGCTTGATTATGATGCAGGGAACATTGGTAACCACGAATTTAACTATGGCCTTGATTTCTTGGATATGACGCTGGAAGGCGCTAATTTCCCTTATATCAATGCCAACGTATATATCGATGACGGTGATGATGATGAAACGAATGACAAGAACTACTTCACACCGTATGAAATTCTCGACAAAAAAGTAACGGACGAAGATGGCAAAGAGCACACGATCAAAGTGGGCGTGATTGGCTTCGTTCCACCACAAATTATGCAATGGGATAGCGCGAATCTTGAAGGTAAAGTCATTGCCAAGGATATAATCGCAACTGCGAAAAAATTCGTTCCACAAATGAAGGCTGAGGGTGCTGACATTATTGTTGCTATTCCTCACTCCGGTTTCGAGGATATCCCTCAAACAGACCTGATGGAGAACTCCGTATTATATCTGAGCCAAGTTGAAGGTATTAACGCGATCTTGTTCGGACATGCCCACAAAGTCTTCCCAAGTGCTGATTTTGCAGGTAAAAAAGGTGTAGATCTTGAAAAAGGTACAATTAATGGCGTTCCATCTGTTGAACCAGGTTTCTGGGGCGATCACCTAGGTATTATTGATCTGGATCTGGAGCAAGTAGACGGCAAGTGGAAAGTAGTGGATTCTTCTACAGAAGCACGTCCGATCTATGATACAGCGAACAAAAAACCATTGGTGGACGCTGACCAAGAGATCATTGATGCTGTTCACGAAGAGCATGAAGGTACACTTGAATATGTTCGTGGTCCTGTTGGCGAGACAACTGCACCAATCAACAGCTTCTTCGCACTCGTTCAAGATGATCCATCCATTCAGATCGTAACGAATGCACAGAAATGGTATGTTGAGAAACATCTGCAAGGAACGGATTATGAGAATATTCCTGTATTGTCTGCTGGAGCGCCATTCAAAGCAGGTGGACGTTCAGGTGCTTCGTACTACACGAATATTCCTGCAGGAACAATTGCAATCAAGAACGTAGCAGATCTGTACGTATATCCAAATACGGTACATGCTGTTGAGATCAACGGTGCTGAACTCAAAGAATGGCTCGAATGGTCTGCAGGACAATTCAATCATATCGACCCTGCCAAAGGTGGACAGCAGCAATTGATCAATATGGACTTCCCAACATATAACTTTGACGTTATTGATGGGGTGACATATCAGATCGATGTGACACAACCAGCGAAATACGATGCCAAAGCAACAGTGGTTAATGAATCCGCAAGCCGGATTAAGGATCTGAGTTTTGAAGGCAAACCGGTTGATCCAGCACAAAAATTCATTGTAGCTACGAATAACTATCGTGCTTCTTCATCCAAACTAGCCAATCCAGATGGTAAACGCATCGTTCTGGCTGCACCGGATGAGAACCGTCAAGTCATTATCGATTATATTCGTGAGAACAAAACGATTAACCCAACAGCTGATGGTAACTGGTCTTTGGCACCAATTAAACCGTCAGCAGGTGTAACTGCAGCAGCCTTGAATGATCTCGAAGTGGTGTTTGCTTCTTCTCCAGATGCGAAGGCTCTGGTTGAAGCTAATCCAGCGATGTCTTTCATCGGTACAAACGAAGATGGTTTTGCTGAGTATGGTTTGAAATTGACAGGAGACGCGGTTACAACTCCAACAACAGGGGCTGAACCTACTCCAACGCCAGCACCAACTCCGACACCTGCACCGGCTCCAACACCTAAGCCACAACCGGAAAAACCTGCAAAGGACAACGTTGTATATGTGGTGAAAAAAGGAGATAACCTGTACCGCATCGGATTGAAATATGGTGTGGACTGGCGCAAACTCGTAACGGTAAATGCAATTAAAGATGTGCACAACTTGAAAGTTGGACAGAAAATCATAATTCCTGCTTCCTAATGTGCAGATTGACGACCGACAGTCTTAAGACTGTCGGTTTTTTTGATAAGTCTAAAAGCTCACTCCCCGTCATAGAGGAAGTCACCAAAACAGTAGAGATTAATTTGAATACCCGTGCTATAATATTTACAAACTTTGGGTATATACTAATATTAATGAAACGGCAAGGGGGTTCTACATGAATTGCAGTGGCTGCAGTCCAATTTATCCGATTGAGGATCAAGGTACCCTGTATCTGCGTCCGTTTTCCCCCATTTTGCTGGAAGCGCTGCAAACGCAGGGGATGAGTAGCGAGCATTCAGATCGCTATATCTGGGTGCATTTTGACAATCTTGACATGCTGCAGAGCAATCTGGAGAAGATCAGGAAGCTGAGTCAAGCTGTATTGGACACGATTTCATTTCAAGTGAGAGCAATTCGTGAGCAGGCAGACCAGGAAGACTGGATCAGTCTGGGAATGCTGGAGAATCGGTTCAAGCATGCGGATATGGTTTCGATTATTTTAGAAAAAAGATTCAGTAGTCATATGCAGCCCATTGTGGATGCTTCACAGCAAATTATTGGATATGAATTCCTCTTACGTCCTGCTGAGAACGGAAGATCATTCAATGCGTATGAATTGTTTGAAATTGCACGGGATACGGGATTGCAATCCTTTTTAGATCGAACAGCAAGGATCTCGGCCATTGAGACGAGTTCCGTTTTTTTGCCACAGGGAATTAAGCGTTTTGTTAATTTCTTACCTTCCTCCATATATAACCCCGAATACTGCTTAACACATACATTTGAAGTCATTGAACGATTAAGGTTAGACCCTAAAGACTTTGTATTTGAAGTTGTTGAGACCGAGCCGATTAAACACATGGATGCCTTACAGCATATTTTTCAGGTATATCGTAATCATGGGATGTCTGTAGCGCTGGATGATGTGGGAGCCGGGTTTTCGACGGTAGAGCTGATGAATCGATTAGAACCGGATTTTGTCAAAATAGATCGGAGTCTCATTGATCATTGTGATGATGATCCTGTAAAACAGCAGAAAATCATTCATATTGTCGAGATGTCGCGTCGATTTGGCGGTCAGGTGCTTGCCGAAGGCGTGGAACGCATCGAAGAATTTGAGTTTTGTCGTTCTGCCGGGATAGAGCTGGCACAGGGATATTATTTTGGGAAACCTGTGGCACAGCCTCCAACCTATTCGAATTGAAAATAGTATTAATACCAAATATGACCTTACACCTCGAACAAGTCACTTCGTATAGAAGTTGGCTTGTTTGGCATGCAATGTCCATTTTTTTATCAAATAAATCCCCCCATTCAGCCGATATATAATATAGGCCTTTAAGAGTAGTCCATACATAAAAGAGAATGAGGACAATTTTGATATTTGAGGGGGAGAAACGTGATGAGCCAGGATCAAAAGCAGATAAAAGCAGCTAAACCTGCCAAACCAAAAAATAATAAAAAGAAGAGTAAAAAGAAAGGTTTTGTCTGGAATATAAGGAACAAGCTATTGGTATCGTTCTTGGCCGTGCTGATTCTGCCTAGTCTGGCGATCGGCTTCGTTACGTTAATTATTGCAGAGGATAGCGTACAAGAACAACTGATGGATAGTGCCGAGCAAAGTGTGAGTACAGCGAATTCCATCGTGGAGAGCCAAGTCAGTTATAAAGTGAACGACATTAACTATTTTGCCAATACGCTTGATTCAAGTTTAATTAAGGGTGAGAGCGATAGCACCGAGCTTCAGGCGAAGCTGGAGCAATATCTGGGTTTACATCCGGACGCCAATAATATTTTTGTAGGTACGACAGAGGGAGTCATGGTTCGGGGGAAACCGACGGAAAGTAGCTTGCGCGGCGATGCCTACGATCCAAGGGAGCGAGAGTGGTACAAGCTTGCGATGGCGAAGCCCGGCACAGCCGCTGTATCGAATGTGTCCCTTAATACGGATGGAAAAGCCGTTGTATTTATCTCCAAAACGTTGAGCGATCAATCCGCTGTAGTTGGTTTGTCCATGGATCTAACGGATCTGCGTGAACAGGCATCCATCAGGGTAGGTAAAGAAGGCTACGTCATTATTATGGATGCCAACAAAAATTATGTCGTATCTCCTGTTGTAGAAGCTGGAACGCAGGATACAAGTGACACCTTAAATGAGATGTTTGAGAAACAAGAAGGACAATTCGATTACGTGTATAATGATGCACCGAAAATGATGATTTTCTCTACTAATGAAGCAACAGGGTGGAAAATTGCCGGCACGATGTTTAAAAGTGAAGTAACCGAAGCAAGTAAAGATATTCGCATGGCAACATTTATTGTCATTCTGGCAGCTACATTCATTACCCTCATCTTTATTATCTGGTTTACGCGCTCGATGCTGCGTCCAATCAAACGACTGCAAGAATCGGCTAGAGCTGTAAGTAAGGGTGATCTGACTGTCAAAATGGAAACAGGTCGCAAAGATGAAGTGGGTGACTTGGCGAAGTACTTTGAACGAATGGTTGATAACCTCCGCATGATGATTCTGGGTGTGCAAGAAACGACAGAGCAAGTATCGGCTTCTTCGCAGGAATTGTCGGCTAGTGCAGAACAAACGACCAAAGCGATTGAGCACTCTACGCTGGCGGTACAGGAGCTTGCCGAAGGTGCAGAGCAGCAAGTAAGGAGTGTCAAAGAAGGTTCAGGACAAATGAGCCGTATGGTGGAAGACGTACGTCTTATGTCTGAACGTGTGCAATCCATTACTACGAATATGCGTCATACTTCAGGTGCGGCTCATTCGGGTAATGAGGCAGCGAGCGAAGCAATGGAACAGATGAATAGCATTCAGGAAACGGTGGAACAACTGGCGAAGGTAGTACAATCCTTGAATGCCCGTTCCGTAGAGATCGGTAGCATGGTTGATGTCATTGCTTCCATCTCCAAACAGACCAATCTACTGGCGCTGAATGCGTCCATTGAAGCGGCAAGAGCGGGTGATGCAGGTCGTGGCTTCGCCGTCGTAGCTGGAGAAGTGCGCAAGCTTGCTGAGGAATCCGGAAGCTCTGCGGCACAGATTGGGGATTTGGTTCATAACATTCGGATGGATATGGATGCAGCCCTTCATGCGATGAATGCAGCTCAGACTCGGGTAGGCGATGGTATTCAAGCCGTGAATACATCAGGGCAATCATTTGCTCAGATTCGTACTGCTGTAGAAGACGTTGTTCATACACTTGATGATCTGTCTGAAACAACGAAGCAGATGGAGCACGGCGCTACTCAAGTTGCTCAAGCAATGAATGATATCTCTATCGTTACCCAAGAATCGGCAGCGAACACCGAATCCGTATCGGCTTCGTCCCAAGAACAACTTGCATCTGTTGAAGAGATTGCTTCATCTTCTGCACATTTGAACAGCATGGCTGAACAGCTCCAAGGACTCTTGGGAATGTTCAAAATGATAGAAGATACGCCGAAGAAGAGCGACAAATCCTAAGTGATAACGGATTAACGTTCTACACCATTTACAGTAAGAAAATAAAGATAGACAATCCTCCTGTTGCCCTGTATAACTAGATCGTCTGGTTATTCCGTACCGGTTGCGGTGTAATCGTATAATAGAAGAAGTGGATGATAGGGGCGCAGGAGGATTCATGACATATATAGCCATCTTAATATTTATCTTAACCATTACACTGGTCATCTGGCAGCCGCGAGGGCTGGGGATTGGTTGGTCTGCTATGGGTGGGGCGATTCTAGCGCTACTCTGCGGTGTTGTTAGCTTAAATGATGCATCTGATGTCGCTTCCATCGTATGGAATGCAACGCTAGCGTTTGTCGGCATTATCATGATCTCATTAATTCTCGATGAGACGGGTTTCTTCGAGTGGGCAGCGCTACATATGGCTAGACTTGCTGGAGGCGATGGACGCAGGTTATTCATATACGCGATCTTGCTGGGAGCGGCTGTGTCAGCACTCTTTGCCAATGATGGCGCAGCACTTATTTTGACACCCATTGTCTTGGCTATGGTAAGAGCGCTCAAGTTTGATGAACGCATGGTGCTAGCTTTTGTCATGGCCAGTGGCTTTGTAGCGGATACGACATCATTACCTCTCGTCGTCAGTAATCTAGTGAACATCGTATCTGCTGATTATTTCGGCATTACGTTTCTGGAATATGCTGCGAAGATGATTGTGCCCAATATATTTTCCATTGTCGCGAGCACAGTGATGTTAGTTTTGTTCTATCGCAAAAGCATACCGCTTCGTTATGATATAACCGCTGCGCGTGATCCGAAGGAAGCTATTCGCGACCCACGTATGTTCCGCATTGCATGGTTCATGTTAGTATTACTGTTGGTTGCGTATACCCTTAGTGAGTTTCTCCCGATTCCGGTTTCGGTTATCGTAGGTGCCGTAGCACTGCTATTCGCATGGCTTGCGCGTAAGAGCGAAGCGGTTAATTTGAAACGGGTAGTGATGGAAGCGCCATGGTCGATCGTTGTATTTTCCGTTGGCATGTATATCGTCGTATACGGGCTTCGTAACGCAGGTTTGACTGACCATCTGAGTCGCTGGCTTGATGCGATCGCAGAACATGGTGTGCTAGCGGCATCTGTTGGGATGGGCGTCATTGCTGCAGTGTTATCCTCGGTGATGAACAATCTGCCTACCGTGCTGATTAACGCCCTAGCGATCCATGGTTCGAATGCTGAGGGCATTGTGCGTGAAGCGTTAATTTACGGTAATGTGATCGGCTCCGATCTAGGTCCCAAAATGACACCGATCGGCTCGCTTGCAACGTTACTATGGCTGCATGTGTTATCACGTAAAGGTGTGAAAATCACATGGGGATATTATTTCAAGGTTGGTGTGATCTTAACCATTCCAACATTGCTAATTACGCTTGCGGGTTTGGCGTTATGGTTGTGGATTCTAGGTTAGTAAACTAAAATAGTTACACTTTCTATTTCGATGACAGAATAACTTTCCGATCGCTGTTATCTCCAGAATTTTTTGATTCCCTTTCTAAAGGGAAAATCCAGGGATAGCGTATGCTTCCGATGTGGCTTTCTTTCAGAAAGCTTTCAGCCGAACGCTTCGCTTCTCCATGTTATTTCTGTCCTCTCCGTTCTCGTGTAAATGTTTAGGTTATAAAAACAATTTAGTATAAAACTGCTCATAGTTGGTGCTGATGCACTTACTGTGAGCAGTTTTTTTAATTTTCCGATTGGTGTCTGGAATAGCGACCAGGCGAGCATAACGCATTAAAACATGACCAGCCTCTCCTGAATTCCATCACTAATTGTTAAACACCGTTAACAATGGACGGTGGAGCAATTCATTGTAGGCCTGGTCTTTTTCCTACCCTTCCCTAGGCTGTAGATTGAAATGTTTGGGAGTTTCATCAGCGCTGACATAGCGCAGGGAACGGAACGATTGTGGAAAAGCGGAGCGCTCGCCTTTATCCACGGATGTTTTCCTTGGAAAAAACAAATCATATACATCAGGGGATAACAGCGATTGAAACAACGTCCGTTCCCGGAGCGACCTACTCAGCGATGAAGTGTTTCCAATTATTTTCCAAACACAGCCTACATTTTTAACATTGCGTTTACAAAACAATGATTTTGAGATGACATACCGAAACTACAATGATTAAAGAGTTGATGGTGAACACACAAATTCACAAAACGCCATCACTAAATTGGGGGAGGAAAACAAAACTATGTTTAAAAAGTTGCCGTTTATTTTGATGACCTTGTCGTTCGTACTCGTGCTTGCAGCATGTGGATCGAACAATAACGCTGGAACAGAGGGTTCTGCAAGCAATGGATCAGGCGAAGCTGCCACTGAACTTAGTGGTAACATTCTGGCTGTTGGATCTACAGCATTACAACCTCTGGTTGAGCAAGCTGGACAGAAATTTATGGCAGTTGATGAATATAAGAACGTAACAGTACAAGTGCAAGGCGGCGGTAGCGGTACTGGTCTGACACAAGTGTCTGACGGACAAGCTACTATCGGTAACTCCGACGTATTTGCAGAAGAGAAATTGGAAGACGAAGCAAAAGCAAAAGAATTGGTTGACCACCAAGTAGCAGTTGTAGCTATCGCTCCAGTTAGCAACAAAGATGCAGGTGTAACAGACTTGACGAAGCAACAATTGATCGACATTTTCTCCGGTAAAATCACGAACTGGAAAGACGTTGGTGGTGCGGATCAAGCAATCGTTATCGTTAACCGTCCTGGTAGCTCCGGAACTCGTGCAACATTCGAGAACTTCGCACTGGGTACAAAAGTAGAAGATATCCAAGGATCTATTCAAGAAGATTCCTCAGGTACAGTTAAGAAATTGGTTTCCGAAACGCCAGGAGCTATTGGATACCTTGCACTTTCTTACCTGGATGACAGCTTGACGGTTCTGAAATACGAAGGCGTAGAAGCATCCGTTGAAAATGTTGAAGCTGGAACATACCCAGTATGGGCTTACCAACACATGTATACAAAAGGTGAACCTGATGCAGCTACAAAAGCATTCCTTGATTACATGCTGAGTGACGAAATTCAACTGACAGACGTTAAGGAACTGGGCTACATTCCAGTATCCGGTATGAAAGTTAAACGCGATGCAACTGGCGCAGTGACTCAATAATCTTTGAACTTGCTCATACAGCGAGAGAGGCGGACTTAGGTCCAGCCTCTTTGCGCGGTTTATGAAATAATCCCATATTTTACATTAATTCTACGATGAAGGATGGTTGTTATGGAACAGACCGAAGGGGGAACGGTAATGAACAGCAACATGAAACCTCGCCGGCCCTTGAGAGAGAAACATTACTGGGAAGATTGGACAGGTCGTATTTATACGTCGATTTGTGTTGTTTTTCTGATCGTTGTTATGTTTTCCATTGTGTATTTTGTGGCGTCCAAGGGTCTGACGACCTTTTTCCGGGATGGCGTGAGTTTACGTGAATTCATATTTGGAAGAACGTGGAATCCGTCTGCCGAACCATCAGCTTATGGAGCATTACCGTTCATCACCGGTTCCTTTACAACCACCTTGCTGGCGGCTTTGATTGCAAGTCCACTCAGCCTATGTGCAGCGCTCTTTATGACGGAGATTGTACCGGGCAAAGGGAAAAAGATACTGCAGCCTGCAATTGAGCTGTTGTCTGGGATCCCATCCGTTGTTTATGGATTTATCGGTCTGAGTGTAATTGTGCCTTTGATGCGTACTCTTTTCGGTGGAGCTGGCGTCGGGATTGCTGCGGGATGTTTGGTTTTGGCTGTTATGATCTTGCCTACAGTAACAAGTATTATGGCAGACGCTCTCTCTGCTCTTCCTAAAGGATTGCGTGAGTCATCCTATGCTCTAGGTGCTACACGTTGGCAAACGATTTATCGTGTCATCATCCCAACGGTTCTACCAGCCTTGTTGACAGGGGTTGTACTGGGGATGGCTCGTGCATTTGGTGAAGCGCTGGCTGTGCAAATGGTTATCGGTAACGCACCACATGTACCGACGTCCCTGCTTGAGTCTGCTTCAACGTTAACAAGTGTTATCACATTAAGTATGGGTAATACGACAATGGATTCAGTTCATAATAATGCGCTCTGGAGTATGGCACTGGTATTGCTCGTAATGACCTTTGTATTCGTTATTCTGGTTCGCTTGCTTGAAAGGAGAAACCGGGTATGAGAATGAAGGCCAAAACAGTAGATAAAATTGCTACCTATGTCATTGTTGTGCTCGCACTGTTCATCGTTGCATTGTTGCTGGGGTTACTTGGTTTCATCTTGGCACGAGGAATTGGCCACATTGACTGGAACTTCCTGACCAGTGCACCGCAGATGCTCAAAGGTGGAGGCGGTATTGGACCGCAGCTTTTCAACTCCATATTCCTGCTTGTGTTAACACTGATTATTACGATTCCGCTCGGATGGGGCGGAGGAATTTATATGGCGGAATATGCGAAGCCAGGACGCATTACAAGCTTCATTCGCTTGGTCGTTGAGGTACTGTCATCCTTCCCGTCAATCGTTATCGGTTTGTTCGGACTTTTACTCATTGTAAATACATTTGGCCTGGGCTTCTCTCTAATCTCAGGTGCGATGGCGCTTGCGATCTTCAACTTACCACTTATGGTACGTACGACAGAGCAGGCTTTCCGCGCAGTTCCTAAGGAACAAAAAGAAGCTGGATTGGCACTTGGCTTGTCCAAATGGAAGATCATCACATCCATCTTGTTGCCTGTGGCTCTGCCAAGCTTAATTACAGGTACGATCCTGGCTTCTGGCCGGATCTTTGGTGAAGCAGCTGCCCTCATGTTTACAGCAGGGATGAGTAGCCCACCGCTCGATTTCACGGATTGGAATCCAACGAGCCCAAGATCACCGCTCAATCCATTCCGTCCAGCTGAGACGCTGGCCGTTCATATCTGGAAAGTTAACAGTGAAGGCATTGGTCCAGATTCCAAGGAAGTTGCAGCCGGTGCGTCCGCAGTCCTTGTCATTCTCGTGCTAGCTTTCAATCTAAGTGCACGCTGGATCGGTCGGGTTGTATACCGTCGTATGACAGCTTCGAAATAAGGAGGAATCCCACATGGCCATACCTTTTGGTACGGAACAGTTAAGCATATATTATGGGCATTTCCAGGCAGTTAAGCAGATCAGCCTGGCATTCCCTGAAGCAAGCGTGACGGCGCTTATTGGTCCGTCAGGCTGCGGTAAATCGACGTTCCTTCGTTCTTTGAATCGGATGAATGATGAGATCGCTGGATCTCGCACAGAAGGTCATATCTGGATGGACGGCAAAGACCTGAACGAGCCGGGTACGGATGTAATCAAGCTTCGCCAAAAGATCGGCATGGTGTGGCAGAAGCCCAATCCATTCCATAAGTCTATTTATAACAATATCGCGTTTGGCCCCCGCTATCGCGGTACGAAGAGTAAAAAGGCATTGGATGAAATTGTGGAAAAAAGCCTGCGCCGGGCAGCTCTTTGGGATGAGGTAAAAGACAGACTTAACGAGTCGGCCCTGTCACTATCTGGTGGACAACAGCAGCGTCTGTGTATCGCACGCGCACTATCGGTTGACCCGCAGATTTTGTTGCTTGATGAGCCAGCATCTGCGCTTGACCCGGTATCTACGGGTAAAGTAGAGGAATTGATCTCCGAACTGAAGAAGGATCTACGGATCGTTATTGTAACGCATAACATGCAGCAAGCAGCACGTATTTCGGATTTTACCGCGTATTTCTATTTGGGTAGCATGATTGAACACGGGAATACAGAACAGATCTTTACGAACCCGGACAATCGCCTGACACAGGAATACATTATGGGACGTTTCGGTTAATCTCAATTGGAGTGGTTGGAGGACATTGGAACTAAGGTAGGATAGAACATATAGAGAAATAAGAGAGCATAATTCTTGGGTGAACGCGCCAGGGGTTATGCTCTCTTTTATATATACATGGAAAGATACTTCAATATTTTCTGAAAATATAATATGGGAAAGTTTGCCACACTCAAAACAATCATGCTACGATAATTTGCAGGTAATAAAGCAATAAGGAGTGGTGATGAGAAGGGTGATTAGAGAATGAACAATATACACAATGATGATACAAGTGCTAAAGAGAACACAACAGGCGGCACAATAGAGGAGAGCGAATTAGTAGAAACCACATCCAATGCTTCTAGTCCAAAATCACTAAAATCACAGAGCCTTCGACGTCTTCATCCCAAAGTAAAGCGGGCAACCGCTATGACATCGCTGATCACCAATGGAATATTGGGCGCTATAGCGGCTGCGTACTTGGTCGTAGCATTTAATCGAGATTGGACGTTGTGGCCAGGCTGGGCTGCGCTCGGATTATGCATCTTGTCCTTCATCTGGTTTGGCTGTGCTCTGCCAGCACTCCAATATCGTTATTTCAGTTTCCGAGTTGCTGAGGATGAGCTTGAAATTCATTCCGGCTGGCTGTGGATTACTGACACGATTGTGCCAATGACACGTGTGCAGCAGGTAGAATTGGAGAGCGGCCCGTTGCTGCGAAAGTATGGGCTGGCTAAGGTTAGCATCGTTACCGCGGCAGCTACACTTGAAATCGCTGGTCTGGAGCGTGAGGAAGCGGAGCAACTCAAACGAAATATTGGACATTTAGCCAAGGTGGAAGATCGAGATGAATGAGATGAATGAAACGAGTGAAACAACACGCCTACACAAGAGTTATATTTTATTTCCTTTGTTCAGTGTCCTAAAATCGTTACTTCCCTTCTTCGTACTACTAGTATTCAAAGGGCTGAATTGGAGCGAAATCCCTTGGTATTTCTATGCAGGAGGTATCGCGCTTGTTTTGCTGCCCTCTCTTCTATATGGCTGGTTGAAATGGCGGAAATTCAGCTATACCCTGCAAGAGGATCGCATTGTACTACGGCGGGGGATGTTTGTACGGGAAGAGAAGTCTATCTATTTTAGCCGGATTCATGCTGTACAGACACAGCAGCCGTTAATTCAGCGAATGCTTCGAATCGCACAGCTTAAGATTGAGACGCCTGGTGGTAACAAAGAGGCAGATGGTGTGTTACCCGCTCTCCGTGTTGATGAAGCGAAGCGAGTGGAGCGATGGCTGTATCAGAAGCGGACTGAGGCAGTGGTGAAGGAGTCTGCTGTGATCACGCTCGAACAACAGATGGAGACATCCAGGGTAGAGATAGGAACCCATGATGAATATGCCGGAATTAAACGTGAGCAGGGTACAGAACCCGGTCTAGGATCAGTTCATGAGACGGGTGCAGATTCTAGACCAAACAGGGTGGATGGCTTAGAACTTCTAGAACCTGTTCATGCGGAAGATCCTGTACAACAGGAGCCGCTCCTGCGATTGTCGGCGGGCAGATTGTTTGTAGGGGCATTGACGACCATGAATCTGCCGCTCCTGCTCGTTTTTGGGACAGGGATCTATTCCTTTGCAGATGATCTGCTACCGGATCATTTTTATCGACGTCTAGTGGAGGAAGCTGGGAGTTTGCCGGCCATTTGGTGGCTAGGTCTAATTCCTCTCATGTTCCTGCTGGCTTGGATTCTATCAGCGGTGTTATTCACGATTAAGTATGCTGGGTTCACGGTAGAGCGTGAGGGTGGCAACATCTCCATCGTCTCAGGTCTGTTGGAACGCAAAAAGCATGTGTTTTCGCCTACCAAGGTGCAGGCAGTCGCCATTAGAGAAGGCCTGCTGCGTCAACCCTTCGGGTATGCGGAGGTTGAGATTTATGTGCTGACTTCCGAGAAGGAGAAAAAAATGATGCTTCACCCTCTGTTACCCATGCGTGAGGTGAACGAATTGCTGGCAAGCATCGTGCCACAATATGAATTACAAACAGATATAGCGCAGCCGCCGACACGGGCGCTCTGGTTGTTTCTCCGTTGGAAACTGCTGATTGCCCTGCTAGTTGGAATTGCTGGAACGATATATTTTGGCATGGTGGGCGTAGGGCTATTCCTTCTGCTGCCTGTGTTCGGTATGTGGGGATATGCACGCTACAAGGATGAAGGACTGAACATATATGAGAAGCAGCTATTGATCCGCCAGCGGCAAATCTCCCGTCTGACCGTGTTAATGCGCCGTCCTCATGTGGTTACAGTGAATACCATCGCAACATCCCGCCAACGTGCTAGGTCATTGCTAACCGTACAGGCCACATTGATGGTGAACCGTGGTGGCTGGAGGGCGACCTTCTTGGATCAAGCTCATGCGGTTGCCGTTATGAATTGGATGCATCAGGCTTCTTTCTATTCAAAGTCGAGGGGGAAACGATAGATGAAGAACAGCCGGGAGAGGGTAGAAAAGTCTGATAACCAGCCTGGCGGCTGGAAGCATGCCGGACTGTTATTAGGTGGAGTGGGTATATCCAACCTGGGTGATTTTATCTACATTGTCGCTATCAACCTGATGGTGCTGAACATGACCCAATCTCCAGCAGCCGTAGCAGGGTTATGGATCATCTCGCCAATCGCTTCAGTATGCACCAAGTTCTGGTCAGGCAGTGTCATTGACCGCTACGATCAACGCCAGTTGATGATTGGGGCAGATATCATACGGGCATTGCTGGTCGCGACACTTCCCTTATTTTCAAATCTGTGGATGATGTATGCTGTGATGTTTCTGATTAGTATGTCGTCCTCGATATTTGTACCTTCTTCCCAGGTGTACATTACTCGGCTGGTACCGGCTGAGCGGCGTAAGCGATTCAATTCGATGCAGGCACTCATTAGCTCAGGAGCTTTTATTACGGGGCCTGCTGTAGCTGGCGTATTATTGTTCTATCTATCCCCCGCAGTAGCGATCTACGTGAATAGTGTTTCGTTTGCTGTGTCCGCTCTGATTCTTATGATGTTGCCGAAATTGGGTATAGGCGAGCAGCGTGGTGGGCCATCGAAATTGTCGCCGCGGATCATCGCTCAGGACTGGCAAGCCGTGCTAAGGTTTAGCCGCAAGAGTGGTTACGTTGTAGGGATTTACGTCATTTTTCAGATTGTTCTCGTCATTGGCATGTCGCTGGATGCACAGGAAGTCGTGTTTATTCGCCAGGTGATGAACTTGTCTGAATCTCAATACGGGGCATTGATGAGTGTTACTGGCGTCGGTTATCTAGTTGGTTCGCTGCTTGTCACCCTGTTTGCCAAACATATTCCGATCCGTCATATGATGGGGATCGGCGTGCTTATGGTTTCGCTTGGTTATTTCCTATTTGCACGTTCGTTTTCCTTCGAGCTTGCAGCGTTCGCCTTTATCTTGCTTGGGCTGTGCTCAGCACTTGCCAACACAGGCCTGATTACCTTTTACCAGAATAATATTCCGGTAGATCTAATGGGCAGGATGAGCAGTGTCATTGGACTGATGCTGAGCGCGCTTCAAGTGGCTTCTATTTTGATTGCAGGGGTAGTGGCAGAATATTTATCCCTTCGTCTTGTGTATACGGTTGTCTCAGCAGCCATGATGTTAGTGGCACTTATCTTATGGATCACCAGCTTGCTTCCTTCAAGAAGTTCGTATTATCAAGAGGCTGTGACGAAGAGTGCAACGATGAAGTAGGTTAGACTGATGCGGAGAACAACTGCAGAAGTGAAATGGCTCGACAAAAAAAGAAAGAAAGTAATAGTAAGTAAGTTGGGCATTGGTGTGTCCTATAGGGGAGAAGGTCTTGGACAGAAGGTTTTAGACAGAAGTTTGCCTTAACACCCGAACCATTGGACACACCTGAACATACATAGAATTAACAGCAGAGATGTAAACAAATGAATAAACATGAGTGCCGATGTGACAAAAGTTCACAGTAGATAACGCTTACATTTGATTTGAAGCTAACAAATCGTTAAGTTTATTGACATGAAACTTCCGGTCGATTAATCTTAATGAGTAAGAGTGTTTTTTCGTCGGATCACGATATGATTTAGCTTTAATGTCACTATTTTGAATCATAATTATCATCATTCTGATCTCATCAGAATAATTCCATACAGCGAATGATAACGAGCGGGAGAGACCTGAGTTGGCTAAGTAAGATGGCCTGCGATCAGGCACCGAAGGAGCAAGCTGCCTACGCACCCGGCGCGGCGGTTAATCTCTCAGGTAAATGTACCATCGTTGGACGCAACTCTGGAGAGTGCGCATGATGCGCCACCCAAGGGGTATATGATTAAACAGCTTGGTACAGTATGTGTAAGAACAAGGCATGCACTGTATCGACTGACGCTGTTGATCATGAAACTCTCAGGTATCGAGGACAGAGAGAGGGCTTAAGGCCTTCTTCTGTCCTTTTTTGATGTCATCATTCAGTAATAATGGAACGTTATGGTTAAGTATCTGGATGAACATGACGAATACAAATGGAGGGTTTTTGATGCGTTTTAAAGATGTTTTCTCAATTATTGGTCCATCCATGACGGGACCTTCAAGTTCACATACGGCTGGTGCGGCGAGACTTGGCAGAATTGCTCGTCAGTGGTTGGGTTGTACGCCGGAGCGCGCCCGGTTAACACTATACGGATCGTTTGCCGATACGTATCAAGGGCATGGCACAGATCTTGCGCTAATCGGCGGATTGCTTGATTATGCGACAGACGATCCGCGAATACCGGATGCTGAAGAGTATGCAGAGCAAGCGGGTATGGAGGTTGAGTTTTTCACAAGTGGCCTACCTGCTCCCCATCCCAATACGGTCAAAATTGAACTGTGGCACGGTGACCGTGAATGTTCATTGATTGGTGCGTCCATTGGGGGCGGCAGTGTGTCAGTGCATGCCTTGAATGATTTTCGCGTCCAGATCAGTGGGGAGTTCCCAACATTGGTGCTGCGTCATGCGGACAAAGCAGGGGTGCTTGCATCCGTGACGTCCACCATCAGTTCCTCAGGCGTGAACATCGGTTATATGCAGGTAGACCGGAAAGGTCGGGATGGTGAAGCATTGACTGCGATGGAGATGGATGGGGCGCCAGACCCGAATATGTTAAGCCGTTTGAAGTCGCTGGATCATGTGCTGGATATTCGTGTAATTGATTTGAAGAAGGGAGTGAGTCCAGATGCGATTTAAGCATTTGCATGAACTGAATACGATCTGCACGGCTGAATCCAAGACCATTGCTCAGTTAATGATTGAAGAACAAGTCCAAGAGACGAATACGCCGGAAGCAGATGTCGTGCAGCAGATGTCTGAATATTATCAGGTGATGAAGGAAGCGGTTCATAAAGGACTGAATGAAGATACAGTTTCGCGCAGTGGTCTGACTGGTGGAGACGGCAAGAGGATGGCGGAATACATTCGTAAAGGAGAGACTTGCTCAGGTGATGCTTCAGCACTTGCGATGGCATATGCCCTGTGTGTCTCTGAAGTCAATGCATCCATGGGGCGAATTGTTGCTACACCGACAGCGGGTTCGTGCGGCATTATTCCAGGTGTGTTCATCAGTTCACAAGAACGTTTTGGCTGGACTGACGAGCATCTGGTTAACGGACTGTTCTGTGCTGGGGCGATCGGATATGTTATTGCAAACAATTCGTTTATCTCTGGTGCTGAGGGTGGCTGTCAGGCTGAGGTAGGCTCCGCGATTGGTATGGCGGCGGGTGCTATGGTTGAGCTACGTGGAGGCACGCCGGAGCAGGTTGTTCATGCGGTAGGTTTGGCGTTAAAAAATACACTCGGTCTCATCTGCGATCCAGTCGCAGGTCTCGTCGAAATTCCTTGCATCGTCCGCAACGGACTGGGCGCTGTAACCGCTCTAGCCGCTGCTGATATGGCACTTGCTGGGGTGCGTAGCGCCATTCCATCGGACGAAGTGATTGATGTCATGCTTGAAGTGGGCAGTGCTATGCCAAGCAGGCACCGTGAGACGGCTCAAGGTGGACTGGCTCAGACCCCGACAGGACGCAAAATGATGGAGAAGCTTGCGAAACCGAAGGCAAAACGTGCTCCGGAACCAGAGTTAGAAACAGACGGGGCATAGGGTTCAACGTCAGAATAAAATTAAAATATGAAGAGGCGCCTAGCAGTGTAGTAACCTTCTGCTGGCGCCTCTTTGGCATAGATAGATCTGAAACGAAAAGCTGGCATAAGAGTAGTATTTGTATTGTGTAATATTCGTACCGCGTGCCAGTTACAGCACCCGGCGCGCGCAGTATTCTAGGTCACGCCAGACTTCTCGATGAAGTCTGGCACGAACCTTATATTACTCCAGAGCCATGCTTAATACTGCATATCCATAAGCCGGAAGCTCAATCGCAAGTATGCCATCCTCCAGTGCGATCCGGTGCTTCTCGCCAAACAGCTCATGCCAATCATCTGTACTCGTCTCCAGCTCAACGATGGCCGTTTCTTCTGAGCGATTGAACAGAATTAGAATGCGCTCTTCTTCATCCTGACGTTCCATGACAAGCTGGCTACCACCTTCGCGGGCTTGTAGGAATCGAATCGTACCTTCAGCACGCAGAGCAGGATGAGCGTGACGGAGCGCAATAAGTCTCTGATAAAAATCAAACAGGTCACGGTCTTGCTTCGCCTCATCCCATTCCATACATTTGCGACATCCAGGATCATGATCACCGTCTAGTCCAATCTCGTCTCCGTAATAGATACACGGTGCACCCATGAAACTAAATTGGAATAATGCAGCCAGCTTCATCTTCCGTTGATCCCCTTCACAGAGGGTAAGCAAGCGGGGTGTGTCGTGGCTATCTAATAAGTTAAAAGCGACCTCGCTCGCCTGATGAGGATAGCGGGATAATTGACGACCAATAGAATTAGCAAATTGCTCGGCATGCATTGTATTTTTGACAAAGAAATGATTGACCGCTTCGGTAAACGGATAGTTCATCGACGCATCGAACTGATCACCCTGTAGCCATGCAGACGATTCGTTCCACACTTCGCCAAGGATGTAGGCTTCCGGATTGGCAGCCTTCACAACCCGGCGGAAATCTCGCCAGAAGGCATCATCTACTTCATCGGCGACGTCGAGTCGCCAGCCATCGGTGCCTACCTCTTTGATCCAATACTCGGCAACCTCCAGCAAATAGGCTTTCACCTCGGGATTCTCTGTATTTAGCTTTGGCATATGGGCTTCGAAGCCAAAGGTCTCATACGTGGGAATGCCATCCTTCACATCCAGCGGAAACTCATGTATGTGGAACCAGTCCTTATATTTGGATTCTGCGCCGTTCTGCTGTACATCGACAAATGGTGCAAATGTCTTCCCGGCATGGTTGAATACCGCGTCCAGAATGACACGGATTTCACGCTCATGGCACAGCTTAACAAGCCGTTTAATGGTCTCTGCATCTCCAAAGTGCCGGTCTACCCGCATGTAATCTTCGGTGTCGTATTTATGATTGGTTGTCGCTTCGAAGATCGGTGTGAAATAAATCGCATTAATGCCAAGCTCGCTGAGATAATCGAGGTGATCAATGACGCCTTGTAGATCACCGCCGAAGAAATTAAACGGTGTCGGCTCGCCTCCCCAAGGCTCCACCTTCTCAGGATTAAGCTCAGCATTCCCATTTGCGAACCGTTCGGGGAAAATTTGATAAAACACGGCATCTTTCACCCAAGCAGGTGGCGTAAATACAGCACCTTCATGAATGTAGGGGAACTGAAACATTCGCCCCGGCTCATCGGGTTCTTCCTCTTGGAAGTCGGTTTCAGTCATCCAGATTTGTTCGGTTTCACTTTTGAGGAGAAAAGCGTATTTCAGACGGTGATAAGGAGGGCGTACTTGCCCTTCATAATAATCAAACATCGAGTCCGATGTATACTTCGTTAGAGGGATCAATTCTTTCGTTTGTTCCCAAGCGTATTTGTCCCCAGTCAGGGCGTGTACCTCGGTGAGGTCGTTCTTTTTGGCACGTAAACGCAAGCGAACGGTATCCTTGTCATAGGCATAAGCCCAATTGCGTTTGGTTTGATGATAGATGGCTTCCAGCAGCATAGTAAGTATCCTCCCGTCTTAACACAAGCGTATGTTGGCATGTTGGATCGTAATCCCTCGAATGTGGCTGATTACTCTGCATGATGCAGAGCATCACTTGTTTATGTAACATTTCCCAGATGAGTGATTAGGTTATAATGGAATGTAGAGGGACTCACTGTACCCCGATGTCATGAATTTGTACCCATTTAATTCAAGAAGCTTGCCCTGATCGTTCAGATCCAAGAGCTGAGAATGATTGGACAATCGCTAGGGCGCTTCAAATATATATTTAACCCAAAGGGTAAAGAAGGGAAACGAATCGAGCGTATGAAGCCGAAACTATTATACATTGAAGATGAGATCGAAATTGCGACATGGGTTAGAGCAGATCTGGAAGAACGTGAATATGAGGTCATCTGGTTGGAAAGTGGTGAAGGTGCAACGGAGGCTGCCAAAGGCTGCTCTCTGATTATTCTTGACGTCATGCTTCCGGGTCTGGATGGATTTACGGTAGGGCAGCGACTCAAAAAGGAACATCCTTCCATTCCAATTGTCATGCTCTCGGCTAGAACGTCTATTGACGATAAGCTGCATGGACTTGATTTTGCCGATGATTATGTCACGAAGCCTTTTCACCCGGACGAACTAGCCGCTAGAATAGAAGTCCAATTGCGTAAGGCTGGCACGAATATCACTGCGGATGAAGTTGTGAAGCTTGATCATCTGTCCATCTATGAGAAGGATAATCGGATTATGAATGAGCTTACGCAAGAGGAAGTCATTCTATCTGGGAAACAGTTTCATATTTTTGCGTACCTGCTCAGGCACATGGGCATGATTCGAACGAAGGAGCAAATCTATGAAGCGGTCTGGAATGAGTCCTATCTGGACGGAGACAAAACATTAATGGTACATATTCGTCATCTGCGCGAGAAATTGGAACGTGACCCAGCCAATCCGACCATCATTCAGACAATCCGTGGTGTCGGTTACCGCGTGAAGAAGCCATGACATGGTGGCGATTAGGCTCACGCGAAGGCAAGAAGCGACAAGAGCAGAAGTCTGTGAAAAAGAAAAAGCTCCGTTTCGGACGTTCCTTAATGTCCCGTTATATGTTTCTTATTTTGGCGGCCATTTTATTCGTGCCTGTCGTTCTTCCAATTACATCTATCATTTACGTGGTTGTGGTGAACAATAGTTATAACAATGATGCACCTTATGGTGACGTAAACCATATAAGCAATCTCTGGTCTAAAGAGGCAATGAGATTAGGCGATGCTACTTCAACCGAGATTGATCAACGGATCAAGCAGCTACATAGCAGGTATCCCAAGTCTTCCATGTACCGGGTGGATGAACGTGGGAATACAATCTTTATGTTAGCAGGCGAAGGCGTAACTCTGTCAGAAGTATCGTCAGGCGATACGGTCATGAAGACGCTGAGATGGACATTGGATGACGGAAAGAGCGTCGTGACGCAAGTTCCAACCGTGTGGGATGCGGCAACTACGTTGCAATTTATGAAGGAAGCGACGTATCGAGATCCGCTCACGGTGGTTTCTTTTATCGAAGGCGGCGATCAGGACAAGGGAAAAGGCTTCATGGTAATTGAAGTTCCTCGTTACTTGATGCAAAAACAACAAAATAACTGGCCGATGGAGCTCCTGTACTTAGGGCTATTCATGGCCATCATCTTTCTATTCTTCATTCTGATGTCGATTCTGTTCTTCGCTCGTATTCGCAAGCGGTTAGTCCGTTTACAGACGGCAATGATGGCGCCAGGCAAGGAAGGCATCCCGCTACCCGTTGATATCCGACGAGAGGATGAGATTGGGCAACTGGAGGAGTCGTTCAACGATATGATACGTCAGCTTACAGATAGTCGGCACCGGGAGAGAGAGGAAGAACAGCTGCGCAAACGTCTCATTGCGGGGCTTTCCCATGATCTTCGCACACCGTTGACGGTTATTCGAGGACATATGCACGCTCTGCACAAAGAGCAGCTAAGTCATACGGGCAATAATTCATTACTGCGCATGGAAGCGAAGATGGAGGATCTGGGTGGACTTATCGACAACATGTTATCCTATAACCTGCTGACGAGTGGAAAGTATACGTTGAAGCTGGAGGAGAAGGATATGCTGCGGATCGTCAGAGAAGTAGCTGCGGCATGGTATCCAGTATGGGAGAAGGAACAGTTCGATATCGACATTGATCTACCGGACGAGCCTCTACTCTGGCAGGTGGATGAACAGGGCATGCGCCGTATTCTCGATAATCTGTTTCAGAACATTGTTCGATATGCAGCAGTAGGCAAATATATTGGCATCTCGACAGAGCAGATTCAGGGACAGACGGCACTACTTATTCAGGATCATGGGCCAGGCATGCTGGAGGATACAGGTACGAAGGGGACTGGGCTTGGTCTATCCATCGTGGATCTGTTGGTTCGTGAGATGGGTCTCCGCAAGAAGGTGGACAGTTCAGCCGAAGGGGTTCGAATCTATCTCTATGGCGGCTCAGGAGTGAAAAGCGATAAAACTGATTTTTAAACTAAACTTAAACTTCAGATAACGTTGATTTTAACCTTGGCGGGTTACGATGTTATCCGAGGTGATTAAACAGTGAGTGATAACATTATTCAAACGGCTAATCTATGGAAAACATATCGTAATCGAGCAGCAGTACGTGAGCTTGACCTGAATATCAAAAAAGGAGATATTTACGGCTTCTTAGGTCCGAACGGTGCGGGCAAAACAACAACGATTCGCATGCTACTAGGCTTAATTAAGCCAACAAAGGGTGTTATTCGAATCTTCGACCAAGATATTCGCAAAGATCGCATGGACATTCTGCGGCGTATAGGATCACTTGTTGAGTACCCTTCGTACTATGGTCATCTGAATGCGGTGGAAAATCTGGAGGCATTGCGCCGGATTATTAACGTGCCGAAGTCGAGAATTGCAGAAGTTCTGTCCATCGTGGATCTGACTCGGGATGCCAAACGTCCAGTGAAGGGATATTCTCTGGGAATGAAGCAACGTCTGGGTATCGCGAGCGCCCTGTTGGGTGAGCCTGAGTTATTGATTTTGGACGAACCTACGAATGGGCTTGACCCGGCAGGTATTCAGGAAATTCGAGAGCTGATCAAACGCATGCCGCTGGAACACGGTATTACAGTTCTTGTATCCAGCCACTTATTGAGTGAAGTGGAGCAGATGGCGAGCAGAGTTGGCATTATCCGCGAGGGTAAGATGGTGCTGCAGGATACCATTGCTAATCTGCACAGTCAAACGGGCAGTTCTATTTGCCTGACGGTGTCCGAACCGGAAGACGCGATCAAGCTCGCTAGAGAGCAGGGGCAATTCGGTCAACGACAAGGTTCCGTGCTAACGTTCCCGTACATGGATAATAGCGCTATCGCATTATTAGTAAGACGTCTGGTTGAGCATGACCATGCCATCTATCGTGTAGAGGAACATCGCCAATCGTTGGAACACCTGTTTATGCGGGTGATTGGTGAGGGGGCGACCGTATGACGGGGCGTGCTTTATCATCGGATTGGCTTAAGATTCGTGGCAAGGGCATCTGGTTTCTTGTATTCCTCGCTCCGATTGGTCTTACACTGATGCAGGCGTTGAATTTTGGATTACGATTGGATTATCTAAAAGGTGTTTATGGCGGAAACCTATGGGAAGGTCTACTGGAGAATGTCATCGTCTTTGTACCCCTGGCGCTCATGTTAGGAGCAACCATTATTAGTTCCATGATGGCGAATGTGGAGCATGAACAGGGCTCATGGAAGCAACTGCTGGCATTACCCATTTCAAGACCAGCGGTGTACTTAGCTAAGTTCATTATGACATGTGTGCTGCTGATCATTTCTTGTTTACTGTTATCCATTGGTACTGTCGGGCTGGGATTGATCTTCGGGTTCGACCCAAGCGTGATTCCGTGGATATCCATTGTTAAATTAGGTATTCTGCCGCTGGCTGGTGCACTGCCCGTATTATCCGTGGAGCTATGGCTCACCATGGTTTCCAAGAATCAGGCTCTACCTGTAACGTTTGGGATTGTTCTCGCAGTGACGGGGATGTTTGCGCTGACGATATCACCACATTTTCCACTTGCTTGGTCGATGATGGCATGGAAAGGCTCCTTGATCTATCCTTCGTTGGGCTTAGGCGTAGGCATCTTGATTATGCTGATGGGTATGGTTCATTTCAGTCGGAAGGATGTGGCGTAGATGGGTTTTGCAACAACTTATTTCCGAATCCTATCTTCTGAACGATTGAAAATGGGCAAATCACCCATCTGGCTTCTGATTCTGCTGAGCCCGTTAATCGCGCTGCTCATTGGTCTGCTGGCAACGCCTTCGGGGCAATGGAAAGTGCTTATGAACACGATGGTGCTCCTACATGGCCTGCTGCTACTTCCAATTCTGACCGGCGTATTTACTTCGTTCGTTTGTCGGTTTGAACATTCTGGCGGAGGGTGGAAGCAGATGCTTGTCTTACCACTTACACGTACTGGTGTATATGCGGCCAAGCTCACCATTGTGTTGTTGCTCTTAGCGGGTACACAAGTGTTGCTATTTGCAGCCATTATGCTGGCAGGTCTCGTTCATGGTATAACAGAACCAATACCGTGGGGATTAATTGCGGGCAAGTTATCCCTTGGACTATTTGCCTGTGTGCCACTCGCTGCGCTACAACTGCTGGTCTCCTTGATCTGGAGCAGCTTTGCCGCACCACTCGCGCTGAACTTTGCTCTAACGGTACCGAATATTCTGATCGTGAACTCGGTGACATTTGGTCCATATTATCCGTGGGCACAGCCGGTCATTCTTATGGCGCCGATGGAAGGCGGGGGATTTGGAGCTTACAACGTTCCGCTGGCAACGATGCTGACGGTTGTTGGTGGAAGTGCCGTTCTTTTTATCCTCGCAGGTATTCTCTATTTCAAGAAAAAAGAGATCTGATGAAGTGTGCCCCCTTGCTCCTTCTCGGTATATATAAGTTCAACTAAAGAAGGTTTACACTTACCACTTCGATGACAGAATAACCTTCCGATCGCTGTTATCCCCAGATTTTTGGATTCTCTTATTCCAATAGAAATCCCCTTCAAGCACAGCGTTCAGATGTGATCTGCATGAATGCCTGAAGGGGATCTTTGTTTGTTATAGCACGAGTTTATTTGCTATCTTCTAATCCATCCGTCATGGATGGTTAATTCCCGAATGACTTTGGCAGGTGCTCCAGCCACAAGGGTGTTATCAGGAACATCCTTGGTGACGGTGCTTCCGGCAGCAACCACGGCATTTTTGCCAATCGTTACGCCAGGAAGAATGAGAGCACCTGTTCCAATCCAGGCATTATCCTGAATCGTTATCCGCTGTGCCATCTCACTCCCGTCATCCAGAGAATCGATTCGGTGGTATGCACTATCGAATATACTTGTGCGCGGTCCAATCATCACATTGTTACCAATGACAACCTCTATATTGGCGGCTATTCCTACGCCTGCGTTAATCAGTACATCGTCTCCAATGGTTAGACGTGCTCCTTTGACCACTGTTAGCTGGGTTCCCCAAGGTTTCCCTATGATGTTAAGTCGTTTACCTACCTGCAGTTCTCCCGATTTGTTCAGATACACTTTGCCTCGTATTCTCGGCAGTAATCCAAGTGTAGGTTGTATTTTCCCGAACACAGCCCATCCCCGCATCTTGCCATACGCAATCTTCACCTTGTTCGGAAATACCATGTTCAACTTCATCCCTTCTGAAGGTTTATCCAAATTCAAATCTAAGCTTAGGCAGGTACTTCTCCTGTTGTGCTGCGCTCCACCTGAACAGGAGTAGCGCTTCGTCCCTTCCCAATCTGACCGACCACGAATTTTCCAACGCGAACGCGATTGAGTAAATACACCGTGATGATGGAGAACGTGAGAGCTCCTAGGAACAGAACCGGAATCGTGAAATACCCTAATGATAAGGAGGCGGCTTGTAGTAACTGTGCCATCAGATGAAGGTAGAGCCAGTGAACAAGATAGATCCCGAAGGAGTAGTCACTGATAAGAAGTAAACTTCGTGGAACACGTTGAAGTCGGCTTGCGAATTGGTATAGCCCGAAGAAGAGAAAAGTCGTGAGCAAGAGCATATCAATCCGCTTGGAATCAGAGACAGGAATGATTTCGCTATGGTACAAGAATAATACGATTCCCATCAGAACCAATGGAAGCGTGCTGACCCATACTTTATGTTTGGCAAGAAGGGCTTTGAACTGTTCTATATTTCGACCACAGTAGTAGGCGAGTGAGAAGTAAAATAACCAGCCGACAAAAGGCAACCAATTAAAGCTACTCCAGATGATGCCGGATAGCGGAATACTTTCAATTTTGCCTACGAAATTAAAAAATCCAAGATAAGCGACATTAATGATAAATGATACGGTGATTACAGTTAAAGGATTCCATTGATCGAGGAACTTTTTGAACAGGTAGAACAGTATGTAGAATTGAAAGATAATCACTACGAAATATCCGTGGAATCCTGCCAGAAAGATATGTTGGAATAACACGCTGGGTAGGCTTCCGAAGCTCCGATTCTCCGCGTCAAGAAATCCGGATACAGCAAGTCCGCTGTAAATTCCGCTGAATATAAGAAATGGAATGAAGATGTACTTGAACCGTTTGAGGAGGAATCCCTTTCGGATTCCGTCGCGGTATGAGTAGGAGAGTAGGAGAATGGAGATGAAGACAAACATTGGGGTGCCGAATTTGAGAAGAAGGTTCAGACTATCCAAAATGTTTCTTCCAATGACATGCGAAGAATTCAACAGGTCGGTATAAAACTTGGTGGAGAAACCGATCGAGTGTGTGAGTACGATGGCTAGACATGAGATGCTTCGGAGAAAATAAATTTCAATTAATTTCTCTTTTTTCACAGACATATGCACATCCTTTTTTTGTATCCATTATAACTTGTTTGATACAAAATGTATCGTTATATTTGTATAAAATTGGAACAATCTTTTCTTGATTGATTTACGTCTGTATACCAAATGATAGTGCATTGAGAGAATTTCCATTTTTTTAAAGAGAGGTTTTGAGAATTTAAGGCGAGATATTAATCCAAAAAATATTGGAATCTGTTAAAATAAAAAAAGCTGTTTCTAGGCGGGTTTACATGGTTATTCGAGGGTAAGCCTAGTTATAATTACAGTGTTATATTTCGTTGTTATAAGAAGATTTAGGCTAAGAAAAGAGGGGTAAGCCTTGGAAATGAATAAAACGGAAACCCTAAAACGCATTATTTCTGAGGGAAGTTCACACCAATCCTTGTTTTTTAACCACCCGGATGCCATCTATGTTATGGATATCCATGGAAACTATATTGATGCTAATCCCTCCGTTGAGCGGATTTCAGGACACACACTTGAAGACTTGATTCGCATGAACCGGGAACATCTATGTCCGCCAGAGAGCGAGAAATCACGTCAACAATGTATTGATGAAGTATTGGCTGGACGTTCAGTCAGTAACTCTCTCAAGTTCTATCATAGAGATGGCTCGCTGAGACAGGCGGATATTACTTATGTGCCGATCACGTCAGAAGGAGAAGTCGTGGGCATATATGGAATTGCCAAAGATGTAACTGAGATCATGGAAGTGGAGCGTAAGTTACATGAGACCCAGGAAAAGTATCAGATTCTTGCGGATCATGCACAGGATCTCATTACGAAATGTTCGCTAGATGGAGAATTGCTGTATGTGTCTCCCTCGGTGTATCCTTTGCTTGGCTATCGACCAGAAGAGGTGATGGGCAAGTCCTTCAAAGACTACTGTTACCCAGGGGATTACCCAGATCCATTAGATGTATCCGCAATCGGCAATGGATGCACGATGCGTGTGATGCACAAAAAAGGGCACTACATCTGGATGGAGACGTTGGCGAAGCCGGTATCAGGCAGAGAAGGTGAAGATACGCAGGTTGTAAGTATCAGCCGAGATATTACACAGCATAAGGATGCAGATCGGCGCTTAAGAGAGAGTCGTCAGCGGTACAAATCGTTATTTGAACATGCGCCAGCGGCCGTGTATTCGTTGGATCTGGAAGGTAGATATAGTTCGGTCAACCGTAATCTTGTTCAATTGCTCAATATTCCGCGTGGTGAATTGATTGGGCGATCCTTTCTGAACAATTTAGACAAAAACGAAGTGCAGAATGGTAAAACCTACTTTGAACTAGTAAAGCAGGGAAAGCCACAGCACTATGAGACATGTGTCGTCAATGCTAGAGGTAGACAGATCGATGTATCCATCATGAATGTGCCTATCATTGTGGATCAGGAATTGGTCGGTGTATACGGTATTTTATCTGACATCACAGAGCGAAAAGAATATACCGAACGGATTCAAGAGCTTAGCAAGCAGCACACGCTGATTCTGAATTCGGTCACGGAAGGCATCTATGGTCTGGATGCAGATGGAATAACGATGTTTATGAATCCCGCAGCGGCATCGATGTTTGGTTATGAAGTGAAGGAGCTTGTGGGGAAAAGCTCGCATCCGATCATGCACCATTCTCGTGCAGACGGAAGTTATTTCCCAATAGAAGAGTGTCCTATTCATATGACTGTAATGGATGGGCAGCGGCGCTTGATCAAAGAGGATGTATTCTGGCGTAAGGATGGAAGCAGCTTCTTGGTGGAATACCAGGTGACGCCAATTATAGATCAAGGTCAGATTCAAGGAGCCGTTGTCGTATTCAACGATGTCACTGGCGAACGTGAAATTGTACGTGCCAAGGAGACAGCGGAATTGGCGGCTCAGGCTAAGTCCGAATTCTTGTCTATGGTGAGCCATGAGATTCGTACACCGATGAATGGGATCGTGGGCATGACAGAATTACTAATCGGGACGGATCTATCTGAGGAACAGCGTGAGTATGCCCAGATTATACAGGAGAGCGGCGACGCATTGCTCAATATCCTCAATGATATTCTGGATTTCAGCAAGCTGGAATCTGGCAAGATGGCGTTAGCTTACGAACCCTTCTCGCTACGCAAAATGTTAGAGCAGGTGGCGGAGCTGTTCAAGCCTCGCGCGGATGAGAAGCAACTAAAGATCAGATATCGTCTCAACCCTAGCATTCCAGAATTCATGGTCGGTGATGCGATGCGTATTAGACAGATCCTCGTGAACCTTGTTAGTAATGCACTCAAGTTTACGGACCAGGGAAGTATTGATGTCACAGTAGACATTATTAAGGGACGCAGACCTGAATCCAGCGTGCTTGATTTTGCTGTTAAGGACACGGGTATCGGTATTCCCGCTGATAAGCTGGATCAGTTGTTCCAGTCATTCTCCCAATTGCATCCGGTTATTAATCGGAAGTATGGAGGTACAGGGCTTGGACTTGTTATCTCGAAACGTCTCGTCGAGATTATGGGCGGAAGCATCAGCGTAGAGAGTGAGGAAGAAGAAGGTTCTACCTTCCGGTTCGCCGTCCCTGCCACAAGTGTCGATGTACCGGAAGAGGAAGCCGCACGCCAATTCTCACATGATCGTACACGTCAAGGTGACAAGGTGCCGATCAGTATATTAGTTGCTGAGGATCATCCGGTGAATCGGAAGATTTTGACTGAATATCTAGAGAAGCTTGGATACAAGCCAGATGTATGTACGAATGGTGTCGAAGCGATTGAGGCCATCTCTCAGAAAACCTATGATATTGTACTGATGGACATTCAAATGCCTGTCATGGATGGGCTTAAAGCGACGGATCTTGTCCACCGATTGATTCCACAAGATCGTATTCCAACGATTATTGCGGTCACGGGCAATTCGAAACGGGAGGATAAGGAGGCTTGTCTAGAGATCGGCATGCGCGACTTTATCAGCAAGCCTGTTATGCTCAGTGAGTTGAAGAGGGTGCTCCAGCAATGGGGACCAACCGATCAGCCGCAGCTTGCACCTAATTGAAGTGAGATCAAGTTTTAATTAAACTTGTATAGATACGCATAGATAAAGACGCCAGTGCATTCCTCTCGGGAATGGTCACTGGCGTCTTTGGTTACTTTTCACCAAGTTATACCATGGTAAGGCGATCTATACTTCCAGATAATACAGCGCAGGAGCGTTCGAATTTCTCGCGTTCGGATGCATCCAGATTCAATTCGATGATCTCTTGGATGCCATTGCCACCGATAATCGCGGGAACGCCCGCACAGACATTATTCTGTCCGTACTCTCCCTCTAGAATCGCGGAGACGGCGATAATCTTATGCTCGTCATTGAGGATGGAGCGTGTGATATGAGCAAGTGCATTACCGATGCCAAACTGGGTAGAGCCTTTGCGAGTGAAAATCTCCCAGCCGGCGTCCTTCGTTTTACGAGCGATATCTTCCAGATCGAGATGTTTGAAACGATCTTTGTGCTGCTCCATAATGTGCAGGATCGGCTTGCCGCCAATGGTAACGTGCGACCAAGCAACAAACTGTGATTCTCCATGCTCACCTAGAGCATAACCGTGCACACTGCGGGGATCAATGGAGAAGACCTCGGACAACAGTGTTTTGAGTCTGGAGGAATCGATGGAAGTCCCTGTGCCGATGACGTGTTCGCGTGGAAGACCTGACAGCTTCCATACCATATAAGTTACTATGTCAACCGGGTTCGCTGCGACGACAAAAATCCCGCTGAAACCACTTTCCATGATAGGGACGACAATATCTTTGGCGATGGATTCGGCTTCTTCCAGAATATCTAGACGTGTCTGACCAGGCTTAGGGTTCGCCCCAGCTGTGAGCACGATCACATCCATACTGCCACAGTCAGCATAAGTGCCTGCGTATACTTTGGTGCGATTATGTGTGAAGTCCATACAATGGGAAAAATCTAAAGCCTGCGCAACAGCGCGATCGTATGTCCGATCAACCATCATAATTTCCCTACAGATCGACTGATTAATCATTGAATATGCACAACTTGAACCAACAAGACCTGCCCCGATCACCGCTACTTTACCTGATTTGCCTAACACAGCCGTTCATCCCCCGTATCCTTTTGATTTTTCCGATTATTTTGAGTCCTATGTTAAGTATTGTCCTATAATTTATGCTGATAATGGCTTCTACGTTACATAAGATAACACACAAAAAAGCTGTACAGCAATGATATCCGTTATCGCGGGAGCGTATTGGAGTAATGGAGTTAACAAAATTGACATGAATATCGTGTTTCCAAAATTTTGACGGCATTTGCATTGACCGCATTCGACATGACACCATTCTTGTAGGTTGTCGGATCATCAGAGATTTAAGCGAATAAGTGGTCTGACAAAAGTTCTTATGAATCCACAGAAACAGAACTAAAGCGTCAAAGGGTTCGCAAGCAGAACTGACGAATACATATTGGCAAGCGAATCATAATGCATGTGCATGGTACAGGTATCGTACAAGCATATGCGGAGTAGACAAGTTGCCCCGTTCCGATGGTTGTTACAAAAGGTTGATGCAGAAGTCACGACCTTGATTACAAAACTTCATTCCGGGAGGGAATAATGATGATTGAAGAAGCAGGAGCTACGACGGAAACGGCCAAGAGTCTGGGCATTGGAGCCAGTACACTTCGAAAATATGCAGCAGCACTTGAGGAGCAGGGCTATCGGTTTGAACGCTCTGCCAACAAATCCAGACTGTTTCGATCCGAGGATGTGGAATGCATTGAACGTCTGATGACGGAGCTTAGAGAACATAATTTGCCCTTGGTGGATGCTGTGGTTACGGTTCTATCTCCAGAAGCATCCACAGTTGAAATAGGTGATACGTCCGAAAGCGAATGTGCGGCAACGATCATGCCTGCGTTATTCCCGGAAGGAGCCGAGCCGCCAAATAGCTTGAGATCATATGAGGGGTTAGGGCAATTAGTCACTGAAGTGACGGCTGGTGCAGTGGCGCAGCAGGATGATCGAGTGCAGCAGCTACAGCACCGGGTGGATGAATTGGAATTAACCTTGAAGCATCTTGCCGATACGCATGAAGCTCTCCAAGAGCAGATGGAGAAGCAGCGCCTATGGATGAATGAAAAGCTGGAGGAAGAGCGGGATCGTGAATTGGTGACCAATTTACGCAGCTATCAGGGAAGAAAGCGCAAGCCTAAGGGAACGACGCTCCGCATGTTATTTGGGCTGCTGCCGAAGAAGCATAAGGAGGCATAAGCGTAAGCGGGCATGCGGCATAAGATCCACTGCTGTTCGTGCTATGATTGCCCATCTTCGTACTGTTATAATAAGCTCCATAACAACAAGGAAATCAGCAAACGAAGCTTGCTCTGCATGATCATGATGGAGTGGTAGCGGTCGTATGCTAATGGGGGATAATGAGTGGAGCTGCAACGAAGCTGGCAAAGATTGCTGGGACTGTGGACAGATCGACCCTTGCCAAAGGGGGCAAAAATAGCGGAAAGATATACGATATGCGAATTGCTTGGTATGGGAAGCTACGGACTGACATACCTCTGTATAGATGAACAAACAGGAGATGAGGTTGCGTTAAAAGGTTCGAAGCCCAGCAAAGGCAAGTTATCTGCCCGATTGCTGAGTAGAGAAGCAGATGTGATGAGCCGGCTGCAGCACCCGGCGATTCCCAAACTTTTGAATGCATTTATATATAAGGGAAGAAGTTACATCGCTATAGAATATATTCGGGGAGAGACGCTGGAGACGTATATCTTCGAACAGGGCCAGGTATATAGCGAACGAGAATGTATTGAACTGGCGAGCCAGTTATTATCTCCAATCGCTCATGTTCATCAGCAGGGTTATATCCATGGGGATGTACGAATTCCCAACGTGATTATGAAGGATGGGCACTTGCATCTGATTGATTTTGGCCTGGCGAGGCAAATGGGGGAGCCGTTGTTGCCAGAGCTGAAACGACGTATGCGTGAGTTGCCTGCACCTGAAGATGAACCAGCAACGCCTGATCAGGATTTGCAGGATCTCGGTCATTTTCTTCTATTTATGCTGTACTCTGCCTATGAACCAGAGAAAGGGAAAGCACCTGCAAGCTGGCAGGAGGAACTGGATCTTCAGCCGGATCTAGTCATTATGCTGGAGAGACTGCTGGGGCTTAGACCTGGGTATGAGGCGGGGGCACCCGAGCTGCAGGCTGAGATGAAGCGGATTTTGCCGAAGCTGCATGGATCAGTTTAACATCAGGTGTAGGACGAAGATGGTGACGAATGACCTCTGTAAACGTCATAGCGGAGGTCCTTTTTGTTGTTAAATTATACGGAACGAATGCATAAAAAGGGTGTCGCGCTGGCTTAGAATGCAGCCAGCGTGGACACCCTTTTGTTAATTTACACAGCACGCCAAAGTGAGTTTTACAAACCGATATTGGAGTTCTAATATGCACATTCTATCGTTCAAGAGCGCGCAGCTTGATTAGCTTGAGCTATATTTTCTGCTCTTATAATAACCAGAGCCATGACGGCTATCCCGGTATTTCATATCGGATGAGGAGTAGCGTTTATAGGAACGTTTCCCTGACGAACTGCTGTACCGTTTATAGGAACGTCGTCTGTCAGAGGAGCTGTAGCGCCTTCGGTGTGATGAAGATTTGGAGTCGAGAAGTTTGCCAAGAATTTTTTTGAGCATGAGCTTTCATCCTTTCGTCTACCATCGTTTTTAGCATATACGCACGGCCGAGGAAGAGGGTTTCGTGTTTCTTCAGAAAAATATATTCATAAAGATCGGGCCAGGCGTATAATAGATTGTTGGTGTTTTCACGGTTATTTAACAATTTACTTATACTGAATTTTTTATTTTGAGTGATTCGCGTTACAATAGAAGACAAGGTAAGATCTTAACGGACAAGGAGAAGTCGTCATGATTACATTGAAAACAAAAGAGCAGATTGAACAGATGAAAAGAGCAGGTGAGATTCTTGCCGCATGCCATAGAGAAATAGCGAAAATGATTCGTCCAGGGATCACAACGCAGGAGATTGACCAATTTGCAGAAGCTTTTATGAAGAAAAATGGTGCAACGCCGGAGCAAAAAGGGTATAACGGATACCAATTTGCGACATGTGCTTCAGTAAACGACGTAATCTGTCATGGTTTTCCCGGGAAATATGTGTTGCAGGACGGCGACATTGTAACGATTGATATGGTCGTGAATTTGAACGGATGGCTCGCTGATTCTGCGTGGTCTTATGCAGTAGGGCAAGTTACACCAGAAGCACAACATTTGTTAGATGTGACCAAGAACTCGCTGTATAAAGGCATTGAACTTGCTGTCGTTGGCAACCGGATCGGGGATATTTCGCATGCGATCCAAACATATGCTGAAGGCGAGGGGCTGTCGGTTGTTCGTGAGTTTATCGGGCACGGCATTGGCGAGAAAATGCATGAAGAGCCGCAGGTGCCTCATTACGGCCCGCCTCATCGTGGACCACGACTCAAAGAAGGCATGGTCATTACGATTGAGCCTATGTTGAACATCGGTACGTTCCGCAGTAAGCTTGATTCAGATGGTTGGACGGCGCGTACAATGGATGGAAGCTTGTCTGCTCAATATGAGCACACCATTGCGATTACAGCAGATGGCCCAGTGATTTTAACGGCTCAATAGGGGAATACGACGGAGGCTCAATCACTATAAGTGCGTGTTCAAAAAGGGCGGTTTTCAGCACCAAGAAGATGGGATGAAGCTAGAAATGGAGTAGCGGAGCGTAGGCAGGACTACGTGAGCAACGGACATTTCGGCTGAATCCCATATTCGATGCTGAGATGCCGCTCGCGCATCCTTCGTAATCAAAAGCGGACTTTTTGAACAACCTCTATAATTTTAGTGAATTTCAAGGCGGCCCACGTTTGTGATCCGCCTGTTTCGGTTTAAAATATAAGAGTGTGTTCAAAAAGTCCTGTTTTCATTAGCTGGGGACGATTTGAACAACTTTTGATGAGAAGGTTATAACATATCGTGCTGGTGGTAGAGTGTAAGCGTAAGCGAGAGTTAATGCTGATCCACTGGTTACAAGGAGGTCATTAAGATGTCTGAAAATGAACAAATCGTACTTGCATCTCGTCCAGAAGGTGCACCATCCCGTGACAATTTCCAATTTATAAATACACCACTTCCTGAACCGGAAGCAGGACAGGTTCTGGTTCGTACATTATATTTGTCTGTTGATCCGTATATGCGAGGTCGGATGAAGGATACGAAGTCCTATTCACCACCCTATGCGCTGAACGAAGTCATTAAAGGCGGAGCAATTGGTCAAGTGGTGGAATCCTCGGAGCCTAATCTGCGTAAGGGTGACCTTGTGACAGGGATGTGGGGCTGGCAACGTTATGCGGCGGTTAATACAGGAGATCTTTCGTTGATTGATACCGAAGAAGCTCCATTGACTGCATATTTGGGCGCGGTTGGACTTACGGGGCTAACAGCCTATTTCGGAATGGAGGATATCGGTAAACCTAAGGAAGGCGAGACGGTCGTTGTATCAGGCGCAGCAGGCGCGGTAGGGATGATCGCAGGACAGATTGCCAAGATCGTAGGCGCTCGTGTCGTAGGTATTGCTGGTTCTGATGAAAAATGCGCATACCTCAAAGACAAATTAGGATTCGACGTGGTATTGAATTACAAACAAGAGAACGATATGACTGCTGCCATTGAACGGGTATGCCCTGATGGCGTAGATGTCTATTTTGATAATGTTGGCGGCGAAATTTCGGATGCGGTGTTGCGTCACATTAACCGCAATGCACGTATCCCATTGTGTGGACAGATCTCGTCCTATAACTTGGAGAAACCAGATATTGGTATGCGTCCGCAGACCCTGTTGTTAACCAATACAGCATTAATGAAGGGGTTCCTATTAGGTGACTACGCCAAGTCCTTTAAGGAAGGGCGTGCGAAGTTAGCTAAATGGATCAAAGCAGGTCATATTCAATATGAGGAAAACATTGTAGAAGGTTTCGAACAGACACCTGACGCATTTATGGGTCTCTTCTCAGGGGATAACCTGGGTAAACAACTGGTGAAGGTTGCCGACCCTGAGTAATGTAGATGAAATGAGAATTGATGTGAAGTGAAGTGTACTATCCCTTTTGGTTATGCGGCTGAATTCCAATGGGACGCAACCACATGGAACTTAGCGCTATAGAACTTAGCCTTATAGAACGCTTAACCTATAAAAGACACGTTCTTCCGCATACCGATGCAGAGAACGTGTCTTTTGGTGTGTCTATGTGTTTGAAAAAATGGAGCGGAGAAAGATACACTTCAGCGAGTTTTCAGACGCGACCTAGGCTTCCTCTGCATTAATGACTTCTTTATAGTGCTTATACATGTACACACGCCAGCGGACGATCATACCGAAGGCGAGTAGGAAGAATAGTCCACCTGTCTGTGGAATGGATACATAACGCTGGATAACTTCATGCAATATGAGCCGCACAGCGAGCAGTCCAAGCAAGATAAAAGCAAAGCTGCGTGAGCGCGTTGCGAATATTTCGCCGTTAATGCGTTCGAAGCGAGTACTGCGGATAAGCGGATACGAGAAAATAAACCAACCCACAAGCAGTGCAATTGCTGCCCACAGCAGTGGGACATGCGTTTCAGGAACGACAAACATGAGAAACCCTGTGCTCATACCGAGTGGTGGAATCAGAATTTTACGAATAGTGACAGGGCGATGACTGGCTTTCATGCGAATGAAGATGGCGAGCAGCGCCATGATGAGCATACCTAGAGTTGCACCGATCTGAAGGTAAAATGGACTAATTTGAGCCACGAAGATATCCCTCTTTCTGGAATAATATATTACTGAAGCCTTTCGGATCATCATGTGAAGTCTCAGAATTTTCTTTCCCTATTATATCACAAACGTAGTTTGCCGATAGAATGCTTAGTAAGCATTTTGACCGTATCTAAGGACGGCTAATAATCAGCAGATCATACGTATATCGCACCGAATGCAAGACGAACATTGTTCTCTGGAAATGGTTACTAGTGTAACCAATGGTAGGCGGTTTATTCGATTGAGGGGACAAGTCATGAGTGAATATATGAGAAACAGAGTGCAGTGGTTTGGGAAATCCATGTCGGGATGGACAGAAACGGGAAGTAGTTATTTGGTTCAGGTGACCGGTTTAATCTGTGGAGGCGTGTTGGTGACTCTCCTGGCCATCTATCTCGTTTTGTTGTGGAGAAATCGGCTGAAGCAACGAACGCTAAAACTCCAAAAAAAGGCCTTTCGCGATCTAATGGCTGATGAATCTGCACTTCGTCACTACCTTGCAGGAGGAGAGATCACACCAAAGCTGCTGGATGTGAGGAAAGTTCAGCAAAAAGCGCTACAGGAAGTGTTACTGCAACAACTGGAGGAAAGTACGGATGATCTCCAAAGGGAACGGATTCGCTTCCTCGCAGGACAGGCCTTTGGTACGTTGTACCGGACACAGCTTGGTTCGATAAAATGGAGTGAACGTATTAATACATTGCTCTACATAGAGCAGTTTCAGATCACGGAACTTCTACCTAGGCTGGAAGAGATGATGCGTTCTTCGTTATGTTCGATCCAGGAACGTTTTATTATTTTGAGAATTTACGCTAGATCAGGCTATGTACGATTAGTGAAAGAGCTGCTTAAGAGAAACACAGCCATGTCCGATTCGCAATATTTGCAGATCATGCTATTACTTACGGATGAGATCTGGGAGAAGGTCATTGACCACTATGCGGAGCTTCCTGTGCAGGCAAAGTGTAGCGTCGTGGATGCCATGCGTATTCGAAATGTGCAAACGACGAGGGAGCTGGCGTTATTAGAACGACTGCTATTTGAAGATCATGTAGAGCAGCGCATCTTTTCGCTGCGTGCCTTAGCCCAGATCGGCAGGATGAGTGATGGAACCAAGGATAAGCTATTACTTGCTTGGCATGAAGAGAGAGGTATTCGATCACGTCTAGAACGACTCATGTACGCTAGGTTGTTGGGACGTGTTCACACAGAGGGATTTATTGAGCATCTGAATGGACTTATGGGTGATCCCGCTTACGAAATAAGGCAGGAAGCTGCTAACTCTCTCGCTCAATATGATCAAGGAATCGAGAAATTACGCTGCGTAGCAAGAGTACATCCGGACAAATATGCGAGGCAGATAGCGGAAGAAACGCTGGAAAGGAAGCAGTATGAACGAAAGATGGCTTGAACTGCTGCAGAGTTTAATTCTGTTATGTTATAAAGGCATATGGATCTACCTCGTTGTTGTGATCATCGCATGTATTTGGTTATTTCTAGCGGCCGTTCGTACGATGGTGCGAAAAAAGGATCTGGATCTGCTCCACTATGATGAAGTGCTCAATGAAGCACTTGCTCCCCCGGTGTCTGTACTTTTTCCCGTACATAATCGAGAGAAGACGATTATTGCGGACGTATCCCACCTTCTTGATATCCACTATGGATGCTATGAAGTGATTGTGATTAATGATGGATCAACAGACGGTACGATGGAACGTTTAATGGAAGTGTATGAGCTGTCTACGGTGAAGAGCAAGATCCATTATTCCAGTATTGGGCAGGCGGTTGGAGAGATTAGAGGTGCATATCGTTCACTGCGATACGACAATCTCATCGTGGTCGACAAGCAGCATGGGGGGCACTCCGATGCTTTGAATGCAGGAATACGTGTCTCACAGTATCCATATTTTGCATCCATTGGCCCTACAACCATGCTGGACAAATATGCATTTGTGAAAATAATGAAGCCTATTATGGCTGCACTGCCGGGTGAAGAGATTATCGCTTGTGGTGGACGGTTAGAGTTTGCGAATTCGCAGAGGGTATCCTGCTCCAGATTCCATATTCAAGGCGAGAAGCCAGTCGCAGCTCTTCCAAGAAGTCCACTGCTTATGATGCAGAGGATTGAGTATATTCGTGCATTTCTCATCAGTGGATTGGGCTTGGTTAGATATAATATCAATACGTTATTGTTCACGTCAGAAGCTTTTGGATTGTTCAAAAAAAGTTATGTTATGGAAGTCGGAGGATATAATACTGATCCGAGAATGGCACACCTAGAGCTGATCATGCGTCTTCACAAGCACATGAAACAGATCAAGGGCAGGGGGCGAATCGTGTATATAGATGATCCCGTATGCAGCACAAAAGTACCTGAGTCATGTGCTGGGCTGCACCAGCAGCGAATACGCTGGCATCGTCAGTTGACCAACACCATGTGGGAGCAACGGGAGATGGCAGGCAATCCGAAGTACGGTTGGATGGGCATGGTGACGATCCCTTATTTTATTATGGTTGAATTGATTGGGCCTGTTTTGGAAATAGGGACGCTTTTGCTATTATTCATAGGTCTGCTGCTGCCGTTTGTGGAGAACAGTCTATTAGTTGTGCTGGGTATGCTCTTACTGCTCTACGGTTCACTCCTATCTGCGGCAGTCATTCTATTTGAAGTTTGGCTGGCGCGTAGAAGGTATACGGCACGTGAAATCACACGTCTGTTCTTGTACGCGTTATCCGAATCGTTCTGGTTCAGACCGATGAATAACATCTTCCGTATTCATGGACTCATCAAAGCTCTTTGGAGTCTGAGAGAGCATGGAGACTCAGGAAGGTCGGCTTATTCGGGGCTTCGGGCAGATAAGTAAAAGTGCTGGTAGTTTCACAGTATAAGTGCGTGTTCAAAAAGGGCGGTTTTCAGTACCAAGAAGATGGGATGAAGATAGAAATGGAGTAGCGGAGCGTAGATGGAGCTACGTGAGCAACGGATATTTCGGCTGAATCCCATATTCGATGCTGAGATGCCGCTCGCGCATCCTTCGTAATCAAAAGCGGACTTTTTGAACAACCTCTATAATTGAATTAAACTTTATTGTGTGGGACAGGATAAGAGGCGATGTCTAGGACACAATCATATAAAACAAGAGGGTTGCAGGGATGATGCTGCAGCCCTCTTGCGTGTTTATGGAGTTACTCGCGGGATATGGTAGGAGACAGTTAACTAATTGTCTGTACGACGATGCTTTAAGCCGTCAAGGAAGGCTGAAATGGTAAGATGTAGGCTCTCGCTTGCTTCAAAATTCATGGCGAACCCACCTTGTGCACCAATGGAGGCAAAGCCATGACACAGACTTCGTAGTCCACGCACCGCATGAAGCGCATCGGATTCGGACAGTCCATACGGCTGTAAAGAGTCTAGCAACAACTGTAGCGCTACGGTGCTGGCCGCAGCGAGCTGTGGCTCATCCCGATCAGGGGCATGGAATGAAGCCTCGTAAAGCCCAGGGTGCTGGCGTACAAAATGAATATAGGCGGTAGCGATATCCTGAATGGCTTCGCTACCGACACGTCCTGCGGCGGCCACGGTTAAAGCCTGGCCGAGCTGCTCTACGGACGTCAGCGCAAGTTCCTGGCGAAGCCCGGGTAAACCGCTGATGTGGTTATAAAGCGACGGGGAGCGCACATCGAGCCGCTGGGCCAATGCGGCCAGCGTCAGCGCATGAAATCCGTCGCTGTCAGCAAGCTGGGCCGCGGCATTCAGCAGCATGCCGCGATCCAGCCCTTGCCGCGGGCTCATCGAAGCCCTCCGGCAGGGCGCAGCCGTTGCTCGGCGTCAGCCATTGCTGCGCGCATCGCCGCTGCCGGCTGACGTAACATTCGTCCGTGGCCTACAGCCAGCACGGACGGCTCCAGCTCAGCCAAGCGCTTGGCGCTGGCAAGAGCAGTCTCGCGGTGCCATGTGGCTAGCGCGGGGAATGGAAAGAGTGGGCGTAGCTGACCGGCAACGGCCAAGCCGCCATGCAGTTGATAGGCATCGCCGGCGATGAGGACGCCGCTGCGCGTATCCATAAACGCCATATGCCCTGGTGTATGACCTGGGGTAGCAATGGCCAGTAACGATCCAATGCGATCCCCATCTTCGAGCAGGCGATCGGGGCGGGTGTGAATGTTCTTGGGTACACTGCCACGTACCGGAGTCTGCGGTTCATCAGGTAATAACGAAGCATCTCCAGTGAGTAGTGCAGCGTCCCGTCTAGAGATGATCACCTCTACATCAGGGAGTGCATTCTTGAGGCCGTCTAATGCGCCAACATGGTCGCCATGGGCGTGAGTTAGAATCACTTTGGTGATAGGTTTGTTAAGAGATTGAGCAGTGGCCAGGATACCCTTGAGGCTGAACGGCATCCCTGCATCAATAAGAGTTAATTCAGCGTCCTCTTCAACAAGATAAACATTCACAGGGAAGAGTCGAGGTAGGAATGAAACCTGAATGACATTATATTCACGCGTAATACGCATCGTAATTCCTCCTTAAAACTAATGGTATTAGTAATATAACTAATGGCATTAGTTTTTGCAATACCTTTTGCAAAAATAAACAAAGATACGAAAAGATTATTTTAACAAAAAAAGCGTTTTCAAAATAAAGATTACCGATTATAATGATCAAGTAAGCCCTTTCATATGTCTATCTTATTGGAGCCTTTCGCGAAGCGGAGGGCTCACTTTTTTGTTTTCTTTAATAGGTTAAATACATAGTGATCAAGTAAAGGGTGGGCTTGGATGTGAGGCTGTATATATAGACACATCAAGGGATATCCTGTGTTCAGGCACTGCGAGAGAAGAAGTTGACAAACATAACTGTCATTCATATAATAACAGTTATACTTACCTTGGATTGAAGTCCATCGGTGTTTTTTGCCGGGAAGGGAGTAAGTCATGAACAGCGAGTTTACCATTGCCGTCCATTGTCTTGTGTTTCTATCCATGAAGGAAGACTGTATGGCCAATAGTGAAGATTTATCTCAGAGTGTAGGTACACACCCTGCAAGAGTTCGTAAGGTGCTGAGTGTGCTGCGGAAGCATGGGTATTTGACAACCAAAGAAGGCGCTCACGGAGGGTACCTGCTTAATCGTGCAAGTGATGAGATCAAGCTTGGGGAATTGTACAGACTGGTTGCCGGAGGTTCACTTGGACCCAATTGGTGTTCTGGCGAATCAGGTTCGCCATGCGTTGTGTCCTCTAACATGAGGGATGTCATGGGAGGCATATATGACGGAGGCGAGGAAGCGCTGAGTATTTATTTTGATCGCATTTCCATCGAGGATGTGAAGCATCGGATCGGGAAAAGTGAAGGGCTATCCAAGTCCATGAATGAGTTACTGAGACAAGATAAGAATTAATTCTGGCTACAGAATTGATGTGGCTACAGTTTATATGTATACATTTCATATTTAGGCTCAGTTCAGATACCCTGTGATTACGGGGACACTGTAGACTGCTTATAGAACTTAACAAGCGTTGCCCCGGTTTCGCGATTCATGAAGGCTTCAAGATTATTCCGGGCATAACGTGAACACAGATAGAGTTAATCTTCTGCGCTGATGTTATTTTCGGAAGGTGGGTATGTCATTACACCACTTATCATGGTTGTTGGATCAAAGCCTTGCGAAATTAAAAGCGATATAACAGCAATGATATTTACAATAATCAATAGAAATAGGAGTGGAGAACATGTCTAACAATGAAACACTTCGCGTAATTAGCGAACGTCACGCTGTCAAAAAATACGAAAAAGGTTTTGTATTGCCTGAGGCTGACCTGAATGCAATCTTGACTGCAGCTTCCGAAGCACCATCTTCTTGGAATCTGCAACACTGGAAATTCCTCGTTATTGAATCCGAAGCGGACAAAGCTAAATTGTTGCCAATCGCTTATGGCCAAAGTCAAATCGTAGACAGCTCGGTTACAATTGCTGTTCTGGGTGACCTGGAAGCTAACCGTAACACCTTCATCTACGATCAAGCTGTTGAAGCTGGTGCATTGCCTGGTGAGGTTCGTGATGCGTTGGTTGGACAAATCAACGGTGCTTACCAAAGCGCGCAAACTGCTCGTGATGAAGCGATCCGTAACGCGTCATTTGCTTCACAAAACATTATGCTCGCTGCACGTTCTTTGGGATATGATACTTGCCCAATGGGTGGTTACAATCCACAACAATTGGTTGAAACGTTCAACATTCCTGCACGTTACATCCCAACATTGTTGATTACTGTAGGTAAAGCTGCAGAGCCAGCTCGCCCAGCAGGTCGTTTCCCATTGTCTGAAACTGTAGTTAAAGGTTCTTTCTAAGATAGAGCTACTATAAGCACCAGTATACGGTGTGTACAAAAACAGCCGCATGTTCCTCGAATGAGGGAACATGCGGCTGTTTTGTATTTAGCTTAATGCGCCTGTTACCCCATTACCGTTATTGGGATTACTGCTGAATTATTTTTCAGGTGTTTCGGGGACTACTGGTGCGTGAAAGTTATCCATATGTTCAATCGCATTGAACATCATCACAGCAGCTTCTGCGCGAGTAATAGCCTCTTTGGGATGGAAATTGCCTTCGGCATCCAATGTGTTAATCTTGAACGCTAACGAACGTTGAACTGCTCCTTGATACTCAGGCGTAAGCTCTTGCTCATCTGTAATATCTACAGGTTGAAGCTTGATCATCGGTAGGCCGCCTTTGGCTTCGATGCCTTGCATGATGAATAGTGTAAATTGCTCACGAGTCATCGGTTTGGATGGATCGATATCATCAGCCATCTGGATGCCATTATATTTTGCACGAATGAAGGCATTGCTGTACCACACATGATCAAGCACCTTGGAGAAGGAATCACTTGGGAGAGGTTCTTTAACAAAACGGATCGTATCCAGATTCAGATCCAGTCCATCTGCAAGCAACTGTATGCCTTGAGCCGTGTTCAATTGTTGTTCTGGTTTGAACAGGTTGTCGCTCACGCCTTTAATCAGACCATCTTGATGCAATGCTTCGATTTTATCTGCTCCCGCAACTCCCTGAAGATCTGTGAATCCGCCTTGCGCAGCATGAATAGGTGTAGCACCAAGAGATAAGGTAAGTAATGCTCCCGCAGTCATCAAAGCAATTATATTTTTTTTCATATCAAGTCGCCTCACTTTTCTAGGAAGGGTATCCCTTTGTATTAAAGTCATTTGCCCCTATAGACGACCCTTCCATGCAAAAGGTTGCTGCATTTTCCATATATATTTTATGATATATAAAATTGAGCTACCCTTTGGACTTATTCCGATAGTCGGTGGGTGATTGACCAATCATTTTACGGAACAGCCGTGAGAAATAATACGGGTCTTTGAAGCCAAGCTTCGAGCTAATCTGCTTCACCGTCCAATCGGTAAAGTCAAGGTAACGACAGGAATGTTGGATCTTAAGCCTTAGAAAATAATCAATTGGAGAATGTCCTGTCGCTTGCTTGAACAGTTGTGAATAATGCGGGGCAGATAAGCTGGCTTGTGCAGCCAATTCTTTGAGTGTGACCCCGCTTTCCAAATGCTCTAGCATGTATTGCACAGACTGTTCGGCAGCTCGTTTGCTGCTGATCATATTGCCCTCCGTACCATGTCCGTAAGCGAGCATGCCTAACATATATCCAACAATCTGTGAGGTGTACGTCATCGTTTGTAAAGAATAACCCGTCTCCAATGCTCCATAACATTCATGATATAGTTCCAGCCACTTCTGAGCTTTCGCCGGAGCCATAGTTAACACACTTTCAGCCAGCAGTGGCTCCATATAGGCAGCGGCATGTTCACCACGTAAGTGAATCCAATAGATACTCCAGGGATCAGCTGAGTATGCGCCATAGATATGTGCGACATGGGCAGGAAGAACAACGAGACTGCCTGCTTTAACATCCTGCCTTTTGCCACCGTCCGTGGCGTACCATCCTGTGCCTTCGGTACAATACATTAAAATATGGGAGGGGCAGCCCTTCGGTCGATCCCGGTAATGGTTCTCTGCCTCATGGAAGTATCCAATGTCAGTAACGTACAAACCGGACGTTACGGGATAAGCCGCGGCTTCCTCTAGTAGCGGGTCAGGTAATACGATTAGTTTCTGCATACGGAATCCGTCGGATTTGCGTAAGGTAGATGAGCTGTTATATGGTTTCATACTTGTATTATGGTGAGGTAGAATAAACGAGTCAATGATATTTGCGCAAGCGTTATCAAAATGAGCTTTGGTAGAATAACTTGAGCTTAGAAACTGAAGGACAACAAAGAGAATTGGTTAAGTACATAACAGAGAAGCAATATGAATTTTAGTTTTGAAGTTAGACATTAACGTTGAAGTTAAGGATTTTTCAGGCACGACCTAGCATGTAGGCACTTATTTTAGCATATAAGGAGCGATGGAGGAATGGAACAAGTGGTGAACAAGGATACGTTTTTCTATATCGGAACTTATGCATCAGCGGATCAACCAGGTATTTATGTAGGTGCGCTGAATTCGGATACAGGTGAGATGCGGATTGCACATGATATGGCAGGGGTGGACAATCCATCTTACTTGGCTTTAAGCCCGGGTAAAGACTCTCTATATGTTGCAAGTGAAACGGATGAGGGAGAGGTATTGGTCTACCGCCGGGACATCTCCACGGGTGAGTTGCACCTTATGGATCGCAAAAGCACCAAAGGAGCCTCGCCTTGTTATGTGTCAGTCACGGCAGATGGCAAATGGGTACTCGCATCCAATTACAGTAGTGGGAGTGTCAGCGTATTTCCCGTAGGGGATCAAGATACGTTAGATGAGACGAGTGCGTTAATTGAGCATACCGGAAGAGGGCTGAACGACGACCGTCAGGAAGGGCCTCATGCACATTCCATTCAGCCAGATCCATCCGGACAATATGCAGTTGTATGCGATCTGGGATTAGATCAGATCATTGTCTACCGTCTGGAAGAAGGTCGATTGGTAACACACCGGGAGACGAATCAACCTCCGGGTTCAGGGCCAAGACATCTCGTGTTTCACGAGAATGGCAAATGGGCCTATGTCATTAATGAGCTCAATAATACGGTGACTGCATTTATGTACGATGCGCGCAGGGGGGAGTTTAACACAGTGCAGCATATATCCACTCTTCCTGAAGGACATACGGGAGAAGGCACGGCTGCGGATATCCGAATCTCCCCTTGTGGACGTTTCCTATACGCCTCCAACCGTGGAGATGATAGTATTGTTCTCTATCATATTGATCAGGAATCCGGTGAGCTTGAAGCGGTGGATTGGACTTCCACACTGGGACAGACTCCGCGAAACTTCAATGTGCTGCCAGGGGGAATACTGCTCGTAACCAACCAGGACAGCAACAATATCGTTGCATTCCAGATGGATCGCGAGGATGGAAGACTCACACACACCGGCTTCAAGCTGGAAGTTCCACGTCCGGTATGTATTGTGCCTGTAGATTAAGATATTCTCTGCTACAATCGACGAATACTGAACAACACATATAAGCTGTGAGATCATGTGTACGCACGTGATTTTACAGCTTTGTTATTTATATAGCTATCTGACAACAGATGCAATTTGGCTGAGTTTTCTTCGATTTCTTCTATAATCAAGCATTAGAATAATTACGAATAGAACAGCATAAAGAAAATACTGCTTCTTATCCTCTTGAATCGCATAGTAAGGGTATAACAATCCACATACGAGCATTAACACTACGTTTAATGACATCATCACCTGATAGTAGATCTTCATAGAGGCTCTCCTTCCTTCAAATATAGAATGGATAATAATAGGAGTTTAATATAAATTGTAACACACATACATAGATCGCATAAATACAACAAACCATTTCCCCGGCACAACAAATGAAAGTTACTAATTAAGTCCTATAGATGGAATTAAATGTTTAATTTAAAATGGTATACATTAAAGCGCTTACAATACAGATGCGCTACAGAGCATCGGGCTTACCAACACATTTGGGGAGGCTAATGGTATGGTCAATCGATCGTCATGGAAGCGCACGTTGCGAACGGCAGGCATTACTCTACTAAGTTCAGCATTGCTTGTTACATCTCTAGGTCTATCAGCTCCGTCGGTGACTCATGCAGCAGGAGCACGTCAGATGGAATTTCTAGACCGCGGAGTTGTGGCGGTGAAGACGGGGAATGGGGTCTTTGTGAGCTGGCGGTTACTCGGTACGGAAGGTTCGAATGTTTCTTTTAATGTATATCGGGATGGCACGAAGGTGAACGCTTCACCGATCACGAACAGTACTAACCTTCAGGATGCCAGTGGAACGAACAACTCCAAATACACGGTTCGAGCAGTCGTAGGCGGGACAGAGCAAGCGGCTTCCAAGGTAGCAAGTGTGTGGGGAAATAATTATCTGAACGTTCCTCTTAGTGTTCCCGCTGGTGGGACAACCCCGGATGGAGTTGCATATACCTACAGTGCCAACGATGCCAGTGCAGGTGATCTGGATGGGGACGGCGAGTATGAGCTCATCGTGAAGTGGGATCCTTCCAATTCCAAGGATAACTCGCAGAGTGGTTACACAGGGGAAGTATTTATCGATGCCTACAAATTGAATGGAACCCGACTATGGCGGATCAGTCTCGGCAAAAACATCCGAGCAGGCGCACATTACACACAGTTCATGGTCTATGACCTGGATGGAGACGGCAAGGCTGAGGTGGCGATGAAAACCGCGGATGGCACCAAAGATGGTGTAGGTACAGTAATCGGAGATGCGAGTAAGGATTATCGGAACAGCAGCGGATATGTGTTGTCAGGGCCAGAGTTTCTAACGGTCTTCAATGGACAGACAGGTAAAGCGCTCACCACGGTCAATTATGAGCCTGCACGCGGCACTGTATCGAGTTGGGGAGATAATTATGGTAACCGCGTGGATCGTTTTCTAGCTACGATTGCTTATTTGGATGGAGAGCGACCAAGTCTAGTTATGGCACGAGGCTACTACACCCGGACAGTGCTCGTGGCATATAATTGGCGGAACGGACAATTGACGAAGCAATGGACGTTTGATTCGAACACTCCAGGCAACTCAGGCTACGCTGGACAGGGGAATCATAATCTAAGTGTGGCGGATGTGGATAACGACGGGAAAGACGAGATTATCTATGGTGCGATGGCAGTCGATCATGATGGAAAAGGTTTGTATACCACTGGGCTGCATCATGGCGATGCCATGCATCTGAGTGATCTGGATCCAGATCGCCCAGGGATGGAGGTATTCCAGGTTCATGAGACACCGTCTAATGCAGGCATTGAATTCCGCGATGCAGGAACAGGTCAGTTGATCTGGGGTATACCAACAACGAAGGATATTGGACGCGGCATGGCTGCAGATATCGATCCAAGGTATAGAGGAGCTGAAGTATGGGCGAACGGTGCGCTGTATACAGCGAAAGGGCAGAGAATCGGGACAACCGTACCTTCGTCTACGAATTTTGGCATCTGGTGGGATGGTGATCTGCTTCGCGAACTATTAGACAGTAACCGTATCGACAAATGGGATTATGCGAATGGACGGACGATGAATCTGCTAACTGCCTCAGGAGTTTCCTCCAACAACGGAACGAAGTCTACGCCGAACCTTCAAGCGGATCTGTTGGGCGACTGGAGAGAGGAAGTGGTATGGCGAACCAACGATAGCTCGGCACTCCGTATTTATACGACAACCGCACTCACGGACAAACGAATCCACACGTTGATGCATGATCCAGTGTACCGTCTGGGCGTAGCTTGGCAAAATGTAGCCTATAATCAGCCGCCACATACGGGCTTCTATTTGGGAGAAGGCATGAATCCACCTCCGATGCCGAATATTCGCATTGCAGGACAATAGGTGACAAGCCTCTCGGCGCATTGTATTCTGTCTGAGATTCTCATAATTCAGTTATATCAGTAACGTTAGTAACGTATCGAATATGGCTCAGAGATCGTTGGAAGGAATAGGGTATACGAACCCTATTCCTTTTTTGGCTTTTTTCCAGTTGTAAAATGAATTGGGCAAAAATCGGAAAAAACGTTTGACAGGTATAAGGGCTACCCTTATGATACATATAACTTACTAAACAGGTAGGAATAATTAAAAAGACTGTGTAACATGATGAACTTCTTCATGATTCAGTCCAGCAGCACAGAATGTCTTCTGAACAGAATAACGTTCTCACCGTATCGACGGAGGAACACCGCAGCACATCGACCGAGATAAAGCATACACGGCAGCGAGCCGGCATGACTTTGTGAGGGAGAGGTGTGTACAGGTGTCCCTCCGTTATTTGTTTTTCGGTGGTTCCAAGCTGTTCAGCCTGTTCATGTAGTCACGCAGATCCACAGGGGGAGTGTTATTGATGAAAAAGAGAGTTCAAAAAGGTATTCTATTTGGTCTGGCACTGGTGTTGACAGGCGTGCTGGCAGGTTGCGGAGCAAATGGCGGCGATTCTAGTGCAACTGGAACATCTGGAGGGCAGGATAGTGGTGGCGATAGCCCGAAGGCCATTGAATTGCTGAATGTATCTTATGATCCAACACGTGAGCTCTACGAGCAATATAACAAGGCGTTTGCGGCGTACTGGCAGAAGGAAAAGGGTCAGGACGTGACCATTAAACAGTCTCATGGTGGTTCGGGTAAACAGAGCCGCTCCGTCATTGATGGCTTGGACGCAGACGTGGTTACACTGGCACTGGGCTATGACATTGATGCAATTGAAGACAAAGGTCTCATTAACGAAGGCTGGCAAGATAAATATGAGCATAACAGCTCCCCATATACATCCACGATTGTATTCCTGGTAAGGAAAGGCAATCCAAAAGGCATCAAAGACTGGGATGATCTAATTAAGGGTGATACTCAGGTCATTACACCGAATCCAAAAACATCTGGCGGAGCCCGCTGGAACTATCTCGCAGCTTGGGGGTATGCGCTCAAGAAGAATAACAATGACGAGGAGGCAGCAAAAGCTTTTGTCAGTGAGCTGTTCAAGCATGCACCTGTACTGGATTCAGGTGCCCGCGGAGCTACAACAACGTTTGTAGAACGTGGACTTGGGGATGTTCTGCTGGCTTGGGAGAATGAAGCGTTCTTGTCCGTGAAGGAGCTGGGTCCGGATAAATTCGATATTGTCGTTCCTTCCGTGAGTATTCTGGCTGAGCCTCCGGTAGCTGTCGTGGATAAAAACGTCGACAAAAAAGGAAGCCGTGAAGTTGCTGATGCTTACCTGAAATATCTGTACAGTGAGGAAGGACAGACGATCGCGGCCGAAAACTATTACCGTCCAACACTGGATACCGTGGCCGAGAAGTTCAAGGATCAGTTCCCTGACCTGGAGCTATTCACGCTGAACGATGTATTCGGTACATGGCGTGATACACAGGCTAAACATTTCAATGATGGCGGGGTCTTTGACCAAATTTACGTTCCAGGCAGTTAAGTTTGGGTAATCTGTACTCGATCCTATGGCAAGGAGCCAACCAGCCTGACCGGCTGAAGGCAAGAGAGGATGACGTTCATGAGCAAGGTAATAGCAACCCGGAGGCGCACGCTTCCGGGATTCGGGTTAACGATGGGATACAGCGTATTTTACCTCAGCCTTGTTGTATTGATCCCGCTGACAGCCCTGGTGTTTAACTCCACAGGTTTGACCTGGTCTATGCTGGTGGAGACAGCCACGAATCCCCGAGTGCTCGCTTCATTTAAGGTCAGCTTCCTGACCGCAGGTGTGGCGGCTCTAATCAATCTGGGATTAGGGCTGCTCTTGGCATGGGTATTGGTGCGGTATGAATTTCCGGGTAAACGGCTCTTTGATGCCGTGATTGATCTACCTTTTGCGTTGCCAACAGCGGTGGCAGGGGTTGCTCTTACGGCACTGTACGCCGGCAACGGCTGGATTGGGCAGTTTATGGAGCCTCTGGGCATCAAATTGGCCTACTCTCAAGCAGGCATTACGCTAGCTCTGATGTTTATCGGTATTCCATTTGTCGTTCGAACGGTGCAACCGGTATTAGAAGAGCTGGAGGCCGAGGTTGAAGAGGCGGCTGCAACGTTAGGGGCAGGAAGATGGCGGATATTCCGTACCATTCTACTTCCTGATCTTATTCCCCCACTGCTGACAGGCTTCGCGTTGGCGTTTGCCCGAGGTATTGGAGAATTTGGCTCGGTCGTGTTTATTTCAGGCAATATGCCGATGAAAACGGAGATTGCGCCGCTGCTCATTATGGCGAAGCTTGAACAGTTTGATTACGCAGGAGCTACGGCTGTCGCTTTGCTGCTGTTGCTGGTTTCATTTATCCTGTTGCTGGTCATTAACTCCTTGCAACGATGGAGCCGGAAGGCAGGCAGGGCGTAACAGATTCGAATCGGTGCGCCCTAACGAATGCTATATCCACCGTGTGCAAGAGCCGCGGGAATATCTAGGCATTCAATAGGTTGTTATCTGATGGTAGCTTTTCACTTACCACACTGAAGGAGGTGCAGCGTATGGCGGGTTCTGTTCCGCTGAGTCCTGCTTCGCGCATACCAAGTGGCCCTGGGCCAAACCGTGCAACCACGGAGGCTCCTTGGGTCAAATGGCTGTTAATTGGATTGGCAGGTCTAGTATTGTTGTGGTTGCTTATTTTGCCACTGGTCATCGTCTTAATGGAGGCATTGAAGCAAGGATGGGGAGTCTATATCGCCGCTCTGACTGAGCCTGATGCGATGTCTGCTCTGAAGCTGACGCTGCTCGTTGCAGCAATTACGGTGCCACTCAATACGATATTTGGTGTGGCAGCAGCTTGGGTCATTACGAAGTTCCAGTTCCGGGGTAAAGGAATCATGATCACGTTAATCGACCTTCCTTTCTCCATTTCTCCCGTTGTCGGCGGGTTGATCTTTGTATTGGTGTTTGGCTCTAATGGTTGGTTCGGCCCATGGCTGGCTGAGCATGATATCAAAATAATTTTTGCACTGCCAGGCATCGTGCTGGCGACGCTGTTCATCACATTTCCCTTCGTCGCCAGGGAATTAATCCCCCTCATGGAGGATCAGGGAACCCGCGAAGAGGAAGCGGCAGTGACGCTCGGAGCCTCAGGATGGCGGATCTTCTGGAACGTGACGTTACCCAATATTAAGTGGGGACTGCTCTACGGGATTATTCTGTGTAATGCTCGCGCGATGGGCGAGTTCGGGGCGGTATCCGTTGTATCTGGACATATTCGTGGTGAGACCAACACACTGCCGCTGCATGTCGAGATTTTGTATAACGAATATCAATTCTCGGCGTCTTTCGCCGTCGCTTCATTGCTGCTGATACTTGCTCTGGCGACATTATTGGTTAAGAGCTGGCTCGGGCATAAGAATGTGAGCGAACGATGAGTGAAGGCTAAGTACGGTAAAAAAGAATCCTTAACCGGTTAACGGAAAATACCGATTGACAGCTACTGGAAGCCCTGATATTGTATAATCCAAGTATATAGGTTGGATAAGAATGTTTTATAAGTCGGATGGATATAAGTGCGTGTTCAAGTAATATTGCGGGCACAGCCCGAGAAGAGGAGGCGGCTCTATGGCTAAGCCGTTGAAAGTGGATGAGGTATGGATGGACAGAATCGCTGGACAGCTCAATGACATGGAGTTTGGGTCGCTGCACATCGTGGTACACGAGGGTCAGATTGTACAGATGGAGCGAACAGAACGTAAGCGTTTTGAAAATACACCGACAAGTAGCGCCTCCAAATCCGGCGGTGCTGCACGGAACAACACGCCTCGTTCATTGCGCGGCTCCAATGCCAGCGGTGCGAAGGGATAGTATGATGCATTGAGATGGAGTGTTGCGGGGCAAGGGTGACGCATGAGAAGATGTATCACTAGATTGTTTAGGATGTCTCCAGCAGAACTGTTTCGCGCAAAGAGTTTGGATGACGGGTAAAACAAAGAGAAGCCGCAGGTTGCGAGCTTCTCTTTGTTTTGTATAGTGGATACTGTGGATTAACCGGCCTTACAGATCGGTCTATTGTTGTGCCGTGATGTTTGATAGATCACTGCGAATGTAGTCCAGCGAGCCTGTACTAGTCGTCTACTTTGGCACCAGACTTGCGCGTTGTGTTCACTTCGGTCTCCGTAGAAGCCTCCTTTGCCGGTTCTAGCTCTGTATGCCCGGCGTAAGGACGTTCACTGCGAGAACTTGTACCTGTCAGACGGAAACCAGACACGAACAATATGAGCTGCAAGCCTAGTGTATAAGGAGCGGCCACGGGTCCAATGAGGTGCAGGAGAGAGCAGAGTGCAATGAGCGCATATAACACCTTGGTCATCGTGCCGGATGCACCTGGTGTCCTGCGGCGAGGACTAGCCAAGAGCAGATAACCATAGAGCACTGTAATACATAGAGAGATGAAGCGAATCCAGAACAATGCGTTGACCCAGCCATGCCAGAATGGTTGATTCAGTCCTTGCTGAACAATGATGAAATCAGCGATCAGATACAGCAATGCTGCTACAGCTAGAGGCTCGACCGCAGGTCGAATCACATTCCAGACGGCTTCCCACCAATGCACCGAGTGTGCCTGGCTGCGAAGTTCTTCCGATAGGCTGGAGCTTTCTCGCTCCAAGGCTCTGTGCATCAAGGTTAGCCGCGCAGGATCGGGGTCTTGAATGCAGCTATGAATCTGATCCTGAAGCTGTGGTGATAGGCTAACGGCTGTTCTGCACGCCAGCATGGCGTTAAGCAATTCGTGCTGTTCGGCTTTCGTGCGTGTAGATTGTGTATTTTCAATAAAAGTGAGTTGCCCGAGCAGTGGTGTCGTTATGTATAATGTATCTCGTATCGCTTGTGTTCGTCGTTCTCGACTTCGTCTAATTTCGGTGGCAGACCATATGTATATGCCTAGGAAGATGGCAATAATTCCGAGCAATAAGGCTACGAAGCCTGGATATGAGAACAGAAAAAGCATCCAACGTTGTAGCACCGTTGTTCCTCCTTTGTACGAAAGTTGGGCGTAGCATAAATCCCGGTAATATAAGCTTCTCTCACTATTACACAGGAAGTAGTTGAGTTCAAGCAGAAAGATGGAATGGAAGAAGGGCAGCAGCGTTTATATGGTACAGCTCTTGAAGAGATTGAACGGAACAAGGGAGAAGAATATTGTTACGACGATGCACGCGAACTTGTAGATCAGGGGAAGACCGTGGCTAGTGGATCGTGGAAGATGCAGGTGGATGATCAAGGGAGGTTGTGGCTCGGTCAGTTACTGATAGACCTATCGTATCAATGGATGATGCCTACTTATATTCCACCTGTGTTATTGTTAAAATCATGGCATAAGGTAACAAGAGTACAATTGTAATTAAGTATATTGGGGAGGGGTTATTTCATGGATCACGTTATCGTTGAACACGCACCACCTGCCGTAGCCGAGTATTTATCGTTGCGAGAGATCGCAGGGATGAGTCCAAGAAGCCGTGAAGGCGCTGAGCGAGGATTGCCGAATAGTCTATTTGCTGTGTGTTTGCGCCAAGATGATGTACTTATTGGTATGGGACGAGTAGTGGGAGACGATGGTTGTTTCTATCAAGTGGTCGATATCGTTGTACATCCAGATGAGCAGGGAAAAGGGTATGGCAAGCTGATCATGAACGAGATCATGAAGTATCTAAAAGAGAATGTACCTGCCCGCGCCCTGGTGAGCTTACTTGCAGATGTTCCAGCGGATCAGTTGTATGCTCAGTTTGGCTTCGAGTATACAAGCCCGCAATCAGAAGGTATGTGGTGGAGACAAGAAGGATAGTTTGTTCTAAACCGTACATACATAATGAGTGAGGTTACAAGATGACCATGGGAAAACTGTCTAGGGTATTCCAGATACAGAATAGAGAACCGCTGTTTACTTGCAGGATTGCATTAAAATTGAGTTGGTGTATGGTGTGATTCAGCATGGGCTGGTTTGATTTTTTGAAATGAACGATCGCCAAATTAATCGATAGGCTATAGGAGGCCGCATTTGCGGCTTTTTTTGTCATTACCGAATGTATACTTCATTGAGTTATTGCGGTTTGTGCGAATTACCTTAGCTAACACCCATGGAATGTTCCAGGTTGTCGGTGCTTGAAGGGGCAATAATAGAGGGCTGGATGAATTCATCGGTATTCCCCGTTTACAAGCGAGCCTGTTCGGTTTAAGATGGCGTGAGCCGTTTAAGGTTATAATAGTAGGAATGGGTATCACAATAACGGTACATTCGCATAATGAAATATATAGAAAAGAGGGATTAGATATGAAAGTAGCTATTTTTGGAGCAACCGGAGCAATTGGAAAGACAATCTTGTGGGAGTTGATGGATCGTGGGCATGAAGTGACTGCGATTGTGCGTGATCCATCAAAGGTTGAGATGAAGCATGAGCGTCTACGTGTTGAACAAGGAGATTTGCTTAACCCGGATCAGGTGGCTGATTTTACAGCAGGTCAGGAAGCGGTAGTGAGTGCTTATGGCCCGAAATTTGGTTCCGAGGAAGAGTTGCTTGAAGTTACACGTTCCCTTATTGAGGGTGTTCGACGTGGTAAAGCTTCTCGTCTTGTTGTCGTAGGTGGAGCCGGGAGTTTGCTGACGGATTCAAATGAAATGCTGATGGACACACCAGGGTTCCCTGAAGAAGTCAAACCGCTGGCGAAGGCTCATGCAGATGCATATGAGATCCTTGCGGAATCGGATATTAACTGGACCTATATGAGCCCGGCGGCGACGATCACGACAGGACAGCGAACTGGTCAGTTCCGAATCGGGATGAATCGTGTTGTAACGGACGATCTTGGCGAGAGCACGATATCGGTTGGTGACTTTGCAGCGGCTCTGGTGGACGAGCTGGATGATCCACAATTTATTCAATCCCGCTTTACGGTAGCTTACTAGGGCGTGTCTGAAAACTCAGAAGGACGCAGATTGAATCGAATCTTCGTTCCAAGCAAGGAAAGTGACTAAGTAGGGTGCGAAAAGGTGATAAAAGATGCACTTCAGCGGGTTTTGAGACATGACCTAATTACAGGGTACGAATTCCTTGAAATGCGGTTGGGGAGGGATGAGTTGTTGTTTATCGTTACGGCTGAACAGATGAGAAATATCGACGAGCATACGATTCATACGCTAGGCATTCCTGCGGCAAGTCTGATGGAGAATGCGGGAAGAGCTATTGCGGAAGAAGTCATTCGGCTGTGCCGGGAAGAGCAAATACATGGTAGAGCAGGGCGTATGGATGAGTCCAAAAGAGGACAGACCCGGGCGCACACAGGGCCCGGGGATTGGCCTGGACGAGGTGGTGACATCACCGCCGATTCGGCGCTGGTGATGGAGCAACCCGGTGATCAGCAGTGGTACATGCTGATCGGCAAGGGCAATAATGGCGGCGACGGGCTGGTGGCGGCGCGCCATTTGGTTGAAGCGGGGCTCGGCGTGACTGTGGTCTACGCCGATGCACCGGAGACACTGCGGGGCGAAGCCGCAGTGCAACGGGATGCCGCCGCGCAGCTCGGCATCCCTGCTCTTGTCCACGGGCGCGAAGCCGTGGACTTCAGCCGGTGCACAGGCATCGTAGATGCACTGCTGGGCACCGGCTCGCGGGGGGCGCCGCGCGAAGCTTACGCGGCGCTGATCGAGGCGGCGAACGACAGCGGTAAGCCTGTCGTGTCCGCCGATGTGCCAAGTGGGCTGAATGCCGACACCGGGGAGGTATACGAGCCCTGCATTCAAGCCCGGGTGACCGTATGCCTCGCGCTGCTCAAGCGTGGGCTGGTGCAGTACCCGGGCGCTTCTGCCGCGGGGCGCATTGTGGTGCGCGCCATCGGCATTCCCACGCGGCTTGCGCCAGAGTATGGCACCACGGTCCGTCTGTTGACGGACGAGGTGCTGCGCGGTGCGCTGCGCGTGGACACTAGCCGTCTCCGGGCACCGGACGGCCACAAGGGCACCTACGGCCACGTACTGTTGGCCGCAGGAAGTCTGCCGATGAGCGGCGCTGGCCTGCTCTCGGCGAAGGCCGCGCTGCGCGCAGGCTGCGGGCTCGCCACATGGGCGCTGCCCGCGGCACTGCTGCCGCATGTCATCGGCACCGTGCCAGAGCTCATGCTCGCCGCCGCTGCCGATGGCGACAGCGGCGAATGGAACGCGGCTTCCGCAGACGCTGTGCTGCGCCTGGCGGAGAGCCGCGACGTGCTCGCGACCGGCCCCGGGCTCGGCCGCTTCAAGGGCGACACAGACTGGCTACGCCGTCTGTGGCAACAGACGGATCGCCCGCTCGTCATTGACGCGGACGCCCTCAACATGCTGGCAGACGCTGGCCCACATGGGCCTCGCGACTGGGGCAAGCGAAGTGCGGCGACAATACTGACGCCGCACCCTGGCGAGATGGGTCGATTGCTGGGCATATCGACCCCTGAGGTGCAGCGTGATCGAATTGAACACGCTGCACGGTACGCCCGCGAGCAGGGCGTGACCCTTGTGCTCAAGGGAGCACGAACGGTCATCGCAACGCCATCCGGCGAGGCGTACATTAACACCACCGGACACGCCGGCATGGCGACTGGCGGTGCCGGCGACGTATTGACCGGCATGATCGCCGGTCTACTCGCCCAAGGGCTTAGCGCGGAGCAGGCTGCCGCGTTCGGCGTATATCTGCATGGTGCAGCCGCCGAACGAGCTGCCTTGCTCCGCGGTGATCCAGCGTCTCTGCTCGCGGGAGATATTATCGACGCACTGTGATGTCGATTTCCCAGCACACGTTGCCCTGCTTCATAGACAAGGGAGGTCAGGCACAAACACACGCTGGGTGGGATAATATCCCCTATCGTACGGGCATCACACCAGCAACCAACCGGATACACGACCAATCACCATCAACAAACCGCAAACAAACGCATATAAAACTGGAAAACCTCCCGTCTCTCTCATCAAGAGAAACGGGAGGTTTTCCATTATTCCATCATGTATACGCAAATCCTTCTAATGAACACAGCTTATCCAGCTAAACTAAATCAAGCCAAACCAAACTACGACCAGAAGAACCTAACTTAAACAAGCTTGTCATCAACTTTACATTCAACCTGCTCGTTCACCCTAATCTTCAATCTTAATGTTTAACCCCATACACGGAACCAATCCGAAAGGTACGCTTTAAACTACCAAGCTATCTACCCAGCTGTACCAAATACACTTACTTTACGAACGTCTAATGTAGCGCCTACCTATCGAAGCCTATCTATCGACGCCTACCTATAAACGAAACCTCTGCAACTCCTCATGCATCTCTGCACTGATCTCACGGAGTGATTTCACCTTAAGACTTGCTTCAGCGAAGGAGCGCTGTTGCTCCGTCGTAGAGGCTGTAATCTCTTCACTGCTCGCAGCCGATTGCTCGGTGATGGCACTGATGTTTTCGATGGCATGCTGCACTTGGGAACTAAGTTCATTCGAATGCTGCATCTCCTCGGCAAGCTGGTGGATACCTGTACTGATACGCTCTGCACTTTGGCGAATCGCAGTGAAGGATTCCCGCGTTTGTCCAGTGGCCTCTTCCTGCTGAGCAAAGAGCTGCATGCTTTGTGCTACAGAGCCCTTAACCTTCTCCATAGATGTCGTAATCTCATCCACAGCCGCATAGATCTGTTTCACCGACTGGGCGGACTGCTCGGCGAGCTTGTTCACCTCATTGGCGACAACAGCAAATCCACGTCCAGCTTCACCTGCCCGAGCCGCCTCAATGGAGGCATTCAACGATAGAAGCGTCGTCTGCTTCGCGATTTCCGAGACGTATCCAGTCATGGTGGTGATGCGCTCGGCGCTTTCCTCTAGTTCCAGTACCGTTTGTTCCACCTCAGACATCGCCAGACGATTCACTTCGGCGAGACGAAGTTGTTCGGCGATCGCCTTATTGCCTTCCTCAACGGTATTCAATACCTCACGGCCATCTATAGCTGATTGGGAAGTGGCCTCCAGGTTGCTATTGAAGGTGTGCTGCATCTTGTCTACGACCATCACGGTTTCGCTCAAGTCCTCTGCAATTTTCTGGCTGCCAATCGACAGCTCTTCGGTGGTACGAGAGACTTGCTGCACAATCGCCTGTGACGTATCATTGCCACGATCGATATCCTGCGCCATTTGATCAACACGGTTCCCGGCTGTACCAATAGATTGAATGATTCCGCGGATATTGCTGGTCATTAGGCGGAAGGAGCGACTGAGGTCATCAAGCTCGTCTTTGCCTTTGGCTTCGGGTAATTGACCGGTCAGGTCGCCGTCGGCAATTTGCCCTGCGGCGACTTTTAACGTACCGATACGCCTAGCGATCTGACGTGAAGTGTACATATTGAACAGCATGACCGCAACGAGCAATACGATGGCACCGCCGAGAGCAACCTGCCACGTTTGCTGAATGTTACGTTCCAGTTCAACAGTATATTGATCGTACCGTTCTCGGGTTATCTCATCCAACATATAGATGTCATTCTGTATACCTCGAACCCGTGTACTGTAGCGTTTGGCTTCCGCACTATTCATACTGCTCATCGCTTCAGTGGCACCTTGACTAAGTGTTGCTAATTTTGTTTGGATCGTCTGAATGAGTTCAAGCTGCCGATCCGTTTCTAGCAATCCGTCCGTAAGCTCCTGAATCATCGTTTGACCATCTTCAAGCAAACGGTTGACCGCATCCTGATTACCTGCCGTCATAGAGAACGAATAGACATCAAGCGCCTGTTGGATCTGAATCTGATTGGCATTTAGTTCACTAACCTTGAGCATGGCAGGTACTAAATTTTGATTTTTAGCATTCATGCCAAGCAATTCCATAATGATATAAGCTACCAGCGCAAGGCATAGAAGTAGCGAGATTAGAGCGTTAAGTAATAGTTTTCCCTGTAATTTCATATGTGCGTACCTCCTCGAATCCGCTTGAGTTATTGATCCAGCTTAATTTTGATTTGACCGGATGAGATCTGAGTTTTCAGATCCTCGAAGGTTTGCTGCTCTTCATCACTGAGCGTGATATTATGTAGAGCGGTCAGGCCTACGGCGTTCTCAGCCAGCCCCTCGACAATTTGCTTTTGAGGGAAGGCGTGTTTATTTTGAATGAACGTGTGAACGGCATTGTAGATGGATACATCCACATTTTTCAACATCGATGTCAGAATCGCTTTTTCCGCCAAAAAGAATTGATCGGTATCTACGCCAATCGCGTATTTCCCCAATTTCTGAATCTCCGTGAGTGCGCCGACCCCTGTTAAGCCAGCAGCCACATAGATCACATCAGCACCATTCTCCTGGATCAGTTGTGCAGCAAGTTCCTCACCCAGTTTGGCATTTCCAAAGTCTCCAGCGTAAATAATATCTACCTTCGCATCCGGGTTGGCAGCGAGTACGCCTTGCTCGAATCCCTGCTCAAAATTGCGAAGCACAGGAATCTCCATGCCGCCTAAGAAGCCAACATGATCTTCCGTGGTCGCCATCCCGGCAATAATGCCTGCGAGATAACTACCTTCTTCTGCCCGGAACGAGATGGAGGCGATGTTGGGCAGTTCGGACTTACTGTCAATCAGCAGGAATTGCCGATCAGGGTACTTCGTCGCTACTTTCTCCATATCGGCTTGAACGGTATCGCTAAGACCGATAATCAGGTCGAAATTGGATTCGGCAAATTGTTCAAAGGAAGCTTCAGCAGTCAGCTTCTCATTAGGTTCACGATAGTCAAAGACAATGCTATTCTCATCCCTCGCTCGAACAAGCCCATCAAAGGCAGCATCATTGAAGGAGCGATCTCCCAGACCAACTTCCGTCATCACGATGCCAACCTTCGTTCTGGTTTCCGTTGCCGTTGATGTAGGGTTTGCTGAGCATGCTCCCAGAATGAACACCATTAGGATTAGAATCATGGTGAGCCCTACGCGGGTGGTATGGTTTGTTTTCATGTGTGATACCCTCATTTCTGTCATGACAAAGTTTGATTGTAATGTCTTCTTGAACACATAGGAGAAACATCTAACCGATAGATATTGCAAAAAAATAATATGGATAGGGAGTATTTCCCCTTATCTATATCGGATAGAGATGCACTGTGTTTTATGGTATGTACTGAAAATTTACGAAAATATAACCTAATTTCATGAATTATACATTCAATTTACATTTCTTGACGTAACCATATGGTTATACGCTTATACAAGTTGTTTGCTGATGTAAAACTAGGAAGTGTCTTACATCTTATTTAAGGATATCTTCCGCCACCAGTTGGCTGCTTGCTGTGTCACGTTCTCTAGACTTAACCCGATACGCTTGCAAAATAGTTTCTTACCTGTAACGTAATTCAGACAAAATATGCTCCTTTCGGAGTGATAAGAGACACCACAGGAAAACGAAAAAAACCAAGCAGAGATCATATGAATCATCTCTACTTGGCTCTGATTGACAGTTTGCCTTATGAATATGATGTGCCAGTTCATTACTCATATTATTCTATCCTGCATCACGAACACACCGAATGATCGACGCAAGTTTACTACCATGCGGCAATGGTGCCATCTGCTCGACTTTCCGTTCCTCCGCATAATACCCCATTGTCAGGGTTACGCCAGATGATCTGACCACGACCGAACTGGGACGGATCGACCTGCACCTGGATATCATGCCCTTTACGGGCGAGTGCCTGTGCAATATGCTGCGGGAAGTCTGGTTCTACAAGAATGGTTTTGCCCTTGGTCCACTGCCAGCGAGGGGAATCGAGTGCGGCCTGCGGATTCAGATGATAATCGACTGTGTTCATCACGACCTGCACATGACCCTGCGGCTGCATGAACCCACCCATGACCCCAAATGGCCCAACCGCTTCGTTGCCCCGCGTGAGAAAGCCAGGAATAATCGTGTGATACGTTCGTTTGCCAGGCTCCAGTGCATTGGCATGGCTCGCATCCAGCGAGAAATTATGTCCGCGATTTTGCAGCGCAATGCCTGTACCCGGTACAACGAGTCCGGAGCCAAAACCCATATAGTTACTCTGAATAAAGGAAACCATATTGCCTTCACCATCGGCTGTCGCGAGGTATACCGTTCCGCTTGCGCGTGGATCACCTGCTTCTGGTGCACGTGCTGTATCACCAATGAGCTTGCGCCGTTCTTCCGCATAGGCTTCAGATAACAGCTCATCCACCGTCATGCCCATTTTACGTTCTTCCGTAATGTACTTCTCCCCATCGGCAAAAGCCAGCTTCATCGCTTCGAGCTGTCGATGATAACCGAGAACGGATTCCTTCTCGTCAAAATCATAACCCTTCAACAGATTGAGCGCAGCGAGGGCAATCAATCCCTGACCATTCGGTGGAATCTCCCATACATCATATCCCCGATAGGAGACCGAGATTGGATCAACCCACTCTGGCTTGAACGCCGCGAGATCCTCTTTTGTCAGATAGCCACCATGCTCTGCTATAAAGTTATGGATGTGCTCCGCCAGTTCTCCTTCATAAAAGTCTCGCGCTTCGCTCTCGCCAATTCGGCGCAACGTTGCCGCATGATCCGGCGAGCGCCACAATTCGCCAGCGGCGGGCACGCGCCCATCCGGTGCAAATGTCTCAAACCACGCACGCCCTGCCTCGGCATCCCCTTGGCGTGCATAAATGTCGGCTGCCCGTGCCCAGTGGCGGGCCAGCCCTGGCGCAAGCGGATAACCTTCCTCCGCATAGCGGATGGCAGGTTCCAGCGCTTCCGCCAGCGTGAGCCGTCCGAAACGACGGCTTAGCTCAGCCCAACCCGCCGGTGCGCCAGGCACCGTCACCGGAATAACGCCCAGCTTCGGCATCTCCGTATGGCCTGCCGCTTGAAGCGCCTCAATCGAAATGCTCTGAGGCGCAGGGCCACTGGCATTCAGGCCGTGCAGCTTGCCCTCTGTCCAGACGAGGGCAAAGGCATCGCCTCCAATGCCATTGGAGGTTGGCTCCAGCACGGTGAGTGCTGCCGCAGTTGCTATGGCGGCATCAATGGCATTGCCGCCTTTTTTCAATATCTCAAGACCAGCCTGTGCCGCGAGGGGCTGTGATGTGGCAACCATGCCTTGTTTGGCATAGACAGGTACACGGTAAGAGGGAAACGGTTGATAGAGTGGATCAAAATGCATCAGACGTCAGCTCCTTGTCACAAGATGTCAGGTTCCGGGTTAACCGAATAATCACTCCTAACCCTCTTCGCAACGGAACATGGGATATCCTGCTAATGGAGCCAAATTCACTCTGACATCAACGTTACAGCGTGCCAGAAGTACAGCTGTAGCCTGTTCGATGCACACAACCAAAAGATGTGCAACGCGCATAGCTCCCATCACGCATTACACAGCATATATCCTTATCATATGAATTAGCTACATACGGTCAATCCAATTTGCCTCGCTCGTAATAAATTGATCTCACTTTATTCTATTGTCACACCTCGTTCAGCTATGTGGTTACCATATCGCCGCCGTTCACATGAATGCACTCGCCTGTAACATAGGAGGAATCCCGGGATGCAAGGTAGACATAGGCAGCCGCAAGCTCGTAGGGCTGACCAGCCCGACCCAGCGGTGTATCTGTCCCAAATACCTGCACATCCTCAGCAGAGAAGCTGGCAGGAATGAGTGGTGTCCAGATTGGCCCCGGGGCAACTGAGTTTACCCGAATCCCCTGCGCGGCGAGCGATTGAGAGAGTACACGGGTCAGCGAGACGACAGCACCTTTGGTGGAAGAGTAGTCAATTAACTGCACGTTACCTTTGTACGCTGTGATGGAAGCTGTATTAATGATCGATGCGCCTTTACATAGATGGGGGAGAGCTGCTTGGATCAGAAAGAAATAGGCAAACACATTCGTTTGAAATGTGTGGTAGAGCTGTTCTTCTGTAATATCGACAATGCTAGGCTGTACATACTGCACCCCATGGTTATTGACCAAAATATCAATTTTTCCGAACGTTTCCATCGTTGTGCGAATAACCGCTTCGCAGTTCTTTTTTAGCCTGAGATCAATCTCAATCAGCAGACACCGCTGTCCCAATTCCTCAATTCGTACACGGGTCCTCTCGGCGTCGGTTCGTTCATATAGATAAGCAATGGCTATGTCTGCACCTTCTTTGGCAAAAGCAATAGCTGCCGCTCTTCCAATCCCACTATCGCCCCCCGTAATAATAGCCACCTTGCCTTCTAATTTGCAGCTGCCAATATAAGCGGGATCTTCGCTGATCGGTTCGGGTACCATTAAGGTTTCGAGACCGGGCTGTTGATCCTGATGCTGGGGTGGAAAAGCTAGCTTTTGTTCCTTGCACACCGTTTTCTCACCATAAAAAGGATAGACGGGATTCATGAAAGCACATCCTCCTCGAACGTTCATTGATACGGATAACCTATGCATTCGCCCAGAAGAAGGTGCGGTATTCATCAGGAATCATTTGTTTTTTGCATGCGGAATATACCATAATAAGGATATACAATTATTCCATGTAGCTCCGTAAATGAAGTGTAAGATGAGATGTTGATCATACGATGGAGGTGTCAGGTGTCAATGAACATTCAAGGGATTAACCATCTGTGCTTTTCTGTATCCAATCTCGAAAAGTCCATCACATTCTATGAGCGGGCGCTTGGTGCTCGCATTCAGGTGAAGGGACGTAAGCTAGCCTATTTTGAGCTGGCAGGTTTGTGGATCGCTTTGAATCAGGAAGATGTCATTCGCAATTATACGGAACAAACGTATACACATATTGCTTTTACCGTTACAGAAGAGGATTTTGATGCATCTGTACAACAGTTGCGGGAAGCGGGTGCGAACATTTTACCAGGCAGACCGAGGGATACGAAGGACGCATTGTCCGTTTATTTTACTGATCTCGATGGGCACCTGTTCGAACTGCACACCGGGAACCTGCAGCGTAGGCTGGAATATTACCGTGAGGACAAACCACACATGACCTTTTATACGGAATAATTGAACGTCCAACACTTAAGTTCCAACATTCAAGTAGGATCTCATTTATAACTTGGTAAAGACATATAAAGATTACGTGTAGAAAAGTTGGATTGAAAATAGCTTACACATCTCTTGTGTAAGTCATGGGTCACCTATAATATGGATTTAACCACCTTATTTTACCACTGTTAGATATTTTCCATTCCACAATAAACGAGTTGCCATGTCAATGTCCGATCTCAATCTCAATGTGTAAACATTCTCAAGGAGGTTTCTCATGATTGAATTTCCTAAACCAGATGTAGAGCAGTATTTTCAATCCTACCGGATCAGTCATTTTGCCGTATCGAGTGATGAGACACGTTTGTTTTTTGATAGCAACTTGAATGGTCAGCCCAATATTTGGGCGATGGATCTGCCGGGAGGGTTTCCTTATCCGCTGACATACTTGAATCAGAGCAGCATGTTTATTAAGCCCGACCCACTGGGGCGTTATATCTTAACTGCATTTGATCGTGATGGCAACGAGAGTTATCACTTATATGCTATTCCGCCAGAGGGCGGGGTACCGAAGCCGATTGTACCGGCAGAGCCGAATGACCGCTGTTACTTCGCTCATCTGTCCGAAGATGGGGAGCGTCTGTACTATTTTACGAGTGCCGGCAATCCGAATTATCTGAATTCTCATCGTCTGGATCTTGCTACGGGTGAGGATGTATTGCTCCATCGCGGGGAAGAGGTGTCTAACAGCTTGGCTGCGGTGAGCCCAGACGAGAAGAGCTTTGTCATTGTGAAAATGTACTCGAATACATATCAGACAGCGCATCTGCATCGAGATGGTGAGATCGAGGACATTTTACCTGTGTCAGAGCGGCAGAGTCAGGTACCTTTTGTCATCTATGTGGATGATAAACGCCTATTGATGCTCACCAATGATAACGAGGCGTATTCCTATGTTGCGGAGTATGATCTAGATACGCGTGTATTCCGTTCGGTAGTTAAGATCGAAGGTGAGGATGTTGAGAGATTTCGTTGGCACAAAGAAACCGAAACGTTATACCTATGGACACTTACGGGCACGGAGAACCGGATGTACATCCTGGGCAAACAAGATGCTACGCCTCGGCGGGTGGACATGCCTTTAGATACGATTGCGCAGGCGACCGTGAGCCAATCAGGTAATCTGTATATCCTTGGACGTGGAGCTATTCAGCCACATAACATTTATCGATTGCCTGCGGGCAGCGACTCATGGGAACCCCTGACGAATAATCGGGTGACTGGGCTGAGTCCTGATGATCTGGTATATCCAGACGTGATCCGCTATAACTCGTATGATGGGCTGGAGATTGAAGCCCTGTTGTTTAAATCCAAGCCAGAGCTGGCAAATGGATATACGGTATTTTGGCCGCACGGAGGGCCTCAAGCCTCGGAGTCGAAGTTTTTCCGTCCGATGTTCCAGATGATGTTAGCTCAGGGCTACCATATTTTTGCACCTAATTTCCGGGGAAGTTCCGGTTATGGAGCTGAATTCATCAAGATGGTGGAACGTGATTGGGGCGAAGGACCAAGACTGGATTGTGTTGCTGGGATTCAGTGGTTGTTCGACCAGAACATCTCCTCACCAGATCGCCTGTTTGTTGTAGGTGGTAGTTACGGGGGTTACATGACGTTGCTTCTCGCAGGTCGCCATCCGGAGCTGTTCCGAGCAGCCGTTGATATTTTTGGTCCAAGTAATCTGTTCACATTCCTGGAATCCGTCCCTGAGGATTGGAAACCCGTGATGGAGAAATGGTTAGGTGATGCCGAGCGTGACCGCGAACGGTTAACGAAAGATTCGCCAATTACCTATCTGGATCAGATGGTGAACCCAATGCTGGTTATCCAGGGAGCTAATGATCCTAGAGTCGTGAAGGCAGAGTCAGATCAGATCGTGGAGGCGCTGCAGCAGAAGGGTCTAGACGTCGAGTATCTGGTGTTGGATGATGAGGGGCATGGCTTCTCTCGTAAAGAGAATGAGATTCTCGTGTATCGGCGCATGCTGGAATTCTTACAGAAACATCAGGAAGCCCCGGTACAGCAAGTGTAATTCTGGACGGACTTGTACATTGGCAAGTAAACGTAACAGTACAAGTAAGAGTACAAGAGAAAGTAGAGACAGGAGCAGCACTTCTAACTTTAAGCTCCTAGCAAAATAGATCCATTTAAAAAACCGGCAGAACGTGAGAGTCTCTCAACGTTCTTCCGGTTTTTTACATTTATTTTTCCAGACGTATTACTAACCTTATTCTTCTGGTATATATACTATATTTTCAATTAGTCCAGCAGGGCAATAACCGAGTCAATATACTGTTGTGCCCATGTGGCAAAAGGTAGATCTGCATCCCAAGTGACTTGTTGAGTCGCTTTGGCTTCACCCCATACCAATATGCGCTGATATAGAAGATGGATTCGCAGGCGTTCAGCAAAATGCTGACACCGTTTCACATCCTCAGCACAGATCAGCTGTCGGTAAGTACATAGAAAGCTTTGAGCTAGCTCAGGCTTACGATGGCGAAGATACATAGCCGTTATTTTGGTCAGATCGGCGGTGCCATCTCCAAAATACGAAGTCGTAAAATCGAATAAACCACTAATCTGCCATGCATAAGGAGCCTCCTGCTGCTTCTCCATGACCAAATTCTCGGACTTATAATCACCCATGACAAAACTATAGACCGACATGGCTTCAAAAGCAGACCTAGCCTGACTGAGCTGCTCGTCCACCCAGTGTATATCCTCATCAGTAATTCTAGAATATTGGGTAGCATCCTGTAACCAGTAATCAATCGCGCCATATAGCCAGTCCGAATACGTTCCTGCAAACGGTACAATTCGCTCAGCTACCGGATCATACTCCCCAGCATTGGGCACCTTCCAGTGGTGAAGTTCGGCGAGTGTGTGTGCCAGCATCCTGGCAATCTGCTGTTCCTCGTCTGGGTTCAATGATGCTTGCAAGGCAGGATCATGCAGATGCTGTCCCGGTAATTCTGGCATAATGGCATAACTCCAACCGAGAAGTTCCGTCTCCTCATGAATCTGATAGGGGATAGGGACAGGAATGGTGGTGTGCTCTGCTAGTTGCTCTACGAAAAACTGTTCTTCCTGAAGCTGTCCGTTATATAACGGATTGCCTTTGAGGATGTATTCACCCTGAGAAGTGTGGATATGCAATGTCTGTCCCATAACCCCTTCAGCCGTTCGGCGATAATGGATGAGTGTGCCGAGGTTGAGGTGGTCTAGCGCCTTCTGTAAATCCTTCTCTGCTATTTCTCCAAGTAAATTGGTGGCAAAATAAATACGAGTTGTCATAGAAACCTCCTGACTACTCCTTAGTCCAATTCAGCTCTCGAGAACAGGTCATGAATGAGATCATGCTGTTCACAGGCCTGTTTGAACCCTCGGGTGAACTTTATAAGTGCATCCTTGTTGTCTGTGTAGGCACAGAACATACTACCTTCGGGATCGAAATGAATTACGGCTACTAACTCGGGCATTTTTTCTTCGAGAAACACGGCTGCAAGGGAGGCCCAGTCGTAACCGTTGCCTTCGAAGCCTTCGTCGGCACGTGATTCGAAGACCTCTTGCTTGTACGTACCTACATTTAAAATAACGGAATAGGAACCGGACTGCGCATCGATAAACTTAAATGGAGCTATTTCTTCATTTGATATTGTTGTCATTATTTGATCCTCCTTAGATATGTGTTAATTCTCTTGTTCGTCTTCATCAAATATTTCGAAGGTGTCGGGATCAACCAGCCCACGTACAAATGCTTCAAAATTAGCAGCCAGGTATGTAATCTCGTAGTCATCTTCTTGATCGACATGAACTACACAAGGCTCACCTTCCGGGCCACAGAACCGATAATCCAGCATTACAACATCGTGACCTGCTGATGGACAATCACAGATCACGATTCCGAGATCAGGGTATCCCCAATCTTCAATCATGAACCGGCTTCCGAATTCTCCGCCTAGGGAGTACATTTTATCCCGCCCGATGCCCAGGATGCTTGTAATCGCAATGTGATCCTCGGCCCAGGAAGTTGCTCCTTGAGTAGGGAATGCAGTGAGCGTTGGAACGCCACCATTTTGGGTATTCATCAGCTGAATGTAGGAAGCAGGCAGCTTGTATCCTAATTCCCGCTCAATCGAACCAATCATTTCCTCGTCAAAAGGCTCGGAGACATGGTTATCTAACGCATAATCGCTCTGCTCCCAGAACGATGCAGGAGCGTAGGTTCCAGAGGCGGCTCTTAGGTGATTCAATGTCCCACGACGTTCCCATTCATCTCGTTCCGCTTCATATCGTTGCAGGTCTTGTTGCATCTTTGCTGCTTTGGGCCTGAGCAATTCGAGGAACTCCAGCGTAGAATCGTCATGTGGCAAAAGCTCGTTCGCTCGCTCAAAAGCCAATAATGCCTTTTCATAACTCGCAATGTAGGCATATGCGTACCCTAAACGGTATTGCCAGAGCGGATCATTGGTTCCTCGCTCATGAACAGATAGTAACTGCTCAATTGCCTCCCGGTATCGTCCCGTATTGTTATAAGCTCTCGCCAGTTGACCAACTAGCTCGTAACTACGATCAGATTCCGGGATGTTATGAATATGCTCTATAATGCGCTTGTACTCATCCTGTTCATGCCAAGCATTCAGTTGTTCTAGCAATTCTCTTTCCATCATTACACCTCATTTCTATAAATGCGGAGTCTTCCTTAATTTGTATATGTATATTGTACAAGGTCTAAAGTCAAAAAAACACTCCCGTCAGCAGACAGCCGTGAAGGCTTCCACTAAGAGAGTGTTTTGGTAATGCCGTTAGGCATATTCGGGTGAGTTCCATATTCGATGCTGATCATGCCGTTAGGCATGTGTCGTAATCAAAATCGAGCTTTTTAAACTACCTCATATTAGATCATGTTTAAAAAGATCGGTTTTCAGTACCGAGAAGATGGAATGAAGCTAGAAATGGAGTAGCGGAGCGTAGATAGAGCTACGTGAGCAACGGACATTTCGGGTGAATTCCATATTCGATGCTGATCATGCCGCTAGGCATGATTCGTAATCAAAATCGAGCTTTTTAAACTACCTTTTACAGATCGTCGAATCCGTTGTCGTCGCCGACTTTACCGTAATTCCGCGATTTAGCTTCGAAGAAGTCTGTTTTGGTTGCATTCAGCGCTTCATCGGAGAATGGTTTGATCCAAGGCATGCAGTTCACATCAACGCCTTCGTACGCTTTTTCCATGCCCATCAGGCGCAGGCGTTTGTTAGCGATGTACTTGATGTAATCTTCCAGCTCATTCAGGTCAATACCGCGAACGTTGCTGAGCGTGTAGTGTGCCCAGTTCGTTTCGAGCTCAACCGCACGGTCAATCGTTTTGTAGACGTATTCCATGTTCTCTGGTGTGTTCAGTTCTGGGAAGTCGATCAACAGTTGCTTGTACACTTCTGCGAAGAAGTAGCAGTGTTGGTTCTCATCACGCTGAATATAAGAGATCATTTGGCTTGTCGCCATCATTTTCTGGTCACGGGCCAGATTGTAGAAGAAGGCGAATGTACTATAGAAGAAGATACCTTCAAGGATCAGATCGGCAACCATCGCTTGGAAGAACGTTTGTGGAGACGGCTCATCCCGGAAGCTTTGATAGATGTCTGCGATAAACCGGTTGCGATCCAGCAATACTGGATCATGCTTCCAGTATTCGAAGATTTCTTTTTGCTCCTGGTCAGATACGATGGAAGACAGAACGTAAGAATACGATTGGTTGTGAACAACCTCTTGTTGTCCAATGATTGCAGAGATTGCTTCAAGTGAAGAGTCGGTAAAGTAACGTTTAACATCACCAACAAACATCGTTTGCATGGAATCAAGAACAGCGAGTAGGGAAATGTTAATTTTGAATGTACGTTTCTCTTCCTCTTCCAATTGAGCAAATTGGGAAGCATCTTTGGACATCGGAATTTCGTCCGCGATCCAGTGGTTGAGCAATAACACTTTGTACAATTTGTACATGTGAGGCATACGAATGTCGTTCCAGTTCAAGATCCCTGAGCATTCGCCTTCAATGATACGTGTCGATTGGTTAGGGGCTTCGGTATTGAAAATTTTCTGTACTTGCATAATCCGTTCACTCCTTAGAAATATTCACTGTTAACTACGCTGACAGAACAACCTTCTGATTTCTATATTCTCTCTTCTTCGTTGATGTGAAAATTTTAAATAATTATTGTAGTAAAACATCTATATCAACATCGCAAGTGATGTTGTGATCGGTTTTAGGCAAAAAAAGTACCAGGGCAACGCTATTTTGCATTCAAAACAGGATGCCCTGGTGGTCATCGTATGTCTGGTAAATATTTGCGAAGACAGTTTTAACTAAACATTTACACGAGAACGGAGAGGACAGAAAAAACCTGAAGAAGCGGAGCGTTCGCCTTTATCCCCGGATTTCCCCCTTTTAGCAAAAGGGATCAGAAGAAATCTGGGGATAACAGTGATCGGAAGGTTGTTCTGTCATCGGAGTGGTCAGTGTAAATAGTTCCTTTAGTTAATCAGCTTGCGCAAGAATCACATTCTTCAATCGTTAATGCACGGCTACGCACATAATACGTAGATTTCAAGCCAGCTCTCCAAGCGTGCAAATGCAGTTCCAGGAACTCCGTCGCTTTGATGTCTGGACGAACGTACAGGTTGAAGCTTTGGCCTTGGTCAACGTGACGTTGGCGAGCAGAAGCCATATTAATGGAAGCATGCTGATCCACCAGGAAGGCTGTTTTGTAGTACCAGATCGTTTTGTCGGACAGATCCGGTGCCGGGTTCGCAATTTTGTATGTTGTTTTCTCTTCATAAGACAACAGTTCGTACAATGGATCGATGCTGGCTGTAGAGCCGGCAATAATAGAAGTCGATCCGTTTGGTGCGATGGCGAACATCCAAGCGTTACGTACCCCGTTTTGTTGTACTTCAGCTTGCAGGTCTTTCCATTGTTCTGTCGTTACGAATTCACCTACGCGCTCACCGGAAGTGTACTCGCGTTGGTCGAAGTATTTACCACTTTCCCAGTCAGAGCCTTTGAATTTCGGATAATGTCCTTTTTCTTTGGACAACTCCATGCTGGCTTTAACCAGAAGGTAGTTAATTTTCTCATACAGATTATCGTTATACGTAACAGCCTCTTCAGACTCCCAACGGATGCCTTCAAGCGCAAGCAAGTGATGGAGTCCGAATGTTCCCAGACCGACTGCACGGTATTGACTGTTCGTGTATTGGGCTTGCAGTACTTCAATATTGTTAATATCGATGACGTTGTCCAGCATACGAACCTGGATGGGTACCAGACGCTCCAACACATTATGAGGCACGGCACGTGCCAAGTGGATGGAGTTCAGGTTGCAGACAACGAAGTCGCCAGGTACTTTAGAAATAACGATACGTGTTTGTCCATCTTTCGTAACCAGTTCTTCCTTTTCTACTACAGTAGCAGATTGGTTCTGCATAATTTCAGTACAGAGGTTGGAAGAGTAAACCATGCCATGAGCGCTGTTCGGGTTAGAACGGTTAACCGTATCACGGTAGAACATGTATGGTGTGCCTGTTTCCAGCTGGGATTTCATTACACGCTTCATGATGTCAATCGCTTGAACCGTAATCCGGGACAAGAGTGGGTGATTAACAGCCTCTTCGTACTTCTGACGGAATGTTCCTTCGCCGAAGGACTCGTCATAGAAGTCTTCAAGTCCGAGAGCACGACCATTCTCGTCTTTCCAGCCCATAACTTTCTTCGTTTCGTGTGGGCAGAACAGATTCCATTCTCCGCGGCTTGCTACACGTTCCATGAACAGGTCAGGCAGACATACACCGTGGAATACGTCATGCGCACGCATCCGCTCGTCACCATTATTCAGCTTCAGGTCAAGGAATGCCAGAATGTCTTTATGGAAGACATCCAGATATACGGCAATCGCACCTTTACGAGTTCCGAGTTGGTCTACGCTAACTGCTGTGTTGTTCAATTGGCGAATCCAAGGGATAACGCCTGAACTTGTGTTTTTGTGACCACGGATGTCCGAACCGCGTGCTCTGACTTTACCGAGGTACACGCCGATGCCGCCACCCATTTTGCTTAGACGTGCAACATCTGTGTTGGAATCGAAAATTCCTTCAAGGGAGTCATCCACCGTGTCGATGAAGCAACTGGACAGTTGCCCGGCTACCTTTTTACCTGCATTGGACATCGTTGGTGTAGCAGCCGTCATGTACATGTTGCTCATTGCCCAGTAGGCTTCTTTAACCAGATCCATCCGTTTGTCTGCAGGCTCTTGGTGCATCAGGTACATCGCAATAACCATGTAACGTTCTTGAGGCAATTCCATCACTTTTCCATCAAAATCGTGAGCGAGGTAACGTTCTGCCAATGTGAGCAAGCCGATGTAGTCGAACAACAGATCGTTGCGGTAGTCAATGCATTCCGCCAACTCGTCAATCTGTTCTTTGCTATAGCATTCGAGCAGTTCTTCGCGATAGATCCCTTTCTTCACAAGATCTACGAGGAGAGGGTGGAATGCACCGTAAGGCTCGTCCGGATAAGATTTATATCTACGGTTGGTTGCCGCTTTTTTGTATAGAGAAGTAAGTAGGGAGCGTGCAGCTGCAAACTTCCAGTTTGGCTCCTCTTTGGTTACGAGCTCCAGTGCGCTCATCATAAAAGCATTACTGATCTCGTCCCCGGTAACTTCATCACGGCGGAGCTTGCTCGTCACTCCTTTTACCAGACGTTCCTTGTCCAGCATGTCTAGTCCACCCAGAATACGGTCGGCGTATACAGAGATACGCATATCGTCAAAGGCAAGCTGGCGGTTGTTCGGCTTGGTCACAACTTGTGGCATGAATATTCCTCGCTTTCGCATGTTTAAGAGATAAATTGGAGAAATTCTTTATATAAAGAATTGAGTGTTTTCTTGCGGTGATAGAACATATCAATACATACTGTGGACTGAACGGCGGTAACAGGTCAAGGCGTAAAGTGGTCAAAACAGAGTCAAAATGCAGCACAAATGCAAACCATGGTCATATAAAAAGCATTCTCCCTGCCTTGCGGCTGAAAATGCCCATGGATGCTCTGACTTCCTGCTTGTCACATTTTTCCTAATTCGACATAACAGGGTGCTGTATGTAAGCTTTGGTCTGATAGAGACGTGCCTGTAATTTGAGGTGCCGGGTGCAGTCCAAACAGCCCCGTTAACCTCTACGTCAACTCTGTTTCGAGAAAGCGATTTACACCTACAGGGACGTGCATTTGAAGGTGATTTCATCCTGTTTTTCACGAGAAGGCAGAAGATGACTAATCGAAGCGGGGTAATCCAGTTTCACTACATTTTGTTGCTGTTAGAATACTGTAACCCAACATATAGTGTTTGTAAACAGGGTAGACACCGTGAAACGTAATTCCGAGTATACCAAAAATGCCGAGATTCCGCAAAGGAAAAGGACTGGAAGATTTGAAGATTCTTCAAAAAAAAATTTCGCCGAAATTGAATGACGTGAACACGTCAGTTTGAATTATTACGTATTCAACTGGTAGAATAAAATCAGTCAAAAACGAATCAATTTCATAAACCCTCAATTGATTCCAATAGACTAAATTCAGCGGCAACGGTTGTTCACGGATGCCCAGAGGAGGCGAAGCAGCATGGCCATAGCAGAGGTAACAGTCATTCCAATTGGAACAGGCACGACGAGTCTGAGCAGTTATGTCGCAGACATGCAGAAGGTGTTGGAACATCAGCGGGGCATTACATATCAACTTACCTCAATGAGCACCATTATCGAAGGGCCGCTTAACGAAGTCTTCACGGCGATTGCAGCTCTGCACGAAGCTCCGTTTCTATCAGGCGCCCAGCGCGTCTCCACTTCCGTCAAGATTGATGATCGTCGTGATAAGCCAGATGCCTCAAGCATACAGAAGCTGCAGTCGGTGAATGACAAGCTCGCATCTATGCCACAACGCCCGAATTAATTAGAAACGACGACCTAGATACGTGTTTATGTATATTGATGTTTACAGAGCGAATGTTGCCGGGTGCTCCTGATCCTGCGGATTCGCTCTTTAGTTTGTAAAAAAATATAAATAGTCTGGATTGAGAATATAGAGTAAAGCGAATACGTATTCAACTGGCAGGCGAAACCGGAGCTTGCCTTTTTGCTATTTTGAACTGACTTGAGGTCAGCCCATTCCAGAAGGCATGAAGTGATTACGTATATCGGATAACCCTCTGTAGGGATCAGCCCATTTTTACATAGAGCCCGGTCTAGAGAGGCACTGTTGCATATAGTGAACTGTACCTCAAATCGAAGGAGGGGTTTTACATGAGTGGAGTTGTAGGTGGATACGGCGGCTGGACGTCTACTGGTGCGATTCTGGTTTTGTTCATTCTGTTGGTTATCATCACTAAGGCATTCCTCGTTTAAAACATTTCCATGATCTTAATATTCTAATAATAAGGGAGGATTCACAATGAGCGAAGTAGTTGGAGGCGTAGGATACGGCGGCTGGACATCCACTGGTGCGATCCTGGTTTTGTTCATTCTCCTCGTAATCATCACTAAATCCTTCTGGGTATAATGATGAAGAACTCTGCCGGGTAACCGGTGGAGTTTTTTTAGTGGACGAGCTTTCGATAAATGACGTGAAAAATGAAATCGAATATGACCAAACAAAGTGCCCATTTTGTCAAAAACAAGGCTTTCGCCCGGTCCAGAGGTAGGCTAAATACATAGCTTAGGGGTGTAGGCAAATGCTAAGGAGGAATGAACGATGAGCGAAGTAAAACCAAACTCACCGAACGGACAGGGACACGTATATGGACAAATGGGAGGTCATGAGCATATGTACGGATACCAATACACAGGTCATGAAGGATATGGTTATGGATGTGGCGTACCTATGGGATACGGCTATGGTTATGGTCATCAGCCTAACCAAGCTCCTGTAATGCAAGGGCACCATTACGGCTATGCTCCTTGTAAGCATGGTGGCGGAAGCTGGGGTTCGATGGGAACAATACTTGTATTGTTTATCCTGCTGGTTATCATCTCCAAAACGATGTTTGTCTAATCTAATCAACGAATATATAGGCTCTAATAGAGATGGAATAAAGTTGAAACGATGTAATGCAGGTGCCGAGCAGATCGGCGCCTGTTTTTCTTTTGCCTCTTTGCCAACAGACATGTCGTATTACAACCCTACCTTATAGCACAACTCCAAGGAAGAGGATTTTCGCCATACTTACGTTCTGCCCATTAACAAGGCATTGGTGATCCCAATATTAATGGACATGGAAAAACACCCGGAACCCAATTCCGGGTGCTTTGTGTGTGTATGTTTTCAATCTTCTCAAGAATAAGTGACTTCCAAAACAACAAAAGCCCTACCTCTCTTTTGTCCTTGCGGCTCCGATGACCGCGCCAGTGTGAATGGGAAAATCTTGTGAAACTCTGTTATACCGGGTCATGTGAATCAGGTTCTTCAATCTCCATAGGTTAGTGAACAATTCGCTGCGGTCGCAGCATGAAGAAAATATTCCGGGGTTAAAAGAAGACAGAAAATCATTTGAGGTTTAAAACCAACTCTTAGAGTATACCACACCCTGTAAGTTTTTGCAAGATAAAGGAAAGAGAGCTTGTTCTATAGCCATTATATCGTGTAGATATGATGATCTAATTAGACATGGTATGTCGTCTGGATTGAAGCAGCTAAATGTATTATGAAATTGATTCACTTATGAAAAAATTCAGAAAATTTCAGGTTTTCTCTTCAAAAGAGTAATCCTCTTCAAATGTTTCTACGTAGGTTATAATATGAGGGAGCATAATGAAAGGGGCCCTCGGATGACAGAATCGATGGATGACAGCAGATTAATGTGGCAGATTGCAGAGCGGGATGCTTCGGCGCTGGAGCTTTTATATGACCGCTACGAGCGGGCTGTATATTCCTTTGCCTATCGGATCGTGGGTGATCCCATGACGGCAGAGGAAACGGTTCAAGAGCTGTTCTTGCGAGTCTGGAATAACGCTGAACGATACGAGGCCTCACAGGGGAAGCTGACCACATGGATGTTTGCGATCACACGCAACATTGCAGTGGACATGCTGAGGCGTAAGTCCAAAGGGGCAGCCACAACGACGGTGGAGCAAGAGACACTGACGGCGTATGCCGATGAATATACGAATACAGAAGCAGAAGTAGAGCGCAAATGGGAAGGCACTCGAATTAAAGAGGCTCTATCTCAGCTGAACGATGATCAGCAACAGGTGATCGAATCGATCTACTATGCCGGATTGACGCAACAGGAGGTATCCAGCAGGTTCGGGATTCCGCTGGGTACCGTGAAGAGCCGTGTCAGGCTTGCGATGAGACAGCTACAGAAGCTGCTCGCTGATGCTGAATTGCATTCAGACACGGGAAGGGAGGGCATACATCCATGATAGAACGACATGAGGAGTGGTCTGATCTGGCACCGATGTATGTGCTAGGTGGACTGGAAGCGGAGGAAGTGGAGGCATTCGAAGCCCATTTGAAGGAATGTGATATCTGCCGCCAAGAGGTGAAGGAATTGCAGGAAGTAACAGGCTTCCTGCCACTCGCGGCGGAACCTGTGGCACCGCCGCCAGGCATGAGAGCACGTGTGCTAGGCAACGTGCTCGGACAATCGCAGGACGGAGCCGAGGCGAAGCCGGCCACCGCTCCTGCGCAGCCTGAAGCACCTGCTGTGCTTCAGGCAGATCTTGCGCCGCCCCGCGGGGAGGCGGCGCAACCCGAGCCAGGCCTGCCGCCGGTAACGGCGGTGCCTGCGGCTCGGGCGGAAGAGGCTGCACAGGCACAGCCGTTGCAGCCTGGAGGGCGCGCGCGTCCGCGCGGCAGCCGCGCATGGCGCGTGGCGAGCGCCGGCCTCGCGGCGGCGGCGCTGGTGCTGGCGATCTATGCAGCGCAGCTGCAGAGCCAGCTCAGCCAGCTGACGCAGCAAGCTGCTGGGTCAGCAACAGCGCAAGCACAGCTCGCCGAGGCGCAGGCGCAGAATGCGCAGCTGCAAGAGCAGCTGGCGTCAGCGTTAGCGCCTGCCCAGAGTATGCAGACGGGCGAAGCCGTCAAGCTTAGCCCTGCAACACAGGACATTGTAGCGCAGGGCCTCGCAACAATTGTCATCGACAGCAAGGGTACTCATCTCGTCGTGCAGGCGGAGAACTTGCCTGAGCTGGAGGGGAAAGAGGCATTTCAAGTATGGTTGATCAAGGGAGATACCCCGCAGAATGCCGGAACCTTCCTAAGTCACGATGGCACAGGAGCCGTGTATTACACCCTAGAATCAGGGAATGATTATGATACCGTAGCGATTACGCTAGAGCCGGATGCACTGGGTGATCAGCCGCGAGGTACGATGATTTTAGCTGCTAAAATAAAAGGATAACGCTCCCTCTGGATATACAAAAGGCTGCTTCTCAGGAAGCAGTCTTTTTGATGTGCATAGGCTCTGATTCTTCAAATTATGATTATGGAAATATTGTAATATTGACTCGCTTTGGATTGTATTAAAATCATTAAGTTTTTGGACTCAAATAACCGATAATATCCTATGAGCTATATCCTTAATCTGCCTCAAGCTTATCGAGGTAGCGTGGGTTGCACAGAGAGAGTGAGGGGTTTGGGTGGAAGTTTACCGTTCCTTTATCTTACGTTTGCTACGAAATTACCTCATCGGTTCATTAGGGGCTGTTTTTGTCGTGGGTACTGTCGTTATGGTATCCACTTTGCAAATACCAAATATTCAATTTATACGTTTACTAGCGATTGTGTTGATTTCGCTTGTGTTTATGCTGAGTGCGGAATGGCTTGCTTTTCGTGTGCAGCTTATGCCAATCCGGCGTTTTTTTGTTACAACTGAGCGCCATTCGAAGGAACAGATGGATAGCATGTATGAGAAAATACACCGTTTTCCAGGGCGGACTATCTATCGAATCATGCTTCCGCATCTATTAGGATTTTCACTGCCAGCTGCGGGGTTAACACTATGGATGCTTGACAAGGGCTGGGTGGAGTTCCCTTACTTTTATGTTTCGCTTGCAGCAGCATGTGCTATTTTGATTGCAGTGATGCATGCGCTGATCGAATATTTTCTTACGGTTCGGGCGGTAAGGCCGCTCTTGCTGGAAATTCGCCGTCGAGGCAAACGACAATATGGGGTTGAGCCCTCGCTTGAGGGACGTGTACTTGTGTCGATTCAGCGTAAGTTCCAGCTAAGTACGGCACTGATTGGGCTATTCCCATTGTTTTTATTTTTTTTGGCAACGTTTATCCGGTTACAGTACATGGACCCCGAATTTGCCAAAGAGTACATCATTTGGGGGGTGCTCGTTGTTGTGTTAGGGGCGGGATTCGCCCTTGTGGGCAGTTGGCTGCTTATCCGCGACGTACGGGATCCTGTTGCTGATCTAACCAAAGAGATGAATCGAATCCAGGAAGGCGATCTGGGGAGAAGGGCTCCTGATTTGTATGCAGATGAATTTTCTGCGTTGATATCTGGATTTAATATGATGATTAACCGGCTGGAGATGAGACAGGAGCGTAATAGACAGCTGCTTCAGAGTTATTTCTCAACGCTAGCTGCTGCCTTGGATGCACGGGATAAATACACGGCTGGTCATTCCATGCGGGTCGCAGAATATTCAATTCTGATCGGGAAGCTTAGTGGAATGAATGAAGAGCAGGCTGACCTATTGTACAAATCCGCATTGCTGCATGATATCGGTAAGATTGGTATACCTGATGAAGTTCTGTTGAAGGATGGCAAACTTAGTGAAGAGGAATTCGCAATTATTAAAACCCATCCTGTGCTGGGAGAGAATATTTTGCTACAGATCGAACCAATTGATGCCATGGCGGACTTTCTACCTGGCGTCAGATCCCACCATGAACGGTACGATGGCAAAGGTTATCCGGATGGTAAGGCAGGACTCGATATCCCCCTCTTTGGCCGCATTATTGCAGTAGCAGATGCATTTGATGCGATGACCTCGGATCGTCCTTATCGGAACGGGATGAGCTATGAGAAAGCGTTAATGATTCTAGAAGAAGGAAAAGGATCCCAATGGGATCCCTATTTCGCAGGTTTATTTATTGACGAGTGGAGAAGGCAACAGCATCTTCAGAAACCGTCGGAGCAGGGGATCAGCTGATCCCTTGCGTCCATTTCGATTCTTTTCTGCGCCGGCGATGGAGAGCCAGGCCAGTGATGATTGTGAAAATGCATTCGCCGAGAATGATTGCACCCAATGCATCATAGATGACATGTTGTTTGATCAACAGTGTGGATACGATAATGAGCGCAGCCCCTCCAGCTACCCATCGTTTAATAGATTTGCGGATACTCGGGACAGAGAGTACAGCGCGCATGACAAGATAAGAATGAAGCGCATGAATGCTCGGGAAACAATTATATGGACGATCCTGGCTGTAGAGCCATCCGAGAACAGATGCACCGAGACCTGTACCCGTTAGCTCTGGGCGCGGAACCGTGGTCTGAAAGTTAAAATAAATGAGATAACAGATCCAGACACAAATGTTCATGGACAACAAGACGCGGTAATACATGAGTCGATCCTTGGCACACAGATACGCCAATACTCCGAATACAAACGGATACCAACCCAAATAAGGAATGGACATCGCGGGCACGAAGGGAATCATGCGGTCGATCGGGGAGTTCAGTACAACGAATCCGCGTTCTGGGCTATTCAGGATATCGTAGAACATTCCCATGACAGCCAAGGATAACATCAAGCTTAGCGACAGCCAGTAGGATTTACTTTTTAATAATTGCACAGCAGGCTTTCTCCTTTCATTCATGTTCGGGCACGAACATGATCACACAATGTAACTAGTTCAAATTTGAACAACAATATATTCTACTACGTCCAGACCACAAATTGAATCCTGATTTGTGTATATTTGTGTATTCTTTTGACGAATAAGAAATGCGGAAGCGGAAGTGGGCATGATATGATAGAGATACATACGAACACGAGGCGGTAGAGCCAGTAAAGTCGGGACAACAGGAGTGAGTGAATGCAATTTTCAAAAATGTTCGTACTGAATATGGGAATGCTGATTACGATTGCATATCTCGCTAGTGTTTTCTATAAATACATCGTAATACGTGCTTCCTCTCGGGTGAAACAGATCAGTTCGGTGCTGCTTCTCATTTTTGCAGGTTGGATCAGTACGGTTTTTGGCTTCCAGCTCACAGAAGAAGTGGTCTTTGATCTTCGGTATGTTCCTCTCATTGTTGCCGTTCTGACGTATAGGCAACCCTATAGCGTCATCCTCATTGGTGTGGGAATCGGGTTATCGAGACTAACGTTTGGCATTACAGATGCTACGATGGCAGCCGTTATTAACATGTCCATGCTGGGTGTAATGTGTGCGGGTTTAAATATATGGATGAGACGCAGCAGCTACAGACTGATTGTTAAAGGCATTATTGTCACGCTCATCGTTAATGTGGTCAACAGTATCAATATCGCGATTGTAGGCGTGATTCCTGCGGCATACTTTTTCTCACATATCATGCCGTATACACTTCCTACAGGTATCGTGCTAAGCCTTATTTTTGCCTTCATCTTACGGGATTTCCAGAACGAACAGAGTCGCATTTTACTTATACAGAGTACGAACCGGTTGTTATCCGTGCAAAAAGAAGAATTGCAGAAAGCGCAGATCGTGCTGGAGGATCGAGCCAAACAATTGATGATCGCCTCGCAATACAAGTCTGAATTCCTCGCTAATATGTCTCATGAATTGCGTACGCCATTGAACAGTGTCATTAACTTTGCTCAGATGATCAGTGAGAATGCGGATACGATGGATCAGGAGGATATCGTACGTTTTGCAACGATGATCGATCATTCTGGTCAAGAGTTATTAACGTTAATCAACGATATATTGGATCTATCCAAAGTAGAGGCGGGTAGACTCGACATCGTATTGGAGGATATCAGTATCGCCCAATTGACGGAGGATGTTATGAGTCACTTTCAATTGGTCGCGGAGAAAAAAGGCGTCGAGCTTGTGATGGAGCGCAAAAAAGGTGTACCCGAGACATTATGGTCAGATCCCCAGCGTGTTCAGCAGATCTTGCGAAACCTGATGTCGAATGCCATCAAATTCACCCCTCAGGGTACGGTGCAGTTGACGGTGAGTACTGAACAATCGAACAAGCTCTCAAGACCAGGACGCTGGCTCGTATTCGCGGTCAAAGATACAGGGATTGGCATCTCGGCAGATCAATTTGAGTCTATATTTGAAGCATTTCAACAAGCGGATGGCTCCATTAGTCGTAAATTTGGCGGTACGGGATTGGGTCTGTCCATCAGCCGAGATTTGGCACGTTTGCTGGACGGAAACATCCAGTTGGAGAGCGTGGAGGGCAAGGGAAGTACATTCCGGTTATACCTTCCGCTTAATCGTGAAAAAATGGGTTGACAATGATTGGACTGTGAGTAGAATTTGGGGTGACAACTAGCATTGGCCGGCGATAGAAGCCTGGTCTAAGGAGTGTATCCCCATACAGAAGATGGTCAAAGTAAACCCTCCCTCGTTTGCAAGCAAACTACGGCGTAAGGGTTCGAAGCAACGTACCAATTTAGCAATTGCAACGTGGGAGGGTGTACCAGCAATCATTTTACAGACTTTGCTGGGTGGCCCATTTTTAACGGGATTTCTGCTGTACCTTGGAGCCGGGTCAAGACAAATTGGTTTTGTGCTCGCAATTACGACGTTTGTAAACATTGCACAGATTGGTGCAGCCTATTGGATGCAGCGCATTCGCAGTCGAAAGCGTATGCTTCTGTTATTCGTTGGGGCGCACCGTATCCTGTGGAGTGCAACAGGGCTTATCCCATTTCTTTTCCCGCAGGAATGGTGGGTATCTATTTTTATCGGGATGTATACTGTAGCGTTTATTGCCAATACCATTGGCGGTATGATCTGGACATCGCTCATTGGAGACATTGTACCTGCCAAGGTCAGAGGGCGTTATTTCGGAATACGAAACACCATTCTGAACGCTCTTGGAAGCGTATGCTTATTTGTTGGAGGTATGGTTCTGGATCGTTTTCCAGGCGGGACGGGTTTCCTTATTTTGTTCATTCCCGTATGGATCTGTGCGATTGCGAATACCGTCATCTATTTATTTTATCCAGATATGCCTTTCGAGCGTTCCACGGAAAAAGGTTTTTGGCGTATGTTCAAAAAGCCATTTCAAGATCAGTCGTTCCTGAAGGCAACGCTGTTCTTAGCAGCTTGGTTGCTCATTCAAACTCTCATTGTTCCGCTGTATTCCTATGTCATGCTGGATTTGCTTAACGTGAACTACCAGACGGTGTCCATCATTACGGTAGTGCAGACCTTGGTTATGATGATGGGATTTTACCTGTGGGGTAATCTCAATGCGAGATTCAGCAACAAAACGTTGTTGTTCTGGACGTTGCCTATTATTGCACTCTCCTGTCTATCGTGGGGATTGATGTCGTTTATGCCAGTTTTGGTAGCGCTATTTTGCTCTCATATCTTTCTTGGCATTGGTGTGGGGGGCTTCAACCAGCTTGCCTTTAACTTCACCATTGGCGATACGCCCAAAAGCGAACGACCGATGTTTGTGGCTGTATATTCGGCATTAACTGGGGTAACTTCTTTTCTTGGGCCATTAATCGGGGGCTCGCTGTATGAGAAAATGGAGAAGTGGCCTGAAACGATGACATGGTTTTCGACCTATGGCTTCCAGATGGGTGTAGGTGCAGCGATGTTAATCTTAACGTTTACGTTGGGGCGTCAGGTGTTACTGAAAAAGGAATGATCAGAAGGTTGTTCGGTTATCGGTGTGGTCTGTGTAATGTGCGTTAGTTCATTTAATATACCAAAGGGAGGGATGATTATGGAGCATATTGAAAAGAAAGCCGTAGTGATCGGAGCTACCGGTCTTGTCGGCGGTCTATTAGTAGATCGTTTGCTTAAGCATTCATCCTACCGCGAGGTTCATGTATTTGTCAGGCGTCCATTGACGCTAGAGCATCCCAAGCTGAAGCAACACATTGTGGACTGGGATCAACTTCATGAGGCAGCGCAGTGGTTCACAGGTGTATCGGATCTGTATTGTTGTCTTGGAACAACGATCAAGAAAGCTGGCAGTCAGGAAAGTTTCCGTAAAGTAGATTATGACTATGTTGTGGAAGCAGGAAAACTTGCGAAGCAGCACGGCGTTTCTCAGATGCTGGTCATCTCGTCGATGGGTGCGAATGCGGATTCGCGGGTGTTCTACAGCCGAACCAAAGGGGAAATGGAGGATGCTTTAACCGCTCTTGGCTTCAATTCATTGCAAATCTTCCGCCCCTCTCTTATTCTGGGGGATCGGAAGGAGACTAGAATTGGCGAGCAGTTGGGTGCGTATGCCATGAAGCTGCTGGATCGGTGGATGACAGGTAAGGCTGCTAAATATCGGGCGATCCCTGCGGCAACCATTGCCCAGGCGATGATCAATATTGCGCTTGTGGGGACGAAAGGTCATCACGTTTATTCCAATGAAGTTATTCATGTGCTTGGAACGGAAGCTTCCGTGGTATAATAAGCATCAAAATGAGTTCATCAACTTGCTACCCTATGGTGGCATGAGAACGAACATAAAGGAGAGTTAATCCATGAAAAAACCAATTTCTACGGATCAGGCGCCAGGCGCTATTGGTCCATACAGCCAAGCTGTCGATGCAGGTGACTTTATCTATACGTCTGGTCAACTGGGGCTCAACCCACAAACGGGAGAATTCGGCGCAGATGTACAAGAGCAGACTCGTCTTTCCCTGAGCAATGTGAAGGCGATCCTCGAAGCCGCAGGTACGACAATGGACAACGTTGTGAAAACAACCGTATTCCTGAAAGACATGAACGATTTCGTTCCTGTAAACGAAGTGTATAGCACATTCTTCACACAGCCATACCCAGCACGTAGTGCCGTTGAGGTTGCTCGTCTGCCGAAGGATGCACTTGTTGAGATTGAAGTTATTGCCCGTAAATAGGACAAGCTTAGGCTTAGCTTAGTAGCTTGGTAAGAACGGATTATAGAGTAAAGAAATACATAAAAAGCCGATTCTCTGGTCTTGATCGACCAGGGAGTCGGCTTTTTGAGTTACAATGTACTCTGAAATGATATGTTTGGGGGAATCAAGCATTCGTGTTGGATGATTTTAGAGAGCTCATCCTAATGGTAAGTCATAATATATGTTAATCCCGATCCTGATTACGGGCGAAGAACAGCCATACCGCGTAGAGAGCAATCACGATCGCCAAGGCAATCGCTGTATAATAGACGGAAGTGACGTCTTTTTGCTTCAATGCAATGGCAATGTATGCCCATGTGAAGACGAGTGGATATACGCTATCGCGATAAGGGAAACTCACCAGTACAGCGAGAACAAGACCTACGATAAGCATAATAATTGTCCAAGTCGGTTCGCTGATGCCGAAGCCATCCCAACCGATTTTGTACAATAACACCGCAACGTTGATAATGGTAGCTACACTCACCCATCCGAGATAGATGCTAAATGGCAGCTTTACAAGCCACATTTCGGCAGTTGTCGGTAGTGTGATGGCACGTGTTTTGACATATAGCACAATCAGGGATAGTAGGAGCAGTACGATAATTAGTAGAGCGAGACCTGTCTGTAGGTTCTGAAAAGCAAAGATCCACGCCACGTTAAAGGCACAGCTGGCCAGAAACCAATATCCGAGCCGGGTGATTGAATCTCGCTTCCAGGATGCCGGAACAAACTGGTAAATGACGAAACCGGCGAGCAAGAGATAGATCAATCCCCAGATGGCGAACGCGTATCCCGCAGGGGTTAGTAGAACAGGGTACATATCCGATACTTCTTTGTTCGTTCTGCCACCGATGGGTAGAGCATTCGAAAGATAGTTCACAATGATAACAGCGATAAAACCAATTGCGTTTAACCACTTGTACGGATTATTACGTGACATGGTATTTCCTCCTTGGTTGAACAGAAATGAATGAACCACGGGTCAGTCTACAATGAATATACCCAGTTCTCCCACATTTTAATAAGGAGCGCGCAAAAAATATCCAAGACATCATGTAATTTTAGAAAAAGTCACTCATGTTGACACATTCACTCCCAGTCTGTCCCAATGTACGCAAGTTGAATCCATAATATGTCCGATATAATGGACTTCTTGTATAAAATGAACGAATGACTATTACACTTGCCACTCCAATGACGGCATAACCTTTCAAATGAATAGAAATTGATCGGGGGAAAGAAAAATTGTTTACAAGAGAGATGATGGAGAAGCAACAGACGTGGTTTTATGTAGCTGCTCTGCTTGTGGGGGCAGGAATTGGGCTGGGCATGCCCGATTGGGGATCTGCTCTGGTGTATACCGTTTCACCTGTGCTCGCATGTTTGTTATACAGCATGTTTGCGCAGATTCCTTTTCTACAGCTTAGAGAATCGATTTCGAATCTTCGATTTATAGGATCATTACTGGTTGCTAACTTTGTTGTCGTTCCTGTGCTTGTATGGCTGCTTGTCCTCGTATTTCCACAGACATCTGCTGTCTCATTAGGAGTCTATCTAGTATTGCTAACTCCGTGTATTGACTACGTTATTGTATTCACTCAACTTGGGAGGGGAAATGAGAAACTCGTGCTTGCTTCCACCCCCATGCTGTTCGTGGTGCAGATGATCATGTTACCGGTGTATCTATGGTTGTTCATGGGTGCAGAAGCAGCGCAGATTATGCAGCTTGGGCCATTTGCCGAGGCGTTTCTGTTCCTGATAGTCATTCCGCTGCTGCTGGCGATCTGTACTCAGGTCGTATCTAAAGGCAGACCTAAAGGCGAGGCCATATTAAATGCCACGGCTTGGCTACCCGTCCCATTGATGGCTCTTGCGCTGATTGTCGTGGTTGCCTCTCAGATCGGGCAGGTGTATGAGGAGTGGGCTGTTATTGTTAACGTTCTTCCTATATACGTCGCCTTTATGATCGTAATGCCAGTATTCTCGCGTATGGTTGCGCGTATGTTCCGACTTGATGTGGGTGCAGGCAGGGCACTGATCTTCAGCGCCTCCACACGCAATTCCCTTGTTGTTCTTCCTTTGGCACTCGCGCTGCCAGCGGAGTGGGCTGCCATAACGGCTGCTGTAATTGTTACGCAGACGATTGTTGAGCTGGCGGGAGAATTGATCTATATTCGTGTGGTGCCTGCCGTGATAATAAAGGATTGAGTCGTTATTGATCTAGAGATTTTCGATAATCCCCAGGTGTCAGTCCTACTATTTTCTTAAATACTTTACTGAAATATTTCTCGTCCTGGAACCCAACCATCTCTGAGATTTTGGCAATGCGTAGTGAAGGATTTTGGAGCAATAATTTGGCATTATTAATCCGCAGCTTCCCGAGATATTCCGACCAGTTCAGACCGAACTGCTGTTTGAATTTGCGAGAGATATATTCGCGGCTGAGATAGAAACGGGCAGAGATCTGTTGCAGGGACAAGTCCTCCTGATAATGAGCATCCATATAACGTGCAATCTCTTTCATCGGGTCATGGCTCGTATGGTGCTGTGCTGCTAAAGCCTTTCCAGCAGCGATGAGTCGCTGTTCCAACAAAGAGCGAAGGTGTGGAAGAGACAACATGCCTTCACGATCAAACGGCAGCTCAGCAAAAGGTAAGAATGGTTCATCCAGCTTATCCTGCTCATCTTCCTCTGTGGAAGACATACCTACAGTATCGTCAAGCCAGCGTCCCAGCATCCAATCCATCTCTTGAATCCACTGGAGCACTTGCTCCGGTGTAACTGTATCAAGCCGGGTAAGTGGATCGATCCACTCGCCTACAGCCGTAGATACATTAGCGTCACGACCACTTATCGCTGCTAATCGCAAGGGTTCTTCCATTGTGAATAACCGAAGACCTTTCGTTGCTGTGGACGAGTCCAATGCGGCATGGAATCTATGGTGAGTTTGTAATGCGTTTCTCCGCCATAGTCGCTGGCTCGCTTCCTGATACGCGTTGGGAATGCCAGATGGAAATACATCACAAGAAGCAATACCATAGTGAAGACGACGCTGAATTGTCTGTTCCAGTCCGGTGTTTACACGTTCCAGAACGGCCTGCAAAGAGGCTGGCGAACCCCAATGTAGCATAACAACCTGGTCTGGCTGATCGAGCTGGCGGAATACAACCCCTTCGTTAGGAGTACTTAACATCTCTGCACAGATATTGAGCACGGAGAAAACGAGCAGATCGGGCTGACTGCGATATTTCGCCTGACAACCAGCATCGAGTTGAGAGAGACTCGTGACGGCGATGTTGCATGTACTCACGAGCTGGGAGAGGTTCAGCTCATTACGAATTCTCTCCAGTTGAGTAGTGCTATTGCCACGCCCAACGACTAATTCCGTAAGCAAGCGGTCATGATAATGCGGGCGCATCGTATTCATGACCATAGATTGTTGCATCGTCTGCACGCGAAGGGTCTCATCTTCCTGCCAAGCCTTAATCGCTTTTAACAAGGAAGCATTGAGTTCCTCCGTTTCGACAGGTTTCAATAGATAGTCCATCCCACCATAACGAATGGCGTGTCTAACGAGCTGGAAATCATCATACCCACTGATAACTAACACCTTGCTGTGTGGGGTATGGACAGAGATCCACTCCAGTAATTCCATGCCGTCTTTGCCCGGCATACGCATATCGCTCAATATAATTTGCGGCTCGTGTTCAGTGATGAGTTCAATCGCTTCATGCCCATCCGCTGCTTCCAATAACGTATCTATTCCCACAACATCCCACTGCCCCAGTAGTTTAATTGCGTCGCGGACGTGTTTTTCATCATCGACAATTAGTACTTTCATGCTGCTCACTCTCCCGCGTAAATTTTAACGATGATCTGCACGCCATGTGGCTCCTTATTACTGATATCTATGATTGCCGGGTGTTCTGTAGAGGAGTTGAGCCGCAGTCTTTGACCGACGTTACGCAGCCCAATGGACTCGTTCTCGTCTGTCTCTTTTCCTACGATCTCCGATGTACTTAATTCCTCGCGGAACCATTCCCTGATCTCCATAAGTTTCTCCTCTGGAATCGACGGACCGTTGTTCTCCAGATGAATTTCAACCCAATGGTCTGTTGTCAGGTGACTATGGATGCTGATATATCCCTTGCCAGGCTGAACATCGGCTCCATGTTTGAAATAATTTTCAATGAGCGGCTGAAGCGTCATGCGTGGCATCTCCACAGATAATGTATCCTCGGCAAAATCCAAATTCACCTCTAGGCGTTCACCAAAACGCTCCTGCTGCAGCTCCAGATATAATCGCGCATGCTCGGCTTCTTCCCGCAAAGTTACACAAGTCTGATCTCGCATACTGTAGCGCAACATTTTCGATAAGGAAGAGAGCAGTGCATAAGCTCGTTGTCCTTGCTGTTGCAGGGCAAGTGTACCGATGGATTGAAGCGTATTGTATAGAAAATGTGGATGAATTTGAGCTTGTAAGGCTCTGAGCTGATTCGTTTTATTGGCAAGTTCAAGTCGATACTCTCTCAAAATCAAGTTATTCACCGTATCCATCATATCTCGAAAATGACGCGCAAGAACGCCGATCTCGTCCCGACTTGTTAAGCGGATATCCACATGTAGCCTGCCTGCCTGAATCTGATTCATATAACGCATCAATTGTTTGAGCGGACCTGTAATTCGAATGGAGATAAACAGTGTAGCCACAATGACCATGACTAGTGCAGCGATGGCGATCAGGGCATTGTTCCACGTTAGCGTGTTCGCTCGTGCATATAAAGTCTCATTGGGGATCTGCTTAATGATGGTCCAGTCTGCAAATGAACTGCCTAATTGTTGATAGACATACATGGAATGCTCCTGCTCGAAATGACCTGAGCTCTTCTGAAAATGTACCTTCCCCGCACGAATATCATGTAATTCGGCGGCAACCTGCTTGTTCAATACAAGGTTATCGCTAACCTGTGAATGCCCTTGATAGATGATCTGATTATTGCGATCCACGATATAAACCTGTTCCTTCGCTGGGTCATATAGCCGGCTACTGATCGCCGCAATGCTGTCCATATTTAGATCAATCGACAGGACGCCCAGACGTTCGGTTGAAGGGATGTCCATGATAACGCGATGTAGCGTAATCACTGTTCTTGAAGGGTCATCCGCAGAGGCTGGTTTGAATCCATATGTGTGGCTGGCGTGAGCCGATTCAATCCATATATCCTGACGGTTTGCATTTGACTGTCCATGAAGTGAATCGGAATATGCTTGTTTACGTTCTTCCCGTTTCGGGAAAGGGTTCGTGATGAGTGTAGACTGATTCGCTACAAAGGAGTGCAAGTAGAGCTGGAATACATCCGGAACAGCCGAACGAATCGTCTGTAGCGTGGTATATACCTCTGCTACAGCGCGATAATCCCCAGGGATCTTGGCTAAATTGCGTAGAAAATGGGGATCGTTATATACCGCGAGCGAAGCCCTTGCTACATTATCGATGTAGTTATTCAGGTTAGTCGATGCCTGATAGATCAGGCGTTTGTTCTCGCCAACGGCCTGCTCTCGCAAGGCTGTCTTGGTCTGAATAAATGTCATGCTGATGGACGCGAGCAGAGGCAAAGTCGTGGCAATCAGCATAAAAGCGATCAGTTTGGTACGGATACTATAGTATTTTTTCATCGTTGCACCCCTTCTGGTTGCATGTTAGGAAAGGACAATATTTTCCCCCCAACTGTTCACAAGCATCGGTGTTTCCTTGAGCTTCATTGGGGTTTAATAGACGAAGAGACCAATTTCATCCATTAGAAGGGGAGAACGATATGAAGCATCGGCATTCATCCCAGCTGTTACAGCAGCTTGTGTTCGTGGGTCCCTCCATCGTCTTTTTTATTCTCATCATCGTAGTTCCTTTCCTGCTGGGAATGTACTATTCCTTTACGGACTGGAATGGGGTATCCACAAGCATTAATTGGGTTGGGTTTGACAATTTCGTGCATATCTTTGCGAATGATCCGAAGTTCCAAACTGCGTTCTGGTTCACAGTGCGCTTTACGGTGGTTGGTGTCATTCTGACCAATGTGATTGGTTTTTTCCTAGCGTACTTCCTGACCAAACCACTTAAGACGAGAAACATCCTTCGCACCATCTTCTTCATGCCTAACGTGATCGGTGGGTTGTTACTCGGCTTTATCTGGCAATTCATATTTGTGAAAGGGTTTTCAGCAGTTGGCGACGTGACTGGATGGTCCTTCTTCAACCTTCCTTGGTTGGGAGATGAGCCGACCGCCTTCTGGGGTATTGTCATTGTATTTGTCTGGCAGACTGCAGGATATCTGATGGTCATCTATATCTCATCCCTGACCAATGTATCCCCCGACCTGCTGGAAGCGGCTGAAATTGATGGCGCTAGCCGGTGGCAGGTACTGCGCAGCATTATTTTACCGCTCGTGATGCCTGGTGTCACGATCTGTCTGTTCCTTGCCATTTCGTGGTCATTCAAAATGTTCGATCTGAATCTGTCCTTAACCAAAGGTGGACCGTTCGGTTCAACCGAGTCCGTAGCCTTGAACATTTACAATGAGGCCTTCGTGAACAATCGGTACGGAATCGGGACAGCAAAAGCACTTATATTCTTCGTGATCGTCGCCATCATCACGATGATTCAGGTACGCCTGACGAAGAGCAAGGAGGTCGAGGCTTAGATGGAAACGAAGAGTAACTACCGGTTAAGTACCATTGCTACCGAGATTATTATGGTGTTGCTTGGAATTCTGTTTCTGGTTCCGTTCTACTTCTTGTTCGTCAATTCGGTCAAAACATTTGGTGACCTGCTTACGAACTCAGCGGCATGGCCGGAAGTGTTCCAGTGGAGTAACTATGCTAACGCATGGGAGAAAATAAATTTCCCTTCTGCGCTGATGAACTCGCTTATCGTGACCATCGTGAGTAATCTGCTGCTCGTCCTAATCAGCTCGATGGCAGCGTACCGAATGGTTCGCAGCAACACCCTGTTTAACCGCATCCTATTCGGGATGTTTATCGCTGCGATGGTAATTCCGTTTCAGTCTATCATGATTCCGCTGGTTACCGTTACAAGTAATCTGGGACTGATCGACAGTCTAGGTGGCTTAATCATCTGTTATCTCGGATTTGGCGCACCGATGTCCGTATTCCTATTCCATGGGTTCGTTAAATCAGTTCCGCTTGAGATAGAAGAGGCAGCACGCGTGGATGGAAGCTCCGCATATGGCGTATTCTTCCGCATTGTATTCCCACTCATGAAGCCGATGTATGTAACCGTCATTATCTTGAACACCCTCTGGATCTGGAATGACTATCTGTTGCCATCCCTGATTCTACAGAGCTCGAACCTACGTACAATCCCGATTGCGACCTTTGCGCTCTTCGGTCAATATACGAAGCAATGGGATCTGGCATTACCCGCTCTAGTCTTGGGCATCATGCCAATCATTATTTTCTTCCTGTTGATGCAGAAATACATTATTCAGGGGATTACTGCTGGCTCAGTTAAGGGGTAGGTGCGAGATAGGTCGCTCCGGGATCAGGTGCGCTTTCGATCGCTGTTGCTCCTCGGTGGCCTGAATGGTTGAATGCAAGGAAGCCACCGAGTATCAAAGGCGAGCGCTTCGCTTCTCCAGCGCAACCTGATCCCTCCGCTCCTAACTCGCACGGAGGAAGTAGAAGGGGGTATGCCCGCCAGTCTTGGGCATAACCCTGGGAAAGAGAAGGTCAAAAGCAGTGCACGAGATAGGTCGCTCCGGGATCAGGTGCGCTTCTGATCGCTGTTGCTCCTCGGTGGCCTGAATGGTTGAATGCAAGGAAGCCACCGAGTATCAAAGGCGAGCGCTTCGCTTCTCCAGCGCATCCAGATCTCTCCGCTCCTGCCTCGCACGGAGGAAGTAGAAAGGGTTATGCCCGCAATCCTTGGGCATAACCCTCGGAAAGAGAAGGTCAAAAGCGGCTGTCTGAGGGATGGTCGCTCCGGGATCAGGTGCGCATCTGATCGCTGTTGCTCCTCGGTGGCCTGAACGAATAGCTGCCAAGGAAGCCACCGAGTATCAAAGGCGAGCGCTTCGCTTCTCCAGCGCAACCAGATCCCTCCGCTCCTAACTCGCACGGAGGAAGTAGAAGGGGGTATGCCCGCCAGTCTTGGGCATAACCCTGGGGAAGAATAAGGCAAGGCACGCTATGCGAGGGACACATCATTTAAACTACATTAGGGAGAGTGTATGTATGAAAAAAATGACGAAGTTTACGCTGCTCATGCTCATTGCGTTTTCCGTTATGCTTGCAGGCTGTGGTAATGGTGACAAGAGCGGTAGTCCAATTAACACAGATCCGCAAGGGAACGGGGAAGCCGCGACAGGCGACAAAACGATTAAAATCTTTCAATTCAAAGTCGAAATTGCGGAAGCGCTTAACCGACTCAAAGCCGAGTACGAATCAGCCCATCCTGGCGTCAAATTGGATATTCAAACCGTGGGCGGTGGTAGTGACTACGGTGCAGCACTGAAAGCGAAGTTTGCCGCGGGTGAGCAGCCGGATATTTTCAACGTAGGTGGATATCGTGAGCTGGATACTTGGCTGGAATACTTGGAAGACCTGTCCGATGAGTCATGGGCGAAGGATGCATTGGAAGTAGCGAAGGAGCCTATGATGAAAGATGGCAAGCTCTATGGGCAGCCACTGGCATTAGAAGGATATGGCTTCATTTATAACAAGGATCTGTTTGCCCAAGCAGGCATTACCGAAATTCCAACGACACTGGAGCAATTGGATCAAGCTGCACAGAAGTTACAAGCAGCAGGAATTACGCCTTTTTCTAACGGATATCAAGAATGGTGGGTGCTTGGTAATCATAACGTGAACGTAGCATTTGCCAACCAAACGGATCCGGTAAAATTCATTGCAGGTCTTAATGAAGGAACAGAGAAAATTCCGGGCAATCAAGTATTCGCAGATTGGATCAACTTGCTCGATTTAACGCTGAAGTATAGTAACAAGAACCCGTTGACCACGGATTACAATACGCAAGTAACTCTATTTGCTAGCGGTGAAGCTGCGATGATGCAACAAGGGAACTGGACGCAAGTGCAGATTGACGGCATTGATCCTGATCTGAATCTGGGTATCTTGCCGATGCCAATTACGAACGAACCGAATGACAAATTGTTTGTAGGTGTGCCAAACTACTGGGTTGTGAATAAGAATTCGCAAGTAAAAGACGAAGCTAAGCAATTCCTGGAGTGGCTCGTAACTTCTGATGTGGGTAAACAGTACATGACCAAAGAATTCAAATTCATCCCAGCATTCAGTACGATTGAAGCATCTGAAGAGGATCTGGGCGATCTGGCTACAGATATTATGAAATACAGTCAGGAGAACAAAACATTAAGCTGGAACTTCAACCGTTTCCCTGAAGGTGTTCCACAAGAATATGGCAGCACGATTCAAGCCTATGTGGCAGGCAAATCAGATAAAGACGGCTTGCTTGATGCTTTGCAGCAAAACTGGGATAGTCTGAAAAAGTAAACTAGCTATCCTCATGACAATACATGTACGATTTTGCTAAAAATAAGACATTATCCACAGAAAAAGGTTATCCACACCCTTTAACGAAGTGAAAAAAGTAAAAGAATGCACAAAACACGAGTAAAGCCAGCCAGAACATTGTTTCTGGTTGGCTTTTTCTTGTGATCTGCCAGATAAATAGAAAAATATCTATCTAGAACAGACAATACATCAAATTATATTTAGGAATGTGGATAATCTCAGTAAAAGATTCATACGAATAGGCACATGTTATCCAGTTCATCCACCACATGTGGATATCCTGTGACTAGAATCGACTAGATGTGGATATGTCTAACGAGATGTTATCGTTTTACTGTTAACCATATTGCATTTTATTGATTAGTACTATATAGTTCTAAATATGAAAGAAGAACAACCCAAAACCCAGAATATACAGTCTACCCGATCCAAGAGTTCAAGTCCATTGAATCGAACAAAAGCGGTGGAAGTCGCCGCAGAGCTGTTTTTGCGCCAGGGCTATAGCTATGTCAGCATGGATGAGGTTGTACGAACAAGTGGAGTATCGAAATCTAACATCTATTATCATTTCAAAAACAAGGAGGAACTGCTGCAAGCGGTAGTACAGTATTGGATCACACAGTATGAGTCACAGCTATATCTGCTGCTTAGCCAGCATGAAAGGGGAGTAGAGGAACGAATATATTCGTTTATCTCCATGTTGTCCGCAGGCATTGAAGCGCGTAATTATGAGGGGAGCTGCCCCTTTATTACCCTATATATGCAGACGCCAGCGAGTGCGCCGGGGGTAAAAGAAAGTATATCCCGCTTCTTTCGTGAGATGCAGCCCATGGTCGAAAAGTTACTGCAGCAAGGGCTTGATCGCGGCGAATTCCGCAAGGAAATTGAACCGCAATCCGCATCCGCGCTATTTATTGCAGCACTAGAGGGCTCGCTAGTCCTTGCGGAGACCGCTCGGGACACATCGGTGATAGAGCATTCCGTACGGACGTTTTGTCAGATGCTTCGTTAAACGAAGCTCTTTTTTTGAATATAATTAGTACTATATAGTACTAAATGAGAGGCGGAATAACGATAATGGAGTATCATACATACACAACAGAAATGAGCAAGAATGATCATGAAGCAACAACCACCCTACTTACAGGCAGCACTGGGTTCATCGGTAAGGAGGCAGTCAAACAACTCATGGATGAAAATTCGGATCTGATCCTGCTTGTAAGATCCAAATTAAAAGCCCAAGCGACACTACAAGCATATGGAATAACGGACTTTAGCCGAATAACGTTTGTTCAAGGCGATCTGTCCGTTTCGGGACTTGGGCTTAGTACAGAGGATTATAAGCTAGCACTTGGAGCAGATATCATCATTCATGCGGGCGGAACGATGGATGTGACACTGGAACGAACGTTAGCGGAGGGCATTTTTATGAATGGGGCTAAGGAGATAGCGGCACTTGCTGAGCAGATTCATCGTGCACGCGGACTCAGACATTTGATCCACGTTGTTGGTTTTATGAGTCCTTATGGGAAAAATGCTACAGAAGTAGAGGGTTCTATTGGTGAGGGTTCTACTGGAGGAACTACCCATAATCCAGGTGATTTGCGTACAGCGAGCCTTAAAATGTTGCATACCGAGAGCGCCTATGAACATATGAAATTCGAAGCAGACGCGTATATTCGTAAGCACGCGGAGCGGTGTGCCTATCCTCTATCCGTTGTGAATCCAAGTACAGTTGTGGGTGCGTATCCAACGGGGGAAACAGAACAAACGGGTGGTATCGGCATGCTTGTACAAGCGATGAGCAAGGGAAGAATGCCAATCATTCCTGGGGGAGCATCTCACTGGTTGCCGCTCATATCTAATGATGTGGTTGCACAGACGATTGTTTATCTATCCAGAGAAGTAGAGCCGAGCGGAGGTACATACCCCGTATTACTGCCAAAGGAAGACAGTCCTAATATGAAGGAACTCATTCAACTTATGGCGACGACATTGGATGTACCTTCACCCCGGTGGTCGGCTCCTCTTCCAATCATTCATGCAGCGATGAAGGCTGGTGGAGAACGAATTAGTGGTATCCCGCCAGAATCTATCTCGTTTATTACGAAGCAGCGTTTTGACGTGGAACAGACGAAGCAGTTATTTCTGCGGATGGGGCAAAGTATACCTAATGTCGTTCCGTTACTACCACATGTCATTGCTGATCTAGACTATCGTTTGACAAGCCCAGTCGTCGCAGGAAAGGCTTTACCTAAGGGGTGGATGAGGACACGAAAAGGCGATCTAGCGGTGCTTGTCCACGAAGGTCAAGGTGAGCCGTGGGTAATCGTCCATGGATTAATGAGCAGTGCAGATGAAATGTTACCTCTGGGGCAGGCGTTACAACGTTTAACGGGGAATCCAATCTGGCTAGTGGATCTTGCAGGATTTGGCCGTTCTCCAGCTTTGGGAGCACAGCAAGATGAGGTGGGCTTTAACGGTCAGGTGAAGGCGATCGTAGGGGCGGTAAATGAGATAACTGGTTCATTCAAACTAGTGGGGCACTCTATTGGAGCCACTATAGCTGGAGCAGTCCTGCCAGAATGTAAACGAACGGATGTTCAACTGGCTGTGCTACAACCGGTGTGGACAGCTTCTGAGGATCAAGTTCAACGGTTGGCGTCTAAGCTTCCTAGACGAATGCTGCAAAAGCAACTTTCCCGAATGAGCTCAAGGCGCCTGGTAAAGCAATTCAAACGTGCAGATTCCACAATAATAGACGAAAAGGCACTTCTAGCTTATGCCGATAGAGTCTCTACTAGCTTGCGATCTCCTCGGATTGCTGGAGCCAATGCCGATCTTCTTCGCTGGATTCAGCGTCCTGATCGAGCTGTCGTGCCAACCTTTGATGAAGCGGCAAGAACACTATTGGTGTGGGGCAGGACAGACATCGGATATATGCGCCCGCAGGGGCTTCCAACTTCCTTAAAGTGTGCAGAACTTCCTTATGGACACCAGTTTCCAATGTTTCATCCACAAGAAACGGCAAGGCTGCTTGCTGATTGGCAAGTGGAACAGAACTTGTAGATATATGCCTGAACCATATGGAATCGTATACACAAGCTATCCACAATCCGCACCCCTTCCAAAGGCAGTGTAAAATCCTACGATAGTTTATCCTACAAATACACAACATATGCACAACATACTATAAGTTACCCACAGAATTGTGGGTAACTATACACAGTCTGTGGGTAACTTATGCACAAAATATCCACAATCTGTTGAAAGACAATATGTTACAGCCGAATTTTCGTCTTTTCAATCCATTACGTGCAGATATCCACAGATGAATAAGTATTCAAATGAAGAAATAACAAAAACCTCCGTTCGACAAGTGGAAGCCACTGTTGACAGAGGTTTCTTCCATTTGCGGAACGGAGATAAGACACGAATTTATTTAGATTCTGTATTAAAACGGCTAACCTCACGTAGTAACTGATCCGCATGGTCAGACAATGCTTTGGCAGCAACGGATATGTTGCCAATGGATTGGGATTGTTCCGTTGTGGAAGAAGCAGCTTCCTCGGTAGAGGCGGCACTTTCCTCGGCAACGGCTGCCAGCCCTGTCATGACGTCAGACACTTGAGCGGCACCTGATTTGATCTCGTTCATACCTGTCGTTATGGAGTTGATTTTGTGAATAATTTCATCAATAGATTGGCGTATACGCTCAAAGGATGCTGAGGTATCTGCCATAGAATCGGATTGCTCCGCACTATTCAGGCGGAATTGCTCCAGTTCGGTCGCACTCTGTTGACCTGCGGCATGTAGATCATTCAACAATTGATCAATTCCAGCTACAGACTGAGAGGATTGCTCCGCAAGCTTACGCACTTCACCAGCGACAACAGCGAAGCCTTTGCCATGCTCTCCAGCGCGTGCAGCCTCAATGGAGGCATTTAGCGCCAATAGGTTGGTTTGGGCTGCGATGTTCTGAATACTATTCGTAATGACTGAGATTTCACTAAGCTTACTTAATAACAATTGATTGGACGTTTCCACTCGATTGGTTGATTCATGTCCTGCTTGAGAGAGATCATTCTGCCTTGCAATCGCATCGTTTCCGCTCTCCATGGCATGATTTACGTCTAAAATGGTTTCGGATGCTTGGCGTGCTTCGTCTGTAATTTGATCAATGACTTTATTGATGCCTGATACCATCTCAGCTCCAGCTTGAATGGATTCGGCTTGTTCGCCTGCACCTTTGGCAATTTCATCAATGACGGTTGAGATCTGTCCCGCAATTTCATTACTACCCGATGCATCCTTAAGCATGGTCTGAGAGGAAGATTGCACTTGTTGTGCAGATTGATCGACCTGTTGAATCAGACTGCGAAGTGAAGATGACATCTCATTGAAAGAGGTCCCGAGCTGAGCAATCTCATCTTTGCCTTTAACGGAAACCTGCACAGTGAGGTCACCTGCAGCCAATTGTTGTGCACTATTTTTCATAGCAATCAAAGGCTTAATCGTTTTTAGGGCTAAGAAATAAGCAAGAGCAGCCAAAATCAGAGTGAAAATCACGATAAATGCAATAAACAGTTGTCTCGTATTCGTAAATTCAGCTAAAGCAGATGCCTTGGAGATGGATGTAGCTGCAATCCAATTGGTGTTCGGAATTTTCTCGTAATAGATAAGCTGGCGATCATTGTTGTATGTATACTCTGACAATCCACTTGGCTCTGCAAGCATTTTACCTACGATTTCGGTATAGTCACTCTGTTCGGCAAGCGGCGTATTCAGCAGTTCTTGATTAGGGTGAGAGAGTACTACACCAGTTCGGTCTAGCAAAAAGGTGAAGCCATGTTCTGTTTTAATCGAGCTAATCTCATCTTTGATTGAATCCAAAGAGATATTTTCTGAAATGGCTCCTTGAAAGTTTCCGTTCTCGTCATGTAGAGGTACCCCGATAAAAATAGACTGTACACCCGCTTGGGTTACATAAGCATCACTGAAAGTAAGCTGATTAGAGGCCTTGATAGCAAGGTACCACGGACGCTGACGTGCATCAAAGGATGCGTCAGGCTGAAAACCTGCGCCATCCAGATATGTGCCATCCTCTAGCCCGAAATAAATCGTAGCGATATCTTCCTTATTACTTGGCAATTGGAATGCCTGAAGGTGTTCCATGCTAATTTCTTGAAGAGGAACGGTGTCATTGATGACCTTTCCGACGGTTTCAATAACTTTGGCTTGCGCCATTGCCCAGCCGCTGACCTCGGTTACTGCTGTTTGAACGGTGCTTTGTAGCTCATTATCTACCGATTCTGTAGCCTGCTTCTCTATCACGTAGAGAGAGAGGTATCCGATCGGTGCTGCTAGCAGGATACAGATGGCGGTGACGATGAAAATCACTTTGGTTTTTAGTGTCATAATGCTTACCTCGTTTCTGAAATAACACCCTGGGACTTTAGTCCTTGAACGAATGTTTAAATATACTATGTATATCGTCAATGTTTTGCTGTAATGTTACAGATGTGGAATAGGTAATATGAACCATGAAGGCTATCGAATACATCAGCGTGGTTTCGTTCTCTCTGTTCGAAGGGGAGGAGAGGATTTCGGGGCAAAAGCTAGAATCTCAGATTCATATCTCAGGGTAAAATTTCACCCGACCTAGACCGATATAATATGAATGAAGATTAGGGCGTGTCTCAAAACTCGCTGAAGTGCATCTTTTACCGTCTTTTCGCCCCCTGCTGCGTCACTTTCCCTTGACGTGCCCCGGCACGCCTGCGGAAAACTTTCTTGCTTGGAACGAAAATTCGTCAAAATCTGCGTCCTTCGGAGTTTTCAGACACGCCCTAGTTATGCCGAATCACGAAGCCAAGTGAAATTAATTTATTTATGTGCAGATGAAGCGTGATGATGTAAGTTTCTAAAAATGGAAATGAGAAGGGTCTGAGGGATCTATGGATGAGAACATTCAATATATTAATTTCTCGGTAGGAGAACAGTTCTTTGCACTTCGGATTGATGAAGTTCAGGAGATCATTAGAATGGTGCCGGTTACAACGGTTCCTTTTGGAAGTCCGGAAATTAGAGGATTCACTTCGCTATACGGTAAAGTTGTCTCTGTTGTGAGTTTGCGTGTGTTGTTGGGTATGCCGGATCAGGAGGACACTTCTTCCACACGTATTATTGTTGTACCGTACAAAGACGGGTTTGTCCCTCTTATTGTGGATACGGTTGATTCCGTTGTAACATACGAGCGATTTGAAAAACCTGCGGAAGAGCACAAAAGCTTCATGAGTGGAATCTTCAATGAAATTGGATACGGTGAAGACCATACGGCGGGCATTTTGAACCTTGAAGTGTTGCTGGGCAGCTTGACTCACTCGTAATTTTTCCAAGGCTATATTATAAATTTCCCTAAATGCTCCTTAACCCCTTTCGGGGGAATGAGGGGCATTTTTTGCATGCTAAACCATGAAAATAAGCAATTTTTATGGGTAAAGGTTTTTAAATCGACTCGTTTTCGTATATGATGGAGAGTAACAATGCGAAGGGATGACGGGAGACTGTAATGATGCAATCGCTGTATGGTGTATGGCTTGGTGACGTGTTTTTTTGTTTTTCCGGTGAAACATCGGAACCACGTGTAGATGCATGGAGTCACGTGGTAAGACGGCTAAATTTTGGCGACGGGGGTCGTTTATTTCAGCCTGCCGCTCTGCGCCTTGCGGAGTTGCGCTGGCCGAATCCGATGCGTAATGCTGCTGAAGCTAAGGGAACAAAGCGTCGGCAATTACTTGGAAGGACGCTCGAGGGACTGGCGATGTCGCCCAAAGATACATTTAAGCTGCTGCTTCATTGGGACGACAGCATACTGAATGCGGCGGGCATTCAAGCTGGAGAAGAGATTAAATATTGGGTAAAGGCAGCCGAGTTTACACAAGAATTGTTGCTGCGTGGAGAGATTGCGCCAGCGGCTGAATTTGCTGCGAAGACGGGGGCGCGTCGGCGTACGGGTCAAGAAACGTTAACGGGTGTATGGCGCCCACGCTTATTACATGAGGCGGACGTAGAGCGATTCCGTGAATTAGCTGAGGCTATGCCGCCAATTGGTCTATCTGCGCCGGGGGCATACGCATCTTCGGAACCGGAATCACGAGAAGAGGCAGGCGCGGCTGTATTATTTTCATTTATGAGTGGTATGGTTCATGCTGTTGTCACAGGTGAACTGGAGAGCATGGATAGTGACATGTCACGGTATCGAACTCAGTTCCGGCGTGGATCTTCTCCGGTATCAGAGCTGTGGTGGAACAGTTTAATATCGATGTTCCGTCCTGTCACCGTTCAGGGGGCGACGGAGGAACTGACTGAATTCATGGAGATCATTCAGGAAGCAGGGGGCACGTCCATGCCCTTGATGAGAACGGAAGAGATTGCTCCTACAGAAGGTGAAATTAAACTTGTATTACGGCTCGAGCCACCCCTTGGAGAGCTGGAAACATTATGGGGCATTACGTTCTGGGTGGACAGTGTACAGGAGCCAGGGCTGAGACTGCCCGCTCGTACAATCTGGGCTCATCCAGAGCGTGATCTAGACCGGGGCAAGGTTCATTATGCCTCTATTGCAGAACAGCTGCTGATGGCGCTAGGGTACGCAACGGAGCTGGCTCCAGAGCTGGAGACAGCATTGCTGGAGCCGCGTCCTGAAGGAATCCAACTTTCACAGCAAGCCTTCTTCGAATTTTTAACACATGCCGTACCTCGTTTACAGAAGTCTGGAACGACGGTGCTCATGCCTTCTCGCTGGAGTCGAGCTGGCAAGCGTCGTGCTGGACTACGCTTGCAGATGCTGAATCGTAACACTGAACAGACGCCGAGCACTCCATCTGCACTGGGTATGGAACAGCTTGTGGCGTTTAAGGCTGAACCGATGATCGACGGTAAACCTGTGACACCGGAGGAGCTGGCTGCACTGGCCGAAGCGACGGTTCCGTATGTCATGTTCCGCGGTGAGTGGATTGAAGTGGATACGAAGGAAATTCGCCAAGTTCTCCGTTATATGAAAAAAGAAGAAGAACAATACATGCCTCTATCGGAATGGCTGCATTTGGCTGCAGAAGAAGGGGAAGATGCCGCTTGGAAAGGTCTGTCGGTCTTTGGCGCAGAATCGGAAGGTCTACTATCCTTCTTACTGGATGGACAGGTGCTACGCAGTATAGAACCGCGCCAAGTGCCAGGAGAGCTGCATGGCGAGCTTCGTCCGTATCAGGAACGGGGATATCAGTGGTTATCGGCTATGCGAGAGCTAGGGTTCGGTGTATGTCTGGCGGACGATATGGGTCTTGGTAAGACCATTCAGGTGATAACCTGTCTGCTCGACCTGAAGCACGAGGAGCAACAGATCGCCGCGCAGGAAGCGGAAGAGAATGATGGGGAGACATTGGTGGCACGAGCAGATGGCACATCGGAATGGAATGCCGCTGCGTATTCGCAGGGAATTCATCTGCCTGCATTGATTGTGTGTCCAACCTCCCTTCTGGGAAACTGGCAACGGGAACTGAAACGGTTCGCTCCTGACCTAACCCTCTATATTCATCATGGAGGACAGCGACTGCACGGTGCTGCATTCCAGGCAGAAGCACAGGCGCATGATATTGTGTTAACGACATACCATCTAGCTGGACGGGATGGGCCTGATCTGGCTTCACTGCAATGGTCCACTGTGGTGCTTGATGAAGCGCAGTATATTAAAAATTATCGTACAAAACAGGCGCAGAGCGTGATGCGTCTGTCTGCTCCCCACCGGATTGCAATGACGGGTACGCCGGTAGAGAATCGGCTCAGCGAGCTGTGGTCCATTTTCCAATTCTTGAATCCAGGGTACTTGGGCACGGCTTCGTCGTTCCGTCAGCGCTATACAGGTACAGGAACCTCCGAGGAAAATGGCGCTTCTTTGCGGGAGCTTCACCGACTCGTGTCTCCATTCATGCTGCGCAGGCTCAAAAGTGATCCAGACATCCGTAAGGATCTGCCAGAGAAGCTGGAACTGAAATCGTACTGTTCCCTGACACCAGAGCAGACGGTGCTGTATCAACGTGTCGTGGATGATCTGATGGGTGGATTGGATGGCAGAAATGGCATTGCCCGCAAAGGAATTGTGCTGTCATCATTGACCAAACTGAAGCAGATCTGTGACCATCCGGTGCTAGCGGACAGTAATCGCAAAGAGAATGCCAAGGTGGAGGCATCTGGCAAGATGGAACGCCTACTGGAGCTTGTCGACGCGATTCGAGACAATGGAGAGTCTGCATTGATCTTCACGCAGTATGTGGCTATGGGAGAATTGTTAGTATCACGATTAACACAGCGCTATGAAGAAGAGCCGTATTTCCTGCATGGTGGTGTATCCAAAATGCAACGGGACGAAATGGTCGAGACATTCCAAAAAGGGGAAGGGCCTTCGTTATTTGTATTATCTCTTCGTGCGGGCGGTGTAGGTCTGAATTTGACGCGTGCAAGTCATGTCATTCATTATGATCGCTGGTGGAACCCTGCGGTGGAGAACCAGGCTACGGATCGGGTATTCCGTATCGGACAAAATCGCAACGTACAGGTGCATAAGCTGATCTGTCAGGGGACGTTAGAAGAACGGATTGATGAACTGATCGAAAGTAAGAAGGCACTCTCCGAGCAGGTCGTAGGTTCCGGTGAGAACTGGTTAACTGAAATGTCAGACGATGAGCTGCGTGGACTGATCTCGCTTCAAGGCGAGACTTGGTTATAGGAATAAGTAAAGGGGGATTGTTGTGAGCGAAAAATGGAATGTCGAGCTGCATATGTCCCCCGCTGGATGGACAGCAGAAGTGAAGGAAGAGGTTCATGCATCAACGACTTCGAAGCCGAAAAAGGCTGCGCTAGATTCGAATGCAATAGATGCAAGGAGCGCTGCATCTGTTGCCACGGAGAAGGGTGTAAAACCCGCCGCCGCAGGTGAAGGTAAGTTTACCGTAACCTGCACGCTGCCACAGCTTGGCGAAGCAGCGCGTGAGGCGATTCTTGCGGAGCTGCGCGAACGTCCACTCGCGCTGTATGCACTGCTGCGCAGCGGCGCGGCTAAAGCCCAAGCTCCGGTTCCAGCGGAGCTTGCAGCGCTGTTGCCTGCCGCAGCGGAGTTCACGCTGGCTGCGGAGCCTGCCGCGCAGGCCACGCTCGGTGCTGCCGCCACGTGCAGCTGCGGCAGCCCGGGCTGCGCGCATGTCGCAGCCGCCGTGCAGGCCGCAGCCGCGCGCTACGCAGCCGAGCCGCTGCTGCAGCTTGCGCACGCCGGCTTGCCGCGCGAAGCGCTGCTCGCTGGCGTGCTCGGTTCATGGGCGGAGGAACTCGCCCATGAACCCGGCGGCTCTGGCCGCGCAGCCGAGACGGCTGGCCGCCCGCAGGCGCGGGGCGGCGAAGGCGGCGCTGCCGTCGGCGAGTGGATCGCCGAGGCTGCCGCCGAAGGCGCCATGCACCAGCCGGGGCCGGGCTTCGGCGCCGTGCAGGTGCAGCTGGCGCAGCCGGGCAAGCCGCCGGCAACGCCGGAGCTAACGGCGCTGCTGCCAGGTGTGCCGGCCGTTGCGGGGCTTACGCTGATCCGCGAGCGTGTGGCAGCGCGGATCTGGCAGGCTGTCCAGAAGAAGAACAAGGACAGCAAGACGACCAAGTGATGCAAGGCGTTAAGCGGGGAGATCGTAGATCATCCCTGCTTATTTGTCATGGTCAGCACCTAGGCTCCCATTTGACATTTAGCGGGAATTTCCAATGAGGCGCTTGGAACGACAGCAACTGGGATTGGGCTATAAAAGGCTGAAAAACAGCCTAATATGCAGATCATCCCATCTGGGGTAATAATGAGTTCGGGTGAAGGGAGTCTTTGGCGGTGGAGCTTCGCCCGCATATAAGGTATACTGTCGCAGGGGAAGAATGCTTTGCTGCGGATTCCCCTAAACTTAACAGTTTGCAATATATGAGGTTGTTCAAAAAATCCGCTTTTGATTACTTTGAACACGCACTATAATTTGGATGGCGATAGGAGTTTTTACATGAAATCACGTACAGGCAGACAACGGAGCATCACTGTGATGCTGTCCTCATTTATATTATGCGGCATGTTGCTATCAGCTTGTCAGGACGGTTCGAGTGCGAATGAGAGCCAGAATCCAAGCACAGCAGGCAACACACAGCAGGAATCGGATGGCACAACCATTCATTTTACAGATGATACGGAAACAGATGGTAGCACTCCTAATGAGGGGCAGGATACCCCAGCTACAGACAGCAATGAGGAAACAGATAGCGGTTCAGATGCAGCGTCAGAAGGCGAGAACCAAGGTTCCTCGGCCGATGGCAATGAAGCGACAGCGGATGATCCTGTGATGCAAGAGCGTAGTGTCAGTGCATTACAAAATACAATTGATAGTCAATCGGTTGTGACCAATGCGGAGGCGATGACTGTGATTGTCAACAAACAGCGTAGCTTGCCGGAAGGTTATGAGCCGAGTGACCTCGTTGAACCGAATGTGAAGTTTTCTTTTGACGAGCCACACGAGAAGCGGCACATGCGTAAGGAAGCTGCGGGGGCATTGGAGGAGCTGTTTGCAGGTGCCAAAGCGGACGGTATTGAACTTCGTGCCGTGTCTGGCTATCGTTCGTATCAACGCCAAGTATCGATCTACAACAATAATGTCAAAACCAAAGGTGAAGCATATGCTTCGCGTGTAAGTGCCGTGCCAGGTCGAAGCGAGCATCAGACTGGCCTTGCCATTGATGTGTCCAGTCCAAGTGTGGGCAATGTGCTTGAAGAAGTATTTGGATCATCGAAAGAAGGTCAATGGCTGGATGAGCATGCCGCTGAATACGGTTATGTGATTCGTTATCCCGAAGGCGAGGAGGATGTGACGGGTTATGTTTATGAACCATGGCACATTCGCTACGTAGGTAAGGAACTGGCGCAAGACATCGTGAAGAGTGGATTAACCCTCGAAGAATACTTTGATGAAGCAAATATCAAGTTGTAATGGTGTAGCCCGTCTAATCTAGATAACTTATGTAAGCCCTTATAGAGGTTGTTCAAAAAGCCGAAAACCATCCTTTTTGAACACGAACTTATACAAACATGGAATGATCCAATCGTTCCTGTTTGTGCAGGGCTTTTTTGTTTTTTTCATAGAGGTTTTAAATTTTTACATACATTTTGTGTTCGTGCAGTGCGGAGTAGTGAAGCTTGAAATGAATGGTCTAGAACGACGAAAGTTGGTATAGTTAGGAAAATAAATATGATGATAAAGCGAGGGAAATAGAGCATGAGCAGACAGCAGGTGTTTACGGGTTCTCCTTGGGAGCCGCTTGTCGGTTATTGCCGGGCGATTAGAGTAGGCAACCGGATTGAAGTGGCAGGCACAACGGCGATGCAGGATGGTGTTGTGGTTGGCGCGGGTGATCCTTATGCGCAGACCAGATTTATTTTGCAGACGATTGAGAAGGCATTGCAAGAATTGGGTGCTAATCTCACCAATGTTGTGCGAACTCGAATGTTTGTCACGGATATCTCTCGATGGGAAGAAGTAGGTAAGGCGCACGGGGAGTTTTTTGGACAGATCCAGCCTGTTGCCACCATGGTTGAAGTTAGTGCTCTTATTGATCCTTTGCTTATGGTAGAGATCGAGGTTGAGGCTGTAATCGAGTCTGAGAAAGCGTGAAAAAATAGAAAATAACCTTACCCTGTCCCCAAAAGGACAAGCGGGTAAGGTTATTTTGCTTTCTTACCATTACTAAAAGGTATGCTAGAAGTAGTCTACCTTCAGGTGAGCGTGCAAAATCTTATTATTTTGCTTGCTCAGCGTCCGCTTGTCCATCTGTTTGAGGCTGAACGTCGGATATCTCTAACACCACTTTCCAGGCTGTTCCGATCGGTGGGAGACTACGCGTCAGTACAGGGCTGTAAAATCCAATGACTTTAGCACCCTCTGTCAGCTCGGTTAGCTCCACAGGGTTCCCTTCGTGATCTACAAGCTGTGTCTCTTCCGTAATATTCAAAATAACATGATCCGGACCTGTCTCTGTCAGTCGTGTGCCGGATATTTCGATCTGTGTATTACCCGCTGTAGTTTGAACGCGTTCAACTGTACCTGCTGTACCCAGAACCTCTAGGGGTGGTGTCTCAGCTTCTGACCCAGCTACATCCAATACCGTGATTTGATAGGTTGGTGTTTGTGGTGGTAAGCTGCGCGTAGTAATCGTGGAATGTACAGCTTCTACATTCATCCCTAGAGTGAGATCGCCCAGTGAAATCTCCTTACCTTCAGCGGATTTGAATACGGTATCATCATTGAGGTTAAGAACGATTCCGTCTTGACCAGCACCACCAATTTGCACAGATGGATAGCTACCGTCCTTATGAATTCTCGTAATAACGCCACGTTCGGTCACATTTTTCACTGCTTCCTCCGACACAATCGTTACCGTGTTTCCGCTGGTCGTCACCTGAGCATGGAGAACCTTCTCGGCAAATGAAGCAGGAACATACAATATGCCATTGATGATTTCCGGTGCTGCCCCTAGTGTGAGTAGCATCTTATTCACGGAATATTGATCCTGCCCTGTGACTACACGTGTCCATGAGTTACCTTGCGTTAATTCAGCAGACTTGTCTGCTTTGTTCCAATCGAGCTCATAGCCTAAAGCTTCGGTAAGGCTCCGTAGTGCCAGCATTGGCTCTTTATCCGCTGTAGCCTTATAGCCATCAGCTATAGATACACCGTTAACAAGTACTTTAATCGTAGAGGACTGATTCGCTTGATCTGCTGCTGTAATGAGGGGAGCGGGCTGTGTTGTGTTTGGAGTGGCTGCCAACGCCGATCCTCCACCCAAAGCTAAGGAGAGTGCCATAAGGGCACTTATTTTTTTCGTGTTGTTGTTCATAGTTGATCTTCCCTTCTATTCTAGATTGATTCGCATTAAGTATTATTTTCAAACCAGCTTTCATGTTCTAGACGGGATATGTTGCTCCAGTGTTGCACTTTAGGACGCATTAGCGGGCGATATCTGTTCAATATAGTGTCAAAACGTCTGTTAGTTGAATCCAATGTTATCCAGAATAAATGGAAAGTTTACTCAACTATCAGGTTACGCCGAACCAGATCAGGTTAAATTCAAGTAAGTGGAAATTTCTGCGAGAGCTAGTTTGTCGCACGGTCTGGTTGGACGTAGCGTATTGATCCAGCCCAACTGCGGGCACAATAGTGACTACAGGTTTGGAAAAGGAAGGGAGGATGAAGATGAGCACCAAACAAATGCTGCACATCGGTATGATCGGAACAGGCTCCATTTCAGATCTGCATATGAGGTGTTATGCCAAGAATCCTAACGCGGTGATCTATGCCATCTGTGATTTGAATGAACAGCGTGCAACAGCGGCAGCCCAGAAGTATGAGGCACAGTCGGTGTATACCGATTATCGTGAAATGTTGAAAGACCCACATGTAGACGCCGTAAGTATCTGTACGTGGAATAATACACATGCTGATTTTGCCATCGCCGCCCTTAAGGCAGGTAAACACGTCTTGTTGGAGAAGCCCGTGGCGACCAATGTGGAAGATGCGTTACGGATTGAAGAAGCGGTGAAGAGCAGTGGATGTACCTTCGTTGTGGGGTTTGTCAGGCGGTATGATAACAACATGCAAATGCTTCATCAATTCATTCAGGCTGGAGAGTTTGGCGAACTGTACTATGCGAAGGCTTCTATTCTGCGGCGTTTAGGTAATCCTGGAGGCTGGTTTGCCGACAAAAATAGATCCGGTGGTGGCCCACTTATTGATCTGGGTGTACATATTATTGATCAGTGCTGGTATCTGATGGGGCGTCCGAAGCCTGTATCAGTCAGTGGCAATACGTATTATAAGCTGGGGAATCGGGCTAATATTGAACATCTGTCCTTTTATAAAGCCGCTGATTATAGCTCTGCCGTGAACAATGTGGAGGATATGGCGAATGCCTTAATTCGTTTTGAGAATGGCGCATCACTGGCAGTGGATGTGAGTTTCACTCTACATGCGCGCAGCGATGAATCATCCGTTAAATTATACGGGGAGCGTGGTGGATTCGAGCTGGAGCCGGAAACGCTGATTGTTACAGAGAAAAATAATACGATCCTTAACATAGAGCCGCAAGCCGATAATCCAGGTCTGCATATGCATACCGCTTTTCAGAATCAGATTGATCACTTTGTAGATTGTTGCCTGAATGGAACCGAGCCAATCAGCCCAATCGCCGATGGGGTCGCCTCCACCCGGATGTTATGCGCAATTTATGAGTCCGCAGAGAAGGGGCATGAGATTCGTCTGGACTAAGGGCGCAGAATGCAACGCCAAAAAGCATGCCACATCCCCATCGCGTGCGGGAGATGCATGCTTTTTAGGTGTCGGTTCGTTCATTCGGCTGCTATTATTTATTTAACGGTGAATCCTCATACCCGGGATCTTCATAATCCGTATCCTGCAGCCGGGACAGCACATTCATGCTCTCTATGGATTGCCGAGTGTCCGACGTGCCGTGGTCATATAGAAATGTGTATAACAAGGTCATCCCATCCGAAAATTGCGCTGTCGCTTCATCGTGATCTGCGGATTTATAAGGCACCGGAGCTCGCTGCAGTGTGTATGCATCATCCTCCTCTAGTACCTTCATCAGATCTTTTAACTGAACAAGCTCTTCATCGTCCACCACGACTTCAAAAGGTGTTGATTCATGACGTTCGCGTTCAATCAGATTGTGACTTACCGAGACATAATAATGATGTTTGCCTTCCTGCATTTGTTTAACCTCCATTCCAAAATGGAAATATCATCCTTCTACTGTTAATAAACAGCAGGTTCTATCCTGAAACGAATATCAAACGCATCGTCAGATCCCTTTAACCAAGGTCTGCCTTGATCATTATACCCCTGGATACGAACCATCCATCTCGTTAGGGTTGTCCTCGTTTACTTTTATTCTGGTTGGATTGAATTACTTGCACGAGTTGTGATAAGGAATGATCCAAACGATCCAGCTTGTCACCAATCGTTTGCAGCACATAGCGGATTAATATAAAACATAACGTCACAGGAAATCCTATGTTAGTGACCAGCGAGATGATGTCGGTTGTTTGCATCCGCTCTTCCCTCCTCTCTAATGGCTTTGTATATAGGGAAGAAATATCAAGGAAAGTACAACCCAGATCCCTAACAATGGTTAAAGAATCTCTGCATTCATAGCTCTATATCTTCATCCGAAATTTCTGATAACAAGGTCATTCTTTAGTTGTAAAGGATGCTTTGAAATCTCCCTATGTTATGAAGGGGAAATAAGTGAACTAGAGATTGGACTTATCTTGCCCAACTAAATGGATAAGGAGATGTATCTATGGCAACCGATAGCAGCAGTGTACATACAGATTGTGAGCTTCATAATAGTGATTACGTTGTATATCTTGCATGTACGATATCTTCTATTTGTTTATTATAATTGTCTTCGGGAGCAGATAAGGATATGTATATCAGTAATACGTTTCCCGTTTGATAAACGTAGGAGGGCGCATTGAATAGTTGCTCTACATTTAACTCTTTAGAAGCTTCAATACGTTGTTCCTCCGATTCATAAACGTAAATATAGAGGCTATCATCCAATAATTCATAGACACTCGGCTTAACGTTTAAGATCTCCGGATAGTTGTCATCAGCTTGAGGCTTAAGGTGGAGCTCGGCATCTTCAAATCGTTGAGTAATGTTGTCTAAACTATACACTTTGGTGTTGTTGCTACAAGCTGTAAATAGCAGAATCATTAGAATGGACAGGAACAGTAACGCTTTGTTTTTCATAATCATGACACTCTCCGATCTCAATTTTACTTTTACTATTTTACCAAAGGTTGTGCCAGAACGATTGAACTATACTTCTATATTTGTTGGCGCTATAAGCGAAAGATTACTTTAATTCGCAACCCTTGACTTTCCCCTATACGGGAGACTGTATACTCACATTATGTTGTGGAATGGAGGTGATATTTTTTGTTCAAAATCAGTGCATTTTCCAGGCTCAGTAAGGTCTCCTTAAAAACACTGCGTTATTACGACCAGATTGGCATACTTAAGCCACGAAAGGTAGATCACGATACAGGTTATCGTTATTATTCGGCGGATCAGCTTCTTGAGCTTAACCGAATCTTGATGTATAAGGAACTAGGTTTCACACTGCCACAGATCTCACAGTTGCTTCAAGAAGATATTACATTGGAGAATATTCAAGGCATGTTTAAGCTGAAGCGAAGTGAGATTCAACAAATGATCGATACAGAGCAGGCTAAACTCCTTCGAATTGAGGAACGTATGAAGCTAATTGAACAAGAGGGGCAATTGGAAACAGAGCAAGAGATTAGAATTAGGGCGGAAGGTGCCCAATCATTCCTTTATCAGAAGGCATGTGGGCGGGAAGAGGATATCCCGAACCTGATTCGTCACATGGATCAATCCATCACCAAGGACATTCGTGGATGTATTCAAGGTCCTCAGGTTGTCCTGTGGAGAGAAATCGAAGGCCAAGAGGATGAGTTTGAATTTGAAGTGGGTTACTTTTTGACCTGCGAGCTGCGTACATCCCCCGAGCCATTCGAGCTACGAGCCCTTCCTGCTGAGCCAATGATGGCTACGATGGTTTTTCATTCGGATTCAACGTTTGATGGTGCCGCCTGTGTTCATTTAGCGAAATGGATTGAAGCCAACAACTATCAGATCAATGAGAATGAAGCGGGCAGAGAGCTATATTTACCGTTATCACCAGAACAAGATGCTCAGTGTATAGAGATACAGATTCCAATTCGAACGAGATAACAGAAGAAGGTGAAGTGAGTTGAAGAACAAAGGGATTATTTATATTCTGGCACTGGCTGTTTTTCTAATCGGAACGATTGAATATATTATTACAGGCGTCATTGAAATGATTGCTGCAGACTTGGGCGTACCAACCTCCGAAGCTGGGTTACTGGTAACGGTATTTGCTCTGGCCGCAGCTATTGTTGCTCCGATTATGATCACACTTACGATCAATGTTGATCGTAAGAAATTGCTAATGACGACCCTTGGTGTGTTTATTGCGAGTAACGGACTTATGTTCATAGATCTTACTTATGAAGCTGTACTATGGATACGAATTGTACAAGGGGCAAGTGGTGGCATGGCTACCGTGGTAGCGATGGCGGTGGCGACACGACTCGTTGAACAAGAGCGAAGAGGCAATGCGATCGGAATCATTCTGATGGGGCTTAGCAGCTCGCTAGTGCTGGGTGTGCCAATCGGTACATTTTTTAGTGAGATGTTTGGATGGAGAGTTCTGTTTATTCTAATTGGTGTATTAAGTATTATTCCGTTGCTGATCATCTATAAGAAGGTTCCGTCAATTAAAGAAGAAGAGAAGGCTAGCCTTAGCATGCAGCTTTCTATTATAAAAAATCCGACTATTCTGACCGCTTTGCTTGTTACATTATTGTACGTCGGCGGCTACGCTACACTATTTACGTATATTACACCTTTCTTGCAGGCGACATCGTCACTTTCCATGGCCGAGATTAGCGGGGTTCTCTTCCTGGCGGGCATTTGCAGCTTTGTCGGTTCTAAAATAGGCGGGCAATTGGCTGATGCCAGAGGTGTGAAATTCACTGTTTTCCTGGGGCTGATTTTACAAGGCGTTACGCTGCTTTTATTTGCTCTAGCTGGAGTTAATCTAATCGTATTAATCTTGGTCTTAATGATCTTTATGTTGGCAACGTGGAGCATTTCTCCAGCGCAGCAACTATATCTGGTTAAACTAGCACCTCGCAATCCGGATATTGCCCTGAGCGTAAATACATCGTTCATTCAATTTGGCTTTGCACTTGGATCTGGATTAGGCGGGCTTGTCATCAGCCGTACCTCTGTCCTGTATTTGAATTGGCTGGGTTTCGCCTCTGTAGGTATAGCCTTGCTTCTTGCTACTGTACTGTTCACGAAAAGGAGCAGAGCTGAAACTTCTATCGCTACGAAATCTCTATGATTCGAATGCGATTGTAGGATTCTATTCATGATGGTAATATTAGTCATGAGATGCATACAAAGGAGCATATACCTGATCATGTGGACTACTCTGTAAAGATAAATTATTTGAAAATATGCCGATAAACGTTTGTTGAAAAAGCTCGCTGTACAACGTTTTATTTGGTATCTTTTCTAATCATCTTACAGGGTATGCAGGTAAGGTATGTCATAAACCATACTGCGGATACCTTTGGGTATCCGTTTTTAGTTATATGGATAAATGCATCTCCATTGGAATCTTACCTGCCGATCCTCCTTAATATGAAACGGAGGAACATCGTATGCAACCAAAATTAGTTCTCATAGAGGGTTTACCCGGCTTTGGCAAAACAACAACGGCTCAGCTCGTTCATGACATTCTTATCGATATGAACATCAATACGCAGTTATTTTTGGAAGGGAATTTGGATCATCCTGCGGATTATGATGGTGTTGCTTGTTTTAACGATTATGAGTACCAGGAATTATTACTTGATCATGCGGAGTTTAGCGACTTATTGCGTACACATCTCATGAAGCAAGGTAACCATTATTTTTTGACATATCGCAAATTAATGAATGACGTTGGAGCAACTATTCCAAAGGAACTCATCGATAACATCTTTAAATATGACATTTATGAATTGCCGTTAGCGCAGAATAGAGAGCGGATTACGGAAAAATGGGAGCAGTTTGCTAAGCATAGTATGAACGGCACAGACACGTATATTTTTGATTGCTGTTTTATACAGAACCCTGTGACCATCGGGATGATTAAGTACGGAGCAACCAATGAAGAGGTAATCAGTTATGTGAAGCAGCTAGCCTCCATTGTAGAACAACTGAATCCGTTGTTACTTTACGTAGATCAGGATGATCTTGATCATTCTTTCAGAAAGGCAGTCAAGGAGAGACCAGCAGCATGGTCAGAAGGTTTTATTGAATATTACACAAACCAGGGTTTTGGCTTGAATCACGGGTATCATGGGGTAGAAGGGGCGCTTCAGGTTCTTAAGGCTAGAAGGGAACTGGAAGAAACCATATATAACGACCTAAGTATCGCCAAGGAAAAAGTTAATAACTCTTCGTATGATTTAGATGCATATAAGCAACGTCTAGTGAAGATTTTAAAAGCACATTTCAGTTAGGGTGTGTCTTAAATCCAACTTACGTTAAGGATATTTTCTTACTACCTTTTCTCCGCGAAAATAATGCATAAAGCAAAAGAAAGCGGCTCCTAGTGGGTCTGCTTTCTTTTGCTTGTCATATATAGTTCAACGGCTGTTATCTATCGCCCGTATCTTCCTGTCATAGGAACCTGGCGAGTACTCGCCTCCATGGCTCCCGAACACAAGGGGCATGGCGGCGGGCCGGATTTGGTATTTTTGGATGCCTTGGCAGAAGGTACTGCTGGTTTCTGACGTAGCCAGGCTTTACATGTCGATGAGCTACATTTCCAGATCGCCACAGTTTCCATACGTTCCGAGTGACCTGAGGTATGCGATCCTGTACTTGAAGAGGATGAGCTCTGAGCTTGCTTAACACCTGCCGTGCTGAACGCTTTATGGTTACGAACTTCGCCGCTGCCAAGCCGTTCTTTACGTGGGTGAAGTTCATCTTCCCGGTGGCGACGCTCATCATGCCCATTAGAGTGAATTGGGCGACGATGAAGCACATCACGATCTTCATTGCGTGAACCGGATCGGTAGCTCTGACCTTGGTTCTTGCCATAAGAACGCGAATTCTCCGTTCGATTACCCTCACTATTTTTACGTTTATCCGGAACCTCCATGCCGAATGCTTCCAGCAAAAATCGGGATACATCGGCAGGTTTACCATGGTGGCTGGCTGGAGAAGTAACGTATAAGAACTGTTTGGCACGTGTGATGGCAACATAGGCAAGCCGCCGTTCCTCTTCCAAAGCCATATCCAGCTCGCTCTCCGTTTGTTGTACAGTAAGAGCGGCCTTCTGATCCTCAGGCAGATCTTGTCGCAATGAAGAGCTGTGAGGAACGATACCTTCACTTGCACCAATCCAGTAGACACATGGGAATTCAAGACCTTTCGCACGATGGATGGTCATTAATTGAACCGCATCACTGTCCTGTGCTCGGCGTAGAGATTCCATCTCCCGATGTCTGCGCGAGAGCTCGTCTGCGAATTGAATGAATTCTTCTACTGTTTCGAATTTTTTGGCGGCTGCTTCGAATTCATCGAGTGTCTCCAGCATCGTTTCCCGATAGTGGGTGAAGATGCTAGGATCACCACTTTCCATATATTTGTCATAGAATTGACGGCGCATCTCCTGAATGGCAATGACAGGTTTCAGTTTCTGCAGTGATTTAATTAATTTGATACGTTCCTTGACCTGCTCCTGCTGAAATGGCTTCAGCTTGTCCCATTTCGCCAGATGGATCAATGGATACTTCTTCGCTTGTTGTTGTTCACTGCGTTGAATCCAATCTAATCCAGCATCACGGGACACGTAGAGCGGGCCGAGTGCGCTTGGTAGAGCATCTGCAGACCGTGGATCGAGAGACAGACGCATATGATCCATCAACGGTCTAATTAGCGATTGGTCATAGAATACCGGGGAAGCACCGTGCTGGACAAAAGGGATATCCTTCAGCACAAGCTGCTCGAATACGGCCCGGCTGCTGCTGGCTGTCCGGTGCAGAATTGCGATATCACGGTACGTATGCAGCCCTTCCTCTACCTGCTCACAGATCTGGTTCACGACCCATGCGGCTTCTTCCTCGGTATTGGACGGTGTGGCGAACCTTGGAGCGTCGCCTCGATGTCCAGCGGCACGCAGACGTTTGTCGCGTCGACGTTTGTTCTTCGCTACGAGTTCGCTGCCAAGCCCAAGGATGCGTGCATCACTGCGATAGTTAATATCTAGCGTCACAATGCGTGCGCCTGGGTATACTTTATCGAATTCTAATATGGACTCCTGCCGTGCACCATTAAATGTATAGATCGTCTGATCGTCGTCTCCAACGACCATCAAGTTACGATGAGCCGAGGCGAGCTTCTGCACAATCTCATATTGCAAATGATTCGTATCCTGGAATTCATCCACCATAATGTATTGAAAACGTCGCTGGAGTGGTCCCAGTACAGCAGGGTCACGTAATAATTCAGCAGCGCGCAGTAAAATATCGTCAAAATCGATCTTGTTACGTTCCTTCTTCCAGTTCTCGTACCCGAGAAGCACACGCTTCGCATCACGTTCTTCCTGCGACTTGTCGGGTAGATCAGCGGTCTGCGATCCTTGCATCTTCCATGCAGATAGCATGGCGAGTAGGCTCTCGGGCTGGAAGGCTTCGCTCATGCCGTACTGTCGTAGTAACATTTTGATGACGGTATGTTGGGCACGAGTTTCGCCAAAAATCTCCTCCTGAACGCCGTAATGACGCAGTAGCGTCAAGGCAAAGGAGTGAAACGTACGCGCCTGTACCGCTCTTGCGGCAGCAGGACGAATACCTGGCAAGGCGGCAATACGATCCTTCATCTCGGCCGCTGCTTTGTTCGTGAAAGTCACGAGCAGGATGCTGCCTGCGTGAACGCCGCTGACTTCCATTAAGTAGCCCGCTCGTGCTGCGAGCACAGTCGTTTTGCCACAGCCGGCTCCAGCTAAGGTCAATAATGGACCTCTGCCGTGACGAACTGCGGAGATTTGAGGGCCGTTCAGACGGATGCCAGCTTCCTCCAGAGAACGGAAATAAGGCGCATCCAGTTCATCCTTGCTTACAAGCTGCCGGCTGGTCTCCAGCGGAGCTGAAGGTGACTGGGGCAGGGATGCCGCCGGGGTAACCCCGAGCGGACGGGGGTAAAACGTTGAGTTCGGACTTAACATCATTCATCCACCTCTGTATACATTCAGGGATCGTCTATCCCGGTTCAAAAGTAATCCATTTGCCCTTTTCACAATCACATTGTAAATTGGTATGATAGGGTTAATCGCATCAGTGTCGGCGATATGCCGGGACAAAGTTTCATTATACCCGAACATATGGTCCTAACGAAAGCCCCCGAATTCATCCAGCATCGGCATAATACGGGCATTCGCGTAGGATTTCGCAACTTTTTGGCTACTTATCGTATAAGTTATATACCGAGCAATTTGCATAGATTTTATAGAATGAACTTGTTCATTACACGGGAACGGAGAGGACAGAAATAACGTTGAAGAAGCGAAGCGTTCGCCTTTGTCCCCGGATGTTTTCCTTGGAAAAGGGAATCAAAAAAAATCTGGGGATAAGAGCGATCGGAAAGTTATTCTGTCATCGGAGTAGCAAGTGTAATATTCTTTAGTACATTTTATATAGTAAGCAAGCTGCTCTATGAGAATGAAATGAACATAACATGTATGCGCAACGAAGAGATTCACTTGAATGAAACAAATTTGCGCCTGACGGGAATAGAGGAGGAGATGTCATGAAACTGCTTCAGCGAATTAAGAATGGAGCGAACAAAGCAACAGAACGTGCTCAGCATGCCGTGGAGATTGGAAAATTAAACAATCAGATCGTGGGCTTGCAACAGGAACAGGAAGTCCATTTTACAGATATGGGTCGAATTTTCTACGAGGGCTATCGCGCCCAAGATATGACACGTGCGGAGAAAGATATGGTCGATTTGTCGCATCTGTGTGACGAATTGCAAGATGAGATCGATAGCTTGCGCAGTAAAATTGCCGAGCTCAAAAATGAACGGTTATGCGAGTGTGGACACGTCGCTTCACTGGATGCGAACTTTTGTCCTAAATGTGGACGTAAGCTTGGGGATTTTAAACCAGCTGCTGCCGCAGCAGCACCTCCTTCTGCCAGACAAGAGGCTGCTGTTGCACAACAGCAGGTAGGAGAACCGGTCTATCACGCACCTGTTGAAGAAGAGCTGGAAGAAAATGAGCCATACCATACCGTCATTCCATCCATTGCTGACCTGGAGACGGATACCGAGTACAACAGCACGGAATTCACCCAGGAAGAGAAGGAAGCGTTCGACGCAGAGTGGGAACGTCGCCGGGAAGAAGAAATGCTGCGTGAGCGTGAACGCCAGCAGGAACTGGATGAACGCATTCGATACTGGAAAGAGAATAACCCAATTGTAGACACCGTGGAAGTACAGACCGAAGTGCCGCGCGAAATGGTGAATTGTCAGATCTGTGCATCAGAGCTGCCCAAAGGTTCCAAATGGTGCCCGCGCTGCGGAGCAGAACAGATCTGATGCAGTAGAAGCGCTGCCACATCATGAGTGGGTAGCAGTGCAGGTTGCTGACAGCATGGGGGGACGGGAATATGGACCAACTGCTGCATCATTTGCGTCATCTGGGATTTACGGAGATGGAATCAAAAATTATGGTGGAACTCGCCCGTCAAGGCTCAGCCTCAGGTTATGAGGTAGCGAAGCGACTGGGCGTGTCCCGTTCCAATGTGTATGCGACCCTGCAACGTTTAGAGCAGCGTGGATTCCTGCGTTGTAGTGCAGGCGAGCCAGCCAAGTACAGTGTGCTTAAGCCGGAGGAAATGACTCGGATGATCTCTGGGCAGATGCGAGATTCCCTTGACTATGTACAGAGCAGCATGCCGCAGCATGAACCAGAGAAGCCAGCCTTTTACAATATTGAAGGGGATAAGAAAGTGTTTGAGACCCTGAAACGGCAATTAGCTGAGGCGAAGCATGAAATTGTAATTGATGTTTGGCGCGAAGAAATAGAGTTGCTCCATGAGGATCTGCAGCAAGCTGAAAATCGTGGTGTACGTCTGTTGTGGTCATGTGAAGAAGGGGAAGGTATGCTGGAACAGCCGCTGCCTTGGCCTGGAATGCCGATCTATGCCGATGGTGAGGGGCGGAAGTTCTCACTTGTGGTGGATCGCTGCTGGTGCATGCTCGGTATGCGTGGTAAAGGGAGTGTTACGCAAGCAGTTGTCACAGAGCATCCTGTGATGACAGGACTGCTGCTGAATCATTTTGCACAAGATCTGGTATTATTCGAGCTGGAACAGGATATGGGAGAAACGCTGGAGGCTCGTTACGGGCGTCGTTATGAGCATCTCTCAGCACGATACTGGTCTAAGCCGGAAGATAATGGATCAACGTGATCCGAGTCTGTGCAGTTAATCGCTCACGAGTCATAGCTTTATAAATACCAGATAAGCAAAGCAGGCGCTGCCACACGGCAGACGCCTGTTTGCTTATCTGGTTAATCTTCGTATACCTTATGAATTAGAAATCAGTGGTATGAAGTTATGCTGTTCTTGGGAGAATGAAAATAGGAAAGAGGATGCCTACCTCACAAGGTGTTCGGTTTGCTAGGGGGTACGTCATACAGTGCTTCAAGTACTCGGATATAATAGTCCGCCCCATGAGGCACAAACTCATGAGCATACACCGTAACAGTCTCTCGAACAGCGGATGGGGATGAAGGTACATCGTCGCTTGCCCTTAGTTCGGTAAGTTCATCTGTGTTTTGATTCGTGGATGAAGCCAGCAACTCTGTCTCCATACGGATTCCGGTAGCCTCAATAGCTTCACGTTCACCGCGAATTAGAGCGAGTAGATCATCCAAAGCAACCTCATATAAGCCATGTACTTCGCTTGGCTGTAAGATGTAATCTTCAAGCGGCTGATTCAGACAGAGACCATACACAGCGCTGAATTCCCGATCTATAAATGGCACCCCGCGAACTTCTCCTTGAAGCTCCTGCTTCGCCGTGAGTAGATAAGTCAGAGTTTCGAATGCAGCCTGAACGCCTAGTTCTTCTTCTAATTCTCGACTTGCTTCATGAAGCTGTTCACCAGCAGTGAGGTGACCTGCGGCTGTAATGTCGTAGTAGAGGGGGAATGTATCCTTGATATCACGTCTTCGTTGAAAAAGAACCATTCGTTGAGCACCTTCGTCACGTACGATCCAACAATGGAATGAACGATGCCAATATCCTTTGGCATGAACTTCAGTTCGAGGTGCCGTGCCTAACCAATTTTGCTGATTGTCATAAAAATCGAAACGTTCTGGGGTCATGAAACGTATCTCCTTATATAGCAAGTTTTAAAGTTCAAAATTTCACAAAGTTTTATTAAGAAAGGGGAACCACCACATGGAATGCATTGTACACTTTCAAGTCATTTATCCGCAACCTCAAGAACGTAAAAGCCTTAGAGGACTCATCTTTGTAGGACAGGGACAGGAGCCGGCAAACAATCAGTTAACGACGATGTTCAAAGACATGGGATTCAATGTACGTTTGGAAGATGAAGCACAGCTATTGTTCAAACCGGTGGATGCTTCGGCCAACTTTGAGTATATTCGTGTAACTGAGCTTGATACCGGAGAAGAAGTCTATAAGGAAGATAAGGATCTAAAATCGATTCTGGAACACCTGTTACCCCGCCGCTTCTAAAAAAAGGCCCCACCGATCCGGTGAGACCTTTCTGAGAAGTAACAAGGAGCCGTTCTGCTCCGCCCCATCTGTCATCATACCTAAGGAATTAACGTGGGTGGGGAATTGATACGGACAGACAAGCTGAATTTTTTTACATAACCGTTGCACCATAGAATTTATCCGAACGATGGCAGTCGAGCAGAGATTACTTGAATAGCCCACCTGAATATCCGCCTCTGAAGAACCAGAGTAGAACATTCCTCTGAGGTGCGAAAAGGCTCGTCATGATGAAGTTACTTCGTTATGGCGAGCCTACTTGTGTTTCCTTAAGCAGGACTCCCGCTGCCTTCAGCTTCTAACTCTGATGTACAGTGGGAGCAACGAGTAGCTGCTGCTGGAATTTCGGATAGGCAGTATTTGCAAGCCTTGGTCGTTTTCTTCGGCTCAGGCTTTTTGTGTTCTTTGCTTTTGAGGTAATTAATACCTTTGACCAGCATGAAGATACAGAATGCCACAATAAGAAAATCAATCATAACGTTAATGAATTGACCATACGCAATCACGGTAGCGCCAGCTTCATTCGCTTGAGCGAGTGTTGTGATATCTTGTCCATTTGCCGTTTTTACATCTGGATCAAGATTGATAATCTTCTGGCTGAAATCGATGCCCCCCATTAGTTTGCCAACCGGTGGCATGATGATATCATTCACGAGGGAAGTCACAATTTTGCCAAAAGCAGCCCCGATAATAACCCCGACCGCCAGATCAATGACGTTGCCACGTACAGCAAATTCCTTGAATTCTTTAAGAACGCCTTTCATAGTTGCATGTCTCCTTTGACAGATAGTGTCGTTGCAAAAGTTGTTTTGAACCCGCTCTTCCGTTTTCATATTGTACATAAAAACGCCGTTTCAATCACCCCTGTAATGCAAATTAATACAACTTTCCGCAACTTCCATGAAAATACTTCTTTATTTCACGCGAGCAATTCGGTATACTTCTAACATTGTCAGTGAAGTTTAACTATATTTATTTACAGATTCACGATCATACATCGTTCAGAATCATGGGAATTATCGGTTCAAAAATTTAATACGCCGTTACTCGTATATGTGCAGGAATAGGCCTGCATGTCTCTACCCGATCACCGTAATGATCGGACTACGGGAAAGATCTGATATATCGTTAGTGTTATGAATGATGGAAATCCAAAATAGGCAAAGCATAGCGCTCATCGCGAGCGTCCGTGTGAGTCATTAACTTGTTCTTTGTGCTCTAGCTCAATATGCATATTTGAAAAGGCACGCAATAAGCGTGGGACTCCATCCGCAATATCATTCGAAATTTCAGTTCCAATGGCTTGTCATATATGTACAAGTCTGTCTTTCCTGTCTCCGGTTCAACCGCAGCGGTGGAAGGCGGGCTTTTTGTTTTTTGCAGCCACAAGGGAAGAGCATGTAGAACCGGCTGTGCGAGAGGCACAAGGAGAGAACAACATGCAATTGCTAAAAGATAAGGTAAGACAGGAAGGCATTGTGCTGTCTGAACAAGTCCTGAAAGTGGACTCATTTTTGAACCATCAGATGGACCCGGTTCTCATGAAGGAAGTAGGTAAGGAATTTATTCGCCGCTTCGAAGGAGAGAATATCACACGTGTGCTTACGATCGAATCCTCGGGTATAGCCCCAGGTATTATGACTGCGTTAGAACTTAATGTACCGCTGATTTTTGCACGGAAGCAGAAGTCACTTACACTTACAGAAGATATCCTGGTCGAGAAGGTGTATTCATTCACGAAGCAGGAGACCAATGAGATTACCGTTGCCAAAAAGTTCATGCAGCCAGGTGATCGCGTACTTATTATCGATGATTTCTTGGCGAATGGTGAGGCGGCATTTGGACTGGCACGCATCGTAGAGCAGGTTGGAGCCGAAGTCGTTGGTATCGGAATCGTAATCGAGAAAGCCTTCCAGCCAGGCGGACGCTTGCTTCAAGAAGCAGGATATCGGGTTGAATCACTAGTTCGCATTGGAGCTCTGTCGAACGGACAGGTTACATTTGCGGATGAGGAGGGCACGAACTGATATGGCACGCGAACGTATTTTTCAGCGGCATCGGCATCCTGTCCAAACATTCTCCTTAGGTCTCCAGCATGTATTAGCGATGTATGCAGGTGCCGTGATTGTGCCTCTGATCGTAAGTGAAGCTTTAGGTTTTACGATGGAGCAACTGACGTATTTGATTGCAATTGATCTGCTTGCCTGTGGCGTGGCGACATTGCTTCAAGTGTGGGGCAACCGTTATTTCGGAGTGGGGCTCCCTGTTATGCTTGGTTGTGCTTTCCAAGCGGTATCTCCGATGATTATCATCGGTCAGAGCAGCGGTGTATCGGCTATTTATGGTGCGATTATTGCTTCCGGACTATTTGTTCTTATTTTCTCCGGTCTATTCGGTAAATTGATTCGACTATTCCCACCAGTGGTTACAGGCTCAGTCGTAACGATTATTGGTCTGACTCTGATCCCCGTGGCGTTCAACGACTTGGGTGGTAGTACGAATTTTGGTAGTGCTGAAAATCTGATGCTCGGTTTTGGTGTACTGCTGTTCATCATTTTGTTGACGCGTTTTACAACTGGATTTATCCGTTCGATTTCGGTTCTAATTGGTCTTCTCGCAGGTACAATCGCAGCAGGCTTCATGGGTGGGGTTAACCTTGCACCTTTACGTGAAGCAAGCTGGTTCCATATGGTGCAGCCGTTCTACTTCGGTACGCCAACGTTTGAGATTGTACCGATCCTGACGATGATTCTGGTCGCTATTGTGAGTGTTGCTGAATCAACGGGTGTATTTATGGCTTTGGGCAAAATTTTAGATAAAGACCTGACTTCCAAAGATCTGGCTCGCGGTTACCGCGCAGAAGGTCTGGCGATTGTACTGGGTGGTATCTTCAACTCCTTCCCATATACAACCTATTCGCAAAATGTAGGGCTTGTACAGATGACGCGGGTGAAAACGCGTGATGTTATTGTTGTAGCAGGTGGATTGCTTGTCGTGATTGGATTCGTACCAAAGATTGCTGCGCTGGCACAGCTTATTCCGAGCTCGGTTTTAGGTGGAGCCATGGTTGCTCTGTTCGGCATGGTGGTATCGTCAGGTATTCGCATTCTGGGAAGCCAAGTGGATCTGAACCGTCATGAGAATTTGTTCATTATCGCTTGTTCTGTAGGTATGGGTCTAGGGGTAACGGTTGTTCCTGAGCTGTTTGCGAATACACCGGCCTGGGCACAAATTATGTTAGGTAACGGCATCATTGCAGGTAGTTTTACAGCGATATTTATGAATCTCTTGTTCAACGGCATTGGAACGAAGGCTGAAGCAGCTAGAATGGCGGAGAAACAAGCGGACGATATTATTGGCGAGTCTAAACAGCCTGCGTAAGTAGATGTTAAGAATACCAGTAAGTGGTTTCCGTCATGCATCATATGTTAACTCGTGTGATGAAATACTTATATCATGAATAAATGGTTTAATGGCATGAGTTATTCACGTGATGAATGATCTATATAGCATGAACAACAACACAAAACATCCGATTCTCTGCATTGCAGGGAAACGGATGTTTTTTTGGTTATGAGCCGTAAGCAATTACAAATGCCGCATCTGTTTTTCCGCAAAATCGCCGATCCAAGGCAGCTTTAGCCATTTCCCCTGTAGACTGGTTACAACCATCAGGAGCCATACAACCACACCAAGCAGGGATAACAGTGAGGCGACCAATGGGCCAAATAAGGGGAGAAATGTGCATAACACATGACCGACCATGATAAGGCCAAATACGGTTACCGATTGGAGCGCGTGGAACATAACGAATCGGCTACGCTTTTCTACGGCGAGAAACACGATTCCACCAACAATGGTGAATAGATAACAGAGCATACCTGCAATATTTTCATCTAGACCGCTCGATGATTTAATGGGGGACATCCGGTCAAGCCTCCTTTGTCCTTTTTATATAGGCTATGAGGAGAAGGGACAGAACTGAACCGGAATGATGAAGGAATGCAGGATATAGAATTATAGCGGTTTGATATCCCAGACGTCATGGAGAAACTGAACGATGCGATCCACCGAATGCTGTACAAGTAATTCTCCTTTTTCCACCGTAGCGAATGATGGAGAACCGACCACACCAGACTTGGAGATTGAAGAAAGGCGGCCGTATTTCACGATTTCGGGGTATGCATCTTCATAATCAGGCACTTCGTCTGCAATCTTATCCTGATGAACAAGTTCGGGGTGTAGATGTAGCAGAACGGAGGTGCCAATCTCTCCAGCATGACCGTTTGCCAATTTGCCAGTTTCAGAAATACCGTGATCCTGTGCTTTGATGAATCGCCAGCAATCAATCTGCGCTGCCTGTACATCACTATGCTGTCCTCGTAGCTGATGAACAATCTGATTGATAATGGGGACATTGCCAGCATGACCATTTATAAATAGAATGCGTGTGAAGCCCCAAGTAAGCAGACTATGAACGATATCGCCAAGATACGCTTTTAGGCTCTCAGGACGAATTGTGATGGTTCCTGGAAAATCATTAAGCACATTGGAATCGCCAGCTTCCACGGTTGGCCCGATTATCGCACCAACACGGTCAGCTACACGTTTAGCAAGCTGATCTGCGAGTAGACCATCCGAACCAAGCGGCAGATGAGGGCCATACACTTCAATGGCACCAACAGGGATGATTACAAGGTTGGTATGCTTTTTATATTCCTCGAATACTGTCCAGCTCATTTCTTTCAGTTTACGGCTCTGTGTCATGATGATCTCTCCTGTCAGTTGAGTTGTAGTTTAAGTAGGATAATGTTGTGAAGCGTTAGTGTATAAATGACATGCGACGTAACGACCACCTACATCCTGTAATTCGGGTTTATCTGTTCGGCAGATGTCCATGCAAGCGTGACAGCGTGTATGGAAGCTGCATCCAGAAGGAGGGTTTGATGGACTAGGCACATCACCCTGTAATACAATTCGGTCTTTTTTAATTAAGGGATTCGGGCTAGGGACAGCAGACAGCAATGCCTGTGTGTAAGGATGCAAAGGGTTTTCGAATAAGTCATGCTTATTGGCAAGCTCAACGATACCGCCGAGGTACATGACACCAATACGACTGCTGATATGTTTCACAACACTCAGATCATGGGCGATGAATAAGTACGTTAGCTTGAACTGCTCTTGCAAATCCTGAAGTAGATTAATGATTTGGGATTGAATAGACACATCCAACGCAGAGACGGGCTCGTCAGCAACGATCAGCCTAGGGTTCAAAGCAAGTGCTCTTGCAATGCCAATCCGTTGGCGCTGTCCTCCACTGAATTCATGACCGTAACGTTCGGCATGCCGGCTGTTTAACCCGACAATCTCCAATAACTCATCGATCCGTCTTGCTCGTTCTTGCCCTGTAACGACCTGATGGATATCAAGAGGTTCGGCGATTAACTCACCTACGGTCATGCGAGGATCGAGTGAGGCATAAGGATCTTGGAATACCATCTGCATGTCTTTGCGCATCTTGCGCAGCTCTTCTGCGGGTAATCCCACCATGTTACGACCCTCATATATAATTTCCCCTTCTGTTGGACGAAGGAGCTGTAATAGTGTCCGACCTGTCGTTGATTTGCCACATCCGCTCTCGCCAACAAGTCCAAGTGTCTCGCCTCTGAAAATCGTAAATTTCAGACCATCTACAGCTTTCACATGTCCAACCGTGCGATTGAAGATGCCTTTTTTAATCGGAAAATATTTCTTCAGATTGTTTACCTTAAGCAGCGGTTCATTCATTGGATTACCTCCTTAGCGACTGTATGGAGCCAGCATCTGGCTGTGTGTCCAGCCTCTACAGTCTCTAGTTGCGGTAGCTGTTCAAGGCAAATATTTTGTGCATATTCGCAGCGAGGACTGAAGCGACAGCCTTGTCTTAAACTGCCTGGTGGTGGAACGCTACCTTTAATGGAATACAGCCTGCGCTCGTTTGTATCTAGTGTGGGCATCGATTTGATTAGCCCTTGGGTATAGGGGTGCTTAGGATTAGTGAACAGTGTCAGCACATCGCACTCTTCGACAATCTGACCACCGTACATTACAGCTACACGGTCACACATCTCAGCAACGACACCCAAGTCATGCGTAATTAGCAAAATGGAAGTTCCCTCACTAGCTTTTAGCTGCTGCATAAGCTCCAAAATCTGGGCTTGAATCGTAACGTCTAGTGCGGTTGTTGGTTCATCGGCAATGAGTAACTTGGGGCTGCATGCCATGGCCATGGCGATCATAACCCGTTGCCTCATGCCACCGGATAACCGATGGGGGTATTCATACAGAATTTGCTCAGGTCGTGGAATACCGACAAGGCGCAATAATTCAATCGCTCTCTCTTTGGTTTGGGCTCGGCTCGCTTTCCGATGATTACGAATGGCTTCTCGAATCTGGTCACCAATCGTGAACACTGGATTGAGTGAGGTCATGGGTTCCTGAAAGATCATCGCCATGTCATTGCCTCGTACCGTTCGCATTTCTTTCTCCGAGAGGCCAAGAATATCTCTGTCATCAAAAGTAATGGAGCCTTCGACCTTTCCTTGGGTTAACCTCATGGCGGTTAGGGAGGTGACACTTTTGCCAGAGCCAGATTCACCAACGATGCCGACGGTTTCACCTTCATAGATCGTAATGTCCAGACCGTCTACAGCCGGAATGACACCTTCACTCGTGTGAAAATAGGTTTTGAGCGACTTCATTTCAAGTAATTTGCGTTTCAACGCGAGCCCTCCTTGTCATTTCTGGTACCACCATATGCTGCGCTCTTGTTATCCCCAACTTTACGATGAACGGGAGCAAGCTATAGCTTCATTTTGGGATCAAGGGCATCACGCAGTCCGTCACCCAGCATATTGAATCCCAGAACAACGAGCATAATGGCCACGCCTGGTACGATGGAGATATGAGGGGCAGTTCGAAGGAACTCCCTGCCTGTGCTTAGCATCGTTCCCCATTCGGGTGACGGTGGTTGAGCACCCATACCGAGAAAGCTTAACCCTGACGCAGATAGGATTGCTGTTGCAATTCGTAACGTGGACAAAACGATGATAGGAGCAATACTGTTCGGGATAATATGCTTGAAAATAATGCGACTATGCTTCGAGCCCATAGACCTCGAAGCTTCAATGTACTCTTTATTCTTAATGGAGAGAACCGCGCTGCGGGAGATCCAAGTGAATGATGGAATGGAGAATATGCCTATGGCAATCATCAGATTCATCATCCCTGGGCCAAGCACACTTACGATCGCAAGGGCGAGCAAAAATCCAGGGAAAGCCATAAAGATATCGGTAATCCGCATAATAAGTGATTCGATCTTGCCCCCGAAATAACCAGCGATTGTTCCGAGTGCTACACCGAAGAAGACAGAGATGATTACGCCAACAATACCAACCATCAACGAAATACGTGCACCGTAAAAGATACGAGAGAGGATATCCCGTCCATACTCATCGGTTCCAAATGGATGGCTGAGGGAAGGGGATTGCAGCAGCTTGTCCATATTTTGCTCCAGTGGGTCATACGGAGAAATCCATGGCGCGAGAATCGCAATCAATATAAACAGTGTGACGATCCATAGACCGATCATGGAGCGTTTATTGCTGCCCACTTTTTTTATCATCTGGCTTAGTGAACGTCGTCTAGCAGGTGCAGTGGATGAACTGATCTGGACAGATATAGGCACAGCCTTTGGTTCATTCATGGTCATGCCTCCTTCCGGTCATAGCGAATTCTCGGATCTACTGCGGCGTAACATAGATCAACAAGCAGGTTGATGATGACAAAGATAAAAGCAACAAATAAGATGCTTCCCTGCACAGCGGAGTAATCCCGAAATTGAATGGATTGAATAATGTATCTGCCCAGTCCGTTCATTGAAAATACAGTTTCAGTCAGCACTGCTCCTCCCAGCAGATTGCCAATCTCCATGCCAATGACCGTAATAATTGGAACGAAGGCATTTTTGAGTGCATGCTTGTAGATGATGAGCCACTCGCGTACCCCCTTGGCTTTGGCTGTCCGAATGTAGTCCTGATTGATTACCTCAAGAATACTGGATCGCGTTAGACGGGCAAGGACAGCGGCAGAGGAGATGCCCAGCACGAGAGCAGGCAATATAAAATGCTTCAATTCGCTACTACCTCCTGAAGGCAGAATCGGAATATAGTAGGCGAACACAAGAATGAGGATAATACCTAGCCAGAACACTGGCATGGATATGCCAAATAATGAAAAGGCCATCGAAGCATGATCACGGGCGCTCCCTGGCTTCGTTGCCGCTATAACCCCTGTGATTAATCCAATGACGACGGTCACGATTGTTGCCAATATCGTCAATATCACCGTGTTTGGAAAACGTTCAAGAATTTCCTGGAGCACTGGATTATCCGAGCGCATGGACGTACCTAGATCTCCCTGAAGTAGCTGAACGTTGTATTGAAAATACTGCTCATATAGCGGCTTATCGGTTCCGAGTCGCTCCCGAATAATCTGCACTTCCTCAGGGCTGGCATCTAGCCCTGCAATCAATTCAGCCGGGTCACCCGGAACGAGCTGGAGAATAATGAAAGAGAGCAGAGATACACCGATTAAGGTTGGAATCATTTGAAGCAACCGCTTCAGAATATAGTTGAACACGTGATACTCCTTCCTGGCTTTTTGCCGGGATTAGGCTACTCTGTTCTGAAAGGAAAGGTTAACCGTATAGATGAGCCTGTCTGTGTAGATGGGAAGGCAGCTTAGAACGTACTTCACGTACACGCTCGAGATCTATGCGATGGGGGATGAGGGTCTCCGTCTCAGCTCCACGTGCAACGACAACACCCATTGGGTCAACAATGAGACTTTGTCCGATATAAAATTCGTTAATTTGGTTAACGGCAACGACATATGCTGTATTTTCGAGTGCGCGTGTAGTGACTAGACTTTCCCAATGTTGCTCTTTGACGTGACCACGTACCCAGCCGGAAGGAACAAGAAGGATATCTGCACCGTGCAAAGCTTGATAACGGGCAATCTCTGGGAATCTCAGCTCATAACATACGAACAGCCCTAACTTGCCAAAAGGTGTATCGATCGGCTCAAACAATGATGTGCCTGGTTTAATATCACGCGACTCCTGAGCCCCGAAGGCATCGTACAGGTGTGTTTTGCGATAACTGCTCACAATCTCCCCATCTGAATTGAGGATGACCGACGAGTTATAGACCCGATCATCGTTCACATCTTCTGTTGTCTCCCGTGTGCCGAACACAACCCATACGCCATATTGCTTGGCAAGAGCACGCATGGTAGTGACAAAGTGCCCATCCAGCGGCTCTGCATCTTCCAGCTTCCTTTCTCGGGGTGTGCCAATCTGATAGAAGCTCATGAAGGCTTCAGGGAAAACAACGATATCTGCGTGATGAATACGAGTCGCTTCTTCAAGTGCTTTTTCTGCTTTGTCCAGATTCTCTTGCTTGGTGCTAGAAGAACCGAATTGAGCCATAACGAGTTGGAAGGCCATTGATAATTTCACTCCTATGATTGGATTGTTGAGAATCATCTTATTGAGGAAGGGGGATGAGGGTGCTTCACATATGTTAAAGGTGCCGTCTGCACGGCACCCTTATGGTTATTTGAACTTCACACCGCGCAGATCCCATAACAAGGAAGGTAAAAATGTAATTCCTTCAACCTGACTGGAATAACCGACCTGAACACTATCTTCGTACAAAGGAATCCATGGCGCATCAGCTTTGATCAGCTGTAACGCTTCGTTGTATATGGTTTGGCGCTCTTCTCTGTCCAGTGCCTGTCCACCAGTAACAATAAGCTCATCTACCTTTGGATTGTTGTAGAAGGCATAATTGGATTTGCTTGTAGAGAGGAAGCTGTCCCGCAATAGAGCATCTCCGTCTCCCGTAAGAGAAGAGGCACCTCGAACGAATAAATCGTAGCTATCCGGATTTTTCAGTGCATCGAGATATGAGGCAAGTTCCAGTACTTGTAACTCAGCTTTGAACCCTAACTGCTGGAGGCTATTCTGTACAAATTCGGCAGCAGGACGATCTTGAACGGTGTTGGCTGCGAGAATGATTCGAAGCGGTGTACCAGCTTGAACCCCTGCTTCTTGCAACAGCTTCTTCGCGGCTTCAACATCATAGGCGTAAGCTCCAACATCTGCGTAACCAAACGAATTTTTGGAAATAAACGAAGTAGCTACCTCAACCCGTCCTTCATAAAGTTTGTTTACTAAGGTTGCACGGTCGATGGCGAGATTAAGTGCATTGCGCACCTTCACATTGTCAAACGGAGCATGCTTTGTGTTAATTCCGATGTAGCCAACACGGTTGGTAGAACGAGTATTAATGGTGAAATTGCTGTTATTGGACAGACGCTCAATATCTGTGCCCGGAACCTTGTCGATGATGTCGGCTTCGCCGGACTCCAGCATGATGACACGAGCGGCATTTTCAGTTACCGTTTTGAAGGTAATACCACTTACGTTAGGCTTACCGCCCCAGTAGTCCTGATTCGATTCAAGCACAAGTTCATTGCCAGAACTCCAGCTTTTGAGTTTGAAAGGACCAGTGCCGACAGGCGTTTTGGCAATGCCATCTTCATCTTCCTGAATAGATTTGGGGCTTATAATACTGCCAGACGTTACTGCGATATTGTTCAGAAAAGCACCCTGCGGCTCCTTCAACGCAAAGACAACCTCAGATTCACTCTTTGCAGTAACCGACTCAATGAACTGTCCTAGCGTTGCGTATTGGGATAGCTTTTTGTCCGGATCGATTAAACGATCAAAGTTTGTCTTCACAGCCTCTGCATTAAAAGGTGTTCCATCCTGGAACGTCACACCTTGGCGCAGTTGGAATGTCCACGTTTTACCATCTTCGGATGTCTCCCAGCTCTCTGCTAGCTGTGGAACAATCTCTAGCTTGTCATTGAATGTAACGAGGCGGTCATAGATCTGATAATTGATAAAGTTAGAGATCGAGTCGGTGGAATTCTGCGGATCGAAGCCAATGGGATCGCCGGTTAAGGCAATGGTGAGGTTTTTGAGCGAAGCAGTCTCCGCAGAGCCCCCTGAACTGCTTGCAGCCGAAGTGCCACTCGAATTGGAGTCATTCGCATTGCCACATCCAACGGCAAATAGTGCAAGAGCAATAAGGATACTACTAAACTTGTAGATTAAAGGTCTCTTTTTCATCGTGTTGCATCCCCCTTAATTATCGGTTGTGCCATGAGTAGTGGAATGAGTTGCAAGCAGCTCCCCATATCCAAGTTCTTTGCGGCGTTGCTCTTCTTTTTGCTGTTTTTCCTTCGCAATAATTCCGATTTCCTTCGCATGCAGTGGATTAATAACAAAAACACCATCATCATCACCGACAATCAGATCGCCGGGCTGGATACTCACACCGCTGACGCTGACTGGAGTGTTAACCTCGCCTTCAAGTTGAAGGGAACGCGTAGTTAGCGCGCTGATTCCTTTGGAATAAATGGGGAATCGGAGCTGGGTAATTGGACGAACGTCTGTCACACATCCGGAAATGATGGCTCCGGCGATTTTTTTGTCCAGTGCTGCATAGGTAACAAATTCACCCCAGCAAGCGCGTTGGTCATCGCCAGACATATCCACGACGATAATATCGTTTGGCTGGGCAATCTCAAAAGCGTGGCGAATGGCTGAGGCATCGAGATGGGGAATTCGTACGGTGAGGGCATTTCCTAACAAGCGAATAGGGCGAAAGAGTGGCTGTAAGTCATGGAGAAAACCGAAGTCGGTTAAATGTCCGATAGTTGATGGACTAATATCCTGATATAGTTCCAGTAATTCAGGAGTAACGCCTTGGACTCGTGGTTGGATGCGAAACATAAGATGAATTCTCTCCCCGCTAACTAAAATGGTAAAAATTAAATCTGATAGGAATAGTGTGAAATTGACTTGATGAAGACATTACAGGGTCAGTTTCGGATAGTCAATTGATTAGAATATAGATAATATCAATTACCAAATTGAAAAAATCTATCGAGCTGGTAATGAATGTGAATTGCACTATTGGTATTGAGAGAGAGTGGATTATTAAAAATACTATATTTAAACAGAGGGGTGTATTAAGAAGGGAGTGAGGTGAATTTTGGTGGTGTACAAAATTGAATAAATCGAATTTTTTTATAATGTGGTTTGGTGTGGTGTAGCTAAGGAGGAACAGACCATTTATTGTTATGTGTTGCGTCTGCCCCCAGAGCTACGATCAAGCATCTATAATCTGTTTACCTACAAGATTAATTATCCCCTTGCTCAAGCTGTCTACGCGGATTTGTCACTTTACCGATTTTGTCAGTATCATTCTCTTTAGGTACCAGGCGTTCGTCCGTACGACCATCGTGATGGTTCTCAAAGGCAAACTCCGTCAATTTCCATTCCGTCTTGCCAAGAATGGGATCGGCGGGAAAGTGCTGACCTCGATGCAGATGCTCTTCGCGTCCCGCTTCGTTGATGTAGATTCCGTCCACTTCCACGACTTCATGCGAAAGGGGCAACATGTCCTGTTCTTTTCGTTCCATGAAACGGCGCCTCCTTAAAATCCAGAAATTTAACTGAAATGGTTGTCCGTGATAATATCCCCCGAATAGTTACGCGTTATGCTGGATACATTAATTCCGTATACAATAGGCTTTTGCATTAAATATGATTCGGGATTAAACTTTTTCGGTATAAAAACCGTTATAAATATTAAGGAAAAATCGTCAAGTCGTAACATACTTCCGAATATGCTACAATAAGATCATGATTCAATTTGAATCATATCGGGTATTTATAGTGTCAGGTACTTGCGTTTAGCGAGGTTCCCGACCTAAAGCTTGCTTTAAGCCGCGCACACAACTTCATGAATGGCATTTAAGACTTATTCGGCGTTCTCTAAACGGAGCATTCACTTTCAACGTTTTGGGAGGGAATTACAATGGCAACGAAAGGTCACAATGAGGTCAAAGAAAGTTTGAGGGAAATGACTCGGATTTTCCGTCCTAAGGATCCAAAAAAATTCGTGAAGGAGTACGTGAGAAAATACCGGATTACGGGTGGGTATGAAGAAGAACTGACTTCTGTGGTCGAGCATGAGCTTGTCAAGATGGATTCTTCCGTATCCTGAAGCACTCAACTTAGAATTTTACTGTTCCGATATGAATAGAACCGTCTTCCGGGCGTTAAGCTCCGGTAGACGGTTTTTTTTGCTTCGCACAGCTACATATTTTCAGCCTTAGGATCACAACGGTATCTGAGTAAATAGAGCCTTGTTATTCCGCCTGAAGAGTTTACCAGCACTTTTCGGGCTTTGTTGCGTCTAGCTTGCATATATATGGAAGTACACAACTTCCAGGAAGGATGTATGCATGTGGATCCTATTTTGAAAACAAAAGAAGAGATTGGCTACATGCAGGAGGCAGGGCGAATCCTGCACAACTGTCACAAGCTTATTGAACAGCGGCTAGCCCCGGGTGTAACCACACGGGACATGGATGAATTAGTGGAAGAATTTCTGGCGAAGAATGGTGCAACGCCTGAACAAAAAGGGTATAAGGGATATCCCTATGCGACCTGCGCATCTGTCAATGAGGTGGTATGTCACGGTTTTCCTAGTGAACAGGAATTGGCCGAAGGTGATGTCGTGACCATTGATATGGTCGTGAATAAGGATGGCTGGCTTGCTGACTCTGCCTGGACATATGGGATCGGAGAACAGCGGCGGACAATTCGTAAGTTGATGAAGCGTACAGAGAAGGCACTACATCGGGCTATTGCCCAAGCTGTACCTGGGAATACGCTGGGGGATATCGGCAGTGCTATTGAACGCACAGCAAGATTATATCGATACGGCATTGTGAAGCCACTCATTGGTCATGGGATTGGTCAATACATTCATGAACCACCCAATGTATTACCTTACGGTAAACGTGGTACGGGGCAGATGTTGACTGAAGGCATGGTCATTACGATTGAGCCAATATTCACGAAGGGCAGCTCAGGAGTCGTGGTATGGGACGAAGATGGATGGACTGTGCGAACGGTGGATGGCAGCTGGGGAGTCCAATACGAGCACACCATCGCAATCACGAGCAATGGCCCACGGATCTTAACCGATGGAACATAATGTGGTGATTGTGATTTGCGCCAGGTCATGTCATGTACAGGATAGCTGAAAGCAACGTTGGATTCAGAAAGGGAGGAGCGCAACTCCATGCCGCTTCGAATGGCCAAAAGAACGGTGTGGAGTGAAATTTCCCTGCTGTACAACTGGAAGCTATCTTGCCAGGAAGAGATGGATTTCCTTTTGCATAATTTCGCATGTTTTGTGTGTGATAAAAGTCTGGTGAAAAATACGCTCAATCACCGAAATATGGCAAAAATTTTCAAATTTATATTAATGGTTTTTTAACTGAAATCGCTTGCAAATCTAGTTGTGGTGCGGTTTTCTACATAAAGTGAACAAATTGTGAACATGTGTCCAAAGATTGACAAAATCATACCCTCAACTTATATTTAATATGTGATTGAACCATATAGAATGAATTGGAAGAATGCGTAGACATGCCCTTTGAAGGAAATTAAGGGGTCAATGGAAGCGTTATTTCTGGAAACGTTCTATGTGACGAAGAGGATTATACGTATTGTGTCCGAACGTAGTGAGCAAAACTCTTTTGGGACAATGGCGGTAATCTACGAAAACGTAAAAAAGTGGGGTAGATCAATGATGAAACAGTGGCAGGTTGCAAAGCGAATTCTCCCCTTGCTGGCGGTGTTCTCTTTGCTGCTATCCGCATGCGGGCGGGAAGACTTGTCTGTAATGAAACCTCAGGGTCCTGTGGCGCAAGGTCAATATGATCTGATGAAGCTGTCCATCGCGATTATGATCGTGGTACTCATCATTGTATTTGCCATTGCGGCCTATGTATTGATCCGTTTTCGCAGACGGTCTGGACAGAATGACATACCCGAACAGGTCGAAGGAAGTTTCAAGCTCGAAGTCATATGGACAGCCATTCCGTTACTGCTTGTTATTGTACTAGCTGTACCAACGGTTAAGGAGATCTTTGCTCAAGGCGCAGATCTGTCCAATGATCCTAATGCAGTACAGGTCAAAGTCACCTCGCATCAGTACTGGTGGGAATTTACTTATCCTCAATATGACGTAACCACCGCTCAAGACCTCATTATTCCTACCGACAAGAAGATCGCATTCGAATTGAAAACCGCTGACGTGATTCATTCCTTCTGGGTGCCGTCACTTGCGGGTAAAATGGACACCAACCCAGATGGAACACTGAATAAGTTTAGCTTCTCAGCACCGAATGAAGGCGTTTACCGCGGGAAGTGTGCCGAATTATGCGGCAGGTCTCATGCTTACATGGAGTTTAAAGTAAAAGCAGTCAGCCCTGAAGCTTTTGACAGATGGGTTGCTGAAATGAAAGCACCTGCTGTTCTTCCGGAAGATACGCAATTGGCTGAAAAATTCAAAACAAATTGCCTTTCTTGTCATGCTGTAGGTGATCAAGGTGGCCCAGTCGCGCCAAATCTCACGGGAATCGGTGGCAAGGAATCCGTCGCAGGTATCCTGCTTAATCAGCGTGAAGGACAAGAAGAGGGTAACCCTGTCTTGGATAACATGAAAGAATGGCTGCATGATCCACAATCCGTGAAGCCAGGCAATACGATGCCGAGTCCCAAAGACCTCGGACTTACAGATGAAGAGATCGACGGAATTGCCGAATATTTGGCCAATTATAAATTGGACTATGAATAGAACAGCAAGGACGATAAAGGGGGTACACAACCTTGGCTCAAGCTCATAGCGTCAAGCGTTACCGTGGCTTGATGGATTGGATCACTACCGTCGATCACAAAAAAATCGCCGTTCTTTACTTAGCTGCGGGCGGATTGTTTTTCGGCATCGGTGGGATTGAAGCCATTTTGATTCGGATTCAGCTGATGAAGCCGATGAATGATTTTGTCTCGGCACAGGTCTTCAATGAATTGATTACGATGCATGGAACCACAATGATCTTTCTAGGTGTAATGCCAATTATATTTGCGATTATGAATGCGGTTGTACCATTGCAGATTGGAGCACGGGATGTAGCTTTCCCGTTCGTTAACGCGCTGGGCTTCTGGACATTTCTGTTCGGTGGTCTGTTGCTTAATCTGAGCTGGATCATGGGCGGAGCGCCTGATGCCGGATGGACATCGTATACACCACTATCAGGCAGTGAATACAGCGGAACCCACGGTGTCGATTTCTATACGATCGGGCTCCAGATCGCAGGTCTAGGAACACTCATCGGGGGCATTAACTTTCTCGCCACGATTATAACGATGCGTGCACCAGGCATGTCATACATGCGGATGCCGATGTTTACATGGACCACATTTATTACTTCTGCTATTATCCTATTTGCATTTCCTGCAATTACAGTTGGTTTGGTGTTGTTGACCTTTGACCGGATATTGGATGCCAACTTCTTCGATGTCGCAGGCGGAGGAAATCCCGTGTTATGGCAGCATATCTTCTGGATCTTTGGTCATCCCGAAGTATACATTCTCATTTTGCCAGCATTCGGGATTATCTCAGAGGTTATCCCAACGTTTGCACGCAAAAGATTGTTTGGTTACAGCTCCATGGTGTTTGCAACGATCCTGATTGCGTTCCTGGGCTTCATGGTCTGGGCGCATCATATGTTTACGACAGGTCTCGGAACGATTGCGAACGCATTGTTCTCTATCTCCACCATGCTGATTGCTGTACCAACAGGGATCAAAATCTTCAACTGGCTCTTCACCATGTGGGGAGGGCGAATCCGATTTACAGCGGCGAACCTGTTCGCAGTCGGATTTATTCCGACCTTTGTTATGGGGGGCGTAACGGGTGTCATGTTGGCGTCTGCTCCGGCTGACTTCCAATTCCATGATACATATTTTGTTGTAGCTCACTTTCACTATGTCATCGTAGGTGGCTTGGTGCTTGGTATATTCTCAGGTCTTCACTATTGGTGGCCCAAAATGTTTGGACGTATTCTTAGTGAAACGTTAGGAAAATGGACGTTCTGGACATTTATGATTGGTTTCCAGCTCACATTCTTCGTGCAGCATTTCCTTGGACTGATGGGGATGCAGCGCCGGATCGTGTCCTACTTGCCGAATCAGGATTTTGACCTGCTTAACCTGGTGAGTACAATCGGGGCGTTCCTGATGGGCGTTGGTGTTATCATTTTCCTCGTCAACATCGTCATTACGACGAAGAAACCGGTGGATGCACCGAATGATCCGTGGGAAGATGGGCGTACGTTAGAATGGACGATTCCATCTCCACCGCCAGAGTACAATTTCAAGCAAACGCCGCTTGTACGCGGTATTGATGCATATTGGAAAGAAAAGATGGCTGGGAACACAGAAATGACACCGGCCGAGCCGGTAGGGTCAATTCATATGCCATCTGCAACACCGTTACCGTTTGTCATGTCTGTTGGTATATTCATTGCTGGGCTTGGGCTGATGTTCAGTAAGGATGACTTCGGCAATGCGTTCATGAATGGACTGTTTAACAATTACATTGTGCTTATTATAGGACTTGTCATTACATTTGGAGCCATGATGCTCCGTTCACTCTATGATGATCATGGCTGGCATATTGAGCCAGAGGATCAGGACGAGAAGGGGGCGAGAACATGACAACATCACATGCTGAACCTGTGAACGGTAATTTACCGCATGAACCGGAGAAGGCAACGCTGGAGGGACGTAATAAGCTCATTGGCTTCTGGTTGTTCCTCGGCGGCGAGACCGTGTTGTTCGGTACCCTTTTCGCTACTTTCCTAGCGCTCAGGAACCAGACGAATGAAGGGCCGACGGCGAATGAGTTATTCCATCTACCGCTGGTGGCGGCAGCAACCTTTATCCTCCTAGTCAGCAGTTTGACGAGTGTGTTCGCCATTCAGGCGATGCATAAAGGTAAGGTGAAGGCACTCAGGTTATGGCTCGGTATTACCGTTTTGCTAGGGCTCGGGTTCTTAGGGCTCGAAATCTATGAGTTTTATGAATACGTGAAGCACAAAGAGTTCGGTATGACAACGAGTGCATTCAGCTCGGCATTTTATACACTAGTCGGATTCCACGGAGCTCACGTAGCCTTCGGTATTCTCTGGATCGGTCTCATTATTGGACAATTGTTCAAAAAAGGACTGACGGTCGTAACTGCACCTAAAGTGTACGTCTCTGCAATGTACTGGCACTTTATCGACGTTGTCTGGGTGTTTATCTTCACGGTCGTGTACTTGCTCGGAAAGGTGGGGTAACACATGTCGGTACAGGATAAAGTAGATCAGGAACCAGTGAAACACCGTCACCGGACAGAAGGGCCACAGAAACACGTCGTGGTGTTTATCTTCTCCATCATACTGACACTGATCGCATTCGCAGCTGTTAAGGCCGGTGGTGTTAATGCAACGTTTACGATCATCTTGCTGGTCGTCATGGCGATTTTACAGGTGTTTGTACAGCTTGGTTATTGGATGCACTTGAAAGACAAAGGTCATTTAATGCCAATTCTGTTCATGGCATTTGGATTCTTCGTAGCATTTACGTGCATTATTATGTCACTCTATTGGGTTTGGTGGTAAGAGAAGATGGCGGCGGCTTATTGTCGCCGTCTTTTCCCCTTTTTGGCGAACCATCGGAATAGGCGTTACAAGTACCAACCAAATTAGTTCACGGGGAGGTTTCCCGTATGCTCGGGTTGCAATATTTTAGTTTTAATGATCTGTGGAGCCCTGCCATTCTGGCATTATTTCTACTTATCGGAGCAGGTTACCTCGTGCTGGTAGGACCCGTCAGTGAGAAAGTCAGTGGAGCAGAACCAGCAACTGCAGGACAGCGAGTTTTGTTTATTACCGGACTTCTCGTTTTTTATTTAGCTCAAGCGGGGCCTTTCAACCTGTTGGGACACGTCATGTTTAGCTTTCATATGGTCAGCATGGCTCTATCTTACTTGGTAGCACCACCACTGCTTATGAAAGGGCTACCTAACTGGGTATGGCGTAAAATCGTAAGTTATCTGCCAACAAAGCAGTTATCTTTTCTAGCTCATCCGATCGTGGCAGCCCTATTGTTTAATGGGTTGTTCTCCATCTATCATCTGCCGGTAGTGCATGATTATGTCATGCTCAATTTCACGGTTCATCGTCTGTATTACATTGCGCTGTTCATCACTTCGATGCTGATGTGGTGGACGCTCCTTAATCCGTTACCGGAAGGCAGACAGGCGTCGGGACTATCCAAAGTTGGGTTTATTTTTCTCAATATGGTGTTGCTTACGCCTGCCTGTGGTTTGATTATTTTCGCCTCAGAGCCTCTATATGCAACCTACAGTAATCCTGCTGTATGGGCTGAGGCCATGCGATATTGTGTATCAGGAGATACATCGGCATTGCTGCGATCCTTCGGAGGGCCTGCGTTCTTCAACTTTCTGTCATCTGCCAAAGAGGATCAGCAGGTTGGCGGCATCATTATGAAATTCATTCAGGAGGGCATCTTCGTGTCCATGCTGGCACTTGTTTTCTTCCAGTGGTATCGCAAGGAGAAGCAGGAAGATGACGAGGATGATTCCCACCCAAAGGAGCCACCAGTGATGCCATTTAACCCTGCTACAAAATAATAAATAGTGCTATACAGTATTGTTCAAGAGTCTCCTAAGAGGAGTAACTTATTCGAACTCACACGATATGAATAAAGGGGGATACATGATGGATATGTATTTTCTTCTGCCTACGATCAGCACGTCTTTCATTGTGATTAGTGCCGTGCTGGTGGGAATTGGCTGGATACTTATTATTCGCGGTAAACGGGAAGCGCATCAGTCCATGATGGTGGCAGGTGCGGTAGCAGCATTAATATTTTTTGTTATTTATATGTCTCGAACGATCTTTGTGGGTAACACGGCATGGGGCGGAGAACCGGATATGGAGATCTTCTACCGAATCTTTCTGATCTTTCATATTATTCTCGCAACTGTGGCTGCGGTTTTCGGTATCTCAACACTTGTACTTGGGTTCAAAAAGAAGTTCAAAACACACCGTCGTTGGGGGCGGTTCACATCTATGATCTGGTTCAGTAGTGCCATGACGGGTGTGATCGTGTATGTTCTACTGTATATCCTGTATCCAGGTGGGCACACGCGACCTGTGTGGGAAGTTATTCTTGGGGTCTAAACGTACGGTGTAAACTGCAAATCTATGAAATTGGACGAATCTAGTGGAAGATTCGTCCAAGCTCTCTCTTGAACACATTCATAGAATGAGTTTGAGAGGGGGATACAATAAATGAAAAAAACAGTCCATGTCAGTCAAACGTATCCACGTCTCACCGTGTACTCGGATGAGAACTTCACAGGAAGAAGCCGGATTTACCGTGGCAACACGGGTCTGCGTAACTTGGAGAACATCCTTGGAGGCGTTGAGAGTCTGCGTTTCTTCTCGACAAGCTCCAATGCAACACTCGTTGTGTTCACAAGACCTAACTTCCAGGGTGGATTCCGTGTTTACCGCGGGAACACCAGCTTGAGAGACTTGGATGACTTGATCCGTGGCAACGATGTGGAGTCCTTAATCTCTACGAATGAACGCTTAACACTAGCTGAGATTCGTGCAATTCGCAGTAACCGTAGTTTGCCTAGCGGCTACGACCTCGTGTAAATGGTTTGACCTCTTCTGCAATCAGGCGACGGGTAAATTGAACAAGCTGTATCTGTGCTGTGTATATACACACTATGGATACGGCCTTTTTTTGTGCCCAAAATTCTGGAATACAACCCCATCAAACATAAAGTTATTCAAGTCCAAAATATGCCGTTTTTCCCGTAGTGACGCTGTTTATTGCAGTTTAAGTCATGTGTTCAACCTCCACGGCTTCCTGATTCAGGAAAAAAAGTGTTGACGGGAAAAGTGTTAGGTCTGTATACTGTGTATATTGATATATACAGTAAACACAGTGAGCACAGTGAGCACACAGAACACAGTAAATGAATGAAAGTTGAAAGGCAGGCGTGCATATGAACGCATGGAAGCAAGCGTTGTGGTTGACCCGCAGTGAGATGAGTAAGGATCGATTCCAGTGGTTATGGAGTGCAATTTTTATGATTTACACGGGCAGCATGAGCGGTGTGATGTTGATTCAGCAACATGAGGTTAGCTTCATTAACCCTGTTGTAGATACCTTTTTTCTAATCATGGTGCCCTTTCAGGGATTCCTGTTCAGCAGACGTTCATTCCGTTACATACAGGAGGATTCCTATACACAGATGCTGGCCTTTTACCGCAGACTCCCAATTCCGAATGAAACGGTGATGTGGTCAAGACTTCAGCAGTCGATTCTGACGTTTGCTTATAATGGTATCTTCTTCTACGGATCGTTGTATGTGGTCAGATTACATGAGGAAGCCTTCCGATGGGATCAATATCTGGCGTTTGCCATGACATGTACAGGATATGGACTTTTTATGACAGGCTTGTACATCTACGGAGAGTTTCTCTTCAGTGGCAAAAAATACTTACTTCTCAGTGCGCTGCTCTTGCCACTTACCATCGGTTTATCGTTATTAATTCGATTGTCAGGCAGCTACGGATTATGGATTGTCATGGATCACAGTAAAAAATGGAGCTTGTTATCCCCGATCATGTGGATTGCTCTGGTGGGTGGTTTAACCACACTATGGCTATTCAGTCGTCTGACATTGAAGAAGCTGGCATGTCGGGATTTAAGTTAATCGTATGAGAGAAAGATGTCACTTGAGAATAAAGAAGGAACCGGCGGTACCAGCTTGTAACTGGGCGAGATGTACCGGAGGGCGAGGTGCAAAATGTGAAGATACCGATTCAAATCAATGAAAATAGCGCTGAACCTCTATACCACCAGATTGAAAATCAATTAAGATCATTAATCATTACGGGTCAATTAGGGGAGGGAACGCATTTGCCGTCCATTCGTGAATTCGCCGGAGCACTGAACTGTAGCGTGATTACGGTCAGACGGGTCTATCAGGATCTGGAGAATGAAGGTCTGCTTCGTACGAAGCAGGGGACAGGTACATTTGTAGCCCAAGTTGAAGCGGATGATAGAGAAAATTATAGATTGAAGGCTGCGCAGGAAGCGATGCAAGCTGCGGTGCAGTCTGGCAAATCGGTCGGATGTACAGAAGAAGAGATGGAAAGTTTGTTCCGAGAAGCCCTAAGAGTTATTTATCCGAAGTAGGGGAGGGATTACCATGATGGAGCCTGTGGCTATTCAACTGAACGGCGTATCCAAAATGCGAAAACGCAGAGTGATTGGCCCGATTGATCTGACCATCCCGGAAGGGTATGTCATTGCAATCCTCGGTCATAACGGTTCTGGCAAAAGCACACTATTGAATATGCTGCAACAAATTGTACTGCCAGATAGTGGACAGATCATATGGTTTGGAGAAGAGCACAATGGACCGCTACCGATAGAGCTGAGACAACAGATTGGTTTTGTGGCAGATAACAGCGGGCTTGAAGAGAACCAGCTTACGGCGGAGGAAGCAGTCCGATTTCGCGCTTACTGGTATCCGCGCTGGGATATGAAGCTGTTTGACCAGCTGATGAAAGAGATGGACGTGCCGCGGGACGTGAAGCTGATCAAGATGTCCAAGGGAGAACGGCGGAAGTACGAGATTGCAGCTGCACTCGCAGCGCGTCCCAGACTTCTTCTGCTGGATGAACCGTCCTCTGGACTTGACCCTTTTGCCTGGAAAGTGATGGTTGAGCAGTTCCGAAACTTCATGGCAGGGGGAGATACCACGATACTGATTGCTACGCATATCGCAGATGAGGTCAAGCGGCTTGCGGATTACATCGTACTGATGCACCGTGGTCAATCCCTGGGCATGGCGGAGAAAGACAGCGTGCTCGATCAGTGGAGAGAGGTCTGGTATGAAGGAGATCTTCGTCCAGAGAGTATTCCTGGCGTGGTGGAATCTTCTACAGATGAGAATGGTCTGGTGCGTATTGTGACAACCCGGATCAGTGAAGCACAGGAAAGACTGGAGCTGTCCAGTAACCGGGTGCTGAAAATTCGCAACTTGGAGCTTGATGAAGTACTAGCATTCTGGATTGCCGGATATGCACCCATACAATGGAAATAACCGAAGGGAGACGATAAATGATGAACCGATTGGAATTGACGCAAGTCGTTAAGCAATATGCAGACAAAACAGCTGTTAATGGAGTCACGCTCAATGTAAAAGAAGGGGAGATTTACGGACTGCTCGGAGCCAATGGTGCAGGTAAAACAACAACGATGCGAATGGTACTTGGCTTGATCCACCCGGATGGTGGAAACATTCTATACAACGGCAAGCCGTACAATACGGAGCTGCAACAAATTATGGGTTATCTTCCGGAAGAACGCGGACTTTATCCGAAGGTGAAGGTTAGTGAGCAGATTAATTATCTGGCTAGGCTTCGTGGCATGAGTGCCAAGGATGCAGATAAGAGCCTGAAGTACTGGCTTGAGCGTTTCGAGGTTCCTGAATATTATGACAAAAAGATTGAGGAGCTGTCCAAAGGTAACCAGCAGAAGATGGGCTTTATCGCAGCTGTCGTGCATCGCCCTCAAATTCTTATTCTAGATGAAGCCTTCAGTGGACTGGATCCGGTGAACGTGGAGTTGCTCAAATCAACCGTTAAGGAATTACGGGATGAAGGTACAGCTATTCTTTTCTCCACACACCGTATGGAACATGTTGAAGAGTTATGTCGTCAGATCACCATCCTTCATCGCTCTAACACTGTAGTGCAAGGTGAGATCAAGGAGATTAAGAGTCGCTATCCACGTGAGCAGGTTGCTCTAAGCACTGTAGGTCAAGTGGATGGTCTGGAATTGTTAACAGGTGTAACGAAGGTAGATCAAAATGAGCGTGGTTACACGATCCATATCAGCCATGTGGATGCAGCTCAAGAGATTCTGAAACATGCGATGTCACAGACAACTGTCGAGCATTTTGAGATTAAGGAACCAACGCTTAACCAAATCTTTATTCGTGAGGTAGGTGAGTCGAATGAATAAAATGGGAACGATTACGGGATTTACGTTTAAAAACAAAGTTAAAACCAAATCATTCATGGTAACGACGATTGTACTTGCAATTCTGATTACGATTGGACTCAATGTGCCATATTTCATTACTTTATTCAATGGTGGCCCAATTGGTGGCGGAGCTTCAGGTAATAACCCGGTAAACATCGGGCTTCTCACATCAGGACAGCCGGAAGTTTCGGAGAAATTGGAGAGCTTCTCTTCGGCACAAGGGGATCAAGCATACCGTTTCATCGCGGGTGGTGACAAGGATGAAGCGGCTCTAAAAGCCGATACAGAAGCAGGGCTTACGGATGGTTACTTGAAGTTTGAGGCTGTAGCTGGACAGGAGTTCCCGCAGCCGATCCTGTACTCATCCGACGAGGTATCACCGCAGATCATTGCTTCCATTGAAGCTGCTCTGCAAAGTGTGAAGCTTGATGTAGTTGTAAAAGACGTGCTCACAGCTGAACAAAAAGAACTGATCACAACACCTGTGAAACTTACCCAGGAAAGTCTGAGCACAGAAGAAGGGGCAGCTGGTGCGGAATCGGATAATGGCATGAGCCCTATTAACTACATTGTTGTGTATCTCCTGATCATCCTGCTGTTCACGTCAACGATGATGACAGGCAATATGATCGCTTCTGAAATTACAGCAGAGAAGAGTTCCCGCATCATGGAGATTCTAATCACGAGTGTGTCTCCGCTGAGTCAGATGTTCGGTAAAATCATTGGTATTTTCTTAGTAGGTATCCTGCAGATTGGAATCTTCGGAGCGGTGGTTGCTGCTAATATGTTGCTTCCTCATAACGTTGATGTACTAGGTGATTTCAATATGAATCTGAGTGACATCAATACGGCTGTCATTGTGTATGGACTTATCTTCTACATCTTAGGTTACTTCTTGTATGCAGTAATGTTTGCTGCGATTGGCTCAATGGTAAGCCGTACAGAGGAACTTGGTCAGGCAGTTCTGCCAATTACGATGCTGTCGCTCGTCTCGTTCTACATCGCCATCTTCAGTATCGCTACACCAAACATTTTGTTGTTGAAAGTGGCTAGCTTCATTCCGTTCACGTCGCCAACTGCAATCCTTGTACGGATCGGTGCTGGCGTTGCCCCAACGTGGGAGATTCTGACGTCACTTGTAATTCTCGCTGTATCTATTCTGGTCTTTGGCTGGCTCGCAGCTAAAATCTATCGCACGGGTGTACTGATGTACGGTAAACGCCCAACCTTTAAAGAGCTCTTTAAAGCAATGAAAGCATATAAGATCTAAATAAATTGCAAAAAAAAACAAGTGTGCGCTGTCATAATTAGTGATAATGTTTTCATAATTTATGACAAAGCTTTTTCAGAATAAATGAGAAATGTATGTTTATGCATAGTTATTCACCCGAAACAGCGTAATATAACTCTGAGCTAAATAATGTTGTAGTGGGTGAGTTAAACACCCACTACAACATAAAATTAAAAACAATTCCAATACACTATGGAGGTAATTAATATGATTAATCAATTAAATACAAAGGCCTATAAGTTAATGAGTGCAGGAGTAGTTGTTCTATTATTAGCATCAGTCATCAGTGGAGAAGGCTCTGTAGTGAAGGATGCCGTTCAAGGGGTAATGATGGGAGCTGGAGCTGTTTTCGCAGCTGTTGGTCTCTGGATGGCTGGTAGCAAGAATTAATGAAGGTACTCTTAAATGGGGGGCGCCTTCTTACATAGAACGAAAATAATAATTACATTTTCTCATTAAAGTCTTGAGAATATGATTTTTACATCTTTATCATTGTTTAACTCTCTTGCTTTTAAGAAAGGCGGGTCGAGACAAAAAAAGTGCCGTATCACATAGTAGTGATACTGCACTTATTTTAATTTATTTTTCTTTTAACATTAAAATATCAGTATATTAAATGGCTGAGGAAAAACAGATGAGGGATCTATGGGGTACCATTTGGATGAGTGGAAGATGCCATAGTCGTAAATTTGTTTAATTATATTCAATCCTTCTATTCTTGTATATCTTTAGTGTTGAGAAAGGTAGGAGAGACCATAATATAGCAGTATTGATATGAGAAGAGCTTCTGCTTCTGAAGTAGGATCGAAGGTTTTGCACCTAAGGTGCTCACACCTATTAAGAAGAATAAGGAAAAACTAAACGTTAGGGCTGATGCTAGTGGCTCTAAAGCGACAAGATCGGCTACTTATTGGGTTGGGTCGCTACGTTCAGCTGCAGTGCTGCTCAGATCCATTACTATAGCGCCTAAGCTGGGATCAAAGCCCTTGGCACGGCGCTCTACTTGTGGGAGCCAAGTTCAAGAGCAAAGCATGCTGGTGTGTGTATCATTGACTCTATCAGAGGTAGTACAGTTATGGAATAAGATGATTTTTAAAGATACTATATAACATAATTTTAACTTAATTCGTAAATGATGTTAATTTTGTGTAACTCATAAGCTCAGTAGCACTGATATAATTTCTCCTAGGTACTAGATGAAAGGGGAATATAGTGTTGAAAAAAGAGCTTGGTGTAGTAATGCTGTTGAGTGCTGTTTTGCTTTCAGGTTGTGGGTCAGATAAGCCCGAAACAGATACGCAGGGTGCTGGGGATTCTTCGAGTACACAAGTAACGACACAACCGGAACAAGGATCTGACTTAAATAAAAAACTAATTCAGAGTTCGGATGATAATAAAGTTAAATTGTTTGCAATTAATGAAAAAGATAATGAAGTTCAAGGCACTACATTAGAACTCAATGGCAAAACGAAAGACTTTAATTGGACTTTTCCAGCTGCAGAAGAATATAAACCTCAAGTCTACTTTGCTGATGTTACAGATGATGGAACAGAGGAAGCAGTTATAACAGTTTTCAAAAATAGAAGTCCAGGAGTTTACCTCGAAGAGATCCATGTTGTAAAGTCGGATGATTTGTCTGAAATTAATATTGAAAACCCCTTAGAGATTATAACAAAATCTGTTGAGACCAGTGTTCAGAACAATGAGGGTTCATTAAATGTGACAGTTAAGATTGGTGACAAGCAACATGAGTTAGTTCACGAAGGCGACTCAGATTTTGAGTACAAGAAAGAACTGAATTTTGGTGGTGTTGTTGACTATAACGTAGTCAATAACAAAATTGTTGCTAAAGTGGATGGAAGTGTTGGGATAGGTGAATATGTTTGTTCCTTAACGGTGAATTATAAATATGACAGTGCTACCAAAATGTTTACTGCGGATATGATTGAATTTTCTCCAATAAATGAATAAAAAAGATAGCTGAACCATAAAAGGTTCAGCTATCTTTTGTCTTAGGCGACATAACATCTTGCTTAATTTTTAAGGAATGATGTTAAAGAACATGTGACCACCGATAGCGATTTTAGAAGAGACCTGGAAAGTGCCTGTTCCCGGCATTTTGTAGTACAGCTTACCATTTTCAGTGTAGGATAAATTGTTGAATAGTGATGTGGCGGTGTAGTATAACTTGTCTCCAATGGGATTTTTGTGGGCGGTCACATTGGAAGCAAGAGATACACAGTTTTTCCAAGCTGCACTGCTTGTATCTGGTGCCAATACGTGCTTAAAGTTAGGATCGCTGGTAAGAAAGCAGCTAAACGCATTAGGATAAAGTACAACATCTTCAATGGTCTTGAGGCTTTTAAATGGGTTCTGAGTGGTATCATTTTTACGGTTAATAATCACATAAGCAACCCCTACACGGGATTCTGAATCCCCTCGAGCTTCCCCATAAAGAGTACGTGCCAACAAATCTACACTGTCCCGTCCGTTAAGTTGTGATTTTGAAGTTAGTGCATCACCGATTGCCATAAATATTACCTCCAATAAGTTAAGTTTTTTAGTAGATCACCGGCGTCTCCTTATATAAAGAGAGATGAAAGTTAAATTCTACAACCACTTCTCTAATTTTATTCATTCACTAGTATGAAAAGTTTTAATAACCTCAATCATTTTGACATAGAGTTCTTGCTGCAGGTCTTCTCGATGTTCGACGGGCACTTGTAACAAGGATGATTTTATCTTTGGTGTGAAAGATTCCAAGATATGTAACATTGCGTCTGAATCTTGGTATTGCTGGGCTTGTAGTAGCCAATCTGCGATCATCATCAAATCACTTCTTTTCGTTTTTTTGTAATTCGTTCTTTAGACCATTAATAGCTTCGCTTAGATCGGATAATTTTTTTTCAAAACGGATAAGAAGATACAGCGTAATTGAAATGGGAAAACCGAGGTTTGCAATTAGGGTAGCAAAATCAATTTCCGACATCTTTCCTCATTCCTCCAATAACTTTCTTAACTTTGCTAGAGCTTTTAAACGGTGTTTTGAGATGTTTTGTTGTGAACCACCCAATAGTTTAGAAATTTCTTTGTCATTAAGTCCTTGGACATAAGCAAGCGATAATATTTTTTGTTGTTGCTTTGGAAGGGATTCATAAGCTCGATAAAGTGAATGATTGGAAATATGGTCTTTTAAATTTAGTGGGACAGATTCTGAATCGTAAGTAATAAGTAAGCTGGATTCTAGGTTTTCATCGTTGTCTATCGTCAGTGGGAATCGGTTATTTTTCATTCTTCTTTTCTTGTCATAGTTTATAGAGTTGTAGTAGATAAGATTGGCCATATACGTGATGAAACGTCGATTCAATTGGTCATTTGTTTTCAATATAAACCCCCTCCTTTATGAAGGAATTACTCCTACCTAATAAAGAGAAATAAGGTTGGTTGTTTACAACCCATTTCCAATTAAAAGAACAAGTGTTCTTATATTTTAACACTACTAATATTGCATTCAATGTAATTAGTTCCATATTTTCTATTTTTTACACTTAATCACGGATTAGAAAATTTTATGTACTATGCTCTAGTAGGACATACATGTTCTATAAAAGTCACTGAAAGTGAAAGGGTACTTTGAAAACCATTCGTTCAATTAGTATTCTGCGAAGAAGTAGCTTACAAATATAATTGATTTTCAGTTTTCAGTGACGGCTGTTCTAACATCAAAAAAATACAAAAAGAACAGAGAACTGGAAATAGATTGGCTCAAGGAGTCTGTATTCAATGTGCTAATTAAAGCTCCGATTTTTAATCTTGCGAAGGATAAAAATCGCACCCATGTCCAAGAAGGGAACAGGAAATTTAGTAAGGGGCTGATGCATTTATAGTTTATTACTATCAAACAATTTTTATAAGTCAGGTTAATTATAAATGTGTTAAATTAATGATTTAGTGATAGTAGTCAGTTATTTTCTTACTAAGGGGGCCACATGAAGCATTGTGATAGATTTAAACCTAAAAAAATGAAGTGGCTAATGCTTAATTCTCGAGTTGTACATAACCGCAAATTGTAGCAAGTAACTGGGATTTAATAAAATTAGATCGATGTTCGTAACCAAACAAGTACAACAAGAACTGTAGTCGAAGACTTTAAATTTAGTGAACGTGGAGATAAAATTAACATCAATGGAATTAAAGGGCATTTTGAAGCATGGGTTAACCATGTACCAGGTGGATACTTACGATGGGTACATAATGATACTTTCATTCAAATGGATAGCGGAGAATTAACTAAGGAGGAAATGATCGCGTTGGCAAGATCAATGAAATGATTTAGTTAACGGGAAGCAATAGCTCAATAAAAGCAGGAAGGCATCAAACATGAGTCGCTAAGTTGTTCTACTCTCAGCATCAGTCATAGGTGGAGAAGGTTCTGTAGTGAAGGATGCCGTTCAAGGGGCGATGATGGGGGCTGGAGCTATTATCGCAGCTGTAGGTCTCTGGATGGCTGGTAGCAAGAAATAAGAGATGAATGAAGGGATAGGCGCTGCTCTAATGGAGTTGCGTCTATTATTTCGTTTTCTCCAGTTCACTTCTGAATTCCCTGAAACCTTTAGGGGTTCTTCCTTGATCCTTTTTGAAGGATTGGATGAAGTGATTCACATGATTGAAGCCTACTTTGCCAGCGATTTCGGTAATCGTATCATCTGAGGTCACGAGTAGTTCGCAGCTTTTCTTAATCCTATATTTGATAAGGTACTCATATGGCGTCATGTGAACTGTCTTTTTGAAACTTCGTGTACACTCCGAAATGCTCAAATGCGCTGTATCGGCAATTTCCCGTAGCGTAATCGGACTCGAGTAGTTCTGATGGATAAAACTCAGCATAAGCTGCAGCCTTTCCTGCTGCCGTTTGGCATGTTTTGGCACATCCTCTTGCGATAGCGAAAGGTTGGATATCAGGCTGAACCAGAGCTGTACGGTCATGATCGAAATCTCATACTCCCAACCCCAATTTTTGTTTCTAATGAATACTCGTCTCATGTTCCAAAGCATGTCCAGAGCTTGCTTTTCCCACTCGGCATTATCAGCAATCACGATCGAAACGAAAGAAGAACGAGTGTAGGGGAGCACATACTTCTCTTCCATGGTGCTGTCTGCGTGGAACGCGAGTAGCTTCTCGGGAAAGTTAAAACTTACATATTCGCCATCCTGGCTCAGCTGTGTCGTGACATGAAGAATTCCTTTGTTAATGAGAATCGCCTGCCCGGTCTTTAACTCATGATCAACTCCGTTGACTTGAATGACGAGTGTTCCTTTCGTGACTAACGTGATCTGTAGCTCTTCATGCCAATGCAGGTCGTTGAATCCTCTACCTTCGGGAACACTTGTATAGAGCGTATGGGTGTACATGATATAGGGAAATGAATGATCGGGATATGCAATTGTCTCGTGCAACGGTTTGGGCATATCAGAGAAACCTTCTTTCGATGACGATATATCTATATTTTTCAGCGATATACTTGCACGTTTTATATAAAAACGATGATATTATCATATCATATCTATGGCTTATCACTAGAGCCTGTGCACAGATGATCGGATAAGACCTCTTGGAGGGTTTTAAGTGAAAGAACGTAAAGCATCGTTACCTCATCCTTATGTACTTCTTTTTATCGCCATATTAGCAGTTTCCGTTTCTTCGATTATGATAAAATTTTTAGATACACCAACCGCTATAGCAGGTATGTATAGGCTTTACATTTCAGCGTTCATTATGCTTCCTTTTGTCTCATGGACAACGATTCGCTCCCTACGTTTGAACGTCAAGGAGTGGGTGATGCTCTTTCTGGCAGGTCTGCTCTTGGGAATGCATTTCTTATTCTGGATGGAGTCGCTCGTGTACACTTCGGTGGCAAGTTCTATGGTCATCTTAGCGTTGCAACCGCTGTTTGTCATGATTGGTTCTTATTTTGTCTTCAGGGAAAGAGCCGGTATACTCAGTGTACTCTGTTTAGTGACTGCGCTGCTTGGTTCCATCATAATTGCTTGGGGAGATATCGGTGTATCTAGAGAAGCACTCATTGGGGACGGATTATCTTTGATCGGAACGATATTTATTTCAGCTTATATGTTAGTAGGGCAAAAGTTGAGTAAACGAATTGAAGCCAATCTATATAGTGTCGTGGTCTTCTTTATTGGAGGAAGTGTGCTACTCGTCTACAGCATATTAAGGGGCTTTTCCTTAACCAACTATGCTTCTTCGGACTGGATCTATTTCGTTCTCCTTGCGATTATTCCGACGATCTTCGGCCAATATATTTTCAATCGACTGCTCAAAACGATAGGGGCTACAACGGTATCCGTAGGTATTATTGGAGAACCAGTTCTAGCAATTATTCTTGCGTATCTCTTCCTGGGAGAAACGGTCACCACTTTTCAGTCTATAGGTGGATTAATAACACTTCTGGGGATGCTGATGTACTTTTGGCGAAAATCGATACAATATTCAGCGTCGAAGCGTCTATCATATTAATTATTTTTGAAAACAACAGGGGAATTATACATTAGGAGGAATAATGAATGGCAACTTTTGATGACTTTCTAAAACTGGATCTTCGCGTGGGAACAATTATTAATGCAGAATTTTTTGCAAAAGCTAAAGTCCCTGCGATCAAACTGGAGATTGACTTTGGTTCAGAAATTGGTATTAAGTCCTCCAGCGCACAAATCACGAAAAGGTATACAGCTGAAGAAATTATCGGTAAACAGATTGTAGCAGTTGTGAATTTTCCACCTCGCCGGATTGCAGGATTTGATTCGGAAGTTCTGGTGCTGGGCGGAGTGCCCGAGGCAGGGGACGTTGTATTGTTAAAACCGGATTTTAATGTACCGAATGGAACACAAATCGGATAAATTAACTGAAGCCCACCAGAGGATTACTACTTTGGTGGGTTATTTAATTGACATATCGAGAAAAAACGATATACTAAGTTTCATGGAATTAATCGATGTATTTAAAGCGCTATCGAATGAGACTCGTCTAAACATTCTGAAGTGGCTGAAGGAGCCAGAGATGCACTTTCCTAAACAAGGCGCACACATTCCGAAGGAGGAGAATTTTGATGGTGGAGTGTGCGTAGGTGATATTCAAGAAAAAGCTAAGGTTTCCCAGTCTACAGTATCCCACTATTTAAACATAATGCAAAAGGCGGGTTTACTGGAATCTGTACGTTATGGTCAGTGGACGTATTATAGGCGAAATGAAAGTTTTATTCGAGAAGTAATTGAATTTATGGAAATAGAAATCTAAAAAAATAAAAAACTAACCTTTTTTTTGTTCTAATTAATCGATTATTCTCGATATCTAAATTAATGATAAATTATCATGATCCGGCATGGATCAGGTTCAAAAATAGGAGATGACATGCATGAAAAAATTAATCTTTTATATCATTGCCATTTTTACTGGAGCCTTACTCAGTCTTGAGGGAGCTCTATATGGCAAGCTAGGGGAACAGGTTGGGACGTTGGAGACGAACTTTTATAACTTCTTTATGGGAGCAATCATTGCACTTATCCTTCTTATTTTTTTTGGACGAGGCAACTTAAGGCAACTTACCACATTTCCTAAATGGAATCTAATTGGCGGTGTTTTGGGTGTTACGTACTTATTGGCCTTGGTTATTGGTGTTCCTATTGTAGGTGTGGGAATTTCCATGATTGCGATCGTTGTAGGACAGATGGTTACCAGCATGTTGATTGATCATTTTGGTTGGCTCGGAAGTACTCATAAACGGATTGGTTCTAAACGAGTGGCTGCTTTGATACTCATGTTGGCCGCACTAGTGTTTACTTTATTTTAAGTAAGAAGGAGAATTTTATTATGGGAATTGGATTATTAATTGTAATTGTGACGTTGATAGGTGGCGCTGTGCTTGGAGCCCAATCTTCCCTTAATGGTAAGATCAGTCGCACAATTGGACTCTTAGAAACAGTATTTTTTACCTTTGCCTCTGGCGCCTTAGTTTTAGCAGTGCTCGTTGTTTTTTTTGGAAGTGGACATCTTTTCGATCTTATTCATGCACCAAAGCTGCAGTTGGCAGCTGTTTTCTTAGGATTTGGTTACCTATTCTTATCAACATTTTCTGTAAATATGATTGGAGTTACTCCTGCCAACCTAACTGCAATTGTTGGACAACTGTTAGCAGGATTTGTGATAGATGCTATGGGGCTCTTCGGTAGTGAAATCATCAATTTCTCGTGGCAACGAGGCGTTTCACTTGTACTGATGTTAGTTGCACTGGCGCTGATTTTTAGTGAAAAAACAGGTAGAGTCGAGAGTGTAAAATAAAATCGGATTTTATCGTGAATATCTGGGAAACAACAGCAGCGGGAAGTCGAAACGTTCACTGGAGTCACTATTTTGATGAACTTGATGGAACATCAGGATCAGTCGGGTTTTCATCATTTAAGGTTTTACCTAAGAGCAACGAATTGGGATAATTTTTAGAAAATTCTGCTTCATCTACTTTTAAAAAAAACTTGCCTTCAAAAATTAGTTGATTCGTATTAGGTCCGATTTCATCTATTTTTCTTGCTATCTCCGATTCCTTAAAGATACGTTGTTCATCTGCTCGCACGAACATGCCATGAGGTGTATAGAATTGAGTAGAATCCCCGTTTGCAATTTTTGATTCTACGGATTCTACGTTTTTTACGGGTTCTTCGTATTTCACGTTATTTGTTGAAATATTCGGGTTAACAGGGATTTCATCTGTCTTATTTACGGTTTCCATTGCTGGATAGGTGTCCGCTTGTGAATTGGATAGTAATGTTACTCCTGAAATAATAGTCACTGCAAAGGCTATTAAATATATTCTTTTGAACATAATGTCCCCACCCTTCTATACCAACAATTATTTCCTACTTTATAACGGTATATTCACTAAAGTAGTAAGAGCCTATTTCGTTTTGCTGTGCAACTGGTTTCCAAAAGGATAACAACGCAGAATCCCGACACATGACGAGCATAAAGGAGCCAAACGGTCTACTGCCATCGACTACTAGACGGGTCATGAATTAATAACACAAAGAAAGCAGCTGATCAACTTGATCGTCTGCTTTTATTCAGTTAACCAGTTTGTACGCTGACAAGAAATTGATAATTGTTTATAAAATGATTATATGCTAACATGTGTTAACGATAACATATTTGATATGGGGACTGACGAGATGAATATCAAAATGACCGATATTGCTAAAAAAGCGGGTGTGTCACTAGCAACTGTCGGTAGAGTTTTGCACAATAACGGTTATGTTTCTAAGGAGAAACGTAAAATGATTGAACAAATCATTAAAGAAACGGGGTATGTGCCAAACAAAATAGCTCAGGGTTTGAAGGCAAGTCGGAGTAACATTTTTGGGCATCTAACTCTTTTTAACGATAACATGCAGTATAAAGGAATCAGCTCAGCTATTAACACTTCGGCAGTTGAGAAGGGATATCAGGTCCTTACTTTAACTTATCATGAGGATTCAGGAGAAGAAGAACATCAGATTAATGAATTAATTGGCCACCGTGTAGAAGGGGTATTTATTACATCTAACTGTTCAATTCCAGAAAAATTAATTAGTAGGTTAAGTGAAGAGCAAATTCCTGTAGTTATGATAGAGCGTACCTATGATATGCCACATGTAGACCGAATTGTGGTCAATGATTATTTGGGTTCACAGGGTGCGGTGCTTCATTTTATTGAAAAAGGGCACCGACGAATAGGATTCATTGGATCAGAGCTTACTCAGCAAGTCGAGATTGATCGTTATCAAGGTTATCTAAAAGCTCTGGAAGAAGTGAATGTAATACCTAATAAAGATTGGATTAAGCACATGCCGGACTATTCATTAGACTTTGGACGTCAAGCAATGAATGAGCTATTGAACAGCAATAGTCCGCCTTCAGCCGTTTTCATGACTTCAGATATCTTTGCTTGCGGAGTACTGCAAACTCTATACGATCAGAAGTTAAGAGTTCCCGAGGATATATCATTAATAGGCTATGACAATACACTATCAGCCCTGCTTTCTCCACCCCTTACTTCTGTGGGTTTACCGTACAATGAAATAGGTGAACATGCTGTAGAGTTGCTGCTAAGAAGAACTAAGGACTTTTCTTACGAGTCCTGCACAATTGAAGTTGAACCATTTTTGATGGATCGAAGAACAGTATCGGACTTAAGTATGTAGATATTAGTGAAATTATATATAAAAAAGGATCTCTCAATACGGAGTGATTTTTTTTAGGCCAATGTGTTAACGTTAACACATTTCGGCAATCAAATTCCAACACTATTCGAGGAGACTAAAATTGAATACCTTAACAAAAGGAAGCCCTATCAAAGTCATTATCATGTTTACTTTACCACTTCTTCTAGGAAACATATTCCAACAATTATATAGCTTTATTGATGCTTTAATTGTAGGCAGAATCCTAGGTGTCGATGCATTGGCAGCTGTCGGAGCTACAATTAGTCTAACATCTCTTGTTCTTGGGATAGCTTTTGGAATTAGTGCGGGACTGGCTATTCCTACTGCTCAGGCTTTTGGAGCTAAAGATCATGTACGAATACGGAAAAGTTTCGTCGCTAGTATCTGGATAACCATTTTCGTAACACTTATTATTACTCTTTTAGCTTACTCACTGACATTTCCACTGCTTCGTTTAATGCAGACACCTGAAGAAATTATTTCTGATTCTGCAGCTTTTATACAGATCATTTTCCTTGGATTTGGGGCTTCAATGTCATTCAATCTTTTAAGTAATCAAATACGTGCTTTAGGGGATTCACGAACGCCCTTGATTTTTCTGATAATCTCATGTGTTATAAATGTTATCTTAGACTTTTGGCTCATTCTAGGTTTTCATATGGGAGTACCTGGGGCGGCTTTAGCTACTGTAATATCTCAGTTATTCTCTACTGTCTGTTGTGTATTTTATGTTAGAAAGAGGATTCCTTTACTGAATATTACGTTTAAAGATCTGTCCTTGGATTGGTCCGTTATTCGTAATCATTTAGGAGTCTCATTACCGATGGGATTTCAACAATCTATTATTGCGATAGGCCATATTATCCTACAAACTATGCTTAATACCTTAGGTACAACTGCTGTAGCGGCATATACTGCAGCTAGCCGAATTGATCAATTAGCTATACTGCCATCCGTTTCGTTCGGGGTTGCAATGGCGACATTCACAGCGCAAAATTATGGGGCAAAGGAATTTGGCCGTATTCGAAAGGGAGTTCATCAAGCGATGATTCTCAACTGTACTATATCTGCTATTATTGGCGGGTTAATCATCATTTTTGGGAGACCGTTAGTTAATATTTTTGTAGGCAATGATCAACCTATGGTTACTGAATTAGCACAAACATATTTTTATTTCAATGCAAGTATGTACTGGTTTTTAGCCATATTATTTACAATCCGTTTTACGTTACAAGGACTAGGACAAAAACTTATCCCTACATTAGCTGGAGTTTTTGAACTCATTGCCCGCATTATTGCTGGATTAATTCTTATACCCTTATGGGGGTTTACTGGGGCAGCTTTAGATAGTCCACTTGCATGGATTGGATCAGTGCTGGTATTGGTCTTCAGTTTTTTCCCTACCATGTCATCTCTGAAAAAGAAGGAAAAAGATCAATTACACATCAGACCATCCAAGAACCATTCGCAATACACTTCAGAAGTCTGAGTATATATCATATGTTAACGTTAATAGGATTATATTAAGCTGCAGAATTCTTTTTTGATTTCTTTCGGGGATAAAGTTGAATAATCTATTTAAGGAGAATTTCTATGAAAACAGAGATGGAGAAGTACCTTGCTGGTGAAGAATTTTGTTTTTTAGATCCTGAGATTGCTTCTATGAAAGAACATGCCACTCGTTTATGTAGGAGATTTAATGAAATTGACACCGCAAATATCCAACAGCAGCGTGAAGTAATCCTCGAATTATTTGGTTCATGTGGCAGCGGAGTCTTTATGCAGCCTCCGTTTAATTGCGATGTAGGTAAGAATATACATGTTGGAGAAGATTTTTTAACCAATTACAATGTCACCATTCTAGATGTTGATAAGGTAACCATTGGAGATTACTGTATGATTGGACCAAATAGTATTATTTCTACTGTAAATCATCCACTGTCTGCCAAGGGGAGAAGAGAAAAATTGTCCATTACAAAGCCTGTTATCATTGGCAATGATGTTTGGATTGGGGCAAATTGCGTGATTCTCCCAGGTGTAACTATTGGAGACAACGTAATTGTTGGTGCGGGTGCTGTTGTTTCTAAAGATGTTCCTGATAATTGTGTTGTAGGAGGCGTACCTGCAAAGATAATTAAAGAGCTTGAGGTATAGCTTTACTTATACCTGTAAAGCTGATTACCAGAACAGATTTTAGCCGAAAACATGACTGTTAATGCATTAAACTAATGGGATACGCTAACTTAATAATACCAAGAAAGCAGCTGATCTAAGTGATGGCTGCTTTTATTTAACTAACTTAACAAAAATGGAAGTGAGTCAATACTGGATGCAGTTCAGTATATACAAGGCAGTCAGCAATTAGTAACAAAAGCTCAACTGACGGGCAGTTAAGCTCCTTAATAACATAATAGACAGCGACAACCCCAATATTCTCCGTTACAATAAACGCGTTCTTGATCTCATTCTAACATAGGTGTATTTCTGGCCTTCTTTTTATTAGTAAGGAACAGGCTAGGGATAAAGATCAGCGCTAAGATGATCGTAGCTACAAGAAAACCGATATGGTACCCATGCAATTGATGTGCAATCGTTGGATGTAGGCCTTGTAGAGCCGTTGCAACAGACGTTGCAATAATCGCTGAGCCAAAGCTTGAACCCAGATTTTCAATGATATTGATGCCAACGCCTGCCTCAGGAAGCTGTTTGCTGTCGAGTCCAGTGTAGGCTTCACTCATCAATGGAAGACTAATGCCTCCAACGCTGACACCACGGATGAACAGGATGACCGAGATCCAGATCATACTTGTCGTATCCGAGATGAAAATGAAGGGAATAGATCCGATAAGGGAAAGAATGAGACTGGCGATCAGTACATATTTTGCACCCACTTTATCAATCATTTTTCCAATGAAAGGCCGAGTGATTAGCATACCAACGCCTTGGGGAATGAGTGCAGCTGCTGTTTGAATCATTGTGAAGTCTCGAAAGGTTTGAAAGAACAGGGGGAGTATCAACATCGGACCCATAATAGCGATATTGGCTAAGAATAGCCCCGCGCTTGATGCTGCAAAGTTTCTGTGTGCAAACAAATTCATAGGCAGAACGGTTTGATTGCTTTTAATCCGATTATAAACGAGATAAATGATAGCCAAAGCAAGGCCAATCCCCATCCACAAGATCGTTTCGTGATTATTAAAAGTGGCATGATCTGCTGCTTTGGTAATTCCATAAATTAAAGCCACACTCATAGAGGATAGAACGATAATTCCCACGAGATCGAGCTTGCTCTCTTTGTTGAAGGGCTCAAAGTCTGGAATCTTACTCATCATGAATGGCGCAGAGATCAATACAATGAACACGTTAATGAAAAAGATCCATTGCCAAGATGCCGCCTGAACGATGAAGCCACCGATGATCGGTCCCAAGATAGGACCAAAGATCATAGGCGTACTTACAATAGCCATGACTCTGCCTAAATATTGTTGCCCCGTTGTTTTAACTAAGAGGGTAAACATTAAAGTCGTAATGACTCCGGCACTGAATCCTTGAAGTAAACGGAATAGGATGAAACTTGAAATATCCCAGCTAACGCCGACTAAGACCGAAATCACGCCAAAAGCAATTACAGCCCCAACGAAAACCTTCTTGCCGTTAAATGTATTCATGAGCCAGCCAGATACAGGAACTGCAATCGCAAGGGCTAAAATATATCCAGTGATGGCCCATTGGATGGTATCCAATGTGGTATGGAAATCCTTTGTTAGTTGATTTACAGCAATGTTCACCATGGTAGAGTCTAGCATAGGAGCAATGGCTCCTAGCGCAATCGCCCAAGCAGTGATAAGAATATGTTTGGGTATTCCAGGTTCCTTTACGTTGTCTGATGTCATATTATGCTCCTTTAAAATGAATTTTGTTTCCTAGTCAACTAAAAATCTACTCTTATTTTGTTTCCTTGTCAACAATAATTAGAGAATAAAAAAAAGCACCCGTTTCTCTAAAGAGAAGGTTGCTCTTGGTTTTAACTCATTTTATTGGTTTTACTTCGTTAGATCTAAACCTTGTTTGTCTATTTCCATATCCAAATGTTTGCTGTACACTTCAATGAAGTTCAGCATTTTATCATATTGTTCTTCAGTTACATGATTAAATACAGATTCATCTCTCTCTTGAAACTCTGTATGAAGTTTCTCATGAATGTCATATATGGTTCTGCCTTGCTCGGTTAGTCTAAAAAAGACTTCCTTCTTATTATTTGCTTTTTGATAATCTTCGATCAGACCCTTTTCGATGAGCTTCTTCGTTAATTTACTTATGGCACCCTTGGTCATATAGAGGGATTCCGCCAGTTTGGTTACGTTGGAATCTACATTTTTCTCTATAAATTCAATGCAATGGACTTCAGAAGGCTTATATCCTTTAAGACTACTTTCCATCTTCGATTTATTAATCCAAACCAATTTGTTGAATAAGTCCCTGAAATCCATCATGACCTGTTCTTGCTTGTTCATGGTTAGTCACCCCATATGAGTTATTTCCTAAGATTAACTATAACCTTTTATGATTTAAAATCAAATCGCGTCACCAACATGAACATGGATGGCAAACAATTCAACAACATGCTCTGATATAATAGCAGTTAGCAGCTATCTATTTTCTGTGGAGGTGAGGCCATTGAAAACAATCGGGGTAGGATTCTTATATGCATGGCTCTATGCAAAGCCAGTGAAGGATATGGCAATGCTTTGCATAGAGATTAGCAACAATCCAATTGCCAACAACGAGTTGTAATATTCTACGAACTGGCTTTGCACCTTATTGATTTATTAAATAAGGAGTGAGGCACGTGAAATATTCAAAAGCCGAGTCGATTTTCCCGGAAGAATTGCTACGGATCATTCAAGAATACGTTCAGGGCGAATTGGTATACATCCCCAAACCTAAAGAGACACACCTCAAATGGGGAGAGAAAACACACAGTAAGAGTAAAGTATCTGCTCGAAACGCTGAGATTAAATCCTTGTTCCGTAATGGAGTCAGCATAAACGAGTTGGCGGAGCGGAATTTTTTGTCCTGTGAAAGTATTAAGAAGATTGTTTATACAAAGAACTGATGGAATCCGCTACATCGTCGTATCGACGGTATAGCGGATTTTTGTGCAAAGATGAATTAAATCAACTTATACATAGTAACTGCATCTCTAAATCGATAGACTCAAGTTAAGGTTGTTGTGATCCAAGGACGTCTGCATTAGGAGAAGGGGGCAGTGAAATGAACGAAATCATAATGAAACAGCTGCTGGACAAAAATGAACGGCTGATCAACATGGTGATCGAACGTGTAAAGAGAGATTTTCTAGACGATATCGCCATTATTGGGCTTACGGGTTCATTTAGCACCGGGGACTTTCACGAGAAGAGTGATCTGGATTTAATTATCATTAACAATACAGATAAGGGGTGGGGGATATCCGATTGCTTCATCTTGGATGACGTTGGATATGACATCTATTGCACGCCTTGGGATACAAGAATACACGAACAATCTACCTTGGAAAGTCCCAACGTATCGAGCCTAACCGGGCTCAAAGTACTCTATTATGCCAAGCCTGAGGATTTGGAGAAATTGAACGGATTCAAGCAAAAAGCGCTTGATGCACTTGCGGATCCAATCGGAGAAGCGTGTCTTCATCGAGCAAAAAAATGGATTGATCTGGCTAAGCAAGCCTACAGCGATACGATGCTGGGTGAAAATATTGGCTCCGTTCGGCAGGCATCTGCCGACGTTCTGTACAATCTAGTCAATGCGTTGGTCAGCATGAATAATACGTGCATTAAACGAGGAATCAAGCGATATTTGGAAGAGATATGTTCATTGCGCTATCTTCCTGATCATCTCGAATCACTTTACATGTCAGTCATTGAAGCGCTTACCATCGAAGATATCCGATTAGCATCTTTCAACATATTGAAAAGCGTTACGAAGTTGCACAGCACGATGTGTGATAACTTCATCGCTAGACCTGCTCCGACCTATGATAATCTGAAGGGAACTTACGAAGAACTGTGGTGCAACTACCGCAACAAAATCTTGAACGGTGCTTCAACCAATGATGCCCCTTATATATTTCTTTCAGCCTTTGGAGCACAAGGATATCTTGATGAAATGGCTATGAAGATCGGAACTAAGAAATTTGATCTTATGCAGTACTTTGATGCAAGTAATCTAACCGTTATGCAAGAGAAGTTCCTTGAAGTGATGGATGAGTATGCTGAGGAATATGGTAAGGTAGGCAGAGAAGTCGAACGTTTTACATCCTTCGAGCAACTGTATGCCCATTTTATGAATCGTTGACCTTAAATTGTAGTTCATAATAAGTCCCCTGAAAGGGGGACAGCATACCAATTAATCAATGGTATAGATGTCCCAATCTCCTTGTTTACTCTGACGGATCGCATACATCATTCTTACTTGTTCAACCGAATCGGTTGTTGTATCCAGACGTTCACCAAGAACAGTAATATGTAATTGATTTTTGATAGATGTTTGTTTCTTAATGCTCTCGATGCTTGAGAACTTATATTGGAACTGCTCACCATAATAAAAGTCCAAAGCATCTGCCAGTTGGTCATCGACAAAACCAGATCGGTAAAGTTTGTGATCATGCTGTACGAGAGCAATTAGATTTTCTTCGAGTATATCCAGCGCGGGACGGTCGCTCTCTTGTAACGTATTCTTTGCTAATTTTAGGTCAATTGCCATTGCAGTGTTAGAATCTTCTGAACTCTCAAGTAGGAATTTTCCGATAATATTCTCATTGCTATCGTACAAGTTGATATATTTATCGACTTTTGGTTCATTCATACTTTGAATGGCTTCCTCAGGGGTTTGTGGCAAATTTTGATTCATGTCTGAAGTCTTGATGTAACCTTCTTTTCCATCTACACCTATAGCAGCAACTAGATCCTTAGAGGGGCTAGTATCAGCAGATGTGGCCTCCAAGCCATAGACACCCGCACCAATCCCTAAGGCAAGAGTCACACCAACTATAGTGAGTTTTTGTGAGTTTGATTTCACTAGATGACCTCCATTCTAACCAGACTGCTCCTATGAAGATGCAGAATGATAAATACATGCTTAATCATTAAACTCAACAAAAACATGCATATACCCGTCTATTCCTCCAATACCGGTCGTTTGTTTAATATCCAAAAATTCAAGTTGTTTCTCCCATTCAACTCTCTCCTGATCAGACTCATCTGCATACACTTCAAAAAGATAGGCTAAGACAAATGCATTCATAGTTGAAGCTCCGTTTTTCAATTGTAACCACTCTTTAGGGACAAGAAGTTGATTCTTTCTAGGGATCACAGTCTTTTCAGAAAAGTTAAGGATTAATTCATGTTCCTGATTTTTGATAGTTGTTATTTTGTTCTTTCCATCCCATTGAATTTTGGCTCCGGAGGATTTAAAGACATCCTTTACTGGGATAAATATAGAGTTATACTCCGTAGTAGTTAACTTACCAGCCTTCGTGACACTTAATACGGATTTTTTCAATGAAGAATTATACATATGAGCTGCGCGCTCCACCAAAGGTAGATCCTCTAAAGGTTGGTTATTTGCAGATGCAATGGATGAGACACTACCAACCAAACATAACATCAACAACAGAGAAATAAACCGCTTCATCTTGAAGCCCTCCTTACAAAAATTGGTGTGTACATAGTATAAACGCGGTAAGAAGGAGAAATGTTTCCTGGAAGTTATCCGGTCATCGCGTAATAAATCTGAGAAAGCAGCTGATCAATATGATCAGCTGTTTTTGTTCAGCTAAGGGGCAGGACAGGTCTGGTGTTAGTTTTACCGTCTGAATAGGGCGGTTTTGAATATAGTACCTTTCGTACTGTCACATTATTAGTAGAGTTGTTCGTTGTATAGTATGAAAGGGGGGAGAGAGCTTGAATGACACGGAGATTAATCAGATCATTGCAGATGTGTTAGATGGAGAGATAGAAAAATTCGAGAAGATCATGAAGATTTATCAGAAACCAATTTTTCTCTACTGTTATCATATGCTGGGTAAACATGATGAAGCCGAAGATAATGCACAGGAAGTATTTCTGAAGACATTTCGCAACTTGCGAAAATATACCCAATATGAGATGGGTTTTAGCGCATGGTTATACAAGATTGCCTACCACCAGTGTATTGACTTCATTCGTAGACGTAAATTGGTTAAATATTTACCTTTCTTTTACCGTGATGATAAAGATAACAATGATGTCGATATGCATATTGAGGCCAACTATTTTGATGAATCTGTACATCAGGCTATGACGAAACTATCGGCAGAGGAACGCAACTTGTTAATCTTACGTTGTATCGAGGATAAGAGCTATCAGGAGATTGGTTTGATTCTCGGTAAGAATAGCGCAAGCCTTCGTAAAAAATATGAACGTACATCTGCTAAATTTCGAAAGTATTATGCCCAAGCAAAGGGACTGGGAGTGTATGAATATGGAGAAGGATCAGGACTTGAAAAAACTGTTTGGTGACCCGCGCATTCCCGATGTGGAACTAACAGGAAAGGTAATGAAAGTACTGCATACGGAGATGAAAAAGGAGAGGTTTTTCGTGAAATATAAAATTGCTCTAACTGCGTTTGTTGGAATGATGTTAATGGCCACCACGGGTTATGCGGCAGTCCAGTATCATTCTTTGACCAATACAGATGGCGAAGTTGTATATGAGACTAAATCGACGAAAGAATACGTAAAGACAGAATCGAAAGATGACGTAAAACGTTTCGAAGCTTTTTATGACCTTAAAGAGAAGCAGTTAAAGAATGGTCAAGCCGCTTTATTTTATGTTGCTGCCAATAACCCGAATCATCAGACAGACCTGGGTACGAAGGCAACTAGTTTCTACAATCTTTCTCAGTTGCAGGATAAGATTACAGATCAATCAATTAAGGTTGCAGACAAAGTCAATGGGGATTATGCATACCAACAGGCGGATGTATTTTTCAAAACTGCCTATGATGTAAATCCACCCTCTCTGCAAGAAAAAGAGGAAATGACTACAAAACTGAGAGATCAGGCCGAAAAGTCTAAGCAGGGTTATGCAATGATGCCGGTTGAAATGACAGATGAGGTTGCCCATCTATCTGTTACGTATCAAAACGGAGAAGATAAAATCGAGGTTATGATCAATAATCTGACGGGTAAGAGCGACCCGACATCGTATATTGATGAGAAAGTTGAATTTAAACAGGAAAAGCTTCAGGTGAAAGGTGTAGAAATGCTGCAAACCGAATTTACTCCTTCGCGCGCCATTGAGTTGCAATGGATATACGAGAGCCCGGACAAAAAACAAAGATACAGCTATACCGTGCGGGCAAATTCAGATCATATCAGTAAAGAAACATTAACGAAAATTGCTGAAAGTTATCTAGACTACTAACACAATAAAAATTTTCTCTAATTCTAACTCTGCAAAATAGAATCTTTCATGCTTCATGCGGGAAGCACATTGCAAGCCTAACTCAAACAGTATGTTATTTGGGTTAGGCTTTTTGATGATTTTGCTTTTATACTTCTGAATGAAATCGTTGAATAAGTATAGGTTTTTGTTGCTTGAGTGAATGTTGGAGCATGTGATGTTTACCTATAATGGGGTTAAAGAGATGATCAAGTTGCCAAAGAGGGAAAACGAATCTTGTTTCTTTTGGGAAGCGATTACATTCTCTTTGGAATAACGCATGAATCCATGATGATTCAGGGTTACCTGATTATCAATAGCTTGTCGCACAATAAATATTGCATGATCTAATCTAGGGGGAGATGTCAGATGCAGCAAAAGAAAAGGGGAGCCATGAGACTGTTAACACTCATGCTAATGGTCAGTCTACTATTAAACGCTTGTAGCAGTGGGAATGGTAATGAAAGTAATGATCCACAAGGAACTGCTGATAATGGAGCCAGTGCATCGGAAGATGTGACACTGAAAATGTTACTCATAGGCAGCAAACCTGCGGATTATGACGAGGTGTTCGGTGAGGTAAATCAATTACTTAAGGAAAAGATCAACACAACGATTGAAACAGAATTTCTAGATTGGTCAGATTGGTCATCGAAGTACCCACTGAAATTTGCCGCGAGAGATGACTTTGATTTGGTGTTTACGGCGAATTGGGCGTTCTATCACAATCAGGCAATGAATGGCGGGTTCTATGAACTTACGGATGAACTTTTGCAAACCAATGCACCGATGACATGGGAAGCCATGCCGAAGGTTTCATGGGAGCAAGCGAAAATTAAAGATAAACTATATATGGTTCCGAACAATAACCAGGAAATAACGGACAAAGTTGTCATGATACGTGAAGATCTACGTAAGAAATATAACCTTGAACCCGTTACAAATGCTGAGACATTTGCTGCCTATACAAAAGCAATTGCCAAAAATGAGCCGGGGATGAGTGGTTTTGCATCAGCGGCCGGGGGTGGATATAAGTGGCATGAGTTAGATAACATGCTACTTGAACAGCAAAATGAATGGAAACTAATCGATCCCAACATGCCTTTTGCTTTTAAACTCGACGATGCAACTGGAAAAGTGTTCAATGTTTACGATACACCTGAGTTTACTGAGCTACTTTTGTATTATAAAGACTTAGCTGATAGTGGAGTTTGGTCTAAGAATGTTGTTAACAGTAAAAATGAAGTTTGGCAGGACGTAAAAGCTGGCAAGGCGGCATCACTTAAAGGAAATTTAGGTTCTCTAGGCTTCCAGTTTGTTGAAGCTCAGCGTGATCTTCCAGATGTGGAGATGTCTATCGTTGATCTTACACCGAATCAAAAGAAAACAGCGTCTATTTCGACGCAAAATGGTATGGCTGTTCATGCAACGTCAAAGCATGTTGAGCGTTCCCTGAAGGTCATTGATTTATTGCAGAATGATAGAGAAATCCATGATTTGACGATGTATGGTATCGCAGGCAGTCACTACGAACCCATTGATGAGGATAAATATAAACCTGGTCCGAACAGAGATAAATATACTGGATTCTCTAACTGGGGATGGAACTCGCCGCTGAACCGGACAGAGACTTCCTATCCAGAAGAAGCAGCAGCAATGGAGAAGTCGTGGGAAGAGAAAGTGTACCATTATCCACTTGAGACGTTTGTGTTTGACGATCAGAAGGTGAAGAATGAGCTGGCTAATATCGGCAATGTCATGGTTCGTTATGGTGTTCCATTAGAATATGGTCTCATTGCAGATCCTCAACAGGGGCAGGCCGAATTAATCAATCAACTTAATACCGCTGGAATTGAAAAGGTGCAAGCGGAACTCCAGAGTCAAATTGACACGTTACTAGAGAAAAACTAATATCACAATAAGTACTACATCTCAAATGTAAATCCTATGAGGGTCGATCGATTTTGGATCGGCCTCTCAGGCGTCTTAAGAGAGTGACTGAGATATACTGCATTATATAAAGAACACACACATCCGATGAAACGGGAGACTACGTATGAGCCAAGCAACGCAAAAAAGAAAAATAATTCCCTATTCGTATAAAATGATGATCACTTACTTGTTGCTTGTTCTAGTAACGGATGCTGTCATCGGCTATGTTTCCTTTATGATGCTTACAAACTCACGCACAGAGATCGCCGAGACTAATATTAGGACGTCCATGGCGCAGACAAGTAATAACTTGAAATACCAGCTGGACGAGATTCAGCGTATTTCTGATACCTTGTTTAGCAGTGCCCCTTTTCAGCGAGCTTTGCAGAAGAAAGGGAAGCCACATGAGATGTATCTGACAATGATTGATGAGATTATACCCAAAATGCAATCTCCATTGCAGCTATTTGGCAATCCTATACGGATTGTTTTATACACCAATAATAACGATCTGAACATTATTGAAGGCGATGATCTGACGACACCGTTGAAGGAAAGTGATTATTACATTCTCTCGACTCTTGAGATTAAGGACTCCACCTGGGCACAACAAAGCCTGGAGGGAGATGATAATCGTTGGATGCAAGTCGAATCAGATCGCGAGCTAAGCCAGATATCTCATGTACGTCGAATGATTTCCTTTGACGATTACCAGAACAGCGGTATACTCCGAATCACGGTTGGCTTTGCGGATCTGCTTGGGAACTATGTGACCTATCCAGAGGAGGATGGCATCTCCATGAGGCTCGTGGACGGAGTTACGGGAGCTGTCATGTATCAACGCGGTGGCACAGGTGCAGAAGCAGTCGATCTATCTTCCTACCTGACACTCAAACAAAGTGTCCCAGGGACAGATTTTATTATTGAAACATGGGTTCCACATGAATATTTACAAAAAGATGCGCAGCGTCTTCAAAAAATTATTTTATCTGTCTGCACAATCAGCTTCGTTGTTATGATGTTGATTGGTTTCCTGGTGGCTAGGCTTTCGGGTCGCAAAATGAGAAAGATCATCTCACTAGTCCACACATTTGAAAATGGCAGCTTTGAGAAACGTCTTCGTTTTGGTGGGAATGATGAATTCAGTCAAATTGCCGAAGCATTTAATTCAATGGCTACCAATATCCAAGAGCTGATCAGCAACGTCTATGCTCAAGGGATACGACGTAAGCAGGCTGAGCTTGATGCGCTACAGGCACAGATCAATCCACATTTTCTATATAACACGCTCTCTACCATTAACAGCCTCGCTAATCTGGGGGAGACGGCTCAAGTTACGGAGATGGTTCAGGGACTATCTAAATTTTACCGTCTATCGCTGAATCAGGGAAATATAGTGATACCGCTTGAGAAGGAATTGGAGCAAGTCGAGACCTATATGAATATTCAAAGAGTCAAGTATGTCGATGCCTTCACCTTCAGTGTGGATGCCGACCCTCGTATTCTTGACGTTCCAGTTATCAAATTGATTCTTCAGCCTATTGTGGAAAATGTATTTAAGCATGCTTGGTATGGGGATACAATCACAATTCGTATCGAGGGGCGACAACGAGACGATCGGATCGAATTAAGCGTGATTGACAATGGAGTCGGCATGAAGCCCGAACAAGTTCAATCCATGTTTAACCCAGCAGGACAGGGATGTGGTTATGGGTTGAAAAATGTGAATGATCGAATCAAGCTTCGTTACGGCGATAAATTTGGCTTAGAAATAGGTAGCGTATATGGCGGAGGAACGACCGTTCGAATTTTACTGCCTGCAGAGCCGACAAGTGACAGAGACTCGTGGTTAGACGGTCTGAATGGAGGAACAAAATGACGTTAAAGGTTATGCTCGTAGATGATGAGCGAATTGACTTGGAATGGCTTCGGCGTAGAGTGGTCGCGAGTGGATTGCCACTTGAAGTTGTGGGAACGGCGAACAGTGGATTCGTAGCTCTTGAGTTACTACAAAGCAATGAAGTTGATCTTCTTTTGTCCGATATTCGCATGCCAATTATGACCGGAATAGAATTTGCGCGCAAAGCAAAGGAAATCAATCCTCGCCTCAAAATCATTTTTATTAGCGGGCATGAGGATTTCGAATATGCAAGAGAGGCGTTGTCTTTACACGCATCTGGTTATTTATTGAAACCAGTGGATAATGACGAGCTTCAACAGATCCTTGCTGAGCTATGTCGAGAGATTAGCCGAGAACAAGAGAGAATTAAGACCAATGATGAGGTAATGTCGCTAGCGAGCCAGGCGCTTCTGCTTCGCTGGTTGAGCTCTAGAACAGGCGAGCAGATCGACAGCCATATGCAGCAACTCATACAACCCCTTGTTCGCAACGGTGCAGCTGTGGCCATTATCGAGATGGACGATGTGGAGTGGAAAATGCTTGATATGTCTGCGGATGACCGACGTCAATTGTCCAGTGACATGATGGGCTACATCGAAAAACTAGCTTCAGAGAGCGGACTAGGTACTATTATCGCAAGCCACTCTGATTACCAATTTATTATGTTGGCTAATGGAACCGAAGAGGAGAATGTCGCTCTGCTAGAAGAATTGATTCTGGCTGTAGCCAGTGCATTCCCTCTGACGGTTACTATAGGATATGGTAAGTCTACTGATGAGTGGCGAGAATTGCCTGAATCCTACCAGCAGGCAGTCTCTGCTCTGGGCGCCAAGTGGCTGATTGGCAAGAATCGGCTAATTCGCGATGTAGCAGAGTATCCCTTAGGTGATCAGAATGCGGAGAATCTTGAAGAGATGATCTCCATCATGATGAATGCGATTCTGTCCTATGATCTGGTTGGCATTGATGACTGCCTGTTACGAATCTTCGGGCGTGATCGTCCATTGCACAAGATGAATGATGTCTATAATTTGATTATTCGCATCACATCTAAGCTACACGCAGATTTACAGCAATTGAACGAAAACTTATATGAACTATTGCAATGGGAGTCACATCAACCGGAGGTTTTGTTCCATTTTGAGACAGTGAGCGATATATTATCTTGGTTAAGACGGCGATTCTTCGAATTGTCTGAGCGGCTGTTTACTGAACGATCAAAGACCAACCGTAAGCTAATTACAGATATTCTGAATTATGCGAAGGAGAGGATTGAATCTAAAGTAACTTTGAAGGAGGTAGCCGCCCATTTTGCTTTTTCGCCTAACTACTTGGGGCACCTTTTTAAGGAAGAAACAGGCATGAATTTTAGTGACTTTCTTCTGGATCTAAGGATGAAACGAGTATGCGAGCTGCTGAGTGATCCGTCGTTCAAAATCTATGAAATCGCAGAGAAGGTTGGGTACAAAAACATTATCTACTTCAATCGCCAATTCAAACAGTCAACCGGTATGTCTCCAGGTGAGTATCGGAAGAGACATCATATTTAGATACCTAAAGCGCCGAGCATGTTATGCTCCGGCGCTTTTTTTATGAAATCGTAGATTGAATATTACTTTTAGTTGCTTCCCTTAATGTTGGGTGAACCTGGGCACAGCCTATAATCAAAGTATCATTATGTTAACCGGATGACGGTTATAGAGACAGAGAGGGTGACGTCTATGCATCGAAAAGGCTTTCTGGGGGATTTGATTAAATACCGAACCCTGTTGCTTATGTTATTGCCAGCCGTACTGTTTTTTATTGTGTTTGCTTACATTCCTATGGCAGGTATCGTTTTAGCTTTTAAACAGTTCACGTATGAGGGTGGAATATTAGGAAGTCCGTGGAATGGCTTGGATAACTTTCGTTTCTTCTTTGAGTCAGGACAGGCGTGGCAGGTAACTCGAAATACGGCATTGTATAACATTGCCTTCATCGTGGTGAATAACCTGCTTCAGATTACGATGGCGATATTGCTATTTGAGGTTGCTCATAAGTGGTCGCGCAAACTTTTTCAAACCATGCTGTTCCTGCCTTATTTCATCTCATGGGTTGTTGTCGGCGCAATCGCGTACAACCTGTTCAGCTATGACTTTGGCTTGATCAACGTTATTCTCAATACGTTTGGGATGGAACCCATTGATATCTACAACACAGCAGCTTACTGGCCTTACATACTCGTCATTGTATCGGCATGGAAAGCAGTTGGATATGGTTCAATCATGTACCTTGCTGCCATCACCAGCATCGACACGGAGATGTATGAAGCGGCGGAGATTGATGGGGCGAATGTGTTTCAACGTATCTTCCGAATTACAATTCCGAACCTAATTCCAACCGTCATTATTCTGGTACTGCTGTCCATCGGTAATATATTCCGAGGAGATTTCGGGATGTTCTACAATATGGTCGGAAATAACGGCTTGTTGTTCTCAAACACGGACGTAATCGATACGTTTGTATTCCGATCGTTGACTTCATCCAATGATATTGGCATGTCATCCGCTGCCGGATTCTATCAGTCGATACTCGGTTTTGCCACCATTCTGATCGCCAACTACGTTGTACGCAGATACGACAAAGATCGAGCTCTATTTTAAGAGGTTGTTCAAAAAGTTCGCTTTTGATTACGAAAGATGCGCGAGACGCATCTCAGCATCGAAGATGGGATTCAGCCGAAATGTCCGTTGCTCACGTAGTTTTGCCTACGCTCCGCTACTCCATTTCTATCTTCATCCCATTTTCTCGGTACTGAAAACCGACCTTTTTGAACACGAATTTTAAGCCTCTAGAGGCTCAGAGAAATTGAAAGGAGAGGTACAATTTGAGCGCGCAATTAACAAGCAAGTCACCTGGCCGGACAGGACGGGATGAAAAACTGCTTCAGATTCTCGGTTATATTCTACTCGCCGCGATCTCGCTTTTCTGTCTGGTACCCTTTATCCTTGTGCTCTCGTCATCTCTGACAGAGGAAAGTAGCATCATTAAGGATGGATATCAACTCTTTCCTTCGGTGTTTTCATTAGAAGCATACAAGTTGCTTTTTGAATTCCCAGGACAGTTAATCAAAGCATATATGGTCACAATCAGTGTTACGGTGGTCGGAACCGTTGTAGGTTTGTTTCTCACCTCTATGACGGCATATGCTCTCGCAAGAAAAGATTTTAAATGGCGTAATGGATTTTCGTTTTTCTTCTTCTTCACTACCCTATTCAGTGGTGGTTTAGTTCCATGGTATCTCATGATCGTCAATTACTTGCAGTTAAAAGACACGTTCCTTATATTAGTGCTCCCGATGCTGCTCAATGTCTTCTATATCATTGTCATGAAGTCATTCATGAGTAGCATTCCTGATGCAATTACAGAATCTGCGAAGATCGATGGTGCGGGAGATTTTCTAATCTATCTAAGACTTATTCTGCCTTTAACCAAACCAGCACTGGCGACCATCGGTCTGTTCATTGCACTGGGATATTGGAATGACTGGTACCACGCGATGCTGTTCATCACCAATGAGAACCTGATGCCGTTACAGTACTACCTGTATAAAATGTTGGGAAACATGGACGGGATGCGTAAAGCTATGGTCGCTTCAGGTGCTGTTGTGAATCTTCAGATTCCAACGGAGAGCCTTAAGATGGCCATGACGATCGTTGCGATTGGCCCTATCTTGCTCGTGTATCCGTTCATTCAGCGGTATTTTGTGAAGGGTCTTACGATTGGTGCTGTCAAAGGGTGATTATATGAAATTAATTCTTTATTCCATTGGGGGTTACAACGATGAAACACAGAAATAAATCGATTTTTCGTCTTCTTTCTTTGACTCTTGTTCTATCGGTTATATTAACAGCTTGCTCCGGTAATGGAGGCAACCAGAGTGCAGGGGATTCAAGCTCTAGTTCGGCTGAATCGTCGGATGAAGTTACACTCAAGATGATTCTTCTTGGAGGCAAGCCTGTAGATTATGATCTCGTTTTTGGTGAGTTGAACAAGAAGCTGAAGGAGAAGATTAATACCACGCTTGAAGTCGAATTTCTTGACTGGTCCGATTGGAGCCAGAAGTATCCATTGAAATTTGCTGCCAATGAAAATTTTGATCTGGTGTATACATCGAGCTGGGCGTATTACAACGATCAAGCAATTAAAGGTGGTTTCAAGGAAATCACGGAGGACATGCTACAGCAATATGCGCCGCAGACGTGGGCCGAGATGCCAGAAGTATCATGGGATCAAGCCAAAATTAACGGCAAATTGTACATGGTGCCCAACAATAACCTAGAAGTAACGAACAAGGTCGTGCTGTACCGCGAGGATCTTCGTCAGAAGCATAACCTGCCAGAGATCAATAGTTTAGAAACTTATGCAAACTACTTGAAGACCATTGCTGCCAATGAGGCAGGAATCACAGCGTTTGGAGCTAAAGCTGCCGATGGCTGGAAATGGCATGAGTTGGATCAGATTGCACTAGAGCAAAATAACAATTTCAAGGTTGTCGACCTACGTATTCCGTTAACCTATAAATTAGATGATGCTACAGGACAAGTATTTAATGTCTACGAGACGTCAGAATTCAAGGATCTGCTTGGTTATTATAAGGATCTGGCCGATAACGGTGCTTGGTCGAAGAACGTTGTCACCAATAAAAACGACATTTGGCAAGACATGAAAGTTGGGAAGGTTTCTTCCTATGCACATAATCTGGGTACAACGGGATTCAATCTGGCTGAAGCACGCCGGGACACACCCGAGCTGGAGTTTGCAATAGCTGACATTACGCCAGACAAAAAGAAACTTGGCGCAATCTCGACGCAGAACGGCATTGCGATCCACTCCACATCCAAACATGCGGAACGAGCGCTAATGGTGATCGACCTCTTGCAGAACGATCAGGAAATCCACGATTTATCCATGTATGGAATTGCTGGCACACACTATACGCCAGAAGGCGATGACAAGTTTGTCTTAGAGGCCAGCTCAGGCAATTATACAGGCTTCTCAAACTGGGGCTGGAACTCGTATCTGAACCGACAAGATGCTTCTTATCCGAAAGAAGCTGATGATATCTTCAATAATTGGGAGGCAGAGGTATATCACTTCCCATTAGAAACCTTTGTATTTGATGACTCCAAGGTAAAAACGGAAGTAGCCAATATTAGCAATATCATGGTTCGCTATGCAATTCCATTGGAGTATGGACTTGTTCAGGATATGAATAAAGGGCTGGAAGAGTTGAATGCTCAGCTCAAGGCAGCGGGCATAGATAAAGTCCAGCAGGAAATGCAGTCCCAGATTGATGCCTTTCTTGCGAAGTAATACAAGCTTTACAGAATAAATGACAAAGGAGATATAACGAAGATGGCAAAAAAGTTCCCTCCCATTAGTAGCAAGCTGCCGGCATTTATGCACGGCGCTGATTATAATCCGGATCAATGGCTGCATGATCCCCAAATATTCGAAGAAGATATCCGGCTGATGAAGCTGGCTAATTGCAACGTCATGGCAATCGGTATCTTTGCTTGGGCGGCTTTGGAGCCGGAGGAAGGTCAGTTTAATTTTGAATGGATGGATCATGTGCTTGATACGTTCGCTAAGAATGACATCTACGCTTGGCTAGCTACACCAACTGGTGCTAGACCGGCGTGGATGGCTCAGAAATACCCGGAAGTGCTCCGGGTTGAGGCGAATCGAGTTCGTAATCTATTTGGTGTACGTCACAATCACTGTTATACCTCGCCCGTCTATAGAGAGAAAACAACGATTATGAATACAAAACTTGCTGAACGATATGCGAATCATCCCGCAGTGCTCGGCTGGCATATTTCCAACGAATTAGGCGGAGATTGTCACTGTGATTACTGTCAATCCGCATTTCGAGATTGGCTGAAGGCCAAATACGGATCCATTGACAATTTAAATCGTGCATGGTGGACAACGTTCTGGAGTCATACCTATAACGATTGGTCACAAGTGGAGTCACCTGCACCTCACGGGGAGAATGCGGTACATGGACAAAACCTGGATTGGCGGCGTTTTGTATCTGATCAGACGTTAGACTTTTATAAACACGAGGTAAGCTCACTGAAGAATGCCAACCCAGACCTTCCTTGTACGACGAATATGATGGATTGGTTCTACGGCTTAGATTATCATTCATTCGCGAATGAGCTTGATGTGATCTCATGGGATGCATATCCTAAATGGCATGAGGCTGCTTCCGATCGTCATGTGGCATCATGGTTCGCCTTCAATCACGATCTGTTCCGTAGTTTGAAGAAAAAGCCGTTCATGTTGATGGAGAGCACGCCAAGTCTGACCAACTGGCAGGCAGTGAGCAAGCTTAAACGCCCAGGCATGCATCGTCTATCTTCGTTACAAGCAGTGGCGCATGGTGCAGATACAGTACAGTATTTCCAGTGGCGTAAGAGTCGTGGTTCCAGTGAGAAATTCCATGGTGCAGTTGTGGATCATGTTGGTCACGAGCATACACGCGTATTCCAGGATGTCGCTGACCTAGGCAGCACATTGGCAGAACTGTCGGATATTATCGGTACGCCTGTTCCGGCTGAAACAGCTATGTTGTGCGATTGGGACAATCGTTGGGCAATTAATGATGCACAAGGCCCGCGCAATAGTGGTCTGCATTATGAAGAGACAGTGGCGCAGCATTACCGTGCGTTGTGGGAATTGGGTGTGCCCGTCGATATTGTAGGTTCTAATGACGATTTCCTGAACTATAAGCTACTTCTTGTGCCCATGGCGTACCTTCTTCGCCAGGAGACAGGGGAGAAGATTGAGCAGTTCGTTCAAGCTGGCGGTACGGTCGTTGTGACATATTGGAGTGGGATTGTAGATGAAAATGATCTATGTCATCTTGGGGGTTTCCCAGGCCCATTGCGCACTACTGTTGGCATCTGGTCTGAAGAACTCGAAGGCCTTCATGATCATGACCGCAACTCCCTTGTATTCAATGCTGAAAATTCGCTAGGGTTGGAGGGTACACTTGAGGTTCATGAGTTGTGCGATTTAATCCATGTGGAGACAGCAGAAGTGCTTGCCGTTTATGGGGATGACTTCTACGCAGGACGTCCAGCACTTACCGTGAATCGTCTTGGTGCCGGGCAAGCCTACTATCTTGCAGCACGCGTTAGCGAAGACTCTTTCTATCAATCCTTCTACGGTAAACTTGTAGAGCAAGCCGGTGTTCGGCGAACGATCAATTGCACTCTACCCGAAGGCGTAACCGCTCAACTACGAACCGATGGCGATACGGATTATGTATTTTTGCTTAACTTCTCAGGTGAAGAAGCGTCGATCGAATTAGATCATGACGGATACGTGGATGCTGAATCAGGGGAAAACAGAACAGGGAAGATTGAATTGCCTATCAATGGATCTTGCATATTGAAACAAAAACGGGTTTTTGTATAATTTATTTTTTGTTTATTTATTTAGTTCAGTTCATAGTTAACATTTCTAACTCCGTCTTAAGATAAAAGGCGGAGTTTTTCATTCCTTATTTTAATTGGAATGGGCGTTTTACACTCTTCTACCTAATAATTAACATGCAGAAGTTGAATAAACTTACATTTTTCTTTATGCTTTATTAGAAACTAATACATATTAGCTCTACAACTAGGAGGTTATCTAATGGTTACTGTCAAAGCACATGCTATTTTTAATCCGGAAGGTTCTTTCCAAGCAACGACTATTGAGCGTAGAGAACTTGAACCGAATGACGTTTTAGTAGAAATTAAATATTCCGGTATTTGCCATTCTGATATACATACAGCTCGGGGAGAATGGTGGGACGTACAGTATCCACTCGTTCCAGGACATGAAATTACAGGTATTGTCTCACAAGTAGGAGCAAAGGTTACAAAATATGCAATCGGTGATCGGGTAGGGGTAGGCTGTATGGTAGATTCGTGCAGAGAGTGTGCGAGTTGCCGTAATGATCAGGAACAGTACTGCCATAATGGCTATACACTGACATATGCTGCGAACGACAGGTATGGTCAATACACGCAGGGGGGATATTCAACACATATCGTTGTATCCGAAGATTTCGTCGTTCGTATCCCTGACAACCTTCCCCTGGACAAGGCTGCGCCACTCCTGTGCGCTGGTATCACGACGTACTCGCCATTGCGTCATTGGAACGCTGCACCAGGCAAAAAAGTAGCCATTGTAGGATTGGGCGGTCTTGGACACATGGCAGTGAAAATCGCACGTGCTATGGGCGCAGAAATTACTGTATTATCACAAACGTTGAACAAAAAGGAAGATGGTTTGCGTCTTGGCGCGGATCATTATTATGCAACAAGTAACCCGGAGACGTTCAAGGAATTGGCAAGTTCATTTGATCTCATCATTAACACGGTTAGCGCAAGCATCGATATCAACGCGTACTTGTCATTGCTCGCCCTGGATGGAACTCTCGTCAATGTCGGTGCCCCGGCAGAGCCGATGCCTGTGAACGCATTCTCGCTGATCGGTCTGCGCCGTTCATTTGCAGGATCTTCGATGGGAGGTATTCGGGAAACGCAAGAGATGCTTGATTTCTGTGCAGAGCATCAGATCGCCCCTGAGATCGAAGTCATTGCTGCCAATCAGATTGACGAGGCTTGGGAGCGTGTATTAGTTTCGGATGTCCGTTATCGTTTCGTCATCGACATTAGCACCATGCAAAGCAATTAAGTGTTAAACATCGTAATTCAGTTGAACGTATATAGTTATCGAAAAAGTTCGTCTAGAGGCCTGTACATTGCAGTGCCTCTTTTTCGTTTATCGAAACAGCCTAATTGTTTCATTAATCGCCTGCAATGTGTTGATTTCATTTACTTAGGCGAGAAACTCCGTTCAAGAGGGAAGTAAAAGGAATTATACATCGACGTAGATGAAAGGGGAACCCACAGTCGTTAACATAACGTTTGGGGCGCCCCTAATGAATGTGTACGATTATTGTTGCAGAAGAGCAGCAATTGCTTGCTCAGATTCAGCACGGCTTACGAAGGATTTCGGCATAAAGCTTTTGTCCGTAATACCGTCGAACAATCCGAGTGATACAGCTGCAGCTACATCTTTCTTGGCCCATTCACTAATCAGGTTAGCATCAGAGAAGGTAACGGATGAAGCAGCGGGTGCTTCCTTTCCGGTCTTGACTGAATAAGCTTTCACCAGAATGGCAGCCAGCTCTTGCCGGGTAACTCTTGCTTCGGGTGCGAAGTTGTTGGCACTATAACCTTTCACAAGACCGGCATGGTGTGCTGCGGCTACATCACCGGCATACCATTTTGTCGTGTCAATGTCCGTGAACGGGTTAACAGCGGATGAGGGTAGATCAAGGGCACGAACGAGCAGGGATGCAAATTCAGCACGGGTGATATCATCTTTGGTCCGTACAAAAGTAATATCCTCCAAGTAACCAAAATGCTCGTCGGAGATTGTGTTTACAACAAAGCCTACCTCAGCGATACCATCGTCGCCTACATAAACATGCTTCAGAGTTAACGAAGCTGGCTTCTCCCAGGCACTCCCTTTATATGTAAGCGGGATAGAATAGGTCTGTCCTTCGGCTACGGCGTACATGACAGATCCTAGGTCAGGTTCACCTTTATCACCGAATACTTTGGCCTCCATCGTATAGGTTCCCGGTGCAAGTCCGGAGATCTCATGGTTAAGCGTAAAATCAATCGGCTTCTCGTCGCCATAGTTAAATGTCGTAGAGTTAAGACCATCCCCAAATGACGTCGGTTTCTCTCCGCTCAAATACCACGAAGCTGTATTGCCGTTTACGGTAAGGTTATTCGTTTCAATCGCATCTGCTTTCTTCACAAGCTTGAAGTCATCGATATTACCCCATTGACCGCCGGAATACTTCAGGTTGGCTCCAATCGTTAAGGTACCATCCGTAACCTCAATCATTTTAATTGTGGGATTAGACCACTGCATCCAGCCCGTATTGGTAAAGCTCTGCTTCTGTTCACCAGCAAAAATCTCGGCAATCTCTTCCTCTCCACCGCCGGAAGCCCAGGCAGACAGTTCGTATGTCCCGTTCTCCAGCCCAGTAAGCTGCTGTGAAACCGTAAATTCCGTAGCTGGTGCACTCCAGTAATGCAGCGCCGATGAACCGGAATACATATCGGTTCCTGTGCTAACAGCGTCATTATTGTTATCCGTCACGTTCCAACCGCTTAACCCATTTTCGAAGCCAGGGTTCTTAATCGGATTGGAGCTTGGGATTACGACAACCTCGGCGGTGTCGGTGAATTGTCCTTCATAGGTACTGACGGTAATTGTTGCTTTTCCTTCAGCAAGCCCGGAAACAGTACCTTTATAGCGGTCTACTTTTACAACGTCCGGGTTAGAGCTGGTATAGGTTACCCCTTGATAGGTAGCATTATGAGGAGCAACAGCAGCCCGTAAACGATCTGTATCGCCTACTTCAACCGTAGTTGTATGCTTTTCTAGCTCTACGCCGGTTACCTTCTGGCGATTCACTTCTGTAGCATTATCCAGGAAGGCATCCATGGCGAGGGAAGGGGTACCATCCGAATTCCAGGCCGAAAGGGGATAACCGAAGAAGACACCTTCTGGAGCCCAGTAGAACATACCGGTTCCCAGATTATTCGGCACGTCCTTTAGCTTCTTCTGTGTGGCTACCAGCATGTTGTAGACGTTATCTTCGTTTTTGCTGACATTACCGCCGATTTCGACAATCATCACTTCCTTGCCGAATTTCTTAGCGAGCGTATTCATGTTATCAGATAGTTCATTAATAGAGGTGGTATAGATCGAATCCGGATAATAGGACAGACCGATAATATCGTAATCGCTCTCCTTAAGGCCAGCTTCGACTAAACCATCGTAATAACCAATCACACCTTCATCTGCTCCGTTAGCGCGGTGGATAATGACTTTGATGTCGGGAAAAACCTTTTTTGCCGCGTGCGAGCCTGACTGAAGCAGCTCTACCAGGTTAGTCGTGTTGCTATAAGCGCCAATGGGATGCAGCATACCATTGTTAATTTCATTACCAATCTGAATCCATTCCGGTGTTACGCCGGCTTCCTTCAGACCTTCCATAACCTCGGTCGTATAATCGGAGACATGGGTTTTTAACTGCTCCAGATCCGAACCTTCCCATGCTTTTGGCGTATGCTGTTTGCCGGGATCAGCCCAGGAATCACTGTAATGCAGGTCAATCATGACTCTGAATCCAAAATCATTTACACGCGAAGCCAGCTCGATGACCTCTTCCGTGCTGCTGTGACCATCAGAAGGGTGATCCGAAGGATTAACGAAGGCGCGCAAGCGGATCGAATCCACGCCGTGATCCTTAATAATTTGGAGAAGATCTTCCTGTTTTCCTTTGTCATCATAAAACTTCTGCCCTTGAGCCTCCAATTGCGGTAGCCAGCTTACATCTGCACCTTTGGCAAAGGCTGGAGCTGATTCAGAAGTTGTGGCATTCGCCTTGGCCGGTGCGTTGAAGAGGGTAAAAGATAATAGTAGTGCAAGTGTAGCAGACATGATTCGTTTGCTTGTGTTCAAGTTGTGACCTCCTTAATTTTTGTTATCATTATCCAGTTTATTGAAATGGAATACGCTTTCAAATTGTGCTATGCAACGAAAAGCTATACTTTTGCAATTGTATGTATTGATTATTTCGAGTGAGCTGAATGACTTTCGGAGAATATCAGATAAGTACACCAAAAAAGAGTCTAAGATTAGACTCTTTCTGTGTATGTTAACTACTATTGTCTTATATAAGACCTGTCCATTGCAGGCCATGCCATATGCCTTCTTGCTCTGCGCTTAACGTTACGTGAGAAGCTAATTGCTTTAACGCCTCGGGAGCATTACCCATCGCAATACCACACCCAACGTACTGGAACATCTCGATATCGTTATAGTTATCGCCGAATGCATATATATCCTCTGGTTGGAATCCCAACCTAGCAACCAGTTGTATAATACCCTCAGCTTTGGAGCCACCAGCAGGTAGTACATCCATCGAGAGGGGGTGCCAGCGTACAAAGTTTAACATCTCGAATTGTTCACGATATGAAGCTTCCTCTTCAACTGTACAAAACAACATCGTCTGATAGATTGCTCGATCTTCACAGAAAGATGCATGATGGCTTGGATGGGTTACGCCGAGCGATTTCAGACACAAGTCTACATGTGGATGATAGGTCTGACTACAGCTCATCTGCGCATGATCTAGGAAAACCAAAGCATGCTCCTGTATAGCCGCAAAAGCAGATAGTTTATGAATAGCTTCTGGATTAATTGGATTGCTATGGATTAAGGTTCCTTGGTGGGCGACATATTGGCCGTTAAAACTCACATATGAATCTAGCTGCAGTTCTTGCCGCACCTGTTCCAGCATAAAGGGCGAGCGTCCCGAGGCTAGGGCAACCGTATGCCCGGCGTTTTTCAAAGCCATCACAGCTTGCTTCGCTGAAGGTGGAATCCGATTGTGACGATCCAGTAATGTACCATCAACGTCAAAGAGAATGAGTTTCGCCGTGGAATTCATTGGATCACGCTCCTTTGTTCTCGGTGAAAGACAAGCTCAGGCTGACTTCTTCGTTCAACGAGAAGGCAAGAGGGGATATGACCTCCCAACGACCAGCATTGCCTTGAATGTCGTAATGGAACTCTTTCCCTTGAAATTGTACATTCACAATTTTGCCGTCCATCCCAGGCTGATGATGTGGCTGAAGCCGAAACTGATCCGGTCTGACAGGATAGAGACCATTCAGCTTGAAATAATCAGCGACATCAGCTCCTGACCAAGATACATTCTCACTGCCCTTCGGCATAAACCGATTAGCTTCCCAGTGACCTGTTACCAAGTTGGATTTGGATACAAATTTGGCTACGAACTCGGTCTGTGGTCTTAAATAAATGTCCTGCGGTGTGCCAGCCTGCTCGATGCGCCCATCTTTCATGACAATAATCCGGTCAGCCATGGCGAGAGCCTCGCCTTGATCATGCGTAACATATACGATAGCAGAGCGTGTGTTGCGATGGACTTGTTGAATTTCACGGCGCATGTCCATGCGTAGCATGGCATCCAGACTACTGAGCGGTTCGTCCATTAACAGCAGTGACGGTTCAGGTGCAATAGCTCGGGCGATTGCGACCCGTTGCTTCTGTCCGCCCGATAGTTCATGCGGCATACGATTCGCCAGATGAGACAAGTCGGACATGTTCAGGACTTCCTGAATGCGAGCCTGTTCATTGTTTTTGATATGTGCGGGAGTGGACTTATGTGTTCGGATCGGGAACCGGACATGTTCAGCTACGTTCATGTGAGGCCAGAGTGCAAACGATTGGAAGACCATGCCGATCCTGCGCTTCTCTGGGGGGAGCAGTGTACCTGCACCCGCTACAAGCTTTCCATCAATGGATACCTCACCGCTCGTGGGCTGCTCGAATCCAGCAAGGATGCGCAGCAATGTCGTTTTTCCGCAACCTGATGGTCCAAGGATCGCTACGAATTCTCCATCCTCAATGGTTAAATCTATAGTGTGCAGCGCTTGAAAACTGCCGAAGGATTTGTTCACCTGTTTAATCTGGATACTCATGATTTCACTCCCTTACGTGAGGCCCAATACTGAACAAGCAACAAAATGGCGCCACCAACTGCCATAAGTGCAACGATCAGACTGGACAAAGCGGTAGAATACAGGGTGTCCCCTGCCTGTTCAAAACTGAATATAGTGACGCCTATAGTTTGAGATCCTGAAGAATACAGCAGGGCGGATACGGTAAGTTCAGTCAGTGCGGTCAAAAAAACTAACATGCCCCCGGTAAGCATACTCGGTAACAACAATGGCAGGAGAACGGTACGCCATTTGCGCCAAAAGCCAGCGCCAGAAATTCGCGCAGCTTCTTCCATGGACGAATCGAGCTGCATGAATGATGTAATGCTTGAGCGAATTTGCAAAATCAGGAAGCGGCAAATATATGCAATAAACAAGATCGACATCGAACCATAGATACCTGGATTCCAACCGGGAATTGGCTCCATCCACACTAAGATGATAGAAAGGGCAAAGACGATGCCTGGCAACGTATAGGGAACCGCGGTCGCAAGCTCAGCCATTTTGTTAAATGAATTTGGACGACGAACTCTGACATAAGCGAATCCTGAGCCAATCACGAGACAGACCAGCATTGTAACTATGGAGAGCACTAAGCTATTTTGGATCGATTGCCATACACGCTCGTTCTCGAATAGGATGTACCGATAATTATCCAGCGTCATGTTCGCACGTGTTAATCCTAATCCATAAGCCCTCTTCAGAGACATGGTAATCATCGAAGAGAGTGGAACGACAGTAATGGAGAGCAGTCCAGCCCAGATGATCCATGTCAGTGGTTTGCGTGTACGTCCTAAGGCGTATCTTGGTGTAAGATCAGGTTGCATCGTATCCGAAGCGTGGCTTTTCCGCAAAAGAACCCATTGCAGCAAACTACCGATGACAGCGGCTGTGCCCAGCAGAACAGAAAGTGATGCACCGCGGGCAAAGGCGGACGGTCCAAACCCGATAATTTCCTCATAGATCAGTGTGCTCAGCACCGAAATATTAACAGGCGTGCCGAGAAACGCGGGAATACCGAAATTATCGAGTGAAGCTAGAAAGACTAGCAAGCCGCCGGCAGTTAAACCAGGAAGGGCGAGCGGAAGTGTAATTTTACGAAAAACTTCGAGCCTACTTGCTCCACCTGCTCTGGCAGCCCACTCTAAGTCGCGTGGAATCTTGCGCAGAACATCCAGTGTGAACATGTACACCAGTGGAAAATGATGAATACCCATTACAAAGATGATGCCGCCTAAGCTGTACATGCTCCAAGGGGCAAGGCTCGGATGAATCCATTGCAGCAAGCCGGCAAGCCAGCTTTGAGATCCGGTAAACGAAGACCAAGATAGGGTCAAGACATACGAAGGCAAAATGAAACAAAGCATGATGCCCATATGCAGGGCAGATTTATTGCGGATGTCGGTATAAGCCACAACCCAAGCCAGTGCAATACCTAGCACAAGAGAGAATAAGGTTGATCCGGCTACGATATAAAAGGTATTGCGTAAGGTCGACCAGAAGCGCTCTTGCTGTAACATTTCGCTATAATGCGCCAACGTCAAGCCATGTTCACCCTGAAAACTAAGCAAAATCAATTTCAGAATGGGATAGACAAAAAAGATAAGTACAGCAGCGCCACCAAGTATAGCGCCCAAGCGACTCCAGCTAAGATAGCTGAACAGCGTGGAAAAGGGCTTGCGCCCTTTTCGTTCTGCTTGCCATGCTAGAGAGTCCGTCTTCCATTTTTCCATATCAAACAGCTCCAATCATTACTCTCCGAATACTTGAATGAATTGTTGCTTGTCCGCTTCACGATCCGCGGCAAGTTTGGATGGGTCTCCAGACAGGATATTCATTTCGGAGACACTTTTGAGTCCCTCAGGCGGGGCGATGCCTTCCCGAATTGGGGAATATCCGATCTCGGCTGACAGTTGTTGCCCTTCATCAGACAAGATGTAATCAACGAATGCTTGTGCAGCAGGTACGTTGGCGGCATCTTTCATAATGCCAATAGGCTCAGTGATGATTGGCACGCCTTCTGTTGGATAGGTCAGTTCAACGGGTGAACCTTTGGCTTTTTCACGTGCAACAAGGTAGTCTACAACGACACCGTATGACTTTTCACCACTAGCTACAGCTTTCATAACAGCACCGTTTCCTTTGATGACGGAGATGCCATTATCTTTGATTTGCTTCAGGAAATCCCAGCCAAATCCATCTGTGCGACTGAACACGCCAATGTTATATGCTGCGGCTCCAGAGTAGAGTGGGCTCGGCATGATGGATGCATCTTTGCTTTCCGCAGCCGTCAATGCACTCCATGATGTTGGAGCGGAAGTTACTTTTTGCGTGTTGGTCGCTAGTACAGTAGCCATGACCTTCGTACCTGAATACATGCCATCTGGGTCAACAAGATCGCTAGGGATCTTGCTTAGCTCAGGAGACTTGTACGAGAGAAGGAGATCTTCTTGCTTCAAATTTTCGAAGGTTACCGCATCGGCAAGCAGCAATACGTCAGCTTGTGTTTTGCCAGCTTGGCGCTCGGCTTGAATTTTGGCGGTAACTTCTTCCGTACCAGAACGGAAGACGCTCACATCTACATCTGGATACTTTTTGTTAAAAGCGGAGATCAGCTTCGTGGCATCCTCTTCAGGCTGTGAGGTATAGAAGGACAACTTACCAGATACGGAGTTTGAATCAGCGTTAGCATCGTTAGTTCCAGAAGCACCTTGTCCTTGTGGGGAGCAACCGCTGAATACGATCATGCCTGCGAGTACGGGTAGAAGTAACGACTTTTTGAATGGAATCAAGAAAATTCTCTCCTTTAATAGCCAGTGGTGGCTTATGTTTTAGTGGTTACTTGTATTAGAAGAACTAATCTATATGGATAAATGCTTTGCGCACGCTCCAAGAAAGCAGAATTTTGCAACAGGCTATAACAGATAATTACGGATTGCCATGGCGACGCCATCTTGTTCATTCGAGCCTGTAATCACGTCAGCGATGGCTTGAATATGAGGTTCGGCGTTGCCCATCGCGATACCGAGCCCTGCCCATTGCAGCATATCCAGATCGTTGTCATAATCTCCGGCAACGGCGACTTCTTCACGTTTGATTCCTGAATAACGGCACACTCGCTCGAGCGCATCGCGTTTGCTGATACCGGCTGCATTCACATCGAATCGCAAGCGGCCTGTTTTGGTACATTGGAACATGGCCGAAGACTCAAGCTTGTCATATATCCGTTCGCGGGCAGCAAGGTCGGTGCAAATGACGGCAGCTTTGTAGATCAAGCTCGGCGTGTTGGTTACAAATGATCGGAAGTCTGATCCGACTTCGACCAACTGAATCAGCTCAGTTTGTTCTTTATAATGCTCCTCCGTCAGTGGTAGCTCAGGTCGCACGACTACATTATTTAAGGACCAATTTCGATTCGTATCGTTGATTTGCTGGACGTATAGGACGTTATAGCCATAAAAGTGAACATAGGCACCTTCTTCTTCAATCACATCCAGCATGTATAACAGGGAAGCTGTATCGAGCGGGAATCCTTCAATCATTTGTCCTGTCTTTGCATCGACGGTGACTGCACCATTAAGTGCGACCAGGGTGAAATTCAATGGAATTTCTCTTGCGTGCAGCCATACAGAGGCTGGAAATCGTCCGGATGCAATAGTGACGGCAACCTCTTCCGCCATCAGCTGCTGAATGGAGCTACGCGTTTCTGGTGTAATGATTTTGTCTGGATTCAACATCGTTCCGTCCAGATCAAGAGCAAGCAATTTATGCAATACAACCATTCCTTCCTATTCAGTGGATCATATGGTATACATACGCAGTGGTTCGGGAATGTCTACCGGTCCATGGAAGGTACGACTCGCTTCATCACGCATGGACTCTAGATTGCCATCGCCAGGCAGATGCACCAGCACGAGCTGCTTCACATTGGCTTGTCCAGCAATCATACCTGCCTGCATCGCGTTCATATGTCCTTTACCTGTGGTATGCACGCTTCCCTCGCAGATCGTTGCTTCGCACAGGAAGATGTCTGCATCACGGGCGAGCTCGATTAAGGCATCACAGTATGAGGTATCACCGGAATACACCAGCACCTTACCCTTGTAAGTGATCTTGATCGCATAACAAGTGATGGTATGCTCAACATGCACAAATTCGATATCCGCTCCTGCCAGACAAACTTTGGTGGAAGGATCAATTGCGATCACTTCGGTATGTTCGCTGTATAAGTTGTGCAACATGTCGACGGGATCACTTGGAGCGTAGAGCTTCAGTTTTTCCTTCATACGGCCGTTGCGAATGGCACCTGCTGCGGCATATTGAAGTACACCTAGGTCGGCCATATGATCATAGTGTAGGTGAGACAGAATCACGCCGGATATCGCTTCTACCTTGGTTTCAATAGGGAGTTTGCTCATCACGCCGCTGCCACAATCCAATAAAATTTGTCCTTCGTCTGTGGTTACCAGATATCCTGCTGTTGCCCCACCTGCCGCAGGGTAGCCGCCCCAGTATCCAAGAATCTTTACATTCATTTTTGCACCTCAGTCTGTCTTGATCTGCAGTCATTTACAAATGTTCTATGCTGTTACAATTGTTCTGAACAGTTCTCATTGTAAGGACACTTTATTACTTGGATGTCAAAGGAATGTCAAACTTGTGTAAAGCCGAACTGGAAATATGTACCTTGCTTGACACTGGTGGAACGCCATTTTATATTGGGACATGTGTACGCACGGAACTATAAAGTAAAAGGCGGACTTGTATGTGAATATAGACGAGCGCAAAAATCTGGTCAGAGTATGTAAGATGTATTATTACGAATCGTGGACACAAGAGAAGATCGCGGAGAAGCTAGGGGTATCGAGACCAGTAATCTCCAAAATGCTGCAACGTGCCAAGGACGAAGGCATTATTGAAATTGTTATTCATGATGATGATCGCGAGATTACGAATTTGGAGAAAGAACTTGAAAATACATTTGAATTGAAACAGGTTCTGGTCGTTCCGACCAAGGATCTGAACAAGGAATTGGTTTCGAGTGCGGTTGGCAGAGCGGCTGCCCAATTCGTGCAACGGTTGATCAAAAACGGGGATCGGGTCGGCGTTTCCTGGGGTAACACCTTGTATCAGATGGTTAGGGAATTTCCGCTCGAAAAAAAAGAAAACGTCAAAATCATCCCACTTGTCGGAGGTACAGGCAATTCTCGCAATGAGATGCACTCTAATCAGATTGCGTATGAGTTATCTAAGAAAATGGGCGTTACGTGCGAAACGTTATATGCACCTGCTGTGGTAGAGACGGAAGAGTTACGCGAGCAGATCGTAGGCATGGCGAACATTGCGGAAGTTCTGCGGGAGGGTGAACGAATCGATCTTGCACTAGTAGGCATCGGCAATCCCTTTTCCATGTCTACGATGGAAAGATCGGGTTACCTTAACGAGCAAGTGTTATCGGAACTTAAACTGTTGAACACGGTTGCAGATATTAACTCGGTATTTATAACGCGAGACGGATCAATTGCTGGACACCCCATTAACCGCAAAGTCATTGGACTTGGACTAGAACAATTGAAAAAGGCTCGAACGGTAGTGGGTATGGCTTTTGGTTTGCACAAAATCGAATGTATCCTCGCTTCCTTACATGGCAAGTACATCAATATGTTAATCACGGATGAGTCCACAGCCAGACGTATACTGGACGATTGTCGAAATAGTAGGAACTAACTGCAAGCTAGATAAGAAAATGATACAGATAAAAGCGATAATAGATCATAACTTTTTTCAAGATGATAGTAATTAACATCATTAATCGTTAAAACAACCTGAGTCCGATTATTTAGGATTCAGGTTGTTTAGTATAGATAACATCAATTTCTTCAAAATAATTCAATGAGTCCATTCACGAACTCATACACAAAATAAAGAGAGAACCCAAGCAACATAATGCCCGCGATGACTGAAACCCAGCGAATCATTTGGCGACTCATTACTTTTCTTGTTACTGACACAATGGACAGTAGCCCTAAATCGTGAATCAAAATCCCGCTCATCACCCCAAATGCTGCAATGGCAAAGCTCCCGGAGTGGGAAGAACTATAGGACTGAGTTAGAACGGCTCCGAATACGGAAACCCAAAATACCAGGTTACCCGGTGATACTGCAACAAGCAAACCATTTCGATATGTACTAAAAAATGATTTCTGTGTTTTCTCATCTGCTGGGGTGATATCTTTATCGGCATTTTTGATTGAATCGTAACCGAGATATGCGAGGAATCCTGCACCTACAATCCACAGCGGAGTTTGTACATACGGTAAGGCCAACACGGAAGCGAAGCCGAAGTAGAGAGCCAGTATAAGCAAAATATCCACCGTCATGCCACCAATTCCGACTGCCCATCCATGAATGAATCCATTTTTCAATCCTTGCTTGGTCATTTCTACTGTAATTGCTCCAACAGGCATCGCTATAGCAAGGCCGATTAGAAAATACTTAAGATAAATATCCATTGAACTTTCCTTTTCCCTTCATATGTATGATTCTATTTCATTGCTGTAAAGCAAAAACGTATTTTTTAATTTACAATATACGTCACGTAATATCAAGCTAATTGAGAGAGATTTTCATTTACCGAAACGTTTGAATTGAAAGGATATCATATCCTGTGCATACATCATGAATGTCGTGGTAATTATAACCTCTAACAAGCGTCGCCAACACAGTTAATCCACAGGAATGGAGCATTCAACGTGCCAGAATGGTTAGAGGTCACATTTCGAACGTTAGCTGCAGTAACAGTTCTGTTTTTCATTACGAAAATTCTAGGAAAGCGCCAAATTTCTGAATTGTCTTTGTTTGAGTATATTACGGGGATTACCTTAGGTAATTTGGTGGGGTATATTTCGTTAGATACAGATACAAAGTGGTATTTAGGTTTTCTTGCGGTATTTGTATGGGTTTCCGTGTCTGCAGGTGCGGAGTACTTAACGATGAAAAGTAAAAAGTTTCGGGATATTGTAGACGGGAAATCAACAATTCTTATTGAAAATGGAGCAGTGATCGAAAAAGCTCTAGCGAAAGAACGCTTGACGATTGATGAATTTCTGGAGCAGCTTCGTAAAAAAGATGTGTTTCGAGTTGCCGATGTTGAGTTTGCCGTAATGGAACAGAGTGGAGATATCAGCGTCATGTTAAAGAAAGAGTATCAACCCCTTACAGCCAACGCATTGGGCTATCATATATCTTCTGAAAAGGAACCCAGAACAATCATTATGGATGGGCATATCTTGCCAGATACTTTACAAGTAACAGGATATAATGAAGATTGGGTACAAAAAGAGCTACGCAAGCTTGGCTTGAATTTGGGACAAGTCTCGATTGGTCAGGTGGATAGCAAGGGAGAACTTACAATACAGACAGGTACAGATTCTTTGCCTAAACCGGCAAATTCCAATCCAAAGGATCAAATAACGGAGTTAGTTACAAGACTGCAGGATGATTTAATGATGAAAAAACAGCTTGCCACCAACGATAAGGATCGTCTCAAATATCAAGAAGCACTAGACCAATTTCAAACGGCAATGCATGCTTATCAAAAACAACAATAATCACACCTTACGTAGATGAAGTCGTTGATTGATCTTTCAATCAATGACTTTTTTTGTTGATAATCAGATGCAATTACAAATAACCGTTGACAACAAATGAGTTGTAACATATATTATTACAAATATAAGTTGTAACTTTTATTATTACAACAAATCACACTAAATTAAAACAAAAGGAATGATCATAATGACGAAAGTACTTTTTATTACAGCACACCCCCTTGAAGAATCCACATCGTATAGCCTAACTGTAGGTAAAGCATTTATCGAAGCTTACAAGGAGGCTAATCCTGAAGATGAGATTGTGAACATTGATTTGTACCAAGAGTATATCCCTCATATTGATGCACATGTTTTTAGTGGCTGGGGCAAGCTGCGCTCTGGAACTGAATTTGCTCAACTCTCAAGCGATGAACAAGCGAAGGTAAAGCGTCTAGCAGAATTGTCTGATCAATTTATTGAGGCGGACAAGTATGTGTTTGTAACTCCTTTCTGGAACTTCTCATATCCTCCAGTGATGAAAGCCTATATTGATGCTGTCTCTGTAGCGGGTAAATCTTTCCGTTATTCAGAAGAGGGACAACCTATTGGCCTACTGACTGATAAAAAAGCAATTCATATTCAAGCACGAGGTGGCTTCTACTCTGACAGTCCTGCGAATGAGCTTGAGATGGGGCATCGTCATCTTCAAGTCATCATGAAATTCTTCGGAGTACCTTCATTCGAAGGTCTGTTTGTTGAAGGACATAATAAAGCGAAGGACAAGGCACAAGAGATCAAAGAAAACGCCATCGAGAGAGCGAAAGATCTGGCTAAAACATTCTAAAATGGAGTTGTTGTGAATGATGACAAATAAGGATATTTCTCTAATCTATGTGTGGGATGCATATTGTGGATGGTGTTATGGATTCTCCAATAGCCTACGGACATTTCATCAAAATCACTTAGAATTACCGATCGAAGTGTTGTCGGGTGGTCTTTTTATAGATGATCGCAGTCAAGCAATGGCAGCATATCCACATATTCCAGAAGCCAATAAACGAATTGCTCAGCTTACTGGCGCGGAGTTTGGTGCTCCGTACAATAAACTTGTAAATGACGGTACATTTATTATGGATAGTGAGGCAGCAGCTATTGGATTTTCCGCTTTACGCTCCTTGGCACCAGAACAAGCAGTGAATCTAGCGGCTGCAATGCAGCGTGCATTTTATTATGAGGGTAAGAGTCTCAGTGATATACAAACGTATCAAGACATTGCCAAGCAACTCAATCTGGATGAGCAGAAAGTGATCGATAGAATTATAAATCCAGAGACACGAGATCTTGTTCAGCAAGAATTCGTAGCAGCCAGCAACCTTGGGGCGAGAAGTTACCCAACTCTTTTCTTGAAAAAAGATAATACCTTGTATCCTTTAGGCGGCGGCGCAATGACCGCTGATAAGTTAGAAGAAAATTATGCTCAGTTAATCTGATTTATCATTAAGCGAAGAGAAGTTTTTTAGAAGAGTATCTTTCATTATGCTACGTTAATCTGGATCAGGCGAATTCCCTTTGCTTGATCCAGTTTTTATACCGGGATAGAGTTATCAGATGTACAACCTAAAAAAATGAGACTCATTGTAACATGCTAAATAGCTGTTAGAATGTTAATATAGCTTCCTCAGAAATTCTAATTTTTAATACAATAGTTCAATCGTAACGCACTTATTTTTGTATCATTGGGGTGAAAATATGTCCGTAAGCTCTCGGTTTTATATAGGAATACACATTTTGTCGTTGTTGGAAGTCAATAAAGAAGGAAATAACTCATCTGAGATGATTGCAGACAGCGTTAATACACACCCTGTAATCGTTCGAAAAGTGATGGGGATGTTAAAAAAATCAGGATTAGTGCATGTAACCCGTGGAAAAGCAGGGGCTACACTTGCACGAGATCTAAGTGAAATCACATTGTTCGATGTGTACACAGCAGTAAATGCAGTGAATGACAATAATCTCTTCAATATTCAAGAGAAGCCAAACCCCGATTGTCCGGTGGGGAAAAACCTTCAAGGAACGATCGAACCTATTTTTTCATTGGCACAGAGAGCACTGGAGAAAGTACTTGAGAATGTAACGTTACAAGATATAGTAGTTGATTTGGATAAGGATTCGGATTGAGTTTACTTGGAGAATAGAATGGGTCAAATAACTGATGATGGAATAATGAAAATGACCTCTGCAAATCAGGGAGATTTTGAGCTACAAGACTATTTTTTATATGAAATTCGAATAACAGCATCCAGTACAACGATTAAAAATGCCGCTAATTCTAAGATTAGTGGCTTCTTTTTTGCATCCAGCATTATCTCAATCCTGCTGATTAACAAGTCAATAGCTCTAAAGGGTAATTTGGATCATTTTCATAGATTAGTTGAAAAGGGGTGACTGTTCCTTGACTATTTCATGTCAAGGAAGTGACTGCAATTGTGTCATTCGCAATTGTAGATATAATAATTTTATATATCACGATGGTATGTATAGGACTGCGAGAGTAGGATAATTTAAGCATTAGCCATGTTGATTATCTCGGAATGCACCTTTATATCCTGATATGTGAAATTTTTCTCGTACTTTATTGTGTATTGAATTCTTAAGTGAAAAATGAAAACGGAGGTGACAGAGGTATGGAGTTAGATACGGTGTTATGGAGCAGATTGGTGACTGGCTTAACGCTTGGGTTTCACGTGATCTTTGCGACACTTGGTGTAGGTGTGCCTCTAATGATTGCTATTGCTGAGTTCATTGGCATTCGGAAGAAGGATAACCATTACATACTTATGGCGAAAAGGTGGTCACGAGGGTTTGTCATTTCGGTGGCAGTGGGTGTCGTGACAGGTACAGCGATATCTCTACAGCTTGCCTTGGTGTGGCCGAACTTTATGAAGCTGGCCGGGAATGTCATTGCATTACCGCTATTTATGGAAGTGTTCGCGTTCTTCTTCGAAGCGATCTTCCTAGGCATTTATCTCTATACATGGGATCGATTCAAGAACCCGTATATTCACTGGTTGCTGACCATACCGGTTGTGGCCGGAGCAGGAATGTCGGCTGTTTTTATTACAACCGTGAACGGATTCATGAACCAACCTGAAGGATTTGTCATGGAGGCAGGCCAGTTCATCGCGGTTAACCCTGTGCAAGCGATGCTGAATACAGCAACATTCTCCAAGGTATTCCATGTGCTAAGCTCAGCCTATTTGACGGGGGCGGCTCTGCTTGCAGGGATTGCTGCCCTTGCCATGCTGAGAAAAGGTGTTACTGCGTACCACAAGAAAGGCTTGAATCTAATGATGGCTGTTGTTTTAGTATTCAGTTTGCTGAACACACTCGCTGGAGATGTATCTGCCAAGTTTCTGGCTGAACATCAGCCTGAGAAGCTGGCAGCAGCGGAATGGCATTTTGAGACAGAGAGCGGCGCAGATTTAATTTTACTCGGCTGGCTGAATGCGGAACATGAGATTATAGGAGCTCTTCACTTGCCTAAATTGCTCAGCTTCCTCGCCTTTGGAGACTTTAATGCCGAAGTGACGGGGCTGAATGAATTCCCACCGGATGAACAGCCGCCACTGCTGGTGCATTATTTATTCGATGTGATGGCCGGAATTGGATTCGCTCTGCTTGCGATCTCCAGTCTATATTTCCTACTTGTGTTCTGGAAGAAGCGTAATCAGTTTAACAAGTGGATGCTTCGCCTCGTCGCGCTGAGTGCTCCACTTGCGTTTCTTGCCGTTGAGATGGGCTGGTTCTATGCAGAGGTGGGACGACAGCCATGGATTATTCGAGGATATATGCGAGTGGAAGAAGCAGCGACTTCATCACCAAGTGTGAGAATATTATTTTTCGTGTTCCTACTGTTGTATATCGTGCTCGGCGTTATATGTGCTCTTGTATTAAGACGTTTGTTTAACAACAATCCTGCTGAGGTTGAGATGGAAAAATGGCTGAAGGCGAAACAGGATCAATCCGCGGACAAAGGAGGGCATGCCTGATGAGTTATGAATTAATCGGAATTTCGGTACTCTGGCTGTTCTTGTATGGCTATCTCATCGTAGCTTCTATTGATTTCGGCGCTGGATTTTTTGCCTTCTATGCCCGTTTGACGAAGCAGGATCACCTGATTAATCGTTTGATCTCCCGTTATCTATCGCCGGTCTGGGAGATTACCAATGTGTTTTTTGTATTTTTCTACATCGGTATTGTCGGTTTTTTCCCGGACACAGCCTCCTATTATGGCGCAGCCTTAATCGTGCCGGGAAGTATTGCCATCATACTGCTTGCCATTCGTGGCTCGTTCTATGCTTTTGAGAATTATGGTTCCAAAAATAATATCGTGTACCTGTTTTTATATGGAGCCACAGGTTTGCTAATTCCTGCATCGCTGTCAGTGGCACTGACACTGTCGGAAGGCGGATTTATCCTGAAACAGGGCGAGACCGTTACACTGGATTATTGGGCGCTATTTACCAATCCATTATCGTGGAGCATCGTTGGACTGGCGATCGTCTCTGTACTATTTATTAGCGGAGCGTTTCTAACCTTTTATGCATCACGGGCAGAGGATCAGGGTGCACTCAAGCTGATGCGGAATTATGCTTTGTTTTGGAGTACACCAACCATCATTCTCGCACTGACTGCATTTATATATTTGGGTCAACACAATGAGCGGCATTTTCAAAATATGATGGATCTGTGGTGGTTGCTTGCACTTTCCGTTGCTTTCTTCATGGTTGCCATGTGGCTGCTGTTTAACGGACGTAGATATGGACTGGCATTTATCTGCATCATGCTTCAATTTTTCTGTGCCTTTTTTGCTTACGGGATTGGTCAATATCCTTATATTCTTGATCCCTATATCACGATTCAGAGTAGTGCGACATCACCAGCCATGGGCTTCGCGCTTGTCGTTGTTTTTATCGGAGGACTATGCTTGCTGATTCCATCTCTTATTCTGGTCTTCAAGCTATTTCTGTTCGATGCGGATTATGTCAAAGGGAAAAAATAAAAGGAGGAGCGCACTGTGAAAAGGAAATCGAGTCTGATTGCTCAGCAAATGTCATTACAACGAAAAAGCAGGCTTCTCCTTATGCTTATTTCTCTGGCCCTGGGTGTAGCGATTATAAGCCAGGCTACACTTATGGCTGAAGCAGTCCAGCGAATCTTTGTAGAGAAAGCTTCCTTTGCCTCAGTAGTTATGCTGCTCGGTATATTGCTGGCTGTTATGGCTTTGCGCACGCTTTTAGTGTATGGCAACGGAAAAATCGGCTTGCATATGGCGGCTCAGGCCAAGACGCATATGCGAGCTAAGGTGCTGCAAAACCTGACTCATGCTTCCATGTCTTCGACGCTGCATGGACAGACGGGAGCAAAGGTTAGTGTTGCGCTGGATGCGGTGGATGAGGCGGATAGTTATTTCAGCCAGTACATGCCGCGTATGATGGAAGCTGCGATCATTCCGATTCTGATTCTAGTTGTTGCATTTACCCAGCATGCTAACACAGGTTGGATTCTGCTCTGTACAGCTCCGTTTATCCCTTTATTTATGATTTTGGTCGGACTGCAAACCAAGAACAAGTCTGAAGAAAAATACGCGCAACTGGCTGAGTTTTCTGGTACCTTTCTGGACTCGCTTCAAGGGCTAGTGACATTAAAAATATTTGGTAAGGCTGATCGTCAGCGCCAGGAGATAGAACGCAGTAGCCTCGGATATCGTGATACAACAATGAGCATTCTGAAAATTGCGTTTACGAATACCTTCATGCTGGAGTCGATCGTCATGTTAGGCATCGGGATCGTCGCTCTTGAACTTGCTATTCAGTTGCTAATATTCAAGGCGATAACGTTCCACACAGCCTTTCTTGTGTTGTTACTCGTTCCCGAGTTTTACAGCCTGCTGAAAAATACAGGAACCGCTTTTCACAGCGGTAGAACCAGTATGGGAGCGATTCGCAAGGTGGAGCAGATGCTTACAGACACGAATACGACGAGTGTACAGAGTGATGGCGAAAAGGTAGCTCATAACAATAAGAGTGAGATTACCGATGTGATGGCTGAGGCTCAATTGGAACCATTGTCGTCGACTAAACATCCAGTGCTGACGCCTATGCCACCATCCATCGATCTAATCGATACCCATTTTCGATATGCACCGGATTCATTTGAGCTTGAAGCAAGGCGGATCTCCATTAAACCAGGAGAGAATATCGCAATTGTTGGCAAAAGCGGCTCTGGTAAAACGACTCTACTTCACCTCATCTCCGGATTATTAAAACCGACGTCAGGAGAAGTTCTGGTTAATGGACGTCTGTTGTCCCAATATGATGAGGCTGCCTGGTTTGAGCAGGTTAGCTACATTACCCAGCATCCGTATATTTTCGCGGGTACATTGGCTGAGAACATTGCGATTGGTTCGGGTGCGAATAGTTCCAGAGCCGACCTTGAACAAGCGGCAGAGGAAGCAGGACTTGGTGCGGTTACTTCCCAATTGGAGCAAGGGTTGGATACCTATGTTGGTGAAGGAGGCAGGGGGTTATCTGGCGGGGAGAAACAAAGGCTTGCCCTTGCACGTGCGTTCCTGAAACGACCGGCTATCATCTTGTTTGATGAACCAACGGTGGGACTCGATGTTCACACTGAGCGGGTGCTACAACGTTCTATTGCATCACTAACACAAATGGCAACGATGATCACGGTAGCTCACCGACTATATACCATTCAACAGGCAGACAACATTTTATTCATGGAGAATGGTGTACTCATAGACTCCGGATCACATGAAGAACTGCTGCAGCGACTACCTCAGTATGCCGAGATGGTTCATATTCAACGAAAAGGAGGGTTAACATGAGTGAACTAGCTATTCTGTCCAAGGCCATGGTTCAGGAGCGTAAGGATATCTTGCTTTCTATTTTGGGTGGATTTATTGCAGGTATAGCAGGAGTAGGTCTATTCTCTGCCAGTGGGTATATGATCGCGCAAACCGTATTTGCGCCGCCACTTTACACCTTAATTGTACTTACCTCCATGGTCAAACTGCTCGGTTTTCTTCGAGCAGCGAGCCGCTACGGGGAACGATTGTACTCACACAGAGCGACGTTCTCCATGTTGAGCCGGTTGCGCACCTCCTTTTTTGCCAAGCTCATTCCCGTAACACCAGGCATACTGAATAAAAACCGAAGCGGGGATCTGCTTGCGCGGATTGTTGGTGATGTGGAAAGCCTGCAAAATTATTTTTTGCGTGTTGCGTATCCGCCGATTATCGTTGTTATGGTGTTCTTGTCTACCGTGCTATTTACTTCCGTTTATTCGTTCTGGGTTGCGTGTTTGCTCGTAATGGGTATGTTAATTACGGCATTTGTTGTACCAAGTATCGTTTTGCTGGGACAGCGTAAAATACACGGTCGTGTACGGCAGCAACGGGCATTACTGTCTACGGAAGTAACCGAAGTATTGTATGGATTTCGCGATTTAAAGGTATATGGTCAATTGGAGCAAAGGGAGCAGCAGCTACAGCAGACTTCCGCTGCATTGGCATTCGAGCAGCAAAGAGCAGCAGGGCATCTGCTTCGTGGGCAATCCATGCATATTTTTGTAACGTATCTCGTGACATGGGGTGTGCTGGTCGTTGGCGCATGGTTAATCATGGATGGGTCACTTGCCGGCGTTTATCTCGCGATGCTGATCCTGGCTACGCAGACCGTATTTGAAGAGGCAACAGCGATGGCTATATTGCCCGTATATAAACAGGATAGTGAACATGCAGCCAGACGACTGACCGAGACGGTTCAGAGTCCCGATATGCAGTCTGCACAACCAGGTCAACCGGATGGACTGTGCACTACCGAACAGGCCATTTCAATCCAACTATCTCACGTTACCTTTCAATATGAGGGGGAGTGGAGAGCAGCGTTGAATGATATTTCTATAACTTTTCCTCCTGGCTCCAAAACAGCGATTGTCGGACCCAGCGGTTCAGGAAAGTCTACCATTGTGGATCTATTACTTAAACTACGCGAGCCAGCGTCTGGCGACATACAGTTGAATGACGTTTCGCTAAGTAAGCTAGATGAAGAGAGGATATGGCAAGCAGCAAACGTTGTCTTACAGCAAGGTCACTTCTTCAAGGGAACCGTGCGGGATAACTTACTCCTGCAAGGGGAAGAGCATGCTGACGAACAATTAACGGCTGTGCTGGAGAAAGTCCAACTGCCCAATATGTTGCTCAGCGATATAGTGTATGAAAAGGGCGAGAACCTATCCGATGGCGAGAAACAGCGCCTGGCCATGGCACGAGCTATGCTGCGGAGCGGACGCATATGGCTTCTGGACGAACCAACCTCTTCACTCGATTATGTAACAGAACAACGGGTGTTGCAGGAGGTCTTTGCACAGGCTGCGGATGATACACTTCTTCTCATCTGTCATCGGCTGACAGGACTTGAGAAAATGGATCAGATCGTGGTTATGGATCGAGGTAAGGTTGTGGAAACGGGTTCCTTCACCGAACTGATGGAGCAGAAAGGCTACTTTTATGAGATGAAGAACATTGAGCTGCAAATGATTGGAGACCAACTGAGTACGTAGATTTGATGAATATGTTGTTTTAGTAGAGCATCTCATAGTGAGCCATATAACAGTAAAATCTTCTATGAAGAGGTTGTTCAAAAAGTCCACTTTTGATTACGAAGGATGCGCGAGCGGCATCTCAGCGCCCTATATGGAATTCAGCCGAAATGTCCGTTGCTCACGTAGTTTTGCCTACGCTCCGCTACTCCATTTCTATCTTCATCCCATCTTCTCGGTACTGAAAACCGACCTTTTTGAACACGCACTATGAAGCCTATTCGGTGAAAGCGTTCAGTTGTTGGTGACGGATGTCATGAGCGCAAAATGAAAACACTCAAATTATTCCCAGTACATTGAGAATAATTTGAGTGTTTTTGCTCTATTCATAAGGACGCAGCCATCCTAATAAGAAATGATCACCGAACACCAATATCCCGAATCATAATGCTACCTTTCTCCGTTTGGTCGAACACAAAGCTAATCTTTCTGATCTGCTCCGGCTTTAGAGCCGGATTATTTGCAATGAAATCAGCCAATTGGAAGGCATAGTTCTGGAACACTGGCTCCTTTGTCGTCTGGAACAGTGCAAACGGTGATTTCGCCAGAGCTCCTTCGAACATTGGCAGCAGCGGTGAGACGCTACTCAGCGGTACACGGCTAGTATTTCCGAGCTCATCTTCTACGACAATGGTAATATCCACCGGCGTATCCGCTCCATCCACATCTTGATCGGTTTCCGTATTAGCGATGGAGAACACGATGGAACTTTGATTGGAAATGTCGATGTCTTGATCGGGTAGAATCACCCTGTATGCGGGTGCAGCAGAAGTAGCTGCCTGATCCCATTCCAGTGCAACGGCGTTATATGGATCGGTTGTATGCCCCATCTCGACGTTTTGCTCTTTCCATGTCTTCAGTCTTTCTCCTTCTAAGCTTCCCCCTGGCAATGTGGTTGTTCCCGGATCACTGTCCTCGCCATAATTGCTAATGGTTAATGTATCTGCATCCCAATAATTGCTGATATACATCGTCTCGGGAAGCCATTCCCTGGCGTATCCAAGATCCTGAAACACCATCTGGTATGAAGTATTCTCCTGAAGAGTGGCTTCTAGAAAAGATGAGATGAGCACCTTGGCAGCCTGTATTTGCTGATCTTGCGGTAGAAGACTGGCTGTGTTGAACAACTGGTTGCCTAACCCGACACCGTCATGTTTGCCCCACTCCGTGTTGAATTGCCCGTGGTTAGCGCCATATATGTATACATAAGATTTGAAAAATTCACTACGATCCGTAAATTCAGTTCGGTAGTACTGGCTTGTTCCGACAAATGAAGTGACGTCCATGTCATGGGTGCCATGCAAAGCCAGATAATTCACGTCTTTTAAGGACACGGGCTGTCCTCCTGGTTTATATTGTCCGTCGGTACCCGCTATGGACACAATGGATCGGATGTTGAAATTGTAATTAAACTTGATGTTGGCGTTCTCAGGATAAGAGGTCATCTTGTTGTACGCCGCCGCTGTGGTTACAGCCTCAGCTCCCCGTGAATGTCCAATCAGAGCGATTCGCTCCATGTCCACTTTGCCATAGAATGGATTATCTCGTGCAGCATTCCATTCTTCCCACACTTTAAGATGTTCCAGCAGCAACCATCCCCGAGCCCGATTTTCCCCTTGTAGGGGTTTGAAAACAAACCATTCGTTAAATGGGGAGGAGTTGAGGAAGTTCTCATCAATGGAAACGACAATATTACCGCGACTTGCCAGCAATTCAGCTAAATAGGCATAACCGGGATCTGAATATTTCGTCGCAAGGTGGTTGCCATGCACGATGAGCACAAGTGGAAAAGTGACGTCACCTTCGGGATACCAGACGGTTCCGTTTAAAGGCATTGCGCCAGCGCCAAAACCAAACGTGCTTGTGCGTTTCTTCGTCCAATCACCAACAAAGGCTGATCCATCGACGGATTTAGTGGTCAGCGTCTTTTTTGTGCCCAGATCGTCGCGATACGTTGTGTGACTCCCGTAGGTCAGAGATTTCACGGAAAATGTTCCAGGTTCTGCCGGATTGGTTAATAGGCCTGTGTAAGCTTCAGCAGGCTTGACCGTTTGCAACGGATAGGGTGCGACAAATTCCTTCTGTCCTTCGCTGACGATCCAGTAACCCATTACACAGACGAAGAGGACGGCAATCGCAGCACTTGTTGTTGCCCGGACTTTCTTCCAAATTCCAGCTTCCTGGTAGACTCCACTGATGAATCGATAGAGCAGTGCGCCAAGCACGGAAAAGGAAATGAGGATGCATACCACAATAAGCAGCGTAAGGGGGATAGGCCCGAGTAAGCTGAGTAAAAGCAACAAAAGCGAAGTAAGCATGGCCCATACGTAACGTGAAGGTATTTTTTTGCCCCAATGCAGCAGTCCTGTAAGAATTCCGGTTATCGCTACTGTCGCGAGCAGGAACAGAATGCTGCCAATCCAGTAGTCACTTGCACCTCGTGATCCCAAATAATAATAGGCTTGAACGAAATATAACGATAGGGTCACTAAAGATAGAGCAGCTACAGCGCCTTTCCAGCCTGGTGTGAGAGAAGGAATCCGTTTCTTTTTAATAGAGAGTAAGGACCTCTTTTTGGTCGTTTCTTCGGCACTAACGCCGGCGTTCTCCATGGATGTTCCACCTTTCAATGCATATGTATATCACACTTTAACTTAAATGTGTTGGGTATGTTCTTCTCTGAGTCTAACAGAAGATTCTTGCTGTAGTCCGTCATTTTTCTTACGTTATTATTAACAATCGGTAAATCCATACTTTCCAGCCACTAGGAGCTACTCCGAAAATTAGATGGCACCATTTCCCACCTTTATCCGTATGAACTAAGGATGTCCATTCTATTGAATCAATGATTGGCAACTATACTTATCCCAAAGGAGAATACATAATATGAAAAATTGGAAACGCATGCTCTTATCCCTTACGGTCTCGGTAAGTTTGCTCGCATCAGCAGTACCAGCTATGGCAGCGCCTCAGGAGACTTCCGTCAAGGTTAATGATCAGGCAGTAAAATATGCTACAGGTGCACCAATCTTGGAGAAAGGAACGACTCTTGTTCCACTGCGTACAACGCTGGATGCGATGGATGTGAAGCTGACGACGGCAACGGATGATACGATTACGGCTGTAGTCGATGGTCGGACGATTACACTGAAAAGCAAGCTTACACGGATCAACGGAGTAACGTATGCACCGATTCGTATCGTTGGTGATGCAGCGGGTTATGAAGTTCGCTGGGATTCCGCCACGCGTACCGTATTGCTGGTATCCAAGGGTGGAGACACTGAGACGATCCAAACTGGTGGACGCGGCTTTATGTGGGAAGTCGAGAAAAACGGTAATACCGTCTATCTCGTAGGTTCAATGCACGTTGCGGATGAGAGTTTCTATCCACTGCGTCCTGAATTTGAAGAAGCCTTTGCGGAAGCAGACTACCTGGGCGTAGAAGTAGATATTAGCACAGCTACGGATGAGCAGCAGAAGATGGTTCTCGATCTCGGTACCTATCAGGATGGGACAACGCTGAAAGACCATATCTCCAGTGAAACCTATGCAAGTCTGGGTAAACTTTTGAAGGAAAATGGTATTGAACCGGACGCTTTTGATACATTCAAACCATGGGTGGTAGAAATTACACTCGGAGGACTGAAGTCAGTGGATGGTGGATATGAAGCATCTGAGGGTGTGGATTTGTATTTCATCCAGAAGGCGGTACAGCGCAAAATTCCAGTGATTGAACTGGAGTCCTATGAATCTCAGCTTGGAATGTTCAACAACTTCTCCAAAGAGCTGCAAGAGGAAACACTCAAAGCAACCATTGATAACTTCGATGTACTCGACACGAGTTTGAATCAAATGGCTGAGATGTGGAAAACAGGGGATGACGAGCAGCTGCTTGAGCTGACGAACAGCTTCTCGGACAACGAGGAGTACAATAAAGCTATGCTGGTTGATCGCAATATTGATATGGCGGATAAGATCGACGGGTACCTGAAGAATGGTAAAGGGGAAGAGTACTTCATCGTTGTTGGCGCAGCCCACTACCTGGGTGAGCACGGAATCGTGAAGCTTCTTGAAGATAAAGGGTATACGGTGGAGCGGAAATAAGGCTATAAGGCGAAATAACAAAGTAGCTATAAGTTGTATGACTTAAAAAAGAACAACCACTTCCTACGTTATCGATGATATTGCTGTAGTGGAGAAAACAAGTCAAGACCGTGGGTAAATACCCACGGTCTTTTATTCATGGTCATACATACGTTAGTGAATGGCGAACTTAGCCCTTTACAGCCAAACGCTATCCATCGAATGGATATTGACAAAAGATGGCCAGCACTCGCATACTTACAATATAAACTTTATAAAGAATATTTATTTAGTATCTACTTTGAAGAGAGGAGTTACATCCATGGCAACTTGGTTTCTGATCATAATATATCTAGCCTTTATTAGTCTGGGGCTTCCGGATTCGCTTCTTGGCTCTGCTTGGCCGGTCATGTGGCCGGAGATTGGTTCTTCCGTAGGGTCGGCGGGATTAATATCGATGATTATCGCTGGAGGGACAATCGTTTCTAGTTTGGCAAGCGGCAGGATGATTCGAACAATAGGGACAGGCAAAATCACGATGTTCAGTTGTTTGTTAACTGCAGTTTCACTATTTGGGTTTTCGATCGCACCTTCGATGGTTTGGTTTATGCTACTTGCTATTCCATTGGGTCTTGGGGCTGGAGCGGTAGATGCCGCATTGAATCATTATGTAGCCGAGAATTACCAAGCACACCATATGAACTGGCTGCATTGCTTCTGGGGCATTGGTGCTACCATGGGGCCAATCATCATGGCTGGGTATATCGCAGGCGAGAACTCATGGAGAGGCGGTTATACAGCCGTCGCAATCATCCAATTGATACTTGTCGTTGTATTACTTGTAACCTTGCCTCTATGGAAACGTGTAGCTGCAACGCGAGAATCATCACGACCAGAGCATGCAGAGACAGAGCAACAGTCGCACACGAGTCTTCCGGTGAAGGTACTGAATATTCGCGGAGTTAAGCCATCTTTGCTTGCCTTTTTGTTATATTGCGGAGTGGAAACCACCGTTGGATTATGGGGAGCCAGTTATTTAGTAGGTACGAGGAGCATTTCAGCGGAGGTAGCTGCAACGAGCATCTCACTTTATTATGCAGGTATCACATTTGGTCGGTTGATTACAGGTTTCATAACGCTAAAAGTTCAAAATCGTCTGTTGATCCGGTACGGACAATGGGTAACGATAGCGGGCGGAATTATCTTATTGCTTCCACTGCCTTCCACGTTTTCTGTAGCAGGATTTGTTCTGGTGGGGCTTGGTCTCGCTCCGATCTACCCAGGGCTTTTGCATGAGACACCTACACGATTTGGCAAAGAAAATTCAGCCAAGCTAATGGGCTACCAGATGGCTGTTGCGTATAGCGGAACAACATTGATTCCTCCACTGTTCGGAATTCTGGCAGCGAGAATCGGTACGGGTGCTTTTCCCATTGTTGTGTTCATCCTGCTTGTCCTTATGTTGCTTAGTGCGGAGACAGTGAATCGTCTACTTCTTAAGCCGCACAAGTTGGGGCGATGAGTAGATATGGTATCCATTATTTTAGCAGCAATCATTTGGCTGGGCGCTTATGTGAGTCTGTCTATATCGAAACAACTTATTGAAGTAAAGCCGATTCGTTCAATGGATGACTTGTTTGAGTAAAGGAACAAAAGTGCTAAAATAAGTTTTACAAGTTGGAAGATATGGTACTGCTGTTTCTTCTTGTTTGGTGAAGAACTGAGGTGGGAACAAGCGGATGATGAGAAAAGCGAATGCAAAATTGATGAAACACATCAACTTAAATAATGTGCGTGAAGTGATGCAACAGATCGAAACGGCGACCAAGCCGCAGCTGGCTTCATTAACGAAGCTTAGTGTGGTGACGATCAACGCTTTGGTGAAGGAACTATGTAATCGTGGCGAATTATTTGAAGATAAAGTAGTTCCCTCGAATGGCGGCAGGCCGGCGCAAGCTTATCGATACAATTATAATTACAGACTTGCACTTGTGTTATATATCCAAGAAATGAAAGGTGAAGAATTGATCTCGGCAACCGTCATTAATTTGGAAAATGAAGTGCTGTCTAAGGAAGATTGCATCCTTCCTGTCCTGGATAAACAACATATTCTTCAACTGATTAAACAATTGGTTACGTCCTATCCTTCTATTCATCGAATCGGTATAGGTATTCCAGGGCAAGCAGTCGATGGGGATATTACGGTGAGTAGTCATGATGAACTGATTAATTCACGTTTAATACAAGACATTCAGAGTGAATTCGGGATGAAAGTTCTTGTCGAGAATGACGTTAACGCTGCGATCAGTGGGTACTGTATTCAGCATGAGGAAATGAAAGACCAGTGTGTGACTGGAATCTACTTCCCTAATCGGTATCCGCCTGGTCTTGGAATTATGTTGAATGGACAGATCATCCAAGGAAAGAATGGAATGTCTGGTGAGATCAAGTATCTACCTTCTGCGCCGAATTGGAAAGGTAAGATGAGTGATGATGAGTTCCTTCTGCAAGTTTGCCAGATCATCCAAACGGTCAATGCTATTGTAGCTCCACATCAGACCGTGATTTATCAGGAGAGAGTGGAGAAAGCGCAACTGGAGGCTGCATGGAAGCAGTATCAGATGGAACATCCCATGCCTACGTTTCCTGAGGTTGTGTATCAAGGGACGTTTCAGGAAAATTTCGATGCGGGCTTGCGATGGATGATTCTACAAGAGTTAAGGGAGACCATCCTTGAGGATTCTATATAATCCACAGAAGATGTTCTGTGGATTCACGTCTTTGTGCGGGCGATGAGCTCGCTTTTTATAATAATAGCACCCGTTGACATGAAACCAGTTACACCAGTTATGATGACCTCGTAGCTAAGAAGGTGTTTGTCCGGCTACTTAATAAACATACATTACAAAGAATCTGTTTTCACAGAAAAATGATTTTAGTTCATTATCACGGCTCGTATTTAGTGCTGAAACGGGATAGTAACCTTATGACGAACATGAATACGCTGTGGAGGTTATAGTATGAGAGAAGAAGAGCGCATTAGAAAGGGAATTCTTTTTAGTCCCAGTGATCCAGAATTGAAGGGAATTAAACGTCGTTCGCACAACCTAAGTCAACAATATAGCCTGACGTATGAGGATCAGAGTGAAGAACGAGAAATGATTTTGCAACAGTTACTAGGATCTAAGGGGGAGGGAGGATTTATACAAGGTCCAATCTTCTTTCATTATGGGATGCATACTCGGATTGGAGATCACTTCTTCGGAAATTACAATCTGACTGTACAGGACGATGCACAGGTGACGATAGGTGACTATGTCAGCTTTGGCCCTAATGTGACCATTGTTACTCCCGTGCATCCCTTGATTGCTTCTGAGCGCAGACAGATGTTGGATCAAAATGGAGATATTAAATCGCTATGTTACGCCAAACCCGTCACCATTGGTGATGATGTGTGGATCTCTGCCAATGTTACAGTATGTGGCGGCGTTACGATTGGAAGCGGAAGTGTGATCGGTGCGGGGAGTGTTGTTACGCGTGATATCCCTCCAAACTCATTAGCTGCAGGTGTTCCATGCAAAGTCATACGTCCAATCACAGAAGCAGACAGCATGCGTTACAAGCCGGAGATTATGGCAGACTGTAAGGTGTTAGAACCGTAATGGATTCGTAATTTAATAGTGAAAAGACGACAATCACATTTAGGTGTCATTCCCATGAATCCTGTGAGTTGAATCCATTGGGGATGCCATGACAAAGCAATGATCAGCATGATCTTAGTGGAATCGCATGATTGCAAAATGTAGATCCCACTTTTTGATTATATTGAATAAAAAAGCAAGGCAAAATTTAAGCCCAGGCAGCCGTTCATCTCGGTTAGCCTGGGCTTATGTATTTCATTGTGTTGTCACATATAGATGGTTACACACATGGGCGACGCCCCATTAGATGAATCTACCCAATTTCCTATTAAGCGAAAACGCCAACGTAAAGAGATTGAAGTAGAGAGGGGAGGCTGGTCTTCAGCCTTCGAACAATATACTTTATGGTCTCACCATGTCAGTCTATCAGTCGTTTACTGTGATACCCGTCCTTTTCTAAATCGTTTAATAAGAACGTAAAGTCCAAATCCGATAATAAAGATTGCAGCCGCTGGTAGGATGTAAGGTTTGATAATCTCGTCCACATGCTCCCACTGAGCGCCCAACTTGAAGCCCAGATATACATAAAGTGATGTAATGGGCAGCATTGCTAAGAAGGTATACAGACTGAATTTAAAAACATTCATTTTGGTAACACCGCAAGGTATAGATATCAAAGTTCTTACCCCTGGCACGAAGCGCCCATAAAAAGCTACCCCGCTGCCGTATTTCTCAAAGAAACGATCTGAAGCTTCTAGATGATGCGTGCGAATGAGAAAATACTTACCGTATTTCTCAACGAGCGGTCTTCCGCCAAACCGACCAAGCGCATACAGCGTTAGTGGACCAAACGTGCCTCCAACCGTACCAGCTATAATAGTAAGAATAAGATTCATATCCCCAAGGTAAACCCAATAACCTGCGAGCGGGAGAACGAGTTCGGCAGGCACAAATTCAAATGATAAAGCAATGACCACACCTGCATACGACAAGTCTTTGAAAAAAAGGATAAATTCTGTGATCCATTGAGTCACGCTACGCCCTCCAAGAGTCTATCTTATTTTTGAAACTACATTTATATCTATATATGAGATTGAATTACTCACTTCTGCTATAAAGGTAACAATTGCAATAGTAGCTTGTCAAAACTCACATCATTTATATGAACATAGTTACATTAATAGAAGAGAAGACGAATACCCTTCATGATGACCCGGTGTATAAAAGTACTGTTATATATAAATTGCTTCATAGGCAGAATTGTAATGAAGATTTCCTAAGGTGTAATGGGCAGCTATTTATAATAGAAGAAAAGATGTAATAAACATGTGATTCAGGCGCATAGTGAATAAAATTAAAATTAACTCTTTACATGTGACTAATATTCATGGTATATTCTAATTCCGGCCAAGAAAACACGAGAAACACGGTGCGGCAAGCAAATGAAATAAGCTTCGAAAGAAACTTAAATTTAAAAAAAGAGCTTGCAAAGTTGGTTCGGATGTGATAAGATATAAAAGTTGCTGACGAGAAGTAATGTCGGCGCTGAAATAAGTTTGATCTTTGAAAACTGAACAACGAGTGAGTAACGATCTTGCTTGCAAGATCGACGCTAAGAAATCAGTACATGTCTTCGGACTGGATGATTTCGAAGCACAAATG
>NZ_JAMAUZ010000059.1:0-255 GCF_023714095.1 Paenibacillus sp. MER 99-2 | reverse complement strand
AAACTCTCAAACGTTTGGTGGCGATAGCGAAGGGGTTCCACACGTTCCCATCCCGAACACGACCGTTAAGCCCTTCAGCGTCAATGGTACTTGGACCGCAGGGTCCTGGGAGAGTAGAACGCCGCCAAGCGTAACCCATTATGGGTTCTAAAGTAAATATAATGTGGGCCCTTAGCTCAGTTGGTTAGAGCGCACCTCTGATAAGGGTGAGGCCGGTGGTTCGAGTCCACCAGGGCCCACCATTTACACCTTAAA
>NZ_JAMAUZ010000058.1:0-255 GCF_023714095.1 Paenibacillus sp. MER 99-2 | reverse complement strand
CACCAGACTCGTTTCCATATGGTTGTACAGACGCCAGCCTACAATTTCACGCGTACATAAATCCAGAACACTGGCGAGATATAACCGGCCTCCTCGGCAGGGAATGTAGGTGATATCGGTGACCCATACGGTGTTCGGTTTGGACGTTTGAAATTGCTGGTTCAGCGTATTTGGTGCAATGGGATGATGATGTTTAGAATCCGTCGTTTGGACACGATACCGAGGACTATGCACGGAACGAAGATTCATTTGACG
>NZ_JAMAUZ010000057.1:0-255 GCF_023714095.1 Paenibacillus sp. MER 99-2 | reverse complement strand
TGGGGAGTACGGTCGCAAGACTGAAACTCAAAGGAATTGACGGGGACCCGCACAAGCAGTGGAGTATGTGGTTTAATTCGAAGCAACGCGAAGAACCTTACCAGGTCTTGACATCTGAATGACCGGTACAGAGATGTACCTTTCCTTCGGGACATTCAAGACAGGTGGTGCATGGTTGTCGTCAGCTCGTGTCGTGAGATGTTGGGTTAAGTCCCGCAACGAGCGCAACCCTTATATTTAGTTGCCAGCACTTCG
>NZ_JAMAUZ010000056.1:0-255 GCF_023714095.1 Paenibacillus sp. MER 99-2 | reverse complement strand
GAGGGGGCCGCAGTGAAAAGGCCCAAGCGACTGTTTAGCAAAAACACAGGTCTGTGCGAAGCCGTAAGGCGAAGTATACGGGCTGACGCCTGCCCGGTGCTGGAAGGTTAAGGGGAGCGGTTAGGAGTAATCCGAAGCTGTGAACCGAAGCCCCAGTAAACGGCGGCCGTAACTATAACGGTCCTAAGGTAGCGAAATTCCTTGTCAGGTAAATTCTGACCCGCACGAATGGCGTAACGACTTGGGCGCTGTCTC
>NZ_JAMAUZ010000055.1:0-255 GCF_023714095.1 Paenibacillus sp. MER 99-2 | reverse complement strand
GAGGGGGCCGCAGTGAAAAGGCCCAAGCGACTGTTTAGCAAAAACACAGGTCTGTGCGAAGCCGTAAGGCGAAGTATACGGGCTGACGCCTGCCCGGTGCTGGAAGGTTAAGGGGAGCGGTTAGGAGCAATCCGAAGCTGTGAACCGAAGCCCCAGTAAACGGCGGCCGTAACTATAACGGTCCTAAGGTAGCGAAATTCCTTGTCAGGTAAATTCTGACCCGCACGAATGGCGTAACGACTTGGGCGCTGTCTC
>NZ_JAMAUZ010000054.1:0-256 GCF_023714095.1 Paenibacillus sp. MER 99-2 | reverse complement strand
GACTTTCAATTACAGGGCTTTTACCTTCTTTGGCGGGCCTTTCCAGACCTCTTCGTTTAACCGGTTCCTTTGTAACTCCATGTGAGACGTCCCACAACCCCAAAGAGCAAGCTCCTTGGTTTGGGCTTCTCCGCGTTCGCTCGCCGCTACTGACGGAATCACTATTGTTTTCTCTTCCTCAAGGTACTTAGATGTTTCAGTTCCCCTGGTATGCCTCTACTTGCCCTATGTATTCAGACAAGAGTAACTGGAAATT
>NZ_JAMAUZ010000053.1:0-257 GCF_023714095.1 Paenibacillus sp. MER 99-2 | reverse complement strand
ATACTGAGTTCCATACCATACGATTTCAGTTGCTCCACGTATTCTTTTGACGTGTACTGCGAGCCACGATCCGAGTGATGTAGCAGTCCTGGAGCGGGGCGTTTGGCCCGGTAAGCATCATTCAATGTATCTAGCACCAGACTCGTTTCCATATGGTTGTACAGACGCCAGCCTACAATTTCACGCGTACATAAATCCAGAACACTGGCGAGATATAACCGGCCTCCTCGGCAGGGAATGTAGGTGATATCGGTGAC
>NZ_JAMAUZ010000052.1:0-265 GCF_023714095.1 Paenibacillus sp. MER 99-2 | reverse complement strand
CAGCTAAAAAGGAATGTTCTAATTCGCATTTACTTTCGTTTCGATATCTAGTTTTCAAAGAACAAGCTCCATGCAAAAGCAAGCTGTTTGAGAGTTTGAGCTCTCAAAACTGAGCAACGAGTGAGTAGTTTGCAGCTTAGCTGCATATTTGAATGTTTCCGCTACGGGAAACGATTCTCCATAGAAAGGAGGTGATCCAGCCGCACCTTCCGATACGGCTACCTTGTTACGACTTCACCCCAATCATCTATCCCACCTTCGGCGG
>NZ_JAMAUZ010000051.1:0-266 GCF_023714095.1 Paenibacillus sp. MER 99-2 | reverse complement strand
CGTTGCTCAGTTTTGAGAGCTCAAACTCTCAAACAGCTTGCTTTTGCATGGAGCTTGTTCTTTGAAAACTAGATATCGAAACGAAAGTAAATGCGAATTAGAACATTCCTTTTTAGCTGAACTTGTGCAAACAAGTTTCAATAAAAACGGTAGATAATGCAGTTGCGATGGTATCGGGTGGGAGCGACTTTTGGCTTTGGACGTAGTCCAAAACAAGGGAAGCGAGCAAACGAAACCGGAGCATATGGTTAAGCTACTAAGAGCAC
>NZ_JAMAUZ010000050.1:0-279 GCF_023714095.1 Paenibacillus sp. MER 99-2 | reverse complement strand
CTGCGTCACTACCCTACTGCGTCCCCCCATTGCTCATAACGGCTTACGGTGGTACAGGAATTTCGACCTGTTGTCCTTCGACTACGCCTTTCGGCCTCGCCTTAGGTCCCGACTTACCCTGAGTGGACGAGCCTTCCTCAGGAACCCTTAGGCTTTCGGCGGATCAGATTCTCACTGATCTTTTCGTTACTCATACCGGCATTCTCACTTGTATAATGTCCAGCGCTCCTTACGGTACACCTTCAACCCTTATACAACGCTCCCCTACCCCTGATGCAA